>CAVQSX010000032.1:0-468993 GCA_963715905.1 uncultured Actinomycetota bacterium
GTTCACTGGCCTGTTCGAGGGTGATGCCGGCCTCCGCGGCGACGACCTTCTCTTCGACGTCCTTTTGTGGGAAACCGAACTCGATGGCTACCCATCCGCTGGCGCGTGAGTCCCTTGAGATCCTGAGCACACTTTGGTCTCCGGGGCTGTAGGACACCACGAGACCGAACCCTGGAGCGGCCTTCGGTGTGATTCCCAGGCGCTCGATCGGCAGTTCTCCGGCGATGGTCGGCAGAGCGGATGAAGCCGACCGTCGTGTCCTGCGGGCCTCGACCGCTTCGTCGATGGCACAGGACTGCGCGCCCTTTCGCGCACCGCTCGCATGAGCAGATCCATAGCCCGCTCTCGGTCTCACCTCCGCGAAGCAGGAGGCGACCGACCAGTCGAGCAGTGAGGTCGCGTGGTCAGGCGACGGTGGTCAATGGCCGACCGAGTCGTGCACCATCGCCTCAACGATCGTGTCTTCCCGCAGCCGATGGCCCCTTCGGGAATCGAAGCCCCCTCCCGATAGGCGGAATTGAAGATCTGCTCTTCGTCGCCGACTCCGACGTAGTACCGCCGGGTTTGGTTCACCGGCCCGTCTTTAGGCCATTGATGGTGTCATTCAGTGTCACTGGTGAAGATCCCCTTCATTGTCGCTAATGTCGCCGGAGTCGGTTGGTGGGCGGGCTGTGAGTGTCGATTGCGTGATCAGCTTCTTGAAGAGCTGAAAGCGATCTTGAAAACCGGAGCTCTGGGTCGTCACTACAAGCGCCCGAACCTTGCGCTGGCTCTGTCGTCGGCGCGCCTCTGCAGACTTCAGAGTCGAACGGAACAGGGGTCCCACGATCTCCGCGAGCTTCTCTGGTCGAGATATGGTCGCGAGCGAGGCAGAGCCGAAGACGCGCCGCAGCTCTGCGACGTCTGTGCTTGCGCCGACTGTGAGGCAGAGGCATCCTGTGCCGCGTCGCCGCGCTTCGGCCAGCGCGCGCCGAGCATCGGCGGCGCCGTAGTCGCGTTCGTAGCCGAGATCGTAGGCAAGGCCGTCGGAGATGACGACGAGCAGGCGTCGCGTCGTACCCGACCTCTCCTCTAGCACGGCTGCGCCATGACGGATGGCAGTGCCCAGCCGGGAGTAGGAGCCAGGAACCAAACCGAAGAGGCGGTTCATTACTGATGCGTTGAGTAGGCTGTCGAACTTCTTGATGGGCATGACGTTGACGGACGAACGTCCCTGGGATGCGAACGCGTAGAGCGCAACACGATCGCCAAGGTGGTGAAGCGCGTCCACCAGTGCCGCTGCGGTCGCGCGTTGCTGCTCATGGACGGTGCGGCCCACTGTGCCCGGTTCTGCCGTTGAGCCGGAGACGTCTAGAAGCACCAGAACACCGAGATCTCTGCGGCGACGGAGCGTGTCGACGTAAACGGCTTCGTCCGGCGATGATCCCGCCAACGCTTCGACTCGGGCCTCCACGGCCGCGTCGATGTCGATGTCGTCGCCTTGTGGCTGGCGGTGACAGGGCTGGAGGCCGACACCAAGGCGTGCCAGCGGTCGACGGAGCCTAGAGTCCGACCATGTGGTCGGAACCTGGTGCTTGATGTCGGGGATCGACTCGCGGACGGTGCACCAATCCTGGCGGTACTGGCGCTTGTACAGGTCCCATTCCGGGTACTTGTATCCGTCGGACTGACCCGGTTCGTCTTCGAAGCTTCCGGCCTGGGTGCGGCTAAAGACAGCATTGACGCTGCGCACTCCGGCGCGGGTTCGATTTGTGGCGGAGTCCGAGCCGGGCGGCCCACTTCCGCTGAGTTTCCGGACGGAGGTCGTCAACTTGGCGAAGAGCTTGCCCATCGGTCCACTCCCGCCGACCGGGCTACTGAACGGGTCGTCGAAGTCGGTGCCATCGTCAGCGTCTTCATCGAACTCTTCGAGGGGCTTGTTCTGCTGCTTGCGCGGAATGTGTTCGTTCGCTTCGCTTGTCCTCTGTGACGCGCGCTCTTTGTCGAGCAGCTTCCGCGGGTGGATGACGCCGAACTGTAGCGGCGGCTCCGCAATGAGCTCACTGGTGCGGGCAATCTCGTAGGAGTCCTGAGGTGACGCGGCTCGTGGGTAGTGCTCCGCCATGAGCAGCGATGACAAGGCAGCCGGTAACAGGAGCGAGTTCACCTGCAGTGCTCGGGCACCTTCGATCGCGAGGTATCGACGAGCCAAGTTGGGCCGGCGGACCAGCTTGGTCGCCATCTCCGCGCCAAGACTGCCCGCCGCGATCAGGCTGGATTGCACGGCCAGCGCTGAAAGTCGCTCTCGCGCCGTGGCATCAGCGTCCACATAGACGGTCTGACCGTCGGTCCACGCGGGTTCGCCTGAACCCGCGTGCTCAACGGCGATGGGACGGCCGGCCAATGCAGATCCCAGCATCTCCAGCCGCCGCAGGTGGTCAGTGCCGCTTGACGTCACCGGCTGTGCGGCGTCAGGATCGACCGATTGCGGTCCCGTCACGACGCGAAATCTCTTGTGTGATCGTTTTTTCGGGGTGTCACGTATCAGTGCCCGTAGGTCTCAACGGCACCCGGTGTGAATGAGGTCAAACCGAGTCCCTTATAACGTGCGACGAGACGGTCGTACTCCCACTTGTTGCGAGCCAGCGGTGTGTGCAGGAGCCGAGTCGGCAACCTGCGGTAGGCGACGCGCAGCAGCCTTGTCGCTATGGCGAACTCGATGTCATGTCGGCGAGTCCAGGACGGGGATGATCGCGCGCACCTTCGGATGCATGATGCCGAATCCGAGGATGGTGACCAGATGCCCGATGGCCGGTGCCAAGAGCGTAAACAGCGGCTGGAAGATTGAAGGTACATATTCCGGACGCTTTGGTCGAAGCGTGGCGTCGATGACGATGTCGAGACTCTCGGTATGCGTGAGCGCTTCGTCGACCATGCGGTCGTAGTACGCGCAAAGGTCTTCGTAACGCTCCGTGAGCTGCCTGGCGCGGCCCGGCATCTGTAGGCCCTCGCACATGAAGCGGAAACGATCCCAGATCGCCTGATCGTCTGCCGGGCTGAGCTTTTCGCCGCCGACCGCGATGAAGACCCGCGATGCATGAAGAAGATGCTGATGAGGTTCCAGTTCCAGGGCTCAGGACTCAAGGCGCTATAACGCTTGCCGTCGGGCTGAACGCCCGTGAGGTCTCGATGTAGCCGCACAAGGCGCTCCATCTCGTTCTGACGGTCCACCTTGTGGGAGAAGAAAGCTAGTTGGTCGGACGCCGCAGTGCGTCGTCGCGGTTGAATGGGTCGGCTCGAATGCGGTCGGTGTCCACGAGTGACGCCGAGACCGCGGGATGCATCATCTCGTCGAAGAGTGCAGGCGCGAACATCGCGGTGAATGTGCGACCCATGATGCGCTCGAATCGGTCGGCAACTGCCTGGCCGCGGGCATCAACAAACCTACCTACGGGAGCGATCAAAGCGGTGACCGCAGCGACCGACACATCGGGTGAATCAACCGACATGGGAGCTCCGTTCCGAGTGCCGACTGTCTCGTGCGCATTGCACCAAAAGGTATTCTGGAGTCAGACTGCACCAAAAGTACGTGCGGGTCAAGCGATGAGATAGGGATCGGTCACAATGGTTTCCATGGGGGCGGCAAGTCGGACGTATGGAGGTGTCGCTGCCGATGAGCGACGCGCAACTCGACGGGCCGCCCTCATGGAGGCAGCACTCGACCTCTTCGCCGAGGACGGCGCGCGTGGAGTGTCGAAGCGGGCGGTATGTGCACGCGCCCGACTAAACGACCGCTACTTCTACCAGCACTTCAGCGACGCCGACGCGCTGATCGAGGCGGTCGTTCAGGACGGGACCATCAGAGGCCTCGAGGCGGTCAATGCTGCGAATCAAACGGCCGCCCCAGACATTCGAGCTCAAGTGCACGCCACTGCCATCGCCGCGCTCGACTTTCTCACAGGGGATCCCAGACTCGTGCAACTACTGCTTCGGTCCCACACCTCGGAGGTACTGCAGCGCGCGCGGCTGGAAAGTGCTCGCGCGATCGCGCGCGCGATGGCGGCGCTCATCAACGCGCCTGCCGATGAAGGGGCTGACCATCTCGATTCCGAGATGGCCGCCTATGCACTCGTGAGCGGAGCGATGGAAGTCATCGCCGGCTGGCTGCGCGGGGATTTCGACACAACACAGGATCACATCGCCGCCATCGTCGCCGGTCTTCTGCTTAAGACCGCCGACTTGTCGGCGGAACTCGCCGACGGTCTCATTGAGCGGAAGTGACATTCGCGGACTTACCCGTTTGCATCCAGCGCCATTATTCTTTAGCCCTTGCGTGGGTTCGCGTGCCGACTGCCGATGGGCAAACCGACGTAGTTCTGTGCTAGCCCGGTAACGTCGACCGCGCTGCTGCACAGATCCACCGAGCTGGGCGATCTGCAGGTGGTCGTCGAAGTGACGGATGTAATCGTTAAGGGCTTATGGCAAGGCCTTGCAACAAGATTCGCGCTCGTAGGCCGGTATCAGCTGCTATAGGTGGCTGACGGGGTAGGGTGTTATCGGCGCACCAGTCCGAGAGTGCCGTGGTCAGCACCAATTGTCGACGAGTCGCTCGCCGGTTCTTGGTCATGGCACTTGCCCCGGCCATTGCGAGCGCCTAGCGCGTCACTTTTTGGTCACGGATTTGGTCACCAAACTCTGCGAAACCCCCTGAGAATGGGCAGGATGTGGTGCCACCTGTTGGACGCCCCACCAGTCGTGACCTGCGGTTTTAAGACCCTACGAGAACAGCAAAACTCCCGGTACGTGTCTCATAACCCAGAGGTCCCGTCACCGGTGGGACAGCTGCCGGCGGCGTTCGCCGTCACGACGCCAAGTTCAGTCCGGAACCGGTCCGGCGGCAGTTACCTGGCTGCGGCGCTTCCGACTCGACCTGCGAAGTGATGCTCGGCAGGCGCCTCTGACTGGGACTGTTGCCTCAGTTTATTCGGGGCCGAGGGCAAAGACGGAATCGAGGTAGGAGGCGACCAGGGTGATCTGGTCGTCGAGGTTCGCCTCGCAGGCGGATTCGAGGTGTTCCTTGCGGCGCCATGCGGCCCATTTCGCTTGTCCGACTGCGCCGTAACCGGCCAGGTGCGGTGCGACGGGTTCGAGGGTGACGGCGCGGTGGCGTGCGACGGCCCGTGCCGAGCGGAGCAGTTCATCGGGGTCGACGCCGTGGCGGGCGAGTGCGACGATGTCGACGTAGTCACGCCAACGGGTACTGGTGATGCCGCGTTCGAGGATGGTGACGCCCTTCTCGGCGATGGTGGTCTCGGGCGCGTAACCGAGGAGCGTGATTGGGTCGCCGAGGATCCGGTCGATGGTTACCTCGCGGGGAGGCGGAATGATCGGGTCTCCGGTGGATACATCCCAGGCCGCGGCGCCCTTCCATGGTCCGATCGATACGGCGACCCGTACACGCAGGCCTGGGTAGTCGGTCTGCTCGCGGATCTCCTGCACGCTGATCGTGTCGAGGTCGAACACCACACCGTCATCGACGTCGGTCGCGGCGATGTCACGGACCACGTGGGCGAGATGCTCGGCGGTGACGTCAGCGTGGATGGCGTTGGAGTCGGCATCCTTCGTCGGGCGCCGTGCCCCGTAGGCGGCGAGCAGAACCCCGCCCTTGAGGACGAAGTCGCCGGCATGGGAGGTGCGGGTGAGTCGGTCCAGGAACGATTCGAGGGTGTGCCGAATCAGGTACTCCTGCGTCGGTGCGCCGGTCCCGCTGTTGGCCGCTGCGGAACGGGCGACAGACTGGATCCGGCGGAACACCGCGTCGCCGGCGCTCACCCCAGCATGTCCAATGCTTGCAGGATCGGGGACTTCGCCCGCGGTAGGCGGGACGCGATCTCGATCAGCCGGGCCGGTTTGCCACCGCGGCGCAGCCATTCGCGCAGCGCGTCGCGCGCCAGTTCGTATCCGACCCCGCCACGGAGCCGGAACGCGTCGGCGATCGACCGCTCAGGCGAGTAGATCCCGATCGTCTGATCCGATCCCGGGATCGTGATCTCTTCGCGCCCCATCTCGAATGTGGCCCGGTCGAATTGATGCCATGCGATCGCACCCGTGCTCGCCGGTGTCCTCGACCCCCGGGGGATCGCGACGTCCAGCGCGACGGGGATTGCGTCGGTCAGGTCGTAATGGGCGAGCGCGGAGATCAGGCAGATCGTGGCATCCGGGCGCCGTGTCGCGGCCTCGAGCAGATCCCAGTCGGCAGCCGAGGCCTCCGCAGGCAGGTAGATACCGCGGGCGATGCGGTCCAAGCGACCAGCACGCGCGCCGCGGTAGAGCGCGCTGCGCGACAGGCCGGCCTGCGCCGCAGTGCTCGGCGTCAGGGCATCCACCAGCGCCACCTCCCTCCGGGAAATGAAACGGAACGTCTACAGGTAATCGTACCTGTAGACGTTCCGTGTCGCCGACGACCGGCGGCGAGTAAGGCGGCCGAGATGGCGCTGGGCTACCTGGCCGGCGAGATCGACAACGATTCGCAGGCCACCAGAGCGGCGATCGCGATCACCCGCATCAACCTCGATTCAGGCCGTGGGGCCGAGTGTAGAACTAGGGGCCAAGAAACTGCGAACACGTGTCCGTCGTGTCCTAGCGATGTCCTAAGACACGCGACAACCCGCTGACACACGTGGGACACATCAGCATGAGAATTGCTCATCTAGCTGTACAGATGGCCACTCTGTAGACACAGCGGAACGGACCAGAACAGTCGCTTTCACCCTGGCAGTGTGGGGGTCAGGGGTTCGAGTCCCCTTAGCTCCACTCATATAACCGCAGTTCAGGAACCGAAAACTTACCGCAGACCGCGTGCTACGACTGCGGATCCGGCGGGACCGCGTGCCGCGGCTGGTACAGCAGTGCACGAACCAGCGGGCGCGGCCCGACGGACCGAAGCATCTGGCTGGCCGGGCGGACCCGTACCCGCTTCGGCCACCAGAACCAGCGTCCCATCACCGTCATGATCGACGGCGTGATGAACGATCGGACGACGAAGGTGTCGAACAGCAGCCCGATGCCGATCGTCGTGCCGAATTGGCCGATCGCCCGGAGATCACTGGTGATCATCGTGCCCATGGTGACGGCGAACACCACACCGGCGGCAGTCACCACCGGGCCGGTAACACCCATGCCGCGGATGAGTCCCGTTTTCAGGCCGGCTCCGATCTCTTCCTCGATCCGGGACACCAGCATCAGGTTGTAATCCGACCCCACCGCCAAGAGTACAATTAGCGCGAATTCAGTTGCCACCCAGTGCAACTGGAAATTTAGCAGGTGCTGCCAGATCAGGGTCGAGAACCCGAAGGCGGCGCCCAGCGACATCACGATCGTGCCGACGATGACGGCCGCAGCGACCAAAGCGCGGGTGACGATCACCATGATGATGAAGATGAGCACGATCGAGGCCACCGCGGCGATCATCAGGTCGTACTCTGCGCCGTTGGCGATGTCGTAAAACGTCGCGGCCGTACCGCCGAGGTAGATGTCGGCGTTCTGCAGCGAGGTGAGTTTCAGCGCCTCCTTGGCCGCTTTGCGCTCTTGATCGACGGACGCGATTCCCTCCGTCGTCGCCGGATCCACTGCATGGGTGATGATGAAGCGAGCAGCCTTGCCGTCCGGCGACATCATCAAGCTCTCTCCCAGCAGGAAGTCCGGGTTCTTGAAGATCTCGGGCGGCACGTAAAAGAGGCTCTCCACCTGAGAGTCGTTGAAGGACTTGCCCATCACGGCGTTCGTGTCGGTCAGCCGGTCGAACTGATCGATCAGGCTGTCGAACGAGCTGTAGATGGTCAGCGTCGTATCCCGGATCGCCTTCGAGACGGCGATATTCTCAGGAATAATCGCCAGCAGTTCGTGCGTGGCTCTAGCCGTGTCGCCGAGGTCTTTCGTGAGTATGTGGAACTGCTCGGCGAGCTTATCGAACCCGTCCAGGGCGTCGAAGATCGCTCGTAGCGACCAGCAGATCGGAATGTCGAAGCAGTGCTTGTCCCAATAGAAGTAACTGCGAATCGGTCTCCATAAGTCTTCGAAATCCGCAAAATGGTTCCGGATTTCGTCGGTGATCGCCGCCGTGTCGCCCGTGGTTTTCGAGCTGTCGTCCGTGGCATTCGCGAGCTGCTTGGTCACCGTGTACTGGCGCTCTAAAAGGGCAATCTGGGTGTCGAGGAAACCGGTGATCTTTTTGATGTCGGCGACACGGTCCTTCAGGTAGTTCAGGTTGTCCCGGATCGGCGCGGTCTGCACACTGAGCTGGAACGGAATGGATCCGTCTTGAATTGGCGGGCCAAGTGGCCTGGTGATGCTCTGCACCCGTTCGATGCCGGGCACATGGAAGATGGCTCCGGCAATCTTGTCCAGGACCAGCATGTCGGTGGGATTGCGCAGATCGTGGTCGGATTCGATCATCAGAAGGTCCGGATTCAAACGGGCCTGGGTGAAGTGTTGATCGGCCGCGGTGTAGGCGCGGATCGAGGACGCGCTCTGCGGCAGGTAGTACAGGTCGTTGTAGCGCGGGTTGAAGCCCATCAAGCCCAGGGCGCCGACGATCGCCAGGATGACGGAGGTAGCGAGGATGGGCGCCGGCCACCGCACGATGGCCGTCGCCACGCGGCGCCAGCGGGTGTAGTTGAACTCTCGCTTCGGGTCGAAGAGACCGAAGCCGCTTGCGACCACGATCAGCGCCGGCGTCAGGGTCACCCCGGCGGCCACCACGACCAACAGACCTACCGCGCACGGAAACGCCAGCGAGCTGAAGTAGGGCAGCCGAGTGGCTTTCAGACAGGCCAGCGCCCCGACGATCGTCAGACCCGAGCCCAGCACCACCTTGCTGACACCGGCGAAGGTGTCGTAGTAGGCGGCCTCACGGTCCAGGGCCCGTTCGCGGCCCTCCTGGTAGCGGCCGACCATGAATATCGCGTAGTCGGTACCAGCCGCGATGGCCAGTGCGGTCAGCAAGTTGACGGCGAAGGTCGACAGCCCCATGATGCCGGTTTCGCCCAGCAGTGCCACCACGCCCCGGGCGGTGGCCAGTCCGACGAACAGGATGACCATCGTCAGCAGCACGGTGCCGATGGATCGGTAGACGAACATCAGCATGATCGCGATGATGATGATGGTGATGATCGTCATCTTGGCCAGGCTCGCGTTGCCGACAACGATCGTGTCGTCGGTCAGGGCTCCCTGACCGGCAACGTAGGCCTTCACCCCCGGCGGCGGCTTCGAATCCTCCACAATCTTGCGAACCGAGTCAACCGACTTGTCGCCGACGGCCCCGCCCTGGTCACCTTTTAGGTTGACCTGGACGTAGGCGGCTTTGTGGTCGTAGCTCTCGACACCCGAGGACGTGAATCGCTGCCCCCAGAAATTCAGCGCGTGCTCGACGTGTTGGGTGTCCTGCTGGAGCTTTGTGACCAGATCGTCGTAATACTGGTGAGCGTCCTGGCCGAGCGGCTTCTCACCGACCAGGGTCACCAGGACGAGGTTGTCGGAGTCGTACTCCTTGAATTTCTGCCCGATGTGCTTCATCCCGGTTACAGAAGGCGCGTCGGATGGCGAGAGCGGCACTGAGACGTCCTCGGCAACCTTCTCCAACTGTGGGACGAAGACGTTGACGCCGACCGCGATCAGCAGCCAGATCACGACGATCGGCAGCGCCAGGACGCGGATGGTGCGGGCCAGTCGCGGTTTGTGCTCAACTTCGGTGCGCTGCGCGACGGGGATCTTGTCCGTGTCGCTGGCGTTGTCGGTCACGCGGATTTGTCCAAGCAGGAAACCTGCGCGTTATGTGTTTGGGCCTCTGGAGAAGTTTGTTGATCGACCAATTTGCCGTCGACGGTGATCCGGCAGCCGATGGAGGGGCCGTCACCCTGGGCGACGACGTAGGCGAAGATGCCGGGCATCTCGGCGACGATCGTCGTCGACCACGGCAATGTGTTGAAGCTGGCCTTCTGCGGTAGTGACTCCGCATCCATCCAGTTGACGACGCCGGTCGTCCCGGGTGGTCCCAGGATTTCGTAGATGGCAGTCTTGGCCGCGTACGGCGGGGTCGCATCCCGGGGATCCGGCTTGGGCAAGCCGGGTCCTGGGAAGACGCCGTTGAGTCGTCCCACTGCAACGCCGCCGATGATCAGTGCCACGACCACGACCAGCGGAACCCATGCCCGCCTGAGGATCGTCAACACCGTGCCTCCCGATGAGGAATGCTCGATGAGCTGATATTAAGACATCTGGTCGTGTGCGCCACCGCTAGCCGAACGCCACAGCTGCCGAGTTAATTCCTGCGGTGCGCCGTCGCGCTCGGAGCCGCGCCGCCCGCCCGGGCCGCAGTCGCGCCGCTCGTTGTGCGCGATCTGATCAGTTTGCTAGGCGACGACGTGACGCCAGACGGGCCACTCGCGTGCGGGCAGCACAAAGCGACGCTCAACAGGGGGGACACGCACGCCGTGCCGTCGATGAAACCAATACCGATTTAGGGCCATGGCGCGTACCCTGACCTGCATGGCTACCAAGACCAAGGTCAAGGTCTGCGTACATTGCGGCCACACGTTCGATCCGAACGAACGATGGCGTGACCTGTCCGATCCGGAGTGGCTTCCGGCCGCATCAGTTTATTGTTCGCATGATTGCAGCGACCGTTACCATTGCGATATGGGGCATTGCTGCTCGACCCACGTGAAAGAGAAGGCTCAGCGCGAAGCCGCCAAGGCGTCGCGCTGATCCGCATTCAACCGCCCGGCTGATCGGCCACGGCGGCGCCGGCGGGAGCGGCAATGGCGGTCTGGGCGACGTGGGCGGAATCGGCGGTATCGCCAGGCTGCTATTCGGCGCGAACGGGTTGGCGTAGCGGCTGTCTTGGATCCGCTGCTGCCAGAGCAATGCTAAGCGTCGGTGTTGTTAATTTTGCCGACAATCATCTTTAGTCGGGTGAAGTAAATTATCAGAGCCCCAACGATAGCCATCGGAATGCCGACGATTGCGGTGTTGAGCTTTGATTCATTCCCGCCAACGTTGAAGGTGAGGTCCACCTGCCCCGCGACATTCAGGAAGATCAACAGGATGCCGGAGCCGATGACCAGCGCGCCAATGAGTAAGCCGAGGAACGCATAGAGACGTTCGCCGCGCATTGCATCGATCATCACCTTTGGATCGACGGACGGATCGATATTCGTAACTCGGGCGTGCTGTAGGCCGCTGCGGCCCAGTGGCGAGAAGATCCCCATTTTTTAGACCTCTCATGACTGCGAATATCGCCGTGCGCTAACAGGATGACATAAGCGGGCACTGAGCCACCGTAGGTCGGACCTGGTGTCCTCAAGCGTCGTTCAGTAGGCCGGGGCGTCAGCTTTTCAGCCCGAAATCCACCTTTAATTATCCTCCGGGCAGCCGGTCACGCTGGCGATGACCAAGTGGCCCCACCAGCCCGGTGCCGTCGCGCGCCCCTCCAGTTAGGGCAACCCTCAGCGATTGCGGCCCCCCCGCTGGACGAGCCAGACGGTTACCAGGACGGAGGCAACCGCGGCGATAGCGAGCAGGATCTGGGTTGTCATCGCACTAACCTATCGGGAGAGCGGTCGGCGGCGGCGACAGCGGTGGGGGCGGCAACGGCGGCGCGGCCTGGCCCATCTCAAGGACATCCCACTCGCCTGGAGCATCGCGCATACCCTTGGCCTCAATGACGACCGCACCTGGAATGACCTCGCCAAGGTGGTATCACAGTTGATGCCACACACTGTGCGTTGCCGGCTGATGTCGATCGGTGCTGTCCTCCTCGTCTGTGTCCACATCGGATCGAAGGTCGCGCATCCGGTGACCAACGTCCCACGGTGACAGGACGTCAGTCTCTATCGCTGGGCCGCGGTAAGCGGTCGAATGACTCATGGGATTTCAGGATCCCGACGATGTCAACACCAGCGTCATCTCTTCCGGTGACGCCCGCCGACGGGAGATACATCCATGAGTTCGTCACCGCAGATCCTGGCCCGCACAAGGCTGTTCGCCCGTGTGCTCGGGCCCTATCTAATCGTTGCCGCGCTCACGATGGTGTCACGTGCCTCCTACATGCGCACACTGCTGGCGCAGTTCGACGCAGACTCGGTATGGCCCTGGGTCAGTGGCGCATTCGTGCTGCCGATGGGTCTAGTCGTCATCGTCCTGCATCCCTACTGGCGAGGTGCCGCCGCGACTATCGTGTCGCTGCTGGGATGGCTAACCGCCTTCAAGGGCGTGGCATTGATGGCCTTCCCGCACGCCTATTTGTCGTTGGGTAACAACGCCGTTGGAATCTCGCCGTGGTGGCAGGTGGGCACGGCGATCGTCGCCCTGATCGGGGTGTATCTGACCGTCGTCGGCTGGATTCCCGCCGCGAGCCGGCCGATATCACGCAGTGCGGCACGCCCACCGCGCGATTTGCCCCGCGCTGCCTGACAACCCATCGACCCGGAGAAATGACGCCGGGACCGGCCTCCGGATAGAGGCCGGCGTCGACCATAACTAGGCGGCCACGATGATCGCCAGCATGAATAGCACGCCGCCGATCGTGCAAACGAGCGTCAGCGGAGTTTGATGGCCGGTATGCGCCTTGGGCAGGATGTCGGCGCTGGCGAGATACATCAGAAAGCCGGCGAAAAACCCCAGGTATAAACCCAGTACGCGGTGAGGGATGGTGATGGCCAGGGTGAGGGCCGCGCCGGCAACTGGCGCCACAGCATCTGCCGCGAGCAGGGTCATCGACCGTCGACGATCATTTCCATACAGCGATGTGACGGTGTAAGTGTTGAACCCGTCCGCGAAATCGTGACCGATGACGGCTACCGCGACCACAGCACCCACATGGGTCCCTGCTTGAAATGCTGCACCGATAGCGAAGCCATCCATCACGCTATGGCCAACCAGGCCCGATGCCGCGAGCAGCCCAACGCTGGGCGATTTGAACTCGTCAGCGTCGCCGGCCTCTGGGCCATCATGTATACCCACGGTGTGCTCGATGACGTGCAACACCAAGAAGCCCAGCACAAAAGCCATTAGTGGAGCCGGAATGCCGGCTAGCGCTCGCGGCTCTTGACTTAGTGCCTCGGGCAGCAGATCGAAACCCACGACACCGAGCATTAATCCCGCGGCCAGCCCTAGCACCAGGTTGCGATACGGACCGATCCGCACAGCTGAATACCCGCCCAGCAGTGTCGTCAGGAACGAGCCGAAGGCCACGACGACGGCCACGCGTGGTACCTCTCTGCTGCTGATCGAGCCGAAGTGATGACCCTACCCCGACCGGAGTCCCACTAGGCGTTGATGTTGACCTTCAAATCGCGTGGGTAGAGTCGCCACACCGCACCCGGTTGACTGTCCATCGCTGCCTGCAGGGCAGCGAGCTCGCTTTGGAACAGCAACATTGCCGCCCTGGCACGGTCGTCAAGGGCGACACGATTGAAATCGTCCATCAGTGCGCGCCGGTGCACGTTCAGGTTGTAGTTCGCGTTGACCAGCCGCTGGTAAACGTCCAATGGCTCGCGCCGGAAATCCAGATACACCCGTGCCGGCTGGCGGTGCGTCCAAAGCTGGTAGTCCCACAAGTGACTGCCGAGGATCTCGTGCTGCACCGTCACCACGTACAGCTGGGCCGCCAGCAGCCGCGCCAGCTTGTCCCAGGTGACATCGTTAGGGGTCACTCCCACGCCATTGGGAACGCGGGCGTTCAGCTCCTCGAGCCAAGCCAGCGTCTCGGTGTCGTTGTGCACGGCGCTCGCGCCGATGGCTGCATTCCGTGGGCAGTAAATCTGCAAGTAGTTGCACACGAAGCGGTGAATCACGTCGAACAGCGCCTCCAAGTTCGCCTGCGTCGGCGTGTCGAAAACGGCGCCCCGCACGGCGCGCGCGTCACCGTCGGCCTCAGGGTCATTGACGAGGTGCGGGTAGGCGAGATACGTCTCGTCAAACAACCGGCACATGCCGTCGAAGGTAAAGCTGAAGGTGGTCTCGAAGTCGCCACCGCGTGCCATCTGCCCACGAGTGACCATGTCGTTGCTTTGCTGAGTGCCATAGATGTACGGCCACAGCAGCCTGCACAGCGGGTGGCCGGCCGAGAGGCGATTGCGCGTCGCAATGGCCAACTGCGCGCCGCCGGCCAAGTGCACCCAGTTGAAGTGCCGCACGAGTGAGAGGTGTGTCGAAGCGGCGCACAACACGACCTTGCAGGCCCGGCCCCATTCGGGATCGGTCGGCATGATCGTGCCCAGCGCGCATTCGATGCTGTCGGCCTGCAGCGCACGACGCAATGGATCCAGGCGGAACAACACGCGCGAGCCGATCTTCAGCAACCCGGGGTGGTGCTCGTAGTTGTTGAGCACCAGCAGATCCCACTCCCAGGTCGCGTCGTCGACGCGCTTTGTGTAGCAGGCGTAAGGACCGCGCACAGCCAGCGAGCCGAGGTCTGGAGTGCCCAGATACTCGGCCGGCAGTTCGGGTGCACGGAACCGGGTGCGACGCAACCCATTGAAAGCTCGCTTCAACGCGACCTGCGGGTCGGCGTCGATTGGTGGGAGGCCCGCCTGCATGGGGGAAAACGCGCTGTAGAGCCAGACCTGAAATCGATAGAATGTTGTCTGCACTAGCGAGCGTTCATCCCGCGGGATGCTGGCGCGCGGGCAGACCATCACGTTGCGCAGCGGCACTTCGGGAATTGCCTCGATCATCGGCTTCGGTTCGATGCGGGCCCACTTGGCCGGTGGCTCCGGGATGTTCAGCGGCTTATTGACGGTGAATTTGAACCAGGCGATCAGGTCCCAAAGCCCGCGCCGCAGAGACCATTTCAGCATACTTGGCATTCCGGGTTCCGGAAGATGCTTACGCATGGCGGTACGCGTCGCCGCGCCAAGGGTCATCCTTCAATTCGGCGTCGCCGGCGCGGAGCGGATGGCGGTCGGGACTGAGACAGGGCTCGTCGTCCCACGGCTCAAAGGCATTCTTGATGTTGGCCAGGCCAGTGTTCGCGAGCTCAGGGTGGTGACGCAGGATCACGGTTTTGAAGTCGGTCCGGTCGATCCACTGCAGGCCCTCCCAGGTGTAGACGTCCTCGTTGAAGGAGTCGGTGTAGAACCGGTCAGCCTGCAGCCGGCGACTGGCGTTCAGGATGAAGATCTGGAACATGGTCTCGCCGAACCCGAACCCGGTGGGACGGTGGCCTTCGGCTAGCGTGCCGATCAGCAGGTCGAGCTTCTCGACGTCTTTGGGATCGCTGCCGTAAACCGATTTCAGCTCCGTCCGGACATTGGCATCTTCAGTAAGATCGTCAAAGCTCTGGATCGGATTCAGCCCCAGCTGGCGGCGGAACTCGTTATAGCGCGGCACGCCGCGTTCGCGAGCGCGCACGATGTCCACGGTACCCATGTCGAAGAACGGATTCCCCGGGATACTGAGTTCCTGCATGAAGCGCGGGAAGTTGTTGAGCACCAAGGCGCCGGGGTGCTGATTGCCGAACGAATAAAACAGGTCGGACATCGCGTACCTGTCCGTGATGACGGTCGAGCCCCGCTGTCGCGTCGAGGGGAAGGGCACCTCCTCCGCAATGCCATCCTGGCTGCGCCGCCGGAGCTGCAGGGTCTCGGGCAGCATCGAATGCAGACGGTAGACCTCAACAAATTCCTCGGATAGCCCGAATGCACAGCCGTGCTTGTTGATCGGGTTGCCGACAAGGCCGCCGATTTCTTCGTTGCGTACCTTCACCTCGGACAGTGTTTTGCGCGCGTCGCCCTTGCGCAGTGCGAAGGTGAGCAAGCCATACCAGTTTATGTTGAGCGCTGTGTTGAGCGCCGGGTTGGGCAGAATGCCTGGGGTCCATTCGATGGAGTGGATTTTGGCCATTATCGCGGCGTTAACGAGCCGCGCGACGTTGAAGAGGCGATTGTCGTCCCAGCGGGGGTAGGCCTCGTGCAACATGTCACAGATGGCGTTGTGCTCGCGCGCGAAAAGGGTGTGCAGCATCGAAAGACCTACCCACCAGTTGCGCCTGAAGCCGGTGTCTTCAACGCCGGTGTCGTCCACCGGCAGCGTGCCTTCGTCATTTAAGCGCAGCTTGCCGAGTCGGAAGCTACGCAGGCGGTCCTGGGTGGCCTGGTCGCTGCCATAGATCTGCGAGCCGTCCCACCAGTGCGTGACCTCATTGATCGAACTCGCCGCTGCCGGATCCCGACCATCGATGCGCGTTGGGTCAGGCTGGGTCCTGCCGACGAACATTGTGTTCTGCAAGTAGCGACTGCTTGCCGGGTCGTCTTTGGCCAACGGCACCTCGATCACGTCGTCGAACAAAATCTCGCCGTGGTTGATCCAGTCGCCGTTCATGAACTGGATCCAAGATGCGGCCAGCAGATTGAGGAAGGGCACTACGGTCATTTCTGGCCGGCCATCGGAATCGCTTGGGCGCGTTAGCAGCCGGCGGCTGATGTCGCGTGGGTTCGGCGTGAGCAACAGCGCGGTCTCGGGGCGGGTGGCCGAGAACCCGACGTTGCGCAAAAAGCGCGTACCGGCGGCGCCTTCCTTCGGGTTGGCGAGGTTGTTCCAACTTCCGTCGGCGGTGCGGAAATGCGTGACGCCCGGTGGCGGTTCCTCGCCTTCGGGCTGGAAGCCGACTAGCGTCCCGGCCGGGTAGCTACTGTCCAAGTTGTGCGCGTTCAGCTGCTCGCGCATGTAGGCCAGGGTCAGGACTTCCAGCGCCAGCGGGCGGCGGTACCAGTTGGTCCAGACTTTTCCCCGGTAGCCGGCGACCCAGCCCACGAGGTCGGTGAGGGTATCCATTAACGTCGTCGCCAATATTCCCAGCAATTTGCCCAGGAAAAGGCGCAGCCGCTTGAAGTGGCCGTGGCCAGGCCCGGCCGGCAGCGGCTGGGGCAGCGCTCCTGCGCGCACCGATGGAGGCGCGAGCAGCGCGTCGCGGTCGAAATAATGCAGTGCGGGCACGTGCTCGTCCACACCGGCGGTGGCGTTGGTCTGCGCGACGGCGAGCATCTCGCACCAGTCGCTGCGCGGGCCGTCAGCCTGCAGCGCGGCCGTGTAGTGCCGCACGGCAGCGGCGTAGCGTTCGAGCTGGAAATTGGCCAGGCCCGCGAGCGCGTGCAGATTGCCGTCGGGCCGGGTTGCGAGTTCGAGTTCGAGCAAGGCCAGCGCGTGTTCGTATTCACGTCGTTCCAGGGCTCCCAACGCCTCGTCGGAAGACATACGGAACTCCTCGCATGGCAGGAACTCGACATTGAAAAGTTACTCGCACGGTGCGGAAAAGGCGAAATGAATCCCGCAATTCACCAGCGGCAGACTTGATTACCCCCAATTCACGCGTCTTTATTGTCGCCGGCGAAAAAAATGCCGCGCTATGGTTGAGGGCTCCGACATGATTTCCTCGGCGGCAACAGGCGGTCGGTAACCGCGCTTTTGCGACTGCGGAGATTTAGGGTTGGTGCACCGGATGGTCCGCACCATTGATCAACAGTGGGAGGGTCGCATGGGGCCGGCAGACGCGGTGTGCCGAACGTGCGGCGCCGAACTGCGCCGCGGCGCCCGGTTCTGCCACGGTTGTGGGACGCCTGCCCCAGACCCGGAAGAGCAGGCGGAGTTCAAGCAGGTGACCGTGTTGATCGCCGATGTGGTGGGTTCCATGGCGATCGCTTCGACGGTGGGTGCTGAGCGATTGCGCAAGATGATGGCCGACGTCTTTGACGCCGCGGCCGCCGCGACTCGGCGCTATGGCGGAACGGTTGACAGGTTCACCGGCGATGGCATCGTGGCGTTGTTCGGGGCGCCAGTCGCTTTGGAGGATCACGCTTTTCGGGCCTGTTTGGCGGCCCTCGACATCCAAGAGCAGATCGCGCAGCTGGCCGATGAGGTGCAGCGCCGAGATGGCGTGCTGCTTCGGCTGCGGATCGGGTTGAACTCGGGCCGGGTGATTGCCGGGGAAATCGGCTCTGGACCAATGGGTTACACCGCGGTCGGCGAGCACGTCGGCACGGCACAACGGATGGAGTCGGTCGCCCCGCCTGGCGGGGTGATGCTCGGCGAATCCACCGCGCGGCTGGTCGAACAAGCCACCGTGCTGGGGCCAACTGAGTGGGTGCATGTTGAAGGCGTGCAGGAGCCGTTACTCGCGCGGCGGCTGTTGGGGCCCGCGCCTGAGCGCGGGCTGATCGTGCGGCGGGAGCCGACCCTGGTCGGGCGCATCTGGGAGCTGAACACCCTGGCTGGCATCCTCGACAAGGCGATCTGCGGTGCCGGGTGTGTGGTCAGAGTGGTCGGGGCACCCGGGATCGGCAAGAGCCGTATCACGCGTGAGGCCGCGACCCTGGCCACCGGCCGCGGGGTCGAGGTGTTCACGGTCGCCTGCGAATCCCATACCCGCGAGATCCCGTTCCACGTGGTGGCGCGACTGCTGCGGACGGTGTTCGGCATCGCCCACCTCGACGAGCACGCGGGCCGGGTGCGGGTGCGGGCCAGCATTCCCGACGCCAACCCCGAAGACCTGCTGTTGCTGGACGACCTCCTCGGAGTCGGCGACCCCGACGTCGCGTTGCCCGCCATCACCCCCGATGCGCGCCGGCGCCGGTTGGCGGCATTGTTGAACGCCGCTGCCCTGGCCCGGACCACACCGGCGCTTTTTGTGATCGAGGACGTGCACTGGATCGACGAGGCCACCGAGGCCATGCTCGCTGAGTTTGTCACGGTGGTACCGCAAAGCCGCTCGCTGGTGCTGATCACCTACCGCCCCGAATATCGGGGCGCGCTGTCGCGGACACCGGGCGCACAGACGATCTCTTTGGCGCCGCTGAACTCGGCGGAGATCGCGGCGCTGACAACTGAACTGCTCGGTCCTGACCAGTCGGTGACCGGATTGGCGGCCCAGATCGCCGAATGGGCTGATGGGAACCCGTTCTTCGCGCAAGAGATCGTGCACGATCTGGCGGAACGCGGTGCCCTAGTCGGCGACCGCGGCGCCTACCTAAGCCGTGACCACGCCGCTGACCTCAGTGTGCCCGCCACACTGCAAGCCACGATCACCGCCCGCGTCGACCGCCTGGGTAGGCCGGCCAAACAACTCTTGTATGCGGCGTCGGTCGTTGGTGCGCGTTTCAGGCCTGAGCTGTTGGCCGCCTTACTGGGTGACATCGAGGGGTCGGCGGCGATCGACGAGTTGCTGCACGTGGAGCTCATCGATCAGGTGATGTTCACCCCGCGCGCCGAGTATGCGTTTCGGCACCCCTTGATCCGCGCTGTGGCCTACGAGTCGCAGTTGAAGTCGGGGCGCGCTGAGCTGCACCGGCGGTTGGCCGTCGCGATCGAGGAACATGAGCCGGGATCGGTTGACGAGAACGCCGCCTTAATCGCCGAAAACCTAGAGGCTGCTGGGGATCTGCGAGCGGCGTTCGGCTGGCACATGCGCGCCGGCGCCTGGTCGGCCATCCGCGACGTTCGCGCGGCCCGCACGAGCTGGGAGCGGGCCCGCCAGGTCGCCGATCGGCTGCCGGCCGACGCCCCGGATCGGATGGCGATGCGGATCGCACCCCGCACCCTGCTGTGTGGCACCCAGTGGCAGGTCGGCGGCAGCATCGCCGCCACCGGCTTCGACGAACTGCGAGAGTTGTGCACAGCGGCTGACGACAAGGTGTCGCTCGCGACCGGCATGACCGGGTTCATCACGTCGTTGAGTTTCCATAACCGTTTCCGCGAGGCCTCCCGACTGGCGTCGGAGCACAGCGACCTGCTCGAATCGATCGGAGATCCGACGCTGACCGTGGCTCTGTTGTTCTCGTCGATCTACGCCAAATGCGAGGCGGGCGAGATGATCGAGGCGCTGCGAATGACGGATCGACTCATCGATTTGGCCGACGGCGACCTCACCAAGGGCAACTTGATCTTCGGCTCACCACTGAGCTGGGCGACCGCCATGCGGGGTCACGTCAAGATGTGCCTGGGAATCCCGGATTGGCAAGACGACGCCGCCGCCTCAATCGCGATGGCCGCTCCACTCGACGCCACTAGTTACGTTTTCGCGCTGATGTGGAAGTACGTCGCCTCCATTCCATACGGGGCGCTGCCGCCGGATGCGACCGCCATGCACGAGACCGCCAAGGCGCTGGACATCGCCGAGCAGTCCGGCGAGGACTTCATTCTCGGAATGGGCCTACTGACTCG
Organism: uncultured Actinomycetota bacterium; assembly: GCA_963715905.1. Taxonomy (GTDB): domain Bacteria; phylum Actinomycetota; class Actinomycetes; order Mycobacteriales; family Mycobacteriaceae; genus Mycobacterium. The sequence continues at coordinate 20,194 of CAVQSX010000032.1, forward strand.
AGGCCTCGCGCTGGTTAGTCGCGAAGGCCCGCAACGTGAAGAGGGCCTCGGCCTGTTCACCCGAGCCCACGATGCCGCCCTGGCTGAGCGGTTCTCCCAGACCGCACTGGCGATTGTCGAGCCCGAGTTTGCGATGGAGAAGGCCCGCAACGGCGATCTCGATCGCGGCATCGAAATGGCGCGCGCAGTAGTCGACGACACACACGAGAGTGGTGACATGATCTGGCGCGGAAGGGCCACCGAAGTTCTGGTGGAACTGTTGCTCCGACGCGGGTCCGACGTCGACCAGCACGACGCGCAGGCGACGATCGACCGACTGGCCGCGGTACCGACAGATCCCGGTTTCGTGCTGCACGAATTCCCCCTGTTGCGTTCGCGGGCTCGACTCGCGCTGGCACGCGGCGACGAAACCAGCTGCCGGGATTTCTTGGCACGCCACCGCGAGATGGCGGCAGCCGCCGGCTTCGACCCACTGATATCCATTGCGGACGCTGTCATTGCGCCCCAAGCTGACTCTGCGGCCCAGTAACTTCGACTCAGGAGTTTTCGCCATGCCAGAACGCGGCGAGCACGCGATCGTTCTTGGGGCGAGCATGGCGGGGCTGCTCGCCGCGAGGGTCCTGGCTGATTTTTTTGTGACCGTCACTGTGGTCGAGCGGGATGTGTTGCCGGACGCCCCCGCTGTCCGACGGGGGGTTCCGCAGGGCCGGCATGTCCATGTCCTGCTGGCCGGCGGTGCGCAGATCCTGGATGAGCTCTTCCCTGGGTTACTCAATGACTTGGTAGCCGACGGTGCACCCGTTTGGAACGACGGGGAACTGTCCAAGCTGCACTTGTCGTTCGGCGGCCACCTGATCCTCCGATCGGGCGACATAGCGCCGGATGCCAAGGCGCTGGCCGTGCACATGCCGAGCAGGCCGTTTCTGGAATGCTATGTCCGGCAGCGCCTACGGGCGATGCGCAACGTAACGATTCTGGGCGGCCATGAGGTAGTCGAATTGACGTCGACGGCGGATCGGAATCATGTCACGGGAGCGCGGGTGGTCAACCGCGACAGTGGTGCCGAACGGACGTTGATGGCCAATGTGGTCGTGGACGCGATGGGCCGCGGTGCCCACACGCCGGCTTTTCTGGAGAGCCTCGGGTACGGCCGACCGGTCGAGGACCACGTCGTCATGCATTCGGCGTATGTAAGCCAATTGTTGCGGATCCCTCGGGGCACGCTGAAGGAGATGCTGTTCGACATCGGCCCCGCGCCGGGCCGGCCAACTGGAATGTTTCTGGCCGGCTATGAGAATGACACGTGGATGTTCACGGTCTTTGGGATGGTGGGCCACGAGCCGCCTCGCGACCTGGCAGGCATGCTGTCCTTCGCCCAGGAGTACTGCCCAGCCCACGTGCTCGCGGCGGTACGGGCCGCTGACCCCATCGGCGAGGTGGCACATCACCGTATGCCGTCGACCCAGTGGCGACGCTATGACAAGATGCGCCGACTCCCCAACGGCTTGTTGGTTTGCGGTGACGCGATCTGCAGTTTCAACCCCATCTACGGGCACGGAATGACAGTGGCCGCACTGGACGCCGCCGCCCTGCGGGACTGCCTGCGCCGCGGCGGCACCGACCTGCCCCGGCGATACTTCCGCGCCTCGGCGAAATCGATTGGCGTGGCCTGGCAGGTGGTAGCGGGTTCTGACCTGGCCTTCCCTGGGGTGGCGGGGCGACGGTCGAGATCTATGCGCATTACCACCCGGCTTGTCGACTGGGTGCTGGCCGCTTGTGAGACCGACCCCGTCGTCGTCGCTCGCTTTTTCAAGGTCAACGACCTGATCGACCCCCCGATTCGCCTGCTCCACCCCGTCTTTGTGTATCGGGTGGCCGCCGCAAACCTGCGCCGCCGGCGGGGGGTGGGCGGCAAACCAAACTCAGAGTTCACCAGCCGTCGGGATCGTGGCAAGGTAGGCCGAAGCTAACCACACACTGGTTCGGCGGCCCCGGCACAACAGAGGTGCGTGATGGCATTCGAGAGTCCCTCTCCCGTTACGGAATCGACACAGGAACTCCGGCTCGCTACGACCATGACCGGCGGTGTCAGTCTCGCGATCTGGATGGCCGGTGTCGCGCGGGAGATCAACTTGCTCGCCCAGGCTTCGCAGTGGCGCAGGGCGGGCGGAACCTTCCCGACCCGCAGCCAGCTAACCAAGGAGGCGGCTGCATCACTTCGGCTCTATGCCGAACTCATCGGGCTGCTCGACATCCTCGTCGACGTCGACATCTTGTCTGGGACCAGCGCGGGCGGCATCAACGCGGCCTTGTTGGCTTCATCGCGAGTCACCGGCTCCGACCTCGGCGGGTTGCGTGACCTCTGGCTGGATTTGGGGGACTTGATCACGCTACTCAGAGACCCGAAAGACAAGAACACGCCGTCGCTGCTGTATGGCGACGAACGGATGTTCGCCGCATTGGCGAACCAGATTCCCACGCTTGCGACCGGGCCCTTCCCCCCTTCGGCGTTCGGCGGGGAAGCCGGTGACCCGTCGACAACCGTGTACATCACCACGACCCTTCTCACCGGCGAGACAAGCAGGTTCACCGACTCCTACGGCACTCTCGTTCAAGACGTCGACAGGCGCGGTCTGTTCACGTTCACCGAAACCGACCTCGCCAACAGGGACGTCATCCCGGCGTTGGCATTGGCAGCCCGCAGCTCCGCCTCGTTCCCCGCCGCGTTCGAACCCTCCTTCGTCCCGTTCAATGAAGGAACTGCCAAGAAGGGAGCCGTGCCGGCCCGGCCGGCGATGGCTCCGTTCACCAACATGACGCGCTCCCACTGGGTCGCTGACGGCGGCCTGCTCGACAACCAGCCCCTCGATGTGCTGCTCAAGCGTGTCTTCGACCGTCCCGCGCAACGGCCGGTTCGCCGGGTCCTGCTCTTTGTCGTGCCGTCCACCGGACCCGCACCCGACCTGGTGAAGGAGGCTCCGGGCGACAGTGTCAACGAGCCGCTCGGGTTGGTCGGGGCCCTCCTCAAAGACCTGGCCGCGATGACGACACAGTCGATCGCGGCGGATTTGCGAACCATCCAGGCGCATCAAGACCAGATGACAGCGCGCACAAACACCAAACTGCGCCTGGCCGAGCTCGCGGCCAGGCTGCCTCAAGGCGCGCGGCTCCTCACCACATCGTTGCTGACCGATTACGGCGTTCGCGAGGCAACCAAACAGGCCCAAGCCCTCACCACGGCTCTGCTACGTCAGCTCAGCACCTGGCCGCCGACGACGGGCACCTCGACTGAAAGCATTCCCAAGAACTGGGAGTCCGAGCTTGCCGTCGGCGGCGATGTCGAGCTGACGTGCCGGCAACAGATCACCAACTCGATTCACGCGCGCTGGTCGCAAGTCTCCGATCGGCCGCTGCCCGAGACCGCAGCCGACCTTGCCCGGTACGGGCAGCCGGCATTCGACCTCGCAAAGAGCTCTGCGATCGCCGTCGTGCAGGCGGCATTCCAGCTCGCAGAATCCGCAACCGATATCACTGCGCTGGCGAAACTTGTCGCAGGCATCTCCATCGCGTGCCAACCGCCGGAGGCCCTTGATCTCGGTGAACTCGTCCACAAAGTGTGCACCGACTCGGCGGTCCGACAAGGGTCACTCCGGAACGCCGCTGACCTGCTCGCCCAGGAATATGTCAAACAGTCCTCCGTCAAAGAGGACGCCTGGAACAGCCTTGGCGAAGTCTTTGTGAACGGCCACCAGACTTTGACGCGGATCGCCGCCATTGCATCATCCGCGGCTGGCGCACAGACGGATTCCTTACTCACGCAGGATCGCGTTGCAAGCAATCAACTTTCCACCTACCTCACTTACATAGAGCCCGCGGACAATCCGACGACTGTGGCAAGGAAGTTGTTCGATCTGGCCGCGACGCAGCGTGCGATGCTGCCGGCTGACGCAGACATCGAGCAGCCTCTAGAATTTGTGCAAGTCAGCGCCGACACGCGCAGTCTGCTCGCACCCGATTGGCAGACAGCTCAGCAGAAACTCACCGGCATGCAGTTCCATCACTTCGGCGCCTTCTACAAACGGTCATGGCGGGCCAACGACTGGATGTGGGGCCGGCTCGACGGAGCGGGATGGCTCGTCCACGCAATACTGGACCCGCGACGCGTGCGCCTGATTACCCAAATGCGCGCTGACGAACGCGGAGACAGCCAGGATGGACCCGAGAGCGGGGCGCAGTGGTTCCTCCGCAAGCTCAAAGCACTTGGGGTACCAGACTTTCCGAGTGATGGGTACCGGGTGTCGGCGGGTGCCAGTGGATCCGATCAAAATTTGACTGAGGAAATCCTGCTCGATGAGCTTGGATTTCTCGATGATTCATCGAAAGCGATACCCCCCAGCATTCCGAAGACGTCGTTGTGGCTGGCGCAAGCCTGGCAGCAACGAGTCCTCGACGAAGAATTGGACGGGCTCGCCAACGAAGTGATCGACCCGCAGCCAGGCCGAGAGCCCGATTGGAGCCCGACAGCTAGCCGCACCTGGGCGAAAAAGGTGCTGGCCGCAACCCCCGGGGACGCCAAATATGCTCTGCTGAATGAGAATCCAGTCGCCAGCGAAACATTCACGAGCGACAAGAGCTCACCGCTGATGGCTCGCACCATCTCGAAAGCCGCCGCAACGGCGTCCGCAGCGGTTGGTTCGGTCCAACAGCTACCCGGCGTCCTCAAGCCACCGCTGAGCACCTTGCAGGCACTGACCCTAAGCGCATATCACGCTGTGTCGTTGACGAAAGGTATTGCCAGGTACGTCATCACGGCCGGCGCCGCGCTCCTGGTCCTAGGCGTTGCGGCGGCGATCCAATCTGCAACTCTTTTCGGAGTCACAGGCCTCATCATGGCTGGCACCGGTGGTTATCTCATCGTTCTAGGAACCTGGCAGTGGTCGAGCCGGATGTTTTTCCGACTACTGTCGCTGACCCTGGTGGGCGCGATGTTTTCCCTGGTGACGCCGGTCGCACGGGGCTGGCTATTCGGCAACGAGAAGCATCCCGGCATCGTCGGCGCCAACGCCTACTGGCTTGGCACGCAGTGGTGGCATCCGCTGGTCGTTATTGGAGCAATCGCTTTGGCCGCCACTTTGATCGCGGGTGCTAATTCGGGTCGACGATGACGGAAATGCCGCTCGGAATCAATTGCCCGCTTCGATGGCCGCAACTCTTGCCGCCGCGTCGGGTCCGCAAAACGGCTGCAGGTCGACCCTGCCCGCGGTCACCAGGTCGTTGATGCGGCGTTTCAAGTCACCCGAGGAAAGGTGGGCATACAGGTTTGCACCCGGGCACGAAGTTGAGGCGAGGTCCCGGTGGCCCGCCAACGTGTCGGGTGCGACCGCAAAATTCTGTGCGGCCCACGCGAATGCGAGAGCGGCTCCGTGCAGCTGCGCCTCCGACACAGCCTCTTGATCGAAGTCTCCTTCGCAGAGCACAAGGAAATGGCCCGTGGTGTCGTAATCCGTCGCGGTGTCGCCGGCGATCTTGGTACTCCGCAGTTCATAAATGTTGCCGTTGCGGTCCACGCCGACGTGGTATGCGATGTCGATCCATCCCAACTGGTCTTGGTGGTAGTGCTGGTCCTGGCGCAACCGGGCCGGGGCATTTCGGTTGTCGCCGAGGACCACGGCCTCGTGGTGCAGAGTCATCCGGGTGATGGTGTGGACCCGCCCTCCATTCCGGGCAGGTTGGGCGCCCCACGCATCTCGGCACAGAAATTCGGCTGAAGTAGCACTCGCGCCCGGTGTGGCTGTGGTTTGTGGGGCCGACGATGGACTCGGGGCAGTGGTCGGATCCGGTGAAGCGTTCGCAACAGGCCTGTGTGAGCAGGCGTCGGCGGTGATTGCCAGACCCGCGCTGCCGGCCAATTGGAGCAGTTGGCGGCGGCTGACGAAGTTCGGGCTTTCGTGGGAATGGCCCGGGGAGCGTCCCTGCATGGAGGTCACGATAACGATGAAGCGGGGGCGTCCGCTGCCGTTACAGGTGGTGTGGTGGTGCCTCGTCGCGGAGCCGGTCGTCGTTCGACGCCCGCCGCATCAGATCCTCGTCGCCGAACCTGTCTAACTCCTCGGGCGTTACGTGCACCCGCGGCGGTTTCGGCGCGTCCGGGGGTGGGGGTTCGGCGTCCATGGTGGTGATTGTCCCTGTTACTGCTGCCCGCTACGACTTCTTGCTCGGAATGACGATGACGACGATGAGCGTGAGGATGCTGAAGAACAGGCCCAGGATGCCCCAGCCGAAGGGATTTCGCCCTTTCATCCCAGCGACCACGGCGCAGACGATGGCGGCGATAATGCTGCCGATCGCGACCAAAATGCCTTTGATGCCCTTCAGGATGAGACCGGCTGCCTGAGGATTGTCTTGTGCCGCTAACACCAGTCCGTGCAGCATGTGCTCTCCTTGTTTGGGTGACGTGTGCCACAGCACGAATACCCAGCACAAACGTGACTCAAGCAGCGACCGGCTGCATTACTCCGATGCCAGGAAGGCAACGATGAAGCAAGTTGCAGTCGTCACGACCGCGGTCGCCATGCTGCTTTTGAGTGGATGTTCGGCCTCACAGGTGATCAACACCGGCGGTGACACACGATGCAAGGACTTCACTACGCAGGATCAGAACAAGCAGAATGACGAGGTCACCAAGATGCTCAAGGACAAGAGTGGTGCTCAACCGAACAATTTAGAGATCTCGGCAACGCGGCTGTCGGCTTTGACGTACTGCCAAACGTTGGGCACCCCAGACACCAAGATCTCCGACGCGCCACACGGCTGAATCCGGGGCCCCTCGTAACGAGGGGTCGAGGCAGGTTTCGATCCCTCTAGCTGTGTGCTTTGACCTGGTAGTACCTTGTATCGAACCGTCATCTTCCGAGAGGGGAAGCGCGTTGGCCATCCGCTTGATAACTGCATCGACTCTGATGGCGGCGGCGTGTGCGCTGCCGTTCGCGCCGACGGCGCATAGCGAATTCGGTCTCACCCCCGGACCCACGTTGCCCTGCAATCTGGAAACGACGAGATCCCTGCTCATCTGGCAACATGCACCGCGAGTGGCCGACAGTGCCATTGCCATCAATGGGACTGACTCCTCCAACTGCAGACCCGCACTCGATACCTGGCGTGCCCTTGCGCGGACAGGCCCCGGTTACTGCGCCAAGATCGCGTGGGCCGACGAGAATCCCGGCTACGTGAGCAATGTTTCGCCCGTTGCTCCACTGCAGAAAGTCATCGATGAGGTGGGCGACTGCTAGCACGGCGGCATCTGCGGCCCGCGAGTGTCGGCGGTTTGTCACGGAGCTTCGGGCGATTCCTCGGCTACGGCGCGTGCTGGTTGGACCGTGCACCACCACGATCCGCGGACTCGCCAGCGAGGTTGTCCTCGAACCCAATTCTGACCCCGTCCCGCGCCGCTCGGCGGTAAATCTCGACTCCGTCGAGAGTGTGTCGGTGGCCGTATTGGGCAGTCGGATTGGCCGGCTTGCCGATACTCAGATGCACGCGATATGTGCAGCCCTCGCGATTGCGGTCGATTGCTCGGCATAACAGCGTTCCCCAGGCTAACGCATCGGCCGCGCGTCGGGGCCGCCCGAGGCGGGGGAATAACGGGCACTCAGTGAGTGGTTCAGCAGGTCATGGCCGGCACGGAAGGGAAGCAAGCGGTGAATCAGCCGCAGGCACCGGCAGAGCCGCGCAGCGTTCTGCCCTCGGTGCTGTTCCTGCTTTTCGCGACGGGATGGGCGGCGAACCACTTTGCGGCGCTGCTGCCGGTCTTCGCCAGCAGCGAAGGACTCTCGCACCAGGCGCTTGACGGAGCATTCGGAATCTATGCCGTCGGCCTGCTACCCGCGTTGCTTTTCGGAGGTTCGCTGTCGGACCGGTTAGGTAGGCGACCTCTACTGCTGGCCGGGGCGGCGGTCGCAGGATTGGGGAACCTATCCCTGCTGTGCTGGCACGACCAAGCCGGCATCTTCATCGGTCGGCTCATCGTGGGCGCCGGGGTTGGGGTGGCGATGAGCGCCGGCACGGCATGGAGCGCCGACATCGGGGGAGGATCGGGATCGGTTTTGGCCGGCGTCTCCCTGAGCGCGGGGTTCGGATGTGGTCCGCTGGTTTCGGGGCTTTTGGCGCAGTTCGCCGACGCGGCGACGTATGTGCCGTTCATCGTCACCATCGCGCTGTCGGCCACTGCAGTGGTCGTCGGCGTCTTCGTGGCGCGGGTACCGGTTGACGGGGCAAACCAGTACCAACCCATTCACACCGATAAGGAGCGCGCCGAGCACGGTGGAAACGCCATTGTGGCGCTGAGTTCGGCTCTGCCGATGGCTCTTTGGGTGTTCTCCTGCGCGACGGTCACGATAGTGACGATGGCAGAACGAATGCAGTACCGCTTCAGCGGACCCTGGGTCCCCGGTGTGGCCGCGGCGGTCACCCTGACCGCAGGCGTCGGTATTCAAATGGTGGCCAGACGCCGCGGGTGGAGACGGTCGGCCGGAATCGTGGGTGCCGCGGTCGCCGCGTTGGGCTTCGGTGCCGTCGTCGCCGCGGGCGAAAACCCTTCGCTGGCGGTCTTTCTTCTGATCGCCGTCGTGCTCGGCATCGCATACGGCTTGTGCTTACGCGAGGGCCTCATCGACATCGAGACGATGTCCCCGCCCAGGCTGCGGGGCACGTTGACGGGCGTGTTCTACGTCGTGACATATCTGGGTTTCGGGCTGCCCGTGCTCCTGGTGGCGATCAAGCCGGCAGTGGGGACAGTTACCCCGATGCTCGCGCTCGCCGCGTTGGCCGCGACTGCGGCATCGGTGCGGGCCGTGCAGGTCTTCGGCCCACGACAATTGCGGATTCCCCACCACCAGCCCGCCGTCTGACTTCGGCGTTGGCCTGCCGTGGCCGACGTGTGTCTCGCGTGTGATCGCACCGAGACAGTGACGCAGGATGCTCATCACCATGACCGTGCTTGCGGCAATCGCCGCTCTGGCGATAGCGGCATGCGGCGGCTACTACTTCGGTCGGCGCGCCGGTTCGCCGCCGTCGACCTGGAAGAGGCGAACCAGTCGGATCGCGCTTGGGAAGCTGGCGATCAGCCTGCTCGCGCTGACGACCGTACGGCGTATTCGGCGGAGCTTTCGTGCCGAGCGCGTGCCGTCCGACGCGGTCGGCATCTGCCTGGCGCTTATCAGCAGAATCCCCGCCCATGCGAAAGTGTCCAACGACCGCTTTTAGGGAGGACAACAACCGCTATGTCGGCACTAGAGGGCAAGGTCACGCTGGTGACCGGTGCGTCGTCGGGCCTTGGTGCTGAGACGGCGCAACTGTTTTCCCGGCAGGGCGCAACGGTTTTCGGCATCGGCCGGGATAGCGGACGGTTGGCCGAGGTGTTCGCCGATGTGAGGGGTGGTTCGTACGCAACGGTGGACGTCGCTTCGGCGCAGGCCTGCAGTGACGCGGTCGAGCATTGCGTCGGCGAGTTCGGGGGATTGGACGTTTTGGTCAATGTCGCCGGAAGGCACCAGATGCGCCGGACGGAGTCGATGACCGATGACGACTGGGCGCTAGATCTGGCGGTCAATCTGAACGGACCGTTCTACTTGTGCAGGGCCGCATTGCCCCATCTGCTGGAACGGGGCGGCAACATTGTCAACGTCAGCTCCATTGCGGGCGTCGAAGGTCAGGCATACTCGGCCGGCTATTGCGCTGCCAAGCATGGGCTCATTGGGCTTACCCGTGCATTGGCAGTCGAATACACCGCGGATCGCCTGCGCGTCAACGCGGTATGTCCGGGCGGCATGCTGACACCGCAAATTCAACAATTCAGTGCGCCCGACAACGCGAACTTCGATCTGATCATGCGCACGGCGTCGCCCCGCGGCATGATGCAGCCTCTTGAGGTCGCGCATGTGATCGCGTTCCTTGCCAGCGATGCCGCGGCCGCCATTCATGGCGCGGTCTACCGGGTCGACAATGGCAAGGGCGCGGGCTAGCCGTGACCACTCGCCGCAGCCCGTTTCGGGCCGATCTGCTGCAGGGGAAGGTGGCTTTGGTCACCGGCGGCGCAACCGGGCTCGGCCTGGAGATCGCTCGGGTACTGGGTAGACACGGCGCCCGCGTCGCTATCTGCAGCCGCAAGGAAGCGAATCTTCAAGCGGCGGTTGAGGTGTTGCGGCAGGAAAGAATTGAGGCGATTTACGGCATCTGCGACGTCCGCCGCCACGATGAGGTGGCCGCAGTCGTCGAGGAAGCCTTACGGGCGTTCGGTCAACTCGACATCGTCGTCAACAATGCCGCCGGGAACTTCCCGGTTCCGATCAGCGAGCTGAGTCCGAACGGGTTCAAAGCCGTGGTCGACATCGACCTTCTGGGGACGTTCAACGTATCGAAGGCGGCGTACGACCTTTGGCTGCGTGATCACGGCGGCGCCGTGGTGAACATCAGTGCGGCGATCCAGTACCGCGGTATGGCCCGGCAAGCACACGTCGTTTCGGCAAAGGCCGGCGTTGATGCGCTGACCCGTGCGAGTGCGATTGAGTGGGGGGCCGACGGGATTCGGGTAAATGTCGTCGCCCCCGGAGCGATGGCCGGAACCGAGGGAGTCAAGAGAATCGCCGGCGACATTGAACATCGCACCGCCCAGAACCCCCTGAAGCGACCCGGTTCGACCACCGAGGTGGCCGAAGCGGTGCTGTTCCTGGCCAGCGACGCGGCCTCATACGTGACCGGGGCAACGCTGGTTGTCGACGGCGGTGGTTGGCTGACTGCATGTGGAGCCGCGGCGGATTAGGTATTTGGTCCCGATGCGGATTATTCTTGCGCGCGGCTATTCGTCGACTTAGGAAAACTCCTCATGCCTGTTCAGACCCCGCTGCGACGCACACAATCGGTTCGCAGCAGCCGTACTCAAAACGTCGCTCGTCGGGTGAATTTCCCGACCGTCGGGCAGTGCTTCGACATCGAGGTCACCCGCGAAACCGACTGGTGGCTGATCCGGATCCCCGAGATCGGTGGCGTCACCCGCACCGGCCGGCGCGCCGCGGTCGAGCTGGCAGCCCGGGAATGCATCGCCGCCCGCACGGGCATTCCCATCGGCTACGTCGCCGTCTTTGTCGCAAGCGAGACCCGTTAGCGCTCAGGCCACTCCGCGGAGCGACCGCGGCCGCGCTTGTGGGCCTTTCTGAGTGATCGCACCAATCTTCCAGCCAACCTCGTCTAGGTAGGCCAATGCAATCAGCCGCGGCTTGTCCGCCGGGCGATGTCGCCGCGTAACCTTTTTCCCGACCGATCTATTGCTGAATCAAGGCATTGCCGAACGCACGAGGGAAGGGCACTGATGCCCATTGCGATCACTCCTGAACACCAGGACCTTGCCGACTCGGTGCGGTCGCTGGTAGCGCGAACGGTGCCTTCGGAGGTGCTGCACCAAGCGATGGAAACCCCGATCGCCAATCCGCCACCGTATTGGCGGGCCGCTGCGGATCAGGGACTGCAGGGTGTGCACCTGGCTGAATCGGTTGGTGGGCAGGGCTTCGGCTTGCTCGAGCTGGCAGTGGTCTTGGCCGAGTTCGGCCACGGTGCTGTGCCCGGCCCGTTCGTCCCGTCGACGATCGCCAGCGCCCTGATCGCGGCCCACGATCCAGGATCGGAGTTGCTCGGCGAGCTTGCATCCGGTGCGGTGATCGCCGCGTACGCGTTAGACGGGACCAACTCGTCGCTGACGGCCACCCGGCACGGCGATGTGCTGGTGGTCGGTGGCGAAGCGCGTTCGGTGCTCGCGGCCGCACAGGCGACGCTGCTGGTGTTGCCGGTGTGCACCGACGCAGGGACCGTATGGGTGGCGCTCGACGCCGACCAGTTCGATGTCGAGCAGGTCGTTAGTGTGGACCGGCTGCGGCCGGTCGCCCACGTTCACGCTGGCGCCGTCGAGGTCGCCGCGAACCGCGTGCTGGGCAACCTGACGGGCGACGCTGCGCTGGCCATCGTGTCTACGCTGCTGTCGGCCGAGGCAGTCGGCATTGCGCGCTGGGCCACCGAAACCGCGTCGGCCTACGCAAAGATTCGGGAGCAATTCGGCCGGCCCATCGGCCAGTTCCAGGCGATCAAGCACAAGTGCGCCGAGATGATGGCCCGCACCGAGCGGGCAACCGCGGCGGTGTGGGACGCCGCTCGCGCCATCGATGAACGAATCGAAAAACCGGAATCCACCGTGCAGACCGGCTGGGAATTCGCTGCCGCCGTGGCGGCGACGCTGGCGCCGGCGGCCGCGCAGAGCTGCGTCCAGGATTGCATTCAGGTGCATGGCGGCATCGGTTTCACGTGGGAGCACGACACCAACGTCTATTACCGCCGGGCGGTTGGACTCGCCGCCGCGTTCGGCCGCGGCGCCGACTATCCACAGCGCGTCGTCGACACCGCCATCACCACTGGCGTGCGCAAACTCAACATCGACCTCGAGCCCAGCACCGAGAAGATACGCGAAGAAATCCGCGCGGAAGTCGATGCCCTCAAGGCGATTTCAGCCGATCAGCGCACAGAAGCGATTGTTGAGGGTGGCTGGGTGCTGCCGTATCTGCCCAAGCCGTGGGGACGCGCGGCCACCCCGGTCGAGCAGATCATCACCGCACAGGAATTCAGCGCCGGCAAGGTCCGGCGCCCCATGTTGGGCATCGCCAGCTTTCTCGTCCCATCCATCGTCGCGTTCGGCAACGAAGACCAGCAGCGACGGTTTCTGCCGCCGACGCTGCGCGGTGAGATGAACTGGTGCCAACTGTTTTCCGAGCCGGGCGCCGGTTCGGATCTGGCAGGTTTGTCCACCAAGGCCGTCAAGGTCGACGGCGGCTGGCGAATCACCGGCCAGAAGATATGGACCACTCTCGCGCAGTACGCGGGGTGGGGTGCGCTGCTGGCGCGGACGGAGCCAAACGCTCCAAAACACAACGGCATTACTTACTTCCTGCTGGACATGGCCAGCGAAGGCGTCACGGTGCGGCCGTTGCGCGAACTCACCGGCAACGAATTCTTCAACGAAGTGTTCATCGACGATGTCTTCGTGCCGGACGGCCTAGTGCTCGGCGAGGTCAACCGTGGCTGGGAGGTCAGCCGCAACACGCTGACCGCCGAGCGAGTGACCATCGGCAGCGCCGAAAACCCGAGCCTTGCCAGCCTGGACCGTCTGGTCGAGCTCATGCGCGACGGTACGTTCGACCAGATTGCGCAGAACCGCGCCGGCCAGTTGATTGCCGAGGGCTACGCGGCCAAGGTTCTCAACATGCGCTCGACGCTGCTGACGCTCGCCGGTGGCGACGCGCTGCCGTCGGCGGCGATATCCAAGCTGCTCTCAATGCGCACCGCCCAGGGCTACGCCGAGTTCGGGTCGGCTTCGTTCGGCGTCGACGGGGGAATCGGTGACACGGGACAGCTGCAGGGTCAGTGGGCCGAGTACCTGCTGGCCAGCCGCGCCAGCACCATTTACGGCGGCACCTCGGAAGTGCAGCTGAACATCATCGCCGAGCGGTTGTTGGGGTTGCCCCGCGACCCGTGAGTCGCGATCACCCCGGCCCGGCGGCTTAGATCTTCACCGACAGCGGCCGGACGTTCCAGATCTCGTCGCAGTACTCGGCGATGGCGCGGTCCGACGAGAACTTGCCGCTGCGTGCGGTATTCAGGATGGACATCTTTGTCCACGCGTCCCTGTCCTGCCATGCGGCGCTCACCTGGTCCTGGCAGTCGACATACGACGTGTAGTCGGCGAGGACCAGGAACGGGTCGTCATCGCGGAGGTTGTCCACCAGGGGCCGGAACACCTCGGTATTGCCGTGCGAGAACGTCCCGTCGGCGATCAGATCCAGCACCGCGCGCAGCTCTTGGTTGGTGTCGATGTAGTCGGCCGGGCGGTAGCCGCTTGCCTTGACCGCTTCGACCTCGCTCTCGGTAAGGCCGAACAGGAAGAAGTTCTCGGGGCCGGCCTCTTCGCGCATCTCGACGTTGGCGCCGTCCAGCGTGCCGATCGTCAGGGCGCCGTTGATCATGAACTTCATGTTCCCCGTGCCCGACGCTTCCTTGCCCGCAGTGGAGATCTGCTCGGACAGGTCGGCGGCCGGGTAGATCATGTGTGCGTTCTGCACGTTGAAGTTCGGCACGAACGCCACTCTCAGGAACCGGTTGACATCCTGGTCTGCGTTGACGGTTTCCCCAACGGCGTTGATCAGCTTGATGATCCGCTTGGCCATGAAGTAGCCGGGCGCGGCCTTGCCGCCAAAGATGAAGGCCCGCGGTGCGATCGAAAGCCCGGGGTTCTGCTTGAGGCGGTGGTACAGGGCGACGATGTGCAGGACGTTCAGATGCTGGCGCTTGTACTCATGGATGCGTTTGACCTGGACATCGAACATCCAGTCGGGGTTCAGCTCGACGCCGGCCACCGACCGGATGTAATTGGCCAGGCGCGCCTTGTTGTTGCGTTTCACGTCGCGCCATTCGCGGCGGAACGAGGCGTCGTCGACGAACGTCTCAAGTCCGCGCAGGCGCTGCAGATCGGTCAGCCAGCCCCCACCGATGGTTCGGTCCAGCAACTCGCGCAGCCCGGGATTGGACAGCGCAAGGAAGCGGCGCGGCGTCACGCCGTTTGTCTTGTTGCTGAACCGCTCCGGCCACAGCTCGAAGAAGTCTTTGAGCACACTGGCTTTCAGCAGGTCTGAGTGCAGTGCGGCGACACCGTTGACGGCGTGGCTGCCGACGGTCGCGAGGTGCGCCATCCGGACCTTCTTGCCGCCGTCCTCGCCGATCAGCGACATCCGGCGGAGCCGGTCGTCGTCGCCGGGGAATCGGGCGCGCACCTCGTTGAGGAACCGGCGGTTGATCTCGTAGATGATCTCGAGGTGGCGTGGCAACGACTCGCCGAACAGCTCCAGCGGCCAGGTCTCCAGCGCCTCGGGCAACAGGGTGTGGTTGGTATAGCCGAACGTCGCGACGGTGATCGCCCACGCCTCGTCCCAGTCCAGCTGGCGGTCGTCGACCAATAACCGCATGAGTTCGGCCACCGCGATCGACGGGTGGGTGTCGTTGAGCTGCAAGGCGAACCGCTGGGGGAGTTCCCTGACCCCGGCGTCGGCCAGGTCATCCATGATGTGCAGCACGTGCTGTAGCGAGCAGGACACGAAGAAGTACTGCTGGAGCAGACGTAGCCGCTTGCCCGCCTCCGGCTCGTCGTTGGGGTACAGCACCTTGGTGACCGTCTCCGAGGTGACCTCGTCCTCGACTGCCTTGTAGTAGTCGCCGGTGTTGAAGGCTTCCAGCGCGAACGACTTGACGGCCCGCGCGCTCCACAACGTCAGCACGTTGCAGGTGTTGACGCCGTAACCCTGGATGGGCGTGTCGTAGGCGACGCCTTTCAGCATCCGCCCCGGGACCCACCGGGCGCGGTCGTGGCCGGCCTCGTCGGTGTGGTGCTCGGTGTAGCCGCCCCACTTGACCAGATAGCTGACGTCGGGCTTAGCAATCTCCCAAGGGTTTCCGTTGGCCAACCAGTTGTCGGTCTGTTCAACCTGCCAGCCGTCGCGGATCTCCTGGTTGAAGATGCCGAACTCGTAGCGGATGCCGTAGCCGATCGCCGGACGCTCGAGGGTCGCCAGCGAGTCCAGGTAACACGCCGCGAGCCTGCCGAGGCCGCCGTTGCCAAGTCCCGGCTCCTCCTCGCACGCGAGGATCTCGTCGAGTTCCTGGCCCATCGCCGCCAGCGCGTCCCTTGCCGCCTGCTCCATCTGAAGGTTCAGCAGGTTGTTGCCCAGCTGCGGACCCATCAGGAATTCGGCGGACAGGTAGCAGGTCACCTTGCGGCCGAGATCGAGTGAGGTCTGCGTCGACGCAACCCGGCGGTCCTGCATGCGGTCACGAACGGCCAGCGCGAGAGCCCGGTAGTAGTGCTCGGGCCGGAGGGCCGCGGCCGGACGGCCAACCGAGTAGCGGATGTGATCGGTGATCGCCCGTTGTAGCGCCGCCGCGTGCATCCCGGTGCGAGCATGCTCGACCAGATCGGCCGGTGCGGGACCGGTGGCAGCGATTCCGTCGGAGGGATTCTGATCGACGTCGGTCATCGTGAGCCCTACTTCCCTAGAGATTTTGGAAGCACCGTACCGATATGCCCGGCGGCGCGCAGGTCGTCAGTCTGTCAGCGCATTTTGCACACCAGGCGCGCAACTGACGTCCGTCGGGTGAACGCGAGTTCACGTGACAGTGACGAAACGGCGTTGTCGGTGGGGTCGGTAGGGAACGACTCGGCTCGAGTGGCCGGATCTAGATGTGGCTGTTGGTCAGCGCATCTTTTCGGGAATCGAATTCAGCGCGTGCAACACGTGCACGGCCAGTTCGTTTGCAGCCTTGTCGGCAAGTTTGGAATGGGTCTTGATCGTGTCCGCGACGAGTTCCAGGCGTACGTCGTAAGGCGTGCGAAGAGTTGTTGTTGGCGAAGCCATCAGATTTTCCTTTTCAGTCGAGCATGTTGGCTCGCAATCGAGCTGCCCGATGAGGATCACGTTACGCCCGTTGTGCCGCGCCGGTTCCACTAGGGCTGCACGAAGCCCGTGCGTCCTTGACCGAGGAGACGGTTCGCTAGCCCCACGTATGCGCTGGCCACCACTGGCCACGCCATCTCCGGTGCCCGTTGCCGGGCCTCGGCCGCCATTGAGCCGGCGAGACGTGGCTGCGTGATGATCTGGTGCAGCGTGGAGGCCAGTGTGGCCGAGTCGTCGTGGCCGACAATGATGCCCGCTCCGCTGCTGAGCAGCTCGATGGCGTGTGGAAATGCGGTTGCCACGACTGGCCTGCCGTTCGCGATGGCATCGACGAGTACTCCGGAGGTCACCTGTTCGGTGGAGTCGTAGGGCAGCACGACGACCGAGGCCTGCTGGATGAGCGCGGTCAGCATCGCGTTGTCGTAGTAGCCGGAATCGAAGGAAACCGAATCCGCTACGCCGTTGCGGCGGGCTTGTTCGATTCGGGCATTGCGGTACGCCTCGCCCTCGGCGGCCAGTACCTTGGGATGCGTCGGGCCGGCAACGAGGTAACGGGGCCGACCGGGCACGTCGCGCAGCGATGGCATGGCGTCGATGACCCGCTCGATGCCCTTTCCCGGGCCCAGTAAGCCCCAGGTCAAGATGGTTGGTCGGCTCGGTCGCTTGGCCCGCGGGCTGTTGGGGACCGTTGCACCGTGCGGGATCGTGGTGACCTTGCGGCGATCGACGGCGTAGTCGGTGTACAGGCGTTGTCGCGCAGTGTCGGACATGACAACCACGTGACCGGACTGCGCCGCGATCTCCTCGAGCACCGAACGTTGGTGTGGGGTAGGTGTTTTGGGAATCGCATGGGCGATGACTATTGACGGGACCCGCAACCCGCCGATGATGTCCAGCACTTCGTCGCCGTCCGCTCCGCCGTAGCTGCCGAACTCGTGCTGGATGATCGCCACGTCGACCTCGTTCAACAGGTCTTTGCACATCGAATTCTGGCCGTCGGCCATCCGAATGACGCCGGACTGGGATCCGTGTGCGCATAGCGCACCCGACAGGCCCGCGCCGAACCTCGCCAGGCCGTTCGGGGTAGGTGTGTAGGGACCGACGATGCCGAAACGTACGGTACGTGAAAGTGCTTGCGGCGCAGCAGGGAACAGCAGCGACGGATGGCTGGGCAGAGCGTTCAAAGGTAGTCCCGACGGGCGGTCGTTACCGGAGTGTCCGGCGTGAGCGGTTGCTCTGCAATATCGGCGGAAATCTGCTGATTGCATCCCGGACTGGCTGGTTGCCCAACTACTTGACGCTACACCCCGTGGTCGGTGGACGCGGGGGGATCAGCCAAGACCGATGCGCTGCTGCGACCTCTGATCTGCATCGCATCGTGTTGAGACTTGGCATAACCTAACATTTGTGCCAGGGTCGGTGTTCGTTCGACCGTCCATAGCGGGTCAGGCAAGGTAAGCGCAGATGTCGATCACTCGGGTCATCCAATGGGCAACTGGCCCAGTCGGGTCGGTCCAACTCGCTGAGGTCATCGACAACCCCGAATTCGACCTCGCCGGGGTGTTCGTTTACTCGCCCGACAAAGTCGGGGTGGACGCTGGAACACTGGTGGGGCGCCCCGATACCGGGGTATTGACCACCGACGACAAAGACGTGATTCTCGGTCTGGATGCCGACGTGGTGCTACATGCGCCAAGCAAGGCTTACGGTTTTGAGGCCAATACCGACGACATCGTCGCGCTTCTTGAATCCGGCAAAAGCGTCATTACCGTGACGTCCTACGCCCATCTGCCCACGCTGGGACCCGATGTCTACGAGCGGGTGCAGCGGGCGTGCCGGGCAGGGGCCTCCCGGTTCTATCCGGCAGGTGAGCACCCCGGGTTCATGCTGGAAAAACTCGCGGTCGGGTTGACCGCCCTGTCGCAGCGCGTCGACAAGATCACCGTCCAGCAGTTCGTCGATTGCTCCCATGTCCCGGAGGAGCGAATGCTTGTCGATTTGATGGGTATGGGCAAGCGGCCGGAGGAGATCTCGATCGCCTCGCCGGCGTTCCGCGCGGTGTCGACACAATCCGAGCAGGCCATGGGGGCGGCAGCCGATGCCCTCGGCGTGAAAATCGACGAGATCCGTCATGTAATCCGAACCGCGGTATCGCCGAAGGATGTGACGTTGGAATGCGCAACGCTGCCGGCGGGAACCGTTATCGGCCAGATCCTTTCTTGGACTGCGTATCACGACGGCGCGCCGATTCTGGTCGTCGAGGAATATTGGACATGTACCGCCGATATCCCGGAGTGGGACCTCGCGCTGGACGGTCACGTTGTTCGAGTCCAGGTCGACGGCGTGCCCAATATCGCCGTAGAGGTACGCGTCGACACCGATCCTGTTGCCGAATTCGGCAATGTATCCGGGGGATACGTTGCCGTTGGAATTTCTGCCGTGCGTGCGATCCCGTATGTGCTGAGAGCGCGGGTGGGAGTGGTGGTCCCCGAGATCTTCGGGGCGTACCGCTGGCCGGGCTAGCGATTCAGTGTGTGCTGAAGGCGTGCCTGGGAATGGTGAGCGGTAGGTCCACCGAACTGAGCAGCCCGGACTCGGCGGCCACCACATACGGCACGGCATTCACGACGCGCATCGCGGTCGCGACCATTGCCCCTGCGCCGGAAGTCATTCCGGCTATTCCTGCCCGACGGGGATCGCGCAAGGTGGCGGCCAGGGTGCAGTCGATGTCCGGGTCGCCGGTGATGACCACCCGATAGGACAGATCGCCGATTCCGACCGGCCAGTCCGGTGCCACGTCGTGGGCGAGGCGGGTGACGTGTTCGATGACGATGGCCTCTCGTCCGTCGACGACGCCGATGGCCTGCATGCGCAGTGCGCCGGAGGTTCCGGCCTCGACGGTGCCCATCGCGACCTCAAGCGTCCGATTGGTTACCGCGCGATCGAAGGACTCCCGTATTTCCTGCACCTCGACTCCGAGGGCGTCGCCGATCAACCGGATCTGCCCTGCCCACTCGCCGGCGATGGCTCCTGGCATTGCGACCCAGGGCTCGAAGTCGAGAGGCTGCCCGAAGCCCAATCCGTTGATCATGATGTCGGGCACGCCGTAATCGTCGTACAAGCCCATTTCGTAGGAGTGGATCTTCTCGATCGATGACGACTGCGTGGACAGCACGAGCGGCAGGTAGTCGGCGGCGAACCCCGGCTCTATGCCAGATGCGTACAGCGACACTTGCCCTTGCTTGGCCGCCGCAACGAGCTGATCCCGCCAAATGTCAGGAGTGTAGGCGTGCGGGTTGATCAGACGAGTGGTGCTGGTGGTGACGACGTTGATACCTGCTTCGAGCAGCATGACGTAATCCGGTATCGCAAGGGCGTCGCGTTCGGGGCCGGCTGCTGCGTAGATGACGCAGTCGGGCTTGAGGGCGATGAGTGCGTCGGCGTCGTTGGTCGCGGCCAACCCGATCGGTTCCCCGTGGGCCAGCTCGCCGGCGTCCTTGCCGACCTTCTCATCGGAGTGCACCCACACGCCGACGAGGTCGAGGTCCGGGCGCTTGGTGACGGTTCGAATCGCGATGGATCCGATGCCGCCGGTCGACCAAACCACCACGCGGTTCTTGCTCTCGGCCACGGGGTCCCCTTCGGCTGCTTCGCAGGTGTTACCTAACGTTTGATCCGGAAGCTAGCAGTCGCGAACCGAGCCGGTCAAGAGTGCGACCATCACGACCGATGGGAGCGCCAGCTCTAGATGCTGCCTCCGAAAAACCTCGTGGTGGAGAACAAATGTTAGGTTAAGATGATGAGCGTCATGACGGATAGGGTGGAGAGTCCGCCGTCCAGACCCGCGTGCTTGGAGTTGGTCCTTCGATGCTGACGCTCAGGTTCGACATGCGCACCCCGCGGTGGGCCGCGCCGACGGCCGACTTGTATGGCGCGGCCATCGACATGTGCGCGTGGGCGGAAACCAGAGGTGCCTTCCTCACGGTACTTTCGGAGCACCATGGGGCCCAAGACGGCCACCTCCCGACACCGATCGTGTTGGCTTCGGCGATCGCGGCCAGGACGCGCACGCTGGCGATACTTTTGGCCGCGGTGCCGATTCCGCTGTGGGACCCGGTGAGGTTGGCCGAAGAAATCGTCGTCCTGGATCTCATCAGCAATGGACGGGTGTCCTATGCGTTCGGGGTCGGACATCGACCTGAGGAGTACGACCACTTCGGCGCGGATTGGGACGGTCGCGGCCGGCTCGCGGACGAAAATCTTGCGGCGGTTCGCGGCTTGCTGCATGGCGAGCCCTTCGAACACAGGGGCCGGCGAGTTCGCGTCACACCGTGGTCGGCGACCGATCAGGGGCCCTACATGATGATTGCCGGCGGCAGCAGGCCCGCGGCGCGTCGCGCTGCGCTGCATGGACTGGGTTTCATTTCGCAATCCGACGCGCCCGCGCTGAAGGATCTTTACGACACGCTTTGCCGCGATCACGGTCATGAGCCGGGACCGTTTCAGTTCCCGGTGCCGGGCGCGCCGACGGCGGCCTTCGTCGCCGAAGATGTCGACCGGGCCTGGGATGATCTTGGTCCACATCTGCTTCACGACGCCGTGACGGCGGCTTCGTACCGGCACGGCGACGATTCGGTCGCGAGCATCACGCGCGCGAGCACGGTGCGCGAACTTCGTGAGATGGGTGGCCCTTACCGGATTTTCACCGTCGACGAAGCGGCCGATTACGTGCGCGGGGGCCGGTCGCTGCCCCTGCACCCGCTGTGCGGCGGGGTCGCACCGGAGGTGGCGTGGCCGTACCTCGAGTTCGCGGTCACAGCCAGCGAGCGTGCCCGTTCGGGAGAAGGCTCGATCGGGGGGAATGTGACGTGACCAAGCCTTTGCGCGTCGTCGTCTGGTCGACCGGCGGAGTCGGCTCGAACGCCATCGATGCCGTCCGGCGCCGCCCGGACCTGGATCTCGTCGGGGTTTGGGTGCACTCGGCTGAGAAGGTGGGTAGGGACGCCGGCGAGCTCGCGGGCGGCGAAGCTATTGGAGTAACCGCCACCAACGACGCCGACGAGCTCATCGCGCTGGCCCCCGACTGCGTGGTATATGCCGCGAGCGGTCCGGATCGCGACGCGGGCGCGGTGCCGGACTATCTTCGACTGCTCAACGCTGGAATCAACGTCGTCTCGACGTCATCGACCAGCCTGGTCTATCCACCGTCGTACTTCGCCGTCGAGTGGCGCGATCAACTCGAGGCGGCGGCCAGGGCCGGGGACGCCTCGTTCTACGTCTCGGGCATCTTCCCGGGTTTCGCTTCGGATCAGCTCGCACTGCTGATGACGACGCAGTCCAAGAGCATCCGCTCGATCAAGGTCACCGAGGTCGCGCTCAACGACCATTACCCGGTGGCCGACGTGATGATGGACGGGATGGGCTTTGGCAGGCCGCTGGATTTCGAACCGATGCTGAAGACACCCGGCTTCATCGAGCTTGCCTGGAAAGCGCCAATTCACCTGATCGCCAAGGGACTCGGTGTCGACGTGGAGGAGATCCGCGGGTCGCTGGACCGCCGGCTGACCGACCGAGACATCGAGGTCGCGTTCGGGACCATCGAGGCCGGAACTTGCGGTGCGGTGTGTACCAGGGCCGCCGGCGTGGTCAACGGACGGGAGGCGATCATCGTCGAGCACATCATCCGGATGGCGCGCGATGTCGCCCCCGACTGGCTGGCATCGGAGTACGACGCGACATATCGCGTGGACATCGACGGCGATCCCGATATCCACTGCGAGATGACGATGGGGGCGGCCGTGGGCCACGCCGCTGGCCATGCCGCGATGGCGGCCACCGCCATGCGCGTGGTCAACGCGATCCCCTACGTGGTCGATGCGCAACCGGGCCTACTGAGCTCGCTCGACATATCGACGACCTTGCCGCGACACGTACTTGACTGAAAAGGATCTGACCTTGACCGACGCACCCGCTGTCGAACTGTACTACGACCCATTCGACTTCGAGATCGACGACAACCCCTATCCGGCATGGAAGCGGCTGCGCCAGGAGGCACCGCTCTACTACAACGAGAAGCACGGCTTCTATGCGTTGAGTCGCTACGACGACGTATCCAGGGAACTCCCGAACTTTCAGACCTACCGCTCAGGTCGCGGCACCACGATGGACATCATAAAGAGTGGCCTCGAGGTGCCACCCGGTGTGATCCTCTTCGAGGATCCGCCGCTGCATGACCTGCACCGTCGGTTGTTGTCGAAAGTCTTCACCCCGCGGCGGATGGAGGCGATCGAGCCGCTGACCCGCCAGTTCTGCGAGCGGGCACTGGACCCGCTGGTCGGCTCGGGCGGCTCGGTCACCTTCGATTTCATCGGCGATCTGGGTGCTTTGATTCCGATGCGGACCATCGGGTATCTGCTGGGTATTCCGGAGCAGGGTCAGGAAGCGATTCGGGACAAGACCGATCACGCGATCAGCCTAAAGGATGGCGGCTCGTCCTACGTCGTCGCCGAAGACGCCTTCGAACAGGCCTACCAACTGTTTTCTGACTACATCGACTGGCGGGCCGAGCATCCGTCCGATGATCTCATGACGCAGCTTCTCAACGCGGAGATCGAGGACGAAGGTGCGCTGCGCCAGTTGACCCGCACCGAGGTGCTCACCTACACGAGCATGATTGCCGGCGCCGGCAACGAAACCACGACGCGATTGATCGGATTCATCGGGCAGTTACTGGCCGATCATCCTGATCAACGGCGCGAGATCGTCGCCGATCCGTCGCTCATTCCAGGCGCGATCGAAGAGGTGTTGCGCTACGAGGCGCCGTCGCCGGTCCAGGCGCGCTACGTTGCCCATGACACCGAATGTCGCGGCGAAAAGATCGCGGAAGGTTCGATCATGCTTCTGCTCAACGGGTCCGCCAACCGCGACGAGAGCCGTTTCCACCAGGGCGAGATTTTCGATATCCACCGCGGGGGTGGACATCTCAGCTTCGGGCAGGGTCTGCACTTCTGTATGGGTTCGGCGCTGGCGCGGATGCAGGCGCGGGTCGCGCTCGAGGAAGTGATCAAGCGATGGCCCGACTGGGAAGTGGACTATCCGAACGCGGGCAAAGCTCACACCGCGAGCGTCCGCGGGTGGGCCAGGTTGCCGGTTGTCACTGGCTAACTCTCGGCGCGGGTGACGCCGCGGAGCAACGTGTCGCGCAGGTGCACCCGGGCCGCGCTGGTCCCGATGTCGCGCAGGATGTTCTCGGGCATCCACTGCAGGCCGATGACGCAGCGCGCGAGCATCTCCTTTGGCGCGTCGTCGAACTTGATGGCCCCCGATTGAATCCCCTGGGAAAGAAGGCTTTTCGTTTGCTTCAGTCGAGTGGGGAACTCGATGCTCGGGTTCGGGGCGTCGGGGGGAATCTGACGCATCCACGCGAGTTGGATGCGGAACTCGTCCCCGAACCGATCCAGGGCGTTGATGTTGACCCAACTCAGCGCATCCAGCTTCTCGATCGGCGAGGAGTTAGACCGCAGGATCTCCCTCGCAC
The DNA here is from genome assembly GCA_963715905.1 of uncultured Actinomycetota bacterium. Classification (GTDB taxonomy): domain Bacteria; phylum Actinomycetota; class Actinomycetes; order Mycobacteriales; family Mycobacteriaceae; genus Mycobacterium. The sequence goes on from CAVQSX010000032.1 coordinate 44,266, forward strand.
CGCCCTCCACTTTCTCGCCGAAGCCGCCCATGATGGAGGCAAGGAGCTCGTCTTTCGAGCCGATCAGGCGAAACACGTTGCCGTGGCCCATTCCCGCGGCGGCGGCGATGTCCCGGACCGTGGTGCCCTCATAGCCCCTGCGCCCGAACTCCGTCCGTGCAACCGCGCGGATATAGGCCGCCCGATCGTCGGGCTCGGTGTCTTCGGACCAGCCCCTGATGACCTCATCGGCAGCGAGGAACGCGGCGGACTGATCGAGTTCGGCATCGGACGGATGACCAGCAGCCAGTCCCTCCAGAATGATTCGGCAGAACAGGGTGGCAACCCGGTCGGTTGCGGCGTTGCCCCGCATCGTGTCAAGGCCCACCTGCAGCATTGTCTGGCTGATCCGGTCGGCGAGCACACGTAAGTCGACGTCCGACAGAATGTAGCCGCCCCACCGCGCGGCCCGCAGTGTTTGGAACATGGCTTCCAAGATGGCCGTCGGGCGCCGTTGGGTCCATTCGATGAGCTCGGGATTCGAGCTCGGAGTCTCGTACAGCGCGATCTGGATGGCGGCGCGGTGTGCAACGGCGCACTCCGCTGTCGCGGTGCCTAACGCGGCGATTCGGGCGAACCCGGGCCGGGAGTCGGGATCGTCCAAACTGTTGAGTGCCCGTTGGGCGATGTGATCGAGATCGGCGTGGTAGCGCCGCAGCAACTCGACCAGTAACGCCTCCTTGGACGCGAAGTGGTGATACAAGCTCCCGGTCTGAATGCCGGCGGCGGTGGCGATCTCGTGCATCGAGGTACGCAGTCCCGAAGTGGCGATCAATGATGCCGCGATCTCCAAGACTTCAGCACGGCGGGTGCCATCGTCTGCCGCCCGTAGCGGCGTCACCGACGGACGCCCCGCAACATCGACACGCCGACCGACTCCCATTTGCTGAACGGCACAACCGAACTAACGTTTGGTTAACGCTAGCAGAGCGGCGACGAGTTGTTCGGGCGTTACTGAGCGAGCAGATTGACCGCTCTGCCGAAGACATTGGGCATTGCCTGCGCAACCGGCACGATGCCCGAGCGCACGGTTGCGTGCGAGCTCGCCTGCAACAAGGCCGCGGTCAACAGGCGGTATCGCCGGGTCAGCTGGCGCCACCGTCGGTCGTAGCCGCCGGGCTGGTCCGCTACAACGGAGTTCACCAGTAACTCCGCGGCACCGAACGCCAATCCGAGACCCTCCCCGGTCAGGGCGTCGATGTAACCCGCCGCGTCGCCGACGAGCATGACCCGTCCGGCCGTCTGGCCCGAAACCCGTTGACGCAATGGGCCGGCGGCACGGTCGGGCTCGTGCGGCCGGCCGCCGATCCGATCACGTAAAGCCGGGAACTCTTCCAGGTGCGTGTCGAATCCACCGCGACGCGACTTCAGCAGCGCAACGCCCACGCAGTCGTCGGCGATTGGCGTCACGTATGCCTCGGCTCCGGCTGCCCAGTGCACCTCGACATAGTCCGACCAGGGCGTGATTTGCACATGCCGACGGATGCCCCACCGGCGCGGGCCCGGGCTCGGCAGCTCGAGACCGAGAGATCGGCGGATGGGTGAGTGCAACCCGTCGGCGGCGGCGAGGTAGCGCGCCCGCCAATGTCCTGCTTGCACGGACGTGGCGTCCTGGCTGATCTCGCCGACCTCCCCCTGGCAGATTTGCACGCCCGCGCTGGCTGCCACGTCGAGAAGTGCGCCGTGCAGTACGGTCCTGCGCACGCCACGCCCGGCGGCATGCCGGAAGGGCGCGTCGACGTGACGGTTACCGTCGCGGTAGCTGATTCCCCGGAACGGTCTGCCGTAGGGATGCACGCCGAGTCGGTCCAGGTGCCGCAGGGTATGCGGCATCAACCCTTCGCCGCAGGCCTTGTCGATCGGTCCGCTGCGTCGCTCGACGACGACCACCTCCAGTCCGGCTTTGGCGCCGTAGACCGCGGTTGCCAGCCCGGCCGGGCCACCGCCGACGACGAGGAGGTCGATCATGTCAGGCTGGCCAGTGCAGCGTTCTCGACTTTTACCCGTGTTCTCAGCACCATCGCGTTGAGCACCGTGAACACCAGAGCCGTCAGCCACCCGGTGTGTACCAGCGGCAGCGCAATCCCTTCGGCGATTACGGCGAGATAGTTCGGATGGGGCACAAAGCGATACGGGCCGCCGTTGACACGGTCCACGCCGGGAATGACGATCACCCGGGTGTTCCACTGGTGGTTCAACGTGGTGATGCACCACCAGCGCAATACCTGAGCCGCAACCACAATCACGAGCATCGGCCAGCCCAACGACGCGATGAACGGGCGGTGCAGCGCGATTGGCTCGATCAGGCATCCCGCCAGCAGCCCGGCGTGCAGCGCGACCATCGTCGGGTAATGCCCGGTGCCCAACTCGACGCCGCCGTGCAGCCGGCTCCACGCTCGGTTGAATTCTGCGATAACAACTTCAGCCAGGCGCTCCAGGGCAACCGCGCCGATCAAAAGCACATACCAAGTCATGACCACGTCACCGCCACCGCAGCATGACGAGCTCGGAACAGAAGCCGGGACCCATCGCGAGCATGACGCCGGGGCTGCCGCCGGGTGGCCGTTTGGCGATCGTGTCCCGCAGCACATGCAGCACCGACGACGACGAGAGGTTGCCGACCTCGCTCAGCGAGCGCCACGTCAGCTCGAGTGCGTCCTCAGGCAATTCGAGTGAGTCGACGATCGACTCGATGACCTTGGGGCCGCCCGGATGGCTGACCCATGCGCCGACGTCGGCGATGTCCAACCCGTGGGCGGCAAGGAATTGCGTCACGTCGTCGGCCAGATACCGCTCGACAATGGCCGGCACATCCGCAGAAAGGACGAGCCCGAATCCCGACGAGCCGATGTTCCAGCCCATGGTGTCCGCCGAGTCCGGATAGAGGTGGCTGCGTGATCCGAGGATCTCCGGTCCACCGGCGCGGATCTTTTTGGCGCGACGTCCGCCGACTGCGACCACCGCCGCCGCGCCATCGCCGAACAGCGCGGTGCCGACCAGCGTCGCCATCGACGGCCGAGCCGCGGGGAACGTGAGTGAGCACAGTTCCACGGACAACAGGACCGCGACATCGTCTGGGGCGCCGCGCAGGTAGTCGTTGAGCCGGCCCACCCCGGCTGCGCCCGCGACGCAACCAAGACCGAACATCGGGATGCGGCGGACGTCCGGGCGCAGCCCCATTCGCGTCGCGATGCGTGCATCCAGCGACGGGACCGCGAGACCGGTAACGGTTGTCGACATGATCACGTCGACGTCCGTTGGCTGTAATCCCGCCTCGTCGAGTGCTCCGGCCAGTGCGGCGCATCCGAGTTCCACGGCCTTCTCGATGAATATGCCGTTCGCGTCGCCGAAGTCGGTTAGCGAGGCGTACTGGTCGAGAGGCAACACCAGGTAGCGACTGTCCACCTTGGAACTTGCATGTAGTTTCTGCAGCGCGTCCCCACAACCTTGGAACGCTGGCAGCGCGGCAAGTGACTCGGTGATCTCGTGCTGAGCGTAGCGGTGCTCTGGCAGCGCCCCCTGTACGCCTGCGATGACTCCGCCGGCCTTGCGGGCGCGAAAGCCGTTGCCGTTCAACGGTCCCCTCATGTTGGTCACCTTTCTTGAAATGCGTGGCTTTCCGGCACCGTTGCCGCGTCTGAAATCTGGCCTTCGCTGATGCCGAAACGTTCGTGCAGGCGGATCAGCGACTTGGGTGCCCACCAACACCAGGTGCCCAGCACGTGCATGAACGTCGGTACCAGGACCGTGCGCACCAGCGTCGCGTCCACGACCACGGCCAATGTCAGACCGACTCCGAACATCCGCATGAACGACACGTGTGCGGCGATCAGTGCCGCGAATGAGATCGACATCACCAGGGCCGCGGCGGTCACCACTTTTCCGGTCCGGGCTAGGCCAAGTGCGACACTCTCGTCGTTGTCGGCGCGACTTTGTCCTGAGGCGAGCCAGAACTCACGGATTCGGGAAACCACGAAGACCTCGTAGTCCATCGAAAGACCGAAGGCGATGCAGAACAGCAGCACCGGCATGTTGGCAACCAGCGTGCCGGTAGATATTGTGCCCAGGCCGCCCAGATGATGGTCCTGAAAGATCCACACCATTGCGCCGAACGCCGCGCTCAGTGAAAGAACATTAAGCACAAGGGCTTTCAATGGCAGCACCACGCTGCCCGTCAGCAAGAACAGCAAGACGAACGTGACCGCCGCGATCAGGCTCAGCACCAGCGGCAGCCGCGATGTAATGGCGTTGACACTGTCCTGGTTGGTTTTTGCGGTGCCGCCGAGTTCGACTGCCCTGCCGTCCGGACCGGCAACCTCGTGCAGGCGGCGTAGCTGGGTCCCGGATGCATCGGAGAAAAGCGGAGCCGTGCTCCGGACGGTAAGAAATGCGCTGCCTTGGGCCTGCCCGGTTGCCGCCGACGGCGGCCCGGCCAGGGCACCGCGAACGAAGGTACCCGCCGGGGCAGATACCGCTGAAACTTCTGGCACGAGGGAAAGATCCGCCGCATATCTTGCGACCTCGTCGGCAGATATGCCGGTGCTGTTCGGGATGACGACGCTGACCGACGTCGCCGAGTCGCTGGGGAAGTCGCTGCGCAGCTGGTCGCCGACCAGGCGAGCCGAAGCGGAGTTCGGCAGCACTCGGTCGTCGGGGAAGCCCCAGCGCACCCCGAGGAACGGCGTACCCAACAGCAACAGCAGTGTAACCACGGCAAGCCCGATGGGAACCGCGCGTCGGATGACGAACGTCGTTGATTGGTACCAGAACTCGTGCTCGACCGGCGGCCGCACCGGCGCCGGCCGGCCGCGTAGGCGGCGTGCCAGCCGGCGCACATCCAATGCGTTCAGCCGGTCGCCGAGCAGCACGATGGCCGCGGGCGTGATCACGACGGCCGCGATCGCGGTGAACGCGACGGTGGCGATTCCGGCGTAGCCGAACGACTTCAGGAAGTGCATGGGGAACAGGATCATTGCGGCCATCGACAGCGCGACCGTGGTGGCCGAGAACAACACCGTGCGGCCCGCCGTCGCCATGGTGCGTAACAGCGCCCCGTCCCGGTTGGCGCCGTCCGCCATTTCGTCTCGGAACCGGCTGACGATGAGCAACGTGTAGTCAATGGCCAACGCCAGGCCCAATGCGGTGCTGAGGTTGAGCGCAAAGATCGATACGTCGGTGGTGATCGCGATCAGGCGCAACACCGCCAGCGAGCCCAAGATCGACATTGCGCCGATGGCGATCGGCAATGCGGCTGTGAACAATCCGCCAAACACCCATACCAGCACGATGAAGCTCAATGGAATGGCGATGGCCTCCATCGTCAACACATCGCGTTGAGCCTGCTCGGTGATCTGCACATCGACCATCGCGACTCCGCCGGACCGCACCGAGACTCCGTTGCGGTCATGCCCGAATTGTTGTGAGAGCGCGTCGGCGTACTTCTGCGCGTCGGTTTCCGCGCCGCTGATACCGGCGACGATGAGCCCGGACTTGCCGTCCTTACTGACCAGGGACGCGGCGGCGGACGGTGGTGCGGTCCACGCCGAGTTCACGCTCGTCACATGCGCTGACCGGCTCAGCTGGTCGGCGATCTCGCTGCCGACCGCACGGGCGGCCGGGCTGGTGCCGCCATCGGGCGCGGACACGACGAACAGCAGTTGGACGTCGCCCTGGCCGAACTTGTCCGTCAGAATCTTTGCGGCCCTGGCTGATTCGGAAGTGGGGTCGGCGAAGCCGCCGGCTGACAGGCTCTGAGCGACCGGGATCCCGAAGATGCCCGCGGCCACCATCAGCAGCGCCGAGATGGCGATGGTCCGCCTCGGCGCGGCGATGGCCAGATACGCGATGCGCTGCAATACGCCGCCGTGATACCGCCCAATGCCGACCGCCATAAGGACCACCCGCCCTCAAACAGATCTTGATCTCAACGACCGATGACTTTTGTCAACAATCGATGACTTGAAACATACGCCCAGGCCGCTGGCCAAGTCAACAGTGGCTGACATAGAGTTTTGAGATGGCGACCAAAAGGCCTCGTGACGCCGCGCAGACGCGCGCCGACATTCTCGCGGCGGCGCAGCGGCGGTTTGCGACGGACGGATTTGAGCGCACCACCCTGCGCACGATCGCAGCGGACGTGGGAGTGGATGCGGCCCTGGTGATCCGCTACTTCGGTAGCAAGCAGGACTTGTTCGCGACGGCAACCGAATTCGTGATTGAGTTGCCGGACCTGACCGGTGCGGCACCCGACCACATCGCAGACATGCTGTTGCCGCGGTATTTCGCAGTTTGGGAAGACGACCACTCGTTCCTGGCACTGCTGCGGGCGGCGATGACGAGCGAGATCGCGGCGAACACCCTGAACCAAACGTTGGCCAAACATGTAGCGCCGACACTGACCGCCGCCATCCCGGACAATCACCAACAGCGAATTGCGTTGACGGATGCGTTCGTCATCGGGCTCGCCGCGACCAGATCTGTCATCGGCGATCTACCTGTGGGCAGTCTCACTCGCGAGGAACTGAGCCGCTGGGCGGCCCCTGTTTTCAGGCAGCTACTGGTTGGACCGGCGCCATCATGACCGCGGTGTTTGCCGGGATGTCACCACCGCGTGGCATAGAGTTCCGGTGTGACCGTGACGCGCCCTCGCAATGCGAGCCAGACGCGCGCTGACATCTTGTTGGCGGCGCGCCGCCGCTTTGGAGCCGAGGGATACGAGCGGACGACCTTGCGGGCCGTCGCCGCCGACGTTGGCGTGGATGCGGCGCTGGTGATCCGTTACTTCGGCTCCAAACAGGACCTGTTCGCGGCGGCAGCCGATTTTTCGATCGACTTGCCCGACTTGTCCGGCGTCGACCCCGACGAGGTGGCGGGAATCTTGTTGCCCCGGTTCTTCGCGGTGTGGGAAGAGGACGAGACGTTCTTGGCGCTGTTGCGGGCGGCAATGACCAGCCCAGTGGCCGCCGACACCCTACGAAACGTGTTTGCACAGCAGGTCGCACCCAAATTGATCACCGCTACCCCTGACAATCCAGTCCAGCGGATCGGGCTGATGGGTGCGTTCGTGATCGGTCTCGCCACCACCAGATACGTCTTGAAGAATCCACCGATCGCCAGCCTCAGCCGCGAGGAACTGACCCGCTGGGCTGCGCCGGTCGTTCGACAACTATTGGTTGGCCCGGCGCCCTAACGCCGCAGATTGCTGACAACGGGCGCACAGGCCCCAGAAGGTGACTTCTGCTTCGCGGACCGCGAACCCTTGGTCGCTCGCCGGGGTCAGGCACGGGGCTTGGCCGACAACGCAGTCGACGTCGCGAACCTCCCCGCATGACTCGCACACGAGATGGTGATGGTTGTCGCCCGTTCGCCGCTCGTAAAGTGCCGCCGAGCCGGCCGGCTCGAACTTTCGGATCAAACCGGCGCGGGCAAGGTCATTGAGCACCATGTAGACCGCTTGTGGTGAGGTACCCGGAAGGTCGTCGGTGATCAATGCGAATACCTGCTCGGCAGACGAATGTGGCGCCGACTCCAACGCCCGCAGGACGGCGACCCGGCCCGACGTCGCGCGCAGCGCCGCGGAACGCAGCTCCTGCTTGTACTGCGCAGCTTCTGTCGTAGCCATGCGCCAAGCTTAGCATGACCTAACAATAAAACGTATTGACTAATAATATTGACTAGATCAAAATAAAGGCTAAAGTAGCTGTTGTACCCCACGCAAACAACATCGAGGAGGAATGATGACCACCATCAACCATCCGGTTACCAACGCCGAGTTCGTCGCCTCGGCGGCTCTGGCGGCCGATCTGCAGGCCGTGCTGGTAGACCAACTGGAACTGCAGAACCAGGCCAAGCAAGCGCACTGGAACCTGGTCGGACCGCACTTCCGTTCCATCCACCTGGAATTCGACGAGGTCGTCGACATGGTGCGCGAGAATGCGGACACGATCGCTGAGCGCATGCGCGCCTTGGAGGTCGTGCCAGACGGGCGCACCCGCACCGTCGTTGACACCACCACGCTCGAAGCGTTCCCGGCCGGGGAGATCGGCGTTGATCGCGCCGTCGCCGTGATCGCCGAGCGAATCCTGAGTGCCGTCAGCGTCATTCGGGCGGTGCACGACGAGGTGGATGAGCAAGACCCAACTAGCGCCGACCTACTCCACACTGTCCTGGAAGGACTGGAGAAGCAGCGGTGGATGCTGATGGCCCAGCTGCGTCACATCTCGAACTAGCTGGTGACAGTCATTTGGTCGTCGCTGGTATCCCAGGACCGGATGAAAAGGTCGATCGGAATTTGCTCGTTCCGGCCGTCTTCGCTGCCGCTGTCGTTGAGGTGCACGACGCCGGCCGCCGTATCGACACCGGTCACCACCACGGCGTGATTGGCCTCGGGTTCGCCGTCTGAGGTTTTGTCTTCGACGGGCTCGCGCCAGATGAGTTCGGCGTTGAGGCCGACGATCATCTTGTGGCCCGCAGCGAGACCTTGCTCGAGTGCCTTCATGCCGGTGGCGGCGCCGGTCTTTTTGGCGCTGCTCTTGTCGGTGCTGACGGCCTGGATGCTGTAGTGCGCCAGCAGCGCCGGCTCGTCGTCGAAGGACGTGCCGCTGCCGGCTCGGCGTTTTCCGGGCTTGGCGTAGATCGGTCCCTGGTGGGAGGGGCTGGGCGTCGATTGGGCCAACTTGACGATCGCGCGCTCGGCGGGCTCGTAGCCGCTCAGCTCGCCGATCACGTCGGCGACCGCCATTTCCACGCAGTCATCGTCATAGTCCTGGTAGTGCCAGAATGGGGCCGCCGCCGCGGGGTCGCCGTAGAGGGTGCCGGGAGCCGCTTGGGCTACCCCCTTCGAGGGGACCGCAGCCAGGCCGAGGGTGGCCGCACCGGCCAGCGCGACGGCGCCGACCCTGCGGGCCGTCCTCGCGATCCCGGTTCCGATCATGCTGGGATTCTACGATGCGCGCCCAGCCACGGATGCTTTACAAATTTCACTCCAAATGTCACGCTGAGGCGCGGATCAGGGAGGACACCATGCGCGTTTCAGTCGACCTCACCAGGTGCACCGGACACGGTATCTGCGAATCGATCGCCGAAGACGTCTTCGAAGTTCACGACGGCGGAAGCGTGCTCATCCATGGCGATGAGCGCCCCGAGTCGGACCGGGACCGCATGCAAAAGGCGGTCATCCAGTGCCCAGCGGCCGCCCTGCGCTTAGAGGGTTAATGGGCACCGGACAGATTCAGCGTGATCACACCGGCGATGATCAGCCCGACGCCGGCGACCTTCGCGACGGATAGCGGCGAACCCAGGAACAGCACGGCTATCAGCACGATGGCGGCCGTGCCGATCGCCGACCAAAGGGCGTAAGCGACGTCAGTCTGCATCCCGCGCGAGATGGAAAACGCCAGCAGCGCGAAGGAGACGGTGTACCCGATCAGACAGATCACGGTCGGCCAGAGCCGGGTGAAACCTTCTGTGCTCTTGAGCAGGCTGGTCGCCACCACTTCGGCGAAGATCGCGCACATCAAGGACAAATAGGCCAAGGCGCCTCCGTAGCGTTGGGTGTCATGAAACTCGATCACCGTCTCGACCGGTATTTGCCGGCTGTGCTGAGCATCTTCCGCCTGGTCTACGGCCTACTCTTCGCCGGGTTCGGCTCACGGATCCTCTTCGACTGGCCTGTCCGGATGGCCCCGCGCGTAGAGGTCGGATCCTGGCCAGGCTGGTACGCCGGACTAATCGAAGTCGGCGCAGGACTTCTGATCGCAGCCGGATTGTTCACCCGCGCTGCTGCGTTCATTGCCTCGGGAGAGATGGCGGTGGCCTATTTCTGGATGCATCAGCCACGCTCACTCTGGCCGATCGGTGATCCGCCGGGGGGCAACGGGGGCACCCTCGCGATCCTTTTCTGCTTCGGCTTCTTCCTGCTGGTCTTCACGGGCGCGGGGCGCTTCTCGATCGACGCCCGCCGCCGGGCCTGAGGATCAGTCGCCCCACCGGCCATGCGTTGCCGCGACACCCGACGCTCGCTAACCCTCGGAAGCCGCCGTGCATATACTTCGGATCGACCGACGATAATGACATTCTCCGCATTAGAGAAGCCGTTTCCGGACCGTTTTGCAGCCCTTTCGAGGAGTCGACGATGAACGCAGACCACCGGTGTGACGGGAAGGTGGCGCTGGTCACCGGCTGCAGCCGAGGCCTGGGCAAGGCGATTGCCGTTCGGCTTGCGGCGCAGGGCGCAACCGTGGCGCTGACGGCGCGCACCATGGAGCCCGACCCCAAATACCACGGGTCGCTGGGCCAGACGCGCGACGAGATCGTGGCCGCCGGCGGTCGGGCGATCGCGGTGCAGGCGGATCTGTCCCAGGCCGGGGAACGCGAGCGACTGTTCGGCGACGTGGTGAGCGCCGTGGGCGCCCCGGACATCCTGGTCAACAATGCCGCGGTGACATTCCTGCGACCCCTGGACGAGTTCCCCGAGCGGCGGGTCAGGCTGATGATGGAGATGCACGTCCTCGGGCCACTGCAGCTGGCTCAGTTGGCGATCCCCGCAATGCGCGACCGCGGACGCGGCTGGATCCTGAATCTGACGTCGGTGGGCGGTGACCTGCCGCCCGGGCCGCCGTTCTCCGAGTTCGACCGGACCGCGGGCTTCGGCATCTACGGTACGGTCAAGGCCGCGCTCAATCGGCTCACGAAAAGCCTTGCCGCCGAACTCTACGACGACGGCATCGCCGTCAACGCCGCGGCTCCGTCCAATCCGGTGGCGACCCCCGGGGCGGGCACCCTCGACCTGGCCAAGACCGACACCGAGGACATCGAACTGATCACCGAGACAGCATTGCGGTTGTGCACGGGTGACCCGAAGACCATGACCGGGCGCATCGCGCACACCCAGCCCTTCCTGGCCGAAGTCGGCTGGTCGAAGCCGGTCGGCTGAATGGCCGAAGTCGACCTCGATGTGCTGTGCCGGCGACTCGTTGCGGCCGAGATCGCTGACGTCACACCACTCGCCGGTGGCGCGTCCAGCCTCACGTTCCGTGGCACCCGGTTTGGGCGGCAGGTGGTGATCAAGGTGGCTCCGCCGGGCGTCGAACCAGTCGCGCACCGCGACGTGCTGCGCCAGGCCCGGATCATCAAAGCACTTGCCGCAACACGGGTCCCGGTCCCCGAGGTGGTTTGGGAAGACCCGGGTGCTCCGCCGCAAACGCCGCCGCTGTTTGTGATGTCTCATGTCGAAGGCGACTGTGTGGAGCCGCTTTTCGACGGTTGTGCACCGAGGCCGGAGCTACCGGGGCGCTACCGCAGCGCCGCCCGGGTCATGGCCACCTTGCACAGGGTGTCGCCTATCGATTTGGGGTTAGGCGGCGAAACGCCGGTGGACCCCGTTGCGGAAGTGCACCGCTGGTGCGACACGTTGCGTACCGTCGATGCGGCGCTGGTGCCCGACTGGCACGGTGTGCGAGATGCGCTGCTGCAACGCGCGCCGCAAGCCATCCGGCCGGCCGTGGTGCACGGCGACTTCCGGCTGGGCAACCTGCTGGCTCAGGGCGCGCACGTGAACGCCGTAATCGATTGGGAGATCTGGTCGATCGGGGATCCGCGCATCGACGCGGGCTGGTTCCTGATCAATTGCGACCCGGGCACCTACCAACGCGTTCCCGCCTCCGCCGGTATGGCACCCCCGACCGCCGAACTCGCCGATATCTACCGCTACGGGATGGGGGAGGAGATTGGTGACCTCACCTGGTTCACTGCGCTGGCCTGTTTCAAGTCAGCGGCGACGTGGTCGCTGATCGTCAAGCACAACCGCCGGCGACGTTCTCCGCGCCCCGATTTAGAGGCGATGGCAGCCGCGTTACCGAGGCTGCTGACGCGGGCGCGATCGATGCTGAACTAGCTGCAGTGCACCCGCTGGTTCTCGCAAAACATTCCAACGCCGCCCCAGTTTCCTGATGCACCGCCCTGATCGGACGGGTCCTGGACCAGTACCGGAGTCTGCGTCAGTAAATCAACGATTATCCCCGGCCCCGGTACCGGAACGGGTTCCGGATCCGCCTGCGCCACGCCGGTACCGCATGCGAGGGCCGCAGCGCCGACCACACCGACAAACAGGCCGCGAGCGCATATAGGAAGTTTCATCGCCGCCCCTTCTGTCGTCTGGCGGAATCAATGGGTATCGCCCAGGCTACTCCCCGGCGACAATATTAACGGTCTGGCAAACAAAGTCGCTGTAGGAGATTTCGGCTGCTCGCAGCCGATCGTCAATGTTCACCGCAGCTTCTAAAGCCTTTGTCGCAATGCAGTTACGAACGCACAACAACTCCAAGTGGCAGGCCAGCGAACACCGGCAGTCGAACCGGCGCGGCTTACGGTGGCGGGCGTGATGCGGCTAGCCACAGCAGCGCGGCGCGCGGCGGTTCTCGCTTGTTGCCTCGTCGCGTCACTGGCCGCCTCTCCTTCCGCAGCGGGTGATCCCGATTCCGACCCTGCCGTCGCCCCGGTGGCTGCAGTGTCGCCGGCCGACGGGCTGGTGCCCTCGTCCGATCCGGTAACCGTCAACACTCCAGACGGCTGGGTACTGGGCCTCGGCGCCAAGGACGAGATGCAAGTCCCCGTGGCGCCCCTGACCACCGCGATCTCGTCGCGCGAATACCTCTCGACGGGCACATTCGTTGCTTCCCTGCAGGGCCCGGAACCGGCTCGAGGCGAGCTCGAGGTGGGTTATGAGATCGGTTGCGGAATCGACATGAGCACGTCCAACGGCGTCACGATGGCGGGTAGCGCCGGCATCACCCCGTCGCTCGGCCTGACGGGGCCGTTGGCGGGCTTGCCAACCGGTCTGCTGCCGGTCATTTCGACGCCGGTCAGCGGCGTGCTCAGCGTGGGGCTCAAGCCCGGTCTGGTGATTGTGGTGCCGGTGGTCAAGAAAGACTTCAAAGGCCCAAATCCCTGGGTCATGATCAGCAACTTCCACGTCAAGATCGACGGATGTGTGGGCCAGTCGTTCATCCGCTCCTATGCGACGCTGACCCGAGTGACCGACCAATCCGACGTGGTGGTGTCTTACGTCGGCGTCACCAAAGCCGTCTGATCGCAGTCTCTGCCGCTAGCCGCGCGGGATCCCCGCGAGTTGGCCGGCGAACTTGGCCTCGGCGGCCTCGCGGAGTCGCAACAGGTGTTCGGAGGGGAACAAATCCGGCGACGCCTGACGGTCTTTGAGCAGCAGCCGCGCCAACGTCACCTTGTGGACTTCGGTTGGGCCGTCGGCAAGTCCAAGCACGAACGACTCAACCAGGTACTGCACGAACGGCATCTCGTGGGTGGTACCCAGCGATCCGTGTAGCTGAAGCGCCCGCGCCGACACGTCGTGCAGGACCTTCTGCATCATCGCTTTTACCGCCGAGATGTCGGCGCGCACGGCTTTGTAGTCATTGAATTGGTCTATTTTCCAGGCAGTTTGAAGCGTCAGCAGTCGGAAGGCCTCGATCTCCATCCAGGAGTCGGCGACCATCTCCTGAACGAGTTGCTTGTTGGCCAGCACCTCGCCCTGCGTGTAGCGCGACACCGCCCGTTCGCAGATCATGTCGAAGATCCGGCGGACCAATCCCACCGTGCGCATCGCGTGGTGGATGCGCCCACCGCCCAGACGGGTTTGGGCGACGACGAAGGCGCCACCGCGCGGGCCGAGCATGTGATCGGATGGCACCCGGACATTTTCATAGCGGACGTATCCTTCGCGCCCGCCGCCGCCCGCGGGCTGATAGCCCAGCCCGACGTCGCGCAGCACGTTGATACCCGGAGTGCCGCCGGGCACGACGAACATCGAATAGCGCTCGTACGGTGGTGCCTCCGGGTCGGTCATTGCCATCACGATGATGAACGACGCCATCGAGGCAAACGAGGAGAACCACTTCTCCCCGTTGATGATCCAGTCGTCACCATCGGCGACCGCGGTGGTGGTGAACACCTTCGGATCGGCGCCGCCCTGCGGCTCGGTCATGGAGAAGCAGGAGATGATGCGGTTGTCCAGCAGCGGCTCCAGGTAGCGCGCCTTGAGCTCCGGTGTGCCGTAGTGCGCGAGGATTTCGCTGTTGCCGGAATCGGGTGCCTGCGAGCCGAAGACGATCGGTGCGCATTCCGACCGGCCCAGAATCTCGTTGAGCAGCGCCAGCTTCACCTGGCCGAAGCCCGGTCCGCCGAGGTGCGCTCCGAGGTGGGTGGCCCACAGTCCGCGCTGTTTGACGATCTGCTGCAGCGGCGGGATCAGCGCCTGGCGCACGGGATCGTTGAGATCGTGGGATTCCTTGACAATCAGGTCGATCGGCTCGCACTCGGTGCGCACGAAATCCTGCACCCACTCGAGTTGCTGTGCCCACTCTGGGTCAGTGGCGAAGTCCCACGACATTTGCCGTCCCTCTCGATAGATTTTCAGTGTGAGCTGCGTTGCGCCACCACGCCGGCGTTTTCGAGCTCGGCGACGGCGTCGCCGTCGAGCCCCAGCTCGCTGAGCAACGCGTGCGTGTGGTCGCCGGGCAGCGACGGTGAAGACGGGGCTTCGGGCCGGGTGCGCGAGAAGCGGGGAGCCGGTGCGGGCGACATGATGCCATCGACGTCGATGAACGTTTCCCGTGCGACAAGGTGCGGGTGCCGTGGCGCCTCGGCCAACGAAAGTACCGGTGTGGCGCAGCATCCCGGTGAATCGAGGATCTCTTCCCACTCGGCGCGGTTCTTCTCGGCGAAGCGGGCCGCCAGTACGTTGCGGTGCTCGGCCCACGCCGATGGGTTGTTGTCGTCGTGCGGGACGCTGACGCCGAGGCGGTCGCAGAGTTCTGCGTAGAACTTGGGCTCCATCGTGCCGATTGCGATATGGCGCCCGTCGGCAGTGGCGTAGACGCCGTAGAAGTGGGCGGCGCCGTCGAGCAGGTTGTCCTCGCGACGATCCCGCCACGTGCCGGCCTGAACCATTCCGAAGTATGGCGCCAGCAAGCTCACCACGCCGTCGACCATTGCAACATCGAGGACCTGGCCCTGGCCGGACTCGCGGGATTCGAGGATCGCGCTAAGTATTCCGACCGCGAGCAGCATTCCGCCGCCGCCGTAGTCGGCGACCAGATTCAGCGGCGGCACCGGGGATTCGGCCGTGCCGATGCCATGCAGGGCGCCGGTCAACGCGAGGTAGTTGATGTCATGACCAGCGTGGCCGGCCAAAGGTCCAACCTGCCCATAGCCGGTCATCCTGGCATACACCAGACGAGGATTTATCTCCCGGAAGTCATCTGGGCCGATGCCCAGCCGCTCGGCCACACCGGGCCGGTACACGTCAACGAAGGCGTCGGCGTCGGTGACCAACCTGCGCACGAGGTCCCTGCCCCGAGGGTCCTTGATGTCGGCGGCGAGCGAGCGCTGGCTGCGCCGCACCGAGTAGTCGATGGGTACAGGACCGCCGGCACCCGCGACGGGGTCGACGCGGACGATGTCTGCGCCCAAGTCTCCCAGCAGCATTCCGCAGAACGGGGCCGGCCCCAGGCCGCCCATCATGACGATGCGCACCCCATTCAGCGGGCCGGTCACGTAGACCACTTTTTCCGGCGGGCGGCGGCCTCGTCGGTCGCGTGGGTGATCACCTGATTGCGATTCTCGAGTTCCAGCGCCGCGGACAGGTTCGCCGCGTCGGTGTTGACCTGCAGCGCACGCTTGGTCAGTTCCACGCCCAGGGGAGCAAGGTCTGCGATCAGGGCGGCCAGCTCCGCGGCGCGCTCGCCCAATCGATCGGGTTCGAGGAGCTCGCTGACCAGACCGCGCCGTTCGGCTTCGCCGGCCGATACCGTTCGGCCGGTGAGCATCCAGTCGGCGGCGACGCTGGTGCCCACGATCCGCGGCAGGTGGTAGCTCATGCCCATCTCGGCGCCGGACAGTCCGAGCAGGATGGCGGCATTGCCGAATGTCGCCGCCGCCGAACAGATCCGGATGTCGGCCGCGAGGCACAACGCGAAACCCGCCCCGACACAGGGGCCGTTGACCGCGGCGATGACGGGCTGCGGCAACGCGCGGATGGCTTGGGCGAGTGCGGCCATTCTTTCCTGAAATCTCATCCGGTCCAGCGCGGGTGCGCTGGCCTCCGGCACGTTGGGGCCAAAGTCGCGCATGTCGATCCCGGTGCAGAAGCCGCGCCCGACGCCGGTGAGGACGACGGCGCGCACCGACCGATCGGTCGTGAAACCGGCCAGAGCATCGGTCAATTCGGTCTGCATGGTCTCGTTGATGGCGTTGAGCCGCTCAGGCCGGTTCAGGCGCACGATGACAACGCCGTCACTCGGCCGTTCGAGTATCAGCGTGCTCGGGATGGTCATGCCCGCTCGATGATGGTCGCCGTTCCCATGCCGCCGCCGGTGCACATGGTCACCAGTCCCGTTGTCAGGTCGCGGCGTTCGAGTTCATCGAGAACGGTGCCGATGAGCATGGCGCCGGTGGCGCCGATGGGGTGGCCGAGAGCGATCGCCCCGCCGTTGACGTTGACCCGGTCCGGGTCGAGATCGAGGTCACGGATCGTCTTGAGGGGGACGGCGGCGAAGGCTTCGTTGATTTCCCACAAATCGATGTCAGCGACGGTCATGCCGGCGCGCTCGAGACAACGCTGGGCCGCAGGCCCGGGTGCGGTGAGCATGATGATCGGTTCACCGCCGATCGCGGCGGTGGCGCGGACCCGGGCTCGTGGCCGCACGCCGTGCGTGCCGATCCAGCGCGCGGAGGCGACCACCACGGCGGCGGCGCCGTCGACGATTCCGGACGAGTTACCGGCATGGTGTACGTGGTCGATGCGGTCAATGCCCGGGTAGCGGTCGAGGCAGATCTCGTCGAACGTTCGTTGCTCACCGTCGACCCCTGTTGCGCCCATTGCCGCGAAAGCGGGCTTCAGGCGCGCCAGCGACTCGGCGGAGGTTCCGGGACGAGGGTGCTCGTCGCATGCGACCGCCGAACCATCCGGTGCGATCACCTCGATCAACGATCGGTCGAACCGTCGCTCCTCGATAGCGGTGGCGGCCCGGCTTTGGCTTTGCGCCGCGTACGTGTCCACCAGCTCGCGGGTGAAGCCCTCCAGGGTGGCGATGAGGTCGGCCGAAATTCCTTGCGGGACCGTCGGGTAACGCAGACGGAATTCGGCGTTGTTGCCGTCGATCGTCGGAACCCCGGCTGTCACACCCCACCGGGACATCGATTCGACTCCACCGGCGATCACCAAATCTTCGCTTCCGGCGGCGACCGCGGACGCCGCGACGGTGATGGCCTGCTGGCCGGACCCGCAGAAGCGGTTGAGCGTCATCCCCGGAACCGTCTCGGGCCAGCCGGCCAGCAGGACCGCAAGCCGGGCGATGTCGTCGCCGTGGTCACCGCTGAGGATGCCGTTGCCGGCGATCACGTCATCAACGTCGCTGGGGTCAAAGCCGGTGCGCTCGGCTAACGCGGTCAGGCAGCCCGCGAACAGTGTCTGCGGATGAACGCCGTGCAGTGCGCCGTCGGGGCGGCCCCGGCCGCGCGGCGTGCGTACGGCGTCCAGAATCCAGGCCGAGTGGTCGCTGCTCACACCGTGACCAGGCGGGAGAGGTTGCGGCCCATGAAGCGCGGCGTCGGGGTGGCGGACATGCCCCGATAGTAATGCGTCTCTCGACTGGCGAGAATACCCTTCTCCTAAATGGCGAACCTGTTCTCTGGGGCGTGTGTGACTCGACCGCCGCTAACTGTCGAGGTTGGTACTACTGGTGAGCTTCTCCCATTTCCCGATCTCGCTCGCACGGCCGTCGGCGACGTAGCGGTAGAGCGCCAGCGCGTCCGGCCCGAGCAGCAGGAAGCCCGGCGGCTCACTTGATTCGACGGCAGTGATGATGGCCGCAGCCGCCTTGGCGGGATCGCCGGCCTGCGTGCCGTCCATGGTGTCATTCTTCTTGCGGCGCTTCCCGGCCGTCTCGGCATAATCGTCGATGACCGTGGCCGATTCGACGAGCGAGCGTCCGGCGAAGTCGGTGCGGAATGCGCCGGGCTCAACGATCGTCACGGAGATGCCGAGTGGGGCGAGCTCACCGCGAAGTGCCCCGCTCATCCCTTCCATTGCGGCTTTGGCCGCGGCGTAGTAGCCGGATCCCACCGGCATCACCTGCGCCCCGATCGACGAGATATTCACGATCGCGCCGCTGCGGCGTGCGCGCATCCTGGGCAGGACGGCCTTGATCATCGCGACGGTGCCGAAGAAGTGCGTCTCGAACAGGGCGCGGACGTCGGCGTCATCGCCTTCTTCGATGGCGGCACGGTAGCCGTAGCCGGCGTTGTTGACCAGCACATCGATGGCGCCGCCGAATCGCTGTTGGGCCTCGTGCACAGCCGAGGTGACCTGCTCGGGGTTGGTGACGTCAAGTGCGACGGCCAGCACACGCTCGGGCGCGACGTCGGCCAAGTCGGCGACCTTCTTGACGTCGCGTGCGGTTACGACAGCGTTGTGGCCGGTACCGATCACGGCTTCGGCTAGTGCGCGGCCGAGCCCGGTCGAGCAGCCAGTGATAAACCAGGTGGACATGCGAGTCCTCTCTATTCGATGGTTTATTTGATGGCGTTCGACACCGGATTGGGGCACGCATCCCATTGCCGCTGCACGTCCCGCTCCGCGGCAGTGGGAATCAGGCCCGAGGGCGCGAACAACCTCGACGGCACCGAGTCGTCTTCGGTCAATGGCCTGCCGCCGCCGCGAGCCGCTTTGAACGCCACGATAGTTCCGGCGACGACCACGATGACGACAACTAACGCGAAGAGGATGGATAGGGTGCCTTGGATGAAGGTGTTCCTGATGACGTCATTGAGCTGATGGATGTTCTTGGCCGAACCGAACGCCGTCTTGCCCGCGTGCTTCGCCGCTGAATATTGAGCATGCTGCGACCAGTAGCCGATGGACGGATCCGCGGAGAAGATTTTCTGCCACGACGCGGTCAGTGTGACCACCAGGTCCCACAGCAGTGGCGCACCGGGAATCCACGCCCATTTCACTAGCCCCTTCTTGATGACGACCACCGTGATCACGGTCAGCGCGATAGCCGCGAGCAGTTGGTTGGCGATACCGAACAGGGGGAACAGCGTGTTGATGCCGCCCAGGGGGTCGGTCACACCCATCAGCAGGATGCCGCCCCACGCCGCGACCACCACCAGGCTGCAGATCCAGACCCCGGGGCGCCAGCTTGGGTTCCGCAGCTTGGCCAGCGGGCCACCCAGGTTGCCCAACGCGTCGGAGAGCATGAAACGCGCGACCCGGGTGCCCGCATCGACGGCGGTCAGGATGAAGAGGGCCTCAAACATGATCGCGAAGTGGTACCAGAACGCTTTGAGGCCGGCGCCGCCGAATACTTTCTGCAGTACTTCAGACATGCCGAACGCCAGCGTTGGTGCGCCACCGGTGCGCGACACGATCGATTTTTCGCCCACGCTGGCCGCGGCTTGATTGAGCTGGTCCGCGGTCGCCGGTGCTCCCGACAGGCCCAGCCCATTGACGTACTTCGCAGCGCTGGCCGCGGTGCCGCCGGTCTGCGCGGGCGGCGCGTTAAGCGTGAAGTACAGGTGTTGGTTGATGATCGAGGCGGTGATCAGCGCCATGACGGCGACGAACGACTCGGTCAGCATGCCGCCGTAGCCGATGAAGCGCATCTGGCTTTCCTTCTCCAGGAGCTTCGGCGTGGTCCCCGACGAGATCAGCGCGTGGAACCCGGACAGCGCCCCACACGCGATGGTGATGAACAGGAACGGGAACAGCGAGCCGGGGAACACCGGACCGTCGCCGGCGGTGGCGAAGCGGGATATCGCCGGCGCCGCCATGACCGGGTGGGCAAAACAGATGCCGATCGCGAGCAAAGCGATGGCGCCGACTTTCATGAACGTCGACAGGTAATCGCGCGGCGCGAGCAGCAACCAGACCGGCAGCGCCGACGCCACGAAACCGTAGGTGACGATCAACCACGACACCTCGACGGGGGTGAGGTTCAACCAGGATGTGCCCCAAGATGTTTCGCCGACCAAATTGCCGGAGGCCACGGCGAGCATTAAAAGCACAAAGCCGATCACTGATACTTCAGTCACCCGTCCAGGGCGGATGTACCGCAGGTAGCAGCCCATGAAAAGGGCGATGGGGATGGTCATGGCGATGGAGAACACTCCCCAAGGGCTCTGAGACAGTGCCCGCACCACGACCAGGGCCAGTACGGCAATGATGATCACCATGATGACGAAGGCCCCGATGAGGGCGGCGGCTCCGCCGACCGCGCCGATCTCGTCACGGGCCATCTGGCCCAGCGACCGGCCGCGGCGCCGGGTGGAGATCCACAACACCAGGTAGTCCTGGACGGCACCGGCGAACACCGCCCCGAAGATGATCCAGATGCTGCAGGGCAGATAACCCATTTGGGCGGCCAGCACCGGACCGACCAGTGGTCCGGCCCCAGCGATGGCGGCGAAATGGTGGCCGAACAGCACCCGCCGGTCGGTCGGCACGTAGTCGGTGCCGTCGTCGAGAATTTCGGCCGGCGTGGCGTGGTCGTCGCGTGGGCGAACGACCTTCATCTCAATCAACCGGGCGTAGAACCGGAACCCGATGATGTAGGTGCAGATCGCTGCGAGCACAAACCAGACCGCGTTCACCGTCTCGCCGCGGGCGAACGCGATGATCGCCCACGCGATGGCACCGGCGACTGCGACAAGCCCGAAGACGATCCTGTGCCGGATGGTGATCGGGGAGCGGTCGATGATCGCGACGGGCGGCATGTCTTCGTCGGTGCGGATGTAGCTGATCTGCTCGGTCACGCTCAAACCCTACGACGACTGGGAACAGCCAGGCCAGTGTCAGTACAGCAAGCGCACCGCGTCGATGGTGTCGGCCTCGGCGGGGCTCTTGTCATCGCGGTACCGCACGACCCGGGCGAATCGCAGTGCCAGACCGCCCGGGTAGCGCGACGACTTCTGCACCCCGTCCAGCGCCACCTCGACCACCTGCTCGGGGCGCACTGCGACCACGTGACCATCCGTGCCGCCCAGGGCGAGTTCGGTGAAACGGGCGGTTTGCCAGACCAGCATGGCGTCGGTCATGCCTTTGAAAGTCTTTCCTACCATGATGAATTCGCCGGTCGCCGGATCCCGCGCGCCCAGGTGGATATTGGAGAGTTTCCCGTGGCGCCGCCCGGAACCCCATTCCACGGCGAGCACCACGAGGTCGAGAGTGTGTACCGGTTTGACCTTCAGCCAGCCGGCTCCGCGGCGGCCCGCCTGATAGGGCGCGGTCGGTGCCTTCGCCATGACGCCTTCGTGGCCGGCGGCCAGGGTGGCATCCAGGAAGGCGGCCGCCTGCACTGGATCGGAGGTGATCAGCCGGTCGACCCGGTGCTGCGCCGGTACTACGGCGTCCAGAGCGGCCAGCCGGTCAGTGGTCGTCGCGTCGAGCAGATCCAGGCCGTCGCAGTGCAGGATGTCGAAGAAGAAAACCGAAAGCGGCTGTGTAACACGGGCCGAAGTCACATCGACCGATCGGCCGAACCGCGACGCGGTGACCTGGAAGGGGTGTGGTCGGTTGTCCGGTCGCAGCGCGATAGCCTCCCCGTCGGCGACGAGGGTGCGCACCGGTAGTGCCAGCGTCGCCTCCACCACTTCGGGCAGTCGCGCGGTGACGTCGTCCAGGCTTCGGGTGTAGACGGTGACGGTATCGTCGGTCCGGTGGATCTGCACTCGCGCGCCGTCTAGCTTCGCCTCGAAAATCGTTGTGCCGTAATGTTGTTGGAGCGCATCGCCCACGCTGGTGGCGGTCTGCGCCAGCATCGGGCCGATCGGCACGCCCACCCGCAGGGTGAATGCGTCCAGCGCCGCCGCTCCGCCGGACAGCGCGGCGGCCGCCACCGCCGGCAGATCCCCGCCCAGCATCGCAGCACGCTGCACAGCGGCGGCTGGAATGCCGGCCGACTTGGCGACGGCGGCGGACATGACCCCCGCCAGCGCGCCCTGGCGGAGTTCACCGCCAAGCAGGCGCAGCAGAAAGGTCTGCTCGCTTTGGGTGGCTGCGGTCAGCAGCCTCGCGATGAGTTCGGCACGCCGGGCCTGGGATCCTTTGCCCGACACCGCGCCGATCTCGGCGAAGGTGGCATCGACGCCGGCGACGGTCAGCGATGGCTCGGGCGCGGCCTGCGGTCGCGAGCGAAGCGACGCCCAGCCGACGCCGATCTGGCGCTGCCGAAGCTCACCGGACAGCCACGAAACGATGATTGCGACCTGCTCTGGGTCGGCCGCGGCGCGACGCAGCAACCCGGCGATGTGCGCAATCTTATCGAGCCGCGATGAGGTTCCGGCTACGTCAAGCGATGTGCTTGCGACGTCGAGAAGGAGCACGAACTCAGCTTGGCATGGCGCGCCGTCAACTCCCCGGAGCGGACACGCTAGCGTGCCTACGTACGTTACAGACTTAAGAGATTCTGATAAGGAGGCTCCGGATGGAGATCAACGGGAAGAAGGTCGTCGTCATCGGCGGCGCGTCGGGGATGGGTCGCGCCAGCGCCGAACTGCTGGCCCAACGTGGCGCGGATGTCGCCGTCCTCGACCGCGAGGGCTCCGACGGCAAGGTTGTTGCCGAGGGGTTCGGCGGCGCGTTCTATCCGGTCGACGTCACCGACTTCACCGGCACCGAGGAGACGCTGCAGACCGCGGTCGACAAGCTCGGCGGCCTGCACGTCGTGGTGACCACCGCCGGCGGCGGCGTCGCCATGCGTACGCTGGGCAAATCCGGTCCGCACGACCTCGCAGCCTTCCAATCCACGGTGAATCTCAACCTCATCGCCAGCTTCAACATCAGCCGGCTCGCGGCCGCGCACATGGCCAAGAACGAGCCCGAGGACGAGGAGCGCGGCGTCATCATCAATACCGCGTCCATTGCGGCCTTCGAGGGCCAGATCGGTCAAGTCGCCTACACTGCCGCCAAAGCCGGGATCGCGGGCATGTGCCTGACCATGGCGCGCGACCTCGGTTCCCTGGGGATCCGGGTGCTGGCGATCGCCCCGAGCCTGTTCGCGACCGGGTTGACCAAGGGCATTCCGGACGAGTTCGCGACGGCGCTGACCAAGGACGCGGCCTTCCCCAAGCGCCTCGGCCGGCCCGAGGAGTACGCCAGACTGGTCGAGGCCATCGTTGAAATCCCGATGCTGAACGGCCAATGCCTGCGGCTGGACGCGGGCCAGCGGTTCGCGCCCAAGTAAGCGGACCCGCGGCAGGACCCTCTCCGCAATAAGTACACTCTTTAGGTAGCCGCCCCGCTCCCCGCCGGAGCGGGTTTGGCTGTCACCCCCGGCGACGACGCCGGCCGGGCAGCAGCGCCAGGAGGGCCCTCATGGGTATCGCACTGACCGATGACCACCGCGAACTCGCCGAGGTAGCCCGCGCGTTCCTGACCTCACAGAAGGCACGTTGGGCGGCGCGCTCGCTGCTCGATACCCCCGATGAGGGCCGGCCCGGATTCTGGCACGGCATGGCGGAACTCGGCTGGCTTGGTCTGCACATCGACGAGGAGTACGGCGGTTCGGGCTACGGGTTCCCCGAACTCGTGGTGGTCATCGAAGAACTCGGCCGTGCGGTGGCGCCCGGACCATTCGTGCCGACCGTGATCGCGTCGGCGGTGATCGCCAACGACGGTACGTCAGATCAGAAGTCGCGGCTGTTGCCGGGCCTGATCGACGGGACTGTCGCGGCGGGGGTCGGCCTCGACGGTCAGGTGCACTTGGCAAACGGCACAGCAGATGGTGACGCGGGAATCGTGTTGGGCGCCGGGCTGGCGGAGCTGCTGCTGATCGCCGCCGGTGACGACGTGTTGGTGCTGGACCGCGGCCGCGCAGGCGTGTCGGTCGAGGTGCCCGACAATCTCGATCCGACTCGCCGGTCGGGGCGCGTCCGCCTGCAGAACGTGAGCGTCAGCGCCGACGACATCCTGCCCGGAGCGCGAGGTTCGGCCCTGGCCCGGGCTCGGACCCTGCTGGCGGCGGAGGCGGTGGGTGGGGCGTCCGACTGCGTCGACGCCGCCGTCGGCTATGCCAAGGTGCGCGAGCAATTCGGTCGCACCATCGCCACCTTCCAGGCGATCAAGCATCACTGCGCCAACATGTTGGTGGCGACTGAGTCGGGGATCGCCGCGGTCTGGGACGCATCCCGGGCCGCCGCCGAGAACGAGGCACAGTTTCGCCTCGTGGCCGCGGTGGCGGCGGCGCTGGCCTTTCCGGCCTACGCGCGCAACGCCGAACTCAACATCCAGGTGCACGGCGGCATCGGCTTTACCTGGGAACATGACGCGCACCTGCACCTGCGTCGCGCACTGGTGACGACCGCGCTGTTCGGCGGCGACGCGCCGGCACGTGATGTCTTCGAGCGCACGGTGGCCGGTGACGTTCGGGAGAACAGTCTCGACCTGCCGCCGGAGGCGGAGGAACTGCGCACCAGGATCCACGCCGACGCCGCGGACATCGCCGTGCTGGACAAGCAGGCGCAGCGCGACAGGCTGATCGAGACCGGGTACGTGATGCCGCACTGGCCCAAGCCCTGGGGGCGCGCGGCCGACGCGGTGGAGCAGCTGGTCATCGAGGAGGAGTTCCGCACGGCAGGCATCAAACGCCCCGACTACGGGATCACCGGATGGGTGATCCTGACTCTGATCCAGCACGGGACGCCTTGGCAGATCGAAAGATTCGTTGAGAAGGCGCTGCGCAAAGACGAGATCTGGTGCCAGCTCTTCTCCGAACCCGACGCCGGTTCCGACGCGGCATCGATCAAGACCCGCGCCACCAGGGTGGACGGTGGCTGGAAGATCAACGGGCAGAAGGTGTGGACCAGCGGGGCGCACTACTGCGCTCGCGGCCTGGCCACCGTGCGCACCGACCCCGATGCCTCCAAGCACGGCGGCATCACGACGGTGATCGTCGACATGAAGGCCCCCGAAGTCGAGGTGCGGCCGTTGCGGCAGATCACCGGCGAGTCCGAGTTCAACGAGGTGTTCTTCAACGATCTGTTCGTCCCCGACGAGGATGTCGTCGGCGCGCCCAACACCGGGTGGACCGTCGCGCGGGCGACGCTAGGCAACGAGCGCGTCAGCATCGGTGGCAGCGGATCGTTTTATGAGGGCATGGCGGCACTGCTGACGGGACTGGCCGGGCAGAACGCGGATCGGTTGGCCGGCGCCGAAATCCGCCTCGGCTATTACCTTGCCGAAGATCACGCCCTGCGGCTACTGAACCTGCGCCGGGTGGCCCGCAGCGTGGAAGGGTCCGGTCCGGGTCCGGAAGGCAATGTCACGAAACTCAAGCTGGCCGAGCACATGGTCGAGGGGGCCGCGCTCTGGGCGGCGCTGCTCGGGCCTGAGGTCGCGCTGACCGACGGGCCGGGCGCGTTGACCGGCCGGTCGATGATGGGCGCTCGTGCCATGGCGATCGCCGGCGGCACCTCCGAGGTCACCCGCAACCAGATCGCCGAGCGGATTCTCGGCATGCCGCGCGACCCGCTGATCAACTAGAGCGCGAGCAGACGCAAAAGCCCCCGCACGCTCGGCGTGTCGGGGGATTTTGCGTCTGCTCGCGCAGATTAGGCGGGCCCAAACTGCGGCGCGCCGCCGCTGCCCAGTTCGGATCGGATGTCGACGGGCATTCCGCTCGTCACCGAATCCGGCTCGCAGTCAACGATATTGGCGGCCACCCGCAGCCCGCTCTGTTCGGCGAGCTCGACAAGGGCGATCACGTATGGGATCGGGATCTCCGGGTTGTACGGGTGATGGTTGACGGTGTAGGTGAACACCGTTCCGCGTCCGGACACCGGCCGGGCCACCAGCTGGCTCCCACATTCGCGGCATTCGCCGGACGCGGGATGCACCCAGCGCGCGCAATCGTCGCAATGCTCGATGAGCAGCGGGGAGGTCGACTCAGCTGACACGAGCAATACAGTACACTCTATTAATTCCAGATTTTCACGCGGGCGGCGGTTTTCGACGAACGGGCGGTGCATATGACGTACTTCGAAAAAGACGCGATCTTGTCGGGTATCGGCATCTCGCGGATCGGTCGTCGTACCGGCATTCCGGGGCTGGACTTGACCATGGAGGCCGTGCGGACGGCCATCGCCGACGCCGGCCTGGTCGCGGCCGACATCGACGGCATCGCGACTCTTGGCGACACTCCGGCCGAACAGGTCAACGCCGAACTGGGGATTGCGGCGGGTGACTGCGGATCCGGATTCGGCACCGGCGGATTGCTGAACCCGGTGATGTCGGCGTGCCGTGCGGTAGCCGAGCGCCGCGCCCGCCACGTGGTGGTCTACCGGACGATCCAGATGCTGGGCGGCACCGTTCTGCCCAAACAGGAAGGGCAGGAAGGGAATGCGCCTGCCCCAGCACTTGCGCGCATGCTGGATCCGGTCGAAGGCGCCCCGCGTCCCGCTGTCGGGCCGATGGACGACGTCGGCGATTTGGTTGCTGCCCACGCCTACTCCGCCGCGAACTGGCTAGCGTTGCATTGCCGTCGGCACATGGACCTGTACGGGACCACCAAAGAGCAGTTGGGCTGGCTGGCCCTCAACGGCAGGCGCAACGCCGCATTGAATCCCCTTGCCGTCTACCGCGACCCGATAACGATGGACGATTATCTGGGCGCGCGGCTGGTATCGACACCATTGGGGCTGCTGGACTGTGATGTCCCCATCGACGGCTCGGTCGCGGTGGTGGTGTCGAACGCGGACTACGCCGGGGACTGTCCGCACCGCGCGGTGCGGGTGGAAGCGATTGGCGGCTCCGACGGCGCCGGCGGCTGGTTCCACCGCGACGATTACCCCAAGATGGCGATGTCCGATGCGGGCGCGCAGATGTGGTCGCGCACCGAGTTGAAGCCCGCCGATCTCGACGTCGCGCAGTTGTACGACGGGTTCACGTTTCTCACCCTGTCGTGGTTGGAAGCTCTGGGAATCTGCGGTGACGGCGAGGCCGGTCCGTTCGTCGAGGGCGGGACGCGGATCGCCCGCGACGGCGTGCTGCCGCTGAACACCTACGGTGGCCAACTTTCGGCCGGGCGCATGCACGGCTACTGGACGCTGCACGAAGCGTGTCTGCAACTGCGGGGCGAGGCGGGGGAGCGGCAGGTGTCGAAGCGCCCCGAGGTCGGCGTGATTTCCGTGGGTGGTGGGCCCATCGCCGGCTGCATGTTGCTCACTTGTTGAGACAGACGGCGGGAGAGCTTAATTGAGCCTCAGATGAGTGCCGAGCCGGGCATCGGCCGGGCGGACAAACGAGCTTCGATGATCGCGCGCCAGATCGAAGCGGAGATCGTTCGCCGCGGTTGGACTGTCGGCGAGTCGCTGGGTTCGGAACAAGCACTGCAGCAACGGTTTTGCGTTAGTCGGTCCGTTTTGCGGGAGGCCGTCCGCCTCGTCGAGCACCATCAGGTAGCGCGGATGCGTCGCGGACCCAACGGCGGGCTGCTGATCTGTGAACCCGATGCCGGACCCGCGACCCGGGCCGTGGTGATCTACCTGGAGTACCTCGGTACGACGCTGGGCGACCTGCTCAATGCGCGCCTGGTACTTGAACCGCTGGCGGCCTCTCTGGCCGCGGAACGCATCGACGAGGCCGGAATCGAGCGGCTCCGAGCGGTGCTGCGCGAAGAGCAGCAATGGAAGCCCGGCCTACCGGCGCCCCGAGAAGAATTCCACATAGCACTCGCCGAGCGATCGAAAAACCCGGTCTTACAACTGTTTATCGATGTCTTGATGAGGCTGACCGCACGATACGCACGCCAATCGCGGACAGACTCGACAAGTGAGGCCATGCTGGCGGTCGACCACATGCACAACGACCACGCCGAAATCGTCGCCGCGGTCACCGCGGGCGATGCTGCGCGAGCGAAGACACTCAGCGAGCGACATGTTGAAGCGGTGACCGCCTGGCTGCAGCAGCACCACCGTGATCAGGATGCGAGCCGCGGCCAGACGGCGCGACTCAACCGCGAAGCACCCCGGGGCAAATTGGCCGAGGTGCTGGCGGCCACCATCGGCGACGAGATCGCCGCCAGCGGCTGGCGCGTCGGTTCGGTCTTCGGAACCGAGACGGCGCTGCTGGAACGCTTTCGCGTGAGCCGGGCAGCGTTGCGGGAAGCCGTGCGGCTGCTCGAATTTCACTCGATCGCGCAGATGCGCCGCGGGCCCGGCGGCGGGTTGGTCGTTACAAAGCCCCAACCGCAGGCCAGTATCGACACCATCGCGCTCTGCCTGCAGTACCGGAGGCCGAATCGGGAAGATCTTCGCTGCGTCCGGGACGCGATCGAGATCGACAATGTCGCCAAAGTAGTCGCCAAAGTTGTTAAACGGTGCGGCGAAACCGAGGTCGCTGCCTTTCTGGCTACGCAGGGCTCGGTCCTGCACGGAGACGCCCGTGCGATCGATGTGCGCGCGGTGGCTGTCGAGGAATTCCGGTTCCACGTCGGACTGGCGCAACGTGCCGGCAATGCACTGCTGGAACTTTTCCTGCGGATCATCGTCGAGTTGTTCCGCAGGAATTGGACCAGCGCCGGGCAGGCGCTGCCGACTCGGGGCGACGCCGTCGCCTTAGAGCACGCTCACCTGCGGATTCTCGAGGCGATACGAGCCGGCGACGACAGCCTGGCCCGCTATCGGATCCGGCGCCATCTGGATGCGGCGGCCGCCTCGTGGCTCTAGGACCACCCGAATGCCGCCGGCGCGCATAGCGGGGGCCCGTCGCGGGTATCCGACAGCGGAAAGGCGGTTGGCTGGCCCGGCAAGGGGGATGGCGAATTGATCGAAAGCGGGAGCGCTTATATGACCACGGGCACGGAGTCGGAGCACGGGGGCTTCGTTCATTCCGCGCTGTTTTACCACTCCCAAGCGGAGTACCTGGACTCTGTGGTGCGCTTCGTGGTGGACGGCTTGACGATCGACGAGCCTGTGTTGGTGGCGGTACCGGGCGACAAGCTGTCGTCGCTGCGCGACGCCTTGTGGCGTGCATGCGACGGATTGCCCACCGATTTGCGATTGATGGACATCACAACGGTGGCTCGCAATCCGAGCCGGCTTCTGGGGCTGGCGGGTTCATTCGCGCGGGATCACCCGAATCGACGGGTGCGGATCGTCAGTCAACTCGTCTGGCCCGGCCGCACCGCGGATGAATCGCTAGCCTGTGCGCAGCTTGAGGCTTTGGCCAACGCGGCGTTCGAAGGCCATCAGCTTACGGAGTTGTGCCTCTACGACGCAGACCGGCTGGACGAGGATGTGCTGGTGGACGCTCATGCGACCCACCCCTTGTTGTGGGGGAGCGGATCAATACGCCGCAGCACCGCTTACGCGCCAGACGAGGTGCTGGCGCGCTGCAACCAGCCGCTACCCGCCAATCCGGGGGCCGTCACGTACCTGGTCAGGAAGTCTGAGGACTTGCGTCCCGCACGCTCTTTTGCCGTCGACTACGCGGGTTGGGTCGGGCTGTCAGAGGACGGCATCGAGGATCTGCAACTGATCGCCACCGAGCTGGCCACAAACAGCTTGATGTATACCAACGGAGCGTGTCGGCTGGCATTCTGGCGGCACGATGATCATTTGGTGTGTGAGGCGCGCGACGGCGGACGGCTCGATAACCCGCTGGCCGGCTGCCTGGAACCCGGGCCGGCCGGTCCTGCCAGCCGCGGACTGTTCCTGGTCAATGCAATGTCGGATTTGGTGCGTACCCACACCACGACAACCGGCACGACCATCCGGGCATATCTGCGGTTTGAACCCTCGCTGAGGCCGAATAGCTAAAACTCGTGAATCGCTCAGACGTCGGTCCGCGTCGGTGCCACGACGACAACACCGGGCGCCGGAGCGCCCTTGGTGGCCGGGGCCTGGGTATTCGGCGCGGGGCCGGTTCCGGTGCCGGCCTGTGTGCAGCCGGCCGCAAACGTCGCGAACAACGCGGCCAGCACCGCACCCAGTATCCGAGTTGACAGCATGCTCTTGCTGGTCTTCATCGCGGTCATTGATCGCGCCTCTCGTTCACTCGTAACTTTTCCGGGTGTCTCAACCGTTCCAAACGATGCTATCGGCACGATGTGACACCGCGTGCCAGTTTGGGGATTGGCGCAGTTGTGCGACGGCACACATGAAATGAATTTGCATTGCCCACCCCAGGGCGTCTAGCGTCGGCGTTCGTGCGTCTTCTCAAGCGAGCTGTAGTAGCCAGCACCCACAGCGGGGTCTGATCCAGACCGACCCCCCGTTGTGGGTCGGAAGCTACTACCCGTCGGTCGCTCCTGCTGACCAGAGAAGACCGACACCATGCCTTTATCAACACCTCTCACCGCCTCCGCCGGCGCAACCCGCTACCGCGAGGCCAACGCGTGGTTCAGTGACCGCTTCGGTGCCGCCTTGCCGCGCGGACTGCGCGAGCTCGCGGACGAAATGTCCTGGGAGGGCTTCGTCGCGGCGTACGGTCACACGGCCGGCCCGTTGCGGCTCGGACACTGGGCGTGCACCGACGCGCAGCGCCCCACCGGGCGGCTCGGTCCGCAGGCCCACAACTTCCGGGCCATGATCGCCGTCGGCGATCGCATCGGCACCTCGACCGCCGCTGCCAGCGGGCCGATCGCGGCTCTCACCGCGATGCTGCACGAACGCGGAATCGCGGTGGAAACGCTGAGCTTTCATCAGATGCGATCAGAGGAATACACCGCCACCTTCATCCACGGCAGCGATGGGGTCCGCGCCGAGTGGGCAATGGGCTGGTCCAAGGATCCCACCCAGTCAGCGCTGCGCGCGTTGATTGCCTGCGCCAATCGGCTCTGCGGTGAGCAACGGGCTGCGTAGCCGCGAGTCAGAGCGGGCGCAGCACGATCGGCATGCCATCGATCGGTATCGGCATGCCGCTGTAGTCCCACCGCGCCTGGTAACCCGGCCGGGGGAGTTCCAGCCGGTAGCGGCGCAGCAGCCGGTGCAGGATTGTCTTGATCTCCAACTGGCCGAACACCATTCCGATGCACTTGTGTGCACCGCCGCCGAATGGGGAGAACGCGTACCGGTGCCGTTTGTGCTCGTTGCGCGGCTCGGTGAACCGGTCCGGGTCGAATTTCATTGGGTCCGTCCAAAGTTCCGGCAGACGGTGGTTCAGCCCGGGAAACGCGAGGACGTTGGTGTCCTTGGGGATGTAATGGCCCAATAGTTCGGTGTCGCGTACGGTCCGGCGCATTGCCCACTGCACCGGCGTCACCAACCGGATCGCCTCGTTTATCACCAGGTCGAGCGACTCCAGCTTCTCCAGCGACTCGATGTCGAGTGGACCGTCGCCGAGGCGGTCGGATTCGTCGCGGCAGCGCTGCTGCCATTCCGGGTTTGCGGCCAGGTGGTAGACCATCGTCGTGCTGGTCGATGTCGAGGTGTCATGGGCCGCCATCATGAGGAAGATCATGTGGTTGACGATGTCCTGGTCGGTGAACCGGTTACCGTCCTCGTCCTCGGTCTGGCATAGCACCGACAGCAGGTCGTTGCCGTCCTTGCCACGGGTCTCCTTGACCCGGGCGGCGAAGTAGTCCTCCAACAGTTCGCGTGCCTTGAGGCCCCGCCACCAGGTGAACGGCGGCATGCCGCGGCGGATGATCGCGTTGCCGGCGCGGGTCGTGGTGGTGAAGGCCCTGTTCACCTTGGTGACCAGGTCGTGGTCGGTGCCCGGCTGGTGGCCCATGAACACCATCGATGCGATGTCGAGCGTCAGCTCCTTCATCGCCGGGTAGAGCAGGAAACGCGCGTCGTTGGCGACCCAGTCGTTGGCGATCACCTGCGACACAACCTGGTCCATCTGCTCGACGTAGCTGACCAGCCGGGAGCGCACGAACGCCTCCTGCATGATGCGCCGGTGGAACATGTGTTCGTCGAAGTCGAGCAGCATTAGGCCACGGTTGAAGAACGGCCCGATCACTGGGGTCCAGCCCTGCTGCGAGTAGTCCTTGTTTCGGTTGGTGTAGATGACCTGGGCGGCGTCAGGGCCCAGTGCCGAGACAGACGGCAATGCTGGTGAGTCTCCAAATACGATCGGCCCCTTGGTGTTGTAAATGTGCATCAGATAGTCGGGTCCGCCACGCAGCATTTCGACGAGGTGCCCGACGATCGGCAGCCCGGCGTCGCCCAGGACCGGCTTGAGGTCGCTGCCCGGTGGCGGGTCGGCGAGCTTTCTCTCCGGGAACTCGGTATTCAGCAGCCTGCGTTCCAGCAGCCCCATGCCGGGAATGTTGTTGACCGATGGAGTGAACCGGCGCCGCGCTTGGTCGAGGAGGTAGTGCGGCGTGCTGATGGTGGCTGCCATGGGCGCTCCTTTGCGGTCCCGCGATGGTGACTGTCGTCACTTATTGTCTATGATTCGGGAGAAACTTGACGGCTGTCAAGTTTTGTCTTGGAGGTGCCTGGTGCAAGGTCAGCGGAGTGAGTAGCCGTCCCGCCGCATCGGTGCCAAGCGCGCCTGCGACGCGACGCCGAGGAGACCGGCATCGACAGGCGATCATGCAGGCTGTGCGGGATCTCGTACAGGAGAAATCATTCGCCGAGCTGTCGGTCGCCACGATCAGCAACCGGGCCGGGGTGGCGCGGTCCGGTTTCTACTTTTACTTCGACTCCAAGTATTCGGTGCTCGCGCAGATCCTGGCCGAGGCCGCTGAGGAACTCGAAGAACGCACGCAGTACTTCGCGCCGCGTCAGCCCGACGAATCGCCGGAGCAATTCGCCAAACGGATGGTCGGCAGCGCCGCCGCGGTCTATACCAATAACGACCCGGTGGTGGCGGCCTGTAATGCCGCCCGCCACACCGATATGGAGATCCACGGCATTCTCCAACGGCAATTCGAAGCGGTGCTCAGCCAGATCGTCGGTGTCGTGGACGCCGAAATAAGAGCCGGGACCGCTCATCCGATCAGCGAAGACATCCCCACGCTGGTCCGCACCCTGGCGGGCACCACCTCACTGACGCTGACCGGTGACCCGCTCCTGGTGGGACCCGACTCTGATGTGGATCGCCGGGTGCGGGTGCTCGAGCAGCTGTGGCTCTTTGCTCTGTGGGGTGGCACGTCGGGCGGCGACGCTAGGTAACGTCACGCTCATGGCGAAGACGGCACGCGGGCGGTATTTCGCAGGAAAGCGCTGCTTCGTCACTGGTGCGGCCAGCGGCATCGGCCGCGCGACCGCGTTGCGCCTCGCCGCCCATGGCGCCGAGCTGTACCTGACTGACCGGAATCCCGAGGGGTTGGCCCAAACTGTGTCCGATGCCCGCGCGCTGGGTGCACAGGTGCCCGAGCATCGGGCTCTGGACGTTTCCGACTATGACGCGGTGGCTGCCTTCGCGGCTGACATCCATGCGAGTCATCCCAGCATGGACGTTGTGATGAATATCGCCGGCGTATCGGCGTGGGGGACAGTCGATCGGCTCAGCCACGATCAATGGAGCAAGATGGTCTCGATCAACTTGATGGGACCGATCCACGTCATCGAATCGTTTGTCCCGCCCATGGTGGCGGCTGGTCGGGGTGGGCGTTTGGTCAATGTCTCGTCGGCCGCCGGGCTGGTTCCGTTGCCCTGGCATGCGGCCTACAGCGCCAGCAAGTATGGCTTGCGTGGGCTGTCTGAAGTGCTTCGCTTCGATCTGGCCAGGCACCGCATCGGAGTGTCGGTCGCGGTGCCCGGCGCGGTGAAGACGCCGCTGGTCGACACGGTCGAGATCGCCGGCGTCGACCGCGAGGATCCACGGGTCAGCCGCTGGGTCGACCGCTTCAGCCGTCACGCCGTATCGCCGGAGAAGGCGGCGGAGAAGATCTTGGCGGGAGTCGTTAAGAACAGATACCTCATCTACACATCGCTGGACATCTGGCGCTGTATGTGTGCAAACGACTGGCCTGGTGGCCTTACAGCGTGGCGATGCGCCAGGTCAACGTCCTGTTCGTGCGCGCCCTTCGGCCAAGCCCGGTGACGATGCGAGCTACTTTGCCATCTCGAGCTCCAGCCGCACCCCGAGCAACCGGACCGGCCGGTCCAGCTCGAAGAGGTCCAAGACGTTGAGGGCGGCAGCAATGACGACGTCGCGGTCGGTGCTAGGGGCGGCCAGCCTGCGGATCTTGGTGCGGGTGTAAAACGTTGCGGTGCGCACAGTTACCGCCACCCGGGTGACGATTCGTGCCGCTGCCAACACGTCGTCCAGTGCCTGCTGGGCTAATTGCGTTACTGCCAAGCCCATTTCGGCCCGGTCGGTGAGGTCGTGCGGAAAGGTGACGACGTGGCTGCGCGAACGCGGCACCCGCGGCTCTGCGCTAACGGCGGTGTCGCCGCCACCCTTGGCGAGTAACAGCAGCCACAGGCCGGTGCGCGGGCCGAAGGCCGATGTCAGCAACTCGGCATCGCTGTTCGCAAGTTGCCAAACCGTCGTTATTTCCAGGGCTGCAAGCTTTTTCGCAGTCTGGGGCCCTACGCCCCACAGCGCGTCGACCGGACGGCCGGCCATCAGTGTCATCCAGTTGGCGTCAGTGAGGGTAAAGCTGCCGGCCGGTTTGGCGAAGCCGGTGGCGATCTTGGCGCGCTGCTTGTTGTCGCTGATACCGACCGAGCAGGACAGTCCGGTTACCGATGAGATGACGGTGCGGATCTGTTCGGCGACTTCGGCGGGATCAGCCGCTACCGCCAGGTACGCCTCGTCCCAGCCCCACACCTCGACCGGATGACCCAGATCGCGCAGCAACCCCATCACCTGTTGGGACGCCTGATCGTAAGCGGCCGGGTCCGACGGCAGGAATGTGGCCCCGGGACAGCGGCGGGCCGCGGCGCGTAGCGGCATGCCTGCGTGCACCCCGGACTCGCGCGCCTCATACGAGGCGCAGGTGACGACCTTGCGGGGTTCGGTGGGATCGCCGTTGCCGCCGACGATGACCGGCAGCCCGGTTAGCTCGGGATGGCGGCGCAGTTCGACCGAGGCCAGAAACTGGTCGAGGTCGACGTGCAGGATCCAACTCACGGATCCAACTCACCGGCCGCACAGCTTGCGCGCCAGACTCTCCCACGCATCGCCCAACGTCTGCAGGGTGTGGCCGCGCTCGTTGAGCTGATGCTCGATGTAGTCGGCATCGAGCAGAGCTAGCAGGGCATCCGTCTGGGCGTCGAGATCGCCGGTGGTGTGTGCCGCTTGGAGCAGCACCCGTATGTGAGTGCGTTGTACCATGGCCGGCGCGTTGTAGCGGCCCTGCGGATCGCGGTTGGCTTCGGACAGTAGCGCGTGATGGGTATGCACGAAACAGATCCGCTGCCTGCCGAACGTCACCAGCCGATCGATCGGTGGCGCGTCGGGTCCCAGCGGTGGCGGGCCGAACAGAAATGCCTGCTGATTGGCCCGTTCGTCTTCGTCGAGCAGCACCATCATCAGGGCGGCGCGGCTGCCGAATCGGCGGAACAGTGTGCCTTTGCCGACGCCGGCGGCCGCGGCGATGTCGTCCATGGTGACGGCGTCCGTGCCGTGTTCGGCGACCAGGCGGCGGGCCGCCTCGAGCAAGAGCGCGCGATTGCGGGCCGCGTCGCCGCGCTCTTGTGGGTGCCCCTGCGGAGCGAACAGAGGCAACTCACCTAGCCGCTCGACACCACTCACCCCTGCACTTTAGCCCGTTTGGAATAAATCGGACTAGAGTCCGTTTTAGTCGTGCAGGGATGAAGATCAACGAGCGAAGGGAACGACGACATGTCGAACACCAACATCAAAGTCCTGGCGCTAGTGGGCAGCTTGCGCGCGGCATCGATCAACCGCCAGATCGCCGAGCTGGCCGCAGAGGTCGCTCCGGACGGTGTCACGGTGACGATCTTCGAAGGGCTGGGCGAGTTGCCGTTCTACAACGAGGAAATCGACCCCGCGGTCGGTGCGGAGGGTGAAGAACCCGCCCGGGTAGCCGCGTTACGTGCGGCGGCGGCCGAGGCTGATGCCGCTTTGGTGGTCACCCCGGAGTACAACGGCAGCATTCCTGCGGTCGTCAAGAACGCGATCGACTGGCTGTCTCGCCCGTTTGGAAACGGCGCGCTGAAAGGCAAGCCGCTGGCCGTTGTCGGTGGCGCCTTCGGCCAGTACGGCGGGGTGTGGGCGCACGACGAGACCCGCAAGTCATTCGGAATTGCGGGTGCGCGCGTGGTCGAGTCGATCAAGCTTTCCGTTCCCTTCCAAGGCTTGGCAGGCAAGGCTCCCGTGGAGCATGCCGAACTCGTGGCCAACGTGCGTGACATCGTCGGCAAGCTCGTCGCCGAGGTGAGCTGACTCGCTGGCTGGTCAGCAGCATCGTCTCGAGAAATGAATAGTCAAAGCCGTCGGCGTCACCGCCGGCGGCTTTGCCAGTGGACCGCTGGCCGGGAAGTTGATGGCGGCCTTGTCGGTGGTCGCTGATATACCAGGGAGCGTGACCACAAAGAGCGAGCGCTGTGAGATCCGACACGCCGAGCGGGTGTGCATGGCAGGCCTCACGACCAGGGAATTTCAAAATTGTTATTCAGAACATGTTGTAGCTCGTGACCTTGTCGGCCACTAGGTGTAGTGTTTCGACAGTCCGCAGATCCCAGGTTCATCAAGCTGGCCGGCCTGGTGAACTTCCCGGAATCGGCTCGAAGGTATCGAAGCAAGGTCGTTTCGATCCGACAGCCGCAACACGGGAATTTGGGGCCTCGACGGATCGCTCAAACGTAGTGCTCACGTAGTTGCCAGTCGTTTAACAGTTTCATTAATAATTCCGCAACTTCCGCAAAGGAGCGGCTTCAGATGACCATCACCGTGTACACCAAGCCCGCGTGCGTGCAGTGCAGCGCCACCTACAAGGCACTGGACAAGCAGGGCATTGCCTACGACAAGGTCGACATCAGCCTCGACGCCGAGGCGCGCGACTACGTGATGGCCCTGGGCTATCTGCAAGCTCCCGTGGTAGTGGCAGGAAACGACCACTGGTCGGGCTTCCGGCCCGACCGGATCAAGGCCCTCGCCGGCGCCGCTATGAGTGCTTGACGGTCAGAAGCGACAGGCGATCTGGTAAGGGGGTTGCGGTGCAATCGCGCAGCCTGGTCTATTTCTCCAGCGTGTCGGAGAACACCCACCGTTTCGTTCAGAAGCTGGGTGTTCCCGCCACCCGGATACCGCTGCATGACCGTATCGAGGTCGACGAGCCGTATGTGCTGGTGTTGCCGACATACGGCGGCGGGCACGCCAACGGCCCCGACCCCGACGCCGGGGGCTACGTGCCCAAGCAGGTCATCGCTTTCTTGAACAACGAGCACAACCGGTCATTGATTCGCGGCGTCATCGCTGCGGGTAATAACAATTTCGGCGCCGAGTTCGCCTATGCGGGAAACGTGATTTCCCGCAAATGCGGCGTTCCATACCTCTACCGTTTTGAACTGATGGGAACCCCGGACGACGTGGATGCCGTCCGCACGGGACTCACAGAATTCTGGAAGGAACAGACGTGCCACCAACCGTCACTGCAGAGCCTGTAACCGCCGGCACGCATGCGTCGTCCGAGGAAACGGACTATCACGCACTGAACGCGATGCTGAATCTGTACGACGCGGACGGCAAGATTCAGTTCGATAAGGACGTGCTTGCGGCGCGCCAGTACTTTCTCGAGCACGTCAACCAGAACACGGTGTTCTTCCACAATCAGGACGAGAAGATCGACTACCTGATCCGCGAGAATTACTACGAGCGTGAAGTTCTCGACCAGTACTCCCGCAACTTCGTCAAGACGCTGCTGGACCGCGCCTACGCCAAAAAGTTCCGGTTCTCGACGTTTCTGGGTGCGTTCAAGTACTACACCTCCTACACGCTGAAGACGTTCGACGGGAAGCGGTACCTGGAGCGCTTCGAGGACCGGGTCTGCATGGTCGCGCTCACGTTGGCCGGCGGTGACACCGGACTGGCCGAGAAGATTGTCGACGAGATCATCGAAGGGCGCTTCCAGCCGGCCACCCCGACGTTTTTGAACTCGGGCAAGGCGCAGCGTGGAGAACCAGTGAGCTGCTTTTTGCTTCGCATCGAGGACAACATGGAGTCGATTGGGCGATCGATCAACTCGGCACTGCAGCTTTCCAAGCGCGGTGGGGGAGTTGCTTTGCTGCTGAGCAACATTCGTGAGCACGGGGCGCCAATCAAGAACATCGAAAACCAGTCCTCCGGTGTCATCCCGATCATGAAGCTGCTGGAGGACTCGTTCTCCTACGCCAATCAGCTGGGTGCACGTCAAGGCGCCGGCGCGGTGTACCTGAACGCTCATCACCCCGACATCTACCGCTTCCTGGACACCAAGCGGGAGAACGCCGATGAGAAGATCCGGATCAAGACGCTGAGCCTGGGCGTGGTGATTCCCGACATCACCTTCGAGTTGGCCAAGAACAACGACGACATGTATCTGTTCTCGCCCTACGACGTCGAGCGTGTCTACGGTGTCGCGTTCGCCGATATCTCGGTGACCGAGAAGTACTACGAAATGGTCGACGACGCACGCATCCGCAAGACCAAGATCAAGGCGCGGGAGTTCTTCCAGACGCTGGCCGAGCTGCAGTTCGAGTCCGGCTACCCGTACATCATGTACGAGGACACGGTGAACCGAGCGAACCCCATTGAAGGCAAGATCACGCACAGCAACCTGTGCTCGGAGATCCTGCAGGTGTCCACGCCGTCGCTGTTCAATGAGGACCTCACCTACTCCAAAGTAGGCAAGGACATCTCGTGCAACCTCGGGTCGCTGAACATCGCCAAGACCATGGACTCGCCGGACTTCGCACAGACCATCGAGGTGTCGATCCGTGCGCTGACGGCGGTGAGCGACCAGACGCACATCTGGTCGGTGCCCTCGATCGAGCAGGGCAACAACGAGTCCCACGCTATCGGCCTCGGCCAGATGAACCTGCACGGCTACTTGGCCCGCGAGCGGATCCACTATGGATCCGAAGAAGGTGTCGACTTCACCAACATCTACTTTTATACGGTGCTGTACCACGCGCTGCGCGCGTCGAATCGCATTGCGATCGAGCGGGGTAGCAAGTTCGGCGGTTTCGAGAAGTCGAAGTACGCCTCTGGTGAATTCTTCGACAAATACACCGAGCAGGTCTGGGAGCCCGCCACCGCGCGGGTCGCGGAGCTGTTCGCGGAGGCGGGCATCCGCATTCCGACGCAAGAGGATTGGCAGCGGCTCAAGGAGTCGGTGCAGCAGCACGGCATCTACAACCAGAACCTGCAGGCCGTCCCGCCGACGGGGTCGATCAGCTATATCAACCACTCGACCAGCTCGATCCACCCGGTGGCGAGCAAGATCGAGATCCGCAAGGAGGGCAAGATCGGCCGCGCGTACTACCCGGCGCCGTATCTGACGAACGACAACCTGGAGTACTACCAGGATGCCTACGAGATCGGCTACGAGAAGATCATCGACACCTACGCCGCAGCCACTCAGCATGTGGACCAAGGGCTTTCGCTGACGTTGTTCTTCAAAGACACCGCCACCACCCGCGACGTCAACAAGGCGCAGATCTACGCCTGGCGCAAGGGAATCAAGACGCTCTACTACATCAGGTTGCGGCAGATGGCGCTGGAAGGCACCGAAGTCGAGGGCTGCGTTTCCTGCATGTTGTAGCAGGCTCGTGCTGACTGGCCAGTCTGCCCAGGTCAGCTGATGCAGCGCGGTAAAGTGCTCAGTGTGGTGAGAATTCCCCGACCCCACCCCAGCGTGAAGCCCGGGGTCAAGGTCGACGCGCGCAGCGAGCGTTGGCGCGAACACCGCAAGAAGGTGCGCGGCGACATCGTTGAGGCCGCGTTCCGCGCTATCGACCGCCTGGGGCCCGAGCTCAGTGTGCGGGAGATCGCGGAAGAGGCCGGCACCGCCAAGCCCAAGATCTACCGACATTTCCACGACAAGTCCGACCTGTTCCAGGCGATCGGGGAACGCCTGCGCGACATGCTGTGGGCAGCGATCTTCCCGTCGATCGACCTGACGACGGACTCGGCGCGAGAGGTCGTCCGGCGCAGCGTCGAGGAATACGCCAACCTGGTCGACAAGCATCCCAATGTGCTGCGGGTGTTCATTCAGGCCCCGTCAGGGGGCACCTCCGAGGCTTCGATTCTCACCCTCAACGAGGGTCGCGAGATCACGCTGGCCATGGCTGACATGTTCGACAACGAGCTGCGCGAGATGGCGTTGGATCACGCGGCGCTGGAACTGGCCGCGCACGCGGCCTTCGGATCGGCCGCGTCGGCCACCGAGTGGTGGCTGGGCCCGGACTCCGACAGCCCGCGACGCATGGGGCGCGAGCAATTCGTCACCCACCTGACGACCATCATGCTGGCGGTCATCGTCGGCACGGCCGAGACGCTTGGCATCACGCTGGACCCTGACCGCCCGATCCACAATGTGCTGCCGAGCAGCCCCGCCGCCAGCTAGGCGGCGCCTGCCATCGATAACGTTCGGATTATCCGATACTCTGGGTACTGGGTATTCGCGTGGGCCGGCTGCGGGGGCAAGGATGCGCCGGCCCCGACAGGTAAGGACCGATCACGATGACTGATGTCGCCGCAGTGACTCAGGTGGAGCAAGAGGCCTCCAGGGCACCGGTCCACACCCGCGCCGTCATCATCGGGACCGGATTCTCCGGTCTGGGCATGGCCATCGCGCTACAGCAGCGGGGCGTGGACTTCGTCATCTTGGAGAAGGCCGACGACATCGGCGGCACGTGGCGGGACAACAGCTACCCCGGTTGCGCCTGCGACATCCCGTCGCACCTGTATTCGTACTCCTTCGAGCCCAAGCCGGACTGGAAGAACGTGTTCTCCTATCAGCCCGAGATCTGGGACTATCTCAAAGGGGTCACCGAGAAATACGGGCTTCGTCGCTACATCGAGTTCAATTCCCTGGTTGATCGTGGCCACTGGGACGACGACGAGAACCGCTGGCATGTGTTCACCACCGACGGGCGGGAATACGTTAGCCAGTTTGTCATCTCGGGCGCCGGCGCCTTGCATATCCCGTCCTTCCCGGACATCGAGGGTCGTGACGAATTTGCCGGCCCGGCTTTCCATTCCGCGCAGTGGGACCATGGCGTCGACCTCACCGGCAAGCGGGTGGCGGTCATCGGGACGGGCGCCAGC
Source organism: uncultured Actinomycetota bacterium (assembly GCA_963715905.1). GTDB lineage: Bacteria > Actinomycetota > Actinomycetes > Mycobacteriales > Mycobacteriaceae > Mycobacterium. Next base: position 85,493 of record CAVQSX010000032.1, read on the forward strand.
GCTATCCAGATGGTGCCCGCGATCATCGGACAGGTCGCGGAGTTGCAGCTGTACCAGCGCACCCCGGCGTGGGTGCTGCCACGGACCAACAACGCGATCCCGGCATGGCTGCAAAGCGTCCTCGCCAGCGTGCCCGGTACTCGGGCACTCCTCCGCTTCAGTATCTACTGGATTCAAGAGGCCCTGGGCCTCGCCATGATCCAGCGTCAGGAGCTGCTGAGGATCGGTGAGATGGCGGGTAAATGGAACATTCGCCGCCAGGTCCGCGATCGCGGTCTGCGCCGCAAGCTCACACCGAATTATCGATTGGGCTGCAAGCGAGTCCTTTTCTCCAACAAGTACTATCGTGCAATCGCCAGCCCCAAGACCGAACTGATCACCGACCATATCTCCCGAATCACGTCCGACGGGATCATTACAGTTGACGGCGGCGGCCATGAAGCCCTGCGAAAAGCGGACGTGATCGTCTATGGCACTGGCTTTCATGTCACAGACTCCTACACTCACGTGCAGATCAAGGGGCGCAACGGGGAGAGCCTCGTCGATCGCTGGAACCAGGAGGGCATCGGCGCGCATCGCGGGATCACCGTTGCCGACATGCCCAACCTGTTCTTCCTGCTGGGACCCAACACTGGGCTAGGACACAACTCCGTGGTGTTCATGATCGAATCCCAGATCCATTACGTCGCCGACGCGATCGCGACCTGCGACAAGTTGGGAGCCCAGGCTCTCGCTCCGACGCGCGCCGCACAGGACAAGTTCAACAACGAGCTGCAGCAGAAGCTGGCGGGTTCGGTATGGAACACGGGCGGCTGCAGCAGCTATTACCTCGACGAGCACGGCAAGAACACGACCCTTTGGGGTGGTTACACCTGGCAGTACTGGATGGCGACGCGCTCGGTCCAGCCCGACGAATACCAATTCTTCGGGGTGGGTAAGGCCGGCACCCGGCGTGAGGTTACGGCCACCGGCTCAGCAGCTGGCTGAAGGCCTTGGCGGCCGCATCCACGCCGGCATCGTCATTGGTGGCGACCAGGTCCAGCAGTAGGCCACGGGTGACCGCCAGCCCGAGCCTTGCCATCGCCGGATCGAACGCACCGCCGGCAACGGCCTCGACTTCGGCCAGCCAGCCGCTGACCGCGCCGGGGACCATCCGGTCAAACGGCTTCTCGCCCTGGGCGGCACGCGCGTAGCACTCGAAGAAGAGGCGTTCCAGGTTTCGGAGTTCGGGTCGGTGCAGATCGGCCCACATGCTGGCAAAGCCCTCGGCCGGAGTCGTGGGAAGTTCGGTTAGCAGTCCCATCTGGCGGCGCTCGACCCCTTCGACGATCGCCACCAGCAGATCCTCGCGAGACCCGAAGTGGTGCAGCAGCATTCGGTGGCTGGTGCCGACCGCGGCAGCGACCTCGCGCAGCGACCGGTCGCCGATGCCGCCCGCAGCGAATTCCTCGACCAGCGCATCGAGCAGCTGTTGGCGCCGGCTCAGGTCAGGATTGCGCGCCATTGGCACGGCTGAGCTGCTCAGACCGGGCCTTGAGTCCTTGAGCCTCGAGTTCGAGGAAGCGCTTGGTCTTCTTGGCCATCGCGCGCCCGACGAGTGCGCCGAGGGCGCCGCGCTGGTCGAGTTGCTGGCGCACCAGAGTATGGCCGCCGGGTTGGGCGATGACCCAGTGCCGGGCGGTCACCAGCACGCCGGGGGAGCGCTGCACCCATGTCCAGGACGTACCCGGGTCGATTTCGGTGACCTTCCACACCAGCTTCTGCATGCCGGGTTGCTTAATCGCGAACCGTTTGCCGACGGCCAGCGCGGGTCCGTCCAACCCGACCAACGAAGTCACCGAGGCGGTCCAATCGGGCCAGCGCTCGACTTCGCTGAAAACGTCCCATACAAGTTGCGGCGGTGCGGCTATCTCGATGCTGTCGTCGTTAAGCATGTACCAAATGGTACATAAACTGCTGGGTTCTGCAAAGGGTCTATGAGACCCGCGCGTTGAGATGCTTGAGCGCCGCCTCGGCGCCATTCCAGCCAGGGATGCCGGTTACCCCGGGCCCGGGGTGGGTGCACTGGCCGCAGAGATAGAGCCCGTCGAGCGGGGTGGCGAACTTGTCCTCGCCCTCGACGACGCGGCCGGTCCACAGCTGGTTGGGCTGCAGCAGGCCATGCGAGTAGTCGCCCGCGTGTGCGCTGAAGGTGCTGCCGAAGTAGCGATTGGAAAAGACGACACGGTTGGTGACGGAGTCGGCGAAGCCGGGCGCGTACTTGTCGAAGATCTGCACGCAGGTGTCGGCGTATTGCTCTTTCCAGCTTCGGTTTTCGTCAGCGTCTAAGCCGGTTGGGAAATACGGCGTGAAAATGGTTGCGCTGTGCTTACCTTCGGGCGCCAGCGACGAGTCGACCATGCTGGGGATGTAGAGGTAGGTGGGCGGGGCGTCGGGAAGCTGGCCCTTGCGGTATTGCTCCCACGCGTCGCTGATGTATTCCGCCGAAGGCGCATAGGCCACCGTCGGACACGATTGCCCGTTGTCCTGCATATAGGGCTGCAAGCGCTCAATCCATTGTGGGGCTTGATCAATGGTCAGATGCGCCTGGATGTATCCCAGGTTGAAATTGATTTCCTTGATCTTGCGGATGTAGTCGGGCGGAAAGTTCTGGGCGCCAGCCAGATTCACAAACGTGGTGTAGGGGTCGAGCGACGAGAGCACGGCGTCGGCCGTAATCGTTGTGCCGTCGCGTAGTTCGACTCCGGTGGCGCGTCCGTCGGTGACCAGGATTTGCTTGACGTGCTGCTTCATCTGGACCTCGGCGCCCAACGATTCGGCGCGGCGGCACAACGCCGTGCTCAGCGAGCCGATGCCGCCGCGCGGCATGATGTATTCGACGTTGCCGCCGCCGATCAGGTAGTGATACAGCGTCGACGCGTTCGAACCCGGTGTCCAGGGGCCGCCGTCGAAAGCATCGATGGACATCGCTGCCAGCGAGCCCTGGATGCAGCGTCCTTGGTCGGGCGCCAGGAAACGGCGGACGGTCTCCATGGTGCTGCCGTACCACATCTGGGCGAAGTCATGGCGGTCTGCGGGCGTGGGCTGTGCGGCGATCACTTCGATGATGTCCGGGGGCGGACCGAACGCCGAGTCGACGAAATACGGTGCGAACCGGCCGATGTGCGCGAAGAGACCACCGAGGCCCGTCGCAACCTCGGGTCCGTGGTCGTCGATGAGGTGCCGGCCCATCCGCTCGAGGTCGTTGTACATCACAAACGGGGTGTCCTCGGGATCCCCGAACGTGCAGGTGGACATCCACTGGTCCATCAACTCGAAGCCCCACTTGGTGAGCTCTAGGCGGTCGGTCATCTCCTGCCGCCAGATCAAGACCGCCCATGCACCGACGCTGTGCTTGTACCCGTCGAAGAGTTCCCGGGTGGCAGCCATCCCGCCGAGGAAGTGCGCTCGTTCCAGGACAAGCACTTTCGCACCGCCTTTGGCCAGCACATTCGCGGCGACGAGACCGTTGTGGCCTGCTCCGATGATGATCGCGTCGTAGTCCGCCACGGTGACTCCTCCATTGGTAATCCCTCGACTGATCGCACAATGTCACACATGACATATTTGCGTCAATGGTGACATTTGGTGTCTGCTGGCACCATGGAATCTCGTAGCCAGCGCACACGTCAGGCGCTGCAACAGGCGGCGATGAAGCGCTTTGTCGCTGACGGCGTGCATCAGACCAGCGTGGCCGACATCGCTGGCGACGTCGGGGTCACGGAGCGGACCTTTTACCGGCACTTCCCGTCGAAGCACGCGGTGATCTTCGCGGACTACGACATCGGCTTCGAGTGGTTCGCCCGCGCACTGGCCATGCGCCCGCACGGGGAACCCATCACAGCGTCGGTGCGGAAGGCCGTGGACGCGTTCCCTTTTGACTTCCACATGGTCCGTGAAGCTGCCACTATCCGGTCGCGCGACCTCGACCAGGACATCATCACCACCCACATTCGGCGGATGCGTGATCAGGTCGCCGACGAGATCCAGCGTTTCATCCATCAACGATCCAGGCCCAATGCCGACGGAGCCATGATCGCCGAGATCGCTGCGCACAGCCTGGCCACCGCGGTGTTCTCCTCGCTGGAGGCATGGATGAGCAAGGGTGAACAGGATATCGACGAACTGAGTCGCCTCACCGACATCGCGCTGAGCGCCCTAGAGGACGGCCTCACCCACACGCTGCGGCACGCCGGGCTGGACTGACACGGACCCCCTTGATGGCCGACATTCCGCTGGATATGCAAGAACGCCTTGAACTCTGCGATCTCCTCGATGAGCTCGGACCGACCGTTCCGACGCTGCTCGAGGGCTGGACGGCGCACGATCTCGTCGCGCACATCGTGGTGCGGGAACGCGACCCTCTCGCCGGCCCGTGCCTCGTGCTGCCCGGGCCCTTCCAGCGCTTCGCCGAGGAACGCAGGGCTACCTTGGCCGGGAGCAAAGATTTCGAGTCGCTCGTCGCGCGGATCCGGTGTGGGCCGCCCATGGGGTTCTTTCGAATCGGATGGGTCCGCGCCTTGGCGAATCTCAACGAGTTTTTTGTTCATCACGAAGATGTTCGCAGGGCCAATAACGGAGAACCTCGTAGCCTGACGCCCGACATGGATGCCGCCCTGTGGCGGAACGTGCGACGTGGTGGCCACTTCCTGAGTCGGCGGCTGAGTGCTTACGGGCTCGAGATTGTGTGGGCCGGCACCTCCGAGCGGACGGTCGTGCGCCCGGGCGAGCTGTCGGCCAGACTCAGTGGTTCGCCTGGCGAACTGCTGCTCTACCTCTTTGGCCGCAAAGCCGCAGCGCGAGTCGAGCTGAGCGGGCCGGCGGAGCCCGTCGCGGCGGTAGCGCGAACGCACTTCGGCATGTGAGGACTCGGCGGCTGCGCGCGACACGCAGACACAATCCCTTGTGTTGCTTCACGTTGTCGTACCCCAGGGGTAGTGTCTGGAGCTTGAGTTACCGTAGGCAAACCGGCAGGTGAAGTGGGGTTCTGGTGAGTGAAAACATGAAGCTGATCGACCGGACATCGGCGATCAACTGGAACCGGGTGCAAGACGAGAAGGACGCCGAGGTCTGGGACCGGTTGACCGGCAACTTCTGGCTGCCCGAGAAAGTGCCGGTGTCCAACGACCTGCCCTCGTGGGGGACGTTGACCGCCAACGAGAAGCAGCTCACGATGCGCGTGTTCACCGGGCTGACCCTGCTGGACACCATCCAGGGCACGGTCGGGGCGGTCAGCCTGATTCCCGATGCGCTGACCCCGCACGAACAGGCTGTCTACACCAACATCGCGTTCATGGAGTCGGTGCACGCCAAGAGCTACAGCTCGATCTTCTCCACGCTGTGCTCGACGTCCGAGATCGACGACGCCTTCCGCTGGTCGGAGGAGAACCCCAACCTGCAACGCAAAGCCGAGATCGTGATGCAGTACTACCGCGGCGACGAACCGCTCAAGCGCAAGGTGGCCTCCACGCTGCTGGAAAGCTTTCTCTTCTACTCGGGCTTTTACCTGCCGATGTATTGGTCGAGTCGGGCCAAGCTGACCAACACCGCCGACATGATCCGGCTGATCATCCGCGACGAAGCCGTGCACGGTTACTACATCGGCTACAAGTACCAGCGTGGGCTGTCCCTGGTCGATGAGGCCAAGCGCGCCGAACTCAAGGACTACACGTACGAGCTGCTCTTCGAGCTCTACGACAACGAGGTGGAATACACCCAGGACCTCTACGACGAGGTCGGGCTCACCGAAGACGTCAAGAAGTTCCTGCGCTACAACGCCAACAAGGCGCTGATGAACCTCGGCTACGAGGCGCTGTTCCCGCGTGACGAGACCGACGTGAACCCGGCGATCCTTTCGGCGCTGTCGCCCAACGCCGACGAGAACCACGACTTCTTCTCCGGGTCGGGCTCCTCGTACGTCATCGGCAAGGCCGTCAACACCGAAGACGAGGACTGGGACTTCTGAACTCGCTAGTTCAGCGACGTCATTGGCGGCTCGGCTAGCCGGGTCAGCAACCTTTTTGGACGGGCGATTTAACCCCTCGTGACCACTCCGTGCCCACATTTTGCCCACACTTTCGCGACAACGTGCGTTATGCAGAGCGGTCGCGACGGCTTCTAGATCGTCGTCGAACAGGCCGGCGTAGACGTCAAGTGTCATCGCCGCTGAGGCGTGGCCGAGCATCCGTTGCACGGCCTTGACGTTGGCCCCGGCGGACACGGCCAGACTGGCTGCGGTGTGCCGCAGATCGTGCGGAGTCACACGTGGCACACGCGAATCTTTGACCGCCTGAGCGAACCATCCCGACGTCGGATGAGGGCGCCGGAGGTGACTGCCGTCGTCGCTGGACCACAGCGGCGCGTCGCGGGTCTTTGCCTCGCACTGGCGGGCCAGATAGGGCAGCAGGGATTGGGGGAGCGGAACGGTGCGCTGTTTGTCACTCTTCGGTGCGCCGACGTGAATCTTTTTGCCGGATTGGACGGCGTTCTCCGAGATGGTTGCCCGCTTGCGCAACATGTCTAGATCGCTGACTCGCAAACCGACGACCTCACCCCATCGCAGGCGCGTGTACGCCGTGAACAACACAAAACCCTCGTACTCGCCGGACGCCGTTGCCAGCGTGGCCACCTGCTCATGGGTGAGATACACTGGGCGCTTGCGGCTGGTGCGGGGCAGCTTCACGCCCGTTGCCGGGTTCTTCGCGATGAGGTTGTCGCGCACCGCGTCGGCCAGAATCCGTTGCAGAATGAAATGTGTTCGCTTAATCGCGCTCGCGCCGAGTGGTTTTACGGTGGCCGTGCCGCGACCCAGATCCGAAATCCACTGCTGTACGCCGGTGGGCCTGATATCGCCGAGAGCGACCTGACCCCAACGCAGTTTGACCGGTAGGCGCCACGTCGTCTCCATCACCGCATAGCCTGACGGCTTCAGGTGTCCGCGCTGGCGCCCTAGCCGCGCCGGCCCCAACTCGCCCAGCGTCACCCTGGCGCTGCTGGTTCGGTGGTCATTGCAATCGTGCTTGGGGGATCTGGTCCAGGTCGTATACCTCAGACCGTCTGGCTCCGGCTCAGATCGCTTCGACTTTGCGGCGTCCGTGTCTAGTCCGGGATGGTGACTCCGCGGCGCTGTCCCTAACACGGGCTGCTCTATTACGGCGATACCGACCTGAGCCGCGATGAAGCCCCACCCAGGGTCGGCGTCAACAGCTACCAGGGCGACGTCAAGCTGCTACCGGGTGACGAAGTCATTTTCAGCAAGTACCGCACCTAACCGAAGAAGGTTCCCGGCGGGAAATCTAAGACAAGTCCGCCGGGACTCTCAGCGACATACGCCGACTAACAAAAACAGCAGCAGCGGCGACAACGCGAGGTCGACTGGGAGTAAGGGCAAATACCAGGGGAACACCTTGCTCAACGGACTTGACGTTTGCACATCGACGAAACCGTTCGCGAGTTCCGGTAGCAGACCCTCCCGCCGGGTGGGATAGGCCTGCCCAGGAGGAATAGTCCCGCGCCGTCCACCACGCCGATCAGTCCTGCGCGCAGACCGCGGATGATGTCGTATTCGGCGTCGGCGTCGGCGTCGGCGTCGGCGTCGGCGTCGGCGTAGGACGTGGCGGCTGCCGCCAGTAGCAGCTCAAACTGCTGTCCGACACCTACCGCGTCGGCTGCCGCCGCCTGATAGTCGCGGCCGAACTGGGAGAATAGGTCCGCGGCAGCTGCCGACACCTCATCGGCGCCCGCGGGAATCACCGCGACAGTCCGCGCCGCCGCTGCCATGTGGGCCGCGCTTATGTTCGATCCGATGCTCGCCAAATCCGTTGCCGCCGACGTCATCATTTCCGGCGCCGCGAGCACATACGCCATATCCACCACCCCTTATTTGAGCGGGTTACCGTCAACAGTAATGAAGTGGTGATGGTCTGCACGAGCAGTCAGCTAGCCCCTTTTTCGGCGATTAATTGACGCGTCAGATAATTTCATGTCCGCGCGATGGTTGAAATACCTTAAGTTCAAAAAAAGTATTTGAATCGTGCAAAAAAGCTGCAATACTGCCAAGTTACGGGCTATCGGTGGCTCGTGGGCGAGGTGGCGTTCGGGCGCTACACCGATTGGAGGCTCGCAATGTCATATGTGATCGCAGCAACGGACAGACTGGCGGCGGCGAGCGAAAACTTGCAGAACATCGGGTCTGCGCTGCGGAGTGCGAATGGTGTGGCAGCGGCCCAAACGTCTGCGATCGCGGCCCCCGCCGCTGATGAGGTATCAGCAGCAATCACCGCGTTACTTGGTACGCACGCCCAAGAATTTCAAGCTGCCAGCGCGCAGGCGACAGCGTTTCACGACGAGTTCGTGAACCTGTTGAACGGAGGTGCGGCCCAGTATGTGAGCACAGAGGTTGCGAACGCCACGCAAACATCGGTGAACGCTCCCGCCCAGGTTCTACTGGTTGGCACCGGTCAAGGCAGCGCCGCCGTCGATCTCGCGGATCTCGGGAGTGTCTGGAATAACCTGAAGTCCATTTACCAGTACGTTTACCACACTGAAGATGCCGTGAAGGATGGGCTGGAGGAGAAAATCCTTCCTAACCTTGGCTGGAATACGTCGAGCAGTATTGGGCTACCTGGTTCAGATGGCAACGGCGGTGTCCAAGACAAATCGTACGTATCGGTGAGCGAAAACCTGAACATACCTCTTCAGAAGCTTGAGGCCGCTTACCCCAGCTTGTCGCAATACCTCCCTCAGAACGTACCCATCGCGCAATGGTCAGCGACCCTACAGTCGGACAACAATCCGACCACCGGACGCTATTTCTTAGCCATGACAAACACTCCGCTTGGACCCTTAATGTTGGACGTGTCCCAGTATCCGGGCAGTTCTCAAATTCAATATGGGGTCGAACTCTTCACACTTTGGCAGCCTTCAGGTTCATTTTCGGTAAGTTCGTTATTAACTCAGGTCTCGAACTGGCCAACGCAGCTACAAACACAGCTATCGAACTTGTCGACGCAGCTATCGAACATGCATACAAGCACCAGCATTTCAACCTTAGATTCTCTCTTGACGGATAATCCAATCACTCAATATGTAGGCACAAGTACAAATAATCTAGCCATAGATATTAACTCTCTATTTACGAGCTACACAGGCCCTCTAGGCACAGGCCCTCTAGCCGTAGACATCAACAACATCATTGGACCTACAACTCAGACGGTGCAAAACAGTGTTCTGGGTGTAATTAATGCGCCCAGCGATCTGTTAACGGGTGGCCCAATGATCGGCAACGGCAGCAATGGTGCGCCGGGTACTGGGGAAAACGGCGGCAATGGCGGGTGGCTGCTACGGCAACGGCGGCAACGGGGGGTCAGGGGCACCAGGTCAGCCCGGCGGCCACGGCGGTAACGCCGGCGACTACGGCAATGGCGGCATGGGCGGGGCCGGTGGGGCCGGCACGGCCGGCACCCCGGGCACAGCGAGCGGCGCGGGCGGCATCGGCGGCATGGGCGGGGCCGGCGGGGCCGGCGGGGCCGGCGGGCGGTTGTCTGGCAACGGCGGTGCCGGCGGGATGGGCGGCCAAGGGGGCACCGGCGGCACCGGCGGGGCCGGTGTCACCGGCGCGGCCGGCTCGAGCGGGGTCAACGGCGGTGCCGGCGGCGACGGCGGCAACGGCGGCGACGGCGGGGCCGGCGGTCAGGGTGGGGTCGGCGGCACCGGCGGGGCGGCCACCAACGGCAGCGTGGGCGCCAACGGCGATGGCGGGGCCGGGGGGGTGGGCGGCAACGCCGGCACACCTGGCAACGGCGGCGTCGGCGCCGCGGGCACCGCTGCCAACCCCAACGGCGGCGTCGGCGGTAACGGCGGTAACCCCGGCATCGGCGGTACTGGCGGCGACGGTGGGGCGGCCGGCGGCACCGGCGCCACCGCCGGCGTGACCGGCGCGGCCGGCACCGCGGCCACCAGCGGCGGCAACGGCGGCAACGGCGGCACCGGTTACAGCCCCACGACCCCCGGTGGCACCAGCGGCGACGGCGGTAACGGCGGCAATGGCGGGACGGTCGGCAATGGCGGCGACGGCGGCAACGGCGGCAACGGCGGCAATGGGACGGCGGGCACCAACGGTGTAAACCCGGGCGACGGCGGCGGAACCGGTGGCAACGGCGGCGCCGCCGGCACTGGCGGCCACGGAGGCGCCGGCGGCTCAATATCGGGCAACGGCGGCGCCGGCGGTGCCGGCGGCACTGGCGGCACTGGCGGCAACGGTGGCGCCGGCGTCGACGGCGCGGCTGGTGCCAGCGTTGGCGGCGCCGGCGGTTTCGGCGGCTACGGCGGCACCGGCGGCTACGGCGGCGCCGGAGGCAACGGTGGCCTCGGCGGGACGGCGGTGAACGGCACTGCAGGCTCCGACGGCGACGGCGGTGCCGGCGGCAACGGCGGTAACGGCGGAACGCCGGGTGCCGGCGGCGCCGGCAGCTCAACATCGGGCGGCGGCGGCTCTGGCGGCTCTGGTGGCGGGGGCGGCGACGGCGGCGGCGGCGGTCCCGGCGGCGAGGGCGTGGGGTCGGGCAACGGCGGCGCCGGCGGCAACGGCGGGGCCGCCGGCAACGGCGCCACGGGCGGCAACGGCGCGAACGGCGCGAGCGGCGGGGCCTACGGCGGCTACGGTGGGGACGCCCTCGGTGGCGGCAACGGCGGCTTCGGCGGGAACGGCGGGTCTGGCGGCGGGGTCCAGGGGTCGGGCCACGCCGGTAACGGCGGTAACGGTGGCGCTGGCGGCGACGGCGGTAACGGCGGCGACGGCGGCGACGGCGGCGACGGCACCATCCAAGCCGGCAGCTACGGGTATGCCGGCGGCTACGGGTTCGGCGAGAGTGGCGGCACCGGCGGCGTCGGAGGCGGGGTCTTCGGGTCAGGCACGGCTGGCACCGCTGGAGGCCCAGGCACCGTGGGCAATAACGGAACGCAGGGCAGCAACGGCATCCCCGGCAAAGTCATTTAGCTGCGGCAGGTCGGCCGGACGGGACACCGCGCGACCCGCGGCACACCGACTCCGCGAGCCTCAGCGCGCGGTCGGGCTGGGTACTTTGACGCTGTGGCGCGCGGTGGGGCTGGCGGTAACTCCGTGAGCGGCGCCCGTGGTAACGGCAGCAACGGCGGTAATGGCGGAAAACGGCGGTATCAGATCAGGGACGGGCGACGGTAGCCCGCGTGCCCACGCCGTGCCCACAATCTGCCCACAGTTACAGATAACTCTTGTTAACTACCGTAGTGGGTTTCAGCAGGTGGAGCTGTTTCCAACCCCCTGATCAGGTAGCTGAGTAGAACCACGACTTCTTCTCCGGCTCGGGCTCCTCGTACGTGATCGGCAAAGCCGTTAACACCGAAGACGAGGATTGGGACTTCTGAGTCTGCCGCTCAGCGGCACAAGGAGCCCCGTCAGAGGTGCTCCATGAGGCGAGACATTTCCCCCGCCTCGAAATAACTGGCTTCATGCGGCGGGTAACTCGGTCGCGGCTCAGCCGGCCGGATGTGAATGTGCCCGATTGCCGTGATGAATGCTGCAGCGCGCCAGTGATGACGAGTCACCGCGGGGGGCGCCGGGGGATCGGACAGTGAGTGGAACCTGGGTAGTAGGTGCAACATGACGGATGCCTTCAGGTGATAAGTGGCTCCTACTGGAAGTCACGGCTATTAGACACATGTTAGACAAGCGCTGATGACATCCGCAATGCACAATGCAGACCGACGACCGGGTGGCCTCACCGGCCTAAAGTAGGACTAGCGCAGGCCGCCCGGCGCAGGCTCGACTCCATCAACGACACGAGGGAAATCCGTTGTCCGAAACCAAGCTAACTGTCATCTATGACAACCCCACCGACCCGACAGTGTTCGAAGCGGCATATGAATCGGAGCAACTGAAGGCCGCTCGAAAAATACCGGGGTATCTCCGGATCGAGGCATCGAAGGTCTGGCCGAAAGAGGACGGAAGCCCGACGCCCGCTTACCGCATGATCGACCTGTACTACCCGAATTACGCTGCCGTCAGTACGGCGGTGACCACGCCGGAAGCGGGCGCCTTCTTCGCTGCGATGGCGCGATTGTCCACCGGCGGCGTACGTGTCCTGGTCTCCGACGTCGAGGTGCCGCAACACCCCTAGCAAAATCGCTTGGGGATTTCTAGCACCAGGTGTTCAGGTCGTGAACTGAATATGAATTGTCGCCACGGTGCGACGCCACACCCCCCGCTCACCCTGAGACTAGGGGGGTGACTTCAACCCACGCTTCGCACAAGCACGCCAAATTCCTCCGGTCAGTGATCCGCTGGCTGGACGTCGGCTACCCCCAGGGCGTTCCCGGACCGGACCAGGTGGCGCTGTTTGCCCTGCTGCAGGCCACCCCACTGACCAAGGAACAGCTGGAAGAAGTTGTGCACGACATCATGAAGAAGCATCGGGCCGAAGGCGACGGGCCGATCGACCGCGACGAGATCTCCGCGTTTATCAGCAAGACCACCCACACTGACCCCGGGAAGGCGGACATTCAACGGGTGGCCGCCACGCTGGCCGCCGCCGGTTGGCCGTTGGCCGGCACCGTCGTCGAGGTCGGCTCCGACGAGGACGACGAGTGACGCCCGACGCGTTACAAGCTTGAGGTGTCGATGACGAAGCGATACCTCACGTCGCTGGCCACCACGCGCTCGTAGGCTTCGTTGATGTAATCCGGTTCGATGACCTCGATCTCGGGTGCTACGCCGTTTTCGGCGCAAAAGTCGAGCATCTCCTGGGTTTCGGCGATCCCGCCGATGAACGATCCGGACAGGCTCCGACGACCCATGACCAGCGGGAACGCCGGCACCTGCATGGGGTGCTCGGGGATGCCCAGTTCGACGAGCGTGCCGTCGACGTCGAGCAGGCCCAGGTATTTGCCGAGATCTAGGTTGGCCGAGACGGTGTTCAGGATCAGATCGAAGCTGCTGCGCAAGGTGCGGAAGGTGTTGGGGTCGGCCGTCGCGTGGTAGTGGCTCGCGCCCAGCCGCAGTCCATCTTCCATCTTCTTCAGCGACTGCGACAGTACGGTGACTTCGGCGCCCAGCGCCGCGCCTAGCTTCACGCCCATGTGGCCAAGGCCGCCCAATCCGACGACCGCCAGGCGGGTGTTCCCCGCGGCTTTCCAGTGCCGCAGCGGTGAGTAAAGGGTGATTCCGGCGCACAGCAGCGGCGCCGCCGCATCCAGTGGTAGCGAGTCGGGTATGCGCAACACGTAGTTTTCGTCGACGATGATCGCTTGGCTGTAGCCGCCGTAGGTCGGCTCGCCATCTTTGCCGGTCCCGTTGTAGGTCGGCGTCGTGCCGCGTTTGCAGAATTGCTCGACTCCGGCCAGGCAGTAGCTGCAGTCACGGCAGGAATCCACGAAACAGCCCACGCCGACGCGGTCGCCGACCTTGTGCTTGGTGACCTCGGAGCCGATCTCGGTGACCACGCCGGCGATCTCGTGGCCAGGGACCACGGGATAATTCGGTTGGCCCCACTCGGCTTTGACGGCGTGGATGTCCGAGTGACAAATCCCGGCGAACTTGATCTCGATCGACACGTCATGCGGACCGGGATCGCGCCGGTTGATGGTGGTCTTGATCAGCGGTTCGGTGGCCGAGGTGGCGGCGTACGCCGAAACAGTGCTCATGCAAATCCCTCTTCAGTCAAGTTGCATCCTAGAAAAGCTTAGCTAAGGTAAGGGTCTCGGGCCAATCGGGCGGCTGGTGATCAATTGATTGGGGCGTTGACCCAGCGCAGATCATCGACGATGCCGCGGGCTGCGACCAAGCCCTCGCCGGTCTGCCAGACCTCGTCGTTGACGACGAAGACCCGGTTGTCGCGATTGGCGGACAGCTTGCGCCACGGGTCGCTGTCCAAAACGGTGGCGGCCCTTTCGGCAGCGGCCGGTGACGTGCACGACACGTAGATGATGTCGGCGTCGGCCGCGGAGAAATCCGGTCCCTTTGCAAGGTCGGCGTCAGAGGTGCCCATCTCGACGTAGGCCTTATCCGTGAACCGCTGCGCGGCGGGGCGGTCCACCCCGACCGCGGTCAGCACGCTGGCCGGGAAATTCTTGGCTCCATACACCCGCAAGCTGTCAGCGGTCAGCTGCACGATCGAGGCCTGGAAGTGGGCCGCGTCGTGGCTTGCCCCGATCTGGTCGGCCCGCCGAACGAACCCATCGATCAGCCCGTCCGCGGCGCCGGCACGCGCGGTGGCGGAACCCACGCCACGCAGATTGTCTTCCCAGGCCGCGCCGGGTGCCGCCGTGAACACTGTCGGGGCGATCGCCGCGAGCTGCGGATACAGGTTGGGCGTCAAACCTTGCGAGCCGAGGATCAGATCAGGATGGGCCGCCGCGATGGCGCCGAGGTCAGGCTTGCTGCGGGTACCCGCTCCGGGTAGGCCGTGCACAGCGCTGCCCAGGTAGGAAGGCTGGTTCGGGGAGCCGTCCGGCAAAGCGGCCGCCACCACCCTGGACTGCAGGCCAAGCGCGCACAGGGCGTCGAGCTGATCCCCGGAGAGCGCCACGATGCGCTGTGCCTCGGCGGGTACCTGGACCGTGTCCGGACTGACACCGGCCGGGTTGTGCGCGGGCCGCGTCGGGGGACCCGGATCTGGGGCGGCCGGGTCGCGCGCGCACGACTCGTCCGTCCGACGGTCATTTCCCAATACGCCGGCCCCCGCGATTTGGGTGGTAGGGGTCGGCACCGATCGCGCCGGTGACGACGCCTTTTGAGCGGAGTTCGTGCCGGACTGTCCGGATCCGCATCCGCCGCAGGTCGCCACCACCACGGTTGCCGCTGCGGCGGTGGCCATCATGAGCGGCCGCGTGGGTCGCCTCCCGCCGAATCGCACGGGTCCGACGCTAACATCCGGCCAGCTCGCAGGGGTCCGCCGAAATGATCGGGGGACACGGGCGAGGTAATTACGACAGTTTGTAGGACCAGCCCTGCCATCGGCTTGATGGGGGGCTAAGATTCCTCCAGTAATGGGTACTGCGCCCCTGTCCTGCACGGATGTTTGGAGGAGCTGTTGACAGCCGAAGCGCCCCCGTTGGGAGAACTCGAGGCTATTCGCCCCTACCCGGCCCGGACCGGTCCCAAAGGGAACCTGATCTACAAACTGATCACCACCACCGATCACAAGCTGATCGGCATCATGTACTGCGTCGCCTGCTTCATGTTCTTCTTCATCGGCGGTCTGCTGGCGCTCTTGATGCGGACCGAGTTGGCCGCTCCGGGCCTGCAGTTCTTGTCGAATGAACAGTTCAACCAGCTGTTCACCATGCACGGCACCATCATGTTGCTGTTCTACGCCACCCCGATCGTGTTCGGTTTCGCCAATTTGGTGCTGCCGCTGCAGATCGGCGCACCCGACGTGGCCTTCCCGCGGCTGAACGCCTTCTCGTTCTGGTTGTTCTTGTTCGGCGCCTTGATTGCGACCGCCGGCTTCGTGACGCCGGGCGGGGCCGCCGACTTCGGCTGGACCGCCTACACGCCGTTGACCGACGCCATCCATTCGCCGGGTGTCGGCGGGGACCTGTGGATCATGGGTATCGCGGTCGGCGGGCTCGGGACCATCTTGGGCGCGGTCAACATGATCACCACCGTGATCTGCATGCGCGCCCCTGGGATGACTATGTTCCGGATGCCGATTTTCACCTGGAACATTCTGGTGACGTCCATCCTGGTGCTGATCGCGTTCCCGTTGCTAACCGCCGCGCTGTTCGGCCTGGCCGCCGACCGCCACCTGGGCGCCCATGTCTACGACGCGGCCAACGGCGGAGTTCTGTTGTGGCAGCACCTGTTCTGGTTCTTCGGCCACCCCGAGGTGTACATCATCGCGTTGCCGTTCTTCGGAATCGTTTCGGAGATCTTCCCGGTCTTCTCCCGCAAGCCGATCTTCGGCTACACCACGCTGGTCTACGCAACGTTGTCGATCGCCGCGCTATCGGTCGCGGTGTGGGCGCACCACATGTTCGCCACCGGAGCCGTTCTGCTGCCGTTCTTTTCGTTCATGACGTATCTGATCGCGATCCCGACCGGCATTAAATTCTTCAACTGGATCGGCACGATGTGGAAGGGTCAGTTGACCTTTGAGACACCGATGCTGTTCTCGGTCGGTTTCTTGATCACCTTCCTGTTGGGCGGTCTGACCGGGGTACTGCTGGCCAGCCCGCCGCTGGACTTCCACGTCACCGACAGTTATTTCGTGGTCGCACACTTCCACTACGTGCTGTTCGGCACCATCGTGTTCGCCACCTACGCCGGCATCTACTTCTGGTTCCCCAAGATGACCGGCCGGCTCCTCGACGAGCGACTGGGCAAGCTGCACTTCTGGTTGACCTTCATCGGCTTTCACACCACGTTCTTGGTGCAGCACTGGCTCGGTGACATGGGTATGCCGCGCCGCTACGCCGACTACCTGCCCACCGACGGGTTCCAGGGCCTGAACATCGTTTCGACGGTCGGGGCCTTCATCCTGGGCGCGTCGATGTTCCCGTTCGTGTGGAACGTGTTCAAGAGCTGGCGCTATGGCGAAGTCGTGACGGTGGACGACCCGTGGGGTTACGGGAATTCGCTGGAGTGGGCTACCAGTTGCCCGCCGCCACGGCACAACTTCACCGAGCTGCCCCGGATTCGTTCGGAGCGTCCGGCTTTCGAGCTGCACTACCCGCACATGGTGGAACGAATGCGGGCCGAGTCACACGTCGGTGGGGCGCATGGCCATGAGGGCCACGATGTCACCAGGCTCGACGACGTCGACGTCCGTACCTAATAGCGGCAATTACGGGTGGTGAGCACTTCACCCAAGGTGTCGGTGCTGATCACCGTCACCGGAGTGGATCAGCCGGGTGTGACATCGGCGCTGTTCGAGGTCTTGTCGCGGCATGGTGTCGACCTACTCAACGTTGAACAGGTGGTCATCCGGCGGCGCCTGACGCTCGGCGTGCTGGTGTCCTGTCCGCTGGATGTGGCGGATAACATCGCACTGCGGCACGACGTCGAGTCGGCGATCCGGGCGCTGCGCCTGGACGTGACGATCGAGCGCAGCAATGACCTGCCGATCATCCGGGAACCATCGACCCACACCATCTATGTGCTGGGCCGTCCCATCACGGCTCGCGCGTTCGGATCGGTGGCCCGGGAGGCGGCGAACCTGGGCGTCAACATCGACCTCATTCGCGGCGTCTCCGACTATCCGGTCACCGGCCTGGAGTTACGGGTGTCGGTGCAGCCGGGAGCCTACGGCCGGCTGCGGACCGTCCTGACTGAGGTCGCCTCTGCGGAGCAGGTCGACATCGCGGTGGAGGGGTACAGCCTGGCGGGACGCACCAAGCGGCTCGTCGTGTTCGACGTCGATTCGACTCTGGTGCAGGGCGAAGTCATCGAGATGCTGGCGGCCCGGGCGGGAGCGGAAGGAGCGGTCGCGGCGATCACCGATGCGGCGATGCGCGGCGAATTGGATTTCGCCGAATCGCTGGAGCAACGGGTGGCCACTCTGGCCGGGCTGCCGGCCACGGTGATCGACGAGGTCGCCGCTCAGCTGGAGCTGATGCCCGGTGCGCGGACGACGATCCGCACCCTGCGACGGCTGGGCTATCGGTGCGGTGCGGTGTCGGGCGGGTTCCGCCGAATCATCGAGCCATTGGCCGAGGACCTGATGCTCGACTACGTCGCGGCCAACGAGCTGGAGATCATCGATGGGGTAATCACCGGCCGCGTCGTCGGCCAGATCGTTGATCGGCCTGGGAAGGCGGCGGCGCTTCGGGATTTCGCGCAAAAGTTCGGCATACCGATGGAACAGACCGTCGCGGTAGGCGATGGCGCCAATGACATCGACATGCTGTCGGCTGCCGGGCTGGGCATCGCGTTCAACGCCAAGCCGGCATTGCGTGCGGTCGCCGATGCGTCGTTGAGTCATCCATACCTGGACTCGGTGCTGTTTCTGCTGGGCGTGACACGTGGTGAGATCGAGGTTGCCGACGCGGGCGATCTTGGCGTGCAACGCGTTGAGATCCCGCCCGATTAGGTGGCGCGCTCGTTAGCGGCGCGAGCAGTCCCCCGCAAGCGGGAGGTACCCCCAGCAAAAGCCCCAATTTCACTGTGAAATGGAGGCTTTTGCGTCTGCTCGCGCAGAGGTGACCCGGCAGGCGGCGCAGCGTCGCGGTACGGCACGATGATCGGGTGCCTGAACCTGGCCCCGAGGCGGTCGACCCCGATCTGTTGATCGACTTCAGGCGCGTATCGCTACGCCGTGGTGGACGCACATTGGTAGGGCCCATCGATTGGGCGGTCGAACTCGACGAGCGTTGGGTGATCATCGGGCCGAACGGGGCCGGCAAGACGTCGCTGCTGCGGATCGCGGCGGCGGCCGAGCACCCGTCGTCGGGCGTCGCCTACGTGCTCGGTGAGCGCCTGGGCCGAGTCGACATGAGCGAATTGCGGGCACGGATCGGGCTCAGTTCCTCAGCGCTGTCGCAGCGGATACCCGACGATGAGCTGGTAAGCGACCTCGTGGTCTCGGCCGGTTATGCGGTGTTGGGTCGCTGGCGGGAGCGCTATGACGACGTCGACTACCAGCGTGCGGTCGACATGCTGGAAAGCGTCGGCGCCGAGCATCTCGCGGAGCGCACCTACGGGACGCTCTCGGAAGGCGAGCGTAAGCGGGTGCTGATCGCCCGTTCCCTGATGACCGACCCGGAGCTGCTGCTGCTCGACGAACCCGCTGCCGCGCTCGATCTGGGCGGCCGCGAGGAATTGGTGGCCCGACTGACTGACCTGGCCGCCGACCCCGACGCGCCCGCCCTGGTATTGGTCACCCACCACGTCGAGGAGGTGCCGCCCGGTTTCAGCCATGGCCTGCTGCTATCGGAAGGCAAGGTAGTCGCCGCGGGCTTGCTGTCCGATGTGCTGACATCCGAAAACCTGTCCGCCGCATTCGGGCAGCGGATCACCTTGGAAGTTATCGACGGGCGATACTTCGCCCGACGGGCCCGCGCCCGCGCAGCTCACCGGAGGCAGCTATGACTTCAGCGCACGACCAGCCCCCGCTGCCCCCCAGGCCGGCCGCGACGGTGATGCTGGTGCGTGACATCGAGCCGCATTCGGGGGCGAGCATCGAGGTCTTCTTGATGCGGCGCCACTCAGGGATGCAATTCGCCCCGGGGACGATGGTGTTTCCCGGC
The DNA here is from genome assembly GCA_963715905.1 of uncultured Actinomycetota bacterium. Taxonomy (GTDB): domain Bacteria; phylum Actinomycetota; class Actinomycetes; order Mycobacteriales; family Mycobacteriaceae; genus Mycobacterium. The sequence goes on from CAVQSX010000032.1 coordinate 104,753, forward strand.
GGCGGCGTCGACGACCGCGACCGGAACACCGAAATCGCTTGGGCGGGGCCCTCGGCACAGTGGTGGGCGCAGCGGTTCGGCATCGAACCCGACTTGGCCGAGGCGCTGGTGTGCGCCGCGGCCCGCGAGACGTTCGAAGAATCGGGGGTGCTGTTCGCCGGTCCGGCTGCCGACCCGACCGGCATTGTCGGGGACGCATCGGTGTACGCGGACTCGCGCCGCGCGCTGGCCGAGGGCACGCTGTCGTTCGCAGACTTCCTGTACCGCGAAAACCTGGTGCTCCGATCCGACCTGCTGCGGCCGTGGGCCAACTGGGTCACCCCGGAGGCCGAGCGCACCCGCCGCTACGACACTTATTTCTTTGTGGGGGCGTTGCCGGCGGGTCAGCGCGCTGACGGGGAGAACACCGAATCCGACCGCGCCGGCTGGACGACGCCGCAGGCGGCCATCGACGACTTCGAAGCCGGTCGCAACGTCCTGCTACCACCGACCTGGACACAGCTGGACTCGCTGGCGGCCCGCAGCGTCGCCGACGTGTTGTCGGTCGAACGCCAGATCGTCACCGTCCAGCCGCGTTTGGAGATCATCGGTGACAACTGGATCTTCGAGTTCTTCGACTCCGACCGCTACCACCAGGCACGAAAAGCTGGCGGATCCATGGGCTGGCCTTCATGAGGCTCCCGTGAGCGAGTTCGTTCACGTCGTGGTGAGCGACGGATCGCAGGATGCCGGCCTGGCCATGTTGCTGTTATCGCGGCCGCCCACCAACGCGATGACCCGGCAGGCCTACCGCGAGATCACGGCCGCGGCCACCGAACTCGGGGAACGCGACGACGTCGCCGCGGTGATTCTGTTCGGCGGTCACGACATCTTCTCCGCCGGCGATGACATGCCCGAGCTGCGGACGCTGACCCCCCATGAGGCCAGCGTCGCCGACCGGGTGCGTTGCGCGGCGATCGACGCCGTGGCGGCGATCCCCAAGCCGACCGTGGCGGCGATTACCGGCTACGCCCTGGGTGCCGGCCTCACCCTGGCGCTGGCGGCCGACTGGCGAGTCAGCGGTGACAACGTGAAGTTCGGGGCGACCGAGATCCTGGATGGCCTGGTCCCCGGCGGCGGCGGAATGGCCCGGCTAACCCGGGTAGTCGGCGCGAGCAGGGCCAAAGAACTTGTGTTCAGCGGGCGCTTCTTCGGTGCCGAGGAGGCTTCGGGGCTGGGCCTGATCGACGAGATGGTGGCTCCCGACAACGTGTATGACGCCGCGGCAGCGTGGGCGCGCCGTTTTCTCGACGGCCCATCGCATGCGCTGGGTGCCGCGAAGGCCGGTATCAATGCCGTTTTCGATGCCGGTCGCGATGCTGGCCGTGAGGGCAACCCCGCCAGCCGTTAGGCTGCCCTTCATGACGAGGAGTTCCAAAATCCCCGCTGACGCCGCTCCCAACCCGCACGCCACGGCCGAGCAGGTCGAGGCCGCGCGGAACGACAGCAAGCTCGCCCAGGTGCTCTACCACGACTGGGAAGCCGAGAGCTACGACGAGAAGTGGTCGATCTCCTACGACCAGCGCTGCATCGACTACGCGCGTGGCCGGTTCGACGCCATCGTGCCCGACGAGGTGCTCGCCGAGCTGCCCTACGACCGCGCCCTGGAACTGGGCTGCGGGACGGGCTTCTTTCTGCTCAACCTGATCCAGGCGGGAGTCGCCCGGCGCGGGTCGGTCACCGACCTCTCGCCGGGCATGGTCAAGGTGGCCACTCGCAACGGTCAGTCGCTGGGGCTGGACATCGACGGCCGGGTGGCCGACGCCGAAGGAATCCCTTACGAGGACAACACCTTCGACTTGGTGGTCGGGCATGCCGTGCTGCATCACATTCCCGATGTGGAGCTCTCGCTGCGTGAGGCGATCCGGGTGCTAAAGCCGGGCGGCCGGTTCTTGTTCGCCGGCGAGCCGACCACCATCGGCAATGGCTATGCTCGCGCGCTGGCGGACCTGACCTGGAATGTCACCATCCGGGCCGTGCAGATGCCCGGGCTGAGCGGCTGGCGGCGTCCACAGGCCGAGATCGATGAGAACTCCCGCGCGGCCGCCCTGGAGTGGATCGTCGACCTGCACACCTTCGAGCCCAAAGACCTCGAGCGGATGGCTACCAACGCCGGCGCCGTGCAGGTGCACACCGCCAGCGAGGAGTTCACCGCCGCGATGTTCGGCTGGCCAGTCCGGACCTTTGAGGCGACGGTGCCGTCCGGGCGGCTCGGCTGGAACTGGGCCAAGTTCGCATTCGGCGGTTGGAAGGCGCTGAGCTGGGTGGATGCCAACGTCTGGCGACACGTGGCGCCAAAGGGCTGGTTCTACAACGTGATGGTCACCGGGGTAAAACCCTCCTGAGCGGTGCCTCCACCGGCCTCGTCTTCGGCGCGGACGACGTCAGGTACCTGCGGTCCCAATCGGGGGCGGCGGCGCTGGCGGCGGTCGCCGACTTGGCGCTGACCGACGCCACCCGGGTGGCCGATATCGCCGCGACGCGCGACCGATTCGGCGACCGGGCGCCGGTGCTGGTGGAGACGACCCTGCTACGCCGCCGCGCCACGGAAAAGCTGGGCCAGCTTTGCGACATATCGGGCTGGCTCTTCACCGACGAGGCACTGCAACAAGCGACGGCGGCGCCGGTTGCCCGGCACCGGGCCGCGCGGTTGGCCGACGCGTCGCTTCCGTTCGTGCACGACGCTACCTGCTCGATCGGCACCGAATTGGCTGCATTGCGCGGCGCGGGGGTGCGAGCGCTCGGCAGCGATATCGACCCGGTGCGCCTGGCGATGGCGCGTCACAACCTGGGATCGACGGCCGAGCTATGCCGCGCCGACGCGCTGCATCCGGTGACGCGCGACGCGGTGGTCATCGTCGACCCCGGGCGGCGCCGTGGGGGCCGGCGCAGGTGGCATCCGGACGATTATCAGCCGGGCCTCGCTCAGTTGTTGGACTGCTACCGCGGCCGGAATCTCGTCGTAAAATGTTCCCCCGGAATAGATTTCGATCAAGTTCGGCGCTTCGGCTTCGATGGTGAGATCGAGGTGACGTCGTATCGCAGCGCGGTCCGGGAGGCGTGCCTGTGGTCGGCCGGGTTGGCCGGGTCGGGAGTGCGCCGTCGGGCCAGCATTCTCGAGGAGGGTGGTCAGTGCACCCAGATCACCGATACCGAACCCGACGACTGCGCGGTTCGTCCCGCCGGGCGGTGGATCGTCGATCCGGACGGCGCCGTGGTCCGGGCCGGGCTGGTACGCCACTACGCGGCGCGGCATGGGCTCTGGCAACTCGACCCCGACATCGCCTACCTGTCCGGGGATCGGCTGCCACCGGCAGTCCGGGGGTTCGAGGTGATCGAACAGTTGGCGTTCGACGAGCGCCGGCTGCGGCAGGCCTTGGCGGCGCTGGACTGCGGCGCGCTGGAGATCCTGGTCCGCGGTGTCCAAGTCGACCCCGATGCGCTGCGACGGCGGCTGCGGTTGCGCGGCGGCCGGCCTCTTTCGGCGGTCATTGCCCGCATCGGCTCCGGGCCTGCCAGTCACGCGGCGGTATTCGTTTGCAGGCCCCGCGACAGTGCCCAGGTACGCTGACGGCGGTTATTTTCAAGGCGCTCCGCCTTGTGGCGTGCGAGGACAATTCGACAATGCGTTTACTGATAGCGGCCGCGATGCCGGCTTGCGCGGTTCTGCTGGTCTGGCCGGCGGGCGCCGCGCCAGCTTCCTGCGCGAGTCTGGGCGGCACCGTCGAAGCGGCGCAGATGTGCAATGTGCGCACCTCGAGCCCGACGTACACGCTGCACCTGACGTTTCCCGTCGATTATCCCGACGAACAGGCGCTGACCGACTACATCACCCAGAACCGCGACGGATTCGTCAGTGTCGCACAGGGGGGCGGGCCAGGGGGTGCGCCGGGATCTGGCGGGCGCGACCAGCCCTATCAAATGGACGCCACCACCGAACAACACACTTCCGGCACGCCGCCGCGCACCCGCAGCGTGGTGCTCAAGTTCTTCCAGGACCTCGGCGGGGCGCATCCGTCGAGTTGGTTCAAGGCGTTCAACTTCAACCTCGGCACCAGGCAGCCCATCACCTTCGACAACCTGTTCGCGCCCGGCAGCACGCCGCTGGACAGTATCTTCTTGTTGGTTCAGCGCGACCTGGAACGCCAGAACGCTTTGGGTGCCGCCATACCGCCCTCGTCCGGCCTCGATGCGTCCCACTACCAGAACTTCGCGATCACCGATGACCAGCTGATTTTCTATTTCGCGCAGGGGGAGATGTTGCCGGCGGTCGCCGGCCCCACCCAGGCCGCCGTGCCGCGCAACGCCATCCCGCCGCTGGCTATCTAGCGGCTAGACGGGGCCGGCCCTCGATTCCATGGCAGCGGCCCCGATTGCCAGCGCCACCTGCGCCACGCACCCGATCACCGGAACGAAAAATGCCACCTTGTGGCGCACCAGGCGAATCGCGGCGATGCTCATCGCTTTTCTCATCGCTCACGCGGGCTGGAAGCCATATACCTGGCCGTCGCTGGTGGTGGTCACCACCCGTCGATCGTTGCCGACCGACACCCCGAGGGGATAGCCGGTGGCCGCGGGAAGCGGATAGCTGTTTAGCGTTTGGCCGTTGGCCGGATCGAAGACCAACAACGACATTCCGGGTGCGCCGCTTGCGGCCGGACCGGATACCACTGCGTAGCCGACACTGCCGCCGGCCAGGCTGGTGGCCGATAGGGGAGTGACGTCGTCGCGGCGCCACGCCTGCTCGGCATGATCGCCGGCATCCTTGAAGGCGGCCAGCCGGGTGTCGGGGCCACCGCCGGAAACGATCAGGCCCTGCGGAGTAACCGCTGGTGGTGTCTGAGCGAGGAACGCCAGCGGCACCGACCACTTCACTTTCCCGTCGGCGGCGTGCAGCGCCCAGAGCCGTTGATCGCGGCCGTTGACGTAGACGGTCGACCCATCGGCGGACAGCACCGGGCTGGCGATCACACCGGAGCCGACGGCGTCGCTAGTCCAATCGCGGGCAAGCAGGGGCGTCTGCCCCGGGTGGTACTTCAGGCCAACCAGCTCGGCGGCCGGTGCGCCAGGCTGCCAGACGCCGAGTACCACCGCCCCATTGGCCACCGCGAAGGCGGGAGCGGCCGCGACCGGGCAGCCCGGCCGGGCCGGGGCGCAATCGGCCAGTCCGCGGGTGGCATCAGTGGGGTCGATGCCTTCGACCAGGTCCAAAGGGCTGCCGACCACCTCGCCGCGGTGCGCGTTGAAAACCAGCACCTGCCCCAGATGTGTACTGACAAGCAATTGACCGTTACCGAGAAACCTTGGAGTGGAAGGCATTCCGATCACCGGTTCGCGCCAGCGTGTCCACTGGGTGGTCGGAAAGGACAGGATCGCCCCCGGCTGGCCGACGTAGAGGTTGTCGAAGCCGTCGAACAACGGTCCGGCGAACCCGCCCCCTTGGAGCAGCCGCACGCACCAGCGCTGCCGCCCGTTGTCGTTGTTCTCCCACTCCATCAGCGAACAACCGGCCGGGGTCTGCGCGTTCAGGGCGAGATAACCGCGTGAGCTCAGGGCCGGCCCGGCCGCCAAGCTTCCCTTGACTGATCGCGTCCACCGCAACGACAACTTGGTGGCCCCAATTGTGGCGGTGTAGCTGCTGTTGGCGGCGTCGCCATACTGGGCGGGCCAGCCTTGCGCGGGCGCCGCGTCAACCCACGAGTCGGTGTTGCCGCAACCAGTCAGCCCAACCGCGAGAACCAGCGCGAGAACCAGCGAAGCCCAGCGCCGCAGCATACGTGCATGTCGGGGACGTCGGGCTCGCACGTCTTCCTTTCGCAGGGTTCCCAAATTCGAGTACAGGTAACGGTATCGCGTGCGGCCTCGCGGTAGGCTCTGCGGCCATGACGAGCATGTGGGGCGCCCCGCTCCATCGGCGCTGGCGCGGAAACCGGTTGCGGGACCCACGCCAGGCCAAGTTCCTTACCCTGGCCTCGCTGAAGTGGGTGCTGCGCAACCGTGCGTACACTCCGTGGTACCTGGTGCGCTACTGGCGGTTGCTGAAGTTCAAGCTGGTCAACCCGCACATCATCACCCGCGGCATGGTTTTCATCGGCAAGGGCGTGGAGATTCACGCGACGCCCGAGTTGGCGCAGCTGGAGTTCGGCCGGTGGGTGCACATCGGGGACAAGAACACCATCCGGGCGCACGAGGGCTCGCTGCGGTTCGGTGACAAGGTGGTCCTGGGGCGCGACAACGTCATCAACGCCTATCTCGACATCGAGCTGGGCGATTCGGCGCTGATGGCCGACTGGTGTTACGTGTGCGATTTTGACCATCGGATGGATGACATCAACGTCCCCATCAAGGACCAGGGAATTATCAAATCCCCAGTCCGTATCGGACCGGACACCTGGGTGGCCACGAAGGTGACGATTTTGCGCGGCACGGCTATCGGACGGGGCTGTGTGCTGGGATCGCACGCGGTAGTTCGCGGTGTTATCCCCGACTACTCGATCGCAGTCGGAGCACCGGCCCGGGTGGTCAAAAACCGGAAGTTGTCCTGGGAGACCTCGGCCGCGGAGCGCGCGGAACTGGCCGCCGCCTTGGCCGACATCGAACGCAAAAAGGCGCCCCACTAGGCCGGTCGCTTATGCGGTGCCGCGGCCGCTATGAAGGGTGATCGTCGACCTGGATGTTGAAGTTGACGGTTCCGGCATCGACGCCGGTGACGGTGACGGTGACCCCGTACTTCTGGGCGCCGTCGGTGAGTTGGCAGCGCAGGGTGGCGCCCTCAGCACCTTTGAGGTTGTCCGGGCACGTCACTGAATCCGGCTTGCGGCCCGCCTGCTCGGTGAGTTTGTCGCTGATCGTGGTGGCGACCTGGTTCTTATCGACCGTTTCCACCATGTCAAACAAGACGTCGCTTCCGCTGACGCTGATCACGGTGACGTTGACGTTGTAGGTCGCGCCTTTGACCTTCATGGCGCAGTTCAGTTGCGCCCCAACCTTGCCGAGCAGGTCGCCTGGGCACGTCACTGTGTCGGGCTTGTTTCCGGCGGCGTCGGTCATCTTGGCGGTGATCTGGTCCGCGATCTGGCCCTTGTCGACCGTTTCCACCATGTCGAACTTCACGTCGCTACCGTCGACGCTGGTCACAGTGACGTTTACGCCGTAGTTCTGATCCTTGACTTTCATCGTGCAGTTCACCTGGGTGCCGACCTTTGCGTCCAGGTCGTTCGGGCACGTTACCGAACTGGGCTTGTTGCCTGCCCCGTCGGTCATCTTGGTGGCGATCTGGTTCGCAACATCGCTCTTGCTTACCGCGTGCGACGAGCTCACCGGAACCGAGCAGGCGCCAGCCCCTGCCGCCAGAATTGCGGCAGCTCCCGAGCTGAGCAGGGTCCGAACGATCGAGCAAGCCACACCGCCTCCTGTCATGTGACAACTGTGAATCGGCTGATAATTACATGCCAAATGCCGTGAGGACAGGGATTCCGGCAAACGTCCCTTCAAATCTGTGAAGGCCAGGCTGCTCAAACCCCCGCTCTACGGTTGGGCTAACGTACCGGGGGCGTGTCTGTGGCCGATAAGGTCGCGAAAGCAGCCGGCAGGGTCGCCAAAAGCAAACGAATGGGTAGTGAGGATGACGCGGATGAACAAGCCGACGATCGCGATTGTGGGCTGTGCGGCACTGAGCGCATTGGTATCCGGTTGTAGCAGCAATTCGCAAACCGCGTCCCCGTCGTCGACGGCCGTCAGTTCGTCAGCCCCAGCGTCCTCAACGAGCACGGCATCGGCAACGTCAACATCGGCTGCGGCCGCGCCCACCGACTACACCAACCTGTTGGTTCGGGGCAACGACATCAGCAACGTCTTCAGCCCCGCGGAGCCGCCCCGGCAGAACCCCAACGGGACGCCCGGCGCGGCGGTGGTGTTCAGGAACCAGGATGACACCAAACGAATCAGCGACACCGTTCTTATCCTGGCCGACGCTGGCGCTGCGACCACCGCGTTGAATGGCTCGTTAGCGTCGGTCGGTAGCACGGTGACCGGTGGAAGCCCGCAACCGTTCCCGATGGTCGGCGGAGGACAGATGGTTGCAGGGACCTCGCCGGACAAGTCCAAGGCGGTGACCGTGTTGCTGTTCACTGAGGGCAAGGCGTTCGTCACGCTGGAATTCGACAGCGCGCCCAACGAGCCCGTGCCACCCGAGTTCGCGCAAACGGTCGCTGCGCAGCAGGACGCCGCGATCAAGAAGAAACTGGCTAGCTAGGCGCGTCAACTGAGGTTCTGATAGCGGCGCAGCGCTTCGGCCCGCTCGGCGCTGTGGTCGACGATCGGTGCTGGATATCCTTGCGGCCGTTCACCTTTTCGTAGGTAAACGTCGTCGGCGTCGGTTAACTCCGGGACCCAGCGTCTGACGTAGTCACCCGAGGGATCGAACTTCTCGGCCTGCTTGCTTGGGTTGAACACCCGGAAGTACGGCGCGGCGTCGGTGCCGCATCCCGCACACCATTGCCACCCGTGCTGGTTGCTGGCCATGTCGCCGTCGACCAGTTGATCCAGGAACCACTCGGCGCCCCATTGCCACGGCAGATGAAGGTCCTTCACCAGAAACGACGCGACGATCATCCGCACCCGGTTGTGCATGAAGCCGGTCTCGCGCAGTTGACGCATCCCGGCGTCGACAAGTGGGAATCCGGTTTCACCGGCCTTCCAGGACTCGAACCGGCGTTTCGCTTCGGCTCCGGAGTCGGTCTGGATGGCGTCGAAATTGCCGTTCCAGTTGTGCCACGCGCTGGCCGGCCAGTTATGCAGCACGTCTGCGTAAAAGTCTCGAAACGCCAACTCCCGCAAATACGTTTGTGCCCCGACGCCGCGCAAATCAAGGCTGGCGACCATGGTACGGGGATGGATGGCGCCAAACTTCAGATGCACCGACATCGCGCTGGTTCCGTTGAGGTCGGGCCTGTCGCGGTCCTCGTCGTAGCGTTTCAAGCCGTTGTCGACGAACGACTTCCATCGCTTTAGCGCCGCGGCCTCGCCGGCAGCAAAGTCGAGCGCGGCACCGGGATCGGGGATGTCGGATCCTTTGATCCGCAGTTGTGAGGGATCGATCCAGTGCGCTGAATCAATGCCCGATCGAGCCGGCGTCCGCCAGCCAATGTCGCGCCAGCTGCGGAAAAACGGCGTGAATACCTGGTAGGGGGAGCCGTCCTTTTTGGCCACCCGCCCGGGTGAAACCAGGTAGGGAGATCCCGTCGCCACCAACGGAATCGAATCCAGCGCCGCACGCACGCGTTCATCGCGGCGATGTCCGAAAGGCGCGAAATCGTGCGAGATGTGCACCGACGTCGCGCCGATCTCCTTGGCGATGAGCGGAATATCCTTTTCCGGCCTGCCGCGGGTCACGAGTAACCGGCCATCTAGATCGTTTCGCAGCTGCCGCAACGTGTCGCCCAAAAACTGCAGTCGGCGCCGCCCCGACGACGCCTCCAGTCGCGGATCAAGCACAAAGCAGGCAAGCACGTCCCGGTGGCCGGCCGCACCGGCGGCGGCCTCCAGGGCGGGGTGGTCGCCCAATCGCAAATCACGGCGAAACCACAACAGTGCGGTCATGATTCGATGCTCCCGCCGTCAGCGATTGAGCCGCCAGATGTGGGTGGACAGAGCGGTAGCGAAGCTGCACCACACGGGGTAGGGCAGCAGTGCCAACCCTGCCCGCGTATCGGCCTGGGCGGTCCGCCGGACCAGGTCTGCACTGCTGGCCGCCAACGCTGCGGCGCCGAGCGCGGATGCGCCGAGCTTGTGGTACCGGAAGAAGAGCCACGTCCATCCGGCGTTGAGGAACAGGTTGAGGCTCAGCGCGGCGATGTATCGGTTTGCTTCATCGTGCTGTCCCTTCGCGCGAAGGCGGTCGATTGCCACCGCAGAGGTTGCTGCGATGTCGCCGTACAGAGTGGTCCACGCCACCGGGAACGCCGCACGGGGCGGCTGATATGGCGGCTTGCGCAGCCTCGAGTACCAGGACGAGACGTGCCTCGCGCTGGCAATGCTTCCGGTGCCGGCCGCGGCGGCGACCGCCAGCGAAGTCGCGGCCAGTGTCGATCTGTTCACGGGTGTCCTCCATTCTTGTGGTTGGCAAGCTTGTCTGGCCACCAGATGCGGTCACCGATAAGGGCGAATAGCGCAGGGATAACCAGCGTTCGAACAATGAAGGTGTCGAGAAGAATGCCCAGGCCGACGATGATGCCCAGTTGAGTCAGCACGATCAGTGGCAACACCCCAAGTACGCAGAATACTGCGGCTAAAACGATTCCCGCGCTGGTGATTACGCCGCCGGTGGCCGACACGGCGCGGATCATGCCGTCGCGCGCGCCGCGCTGCGCGGCCTCCTCGCGCGCGCGGGTGACCAGAAAGATGGTGTAGTCCACACCAAGGGCGGCCAGAAACAGGAAGGCCAGCAACGGGGCGCTGTTGTCCAAGGCCGGGAACCCGAATACGTGCAGGCTGGCCCAGCTGCCGAGTCCGAGTGCGGCCAGCGCGCCCAGAATGGTCGCGGCCAACAGGGTCAGCGGTGCAAGGGCAGAGCGCAGCAGCGCATACAGGACGACCAGGATCACCGCCAAGATCACCGGAATCAGCAACAATCGGTCGCGGATGGCGGCATTGCGAACGTCGAGCGCCTGCGCATCGGGGCCACCCACCAAAGCGTCAGAAGAGACGCTTGTCATCGAATGCCTCAGTGCCGAAATTGTTTTGAATGCCTGTTCCGACGATGGCGGCGCGTCGATCACCACAGACCACCTCGACCAATTCGTCGACCCAATGGCCGCGTGGCCGGATTCGGTCACCGAGACCACACCCCGGGTCGCGCCGATGGTCTGCGCCACCTGTGCCGCCTGTGCGGTGGGGGCGACAACCAGCGTCGGACCGGTCAGGCCGGCGGGAAAATGCGCGGCCACGATCTGGTAGCCGGACACCGACTCTGCCCGGACGCGGAACTGCTCGGTCTGCGTCAGCCCGATCCGGGTTCCTATCAGCCCGGTAGCGAGGACCGCCAGGGCAGCTATCGCGACCACGGAGACCAGCGCGGGACGGCGGGCGACTCGCTCGGCGACCCAGTGCCAGGCTCCGGAATCGAGGGTCGCGCCATCGTCGGGGTGCGGGATGAATGGCCAAAACAGCCGTCGTCCGCACAGCGCCAACAGCGGCGGCAGCACCAGCAGGACTGACGCCGACGCGACCACCAATCCACAGGCCGCCAGAGCACCGAGGCTGCGGGTGCTGGGGGTAGAAGCGAAGACCAGCGTGAGCAACGCCAGCACCACGGTGGCGTTGCTGGCAAGGATGGCCGGCCCGGCCATGCACACCGCCCGGCGCAGGGCGTCACGATGTTGTGGATGGCTGCGGAGTTCTTGGCGATACCGAGAAATCAGCAGAAGCGCGTAGTTGGTGCCGGCCCCAAACACCAGCACACTGGTGATCCCGGCGGTGGAGCCGTCGAAACTCAGCCCGGTCAGCGAGGCTACCGCGGTGCCCACCGACGCCGAGACCCGATCGGCGAATGCGATTACCAGCAGCGGTGCCAGCCACAGCACTGGTGAGCGGTATGTCGCGATCAGCAGCACCGCCACCACCGAGGCCGTCACCGCCAGCAAGGTGACGTTGGCGTCGGTGAACGCGTTGGCGATGTCGGCGCCGAAGGCGGGCCCTCCGGTGACATGGGCCGCAAGATCGGCAGGTAACCCCTTGTCGGCAGCGGTACGGAGCGCGCCGACCGTGTCGTTGAGGCGCAGGCCCGACAGGTCGGCACTGATGGGTACCACCCCGATGGCCGCCTTGCCGTCAGCCGACACCGTAACCGGCGCGGCGACGGCATCGGGTTGGGCGGGCTTGGTGAGGGCCCGCATCCGGCCTGACGCCGCGTTGGCGGCGTTCACATCCGCAGCGTCCAGGATCGCGCCGTCGGCACGACTGACCACCACGATCAGGGGAACGTGGTCGCCTCCCGAAAATGGGTCAGCAAAGTGGCGACCAAGCGCATCGACTTTTGCGGAGTCAGAATCGGCGGGCACCGGCTGCGGCGCCGTGCCGGCGGCGGGGTTGCCGCCGATCAGCACCATGAAGCAGATACCCAGCAATACGATGCCCAGTCCGAGCAGCCAGGAAAGTCGGCCCGTCACCGTAGCCGCGATGCTATCCCACCTCACGAAGCCAAGCCTTTCAGTTAATGAAACATCAATCTACTTAAAGATCGGCTCGGGATGTGGCTGGCGGCGCGTTCTTACAGTCCTTTTGCGGATGGACCTAGTGAGTTGACGCTTCGGAACGGTCGACTCGAAGCTCGTCCTCAAACGTTGACATAGCGGCGATCATCGCGGCAAAGACCCGGTGAGCAGCAGCGAGATCCTTTTCGTCCAGTTCCTTCAACGTTGTATGGAGATGCGCGCTGAGCGGGGTGAAAAAGGCGCGCGCCACGTCCAATCCGTGATCCTCGTAGCGCAGCAGCCACTTGCGTCGGTCGTCCGGGTCGGCCTCACGCCGGATGTGGCCGGAGTCGATCATCCGATCGACGAGATAGGTGATCGCGGCAGCCGACATGTCGACCCGCTGCCTCAGCTGTGCCAAAGTCAATGGTCTTCCGGCGGTTTCGGCCACCATGATGTGCAGCAACGCCTGGAAGTCGCCGTTGCTGACCTCATGCAGCCGAGCAAAGTGACGGCCGATGCGATCTGACTGCGCCGTGATTGCCCGCAAGTCAGCTCCCAAATTCCGCTCCAGCTCCGTTCGGCGGGGCGTTGAGTCCTGATCTTGGCGCTTCGTCACATAATCGCTTCCTATGGCAGATACACCGATAAGCGTATCGGCAGGCCGAGTGAGGGAAAGCAAAGGGGCGTTGTAGAGCCAGCAGGTGACGCAGCTTTTCGCTCGGATTCCAAAGTCTCGTGCGTCACTTGGCAACTCCAAGCGGGCGCCGGACGCAGGGAGCATATCGGTGGCGAATTCCTTACCGCGTTCTTAGTGTTCTTGGGCGTTTGACCTGTTTGACACCGCAGGCAGGCGGGTATACAGCCTCAGTTGGGTGGCAACGCCGTCGCCCGCATTCAGTCTTCCAAAGTCATCCTCAGCAAGCGTTCGAGAGGAACAGAATGCTCAATCCGGCACCCACGTTGGTACAGCTGCCACCACACCAGCCGAACACCACATCAGCGTTGTTGCGGGAGTTGGGCATTCAGAATGTCTCGGCGCTGAACCAACGTCCCGTGCTAGCCAAATGGCTTGAGCGCAACACCGCCACGCAGGAGTTGAAACTGAGTCTGCGCGCCAACGGATATGGAATATTTCTGCTGCCTCGCCCGCTGCGCTGCCCTGACTTCTGGTCAGTCCGCAGTACGCCCGAGTAGGTGACGCAGGGCTTGTTCGAGGTCGGGTTGGCGGAACCGGTGACCCGCCTGGCTGAGCTTCCCGGGGTGCACATTTTGGCTGGCGCAGGCCAGTTCGCGAGCGCCCTGCTCGCCCAACAATATCCGCGGCCCAATCGACGGTACCGGCAATATCGCGGGCCGGTGCAACACGTGGGCGAGAGTGTGGGTGTATTCGGAATTGCGGACCGGTTGTGGGGCAACCGCGTTCACGGGTCCTGACAGTGCGGTGTCCCACAACGCGCGGTGGTAGACATCGACCAGATCGTCGATGCTAATCCAGGACAGCCATTGTCGGCCATCGCCGAGTCGGCCACCCAGCCCCGCGCTGAACAACGGACGCATCAACTTTAACGTGCCGCCGCGTGGCGATTGCACGATGCCGGTGCGAACCCGGACCACCCGAACCCCGCGTTGTTCCGCCGGAACGGTGGCGGTCTCCCAGTCGGCGACGACGTCGGCTAAAAACCCGCCGCCGCGACCACTGTCCTCGGAGAGCGTCTCGTCACCGCGGTCGTATCCGTAGTAGCCAACCGCCGAAGCCGAGATCAGCACGCCAGGCCGGCCGGCGGTTTTCGCCAAGAGTTCCGAGAGCCGGCGCGTCGGGCCAATTCTACTGTCGCGGATTGCATTACGATGACCTTCGGTGAACCTGCCGGCAATCGAGGCTCCGGCCAAATGGATGACCGCGTCGACTCCGGTGAACAGGTCTGGGGCGGGGGCCTCTGGGTCCCACCGGCGCTCATCGGAGGTTTTCGCGGGTCCGCGGACCAAGGCGATAACACGATGACCGCCAGTCCGCAGAAAAGCGGTCAACGCCGAACCGACCATTCCCGACGAGCCCGTGACAGCGATGGTCGAAGGAGCCAGACCGTTCTCGGCCGCCAGCTGGTGTGCGGCCAAATCGTCGGCAAGCTGCTGGTGCCGGTAGACGAACATCGGACGCAGCGCCGCTGCGGGCACCGGCGTTTCTACCCGGTCGATTACCCGGGTCTTATTGTCGCCGGCTTCTTCGAATTCGTGGATGTGCCGCCAGCGCACGGCGAGGCGTGCGGGCAGCGACGCCAGGCCTTCGCTGGCGATGGCGTCGACGAAGCGCCGTGGCGGGTCGTAGCCGTCCGGCTGGTGAGCGGCGACCCAGCGCAGCCCGCCAGGGAGCGCGAGCTCGGCTCTTCCGTCTTTGAGGGAGGTGGCCTCGGTGACCACCCGCAGGGGCGCCCACGGCGGCGACAGCCGGTTGAACGCGCCGGGTCGGCTGTGCCAGTCGAACACCTCGTCGCGCGGCGCGTCGACCACGCTTGAATACGTAAGCCCCATTACTCGACGCTACCGACGAATACTGGCGGACGCAGGAAGCGATTTGGGGGCACAGTGTTGAGCATGAGTGTTCTGGACCAAGTGCGTGCGCTTTTCGACACTGCCCTGGATCGGGCCGTCGTTCCCGGCTACAGCAGCGTGGGCTATCGACTCCGGCGATTGAACTGGGCGGATGATCCCGATCCGGGCGCGCTAAACGGTCGAACTGCGCTCGTCACCGGTGCCAATCGGGGCATCGGCAAGGCGATCGCCGCGGGGCTAGCCGGGCTTGGCGCGACCGTTTTGCTAACCGTGCGCGACCGGGACAGCGGTGAGCGGGCGCGGGACGAGATCGTCGCGGCCGACTCGGACGCCAACGTGCGGGTGGAGATGTGCGACGTGTCCGACATGGCCGCAGTCCGCGCCTTCGCCGCTGACCTGAGCGGCCGGCTACGGGCGCTGGATGTGCTTATTCACAACGCCGGGGTGTTGCCGGCGACCCGCACCGAAACCCGCGAGGGACATGAGGCCACCTTGGCCACCCACGTACTCGGTCCGGTGTTGCTGACCGAGAGTCTGCTGCCGATCCTGGCCAAGTCCGACGATCCGCGGGTGATCCTGATGTCCTCAGGCGGCATGTATACCCAACCACTGCCGGCACACGACCCCGAATACCGCAAGGGACGATACAGCGGCGCCACCGCTTACGCGCGAACCAAACGGATACAGGTTGCGCTCACCCCAATCCTGGCTCGCCGCTGGGCAACCCAACACGTCAGCGTGTATTCCATGCATCCCGGATGGGCCGATACCCCCGGAGTGGCTACGGCGCTTCCGGGGTTCAGGCGCCTGACCGGCCCGATATTGCGAACACCGGAACAGGGAGCCGACACCGCCGTGTGGCTCGCCGCGACCCAACCGGCACCGCCAACCGGCCGGTTCTGGCACGACCGGCGACCCCGACCGGAGCACTATTTGCCGCTGACCCGCGACGACGACCGCGACCGGGAGTCGGTATGGCAGTACTGCGCCGAGGCGATCGGTATCGAAAGCCCCTGAGAGCTAGCGGTCCGGCAGCGCGTGCTCGACGATGGGCAAGCGTGGCTGCGGTTGCCGTTCGCTGCGTTTGGCCGCCAGGTACACCTGCGCGGTCTCCCTGGCCACGGTCTGCCAATCGAAGTCTGATGTGAGCCGTTGACGGGCGGCATGGGCGCGCCGCTGCGCGGCCTCCGCGTCGTCGAGCACGGTCCGCACTGCGGAGGCCAGCCCCGATACATCGCGGGGCGGACACGACACGCCCGTGTGGCCGTTGATCACCGCCTCGCCCAGGCCGCCGATGTTCGACGTCACCAGTGGGATACCGGCCGCGGCGGCCTCCAGGGCGGCCAGCCCGAACGGTTCGTAGTGGCTGGGTAGCACCGCGGCGTCCGCCCGATGTAACGCTTCCAGCAGTCCATCGTGGTCGAGGTGCCCGACGAACCGAGTTGCCTTGAGTACCCGGTGCTTGCGGGCTTGCTCGACGAGCCAGTCCTGCTGAGTACCCTCGCCCGCGATGGTCAACGTGGTGCCCGGGTTTGTCCGTCGGATCCGCGGCAGGGCAGCGATGAGATCGTGCACACCCTTCTCGTATTCGAGCCGCCCGACGTAGAGCAGCTCGGCCGGCCCGGTGCGCGCGCGCCGTTCCGCGAACGGCCAACGCGCCGCGTCGATTCCGTTGCGGATCACGTTGGTCTCGGCCAGGCCGGGACCGAAGAGCTCGGTGATCTCCTCGCTCATCGACGCCGAACAGGTGATAAGCGAATCGGATTCACGCACCAGCCACGACTCCACCGCGTGCACCTGGCGGCTGATCGTACCGGAAACCCAGCCGGAATGCCGCCCGGCCTCCGTCGCGTGAACGGTCGAAACCATTGGTACGTCGTAGAATTGGGACAGCGCCACAGCAGGGTGAGCCACCAGCCAGTCGTGCGCGTGTACCACGTCGGGACGCCAGGAGCGGTCGGTGCCGTGTTTCTTGAGGGCCAGCCCGGCGCGGATCATCGAGTGACCCATCGCCAGGGTCCAGGCCATCATGTCCGTGCCGAAGGTGAACTCGTGCGGATCCTGCGCGGCGGCGATCACCCGGACACCCCCACTGATCTCGTCAGAGGACGGATGCGTGCTGGGATCCGTGCCCGACGGGCGGCGCGACAGCACCACGACGTCGTGACCGGCCGCGGCCAGCGCCGTCGACAGGTGATGCACGTGCCGGCCGAGGCCGCCGATTACCACCGGCGGGTACTCCCACGACAACATCAGGATCTTCATGGCCGCCCACGCCCCACGATCTCGAGTGTGCACAAAATGCCGTTCGTGGCGGCGTGTCGCCGCGCAGACATGCACGCTCGTGTGGGGAGAGCGGAGTTCACCGGGGCAGCCGCCGCGCATCCAGAGCGCCGAACAGCCCGTCGGCGCGGTTCCAGCCGTCGGCCAGCCGCTGCGCGCTGTCCCGCCGGCCCGACGCCAGCGCCCCAGCGATCTCGCGGGTGGCGTGGGCATGTAGGTGCGCGCGGTAACGGGCGTAGTCGGCGGCCGAATCCTTGCTCACCATGAATGGCCAGTCGCTGGACACGGTGAGCAACGTCTCGCGCAGGATCTGATCGGCAACGCGATCCCGGGCGAGTGGCCCATCCAGCGACGCCGTTTGCTCCAGCGCTTTGTCGACGGTGCTCAGCGCGGTGTCGACCACCTCGTTGTTGAGCTGGACCAGGTCGGCGACCTGATCGCCGGACCACACCTGCCAGTCTTTGCCGGAACCCCACGAGCTGGGTGGCAGCGCGACCGGGCGGCCGACGAATCCCTGGTCGATGGCGTCGGTGAGGGTGCCTACCTGCACGCCGGCCGCGGGCAAGGCTCGCAGCACGCGCTGCAGCCATGTCGGACCCTCGTACCACCAGTGGCCGAACAGTTCGGTGTCGAAGGCGGCGACGACGTGGGCGGGCCGCCCGATGCGCTCGGACTCGGACAGCAGTCGGTTACGCACCACCTCGACGAAGTCGGCGACGTGGCCGTCGACCGCGTGGTCGGCGCGGTCGGGGTCGTAGGGCGCCTTGGCTTCCGACGGCACGTTGCGGCCGGTTACTCTGGCCGGTTTGAGCCCGGTCAAGTGGTCGTAAGTGTGGAAATCGCGGTACGCGGCGTGCCCCGGATAGCCCGACTTGGGCGACCACACTCGATAGCTGATCTGCAGGTCGCGTCCGAAGACGACCACATCGGTGTCGCCGACGGGCCGGCCCAGCGCGGTGTCGCCGTGCAACGACGGGCCGTCAACCATGAAATGTGTGATGCCGGCGCGGGCGTAGTCGTGTTCCATACCCGGGGCGTAGGCGCATTCGGGCGCCCAGATCCCCGTCGGTTGGTGCGCGAGCCGGAGGTGCGCGTCGGCCAGACCTTCGCGTAGCGCGAACTCACGCAGCCGCGGCGCCAGCAGTGGCTGGAACGGGTGGGCCAGCGGGCCACCGAGCAGCTCCACCGTGCCGGCGTCGACCAGGCTGCGCAACAGTGGACTGCCGCCATGCCGCCACAGGGTGGCGAAGTCGTCGAGTGCCTGATCGGCCTCTGCGCATTCTCGAGTTCCGAAGGCCCGCAAAGCTTCCGGCGTGCATGAATGATAGTTGGCGGATTTCGTTTCGGGGATCGACCGCACACTCGCGGCTTCGGCTGCGCGCAGCTGCCAGTTGGCCAGCCAATGATGCATGCCATCGAGGCAGTACGGGTCGTCGAGCTGCGCGTTGACCACCGGAGTGACCCCGAGGGTGATCAACCGGTGTCGATCCTCATCGGCCAGAGTGCGCAGCACCCGAAGCAACGGCAGGTAGGCCGCCGCCCATGATTGATAGAGCCATTCTTCGCCGACCGGCCAGCGTCCGTGGTGGGCCAGCCATGGCAGGTGGGTGTGCAGAACCAGGCTGAACAGACCGGGAACCCGGTCTCCCCCCGACTTCATGGCGTTCACCGGCGGACCGCGACCGCGATGAGGTCCAGGCTGTCATCTATCTCCCGGCCGTGGCCGGAAGCCACGATCTCGAAGTCGTCAGTGGTGACCGCGGCGACATCTCCGATGAGCTCAGGTGGCCAAGGTGCGGCGGCCACCGCGCGCTCGATCTGTGCGTCGATGATCGAGCCACCATGGCGGGCATCCATTTCGCACAGGCGCGGGCCATGGAACAGGCCGCTCATAGACACCTCGGAGAAACCGGCGTCGAGCAGCAACTGCGCCAGCTCGGCGGCATTGAGTTCACGCGTGTGAAACGGGTTGATCGGGGTGTCACGGCCCGGTGAGAAGGTGATCCGGTTGGGGGTGGACACCATCAGCAACCCCGAGGGGCGCAGTACCCGGGCGCACTCTCGGACGAACTGGGGCTGGTCCCAAAGGTGCTCGATGACCTGGAAGTTCACCACCACATCCACCGACGCGTCCGGCAGCGGCAACTCGGCCAGGTTGGCCTGCATGACCTGCACTCTGGCGTAACGCGCACGTACGTGGGCCACGGCAGTCTCGTCGTAGTCCACCGCGACTACCCGGTGCGCGACGCCGGCGATCAGGTCGGCGCCGTAACCTTCGCCACAGCCGGCCTCGAGTACGTCGCGGCCAGCACAGTGCGGCGCCAGGCGCTGGTACACGACTTCATGCCGGCGAAACCAGTAGTTTTCGATGTCCAGGTCAGGGATGGTGCGTTCGCCCGTCAGCGTCAAAACCGCTTGATCCCCTGCTGAGGGCCCCGACGGGGTGTCGTCGGGGATGCGGAGGGGTACGTCGGGAACGAATGCGCTCATTGAATAGGCAGGCTAACGCGTAGTGTCCGATTCGCGAACCGGGCGTGAGGGTACCCCTGGCCCTGGCGGCGACACAGGCGAAAGAACCTGCACTACGACCCGCTATGGTGTGAGAGCGGAACGCACAAAGTTACCGGCTAGTAACATGCGCTGTGCGGCGCCGAAATACATGACCGAGGTCCCGGCTAGTCCTACGCTGCGGGACTCCCTTCGAGGAGGACGAACCACACTCATGACGAACATCGTGGTCCTGATCAAGCAGGTCCCAGACACCTGGTCGGAGCGCAAGCTGACCGACGGCGATTACACGCTGGACCGCGAAGCCGCCGATGCGGTGCTGGACGAGATCAATGAGCGCGCTGTGGAAGAGGCGCTGCAGATCAGGGAGAAAGAGGCCGCCGACGGCGTCGAGGGGTCGGTGACCGTGCTGACCGCCGGTCCCGAGCGCGCGACCGAGGCGATCCGCAAGGCGCTGTCGATGGGCGCCGACAAGGCCGTCCACCTCAAGGACGACGGCCTGCACGGCTCCGATGTCATCCAGACCGGATGGGCGCTGGCGCGTGCGTTGGGCACCATCGAAGGCACCGAGCTGGTGATTGCGGGCAACGAAGCCACTGATGGCTCCGGTGGCGCGGTGCCGGCCATCATCGCCGAGTACCTGGGCCTGCCGCAGCTGACCCACCTGCGCAAATTGTCGCTCGAGGGCGGCAAGGTCACCGGTGAGCGCGAGACCGACGACGGGCTGTTCACGCTCGAGGCGACACTTCCCGCGGTGGTCAGCGTCACCGAGAAGATGAACGAGCCGCGCTTCCCGTCCTTCAAAGGCATCATGGCCGCGAAGAAGAAAGAGGTGACGGTGCTGACGCTGGCCGAGATCGGCGTCGAGGCTGACGAGGTCGGCCTCGCCAATGCCGGTTCGACCGTGCTGTCGTCGACGCCGAAGCCCCCCAAGACTGCTGGCGAGAAGGTGGCCGACGAGGGCGAGGGCGGCAACGACATCGTGAAGTACCTGGTGGGCCAGAAGATCATCTGACCAACAACCCCTAGACCACTCCCAAGACTTACGGAAGAGCGATAACCCATGGCTGAAGTACTGGTGCTCGTCGAGCACGCCGAAGGCGCGCTGAAGAAGGTCAGCGCCGAATTGATCACCGCCGCCCGCGCGCTGGGCGAGCCGGCCGCCGTCGTGGTCGGTGCGCCAGGGACGGCTGCGCCGCTGGTAGACGGACTGAAGGAGGCGGGCGCGGCCAAGATCTACGTCGCCGAGGCCGACTTCGTCGACAAATACCTGGTCACGCCGGTGGTAGATGTGTTGGCCGCGTTGGTCGAGTCGGCGGCCCCGGCCGCCGTTCTGCTGGCCGCTACCGCCGATGGCAAAGAGGTCGCCGGGCGCCTCGCGGCCCGGCTCGGATCCGGCTTGCTGGTCGACGTCGTCGAGGTGAAAGAGGGCGGCATCGGCGTGCACTCCATCTTCGGTGGCGCGTTCACCGTTGACGCGCAGGCCAACGGCGACACCCCGGTGATCACCGTGCGGGCCGGTGCCGTCGAGGCCGAGCCGGCCACCGGCGCCGGTGAGCAGGTCACCGTTGAGGTGCCCGCTCCCGCCGAGAACGCCACCAAGATCACCGCCCGCGAACCCGCGGTTGCCGGTGACCGCCCAGAGCTGACCGAGGCCACCATCGTCGTCTCCGGTGGCCGTGGCGTCGGCAGCGCGGAGAACTTCAGCGTGGTCGAGGCACTGGCCGACTCGCTGGGCGCCGCTGTCGGCGCGTCGCGTGCCGCGGTGGACTCCGGCTACTATCCCGGGCAGTTCCAGGTCGGCCAGACTGGCAAGACGGTGTCGCCGCAGCTCTACATCGCGCTGGGCATCTCCGGGGCCATCCAGCACCGGGCGGGAATGCAGACCTCGAAGACCATCGTCGCGGTGAACAAGGACGAAGAGGCGCCGATCTTCGAGATCGCCGACTACGGCGTGGTGGGCGACCTGTTCAAGGTTGCTCCGCAGCTGACCGACGCCGTCAAGGCCCGCAAGGGCTGACTTTTTGCGCGAGCAGACGTAAAAGCCCCCTACGCCGCGGCGTGTTGGGGGCTTTTACGTCTGCTCGCCCTACTCGTCACCTCACGTGCACCGACACGTCATAGCGTGGATGCCGATTAGCTCATCGATTACGCAACTTTGGTGGCATGAGCATTGCTTCTGTCCTGATAGCCAGCGACAGGCCCGACGAACTGACAGGTAGCTCGTTGGCCGGGCCGCGCTATTCCCTGTTGCTGTCCACCGACCCACGCCTCATTGAAGCGGCGCAACGGCTGCGCTACGACGTCTTCACCAGCACGCCCGGCTTCGCTTTGCCTCCAGCAGTCGAGACCGACCGGGATGTCGACGGGTTCGACGAGTTCTGCGACCACTTGCTGGTCCGCGACGACGACACCGGAGAGTTGGTGGGTTGCTACCGGATGCTGGCGCCGACGGGGGCCATCGCGGCGGGCGGGCTGTATACCGCGACGGAATTCGACGTCAGTGCGTTCGACTCGCTACGGCCGTCGTTGGTGGAGATGGGACGCGCCGTGGTGCGCGACGGTCACCGCAACGGCGGGGTCGTGCTGCTGATGTGGGCCGGGATCCTGGCCTACCTGGACCGCTACGGCTACGACTACGTGACCGGGTGCGTATCGGTACCGATCGGTGGCCAAACCGAGGACGAAACGCCAGGAAGCCAACTCCGCGGGGTTCGCGACTTCATCCTGAGCCGGCACGCCGCGCCGCCGCAGTACCGCGTGCACCCAAAGCGCCCGGTGATCCTCGACGGGCAGGGGCTCGACGACATCCTCCCGCCGGCGCGACCCACTGTGCCGCCACTGATGCGCGGCTACCTGCGGCTGGGCGCCAAGGCCTGCGGCGAGCCGGCGCACGATCCGGACTTCGGGGTGGGCGACTTCTGCGTGCTATTGGATAAGCGGCAGGCAGACATCCGATATCTGAAGAGACTGCGCTCAGTGTCGGCAGCTTCGGAAACGGTGGGTGTCATGGCCGGCGGCGCCCAGTGAGCGCGCCCGCCGGCACCGGACACGCCTGGCTACCGCACGCATCGTGCGACGTCAGCTGTGTGGGCGTCGGCAATACTGCGCCCTCGCGGCGGTCACTGGTGCGCCTGCGGGTGGCGCGCCGCATCATGCTGGCGCTGCTCCTGTTGCCCGGGTTGCCGGTGCTCGGGGTGCCGCTGCCGGGCCGAACGCACGTGCAACGCGCCTATTGCCGATTAGTGCTGCGCTGCTTCGGCGTCCGGATCACGGTCACCGGCAGCCCCATCCGCAATCTGAGCGGCGTCCTGGTGGTCAGCAGCCATGTGTCCTGGCTGGATGTGTTCGCCATCGGTTCGGTGTTGCCAGGGTCGTTCGTCGCCCGCGCCGATATGTTCACCGGGACCGCGACCGGGGTCGTCGCCCGCGTCTTGAAGATCATTCCGATCGAGCGGTCCAGTCTGCGGCGGCTGCCCGAGGTGGTGAACGCCGTCGCACGCCGGCTGCACGCCGGCCAGACGGTGGTGGCCTTCCCGGAGGGCACCACCTGGTGTGGTCGGTCCGGCCACTCACACCAAGGGCGCGGGCCCTTTTACCCCGCGATGTTCCAGGCCGCGATCGACTCCGCCCGTCCGGTGCAGCCCCTTCGGCTGACGTACCACCACACTGACGGGAGCGTGTCGACCGCCCCCGCGTTCGTCGGCGACGACTCTTTGGTGCGCTCGATTGGCCGGATGCTCGCCATGCGCCGCACGGTGGCCTGCGTGCGCGTCGAATCCCTGCAACTGCCGGGTACGGATCGCCGAGCCCTGGCCAGCCGCTGCCAATCCGCGGTGCACATGGGGGCGTCTCAGCGGTCCGGCCAGCGCCCGGGTGACGGGCACGCGTTGGTGGCCTGAGCAGGTCTGGCCTGCTCGGAAGTTTGGGGTGGTCGAGCTGATGCTGGATTGCCCAGCTTCTCCGCAGGCCGTTCCGGCCTGCATCGTCGCCGGGCTGGACCGGTATCCTGGGGCCGTCATGGTCTACCTCGATCACGCTGCCACCACCCCGATGCATCCCGCCGCCGTCGAGGCGATGACGGCTGCGCTCGGCGCCGTCGGCAACGCTTCGTCGCTACATACCAGCGGCCGTGCGGCGCGACGGCGCGTCGAGGAGTCCCGTGAGCTATTCGCCGACAAACTGGGCGCGCGTCCTTCCGAGGTGATCTTTACCGCTGGCGGCACCGAGAGTGACAACCTGGCCGTCAAGGGGATCTACTGGGCCCGCCGCGACGCGGAGCCGCGCCATCGGCGCATCGTCACCAGCGAAGTCGAGCACCACGCGGTGCTGGACTCGGTCAACTGGCTCGTCGAACACGAAGGCGCCGAGGTAACCTGGCTGCCCACCACCGCGGACGGCTCGGTTTCGCCGGCCGCGCTGCGTGATGTGCTGCAGACCCACGACGACATCGCGCTGGTATCGGTGATGTGGGCCAACAATGAGGTGGGCACCGTCCTGCCGGTCACCGAACTGGCTTCCGTCGCAGTCGAATTCGGGGTGCCGATGCACAGCGACGCCGTTCAGGCCGTCGGGCAGCTGCCGGTAGATTTCGCCGCCAGCGGGCTGTCGGCGATGAGCGTTGCCGCCCACAAGTTCGGTGGTCCGCCGGCCGTGGGAGCCCTGCTGCTGCGTCGGGACGTCGCCTGCGTGCCACTGTTGCATGGCGGCGGCCAGGAGCGCGACATCCGCTCCGGCACACCCGATGTCGCCGGCGCTGTCGGAATGGCGACGGCGGCTCGAGTCGCGGTGGACGGACTCGATGCCAACAGCGCACGGCTGCGTGCGCTGCGGGATCGTCTGGTCGAGGGTGTGCTGACCGGTATTGAAGATGTGCGCTTCAACGGTGCCCGCGATCCGCTGCGGCTTCCGGGAAACGCGCACTTCACGTTTCGCGGCTGCGAAGGCGATGCGCTGTTGATGCTGTTGGACGCCAACGGAATCGAGTGTTCGACCGGATCGGCGTGCACCGCCGGCGTGCCACGGCCCTCGCACGTGTTGATCGCGATGGGCGCCGACGCGGATGCCGCCCGTGGGTCGCTACGTTTGTCATTGGGACACACCAGCGTCGGCGCGGACGTCGACGCGGTGCTGCAGGTGCTTCCGGGGGCAGTGGATCGTGCCCGGCGGGCGGCGCTGGCCGCTGCGGGAGCGTCCGGGTGAAGGTTCTCGCCGCGATGAGTGGTGGCGTCGATTCATCGGTCGCCGCCGCCCGCATGGTCGACGCCGGGCACGATGTGGTTGGAGTGCACCTCGCGCTCTCGACGGCGCCCGGGACACTGCGCACCGGGTCGCGCGGTTGCTGTTCCAAAGAAGATGCTTCGGACGCGCGCCGCGTCGCCGATGTGCTCGGAATCCCCTTTTATATCTGGGATTTCGCGGAGAGGTTCGCCGAAGATGTGATCGAGGATTTCGTGTCGTCCTACGCGCGCGGAGAAACTCCCAACCCGTGCGTGCGGTGTAACCAGCGGATAAAGTTCTCGGCCCTGTCCACGCGGGCTCTGGCGCTGGGTTTCGATACGGTGGCCACCGGCCACTACGCCCGGCTTTCCGGTGGGCGGCTGCGCCGCGCCATCGATAAGGATAAGGACCAGTCCTACGTGCTGGCCGTGCTGACCGCGGAGCAGCTGCGGCACGCCACATTCCCGATCGGCGATACCCCGAAGCCGCAAATCCGCGCGGAGGCCGCCCGTCGCGGCCTGGCGGTTGCGGAAAAGCCGGACAGCCATGACATTTGCTTCATACCATCCGGGAACACTCGCGCCTTCCTGGGTGAGCGCCTCGCGGTCCGGCGGGGGTCGGTGGTCGACTCGGACGGCGCGGTGCTGGCCGAACACGATGGGGTGCACGGTTTCACCATCGGTCAGCGTAAGGGCCTGGGCATCGCCGGCCCGGGGCCCAACGGCGCTCCCCGCTACGTCACGTCCATCGATGCCGACACCGGGACCGTCCAGGTGGGCGAGGCGGCCGACCTCAATGTGAGCGCGCTGACCGGGCGGGAGCCGGTCTTCACCGCTGGAGCCGCACCGTCGGGCCCGGTGGAGTGCGCGGTACAGGTGCGTGCGCACGGTGAAACCGCCTCTGCCGTGGTCGAATTGATTGGTGACGAGCTATCCGTGCGATTGCGCACGCCGCTGCGCGGTGTGGCGCGCGGCCAGACGCTGGTGCTGTACCGCCCGAGCCCCGATGGCGACGAAGTGATCGGAAGTGCCACGATCGCGGGCACGTCGCGATAATTCGGCCCGGGTTCAGTTCGGAACGTTTTGCGCGATGTTCGTCATCACGATGTCGGACACCGACGGCGGAAAGCCGCAGAAGGTGACTTCCAGCAAGGCCAGCGACACGACCCGGTAATCGCGTCCACAGCCGCCGGGCCGGACCTGCAGCGAGTTGGCATCGGCATTCCACTCGCCGATGTAGAGGTCGCCCTGCTCGCTCGTCGCGCAGTCCCCGACGGTAGATACCAAGGCTCCGAAGGCCCCCCGGGCAGTGGCGGCATCGCGGTAGGACGCGGCGCCCTCGGAGATCAACCCGCCGTCGGGGGGGTCCTGGAAGCTGGTCTTGTGGAACTCAGCGACATCGGGCCCGAAGGTCGCAGTCTCGGCGTAAATGAACCGGCACGCCCGCGGCGCGGTCTGCGCGAGCGCTTCGATGTCCACTGGGGAATCGCCGTCCATCGAGGGGATGATCGTCAGGTGCTCGCCGCCGCCGGTAATGGCACGCATGCGGGATTGATCCAACAGGATCGCGTCGACCTTGACGCCATTGACGCCCAGCCGCGGCGGCGGACCGGAGGCAGGGACCGCAACGCCGCCCACCGCCCGGGTGCACGCAGCCATCAGTACGGCCGTGCTGCACAACAGCAACGGCCGGATAAACCTCGCTGTCGGCCCCACTGGTCACACCCTTCTCTCTTCGAAAATACCCTTGCGGCCGCGTGGCAAACACCCCTGCTGAACGCGGTGCGGTGTGATGTCGAATACGGTTGCCGGATGAGTGTTCTGGCTAGCCTTCTCGCCAAGGGCAGTGGCGTCGGATCGTGGCCGGGCACGACGCCCCGCCAAGCATCCGAGATTGTCGTCGGTGAGTTAGCGGGTGCGCTCGCCCACATCGTCGAGTTGCCGGCCAGGGGAGTGGGTGCCGACATGCTCGGCCGGGCCGGAGCGCTGCTGATCGACGTGGCCATCGACACGGTGCCGCGGGGCTATCGGATTGTGGGGCGGCCCGGTGCGGTGACCCGCAGGGCGGTCAGCCTGCTCGACGAGGACATGGATGCGCTGGAAGAAGCCTGGGAGACCGCGGGCCTGCGTGGCGGCGGGCGCGTGGTCAAGGTGCAGGCGCCCGGACCCGTCACGCTGGCCGCGGGTCTGGAGCTGTCCAACGGTCACCGGGCGATCACCGATCCCGGTGCGTTGCGTGATCTGGCGTCGTCGCTGGCCGAAGGGGTTGCCGCGCACCGTGCGACGCTGGCCCGGCGACTCGACACGCCGGTGGTGGTGCAGTTCGACGAACCGTCGCTGTCAGCGGCATTGGGTGGACAGTTGACCGGGGTTACCGCGCTCTCACCCGTCGCCCCGATTGAGGAGACGGTGGCCGGCGCACTGATCGACACCTGCGTCGCCGCCGCTGGCAGTGAGGTTTTGCTGCACAGCTGCGCTCCCAATTTGCCGTGGAAATTGTTGCAGCGCAGCGCTATTAGCGGGGTGTCGGTGGACGCCGGCACCTTGCGCGCTGAGGATTTGGATGGCATCGCGGAATTCGTCGAGTCGGGCCGCACCGTCGTTCTCGGCGTGGTCCCTGTGACCGCTCCGGAAAAGCGGCCGTCTGCCGAAGAAATAGCGGTCGCGATTGTCGCGGTGACCGACCGGCTGGGTTTTGGCCGGTCGGCCCTGCGTGACCGCGTCGGCGTCACCCCGGTGTGTGGTCTGGCTGCAGCGACACCGCAGTGGGCCCGCACCGCGATCGGGCTGGCCCGGACCGCGGCCGAAGCGTTCGCCCAGGATCCCGACGCCATCTGAGCCCGTGCAGACAGACGACGTCGGTGCCCTCCGATAGCCTGCCAGGGTGAGTTCGCCCGACGCTGACCCCGTTCCGCCCGAGGTTCGGCGACAATGGGGTGAGTTGGCAGACGAGGTGCGCGAACACCAGTTCCGCTACTACGTGCGTGACACGCCAATTATCTCTGATGCCGAGTTCGACCAGATGCTGCGTCAGCTCGCTGCGCTCGAGGAGCAATATCCCGAGCTGCGTACTCCCGATTCGCCCACGCAACTCGTCGGCGGTGCGGGCTTCGCCACTGATTTCACGTCGGCCGACCATCTGGAACGCATGCTCAGCCTGGACAACGTGTTCAGCACCGAAGAATTCGACGTGTGGGCAGCGCGCATCCGCGCCGAGGTCGGCAGTGATGTGCCGGACGTGTCGTACCTCTGTGAGCTCAAGATTGACGGCGTCGCTCTGGCTTTGGTCTACCGCGATGGCCGGCTGGCGCGGGCGGCAACCCGCGGCGACGGCCGCACCGGCGAGGACGTCACGCTCAACGCACGCACCATCGACGACGTCCCCGAGCGGCTGACGGCCAGCGAGGACTATCCAATACCGGCTGTCCTCGAGGTCCGCGGTGAGGTGTTTTTCCGCGTCGCCGACTTCGAGGCACTCAACGCCACACTGGTCGAAGACGGCAAGACACCATTCGCCAACCCACGCAACAGCGCCGCGGGCTCGCTGCGGCAGAAGGACCCGGCGGTCACCGCTCGTCGCAAGCTGCGAATGATCTGCCACGGGTTGGGACACATCGAAGGATTTCGACCGGCGACGCTGCACGACGCGTATCTGGCGCTGCGCGCCTGGGGGTTGCCGGTCTCCGAACACACCACTCGGGTGGAAGACGTTGCGGGCGCACTGGACCGCATTGCCTACTGGGGCGAGCACCGCCACGACGTATCTCACGAAATCGACGGTGTCGTAGTGAAAGTCGACGACGTGGCACTGCAGCGCAGGCTGGGGTCCACCTCGCGGGCGCCGCGGTGGGCGATCGCCTACAAGTACCCGCCCCAGGAGGTTCAGACCAAGCTGCTCGACATCCGAGTCAACGTCGGCCGGACCGGACGCGTCACGCCGTTCGCATTCATGACACCCGTGCAGGTCTCGGGGTCGACGGTGGGGCTGGCCACGTTGCACAACGCCGCCGAAGTCAAGCGCAAAGGGGTGTTGATCGGCGACACCGTCGTGATCCGCAAGGCGGGCGACGTGATTCCCGAAGTCCTGGGTCCCATCGTCGACCTGCGCGACGGCTCGGAACGCGAATTCGTGATGCCCACACACTGTCCCGAGTGTGGCACCGAGCTGGCGCCGGCCAAGGAGGGCGATGCCGACATCCGTTGCCCCAATTCCCGGTCGTGCCCGGCGCAGTTGCGGGAGAGAGTGTTTCACGTCGCCGGCCGGGGGGCGTTCGACATCGAGGCGCTGGGCTACGAGGCGGCGATCGCGTTACTGCAGGCCGGGGTGATCACCGACGAAGGCGACCTGTTCTCCCTGAACGAGGACGACCTCATGCGCACCGAGCTGTTCACCACGAAGGGCGGCGCGCTGTCGGCCAACGGAAAGCGGCTGCTGGCCAACCTCGACAAAGCGAAGGCGGCGCCGCTGTGGCGGGTGCTGGTGGCGCTGTCGATCCGGCATGTTGGGCCGACGGCGGCCCGCGCTCTGGCCACCGAGTTCGGCGACCTGGAAACGATTCAGGCGGCGTCCATCGAGCAGCTGGCCGCGGTCGACGGGGTGGGCGTGACCATTGCCGACGCGGTCACCGAGTGGTTCACCGTCGACTGGCACCGGGCGATCGTGCAGAAGTGGCGGGAGGCCGGGGTGCGGATGGCCGACGAGCGCGGCGCGGGCGTCCCGCGCACGCTCGCGGGCCTGACGATCGTGGTCACCGGCTCACTGAACGGCTTTTCCCGCGACGAAGCAAAGGAGGCCATTCTGGCCCGCGGCGGCAAGGCTGCCGCCTCGGTGTCGAAGAAGACCAATTACGTCGTCGCCGGCGATTCGCCGGGATCCAAATACGACAAGGCCGTGGAGCTGGGTGTGGCCATCCTCGACGAAGACGGTTTCCGTCGGCTGCTCGAGGATGGGCCCCTGCGTACAGAGGAGCTTGCCGAGTGAGGTCACCTGCACGCTCTCAGCGCAGCATAGTGGCCACGATCCCGGCGAGATAGCCCAGCCGGGCCACCTCCGAAGGCCGGAAATCTGGGCCCGGCCGCCCCAGCACCACCGCGGTGTCCGGGTCGCCCAGCGGCGCCGCGACGATCGTGGTATCCATATCGCGCCAGGCCTGCGGAACCCAATCGGCGTTGGTGTCCAACGTCGTGGCCCGCTCAATCGGAAACCACGGTGCCGAATCCACGCGCGTCTCCGGCACGCCCGGACTTGCGGCGAGACGCTGCAGGTCTCCCGGCGAATTGCGCAACACTGCACACCAGCTCACGCGCAGCACCCGGGGTGTCTCATTGACCAGGACCCGCAGTTTCGATTCCTTGTCCTCGGCCGCGGCGATCCGGTCCAGCAGCTCCAGCTCGCGATGCGCTTCCAGTAGACCGGTATGCGGACGCAGGCTATCGACCCGGACGCCGGGTAATGACTCGGCGGCGGTGATCAAGGTGTCGGGCATCGCGCCCGGGGGCAATTCGATCACCAGATCGTCTATCGCGGAGCCGGCGCTGCGCTCCACCACGTCGAGCGACAGGATGTCGGCGCCCACCGAACCGAGCGCAACGGCCAGCGAGCCCAGGCTGCCTGGGCGGTCGACCAGCTGGATGCGCAACAGATACGACGGCACGGCCAACACTGTTACACAGGGTTGCGTTCACGGCATTTCGGCTGGCTCCGCTCTGGTCGGCGCTTGCCGACGAGCGTGAAGTCAGTTTCACGGTGGGTCACGAGCGTGAAGCTAGCTTCACGCTCGTGGCTGGGATGATTCCCCGCCTCGGCTAGGCTTTTCGCTCGTGTCCCAGATCTCCCGCGACGAGGTTGCGCACCTGGCCCGGCTGGCCCGGCTTGCGTTGACCGATAGCGAGTTGGACAGCTTCGCCGGCCAACTTGACGCCATCCTGACCCACGTCAGCCAGATCCAGGCGGTCGATGTCACCGGTGTCGATGCGACCGACAACCCGCTCAGTGACGTCCGCAAAGACGTCGATGTCACGCGCCCGGACGAGCCAATACCGTGCCTGACCCAGCAGGAAGCGCTGGCCGCGGCGCCGGCAGCGGTCGAGGGCCGCTTCGCCGTCCCGCAAATCCTGGGGGAGAGCCAGTGACGGACATCATTCGATCCGACGCCGCGACGTTGGCCGCCAAGATCGCGGCCAGGGAGCTGTCATCCACCGAGGTCACCCAGGCCTGCCTGGACCAGATCGAGGCGACCGACGACCGGTACCACGCCTTCCTGCATGTGGCTGCAACCGAGGCATTGTCCGCGGCGGCAGCCGTCGACAAGTCGCTGGCCGCCGGGGAACCGCTGCCATCGGCGCTGGCCGGCGTTCCGCTGGCGCTCAAGGATGTGTTCACCGCCACTGACATGCCGACGACCTGCGGGTCCAAGATTCTGCAGGGCTGGCGATCGCCGTATGACGCCACGCTCACCGCGCGGTTGCGCGCGGCCGGCATCCCGATACTGGGCAAGACCAACATGGACGAGTTCGCGATGGGCTCGTCGACCGAGAACTCCGCTTACGGCCCCACCTGCAACCCGTGGAATGTCGATCGGGTACCCGGTGGCTCGGGCGGAGGCAGCGCGGCGGCCTTGGCTGCGTTCCAGGCGCCGTTGGCCATCGGATCCGATACCGGCGGCTCCATCCGTCAGCCGGCCGC
The DNA here is from genome assembly GCA_963715905.1 of uncultured Actinomycetota bacterium. GTDB lineage: Bacteria > Actinomycetota > Actinomycetes > Mycobacteriales > Mycobacteriaceae > Mycobacterium. Next base: position 136,231 of record CAVQSX010000032.1, read on the forward strand.
GCTGACCGCGACCGTCGGTGTCAAACCGACCTACGGCACGGTATCCCGCTACGGGCTGGTGGCGTGCGCTTCTTCGTTGGATCAGGGTGGCCCGTGCGCGCGGACCGTGCTCGATACAGCGCTGCTGCACCAGGTGATCGCCGGACACGATGCCCGTGACTCCACGTCCCTGGACGCGCCGGTTCCCGATGTCGTCGGCGCCGCCAAAGCGGGCGCGGCGGGCGATCTGCGCGGTGTACGGGTCGGAGTGGTCAAGCAACTGCGTGGCGAGGGCTACCAGCCCGGTGTGCTGGTCTCGTTCCAAGCCGCGGTCGAGCAGTTGACGGCACTGGGGGCTGAGGTAACCGAAGTCGACTGCCCACATTTCGAATACGCGCTGCCCGCCTACTACCTGATCCTGCCGTCGGAGGTGTCGAGCAACCTGGCTCGCTTCGACGCCATGCGTTACGGGATGCGGGTCGGCGACGACGGCACCCACAGCGCCGAGGAGGTCATGGCGCTGACCCGGGCCGCCGGTTTCGGGCCGGAGGTCAAGCGGCGCATCATGATCGGCACTTACGCACTGTCGGCGGGCTACTACGACGCCTACTACAACCAGGCGCAGAAGGTCCGCACGTTGATCGCCCGCGACCTCGACGAGGCCTATCGATCGGTCGACGTGCTGGTGTCGCCGGCGACACCGACCACCGCGTTCCGGCTGGGCGAAAAAGTCGATGATCCATTGGCGATGTACCTGTTCGACCTCTGCACGCTGCCGCTGAACCTGGCCGGCCATTGCGGCATGTCGGTGCCGTCGGGGCTGTCCCCCGACGACGAACTGCCGGTGGGACTGCAGATCATGGCGCCGGCCCTGGCTGACGACCGGTTGTACCGGGTGGGTGCTGCCTACGAGGCCGCGCGCGGCCCGCTGCCGTCGGCCATTTAGCGGTGAGCGGCGACCAGAAGACGCGAATCGCCCCAGAACCGCCGGTTCCAGGGCGATTTTGCGTCTGCTCGCGCCATTGGACCGGTGCAGAGGCAAGATAAAGGGATGCGGATCGGAGTTCTTACAGGAGGCGGCGACTGCCCGGGGCTCAACGCCGTCATCCGGGCGGTGGTGCGCACCTGCGACGCCCGGTACGGCTCGTCGGTGGTTGGGTTCCAGGACGGCTGGCGTGGGCTGTTGGAGAACCGGCGCATGCAGCTGAAAAACGACGACCGCAACGACCGGCTGCTACTCAAGGGCGGGACCGTACTGGGCACCGCCCGCGTGCACCCCGACAAGCTGCGGGCAGGGCTGGACCAGATCAAGCAGACTCTGGACGACAACGGAATCGACGTGCTCATCCCGATCGGCGGCGAAGGAACTCTGACGGCCGCGCACTGGCTGTCAGAAGAGAACGTACCCGTGGTGGGCGTGCCGAAAACCATCGACAATGACATCGATTGCACCGACGTGACTTTCGGCCACGACACCGCGTTGATGGTAGCGACCGACGCGATCGATCGATTGCACAGCACCGCCGAATCTCACCAGCGGGTGATGCTGGTGGAGGTGATGGGCCGGCACGCCGGCTGGATCGCGTTGAACGCCGGATTGGCATCCGGCGCGCACATGACGCTGATTCCCGAGCAGCCCTTCGATGTCGAGGAGGTGTGTCGGCTCGTCAAACAGCGCTTCCAGCGTGGTGACTCGCACTTCATTTGTGTGGTCGCCGAAGGCGCCAAGCCGATCCCCGGTTCGATTGCGTTGCGCGAGGGCGGTATCGACGAGTTCGGCCATGAGCGTTTCACCGGCGTGGGTGCGCAGCTGGCCTTTGAGGTGGAAAAGCGGATCAACAAGGAAGTCCGGGTGACCGTGCTGGGCCACATTCAGCGGGGCGGTACCCCGACGGCCTACGACCGCGTGCTGGCCACCCGGTTCGGAATCAACGCCGCCGACGCCGCGCATGCGGGCGAGTACGGCCAGATGGTGTCGCTGCGCGGCCAGGAGATCGGCCGGGTATCGCTGGCGGACGCCACGCGCCAACTCAAGCTGGTGCCCGAATCCCGCTACGACGACGCCGTCGCCTTCTTCGGGTGATGTAGCGGTCGGCTCGGCCGGGCTCGCTGCCGTCACTAGGATCGACGCTATGAGTGTTGCTGCCGGGGTTGACCTGCTGCCTTACGACGAGGTTCTGGCGCGGTTTGATCCAGTACTGGGCCTTGAGGTGCACGTCGAGCTGTCCACCGTGACCAAGATGTTCTGCGGCTGCTCCACTGCCTTCGGCTCCGAGCCCAACACCCAGGTGTGCCCCGTGTGTCTGGGTCTGCCCGGTTCGCTGCCCGTGCTGAATCGGGCCGCGGTCGAGTCGGCCATCCGGATCGGACTGGCGTTGAACTGCGAGATCGTGCCGTGGTGCCGCTTCGCCCGGAAGAACTACTTCTACCCCGACCAGCCGAAGAACTACCAGATTTCGCAGTATGACGAGCCGATCGCGATAAACGGTTACCTCGATGTGCCGCTGGAAGACGGCACTGCTTGGCGAGTGGACATCGAGCGGGCGCACATGGAAGAAGACACCGGAAAGCTGACCCACATTGGTAGCGAGACGGGCCGGATCGCGGGTGCCACCGGTTCGCTGATCGACTACAACCGTGCCGGCGTGCCGCTGATTGAAATCGTCACCAAACCCATCGAGGGAACCGGCGCGCAAGCGCCGCAGATCGCCCGGTCCTATGTGACGGCGCTGCGAGATCTGTTGCGCGCGTTGAATGTATCCGATGTCCGGATGGATCAGGGCTCGATGCGATGCGACGCCAATGTATCGCTGAAGCCGACCGGGACGGCCGAATTCGGCACCCGGACCGAGACCAAGAACGTCAACTCGCTGAAAAGCGTTGAAGTCGCCGTCCGTTATGAAATGCAACGCCAGGGCGCCGTTCTGCTGGCGGGTGGCCAGATCACCCAGGAGACCAGGCACTTTCACGAGGCCGGATACACCAGCCCGGGCCGCGGCAAGGAGACCGCCCAGGATTATCGGTATTTCCCCGAGCCTGACCTGGAGCCGGTCGCACCCAGCGCCGAGCTGGTCGAGCAGTTGCGGCGGACGATTCCGGAGTTGCCGTGGTTGAGCCGCAAGCGGATTCAACAGGACTGGGGCGTTTCGGACGAGGTGATGCGAGATCTCGTCAACGCCGGAGCTATCGAATTGGTCACTGCGACGGTCGAACACGGTGCGTCCAGCGAGCAGGCGCGCGCGTGGTGGGGAAACTTCCTGATGCAGAAGGCCAACGAGGCGAACATCGGGTTGCACGAGCTGGCCATTACTCCCGCCCAGGTCGCGGCGGTGGTGGCCCTGGTCGAGGAAGGCAAGCTGTCCACCAAGCTGGCCCGCCAAGTGGTGGAGGGAGTGCTGGCCGGGGAAGGTGAGCCCGAGCAGGTGATGGCCGGCCGCGGTTTGGCAATGGTCCGCGACGACTCGGTGACGCAGGCCGCCGTCGACGAGGCGTTGGCCGCCAACCCCGATGTGGCGGAAAAGATTCGTACGGGCAAGGTGGCGGCTGCGGGCGCGATCGTCGGTGCCGTGATGAAGGCCACCCGCGGACAGGCGGACGCAGCCCGGGTGCGCGAACTGGTGCTGGCCGCCTGCGGGCAGGGCTAGCCGCGGCGACTAACCGGCCGAAGGGCTGTCCCATGACGCCGGTGCATGATGTTGATATGCACGATGAACCGTTTGCCCAGTTGATGGCAATGTTGGACTACCCGGTTTTCGTCGTGACCACCGAGGCCGATGGCCAACCATCAGGTTGCCTGGTCAGCTTCGCTACCCAAATCAGCGTGCGGCCCCCGAGATTTCTCGTCGGTATCCCCAACAACAGCCACAACATCGGGTTGGCGAGCCAATTCGAGTACCTTGCGGTGCACGTATTGTCGCGGCGGGGACATGGGTTAGCCGAACTCTTCAGCGACGAAACCGTCGATCAGCGCGAGAAATTCCGGCGTTGCTCGTGGCGCGCCGGCCCCTTCGGGATGCCGATCCTCGACGAAGCGGCCGCGTGGTTCGTCGCCAAGGCACTGAATTGGAGCGAGATCGGCGATCACGTGTGCAACCTGTTGGAGCCCGTCGCCGCGTGGGCTCCCGAGGACTCAGAAGAAGATTTGCTCTACCTGTCCGATTTCGACGATTTCGAACCTGACGACGACGATCCCGACACCCGGTTGGGCCAACGTGCACCACGCGACACGACGCGCCCATACGGTGGCCTGAGGTTCACCCTTGGCGGGATTTGATCCGCTTTAGGTCTTGTCGTCGTTGTTGCGTGGGAAGCCGCCACCCTGCGGGAACAGCGGGAACACCACGTCGTCGAGCTTCTCGGCATCACCGGCCGTCTTGTTAACGGTTGCGCCCCAGACGTTTCCGTCCGGCGACATCCGCAACGCCCACGCGTGCGCATGGGTGTCTTTCCGAACGACGTCGGGTTCGCCGGTGACCGCACCCGTCGACGGCGCCAGCCGGACCGCCACCGTCAACTTCGTGTTGACCAGGTTGACCAGCACGGTTCCGTCCATCGCCGCGCAGCCGGCCACGCCGGGCTTGTCCGGCCACGTCCACACCGTGGAGACCGCTGAGGCCTTGGTGATGCGCTGCAGCCGGTCCGCGGTGGGGGTGCGATCGGCGACATACAATGAGCCGTCAACGGGGTCGATACACAAGCCGCCGCCCGAGCCGACACCGGACAGCGCCGTCGTCGGAGGCGCTTCGCCGACGGTGGTGGGCTGTTCGATGCGCAATACCTTGCCGGCCAACGATTTGGGATCGGCGGCCAGCGCCGGGTTGCCCGCATCGCCGGTCAGCACGACCAGCGTGGTGGGGCTGGTGAAGACCAGCGCTCCGGTGTTGCCGGTGGCCCCTTTGGGGATCCCGGTCAGAATGTCCTTCGGGATGTCGCCGTCGGCCACCCGAATGACCCGGTTGTCGGTGGGCGTGCTGATGTAGGCGTACATCAGGCGATCCTGTGCGTATGTCGGTGAAAGCACGATATCCATCAAGCCGCCATCCCCGGACGGGTCGACGGGGATAACGGTCTTCACCTTCGGCTCCGCGCTGACGGAGATCTCCTTGACCGCACCGGTGGTGCGTTCGGCGACCATCGCGGTTTTGCTGTCCACGCCCATGATCAGACCGCTGGTGCTCTCCAGACAGCCCTGCATCACCCCGGGGGCCGGGCAGGCCTTCGGGAAGGGCGTCGGCGGCAGCGGCGGCGGCGGAGGAGGCGTCGAGCTGGGCTGGGGCTTCAGTTCAGGTGCGGTGGTGAAGGGCTGCGACTGGGCGTCGTTGAACCGTGCGCAGCCGCTCAAGACCAGCACTGCGGCGCAGAGCACGGCGAGCGCGCGCCGGACCGACCGCCGTATTCGCATGATCGACAGGCTACGGACAGGGCGGCCACCGTCGCCACACGCATGCGCTTGGTGTCCCGCCGAAGTTGGCGGTATCCCGGGCGTGACCACCTTTTTGGGTCGTTTTGAGGCCAATCCGGGCCAGTTTGGCGCTCCAAGTGCCGAATGTCTCGCCAAAGGCCGCTCAAATCCCCGATTCAGGCGTAAATGCCTTTACCCTGACACTCGTGCCCAGTCAATCGAATGACACACATTGGCGGCGCCCGGGCGAACCCCCGGAGCCGGCGCCCGGACACCCCGCCTCCGCACGGCTGGTCGATCCCGAGGATGACCTGACGCCAGTTGGTTATCCCGGCGATTTTGGGACCACCACCGTCATCCCGTACCAGGACCTCGCTCAGTCGGCCGGCCCCAATGGCCAGTCATACAGCTTGCTTGACCAGCAGGAGCCACTGCCCTACGTCCATCCCCAGCCGCCACAGCCGGTGGGCCGGCATGGGTCTGCCGAGCCAGCTGAGATCGAGGCCGGTGCAGACGACGAGGCGCTAACCGCCCACGGCCGGCGCGGTACCCAACACCTCGGCTTGCTGATCTTGCGCGTGGGGCTGGGAGTGGTGCTGGGCGCCCATGGGCTGCAGAAGCTGTTCGGCTGGTGGGGCGGCTCGGGGTTGAGCGGATTCAAGAACTCACTGTCGGACGCCGGCTACCAACACGCCGACATTCTCTCCTACGTCAGCGCCGGCGGCGAGCTCGTCGCCGCGGTGCTGCTGATCCTGGGATTGTTTACCCCGGTGGCCGCCGCGGGCGCGTTGGCGTTCCTGCTCAACGGCCTGCTCGCCAGCATCTCGGTGCGGCCGCACTCGCACACCTTCGCGTACTTCCTGCCGGATGGGCACGAATACCAGATCACCCTGATCGTCATGGCCGCGGCGGTCACCCTGTCCGGTCCGGGTCGCTACGGCCTCGACGCGGGCCGGGGCTGGGCCTACCGGCCCTTCATCGGGTCATTCGTGGCCCTGATCTGCGGTATTGCCGCCGGTGTGGGCGTTTGGGTGCTGCTCAACGGTGTCAATCCGATCGGCTGATCGTCGCGCTGAACGCCGCTCATTGATATGGGTTGGGAACTCGTCCGGAGCTGGCCTCGGTCAGTAGCGGCAGGGTGGCGAACGTTACCGCAGGCAATCGCAGTACCTTGCCGTTTTTGAGGCAGGCGCGGGCCCAGGAGCCGCGGTGGAAGCGCAGCCCGTCGATGTCTTCCCAGCGCACCGTCTGGCTGCCCAGCAGGGTCCGGACGGTCACACCCTGAGCGTCGGCGACAGTGCGTAGCCGTGCGATCAACGCCGACAACAGCACCGAGATGACAAGCAGCGGGGCGGTCGGCGGCCATGCCAGCACCGGCACCAGCAGCCCCAGGGTCGCGAACCCGACGGCCAGATGTGCCAGCGGCGACACCCGGATCACCACCGGGGACCGGGCCGGTGTTTGAGCCTCCGAGCTGGTAGCCACCCCAACATCATTCCACGGCGCCGCACACCGGCCCTCGGGGCCGGATTTGACTGCTGAGCTGTGCGAAGGCTACCGTCGGACGCTATGGAGTTCGGAATGCTCGTAGTACTTAGTCGGCGCGTTGGTGCCTGACTAGACCTTCAGCATTTGAAGCGATCCAGCACCAACGCGCAACCCTCGTTCAGCAGCTGAGCTGACGGGGGTTTTTTGTTGCGCATCGTCGAGATTTCCACATCGAATGAGAACTAAATCGAATGAAGACTAAGAGGACACAGTGAGCGCACCCACCAGGCCACAGACACCGGCTGCCAAGCCGGAGCCGCAGGATGCGGCCAACGGCGCGCCGGGAACCGCGAAACCCGTGGCGAAGACCCCGGCGGTCCAGGCCAGACGCGTTGCACCGGAGCACGTTACCGGCGCGCAGTCGGTGATCCGGTCGTTGGAGGAACTCGACGTAGAGATCATCTTCGGGATACCGGGCGGCGCCGTGCTGCCGGTCTATGACCCGCTGTTCGACTCGCAAAAGCTGCGTCACGTCCTGGTCCGGCACGAGCAGGGCGCCGGTCACGCCGCCAGCGGCTACGCGCATGCCACCGGCAAGGTCGGGGTCTGCATGGCGACGTCGGGCCCGGGCGCCACCAACCTGGTGACTCCGCTGGCCGACGCCCAGATGGACTCGATCCCGGTGGTCGCCATCACGGGCCAGGTCGGGCGCGCGCTGATCGGCACAGACGCCTTCCAGGAGGCCGACATTTCCGGCATCACCATGCCGATCACCAAGCACAACTTCCTGGTCCGCTCCGGTGACGAAATCCCCCGCGTGATGGCCGAGGCCTTCCACATCGCATCTTCGGGGCGTCCGGGCGCGGTGCTGGTCGACATCCCCAAAGACGTTCTGCAGGGTCAGTGCACGTTCAGCTGGCCGCCGAAAATGGACCTGCCCGGCTACAAGCCGAACACCAAACCGCACAACCGGCAGGTTCGCGAGGCCGCCCGGCTGATCGCGGCCGCCCGCAAACCGGTGCTCTACGTCGGCGGCGGCGTCATCCGCGGCGAGGCCACCGAGCAGTTGCGCGACTTGGCGGAGCTCACCGGGATCCCGGTGGTCACCACGCTGATGGCACGCGGCGCGTTTCCGGACAGTCATCGGCAGAACCTGGGGATGCCCGGCATGCACGGCACGGTCGCCGCGGTGGCGGCGCTGCAGCGTAGCGACCTGCTGATCGCGCTGGGCACCCGCTTCGACGACCGGGTGACCGGAAAGCTCGACTCCTTCGCGCCCGAAGCCAAGGTGATTCACGCCGATATCGACCCGGCCGAGATCGGCAAGAACCGGCACGCGGATGTGCCGATCGTCGGTGACGTCAAGGCCGTCATCACAGATCTCATCGCGATGCTGCGCCAGGACAGTGGTGCCGGCACCCCGGCAATCCCAGACATGACCGACTGGTGGACATATCTGGATGGCATTCGGGAAACCTTTCCGTTGAGCTACGGGCCGCAGAGCGACGGCAGCCTGGGCCCGGAGTACGTGATCGAAAAGCTCGGCCAGATCGCCGGCCCGGACGCTGTCTACGTCGCCGGTGTGGGTCAGCATCAGATGTGGGCGGCGCAGTTCATCAAATACGAAAAACCGCGCACCTGGCTGAACTCCGGCGGGCTGGGCACCATGGGGTTCGCCATCCCGGCGGCCATGGGCGCCAAGATCGCTCGTCCGGACACCGAGGTCTGGGCGATCGACGGCGACGGTTGCTTTCAGATGACAAACCAGGAACTGGCCACCTGCGCGATCGAGGGCATACCGATCAAGGTGGCGTTGATCAACAACGGCAACCTGGGCATGGTGCGGCAATGGCAGACGCTCTTCTATGCGGAGCGCTACTCGCAGACCGATCTGGCCACGCACTCGCACCGCATTCCGGACTTCGTGAAGCTCGCGGAGGCTTTGGGTTGCGTCGGATTGCGTTGCGAGCGTGAAGAGGACGTCGTCGACGTGATCAACCAGGCACGGGCGATCAACGACCGCCCGGTGGTGATCGACTTCATCGTCGGCGCCGACGCACAGGTCTGGCCAATGGTGGCCGCCGGGACCAGCAACGACGAGATCCAGGCCGCCCATGGCATCCGCCCGCTGTTCGACGACGAAAGTGAAGGGCACGCATGACCGGATCGCCGAAGACGCACACCTTGTCGGTGCTGGTCGAAGACAAGCCCGGTGTCCTCGCGCGGGTGGCGGCGCTGTTCTCGCGGCGCGGCTTCAACATCGAGTCGCTCGCGGTCGGGGCTACCGAGCAGAAGGACATGTCGCGGATGACCATTGTGGTCTCCGCCGAGGAGACTCCACTCGAGCAGATCACCAAGCAACTCAACAAGCTGATCAACGTCATCAAGATTATCGAGCAGGACGAGGACAATTCGGTGTCCCGGGAGTTGGCGCTGATCAAGGTGCGAGCTGACGCCGGCTCCCGAAGCCAGGTGATTGAGGCAGTTAACCTGTTTCGCGCCAAGGTGATTGACGTGTCATCAGAATCGCTGACCATTGAAGCGACTGGCGACCGCGGCAAGCTGGAGGCGCTGCTGCGGGTGCTGGAGCCGTTCGGTGTCCGCGAAATCGTCCAATCGGGCGTTGTCTCGTTGTCCCGCGGTCCGCGTGGTATCGGTACCGCCAAATAAGATTTAGCTGCCAACAAAGAAGGAGATAGCGAAGTGCCATCCGAGGCATTACAGATGTTCTACGACGACGACGCAGACCTGTCGATCATCCAGGGCCGCAAGGTCGGTGTGATCGGCTACGGGAGCCAGGGGCACGCGCATTCGCTGAGCCTGCGCGACTCTGGCGTCCAGGTGCGCGTCGGGCTGAAGGAGGGGTCGAAGTCCCGGCCCAAGGTTGAGGAGCAGGGCCTGGATGTCGACACCCCGGCAGAAGTCGCCAAATGGGCCGACGTCATCATGCTGCTGGCGCCTGACACCGCCCAGGCGGAGATCTTCACGGCGGACATCGAGCCATATCTGAAGGCCGGCGACGCACTGTTTTTCGGCCACGGACTCAACATTCACTTCGACTTGATCAAGCCGCCCGGCAACGTCACCGTCGCGATGGTCGCACCCAAGGGCCCCGGACACCTGGTGCGCCGCCAATTCGTCGACGGCAAGGGCGTGCCCTGCCTGATCGCGGTCGACCAAGACCCGACCGGCAACGGTGAGGCGCTCGCCCTGTCCTATGCCAAGGCCATCGGCGGTGCCCGCGCCGGCGTCATCAAGACCACGTTCAAGGACGAAACCGAAACCGATCTGTTCGGTGAGCAGGCCGTATTATGTGGTGGCACAGAAGAATTGGTGAAGACCGGTTTCGACGTGATGGTCGAGGCGGGCTACCCACCGGAGATGGCGTACTTCGAGGTGCTGCACGAGCTCAAGCTGATCGTCGACCTGATGTACGAGGGCGGCATTGCGCGGATGAACTATTCGGTGTCCGACACCGCCGAGTTCGGCGGTTATTTGTCGGGCCCGCGGGTTATCGACGCCGGCACCAAGGAGCGGATGCGGGGCATCCTGCGCGACATTCAGGACGGCACCTTCGTGAAGCAGCTGGTCGCCAATGTCGAGGGCGGCAACAAGCAGCTCGAACAGTTGCGCAAGGAGAACGCCGAGCATCCCATTGAGGTCACCGGTAAGAAGCTGCGCGACCTGATGAGTTGGGTCGACCGCCCGATCACCGAGACAGCCTAGTTTTCCGCCGCACGCGGCACGCCGAAATATAAGCTACGGCGACATCTTTCGGCGTGTCGTATGCGTGGTTTACGAGTCGCGGAGACGGCTCGCCGTCAGGACGACCCGACGGGCCAGGTGGGCAAGCGCGTTCTCGGTCGCTTCATCGAATCCGGTGATGTTGTCGTGGGTGGCGACCAGGCTCACCCCGTACGGATTGCCGTCGACGAACTTGCACGGATCGGTGTATCCCGGCGGCACGATGATGCCGCCCCAATGGATCAGCGTTATGTACAGCGCAAGCAGGGTGGTTTCCTGGCCGCCGTGCAGTGTGTTGGAGGACGTGAAGGCCGCATACACCTTGTCGGCCAGCTTGCCGTCGGCCCACAGCCCGCCCAGAGAATCGATGAAGGTGCGCAACTGCGCTGCCGGTGAGCCGAACCGAGTCGGCGAGCCGAAGATGACCGCGTCGGCCCACACGATGTCGTCGCCGGTGGCCGCGGGCAGATCCTTAGTGGCTTCGTAGTTCGCCGTCCAGGCCGGGTTGTGTGCGAATGACGCCGGATCATGGGTTTCGGCGACGTGCCGCACCCGGACTTCCGCACCCGCGGACTCGGCTGCCGCGGCAACGCGGTTTGCCATCGTGGTTCCGTGACCGGTGGCTGAGTAATAAATGATCGACAGTTTTGTCACTGAGTCAGCTTAGGACTCAAGGAAGGCAATTTGGAGATCCCGAATTCGCGGCGCAACAGCGTCCTGGCGGCGTAGTAGCCGGCCATACCGTGCACGCCGCCGCCCGGCGGAGTGGCGGCCGAGCACAGATACACCCCAGGAATCGGTGTGCGCCATGGGTCCAACCGCGGAGTGGGGCCGGCGATCGCGCGCCACGCGGAGTTTCCACCCATCCCGATGTCGCCGCCCACATAGTTGGCGTTGTGGTCGGCCATCCGCGCCGCGGGCACCGCGCGGACCGCGGCCACGATGTCCCGGAAGCCCGGCGCGAATCGCTCTATGACCGCGGTCACAGCCGCGGTCGCATCGATCGTGGAACCTGACGGCACATGAGCGTAGGTCCACATCGGGCGGCGGCCGCTGGAATCGATTCGGCTGGGATCGGCGACGTGCGGCAAGGCGGCCAGCACCATCGGCCACTGGGCGTGGCGCCCGGCCGCAATGTCCGCTTCGGCTCGCGCCATCTGCTCGCGGGTGCCCCCGAGATGAAGGGTCGGCGCCTGCCGCAGTCTGGCATCCGTCCAAGGAATTTCGTCGTTCAGTACGAAATCGACCTTGGCCACCCCGGGGCCAAATCTGTAACCGCGCAGTGCCTTAGCGTATCGAGGCGGGAGGGTATCACGGTATATCCGCAGCAGCGCCGTTGGTGCCGTGTCAAACGCGACCACTGAGCCCGGAGATCCAGGTGGAGAGGTGATTTCGATGTCGGCCGTCAGCTCACCGCCGTTTGCACGCAGGTCGGCGATCAGTGCATCCGTGATGACCCGGCTGCCGCCCACCGGAATCGGCCAGCCCACCGAATGGGCGAGCGTGGCCAGCATCAATCCGGCGCCGGCGGCCGCCACCGATGGCATCCGCGAAAGCACGTGGGCGGCAACGCCAGTGAACAAGGCGCGGGCGTCCTCACCGGTCAGCGACCCCCACGCAGGAGTACCTTGGGTGAGCATCCGTAACCCAAGGCGCAGCGCGGTCGGCAACGAACCGGGCACCGAACGCTTGTCGCCCAGCAGTAATCCGATCACCGCGGGCGAGTCCGTCAGCAGCGGTCCGAGCAGGCGCCGCCAGGACGCACCGTCCGACAACTCCGCGCAGGTGCGGTCGAGGTCGCGGTAGGCGATGGCCGCGGCCCGGTCCGGCAGCGGGTTGGCGTAGGCAATCTCGGGCACGGCCAGTTGGACGCCGCGCGCGGCCAGGTCGAACTCGGCGAAAAACGGCGACGCCAGTGCCAGCGGGTGAACCGCCGAGCAAATGTCGTGTTCGACTCCGGGAAATTCTGGGTCAGCGGCGGTGCGGGCGCCGCCGCCGAAGGTCGGCTGGGCCTCGATGACCTGCACTTTCAGACCTGCGCGGGCGCAAATCACCGCCGCGGAGAGCCCGTTGGGGCCGCTGCCGACGACTGTGACGTCCACCGCTCAATTACAGCCGATACTCTGTGGGTCGTGAACTTGCCTGTTGTATTGATCGCTGACAAACTCGCCCAATCAACCGTCGCCGCCCTGGGAGACCAGGTCGAGGTGCGCTGGGTCGACGGGCCCGACCGCGAGAAGCTGCTGGCCGCGGTGCCCGAGGCCGACGCGCTGCTGGTGCGTTCGGCCACCACCGTGGACGCCGAGGTGCTGGCGGCGGCCCCCAAGCTGAAGATCGTCGCCCGGGCCGGGGTCGGCCTGGACAACGTCGACGTGGACGCCGCCACCGCGCGCGGTGTGCTGGTGGTCAACGCGCCGACGTCGAACATCCACAGCGCCGCCGAGCACGCTCTGGCGCTGCTGTTGTCGGCGGCGCGCCAGATTCCCGCGGCCGACGCCTCTTTGCGAGAGCACGCGTGGAAGCGGTCGTCGTTCTCGGGCACCGAGATCTTCGGCAAGACCGTCGGTGTGGTCGGGCTGGGCAGGATCGGGCAGCTGGTCGCCCAGCGGATCGCGGCGTTCGAAACACACGTGGTCGCCTACGACCCCTACGTGTCGGCGGCGCGCGCCGCCCAGCTCGGTATCGAATTGCTTTCTCTCGATGACCTGTTGGTCCGCGCCGATTTCATCTCGGTGCACCTGCCCAAGACCAAGGAGACGGCGGGCCTGATCGACAAGCAAGCGCTGGCGAAAACCAAGCCGGGCGTCATCATCGTCAACGCCGCGCGCGGCGGCCTGGTGGACGAGGCGGCGCTGGCCGAGGCGATCACGAGCGGGCATGTGCGGGCCGCGGGCCTGGACGTCTACTCCAAGGAACCGTGCACCGACAGCCCGCTTTTCGATCTGCCCCAGGCGGTGGTCACGCCGCATCTGGGGGCATCCACCGAAGAGGCGCAGGACCGGGCCGGGACCGATGTCGCCGAGAGCGTACGGCTGGCGCTGGCGGGGGAGTTCGTTCCCGACGCGGTCAACGTCGGCGGCGGATCGGTCAGCGAAGAGGTGGCGCCCTGGCTGGACCTGGCGCGCAAGCTCGGGGTGCTGGCCGCCGCGCTGTCCGACGGGCTGCCGGCATCGTTGTCGGTGCAGGTGCGCGGCGAGCTGGCCGCCGAAGACGTTGAGGTGCTGAAGCTTTCGGCTTTACGTGGCCTGTTCTCAGCGGTGATCGAGGATCCGGTGACCTTCGTCAACGCGCCGGCGTTGGCCGCCGAACGCGGCGTTACCGCCGACATCAGCAAGGCTTCGGAGAGCCCCAACCACCGCAGCGTCGTTGACGTGCGTGCGGTCGCTCACGATGGCTCCACCGTCAACGTTGCCGGCACACTGTCTGGTCCGCAGTTGGTGGAGAAGATCGTCCAGATCAACGGCCGCAACTTCGACCTGCGCGCCCGCGGGACGAACCTCGTGATCAACTACGCAGATCAGCCCGGAGCGCTGGGCAAGATCGGCACCCTGCTGGGCGCCGCAGGGGTGAATATCCAAGCCGCGCAACTGTCCGAGGACGCCGAGGGCCCGAGCGCGACCATTCTGTTGCGCCTCGACCAGGACGTGGCAGCTGATGTGCGGTCGGCGATCGCGGATGCGGTGGGCGCCAACAAGCTTGAGGTGGTTGATCTTTCGTGAAGCTGGCTGTTGTCGGCGGCGACGGGATCGGCCCGGAAGTCGTGGCCGAGGCGCTCAAAGTCCTTGACACGGTTCTGCCGGGCGTGCAGAAGACCAGTTACGATCTGGGCGCTCGGCGTTACCACGCTACCGGCGAAATACTGCCGGAGTCGGTACTTGGCGAACTGCGTGAGCACGATGCCATCCTGCTGGGGGCGATCGGTGACCCGTCGGTTCCCAGTGGTGTGTTGGAGCGAGGCCTGCTGCTGCGGCTGCGCTTTGAGCTGGATCATCACGTCAACCTCCGACCGGGCCGGCTGTACCCCGGCGTCAGCAGTCCGCTCGCGGGAAACCCTGACATCGACTTTGTGGTGGTTCGCGAGGGAACCGAGGGCCCTTACACCGGTAACGGCGGCGCGATCCGCGTCGGCACGCCCAACGAGGTCGCCACCGAGGTCAGCCTCAACACCGCGTTCGGTGTGCGGCGAGTGGTGCAGGACGCGTTCGAGCGGGCGCGCCGGCGTCGCAAACACCTGACGCTGGTGCACAAGAACAACGTGCTGGTGTTTGCCGGGAAGCTGTGGTCGCGGATCGTGGCGGAGGTCGGCGCGGAATATCCCGACGTTGAGGTGGCTTATCAACACGTCGACGCGGCCACCATCTTTCTGGTGACCGACCCTGGTCGCTTCGACGTGATTGTCACCGACAACCTGTTCGGCGACATCATCACTGACTTGGCCGCGGCTGTGTGCGGTGGAATTGGCTTGGCCGCCAGCGGAAATATCGATGCCACCCGGACCAATCCGTCGATGTTCGAGCCAGTCCACGGCAGCGCACCCGATATAGCGGGGCAGGGCATCGCCGACCCGACCGCGGCGATCATGTCGGTCGCTCTGCTGCTTTCTCACCTTGGTGAGGATGATGCTGCGGCCCGGGTGGACCGGGCGGTCGCGGGTTATCTGGCTACACGTGGGAACGAGCGACCCTCGACCAGCGAAGTCGGCCAACGGATCGTCGCCGCGCTGTAGCTTCGGTGCCTGATGGGATCAGACGGGCCGGTAGGCTCAACGGAATGCGCCTTGGTCGAATCGCCAGCCCAGACGGTGTCGCCTTCGTCAGCATCGATGGCGCGCTGGAAGATCGCAGCGGGATGGTCGCCCGTGAGATCGCCGAGCATCCTTTCGGCACACCGACCTTCACCGGCCGCTCCTGGCCCGTAGCCGATGTTCGGCTGCTGGCCCCGATGCTGGCCGGCAAGGTGGTCTGCGTGGGCAAGAACTACGCCGACCACATCGCAGAAATGGGCGGCCTGACCGGCCCGGCGCCGGCTGACCCGGTGATATTCATGAAACCCAATACCGCAATCATCGGGCCGAACGTGCCGATTCGACTGCCCGTCAATGCATCACCGGTGCACTTCGAGGGCGAGCTTGCGGTTGTGATCGGCCGGCCGTGCAAGGACGTTCTGGCCGCCAACGCCGCTGAAAACATCCTGGGCTACACCATCGCCAACGACGTTTCGGCACGCGATCAACAGAAGGCCGACGGTCAATGGACAAGAGCAAAAGGGCACGACACCTTCTGCCCGGTTGGGCCGTGGATCGTCACCGACTTGAGTCCTCTAGACCCGGCGGATCTCCAACTGCGGACCGAAGTCAACGGCCAAGTCAAGCAGGACAGCCGCACTTCGTTGATGATCCACGACGTCGGTGCCATCGTGGAATGGATCTCTGCCGTAATGACCTTGCTGCCCGGCGACCTCATCCTCACCGGAACGCCTGCCGGCGTGGGGCCGATCGAGGATGGTGACACGGTCTCCATCAGCATCGAGGGCATCGGCAGCCTTACCAATCCCGTCGTACGTAGAGACAAATAGTGACCTCAACAGACTCCAAGGGCGACGGGAAGACCGGCCTGCGGATCGTGCGGGCAGTCTTTGGTAGTCTGCACGTCGGCCGATAATGGCTGGCGGCGGCGGTTCCACAACACGGGCAGATCGTGTTCTTCTTTGTGGAATCCGCTCTGACCAGCGGTTTTAGGCAGCCGATGGGGTATGGTGTAATTGGCAACACAGCTGATTCTGGTTCAGCCATTCTAGGTTCGAGTCCTGGTACCCCAGCAAAAACGCGCCATCGCAAGCGATTAGGTGGGCCCACCGGGGTGAGCTATGCTGGCTGCTCGGATCGGTTCTGGCCCCGTCGTCTAGCGGCCTAGGACGCCGCCCTCTCACGGCGGTAGCGTGGGTTCGAATCCCATCGGGGCTACAAGCGGAAATGGCCCCCGGAGACGCATCCGGGGGCCTGTTTTCACGCCGGTTTAGAGCGCCCGCGGGACGTGACTCCGTCAGCGCGTCGCCTTGGATGTGCTCGGCAACTCTATGCAAACGCGTCTTCCGGAATTTCGGCTCGCCTGATGCCCGTCGTTGGGCCTACAACTATTCTTAGGCGGTCCCCGGCGCGGCGGGTGCGGTTGACCCACCTACCGGCATCGCCGGCATTCCGAGCTTGCGGTGATCCCACGAACGCGCGCGGCGCGCCACGATACGCACGCAGACCCGCTTGTTCATCATCTGCTCGACGAAGGGCTTCATGTCGTCGCTGTAGGGGCCGGTGTAGCGCTCCCACACGCTGACCCCGACCCGATGCGAAACGTCGGGATCATCCACGATTTCCGCGACGCCTTCAAAGGACACTCCGCGCAGCGTGTCGTAGGTCTGGCCGTCCTCGATCAGGAAGGTCACCCGCGGGTCCCGTAGGAGGTTGACGGCCTTCTGCGACTTTGCCTTGGTCTCTAGCCAGATTTCTCCGTCGACTACCGCGTACCACATGGCGGTCAAGTGCGGCTGGCCGTCGGCGGCGATGGTCGCCAAGGTGCCGGTGCGGCTCTTGACGACGAAATCGCCGATCTCATCCTCGGTCATCACGATGCTCGCGCGTTGATTCGTTCCCATGGAATCAGTCTCTCAGGCGGTCTTGAGCTTCTGCGCGCGAGTGTGCAGTGGCAGATTCAGCGCACGCTCGAACGCCCAGCGCGGGGTTTTAGAGGCGCCGGGTGATCGCTTCGGCCGCGGCGACCAGATCGGCGGCCCAGCGCGCTCCGGGACGTCGGCCCATCCGGTCGATGGGTCCGGATACCGAGATGGCGGCGATGACGACACCGCGGC
Organism: uncultured Actinomycetota bacterium; assembly: GCA_963715905.1. Lineage (GTDB taxonomy): Bacteria > Actinomycetota > Actinomycetes > Mycobacteriales > Mycobacteriaceae > Mycobacterium. Next base: position 153,704 of record CAVQSX010000032.1, read on the forward strand.
TGTCGCGCACCGGCGCCGACACGCTCGCTACCCCCGGTTCGCGCTCGGCCACACTTTGTGCCCAGCCGCGCCGCCGCACTTCGGCCAGCGTCCGGTCGGTGAATTTAGCTCCGGGCAGCACCGCCTTCTGGGTGGCCGAGTCGCTGTGAGCCAGTAGCACTTTGGCTCCTGAACCGGCCGTCATCGGCAACCGCGCCCCGACCGGCACGGTATCGCGAAGACCTGAAGTCGGTTCCAGGGCAGCCAGACAGACCCGCGAAGTGCCCTCGCGCCGGTAGAGCTGCACGCTTTCGTCGGTGGTCTCGCGCAACGCCGGGAGTACTGCTGCGCTCGCGGCCAGCAGTGGATCGTTGACGCGGGAAGCGAGTTCGGAGACCCCGGGACCTAGACACCAGCGGCCTTCGTCGTCGCGTGCCAGCAGGCGATGCACTTCGAGCGCGGCTGCCAGCCGGTATGCGGTGGCCCTGGGCAGGCCGGTTCGGTCACACAGTTCGGCTAACGCACAGGGAGATTCCGCGATCGTATGCAGCACAGCCATCGCTTTGTCGAGTACGCCGATACCGCTATGCTGTCTCACAAAGAGATATTAGCGTCTCGCATACTGAGATCACAGCCTGGATCGATCGGCGAGCCGCAAGACCGAATCGAGATTCGCGCAGATGGGATTCGAGATGGAAAAGACAGCGGGCGCCAAGAAGCCGCGCACAATGGCCGAAAAGGTCTGGGCAGACCACGTTGTGGCCGCCGGAGAGGGCTCTGGTCAAAGCAAAGGCCCCGATTTGATCTATATCGACCTGCATCTCGTGCACGAGGTCACCAGTCCACAGGCTTTCGATGGCCTGCGCCTGGCCGGTCGCCCGGTTCGCCGGCCGGACTTGACGCTGGCCACCGAGGATCACAACGTGCCCACAATTGACATCGACAAGCCGATAGCAGACCCGGTGTCGCGCATCCAGGTCGAAACCTTGCGGCGAAACTGCGCGGAGTTCGGCATCCGGCTTTATCCGATGGGCGATATCGACCAAGGCATCGTGCATGTCGTCGGCCCTCAGTTGGGTCTGACCCAGCCGGGAATGACGATCGTCTGTGGTGACAGCCACACCTCTACCCACGGCGCATTCGGCGCATTGGCGATGGGCATCGGCACCTCAGAGGTCGAGCATGTGCTCGCCACCCAGACATTGCCGTTGCGGCCATTCAAGACAATGGCCGTCAATGTCAATGGACAGTTGCCTGACGGCGTGACGGCCAAGGACATCATTCTGGCTTTGATCGCCAAGATCGGCACCGGTGGCGGGCAGGGGTACGTCATCGAATACCGCGGCAGCGCCATCGAAGCGCTGTCCATGGAGGGCCGGATGACCGTCTGCAACATGAGCATCGAAGCCGGCGCCCGGGCGGGCATGGTGGCACCCGACCAGACGACTTACGAGTTTCTGCGCGACCGCCCGCATGCGCCGACGGGAGTGTTGTGGGACTTGGCTGTCGCGTACTGGGAGCAACTGCGAACCGACGACGGGGCAGTGTTCGACACTGAGGTCTTCCTGGATGCGACCGCCTTGAGCCCGTTCGTCACCTGGGGAACCAACCCCGGCCAGGGGGTGCCATTGGCCGCCGCCGTGCCGGATCCGGAATTGATGACGGCCGACGACGAACGGCAGGCCGCCGAGAAAGCGCTGGCGTACATGGACCTTCGGCCCGGGATGCCGATGCGTGATATCGCCGTCGACACGGTATTCGTCGGGTCTTGTACCAACGGTCGCATCGAAGATCTGCGGGTGGTGGCCGATATCTTGCGTGGCCGCAAGGTGGCTCGGGGAGTGCGGATGCTGGTCGTGCCTGGTTCCATGCGGGTACGGGCCCAGGCCGAAGCCGAGGGGCTCGGTGAGATATTCACCACTGCCGGCGCCGAATGGCGGCAGGCGGGCTGCTCGATGTGCCTGGGTATGAATCCCGATCAGCTCGCGCCGGGGGAGCGGTGCGCCGCGACGTCCAATCGCAACTTCGAAGGGCGGCAGGGCAAAGGCGGCCGGACCCATCTGGTGTCTCCGGCCGTCGCGGCTGCGACTGCGGTTCGCGGCACCCTGTCTGCTCCGGCCGACTTGAACTAACCCACTGAGATTCTTAAGAAAAGGACGACGATGGAAGCCTTTGTCACCCACACCGGTATCGGCGTGCCGCTGCGGCGGTCGAATGTCGATACCGATCAGATCATTCCCGCGGTGTTTTTGAAGCGCGTCGCCCGGACCGGTTTCGAGGACGGTTTGTTCGCGACCTGGCGGTCGGATCCGGCATTCGTGCTCAACCTCAGCCCCTTTGACCGAGGCTCGGTCCTGGTCGCCGGGCCCGATTTCGGGACCGGGTCGTCACGCGAGCACGCGGTGTGGGCGCTGATGGACTACGGATTCCGAGTGGTCATCTCGTCGCGATTCGGTGACATCTTCCGTGGGAACGCGGGCAAGGCGGGGTTGCTGGCGGCCGAACTCGCCCAAGACGATGTTGAACTTCTTTGGAAGCTCATCGAGCAGAGTCCGGGGTTGGAAATCACTGTCAATCTTGAGGATCGAAATGTCACCGCGGGAACGGCGGTGCTGCCGTTCAAGATTGACGACTACACCGCCTGGCGGCTAATCGAAGGACTCGACGATATAGCCCTTACGCTGCGGAAACTCGACAAGATCGAGGCTTTTGAAGCCGCTTATCCGGACTGGAAACCGCGCACTCTGTCGACCTCCTGAAGGGGTCGTCGGGAGCGAAATTTCCTCTCGGCCACCTATCTAAGCCGGGCCCATTTTGGGCCCATGCCACCGGTCAAGGGCGGCAACCGGATTGCTTAAATTCCGATCATTGCGTCCTGAAATTGCGCGTGGCTCTTGGCAATTTGCCAGGTAAGGGTTTACCGTGTCCACTAGTCGGTTCAAAAATGGGACCACTAGCTTCGGAGGGATTGGATGAATAAAGCAGAGCTCATTGACGTGCTCACGCAGAAATTGGGCTCGGACCGTCGCCACGCAACTGCCGCAGTCGAGAATGTCGTCGACACCATTGTGCGTGCGGTGCACAAGGGCGACAGCGTCACCATTACCGGGTTCGGTGTATTCGAACAGCGTCGCCGCGCAGCGCGCGTGGCTCGCAACCCGCGTACCGGTGAAACCGTGAAGGTGAAGCCGACGTCCGTCCCGGCGTTCCGCCCGGGTGCCCAATTCAAAGCGGTTGTGTCTGGCGCGCAGCGCCTCCCGTCGGAAGGACCCGCCGTGAAGCGTGGTGTCGTGGCGAGTGGAGCCAAGAAGGCTCCGGCCAAGAAGGCTCCAGCCAAGAAGGCTCCGGCCAAGAAGGTTGTGGCCAAGAAGGCTCCGGCCAAGAAGGTCGTGGCCAAGAAGGCTCCTGTGAAAAAGGCTCCGGCCAAAAAGGTCGTCAAGGCAGTGAAGGCGCCCGTCAAAAAGGTAACCGCCAAAGCGCCCGTCAAGAAGGCCGTCAAGGCGGTGAAGAAGGTCGTCGCCAAGGCGCCAGTGCGCAAGGCGGCAACCAAGGCTCCGGCTAAGAAGGCTCCGGCTAAGAAGGCTCCGGCCAAGAAGGCCGCCGCCAAGCGTGGCCGCAAGTAGGCGGTAAGCAATAAACACGCAATACCCTTCGGTGGCAGTGTGGCCACCGAAGGGTATTCGTGTTTAGGACCGCACGTTCGCGGCCAACGCGCCGCCGATGTGGTCCGCCGCTGTCAGCCGACCGTCCGATAGCGACAGCACCCACGTGCTGCCTTTGTGGTTACGGGATTTGTCGGGGCGTACTCCGTCGCGTTCGCACCACCAAGCGATCAGGTCCGGAATTACCTTGCCCTGAGAGCAGATCACCCGTGTGCCATCCTGTGTGGCAATCTCCAGCATCCGGTGCCGGCTGCGTTTGGGGCTCTTGGCATACGCCTCTTCGGTCAGGGTGGGCTCGTCCTGGATCGGCACGCCCAGCTCTTCGGCGAGTGGTTCCACCGTCTGGTGACAGCGCACCCGGTCGGCCGCGTGCACATTGGTGGCGCCAAAGGCCAGCAGTTGACTGACCAATGCCTCGGCTTGCGCGCGCCCTCGTTTGTCCAAGGGACGCTTGGTGTCGTCGCCGGAGAAACGCGATTTTCTACCGGCGGTGCCATGCCGGACGATCAACACTGTGCGGGTGTCCGCTGATTGCTTTTTGAACTGGCGCAAGACCTTTCGGTCTTGTGCATAGTTGAGCTTCTTCGTCGCGTCGGCGACGGGCAGCCAGATCAGCTCGTCGACCTCGTTTCCCGGGGCGAATTCCCCGCCGGTGCTGCGCGCGGCCCAGTAGTACACCTTCTTGACGCCCAGGTCTATCGGATAACTCACCGCGGCTAGGCGCCTGCCAAGGATTGAACGGCTACCTGTCTCTTCGAATACTTCCCGGACGGCGGCCACGGGGGCCGTTTCCCCGGGGTCCACTTTGCCCTTGGGTAATGACCAGTCGTCGTAGCGCGGCCGATGTATTACGGCGATCTCGAGCGCCGTGTTCTTGTTGGCCGGGTCAACAGCTGGCCGCCACAACACGGCGCCGGCGGCGTAAACGATTCGGCTACCCGCGCGCCGGCTCTGGTTCGGCACCTTCACTCCTGCAGGTTAATTCGGCTATTGCCGCTCGCGGTCGTGGGGGTGCCCAGAAAACCTATCCTCAGGGGCTGGTGTGCCGCTTCATAAACGATACTTGGTGGTCGCGCACGGTGTGACCCTCCCGTGGCGAAGCGGTCCACTGCCCGTCGGGCCCGAGTTCCCAGCACCTGGTGGACGGGTCGAGCGCGGACTCGAACAAGTCGTCGAGATATGCCGTCAGCTTCGGGTCCTTCACCTGCACCAGCGCCTCGACCCGCCGGTCGAGGTTGCGATGCATCATGTCCGCGCTGCCGATCCAGAACTCGTTGATATTGCGGAAGTGCATGATCCGCGAGTGCTCCAGGTATTGGCCGAGGATCGACCGGACCGTGATGTTTTCCGAGAAGCCATCGACGCCCGGGCGCAGCGCGCAGATACCGCGCACCACCACCTCGACCTGCACGCCCGCCCGCGACGCGCGGTACACCGAATCGATGACCTGCTCGTCGACGAGCGCGTTCATCTTCAGCCGGATCCGGCCGCCCCCGTGGTCGCGGTGGGCGGCAATCTCGCGATCGACGCGTTCGATGATGCCCGTGCGAATGCTGTGCGGGGCCACCAAGAGATTGCGGTAGGACACCTTGCGCGAGTAGCCGGTGAGCGAATTGAACAGGTCCGTTAGATCGGCGCCGATTTCGGGGGATGCCGTCAGCAGACCGACGTCTTCGTAGAGCCGCGCCGTCTTGCCGTTGTAGTTGCCGGTCCCGATGTGACAGTAGCGCCGGATCGCCGGACCTTCGCGGCGCACCACCAGGCAGGTCTTGCAGTGCGTCTTGAGTCCGACGTACCCGTAGACCACGTGCACGCCCGCTTGCTCGAGCTCGCGCGCCCACCGGATGTTGGCTTGCTCATCGAAGCGTGCTTTGATCTCGACCATCGCCACCACTTGCTTGCCGGCCTCGGCGGCGGCGATCAGAGCCCGGACGATCGGCGAGTCACCGGACGTGCGGTATAGCGTCTGTTTGATCGCCAGGACGTTGGGGTCGGCGGCGGCGAGTTCGATGAATCGCTGCACGCTGGTCGAGAATGATTCATACGGATGATGTAGCAACACATCGCCTTCGCGAAGCGTCGCGAAAATGCTCCTGGGCGACTCGCGATCGACGAATGCGGGACTGGTGGCGGGAACGAATGCCGGGTCTTTGAGGCTCGGCCGGTCGACGCCGTAGATCTGCCACAACGACGACAGATCGAGAAGCCCCGGGACTTCGACGACGTCACCGGGGTGCACGTCGAGCTCGCGCAGCAGCAGTTCCAGCATGCTCTCGGTCATGTCGTCGGCGATCTCGATCCGCACTGGCGAACCGAACCTCCTGCGTGCCAACTCCCGTTCCATCGCTTGCAACAGGTCTTCGTCGCGGTCCTCGTCAACCTCGTAGTCCGCGTTGCGGGTGATGCGGAAGGTGTGGTGCTCGACGATTTCCATGCCGGGGAAAAGCACCGGCAGGAAGGCGGCGATCAGTTCTTCCAGTGGCAGGTACCGGACTTCGCCCTGTCCGTCGGGCCCGTTTGCGCCGTCGCGTTTCTCGAGCTCGACGAAGCGATTGACGTTGTCGGGCACCTTGACTCGGGCGAACTGCTTGGCGCCGTCGTCGGGCTGCCTGACCGTCACCGCCAGGTTCAGACTCAACCCGCTGACGAACGGGAACGGGTGCGCCGGGTCGACGGCGAGCGGAGTCAAGACCGGGAAGACCTGCTCGGTGAAATACGTCGATAGCACGTCGCGCTCATCCTGATCCAGATCGCCCCAGGTAACGATGTAGATGCCCTGCTCGGCCAGCGCCGGGCGCACCGAGTCGAGGAACACCCGGGCGTGCCGGGTCGCGATCCGCTGCGTCTGCTCGCCAATACGGGCCAGTTGCTCGCGCGGCGTCAGGCCGTCGGCCGAGCGGACCGACAATCCCATCTCGTCGCGGCGCTTGAGGCCGGCCACCCGAACCATGTAGAACTCGTCGAGGTTGGACGCGAATATGGCAAGGAACTTGGCGCGCTCCAGCAGCGGCAACGATTTGTCGTCGGCAAGCGCCAGGACACGCGCGTTGAAGTCCAGCCAGCTCAGTTCCCGGTTAAGGTAACGGTCTTCTGGCAGCGGGTCATCGATCGCGGCCGCAGTCGCAGCGGGGGGCGCCGCCACATCGGAGTCGCCTGATTGCCATACAGTTTCTTCGGGGCGCGCCTCAGCTTCGATTTCGGTCACCATGGAATCATTGCGCATTACCGTGTGGTGGTGCTAGCGCATGACGGGCGTCAATCCGCCGTTGGCGCGCCGTTCACCCTTTCGACAGGTTTGTTGACGCCGCTTTGAACCGATTTCTTCTGTGCCGCTAGCGCTGAATGAGTGCTCGCGCGGTCGCTGGGCCGACACCGAGGCGTCGGGCAGCCGCCAGATCCGCGGGTGTGTCGACGTCGCATCGCAGGCCCGGCCACGCACCCGTGAGCTCGATGGCCCCCGAACGGCGATGTCGCGCCGACGAATCCAATCCGAACTTCGGGCCGAGCGCGGATCCGAACGCGAAGAGTGCGGCGGTTCCGGTCGCCAACCTGTCAGCGACGAAACTGCGCCGGTGGTGGCGCGCCGCGGCAACCGCCTCGGACAGCTCCTGCGTCTGCAGCGCTGGCAGATCACCTTGCAGCACAACGATATTGGAGAATGAACTGGCCGCTTCCTGCTCGGCCACCGCGATCGCGTTGTTCAATGGGTCACTGTGCCCCTCCGGCGTCGGGTCGGCCAGCACAGTAGCGCCCAGCGCCGCTGCGGCGGCGCCCGCGGCTTGGTCGGGCGTGATGACGGTGATCGAGCCGACTGACGCGACGGCTGCGGCCGCGCTCAGTGTGTCCACCAACATCGCCAGCACCACGGTTTCCCGGGTGGCAGCCGAGAAGACCGGTGCCAGTCTGGTCTTAGCGGCGGTCAACCGCTTGACGGCAACGATCAGGGCGACATCAGCCGCCTTGTCACCCGCGCCGTCGGCCCGTCTGCCGCTCATAAGAGCATCCTGCCAGCGACCCACGTGCACCCGTGTGAGCTGGGGGCACACCCGCTCCCGGGGACCCGCCGGCGCGATCGTGACGGCGGAGCCTCGCGCTAGTGTGACGGCAGCGGATGCCGCGTCTAGATGGGCTAGTACGAACGGGGTTGGCGGATGGTCGGCACGTTAGGTGCCATTGCGGTGATGGGCGCCGGTGCATGGGGCACGGCGCTGGCCAAGGTGCTCGCTGAGGCCGGGGGGCCGGGAGCAGAAGTCATCCTGTGGGCGCGGCGAACGGAAGTCGCCGCGCAGATCAACGCCACTCGATACAACCCCGCCTACCTGCCCGGCACACCGCTGCCACCGGGCATCCGCGCCACCGCCGATCCAGATGAGGCGCTCAACGGCGCGACGACAGTGCTCCTCGGCGTGCCGGCCCAGACGATGCGGGCCAACCTCGAGCAGTGGACAGATTCTTTGACCGATGGAGCGACCCTGGTCAGTCTGGCCAAAGGCATCGAGTTGGGAACCCTGATGCGGATGAGCCAGGTAATCGTGTCCGTGACAGGCGTGGACCCGGCGCAGGTCGGCGTGATCTCGGGACCGAACCTGGCCAGTGAGATCGCCGAATGCCAGCCTGCGGCCACCGTCGTCGCCTGCAGCGATTCCGGCCGCGCAGTGGCGTTGCAGCGCATGTTGAACAGCGGGTATCTCCGCCCGTACACCAACTCCGACGTGGTGGGCACCGAGGTCGGCGGCGCTTGCAAGAACGTCATCGCGCTGGCGTGCGGGATGGCGGCCGGTGTCGGTCTAGGCGAAAACACCGCAGCGGCGATCATCACCCGGGGTCTGGCGGAGATCATGCGGCTGGGGATTGCGTTGGGCGCCAAGGGCACCACTCTGGCTGGTCTGGCTGGGGTGGGTGACCTGGTGGCCACCTGCACGTCGCCGCGTTCGCGTAATCGTTCGTTGGGTGAACGCCTGGGCCGAGGCGAGTCCATCCAGGCGGCGTTGGGGGGATCTGCTGACGGCCGTGATGGCCACGTCGTCGAGGGCGTGACGTCTTGTGAGTCGGTGCTCGCGCTGGCGTCCAGCTACGACGTAGAGATGCCGCTCACCGATGCCGTACACCGGGTCTGTCATAAGGGGCTTTCGGTGGACGAGGCGATGGCGTTACTACTGGGCCGAAGCACCAAGCCCGAATGAAACGCCAGGTCGGAGCCTCCGACCCGACTCCGGGAGGCTTCACCCGGTAGCCTCTCCAGGTTGTGACTGCCTCCGAGCGCGTGCGCGTCGCCGTCGTGTTCGGCGGGCGCAGCAACGAGCACGCCATCTCGTGTGTGTCCGCCGGGAGCATCTTGCGCAACCTCGACCCGCGGCGCTTTGAAGTGGTCGCGGTGGGCATCACCCCGGAAGGCTCGTGGGTGCTCACCGACGGCAACCCGGACGCGCTGGCCATCACCAATCGGCAGCTGCCGGGGGTGAGCTCCGAATCGGGCACTGAGCTTGCCCTGCCGGCCGATCCGCAGCGACGCGGCCAGTTGGTATCACTGCCTCCCGGTGCCGGTGAGGTATTGGCGTCCGTCGATGTGGTGTTTCCGGTGCTGCACGGCCCATACGGCGAGGATGGCACGATCCAGGGGCTCCTCGAACTCGCAGGCGTGCCATACGTCGGCGCAGGTGTCCTGGCCAGTGCCGCGGGCATGGACAAAGAATTCACCAAGAAACTGCTCGCCGCCGACGGACTTCCGGTCGGCCCGCACGTAGTGCTGCGCCCATCGCAGCCGGCATTGCATCCCGAAGAGCGCGAATTACTGGGTGTCCCGGTGTTCGTCAAACCCGCGCGGGGCGGCTCGTCGATCGGTGTTAGTCGGGTGTCGAGTTGGGACCAGCTGCCGGCCGCGGTCGCCCACGCTCGCCAGCATGATCCCAAGGTGATCGTCGAAGCCGCCATCCACGGGCGCGAACTGGAGTGCGGCGTGCTCGAAATGCCGGACGGCACAGTGGAAGCCAGCACGTTGGGGGAGATTCGGGTAGCCGGGGTGCGGGGGCGCGAGGACTCGTTCTACGACTTCGCGACCAAATATCTCGATGACGCAGCCGAATTGGATGTGCCGGCCAAGGTCGACGACGACGTCGCGGACGCTGTGCGCCAGTTGGCGATCCGCGCGTTCAGAGCCATTGACTGCCAAGGCCTGGCTCGGGTCGATTTCTTCCTCACCGATGACGGTCCGGTGATCAACGAGATCAACACGATGCCGGGGTTCACCACGATCTCGATGTACCCGCGGATGTGGGCCGCCAGCGGCGTCGAATATCCCACTCTGCTTGCGACCATGGTGGACACCGCGCTGGCGCGGGGCGTGGGTCTGCGCTAACCGGGGTGGACCGGGTCGATTGCGACCGCCGCGATGGTGTGGTCGATCACCTCTGAGAGCTGCTGAATTGGTGTCGGCCCGGAGCCCGACGGCAGTGTTAGCGCCAGATATACCGGGCGGTCGACGGTGTACCAAGTCGATCGGCCCGCAGCATTGGCGGATTGCTGTTGGTCTGCCACCTCGAACCACTGCACCCGGTCGACGACCTGGATCGGGGATCCCACCACAAAGTCGGCGGGCCGGTCGAGTCCGCAGCGCAACAGGACCGGCTCGCTGCCCGGCGCGGCGCGCCAGGCGGTCGCGCCCTCGGGCGCAGGTGCCGCGATCGGTGCCCGCTGGTAGTCGCCCAGTTGCTGTGGAAGTGCCTCCGCCAGCGCTCGGCAGGGGGCACCGCCTGCTTGCGGGGCACTCACGGCGGGAACAACGACGGCTTGTGGTGGCGCGTTGCGGGTCGCCGCAATGACCAGGATGATGCCCACGACCGCAACAGCGAGCGCAATCGCGGCAATCAGCACGGCACGCGGCGGCCCGTCGGAGTCGCCTGTCACCTGGCCGTGCACCTCCACTTGATTCAACTGTCCTGCCCTAGACTGGCGCTCGTTGGCGGCAGACCCAACTTACCGCAGGTCGGGCGACCGATTGGGGCGCGTGCGCGGCCGCGATGCGCCGAGGAGGTGGCGTGCGAGACAGGGAATTCGACCCGGCATCAGGAAAGTCCGAGACGCTGCGGCAGCTCGGTGAATTCGCAATAATCGACCGGTTGGTGCGGGGCCGCCGACAGCCGGCCGCGGTCACGCTCGGACCCGGCGACGACGGAGCCGTGGTGTCCGCGGGCGACGGTCGTGTCGTGGTCTCCACCGACATGCTCGTTCAGGACCGGCACTTCCGGCTGGACTGGTCGACGCCCCACGATATCGGGCGCAAGGCGATCGCCCAGAACGCGGCAGACATCGAGGCGATGGGCGGGCGGGTCACCGCCTTCGTGGTGGGCTTCGGGGCGCCTGCCGATGCGCAGGCGGCTCAGATGGGCGCGCTGGCCGACGGAATGTGGGACGAGGCGGCCCTTCTCGGAGCCGGCATCGCCGGTGGTGACCTGGTCAGTTGCCCGCTGTGGGTGGTGTCGGTGACCGCGTTGGGCAACCTGGACGGCCGGGCGCCGGTGTTGCGGGCCGGAGCGAAAGCCGGTTCAGTGATCGCCGTGGCCGGCGAGTTGGGTCGCTCGGCCGCAGGGTATGCCCTATGGCTCAGTGGAATTGAGGGGTTCGAAGAGGTACGGCGCCGTCATCTGGTGCCGCAACCGCCCTACGGGCAGGGCGCGTTGGCCTCGGTCGCGGGCGCGCAGGCGATGATCGATGTCTCCGACGGGCTGGTCGCCGACCTGCGCCACGTCGCCGAGGCGTCCGGGATAGCCATCGATCTGTCCACCGCGGCGCTGGCCGCAGACCGGGACGCGCTGTCTGCGGCAGCCCTCGCGGTGCGCGCTGACCCGTGGTCATGGGTACTGGGCGGCGGTGAAGACCACGCCCTGGTCGCCTGTTTCGCCGGTGCGGCGCCGGCCGGCTGGCGCGTCATCGGTCGAGTGCTCGAGGGGCCGCCCTGCGTCCTGGTCGATGGTCAGGAGTGGCGGGGATACGCGGGCTGGCAGTCCTTCGAAGGTTAGGGTGGCGCAGTGACCGCGCGCCCGTTGAGTGAACTTGTGGAGCCGGGCTGGGCGAGAGCGCTGGCGCCGGTGGCCGAGCAGGTCAGCCAAATGGGCCAGTTCCTGCGCGCCGAGATCGCCGCCGGACGCACCTACCTACCCGCAGGGCCGAACGTTTTGCGCGCCTTCACGTTTCCGTTCGACGAAGTGCGGGTCCTGATCGTCGGACAGGACCCCTACCCGACGCCGGGCCACGCTGTGGGACTGAGCTTCTCGGTGGCTCCCGAGGTGCACCCCCTTCCTCGCAGCCTGGCCAACATCTTCGACGAGTACTCCGCCGACCTGGGTAATCCGAAGCCCGCGTGCGGCGATCTGACACCCTGGGCGCAGCGCGGCGTGCTGCTGCTGAACAGGGTGCTCACCGTGCGCCCCAGCAACCCGGCGTCGCATCGGGGGAAGGGCTGGGAAGCGGTCACGGAGTGCGCAATCCGTGCGCTGGTCGCGCGGTCGCGGCCGATGGTCGCGATCCTGTGGGGTAGGGACGCTTCAACGCTCAAGCCCATGCTGGCGGCCGGAAACTGCGCGACGATCGAGTCGCCCCACCCCTCGCCGCTGTCGGCGTCCCGCGGGTTCTTCGGGTCGCGTCCGTTCAGCCGGGCCAACGAGTTACTCGCTCACGCGGGAGCCGACCCGATCGACTGGCGGCTGCCCTGACCGAGATGGCGGCCTTGCGCGCACACCGCCGGGGTGGCCCGGAGGTGCTGGTCGTCGAGCGCGCGCCGGTGCCGATCCCCGCACCCGGCGAAGTCTTGGTGGCCGTACACGCCGCGGCCATCACGTTCGACGAGTTGACGTGGGAGGAGACCTGGACCCGTGATGGCGTCAGCCGGACACCGGTCATCCCGTCGCATGAAGTGTCCGGCGTCGTCTCGGAGGTGACCTCCGGCGTAACAGCTCTCAAGCCCGGCGACGAGGTGTACGGACTGATCAGATTCGACCGCGACGGTGCGGCGGCCGAATTCGTTGCGGTGCCGGCGGTCGACGTGTCCGCTAAGCCGTCGACGGTGTCGCACAGCTGCGCGGCGGCGCTTCCGTTAGCCGGGTTGACCGCGCTGCAAGCGTTAGTCGACCACGCCGCGGTGCAACAGGGCGACGCGGTGCTGGTGCACGGCGCGGCCGGGGGAGTCGGTGCCCTGGCTGTCCAGCTGGCCGCCATCCTCGGCGCGCATGTCACCGCGACCATTCGCAGCGGTGACAGTGGGCTCGTCCGGAGCTTGGGCGCTGCGCGGGTCATCGACGTGCGAACCGAAGCGTTTGACGAAGGCCACTCCGCCTACAAACCCGGATACGACGTCGTGATCGACACCGTCGGCGGCGCCACGCTGGATCGCTCGTTTGCGGTACTGCATCGGGGCGGGAGGCTGATCACCCTGTCGGCTCCTCCGCCACCCGGCAGAGCCGACGAATACGGGGTGATGGCGACGTTCTTCGTCGTCACGCCCAACCGGGACCAGCTCGCCGAACTCGCCGCGTTAGTCGACGATGGCCGGCTGCGTGTGGAACTCGCGGGGACGTTTCCGCTTGCGAACGGCCGGGAGGCCTTCGAAAGCGGTCGGCGTCCCAACCGGCGCGCGGGCAAGACCGTCATCGTCGTTCGGGGCTGACCGGCCGTATCAGGCGGTTGCGGGTCGCCACATCTCAACGGTGCTGGTGGCTCCGCCTGGTAGTTCGATGAACTCGATGGGCGTGCCGTCCGGGTCGTACAGAAACAGCATGCGTACGCCCGCGATGGATGTCGGCGGCCCGTAGTTCAACTCGGCGTGTGCGCTCAGTCGTTCGTAGGTGTCGTCGAGGTCGCGCACCCGAAAGGAGATGTTGGTGTATCCCAGGTGCGGCCCTTCGGGGCTGGCCGGCACGCTGCCGAGATCGAGGAGTTCGACCATGGTGCCGCCGATGAGGCCGCCGACCATCCGGCCGTGCGCTCCGCTGCTTCCGGTCACGCTTTCGAGGCCCTCGCCTTCGAGGTTGACGTCGAAGACGACATCCATCCCGAGCACGCCGGTGTAGAACGCGAGGGCGGCATCCATGTCGGACACGCCGACACAGACGTGTGAGAAGTTTTCTACCTCAACGGCTTTGCCTTCACCCATCGTCGTGCTCCTTGTCCGGGCCCGCGGCGCAGGCCATGCCCGCGAAGAATACAACGTTGCCGGGTGTCAGGATCGTCTGTTATGGAAGCTGTCGGAAAGATCGTCGTGGTCGGGGCCACCGGCTTGATCGGCACCAAGGTGGTCGACATCCTGACCGCCAATGGTCAGCAGGTGCTGCCGGCTTCGCGGAGCACCGGCGTTGATCTGCTGACCGGCGACGGCCTCACCGAAGCCCTACGAGGCGCTCGGGTGGTCGTGGACGTCACCGATTCGCCATCCTACGAAGACACCGCGCTGATGAACTTCTTCAGCACAACCACCGCCAATCTGCTCGCCGCCGCGCAGGCCGCCGAGGTGGACCACCACCTCGCGCTGTCCGTGGTCGGCGCCGACCGGATGCCCGACAGCGGATACATGCGGGCCAAAGTCGCTCAGGAGAGCGCGATTGTGGCCTGCGGCGTCGCCTACACGATTCTGCGGGCCACGCAATTCTTCGAATTCGCTGGTGGCATAGCCGATTCCTGCGCCGACGGAGACACCATCCGGGTGCCGCCAGCGCTGATACAGCCGATCGCCGGAACCGAGGTGGCCGCGAAATTGGCGGTCCTCGCGACCCAAGCAGCGGTCAATGCGGTCGTCGAACTTGGTGGGCCCGAACACCTTCGGTTCGAGGAATTCATCCGAACCTCGTGCACGCACTACGCGGACAACCGCACAGTGCTGACCGATCCGAACGCCCGCTACTTCGGTGCCGAGCTGCAGGAACGCACCTTGGTCACCGATGTCGCCGGGGGCAGGATCCGTTTCGCTGACTGGCTGGCCGGGAGGTAACCGACTAAGAAGCCGGGAAGTTCACATCCCGCGTGACGGATTCCCACTCGTCGATCGACGACGAGGTCACCGATATCTTGTCACGCATCGCTTTGAGTACGTCGCGGCCGAGCAGCAGCCGCAGCGGCGGGTCGTCGAGCTTGGTCACCATCAGCACCGCTTCGGCGACCTTTCGCGGATCGCCGGGCAGATGATCGGCGAACTGCTTGATCAGGTCCTTGCGCGCCGCCACGTCGGCGTAGTCGGCGATCGGGGCGCTCGACTCCTTCATCGAGCGCGTCGCCCAGTCGGTGCGGAACGCGCCCGGCTGGATGGCGGTCACCTTGATGCCCAGTGGCCGTACCTCGGTTGCCAGCGCTTCGGTCACCGCCTCCAGCGCGAACTTGGTCGACGAATAGTAGGCATTGGGCGGATTAGCCACCAGGCCGGTCATCGACGAGATATTGATAATGTGGCCCGAACCGCGAGCACGCATGGCCGGCAGCACCGCCTTGATCATATCGACAGCGCCGAAGAAGTTGACGTCGAACAGCTTTCGGACCTCGGCGTCTTCGCCCTCCTCCACAGCCGACAGGTAGCCGTGGCCGGCGTTGTTGACCAGGACGTCGATGCCGCCGAACGCGTCGTCGGCCGCCGCAACCGCGGCCGCGATCTGGCCGGTGTCGGTCACGTCGAGTGGGACGGCCACGGCCCGATCGCCGTACTCGTCGACGAATTCCTGCACCGCGCCAGCCTGTCGCGCGGTCACCACCACGCTGTGGCCGGCGTCCAAGGCGGCGCGCGCGATCTCGCGGCCGAAGCCCGTGGAGCAACCGGTGATCAACCAGCGGGCCATCTCAGATCGTCCCTTCCGGCAGGCGTCGCAGGTACGCCTCCCGCCGCTGGGAGAGTTGAGCCGCCCGCTCCGCGGTGCTCACCCGGTGCAAGTGCGGCACCTCGGAGTCAAGTCGGTCCAGTTTGACGACCCGCCCGCGGGCGCCGAGGTCCTCGCGAGGGCCGTTGGCACCGAACTCGGCCATTCGCAGTGTCAAGATGGCCTCCCGCAGCCCGTCGGAGTCAATCCAGTTCGCTACGCCCGGATCGACGGGCGAGATCACGTAGGTGTAGGTGCCATCCTCGTTGGCCACCGACTGCGCCTTGTTGAGACTGCCGGTGCGGTCGACGAGGTCCAGCGTGGTGCCCCAGATATTGCTCAGCGGCACCGTGAAGTATTCGGCGCCACCGTCGCTGACATCGACCACGAACGCCTCGTCGGGTGCCAGCTCGAAGCGGCCCATGACATAGACCTGGTTGCGCATCGCGCCGGCCTTATCGGCCGACCAGGCCAGGTTGAAATGGTTGGCCGGCATCTTGTAGACACCATGGCTGAGCTTGCCGGTGAAGTCCGCGAAATACTCCATCATCGCCGCCGTTGCCTCGGCTTGCTCGTCGCGGGTGCGCGCCGGCGCCACCGTTGGACCGCCGAGACGCTGCACGTCCAGATGGTTGGGGTCGTCGCGGCCCCAGTCCAGCAGCACGTCACGGATGTAGAACTCGTGTGCTGCAGGGGAAGTCCGCACATGGTTGGGTCGTCCGTTGGCGGGTTCGGAGTCGACGGTGATGGTGAAGGTGCCGTCGGAGTCGACGGCCATGGTCCGACCGTTGAGTACATCCACGGTGCCCATGTTGGCGTCCCACAGGGTGAAGTAGTTCTCCGTCATGCGGTGCTTACCGACTCGGCCGTGGATTTCATAGCGTTCCGCGCCGGATATCGGAATCACCCGATAGACGCTGTCGGGATTATCAATCCCCCAACGCGATCCGGGGATACTGCGGCCGTCCACCGGATGCGCGAGCCGGGTGATGCAACTGACCTTGGGCCGCAGCTTGTCCTGATTGGACGACCATACCGCCGCCGAGAACATCACCTCGGCGAACGAAGCGTCGAAGCGCTCCCGCATCGCGTCCGATGCCTTGGCCCGGCTCAGCCAGGTGTCCGCCACGCTGCGATAGGCCGCCTTGACAGTGGGGTGCTCGATCAGTTCGAGCGCCGCCACTTCCTGCTCGTGCTGGGATGCCGTCGCGACGGGGTCCTCAGTCATGAACTGCTCCTTCCTCTTGGGCGTTGCTTCGAAAACGTCTGTTGTACAACGCAAAACGTTCGTCGACTTGTTCGGGACGCAGGCCGTAGTTCTCCAGTTCATAGGCCGGCCGCGCCGCCTCGCGGGGGCGCTCTTCCAGCCAGCGCAGCATTGCGCCTTCGGCCTCGACCGTAAGCGGCAGGCCGACAGCCCGATAGACCCGTGATGCCTGTCCGATCGGATCCGCGACCGCGTCGTCGAACGCGATATCGGTGACCAGACCCGATTGGTCGTTCCATCGGTCACGGATCGCCATCGCCCTGTCATTGGTCCAACCCATTCGCTGCAACCATTGCGCGCCGACCCGGTTCGGGTCGACGGCGTCGGCGTGCATCGCGTGCAGGGTCGCGTTCAGGCTTGCTCCCGAAGCGATCGTGGTGCGCGGGTCGCGGTGCATGTGCACGATGTGTAGATCCGGGAACCGCGCGCGCAGCAGGTCCAGATAGCCCAGGTGTGCCGGAGACTTGAGCACCCAACGCTGGCGCGACCCGGTCCCCGCCATATTGCTCTGTCGCTTCTGCCACTGTAGGAACTGCAGCATGCGGTGCAGGTAGTCATAGGCGGGGGTGAAATCCTGTTCGTCCAGCCATGATCGGTACATGGGAAGGTGTGCACCGGATTCGGGGACGTGGGACAAAAAGGCGTCGGCCAGAAAGACGATCTCTTCCTCGGCTTCTTGTGCGTACATGGGGTGGATGGCGAACAGATCCGGTGCCAGTTCGCGGGATTTCGCTTCGCGCGTTTGGCTGATAGCGATGCGCGGATCGACACCGGTGAACTGGTGGTCGAGCCGGGGTGCGACCTCGACCACCTCCCAGCCGTAGGCGCAATTGAAACGTGGGTCGGCGGCCAGGAGTCGTTGCAGCAGCGTGGTCCCGCTGCGCATCATCCCGACGACGACGACGGGTGTGATGATCTGCTCGTCGAGGATCTCCGGGTGGCGGCGGATCCACTCCTGGGCGCGCAGCCGCATTCGCAGGCTGTGCACGATGCCTGATCGAAGGATATGCACCCCGACGTTGTTGAGACCGGCATTGCGGCAGGCGCGGTCGTAGTCGGTGAGCAGCATGCTCAGCGGGCGTTCGAAATCCCCCGGGCCCCAATCGGTGAGCGCCTCCTTGCGCTGCGCATCGCCCAGCACGGTGGCTAACTCAAAGGGGCTGTGGAAAGCGCTCGGGTTGCCCACGCGGTCAGAACTTCAAATGCTGGCTGACATCGCCGACCTGGTCGACGAACATGACGCGGCTGTCGAACCACCACACGCCGTCCAACCGGTGAAACGTGTCCTTGTAATGCCCGGTCACGATCACCTGCAGCGGCAAATCGGGCGTGGCCTGGGTGACGCAGTAGTAAGACGTGCTGCGTGCGGTCCCTTCGGCCTCGTTGATGTAGAGCTGCACATTGCTCGTGTTGTGCTTGGTCTTCGGTGTGCCGTCCTCGTAGATCTTCGTCGCCATGTCGTATAACTTCCGCACCCCGGCGCTGCCCTCGAACACCGTCTCGGGCGGACCGTTCTCGACGCCGCAGATCCGTCCGTGCGCGAAGATCCCGGCCACCGCGTCCAAGTCTCCGGCGTCCAGGCGTTCGGCGTAGGTGTAGATCAGGTTGGTGATTTCCAGCGCACTGTCACTCATGTCGAATCACCCTGAACAGACTCCGATTTTCTTGGTTTTTCCATCGTTTTTAACGGCGGCCGCATACCGCCGCAGATAATGGTGGCAGAACTGACCGGACTTGCGGTCATTCGGGGTCTGATAGGCCACTACGGCCGATGGTGGCGACCCGCTTCACCCGGCTGCGCCGCGCTCGCGATCGCCACTACGCCCGATGGTGGCGACCCGCTTCACCCGGCTGCGCCGCGCTCGCGATCGCCACTACTCTGATCGCCGTGACTTCACCTTGGTCGCCGAGCCGGCTCGGCGACTTGACCGGCAAGCGAATCGTCGTCACTGGGGCGACCAACGGCGTCGGCCTGGGCACGACGCGCGCTCTTGCCCAAGCGGGTGCCCACGTGATCCTGGCTGTCCGCAACACCGAACTCGGCGCTCAACGCGCGGCCGAGGTGGGCGGCTCGACGTCCGTCGTCAAGTTAGACCTCGCCGACCTGGCCTCGGTGCGTGCTTTCCCCGGCCTGGTCGACGGTGACATCGATATCCTGATCAACAATGCGGGCACTATCGCCGACCGCCGTACCGACACGGTCGACGGGTTTGAGATGACGCTGGGCACCAACCTGCTCGGGCCATTCGCATTGACCAACCTGCTGCTGCCGCGGGTGCGTTCCCAGATCATCACCGTCGGCTCCGACGCGCACCGGACGGCGAAACTGCGGCTCGACGACATGCACCTGCGGAACAACAGGTGGACGCGACTTGGCGCCTATGGGTTGTCGAAGCTGGCAGTGATGCTGTGGGGGCTGGAGTTGGACCGCAGACTGCGCGCCGCCGGATCGCCGGTCGTCGCCCAACTCACCCACCCTGGCTGGGTGGCCTCGAATCTGTCGCAGGTCTCGGATTCGCCGTTATTGTCGCTGGCGCACCGGACCATCAAGAGCGTGGCCGACCGGGTGGCCAACGACGTCGACGAAGGCGCGGCGCCCACGCTGTACTGCATCAGCGAACCCATTCCGCCGGGCAGCTATGTCGGCGTCAGCGGCAGGCTGGGCCTGCGTGGCGCGCCTGCGCTCATCGGCCGTACGGTGCTCGCTTGCGACTACGCCGCCGCCGCGCGGCTGGTGGCCTTCGCCGAAAAAGAGACCGGCACGAGCCTTACGGTGTGTCATGGGTGAACTCGACAACACCGTCGCCGTCGTCACCGGCGCGGCGCGCGGCCAGGGCCGCAGCCACGCCGTCGCACTGGCCGAACAGGGCGCAGACATCATCGCCGTGGATATTTGCGCCGACATCGAGGCGATTCCCTACGCGTTGGGCACCAAATCCGATCTCGACAAGACCGCAAGACTCGTCGAGGCGGCCGGCCGCAAGGCACTGGCTGTTGTCGCCGATGTCCGAGACCTGGCCCAGCTGGAAGCCGCGGTGCAGGCCGGGATCGAGCACTTGGGCGACATCGATATCGTCATCGCGAATGCTGGAGTGGTCGCGATCGGCGACCCGGACGCCCATACCGAACCGGTGTTCACCGCGATCGTCGACACCAACCTGAAGGGGGTGTGGCACACGCTGGTTGCCACGGTGCCCTCGATCATTCGCAAGGGACGGGGTGGGTCGGTCGTCCTGGTCAGTTCGTCGCAGGGCCTGACCGGCCGGGGCGGTGACGGCAGCGCCGCCATGTTTGCTTATGCGGCCTCAAAGCACGGCGTGGTGGGGCTGATGCGGTCGGCGGCCAACGCGTACGGGCCACACAAGATCCGGGTCAACTCGGTGCATCCGAGCGGCGTAGCGACCCCGATGATCCTCAACGATTTCGTGGTGAACCGGATGCTGCAGAATCCGAATGCCGCCGTTTCGCAGATGCTGCTGCCCGATGTGCCCTTGGTCGAGTCCCAGGACGTCACGGAAGCGGTGCTGTGGCTGGTCAGCCCGCGATCTCGGTATGTGACCGGCGTGACCGTACCCGTGGACGCCGGCCACCTAGTCATGTAGGGGTTATGTGGCGGCCAGGTAGCCAGTTAGCCGCGGGTGACCTTGCCGGCTTTGATGCAGGATACGCAGGCGTTGAGCCGCTTCTTGTTGCCGCCGGGACGGGCCACGACGTGCACGGTCTGAACATTGGGGTCCCACCGGCGGCTGGTGCGGCGGTGGGAGTGCGACACCGACTTGCCGAAGCCGGGGCCTTTCCCGCAGATATCGCACACAGCGGCCATGTTGAAGCTCCTCAAATCTCCTGCTAGGGGTCCGGCAACGCGAGCATCGCGAGCCGGGACAGCCCAGGTTGATACCGGGCCCGTCAAGGATACCGACTCTCGTGGGCAACCACCAAAACGTTGAATAACAACCGGGCGGCTGCGTCGGTGTTGTCGCCCGATCTGGCTAGGCTCATTGAGCCGGTTCGACCCGCAGACGTGTGGTTCCGAACCATCGGCCGGGCGGCCATCGCATGCGCGGCGCCGAGCTACGCTGGCGCCCACCGGCGGGCTGGCGCGGAGGAGGTGGGTCACACTGGGCACTTCGGATCGTCTGCTCGACGCGTCCGCCTTGCGGGACTGGGCGCACACCGCCGTCAGCGACCTGATCACTCACAGCGACGAGATCAACCGGCTCAACGTGTTCCCGGTCGCCGATTCCGACACCGGCGCCAACATGCTGTTCACCATGCGTTCCGCGCTGGCTGAAGCCAACGCGGGGGCCGCCTCGGAGGCCGGCCCAGGCTGTGTCGCGCGGGTCGCGGCCGCCATGTCGACGGGTGCGCTGAACGGGGCGCGCGGCAACTCGGGCGTGATCCTGTCCCAGATCCTGCGCGGAATCGCCGACGTCACCGCAACCGCGGCCGCCGATGCCGGCGGTGAACTCCCGGAGATCGATGGCGCCGTGTTCTGCGCCGCGCTGCAGCGCGGCGTCGAGCTGGTCATCACTTCGATGGGCGGCCAGGAGGTGCCGGGGACCATCGTCTCGGTGCTGCGGGCCGCCGCGGGTGCGGCGAACGAGTCCGCCAGCGGCGGGCAGGGGCTGGCCCGGGCGATCGCCGCCGCCGGCGACGCCGCCGTGATCGCGCTGGAGAAGACCCCCGAGCAGCTGGACGTGCTCGCTGACGCCGGCGCGGTGGACGCCGGTGGACGCGGCTTGCTGGTCCTGCTCGACGCGCTGCGTTCGACCGTCACCGGGCAGGTGCCCGCCCGCACGGTGTACGAGCTGTCGCCGCCGGCCCTGCCCGACGGGCCGGGCTCAACGAGCCTGGTCGCCACCGACCGCCCGGCACCGCAATTCGAAGTGATGTACCTGCTCGGCGGTTGCGATGCCGCCGCGGCGGACGCGCTGCGGGATCGGCTGGGTGACCTCGGCGAATCGGTGGCAATCACGGCTGCGCCCTCGACGACGCAAGGCGGTTACTCGGTGCACGTGCACACCGACGATGCGGGCGCCGCGGTCGAGGCGGGTCTGGTGGCCGGGCGGCTGAGCCGGATCGTGGTCTCGGTGCTGACGTCCGGAACCGCCAGGCTGCCGGGGGGCGGCTGGACAAGGGAACGGGCGGTGTTGGCCGTCGTCGACGGAGACGCCGCCGCCGAGTTATTCGCCGGCGAGGGCGCCTGTGTGCTGCAACGGGGTTCGGATGCGAGCGATCCCGGCACCGATATCAGTGCCCACCAACTGGTACGGGCCGTGGTGGACACCGGCGCCGCGCAGGTGATGGTTCTGCCCAACGGTTATGTGGCCGCCGAGGAACTCGTCGCCGGCTGCACCGCGGCCATCGGCTGGGGCATCGACGTGGTGCCGATACCGACCGGGTCGATGGTGCAGGGGCTGGCCGCCTTGGCCGTGCACGACCCGGGCGGGCAGGCGGTCAACGACGGCTACACCATGGCCCGCGCCGCCGGTGGTGCCCGGCACGGATCGGTGCGCATCGCGACCGAGAGCGCATTGACCTGGGCCGGTCGCTGTTCCCCCGGTGACGGTCTGGGTATCTCGGGCGACGAGGTGCTGATCGTGGCCGCCGACGCGGCCGGGGCGGCGATCGGCCTGCTCGATTTGCTACTGGCCTCGGGTGGTGACCTGGTGACGGTGCTGGTCGGTGCCGGCATCGACGGCGACGCCGATGTCACCGCGGTCCGTGACATCCTCGAAGAACACGTGCATGACAACCATCCGGGCACCGAACTGCTGATCTACGACACCGGCCATCGCGGTGACGCGCTGTTGATCGGGGTCGAGTAGCCGTGGCGTCTCTGTCCGACCGGCTGGACTATGTGATCGGCGGCAAGGCCGCCAAGGATCTCGACGCGTTATTCGACATCCGGACCGTCGACGACTTGCTGCGCCACTATCCCCGCGACTACACCGAGGGTGCGGCCGTGCGCGGCGACGATGACCAGCGCCCGGAAGAGGGCCAGCACATCACGATCGTCGACACGATCACAGCTACGGAAACGTTTCCGATGAAGAAGACCCCGAAACGAATGTGTCACCGCGTCACCCTGGGATCCGGGCGCAACAAGGTAACCGCCACTTTCTTCAACGCCAACTACATGAAGAAGGACCTCGTCAAAGACGCCAAAGTGATGCTGTCGGGAGAAGTCGGGTATTTCAAGGGAGCCATGCAGCTGACCCATCCGGCATTCTTCATCCTCGAATCACCTGGCGGAAAGAAGTACGGCACTCGGTCGCTGACCAAGATCGCCGAGGCCTCGAATGCCGTCAGCAGCGAAGAGGTGGCCTCGGCGTACGAAGGCCACTTCTTCGCGATCTATCCGGCCAGCACGAAGATGCAGAGTTGGGACATCTTCGGCTGCGTGCGCCTTGCGCTAGAGATGCTCGATCCGGTGGACGACCCGTTGCCAGCCGAACTGCGCGCCAAACTCGGCCTGGTCTCCGAGGACGAAGCGCTACGGGCAATCCATCTCTCGGAGAACGAGCACGAACGCGCGCGCGCACGCGAGCGGCTGACCTTCGATGAAGCCGTTGGTCTGCAGTGGGCGCTGGCAGCCCGGCGGCATGGCGAGCTGTCGGAGTCCGGGCCCCCGGCGCCGCCACGGCCCAACGGTCTGGCGGCACAACTGTTGGGCCAGTTGCCGTTCGAGCTGACGGTAGGCCAGGGCGAGGTCCTCGACGTGCTGTCCCTCGGACTCGCGGCGACTCGTCCGTTGAACCGACTGCTGCAGGGCGAGGTCGGTTCCGGCAAGACTATCGTTGCGGTGCTGGCGATGCTGCAGATGGTTGATGCGGGCTACCAGTGTGCGCTGCTGGCGCCAACGGAAGTTCTTGCCGCACAACATCTCCGATCGATTAGCGACGTGCTGGGGCCGTTAGGGATGGGCGGCCAGCTGGGCGGGGTCGATGACGCTACCAGCGTGGTATTGCTCACCGGCTCGATGACGGCCTCGCAGAAGAAGCAGGTCCGCGAGGACGTCGCAGGCGGCAGGGCCGGAATCGTCATCGGCACGCACGCCCTGTTGCAGGACTCGGTCGAGTTTGACAACCTCGGCATGGTGGTGGTCGACGAACAGCACCGCTTCGGGGTCGAGCAGCGAGACCAGTTGCGTGCCAAGGCTCGTGCCGGCATAACGCCGCACCTGCTGGTGATGACGGCGACGCCGATACCGCGGACTGTGGCGCTGACCGTCTACGGCGATCTGGAAACGTCTACGCTGCGCGAACTTCCGCGCGGGCGCCAGCCGATCACGTCGAACGTCGTCTTCGTCCAGGACAAGCCGGCCTGGCTCGAGCGGGCCTGGCGGCGCATTGTCGAAGAGGTCGGCGCCGGCCGGCAGGCTTACGTCGTTGCGCCCCGAATCGACGAGGGCGACGAGTCACCCAAGGGACAGGAGGGCGGCCGGCCTACCGCGACCGCTGAGGGTCTTTTCTCCCAGTTGCGCACCGGTGAGCTGGCCGGCCTGCGGCTCGGGCTCATGCACGGCCGGTTGCCTGCCGAGGAGAAGGAGGCCGCGATGGCGGCTTTCCGGACCGGCCAAATCGATGTGCTCGTGTGTACCACAGTTATTGAGGTCGGAGTCGACGTCCCCAACGCCACGGTCATGCTGGTGATGGACGCCGACCGGTTCGGCATCAGCCAGTTACATCAGCTGCGCGGCCGCATTGGCCGCGGCGAGCATCCGAGCCTGTGTCTGCTGGCCAGCTGGGTCTCGCCGGGATCGCAGGCCGGTCGTCGGCTGTCCGCGGTTGCCGCCACCCAGGACGGTTTCGCTCTCGCCGACCTGGACCTCAAGGAGCGCCGGGAAGGAGACGTGCTGGGCCGCATGCAGTCCGGCAGGAGGGGCACCTTGCGGCTGCTGTCGCTGGCCGACCACCTGACCTACATCGAGGTCGCGCGCGAGTTCTGCACCCGGGCTTACGCGGATGCGGGCCCGCATCCCGGATTGGCCTTACTGGCAGCACGATTCACCGACGCCGACCGCATCGAATATTTGGACAAGTCGTGAATCGGAAGGTCCTGCTGTGGTTGTCGGCTGCCGCGGTGCTTGCGGTGGTGGTCGCCTATCAGACATTGGGATCATCGGTGGCCAGGCAGGCCGGGGAGGTCGCCGCTCGCGCCGACGTTCCGACCGTGCAGCCCGGCGCCGACGTGCTGGCGGGAATTGTCGTGCTGCCGCAGCGGGCCCGCCGCTACGACTACCGCCGGGCGGCGTTCGGCGACGCTTGGGACGACAACAACGATGCGCCAGGCGGCCACAACGGATGTGACACTCGCGATGACATCCTCAACCGCGATCTCGTCGACAAGACGTATGTGGCGATCAAGCGCTGCCCGGACGCGGTAGCCACCGGCACGCTGCACGACCCGTACACCAACACCACGATCGCCTTTCAGCGCGGCGCCCAGGTCGGCGAATCGGTGCAGATCGATCACATCGTTCCACTTTCCTACGCCTGGGACATGGGTGCCTACGACTGGCCCGCGGCTGAGCGGCTTCGTTTCGCCAACGACCCGGCCAATTTGCTTGCCGTCGAAGGCCAGGCCAATCAGGACAAGGGCGATTCGCCGCCAGCTCTATGGATGCCGCCGAACAAAGCCTTCGCGTGTCAATACGCTGTACAGTTCATCGACGTGCTGCGTGGTTACCAATTGCCGGTGGACCAGCCTTCCACGGATGTACTGCGTCAGGCCGCAGCGACCTGCCCGGCCGGCTAGACACGCGGGCTGAAACAAAACCAGACCCGACTTGGCTCAATTTGGTGCGCACGCGTCGGCGGGGATCTTGAGGGTGGCCGTGGGTAGCGGGTCGGCGTCGGTGCGGGCTGGTTGTCGGCCTTGATTATCAAGGTCTGATGGCAGTTGGTAGCGCAAACGAAATTCTCTATGCCCGAACCCGTTTCGGTTTCCATTCGATGCTGCTAGCCGACGCTAGTTGGTTGTTGGTGGTGGTTGCGGCTGGAAGGGTTCGTACCACCACCAGTCGGCGCGTTCGCCGGTGGGGCCGGGGCAGGGTGCCACCGTGGGTGGGGGTTGAGTTGGGGGGCGGGCCAGCGATCCCGGGCTCAGTAGGCGGCCGGTGTCGTCGGTGACGGTCAAGGCGTCGGCGGGTCCGGTGATGGTGATGGCGCCGCGGTGGTGCAACCGGTGGTGATATGGGCATACCAGCACCAGGTTGGCTAACTCGGTGGGGCCGCCGTCTTCCCAGTGCCGGATGTGGTGTGCGTGCAGGCTGCGGGTGGCGCCGCAGCCTGGGACCGCGCACATGGGCTGGCGGTGCTCGAGGGCGCGGCGAAGCCGCCGGTTGATCACGCGGGTCGCCCGCCCGGCGCCGATGACCTCGCCGTGGCGTTCGAACCAGACTTCGCACGTGGCATCACAGGTCAGGTATCGGCGTTGGGCCTCGGAAAGCAGCGGACCCAGATGCAGCGCCGCGGCGCGCGCGGCGACGTCGAGGTGCACCACCACCGTGGTGTGCTGCCCGTGTGGGCGCCGCCTCGCTTCGGCGTCCCAGCCGGCCTCGACCAGGCGCAGAAACGCCTCGAGGGTGCCCGGCAACGGGGGCGCGATATCTGATCCGCGGTCGCGATTGCCGTGATCGCGCTTGTACTCGGCGATCAGCGCATCACGATGAGACGCCAGCGCCGCGTCGAACTTCGCCGCGTCCAGGTGGCCAAGTGTGATCCGGTAGCAGCTACCCTGCTCGCTGGAGGTCTTGGTGATCGAGGGTTGCGGTTGCGGCCCAGGATCGGGTTCGGGTCGCGGTTCGCACTTGACCGCGGTGCGCAGCTGATTGACCGTGGCGACCCGCGCCAACTGGGCGTAATGCTCGTCAGATCCCTCACCCGCGCGCGCCGCGATGACCCCGACCTGATCCAGTGACAGCCGACCCTGCCGCATGCCCTGCGCGCAACGCGGAAACGCCTCGAGCCGGCGCGCGACGGTGGTGATGGTGTGCGCGTTCGCCGACGACGAGCCCAGCTTCCACGCCACCAACGCCGCGACCGAGCGTGCGCCCGTGGCGCCGCACAGCTCGTCGCGATCCAACTCGGCGACGATCTGCACGATGCGCCCATCAATCGCGTTGCGCTGACCGGCCAACTGCGCCAACTCCTCGAACAACACCTCAAGACGCTCAGCAGGGCTCACTGCCGCGGCAGGCGATGCGATCGAAGACATAACCCCATCATCGCAGCCAGGTCCGACAAATCTCGGCCACCAAACCCACGCCCGGCTGCGACCGCCATCATTCGCGAAGCGTCACAGCATGATTGACCACCAAACGCTACCCACCGCAGCCATCACCCGCGACCACCCATGCGCCATCATGGGCCAACCACGGTGCTCGACCCGAGCGACCCAGGCCGCGAAAACCACACCGACTTGCCCGGCCGGCTAGTCACTCGCGGGCTGAGACTAAATCAGACTGGCCATACTAATGTGGGACCGGTGTGTAATGCGCCGCGTCGGTGGTGAATTCGGGTTTTCCGTAGGTCGCCAGCCGCAGCTTGAGGAGCCCGATGACGTACGCGTCGGTGAACTCTCGGACCACAGGGATGCGGCTGATATGAGTGACGGCGGTGAAACGCCCGATGATGAAGGGCGCGGTCAGGGCGATGCGCACGAGATCCGTCGGCCCGAGTGAGACGCCCATGGCCTCGGCGATCTCGCGATCACCGTCGCAGAATGTGCGGACGAACGTGAGCTTGCTGAAACTCTTCTCGACCGCTTCGGCGCAACGGTCGAACAGGGTGGTGTTGGGACGCAGATAGGCCGCCATCGTGCCGCGAACGAGTTCGCCACAGATGTCGTCGAATCCGCGGCGTAGCAGAGCCGAGCGCGCGTGCATGACGTGGACGATGTCGGCGGGCGCCGTGGGTAGGAGCTCCTCCGGCAGGCCAAGTAGAAAGCAGCGGTACCGAGCGAATTCGATGACGGCGCGTTCGTCATCGGTGAACTCCGTCCTTCCCTCATGGCGGACCTTGCGTGCCAGCAGGTACTGGCCGATCATTCCGGCGGGCATCTGGTCGACCTGCGGCACCGGCATGCCATAGATGGCTGTATCCCACTTGTCCGACTTCTTCAGTGCGTTGTACCGGACCATCGAGTGCATCAACCGGACCATGGCGGCCGCCTCGAATCCCGGACCGTAGCGATCAAGCGCACCGGGCAGGGTGGTGACGGCGAAGAAACTGGCCGTCTCGTTGACCCGCCGGGCGGCCCGCCGGCCCGAGAGAGCGCCGGTCAGCGCCATCGGTAGTGCAGCGTAGGTATTGGTGAAGGTCGCGACGAACGCCCCGCGTGTGATGAATGGAGCCAGCAACGCCGCGGGAATGCGCTCCTGTCGGGCGCCGTCGCGCACCAGGCCGAAATCGATCCACGCCGGAGCGGCTTCCATGGCGGCAATGAAGGCGGCGAGTTCGGGGGGTGCGTCGGGCACCGCGTCGATTCCCTTTCGGCAGGCCGTCTTGAGCATGTCGATCAGGTGCGTGACGCTGTGCGCGGTCATTAGCGCCGCGTACGGGTCGGCGACGACGTCGCCGAGCAGGGTGGCCGTGCCGATCAACTCGGTGACGCGGTTGTCGTCCAGGATCGGTTCGCGGTCCGCGACCCACTCGGGCAGTTCGGAGTCGATGCCGCGCTCGGTGGCCAAGCGCTCCGGCTGTTGATCGAAATCGAAATCCCCGTAAAGGGTGGGCTGCAAATCGCGCTGGCTCCGAACTCGCCGAGCGAGCTCGGGATAGTAAGTGACCAACGTGACCTCCCAGTAATTGACACTTAGTGAGTAATACTCACAAGGTGTTAGTTATGCTGTCAAGGGTGACTACGCCTTTGCCGTCGTTGCCGGCATACCCGAAGCGGCGAATGACCGCAGAGGGGCGGCGCGAACAGATTCTCGACGTCACGCACGCGATCGTCGACGCCGAAGGCTTCCACGCGGCAACGCCGAACCGCATCGCAGAAGAGGCCGGTATCAATCGGTCGTTGATCTATCAGAAGTTCGGCGACCTGGCTGGCCTGTTCGTTGAACTGATCGACCGTGAGGCCGCACGAGCCGGTGAGCAGTTCGCCGAGGCGGTCTCCGGATCGGACTCCCGATCAGAGCCAGCCGCTGAAGGCCGATCCTTTGTGCTCGCGTTCGAAGGCGTGCTGGCTGCCGTTGACGCCCATCCGGCAACGTGGCGGCTTTTTTTGTTCCCGCCGCAGGGCGCTCCACCGGAGTTATATACCCGACTGGCTCAATCGCAGGCCGTGGTGCTCGAGTTCTTCGTCGGCGAACTGTTGCGCATGGAGCCCCAATTGAATGAACCCGAATACACCGCTCGAATCCTGCACGCCGCCGGGCGTGAACTCCTGCAGTTGCACCTCAGCGATCCGCAGGCCGCATCCGCGCAACGGTTGCGCGCCTTTGTGCGGCAATTCAGCTCCGACCTCGTGGGCGGTCCTGGCAGCTAGCTAACTGCCTTCGTAAGTCTCTGGATCCTCGCGCACCCGGGTGCCGTCGTTGAGCCCATTGATTGCTTCCATATGCTCGGCGGCCAATTCGAAGTCGAAGACGTCGATATTGCTGGCAATGCGCTCTGCTTTGGACGAGCGGAAAATGACCGCATTACCCAGTTGTAGATTCCACCGCAGCAATACCTGTGCGGGAGTCTTGTCGTACTCGCCGGCGATCGATGTCACTGTCGTGTTGTCCATCAGCCTGCCGAGAACCAATGGGGTGTATGACTGCGTGACCACGTTGTGCTGCGCGTCAGAATTGCGCATATCGGCCTGGTTGAGCAGTGGGTGCAGCTCGATTTGGTTGACCGCAGGCGTGACGAAGGTGAGATCGATTGCCGCCGACAGGTGCTCCTCGGTGAAGTTGGATACGCCGATCGAGCGCGCATACCCGTCTCCGCGGGCTTGGATCAGGCCGCCCCAGGCGTCGACGTAGTTGCCCAGCGACGGGGCCGGCCAGTGGATCAGGTAGAGGTCGACGTAATCCAGGCCGAGTCGCTCGCAGCTGCCGATACAGGCCTGCGGTGCTTTGCTGAAACCCTGGTCCTTGGTGGCCAGCTTGGTGGTAACGAACAGTTCCGCGCGGGGAATCCCGGAGGCGGCAATCGCGCGGCCAACCGCCGCTTCGTTGCCGTAAGCCGCGGCGGTGTCGATGAGCCGGCAGCCGATTTCCAGAGCCGCCGACACCGCGCGCTCGGTCTCGTCGTCCGACAATTCAGCGACGCCCAGACCGAGGACGGGCATCGTGTTTTCGTCGTTGAACGTTATCGAGGGGATAGAGGGGCTAGCGGCGCCCGACATCATCTCACCTGCCTGTGAAATTGAAGGTTCGTGGATCCGGACCAAGACGGGTCCCATCATCCAGTGAGGAGATCGACGCCATTTCATCGGGGCTGAGTTCGAAATCGAACACGTCGAAGTTGCTCGCGATCCTGGAGGGGTTTACCGACTTGGGGATCACGATATTACCGAGCTGGATATGCCACCGGATCAACACCTGAGCGGGCGCCCGGCCGCAGCCGTCGGCGACGGCGATGACGGTCGGATGAGTAAGTAACGCGCCTTGTCCCAGCGGTGCCCACGCTTCGGTGGCGATGCCGTGGTGGGCGTGCGCCTCCCGCAATTCTGTTTGGGGGAAACGCGGATGCAGTTCGATCTGGTTGACCGCGGGAACGACGCCGGTGGCATCGATGAGAACGTTGAGGTGCTCGGGCTCGAAATTGCTGACTCCGATCGACCGGATTCGGCCCTGGTCGCGCAGGGTGGTGAAGGCTTTGAAGGTTTCCACGTATTTGTTGAGCGCAGGTTGCGGCCAGTGGATCAGGTAGAGATCGAGATAATCGAGTCCAAGCCGGCTCATGCTGGCGTCGAATGCCTTCAGCGTGCTGTCGTAGCCTTGGTCCGCATTCCATAATTTGGTCACCAAGTACAGTTGGTCACGAGGCACGCCGGATTCGGCGATAGCTCGTCCGACCTCGCGTTCGTTACGGTAGGCCGCCGCGGTGTCGACATGGCGGTACCCGACGCGCAGCGCGGCGCTTACCGCCAACTCGGTGTCTGCAGGGGGGACCTGAAAAACTCCGAGCCCGACGGCAGGGATCAGATTGCCGTCGTTCAGCGTCACTATGTTTCTTTCGAGGGAGCCGCCCATGACCAAGAGTCTGCCAGGCGCAGCGAATCTGCACCTTCGACCCGAACCTGCGCAGCCCCGGTGGACCAGTCGTGTGCAGGCCGCAGTCACCGGTGTTGGCGTCAAGATCATTCCCTGGATTCCCATCCCGGCACGGCGGGTGCTGTCGGGTGGCCGTTCGGTCGTCATCGACGGCAACACGCTTGATCCCACACTCCAGCTGATGTTGACGGGTATGCGGGTCGCCGGCATCGATGGCCTGGTCGTCGACGACGACCCGGCGGTGTCGCGCACCCAGTTCCGGGAGAGGTTGACGGGGTTTCCCGGACCTCAGATTCACGTCACGGTTAACGATCTATCGATACCTGGCCCAGCAGGTCAGATCCCGGTGCGGCACTATCAACCGGCCAGCGGCGGGCCCGCCGTGGTCGAAGACCTGCTGGTCTTCTATCACGGTGGTGGCTGGGCGATCGGCGATCTGGATGCCTATGACGCGCTATGCCGCTTGACGTGCCGTGACGCGGGCATTCACGTGCTATCGGTCGACTACCGACTGGCACCCGAACATCCGGCCCCGGCCGCTGTCGAGGATGCCTACGCGGCCTTCCGCTGGGCATCCGAGCACGCCGGCGAACTGGGCGCCAGCCCCGGGCGGGTCGCGGTGGGCGGCGACAGCGCCGGCGGCAACCTCGCCGCCGTCGTCTGTCAACTGGCCAGAGACAGCGGTGATCCCGCACCAGTGCTGCAGTGGTTGCTCTATCCCAGGACCGATTTCACCGCCCGGACCCGATCGCTGAGCCTGTTCGCTCGTGGTTTTTTGCTGACCAAGCGGGATATGGACTGGTTTGAGTCTCAATACGTGAGCCGTTCCGATATCGATCCCACAGATCCGCGCGTGTCGCCGCTGCTGGCCGAGTCGCTGTCCGGGCTGGCGCCCGCGCTGATCGCGGTCGCGGGTTTCGATCCACTACGCGACGAAGGCGAGAGCTACGCCGAGTCGCTGCGGGCCGCCGGGACTCCGGTCGACCTGCGCTCCATGCGTTCGCTGACACATGGCTTCGCCAACCTTTTTCAGCTCGGCGGCGGCAGCGCCGCCGCGACCAGCGAGCTGATATCGGCTCTGCGTGCGCACCTGAGCCGGGTCTGATCTCCAGCGTCGATCGCGCCGGTACGCTGGAAACGCCTTCGCCTGGCTAGCCGGGACACATCGAGCACGTGAGGATCAGCGAACCTGTGGCCGACAAAAAGTCTCCCCCGCGATTCGACCTGAAGTCGACCACCGGTAAATCCGGTCGCCTCGTCCAGATCCTCGGCACCGCGTTCGTGGCGATCTTCGCGATCGCCGTTGTCGGCTACATCGTGATATCGCATCACGACAAGAAGGGCGCGACCACCGGGCAGGGCGACACTGTGCGGGTTGCGTCGAGCAACGTGGTCAATGCGCCGGGAACGAACAACCCCAAGGCCGTCGTCTCGTTTTACGAGGACTTCCTGTGTCCGGCCTGCGGTAATTTCGAGCGGACTTTCGGACCGACGGTGGCCAAGCTGATCGATATCGGAGCCATTGCGGCCGACTACTCCATGGTCTCCATTCTCGACAGCCAGAAGAACCAGAACTATTCGTCGCGGGCCGGCGCGGCGGCTTTATGCGTCGCCGACGAGTCCAAAGATGCGTTCCGGATTTTCCGTACCCATCTCTTCGATGACGGCGTCCAGCCCGATGAACGCGGAACCTCATTCCCCGACAACGCGAAGTTGATCGAAATCGCCCGCCAGGCCGGGGTGGTCGGCAAGGTGCCGGACTGCGTGAACAGCGGGAAATACCTCGACAAGGTCAGTGCCGAAGCGGCGGCGGCGAATATCACCGCGACCCCGACGATCAAGATCAACGGCGAAAACTATGATCCGTCGACACCGGACGCCCTGGTCACCAAGATCAGAAGCATCGTTGGCGATGTGCCGGGCATCGACACGGTTCTCGCGCCTGCGAAATCGTGACGGTCCCGGTGTCAGCCCAACCGACTGAGCAATCCGATCTGACACCGGCTTCCGCGGGTGGAGTGTGGGTTCCCGCGCCCAGCGCGTGGTGCGTGCTGCTTGCGGGCGCAATCGGCTTGCTGGCCTCGATGACGCTGACGGTGGAAAAGATCGAAATACTGGTCAACCCGTCGTACGTGCCGTCATGCAATATCAACCCCATCGTGTCGTGCGGCTCGGTGATGACCACACCGCAGGCGTCGGTGCTGGGCTTTCCCAATGCGCTGCTCGGCTTAGTCGGCTTCACTGTGGTGGCGGTCACCGGTGTGCTTGCGGCCGCGAAAGTTCCTCTGCCGCGCTGGTATTGGGCCGGACTGGATGCCGGCATCTTGGTCGGTGCCGTGTTCGTGCATTGGCTAATCTTTCAGAGCCTCTACCGCATCGGGGCGCTGTGCCCCTACTGCATGGTGGTTTGGGTGGTCACCCTCACGCTGCTGGTCGTGGTGACGTCTATCGCGTTTCGTCCGTGGCTCGAGGGCTCGACTCCCGTCGTGCGGGTGCTGTTCCAATGGCGATGGTCAATCGCAGTGCTCTGGTTCACCGGGGTGTTTCTGCTGATCATGGTGCGGTTCTGGAACTATTGGTCGACACTTGTTTAGGTGTCTGTAACTGATGTGGCGCGACGAGGGTAGGGCTCGAGGGTGATCTCCAAAGTACTGGTGGCCAATCGCGGGGAGATCGCGATTCGCGCGTTTCGCGCCGCCTATGAGCTGGGCATCGGCACGGTAGCCGTCTACGCGTATGAGGATCGAAATTCGCAGCACCGGCTCAAAGCCGATGAGTCCTACCAGATAGGTGAGGTCGGCCACCCGGTTCGGGCGTACCTGTCCGTCGACGAAATCGTCGAAACGGCACGCCGGGCGGGTGCGGACGCGGTCTATCCGGGTTACGGGTTCTTGTCGGAGAACCCGGACTTGGCCGCGGCGTGCGCGGCTGCGGGCATCACTTTTGTCGGTCCCAGCGCCGAAGTGCTTGAGCTGACCGGAAATAAGTCCCGGGCAATTGCCGCGGCCCGCGCAGCGGGGCTGCCGGTGCTCTCTTCGTCGGCACCGTCGGCCGCGGTGGACGAGCTGGTGATGGCGGCCGAGGACATGCGGTTTCCGTTGTTCGTCAAGGCGGTAGCCGGCGGCGGGGGCCGCGGGATGCGCCGCGTCAGCGACATCACAGCGCTGCCCGAAGCGATCGAAGCCGCCAGCCGGGAGGCCGAGTCGGCATTCGGGGACGCCACCGTCTATCTCGAGCAGGCGGTGCTCAAGCCACGCCACATCGAAGTGCAAATCCTGGCCGACAACCTCGGCAATGTGATCCACCTGTACGAGCGCGACTGCAGCCTGCAGCGGCGCCACCAGAAGGTCATCGAACTCGCGCCCGCCCCCAACCTGGCCCGCGAGTTGCGCGACAAGATGTGCGCCGACGCGGTCGCCTTCGCGCGCCACATCGGGTACAGCTGCGCGGGCACTGTCGAGTTTCTGCTGGACGAGAACGGCCAATACGTTTTCATCGAGATGAACCCTCGGATTCAGGTGGAGCACACCGTCACCGAGGAGATCACCGACGTCGACCTGGTGTCGAGCCAGCTGCGCATCGCGTCGGGGGAGACACTTGACGACCTGAGTCTGCGGCAGCAGGACATTGTGCCGCACGGCGCCGCACTACAGTGCCGGATCACCACCGAGGATCCGGCTAACGGTTTCCGGCCCGACACCGGACGCATCAGCGCGCTGCGCACCCCCGGCGGTGCGGGCATCCGGCTGGACGGCAGCACCAACCTGGGCGCCGAGATCAGCGCGCACTTCGATTCCATGCTGGTCAAGCTGACCTGCCGGGGCCGCGATTTCCCGACGGCGGTGGCCAGGGCGCGCCGCGCTATCGCGGAATTCCGGATTCGTGGAGTGTCAACGAATATTCCGTTCCTGCAGGCAGTTTTGGATGATCGGGACTTCCAGGCCGGCCGCGTCACCACATCGTTTATCGACGAGCGTCCGCAGCTGCTGACCGCGCGCGCTTCTGCCGACCGCGGCACCAAGATCCTCAACTATCTGGCCGACGTCACCGTGAACAAGCCGCACGGCTCGCGGCCGTCGCCGGTCTACCCGCACGACAAGCTGCCCGACGTCGATTTGCAGGTGGCGCCGCCGGCCGGGTCCAAGCAACGATTGGTCGAGCTGGGGCCCGAGGGTTTCGCGCGCTGGCTGCGGGAGTCTGCGGCGGTCGGCGTTACCGACACCACATTCCGAGACGCCCATCAGTCGTTGCTGGCCACCCGGGTGCGTACCAGCGGCCTGATGGCGGCTGCACCGTACCTTGCCCGGACGATGCCGCAGTTGTTGTCTGTGGAGTGCTGGGGCGGTGCGACTTACGATGTGGCGCTGCGCTTCCTCAAGGAAGATCCCTGGGAACGGCTGGCGATACTGCGTGAAAAGCTGCCGAACATCTGCTTGCAGATGTTGCTGCGAGGCCGGAATACCGTTGGTTACACACCGTATCCGGAGGTGGTCACGTCTGCATTCGTCGAGGAGGCAACGGCCACCGGCGTTGACATCTTTCGCATCTTCGACGCCCTGAACAACTTGGACTCGATGCGCCCGGCGATCGATGCCGTGCGCGAAACCGGTTCTGCGATAGCCGAAGTCGCGATGTGCTACACCGGGGACTTGGCCGACCCGGGCGAGCGCCTATACACGCTGGACTACTACCTCAAACTTGCCGAGCAAATCGTCGACGCGGGCGCACACGTGCTGGCCATCAAGGACATGGCCGGTCTGTTGCGACCGCAGGCGGCAAAATTGCTGGTAACAGCCCTGCGGGGCCGTTTCGACCTGCCGGTGCACGTGCATACCCACGACACCCCGGGCGGCCAGTTGGCCAGCTATGTGGCGGCGTGGCAGGCCGGTGCCGACGCCGTCGACGGTGCCGCCGCGCCGATGGCCGGAACCACCAGCCAGCCCGCGCTGAGCTCGATCGTCGCCGCCGCCGCGCATACCGAGTACGACACCGGGCTGTCGCTCTCGGCGGTATGCGCGCTGGAGCCCTATTGGGAAGCGTTGCGAAAAGTCTACGCGCCCTTCGAATCCGGGCTGCCAGGACCCACGGGTCGGGTTTACCACCACGAGATTCCGGGTGGGCAATTGTCTAATCTGCGCCAGCAGGCGATTGCGCTCGGGTTGGGGGATCGATTCGAGGAGGTCGAAGAGGCCTACGCCGGCGCCGACCGGGTGCTGGGCAGGCTGATCAAAGTCACGCCGTCATCGAAGGTGGTCGGCGATTTGGCGCTGGCGCTTGTCGGTGCGGGTGTAAGTGCGGACGAATTCGCTGCCGAGCCCGCGCGATTCGACATCCCCGAGTCCGTGCTGGGGTTCCTGCGGGGTGAGCTGGGCGACCCGGCCGGCGGGTGGCCCGAACCGCTGCGTAGTGCGGCGCTGGCCGGCCGTGGCCCGGCCAAGCCCACCCAGCAACTCACAGCGGACGACGAGGCGGGTCTGGCACTGACCGGGACCAAGCGCCAGGCCACCCTGAACAGGCTGTTATTCCCCGGTCCTACCAAGGAATTCGAAGAACATCGGGAGACGTATGGCGACACTTCGCAATTGTCGGCCAACCAGTTCTTTTACGGACTGCGCCAGGGCGACGAGCACCGGGTGAAACTGGAGCGCGGGGTTGAGTTGCTGATCGGACTCGAGGCCATCTCCGACCCCGACGAGCGCGGCATGCGAACGGTGATGTGCATCATCAACGGTCAGCTGCGGCCAGTGCTGGTGCGTGACACCAGCATTGCCAGCACGGTCCCGGCTGCGGAGAAGGCCGATCGCGGCAATCCCGATCATGTTGCCGCACCGTTTGCCGGCGTTGTCATGGTGGGGGTGTCCGAGGGCGAGCAGGTGAGCGCAGGCCAGACCCTTGCCACCATCGAGGCGATGAAGATGGAAGCCCCGATCACCGCACCCAAAGACGGCACCGTGGGGCGGGTGGCGGTGTCGAGGACCGCCCAAGTAGAGGGCGGAGATCTGCTGGTGGTGCTGAGCTGACGCGCATTATCGGCGGCGTCGCGAGTGGTAGGCGCATTGTCGTCCCGCCGCGCGGGACGAGGCCGACCACGGATCGGGTACGCGAGTCGTTGTTCAACGTCGTGAGCGCCCGACGCGATCTGACCGGCTTGGCGGTGTTGGATCTCTACGCCGGCTCGGGCGCACTGGGGCTTGAGGCGCTGTCTCGCGGTGCCGCGTCCGCGCTGTTCGTTGAGTCTGATCAGCGCACCGGGGCCGTCATCATGCGCAACATCGAGACGCTGGGTCTGGCCGGTGCCACGCTGCGCCGGGGCGCGGTGTCGGCCGTCCTGGCGGCCGGGGCTCCCGCGCCCGTGGATCTCGTCCTCGCCGACCCGCCCTACGACGTTGCGGCGGACGAGATTGATTCGGTTTTGCTGGCTCTGACGACCCACGGCTGGGTGCACGAAGGAACCGTCGCGGTGGTGGAGCGTGCGGCCGCCGGCCCGCAGCTGGCGTGGCCGGCCGACTGGTTGTTATGGCCTGCCCGTGTTTATGGCGACACCCGTTTGGAGCTGGCCGAAAGGCTCTGAGCAGGGTGTACCGTGGTCCGTCATGAGCGGCGCGGTGTGCCCGGGGTCTTTCGATCCGGTGACGTTGGGTCACATCGATGTCTTCGAACGTGCCGCGGCGCAGTTTGACGAGGTGGTGGTGGCGATCCTGTTCAACGCCGCCAAAAAGGGCATGTTCGACCTCGATGAGCGGATCGCGATGATCGAGGAGTCGGCGACGCACCTGCCCAATTTGCGGGTGGAGGCCGGACAGGGTCTGGTGGTGGACTTCGTCACGTCCCGCGGGATGACCGCAATCGTGAAGGGTCTGCGCACCGACACCGACTTCGAATACGAGCTGCAGATGGCGCAGATGAACAAGCACATCGCGGGCGTCGACACGTTCTTTGTTGCGACGGCGCCACAGTATTCGTTCGTGTCGTCGTCGCTGGCCAAAGAGGTCGCGATGCTGGGCGGTGATGTCTCGGAGCTACTGCCCGAACCCGTGAATCGCCGGCTGCGCGAGAAGTTGTCCGGAGCCCCTTGAACTAGCAGTGGCACAAGTGATTTAGCCGCACCACTGCCATCAGAAGACGATGGTCTGGTTGTCGTGCACGATAACTCGGTCCTGGCAATGCCACAGCACCGCGCGGGACAGCACCGCACGTTCGACGTCTGCGCCGACGCGAATCAAGTCATCGACAGTGTGCGTGTGGTCGACACGTACGACGTCTTGTTCGATGATTGGCCCCTCGTCGAGCACGTCTGTGACGTAGTGGGCGGTTGCGCCGACCAACTTGACGCCGCGTTCCCGTGCTCGCTTGTACGGGGATGCCCCGACAAATGCCGGCAGGAACGAATGATGGATGTTGATCAGCGGACAGCCGACTCCGTCGAGAAACGTCGGGGTGAGTATCTGCATGTAGCGAGCCAGCACTACAAAGTCGACGTTGCCGCTGAGCAACTGAAGCTCACGCTGTTCGGCCTCATCGCGGGTATCGCGGCTGGCGGGGATGTGTATGAACGGCACATCGAAGGGCCGTACGCGCTCCGCCAGATCGGGGTGGTTGGCGATAACCATTGCAACCGACATCTGAAGTTCGCCGCGACGGTTGCGCCACAACAGATCTAGCAAGCAATGGTCTTCCTTGGATGCCATGATGGCGACCCGCTTAGGCTTGGCGGCCTCGGTAAAGCGATAGTCGATATCGAACTTGGCGGCCATGGTGCTGGCGAACTCGCGCTCCAGCCCGTCGATCGCGGCGGTCAGCCCGGGCAGATGGAAGATGGCACGCTGCAGAAACGTTCCGTTCTCGGGCGCGGTGGAGTGCTGGTCCAGGGAAATGATGTTGGCGCCGGCCTGAGTCAGGAAGCTGCTCACCGCGGCGATCAGCCCGGGGCGGTCTTGGCAGCGAAGCAGCAGGCGACCGATATCGGCGGGCAGCGGCGGACCGGCGGGCGGCTGCGGGAAGTTGGTTGGCTCTGTCGGCGTTGGCAACGCGAATCATGGCTTTCGGATCGTCAGGTTTCGATTGCACCTATATTCCGTGGTCCGGGATAGCGCCCATGACCTGGATCGCCCGGACGCCCCTTTGGCTGACGAGCCGAAGATCTCGAACCGAACAAACGCAACGTACCTGTAAATCGGGGGAGACCCAATAATTGGGGGTTTCCACCTGCGCGATGGTGGTTCATGAGAAGCTCATCCTGGATTTCTTCAGTTACGGCATTCGGTTATCCAGGCGATACACGTCGGCGCTGACGATTGAAGGGAATTGGCAGTGAATGAGCGACCTACCGCCGTATTGGGGCATCGCACCGAGGCGGCCGTGATCCCGGTTTTGGGTGGGTGGCGCCCGAGTACGGCGCCGCCGGCGTTCGCCTCACAGGACATCGCTCACATCCTTCAATACGTGCGCCACCCGATCCACGTGGTCCGCGAAGAGGCGACTGCGCAGCTGGGCCTTGCCATGGGCGGCGAGTTGGTGGGCGCCGACGGGTCCGACGTATCCCTGGTGGGAACGCTGCCGCCGATATACCCGGAGTGGCTGGGCGACCGTGAGTTCTGCGAGGCCCACGGCATCCGGTTTCCCTACGTCACCGGGGCCATGGCGAATGGCATCGCGACACCGGCGCTGGTGGTGGCGATGGCAGAGGCCGGCATGCTGGGCTTCTTCGGGGCGGGCGGCCTCTCGTACACCGCCGTTGAGCGTGGACTGGCTGACATCCAGGAGAGGCTGGCGGGCAGAACGGGACTGGCATGGGGCGCCAACCTGATCCACTCACCCAACGAGGCCGCGCTCGAGGCACGGGTCGCCGAGCTGTTCATTGCGCGGGGCGTCCGCGTCGTCGAGGCGTCGGCGTTCATGAAGCTCACCCCCGCGGTCGTGCACTATGCGCTGTCGGGCCTGTCGACAGATCCGTCCGGCGCGATCGTTCGAACGAACCATGTGATGGCGAAGGTGTCGCGCCCTGAGGTCGCCCGCGTGTTCATGGAGCCTGCGCCGGCGGCTCTGGTCTCGGCGCTCGTGGCGTCCGGAAAGCTGACTGCGCGAGAAGCGGAGCTTGCGCGACACGTGCCGGTGGCCGAGGACATCACGGTCGAGGCCGACAGTGGCGGCCACACCGATAATCGTCCGCTCTCGGCGCTCTTCTCAGAAATCGCGCTGCTACGCGACAAATTGGCGGAGCAGCACGGTCTGGATGCCCGCGTGCGGGTGGGCGCCGCCGGCGGCCTCGGCACGCCACAGGCCGTCGCCGGCGCGTTCGCGATGGGGGCTGCGTACGTGCTGACCGGTTCGGTCAACCAATCGTGCGTGGAGTCCGGGCTTTCCCCACAGGCGCGCGAAATGCTCGCTAAGGCCGGAGTGGCGGACGTGATGATGGCCCCGGCGTCCGACATGTTCGAGATGGGCGTGAATCTGCAGGTGCTCAAGCGCGGCACGATGTTCGCCCCACGCGGGAAAAAGCTCTACGAGTGGTACGCGGGCAACCCGGACCTGGCCGCTGTCGTCGACAAACATGGTCCGGAGTTGGAAAAGATCCTGGGCAAAAGCGTTGACGAGGTCTGGGCTGAAACACAGCAGTTCTGGGAGCAGCGCGACCCCGCCGTGCTCGAACTCGCCACCCGGGACCCGAAGTATCAGATGGGGCTGACGTTCCGCTGGTACCTCGGGAAGTCGAGCCGGTGGGCTATCGAGGGCGACACCGCTCGAGTCATGGACTACCAGATCTGGTGTGGCCCATCCATGGGAGCCTTCAACAGCTGGGTGGCGGGTAGTTATCTGGAGCAATGTGAGCACCGCACGGTCGTCCAGGTGGCGCTGAATTTGCTCGAAGGTGCGACCCAGATCAGCCGGGCCGAGCAGGCCCGCAAATGCGGGGTACCCGTCCCGGCGACTGCGTTCCGTTATATTCCGCGCCCATTGTCTTTGTAGTGCATTAGGGTGCCCAGTTTTGTGAATCGCGTCATTTGCCTGACGGTTGTGTGTCATTTTGGCTTCGCATCGCCGGCGTTCAGGAAATTCCGGCTTGCTGACCTGTAGATGCCTCGGCGACGCTGCCCAGAAGAATTGCCCTGGCCGCAGGCTCATTGATGCCGCGTATGCACGGACGAAAGCCAACGTCACCGCGCCGGCTCCGGCCGACGGCCGATCGTGAAATCGCTGGATCGGAGGCCGCCCGAATGTTACCAATCGGTACGCCTTGCATTATTGACTATTCGTCAGTACGAAAGCCGCCGCTCTGATAAAGTCCCGGCGAGCGCTTGACCCGTCTCGGCTGGTCAATTAGGCAATAGCTCGACGGTCAGTTACTGATCCGACGCAGGTAGACGCACGATGCTGTTCGTCTCACCCAAAGCTTAAGGAGACCCGAGGGGACCTATGGTATCCAAGCATCCTGCCGTTGCAGTTGTGGGCGCGAGTGCTCTGTTCCCGGGGTCGCCCGAAGCCGAGCGCTTCTGGCGCAACATCGTCGAGGGCGCCGACCTGTTCTCCGACGTTCCCGCGTCACACTGGCGCCTCGACGACTACTACGACCCGTCCCCGGGCGCGCCGCACAAGGTATACGCCAACCGTGGCGGATTCTTGCCCACTATCGACTTTGCGCCGATGGATTTCGGAATTCCGCCGAACGTCCTGCCCGCGACTGACACAGCTCAATTGCTCGGGCTGAGGGTCGCGCAGCAAGTATTAGAGGACGCCGCCGGTGGTGATATTTCTCAGATTGATCGTGAGCGCGTCAGCGTAATTCTGGGCGCGTCCGGCGGCACCGAAATGACCACTTATATGGCCGGCAGTCTCCAGCAGCCGGTCTGGGAGCGAGGCCTTCGCGCTGCCGGTCTTTCCGAAGGCGAACTTGAGGCCTTCAGCGAGAACGTTGCTTCCAGCTACACGCCGTGGCAGGAAAACACCTTCCCCGGACTTCTCGGCAACGTCATCGCCGGGCGAATCGCCAACCGGTTCGATCTCGGCGGGACGAACTGCGTTGTCGACGCCGCGTGTGCAAGCTCTCTGGCCGCTCTCGAGGTTGGGCTCCACGAGCTGTATCTCGGTGAATCGGACATGGTCATCGCCGGCGGAGTCGACGCCTTCAACGACATCTTGATGTTCAAATGCTTCGCCCAGGTCACCGCGCTGTCGCCGAGTGGCGACTGCCGGCCCTTCTCTGACCGATCGGACGGCACCATGCTGGGCGAAGGGCTCGCAATGCTCGCGCTCAAGCGTCTCGACGACGCCGAGCGCGACGGTGACCGGATCTACGCGGTGATCCGCGGCCTGGGTACGTCCTCGGATGGGCGGGCCAAGAGTATTTATGCGCCAAGTCCGGCCGGTCAGGCCAAAGCCCTCCGTCGGGCCTACGCCGCTGCCGGCTACGGCCCAGAAACAGTCGGGCTCGTTGAAGCGCACGGCACCGGAACCAAAGCCGGTGATGCTGCTGAGTTCGCCGCGCTGCGAGAGGTCTTCGACGCATCGGGGCGGGTTGACCGGCAATGGTGTGCAGTCGGCTCGGTCAAGTCTCAGGTCGGACACACCAAGGGGGCAGCCGGAGCGTGCGGCTTGTTTAAGGCCGTGATGGCGCTGCACCACAAGGCCCTGCCGCCGACCATCAAAATCGATCGGCCCAACCCCAGCCTCGAGATAGAGGAGTCGCCGTTTTACCTCTCGACGCAGACCAAGCCGTGGGTGCCCGACAAGGGCGTCCCGAGGCGTGCGTCGGTCAGTTCGTTCGGCTTCGGTGGCACGAACTTCCATGTCGCAGTCGAGGAGTACACCGGGCCCGGGAAGCGTGCGTGGCGATACCGGTCCTGGGATTCCGAGTTGATAGTGCTTGGCGCCGATTCTGCGGCGGCACTTTCCGATCAAGCCGCTCGTCTGTCGGCATCACTGGTCGACAGTCCTGACATGCTCAGCTACATCGCACGTAGTACACAATCCGGGTACGACGCTGCGCAGCCCCACCGCCTGGCAGTCGTCGCCGCCAGCGTTTCAGACCTGCGCGCAATGCTCGACGAGAT
Organism: uncultured Actinomycetota bacterium; assembly: GCA_963715905.1. Taxonomy (GTDB): domain Bacteria; phylum Actinomycetota; class Actinomycetes; order Mycobacteriales; family Mycobacteriaceae; genus Mycobacterium. The sequence continues at coordinate 196,702 of CAVQSX010000032.1, forward strand.
CGCGGCGACACTGCAGACATCGGATCTCGCAGGATCGTTCAGCTCGCCGAAGGGTTATTTCTATTCGGCGCAGCAAGCCGGGCCGGTCGCATTACTGTTCCCAGGTCAGGGCAGCCAGTACGTCGGCATGGGCGCTGATATCCCGCAGCTCTACGACCCCGCGTTGTCGCCGTGGGAACGCGCTCGCGCGGACCATCTCAACGCCGATCGCGACCTGCATCAGGTCGTCTGGCCAAAGACGGCATTCACCGATGACGAGCGTGCGTTGCAGGCCGCCGAGTTGACAAGGACCGAATGGGCACAACCCGGCATTGGCGCGCACAGCTTGAGTCTGATGTCGGTTATCCGTTCGCTTGGTATTTCACCCGTTGCCGTCGGCGGACACAGCTTCGGCGAGGTTAGCGCGCTCTGTGCCGCCGGCGTTTTCAGCGAAGAGGTTGCCCTTTTGATCGCACGGGCGCGGGGTGCGCTGATGGCCCAAGCGGCAGCCAACAGCGACGGGGCAATGTGTGCGGTGACGGCACCTGTCGAGGAAGTCAGGAAGCTGATCGACCAGTGGGGGCTTCCCGTGGTCATCGCCAACCACAACGCTCCCGACCAGGTTGTGCTGTCAGGTGACAACGCGACGATAACCGATGTTGCACAGCGATTTGGCGCGGCAGGCGTGAACGCGCGGCGCCTCGATGTCGCTACGGCATTCCATTCTGAGATCGTTAGCCCGGCGGCTGTCCCGTTCGCCGAATTCCTGGCGAGTATCCCGTTTGGCGCGCAGAAGGTACCCGTCTACGCCAACGCGACAGCTCAGCCTTACGCCGGCGAGGCTCACGAAATGCGGGCAACCCTTGCCAACCAGATCGCTCAGCCGGTGCGATTTGTCGAACAAATTCAGGCGATGTGGCAGGCGGGTGCACGCACATTCGTCGAGGTCGGTCCGGGCAGCGTGCTGACAAATCTCGTCGGCAAATGCCTGGCTGGCCAGGAGCACTCCGCGGTGTCCCTGGATACCAAGGGTAGGAACGGCATTCGGTCGCTCTGGATGGGACTGGCCCAACTCGTGGCCGCCGGCGTTCCGATGAATTTCGGGAGTCTTTGGGCTGACTACCGCGTCGGCGACGACCCGCGTACTCGTGAGCAGCCGAAGCTGGTGCTGAAGATTAACGGATCTAATTATGGAAGGCCGCAAGTAAGCGGTGAGGCCGTGCAACGCCCAACCGCTTCCGCTGCAGCTACAGACCACAGTGACCGTACCAACGGACACGGGACCGAATCGGAGTCCAAATTGGCTTCATCCACATCAATTTCAGCCATTGCCCACGTGAATGGGACGACATCCGTCGTGGCGCATCCGGCGCCGGTTTCGGCAACCCGGACCGTCACGCCGGTGACGCCCTCCGTATCCGCGCCGGTTGCCCTCAACGGCAATGGTGCTCATGCGGGCGCGTCTGCCACAGCGGCCGTTCCCTCCCCATCCGCTGCTGTGACCATGGCGACCGTTCCATCCACCGCACCGTCTTCTGGCGCACCCGAATTGGGTGCTGACGTGTTGACGGAGATGATCGCGGCGGTAGGAACCTTGCAAGAGGGCGTTGACCGTCTGCAAAAGTCCTTACAAGGCCTCCTGTCGCGGGCCGAGGTGGTTGCACCGCCGGCCGCGCCTCGAGCGTCCGCGGCCCCGGTCGCCCGCAACGGTGCTGCGGCGATGCCGACACCCCCGGCTGGGCACGACGGTGTTGCGGCGGTGCCGGTTGTGCATAACGGTGTTGCGGCGGCTGTGGTTGCGCCGGCTGCGGTTTCGGTGGCTGTTGCGGCGCCGGTGGCTGTGGCGGGTGCGGAGTTGGTGGCGCAGATGCTGGATGTGGTGGCGGATAAGACGGGTTATCCGGTTGAGATGCTGGATTTGTCGATGGCGCTGGAGTCGGATTTGGGGATTGATTCGATTAAGCGGGTGGAGATTTTGTCGGCGGTTCAGGAGCGGATTCCTGGGTTGCCGGATGTGGATACGGCGACGATGGCGGCGTTGGTGACGGTGCAGGAGATTGTTGATTATCTGCAGTCTCTGATCACCCCGGCTGGGCACAATGGTGTTGCGGTGGTGCCGGTGGCGCCGGTTGTGCATAACGGTGTTGCGGCGGCTGTGGTTGCGCCGGCTGCGGTTTCGGTGGCTGTTGCGCCGCCGGTGGCTGTTGCGGCGCCGGTGGCTGTGGCGGGTGCGGAGTTGGTGGCGCAGATGCTGGATGTGGTGGCGGATAAGACGGGCTATCCGGTTGAGATGCTGGATTTGTCGATGGCGCTGGAGTCGGATTTGGGGATTGATTCGATTAAGCGGGTGGAGATTTTGTCGGCGGTTCAGGAGCGGATTCCTGGGTTGCCGGATGTGGATACGGCGACGATGGCGGCGTTGGTGACGGTGCAGGAGATTGTTGATTATCTGCAGTCTCTGATCACCCCGGCTGGGCACAATGGTGTTGCGGTGGTGCCGGTGGCGCCGGTTGTGCATAACGGTGTTGCGGCGGCTGTGGTTGCGCCGGCTGCGGTTTCGGTGGCTGTTGCGGCGCCGGTGGCTGTTGCGGCGCCGGTGGCTGTGGCGGGTGCGGAGTTGGTGGCGCAGATGCTGGATGTGGTGGCGGATAAGACGGGTTATCCGGTTGAGATGCTGGATTTGTCGATGGCGCTGGAGTCGGATTTGGGGATTGATTCGATTAAGCGGGTGGAGATTTTGTCGGCGGTTCAGGAGCGGATTCCTGGGTTGCCGGATGTGGATACGGCGACGATGGCGGCGTTGGTGACGGTGCAGGAGATTGTTGATTATCTGCAGTCTCTGATCACCCCGGCTGGGCACAATGGTGTTGCGGTGGCGCCGGTTGTGCATAACGGTGTTGCGGCGGCTGTGGTTGCGCCGGCTGCGGTTTCGGTGGCTGTTGCGGCGCCGGTGGCTGTTGCGGCGCCGGTGGCTGTGGCGGGTGCGGAGTTGGTGGCGCAGATGCTGGATGTGGTGGCGGATAAGACGGGTTATCCGGTTGAGATGCTGGATTTGTCGATGGCGCTGGAGTCGGATTTGGGGATTGATTCGATTAAGCGGGTGGAGATTTTGTCGGCGGTTCAGGAGCGGATTCCTGGGTTGCCGGATGTGGATACGGCGACGATGGCGGCGTTGGTGACGGTGCAGGAGATTGTTGATTATCTGCAGTCTCTGATCACCCCGGCTGGGCACAATGGTGCTCCGACGATGCCGGCACCGCCACCAACCCTGGCTCCCCCAAACGGCATGTTGGTAGGTGAGCGCCTCCCTTTTGAGTTGGCCGGAGCAGCGGTCGCGCGCCACACGGTGCGCGCGGTCGCTGCTCCGGTTAGCGGGATGGGAATGCCTGGCCTGTTCAGCGCTTCCAACGTGGAGATTGTCGCGACCGACGACACCCAGGAAGCCATCGCGCAGGCACTGGCTGCAATCCTTCGCACGCACGGTATCGGCACTACGATTGTGACCGAGCCCAGCGCCAATGCCGAGGCGGTGATCCACCTTGGGGGCCTGCAGCGGACAGTTACCATCCGCGAAGACACGTTGGCGGTCAACCGGGTGGTCTTTGCGGATACGCAACGGATCGCCGCGAAGTTCGAGGAACGCGGCGGTGTCTTCATTACCGTCCAGGACACGGGTGGCACCTTCGGTCTGCTTACCGAGCCCGGTCCGCGTGCCTGGGCCGGCGGCATTGGCGCCCTCGCCAAAACCGCCGCGCAGGAATGGCCAAAAGCACAGGTCAAGGCGATCGACATCGCTTTAGGGCAGCAGTCCCCGATCACCGTTGCCGAACACCTCGCTCAAGAGATATTGGCCGGTGGGGCTGACCTGGAAGTCGGTCTGGACAGCACGCATGGTCGCGTCACGGTTGTTGCAGCCGCGAAGCGGGTCAGCACGCGCACGCGTCGCATCGACCACTGTGACGTGATCGTCGTGTCAGGTGGAGGCCGCGGCGTAACCGCCGCTTCGGTGATCGCGCTGGCAACGGAGACACAGGCCAGCTTCATCCTGATCGGGCGCACGGAACTTGGTGACGAACCACCCGAGGCGCGCGGGCTGGCCAGCGACGCCGAGCTGAAGCGGGCGCTGCTCACCAGCGCCGCGGCGCAAGGGCTCAAGCTCACGCCCAAACAGCTGGAACAACAGGTGCAGCGCATTTTGGCCGACCGCGAGGTGCGGGCGACCCTTGCCGCCCTGACCGCCGCCGGCTCCCGAGTCCGCTATGCCGCGGCCGACGTGCGCGACGCGTCTCAGCTGGGCAATATCCTCGACAGCGCGCGAACGGAATTCGGGCCAATCACCGGGTTGGTACACGGTGCCGGCGTGTTAGCCGACGCGCCTCTGCACAAGAAGACACTGGACGGATTTGATCGTGTCTTCGAGACAAAGGTCGGCGGCCTATGCGCACTGCTGGACGCGACAGCCGGTGACGCGCTGAAGCTTATCTGCCTGTTCTCGTCTGTGGCCGCGCGTAGCGGCAACGTCGGCCAAAGCGATTACGCCATGGCCAACGAGATACTGAACAAGGTGGCGTTAGCGGAGCAGGCCCGCCGCGGCCCGGCCTGCCTTGTCCGGGCATTGGGTTGGGGGCCGTGGGATTCCGGCATGGTTACGCCCGGCCTCAAGGCGATGTTCGAGTCTCGAGGCATCTCATTGATCCCACTTGCAGACGGTGCACGCGCGTTCGTCGCAGACGTTCTGGACGGGGAAACCGAGAGCCCCGAAGTGATCCTAGGGGACGGCGTATTGGCAGGCCTGCCAACCCATCCGATCCCGGCCGAGGGCCGGATTGCGCGCGTCGTGGCCCATGTGACGCGCCAGCCTTATCTGCTCGATCACCGCGTTCAGGGCAAGGTCGTGCTCGCCGTCGTGCAAGTGCTGGAGTGGTTTGTGCGAATGGCCGAAGCATTGCGGCCCGGGCAACGCGTGGATCGCGTTCTCGATCTCAGGGTGCTGCGCGGCGTGACGTTTGATGATTTCGAGCAGCAGGGTCACCCGATGCTGGTGCGCTGCGTGCCGACCGAGGATCAGCCGGATCGGCTGGCATACACGTTATCCGATGGCTCAGGACCAGCCGCCTACTACTCCGCGACGGTCGAGATGGGTTCGGGCGCAACCGTTGCACCGGCCGCGCCGATGCCGTCACTCGGCGGTCGCCAGCTTGACCGCGACACCTGTTACAGCGGTGACGCACTCTTTCACGGACCCGCATTCCAGGTCCTCGAAAGCGTGACGTGCCAGGCGTCGAGTGCCACGGCGTCACTGCACGGGCTGACGAAGGCGGGCTGGCAGGGCGAAGGCTGGGCCACGGATCCGGCAGCGCTCGATGGCTGTCTTCAATTGGCATTGGTATGGAGCTTCGAGCAGTTGGGACGAAAAGTGCTGCCGCTGAAGGTGGGTGAAGTGGTGCGTTACCGGGCCGGCGCGCTCGGTGACGGATTGCGGTGTGTGCTTTACAACGGCGACGCCAAGAACAACCGAGCCGTCTGCGACGTGGACCTTGTCGACGCGGACAATCAGCTGGTTGCCAGCATCAAACGACTCGAGTTGTACCCCTACGGCAGCTGATCCAGGGATGCCGTGGAGTCGTTGTGAAGTTTGAGCCCGTTGCCATCGTTGGGCAGGGCTGCGTTCTTCCGGGCGGCCTGAGCCCGGATTCCCTGTGGAAGACGGTCCAGGAGGGCCGTGATGTGCTCGGCTCACCGCTGCCGGATTATTGGGGTGTATCGACGAGACACGTCCTACGAGACCAGAAGGACGCGCCCTACTTCGACCACACCTGGTCTGACCGCGGCGGGTACGTCCGCGGCTTTGACCAGGTGTTCGATCCCCGGGGATTCCTGCTCAGCGCTGACGAGCTGCGTGGCCTCGATCCGCTGTACCTGTGGGCCGTCGAGGCGGCCCGGCAAGCCGTCGAAAGCGCTGGGTGGCGAGCCGGTGAAGTCCCAGGCTCAGCCGGGGTCGTCCTCGGCAACTTGAGCTATCCGACGAAAACGATGACCGATCTGGCTGAAAAGGTCTGGCGTGGAACCGGAAACGGCGTCGACTGGCGCAACCGCTTCATGTCCGGACTACCGGCCCATCTCATCTCAAACGCGCTGGGCCTGACTGGGGGCGCCACAGCCCTGGACGCGGCGTGCGCCTCCTCCTTGTACGCAATGAAGCTGGCGTGTGACCGACTGCACGACCGCACCGCTGACGTGATGCTGGCGGGAGGCGTCAACGGCGCCAGCGACTTGCTCCTGCATGTCGGCTTCAGTGCGCTACAAGCGCTGAGTCGTTCGGGCAGTTCGCGACCCTTCCACCGGGACGCGGACGGATTAGTGCCTGCCGAAGGGGCGGCCATCCTGGTGCTCAGGCGGCTGGACGACGCGATCGCCGATGCCGACACCATATTCGGCGTCATCCGGGGTATCGGCCTCAGCAACGACGGGCGAGGACGCGGTCTGCTTGTACCCTCGCAGGAGGGGCAAGAGCGCGCGATGCGGCTAGCCTACGAAATGGCCGAGCTTGAGCCGAAAGATATCTCGCTCGTAGAGTGCCACGCCACCGGAACATCTCGCGGCGACCTGACCGAATTGATGAGCATGGCGCGCATCTTCGCCGGCATGGCCGACGTGCCCATCGGGTCACTGAAATCCAACCTTGGGCACTCGATTACGGCGTCCGGCGCCGCTGCCGCCATCAAGGTGCTTGCAGCGATGCGCGCGGGCGTACGCCCACCGACTCTGCATGTCGACGACCCACTGCCGTTTATGGCGGATTCCCCGTTCCGTCTGCTCGCCGAGGCTGAACCCTGGGCATGCACCGGCCCGCGCCGCGCCGCGATCAACAACTTCGGTTTCGGCGGCAACAACGCTCACCTCCTACTCGAAGAATGGATTCCGCCCGCCGGTCAGCAGGAAATCCGGCCGAAATGGCCGGCGATTGCGCCCCATGTCGACGATGACATCGCGATCGTCGGGCTCAGCCTGCTAGTGGGGGATGGGCACGAAACCGCTTCGGTAGCAGATCATCTGATGATCTGCCAGCCGATCCCCAGCTGCGACGACGCCGGTGTCCTCGAAGCGCGGATGGCGGAGGTCTGCCTCGATCTCACTCAGACCCGTTTCCCCCCAAACGATCTCAAGCAGACACAACCCCAGCAATTGGCACTTCTCGGTGCGGCGCTAAACATCGACGAACTGATCAAAGGTCTGCCATCGGACACGACGAGCGTCATCGTTGGAATGGGTTGCGACGCCGAGGTGACACGATTCGGAGTGCGCTGGCGGTTGGCTGACGAGATCGACGATCCCGAGCAGCTCGAGATGGCGCGCGATGGTGTGGTGCAAGGGTGGACCGCCGCCGGTGTAGTCGGCGCCATGCCGAACATCGTGGCGAACCGGTTGAATAGCCAGTTCGACCTGCGTGGCCCGAGTTACACGGTGTCCAGAGAACAACTGTCCGGGACGACGGCTCTGGAGATGGCCGCACGCGCATTGCGGCGAGGCGAGATTGACGCGGCGGTTGTCGGTGCGGTTGATCTGAGTTGCGAACCCGTACACGAAGCGGCGGCACGGGTGCTGCTCGGACCGGGCGAGCAGATCGCCGGCGACGCCGCCGTGATTCTCGTGCTCAAACGCGCCGACGACGCACGACGCGACGGAAATACCGTTTTTGCCACCCTGCCGGCGGATCAGCAATCGGAGGGCGAGTGCCTGCACTTGGGTACTGCCCCTGGTGCGCTGAACCTCTCACCGCTGCTAGGCCACGCTCATGCCGCGTCGGGATTGCTTTACGTCGCTGCTGGCGCGCTGTATGGCTTCCTCGGTGTATGGCCCGACGGTGCACCCTGGACATCGGAGGAGCGTGCGGTCGTCGTCGAGCTGAGCGCGCTGGGCGGGCAGGAACAGCAAATCCTCCTGGTGCCGCCCACAGCTGGAAATCGCGACGCTGACGAGCTCAGCGCAGTGTTTTCGCCGGGCGCCCGATCGAAAAAGGGTGCGCCATTGTCCTTTCCGGTTCACCTGCCCGACGTCCGGCTACCGAATCACGCGCTAACTCCGCAGACCTCAGCGTCAACTCTGGAAGACCAGCCGGCAGACGCTGCGCAACCGGTTCCGGCTTGGGCTGGGACCACCAATAGCGACGGCCTACCGCGGACGCCGATCCGCACGGCTGCGGCGGAACGCCGCACCGACAAATCTCAACTGGAGCACCTCATGACAACACACTTGCCGATTCCGCCGGCTCTGCCCAGCGCCGCGGATGCATTTACGCGGGCGCCGGTTGGCGCCGGCCTGCTCGAGCAGACGCCGGCGGAGCCACTGTCAATCAGTAATGACCTCGGTTCTCGAACGACCGCGCGCACCACCGAGCAAACAGCCGATCGCAACGGCGTAGGCGCTCCCGCGGAACTCCCGCTTCAATCGCACGCACCGTCAGCCAGTGATCCGAAAGTACCGACCGGCAATGGAGTCGATTACTTTCCCGACGGAGGAGCCTACCGGGCGATCCAACCCGCCCGACCCGCAGACAAGAAGGTGCCGAAACCGACGGTCAAGCGTTCACCCGTGGGCCTCACGCTCGATAAGGACGGCCTGCGCATCCACGCCTCGGGCAAAATTTCGGACATCTACGGTCCGGCCTTTGCCGTGCAGGACAACTACCTACGACAGGTACGGATGCCCGAACCCCCACTGTTGCTGGCGGATCGCCTGCTCGGCATCGACGCCGAGCCGGGCGTGAGCGGCACCGGAACACTGTGGACCGAAACCGATGTCACCGCCGAATCGTGGTACCTGCATCGGGGGCGGATGCCGGCCGGAATCATGATCGAATCCGGACAGGCCGACCTCATGCTCATCTCCTGGATGGGCGCCGACTTCGCCAACAAGAGCGATCGGGTGTATCGACTACTGGGCTGTGAAGTGACCTACCTAGGCGGCTTGCCTGAGATCGGCGACACCCTGCGGTACGACATCCACGTCGACGGCCACGCCCGCCAGGGCGACGTGCGCCTATTTTTCTTCCACTACGACTGCACCATCGACGGCGTCGAGCGGATGTCCATGCGCAACGGGCAGGCCGGGTTCTTCTCCGACGAGGAGTTGGCGGCGTCGGGCGGAATCCTCTGGCACCCCGAGGATGAGACCGTCGACGGCCCGTTGGAACCCACACCGGCGCAAACGTCGCGCACCTCGTTGCAGCGCGCCGATCTGGAAGCGATTGCGGCCGGCGAGGTCTTCCAAACGTTCGGTTCGGGCTTCGAGCGCGCGGCCAGCCACACCCGTCCGCCGGTCATCTCGGGCGCCGACATGCTCTTCGTCGACGAAGTCACCCAGCTGAACTTCACCGGCGGACCCTGGGGCCGAGGTTACCTGCGGGCCGTTTCGCACGTCACTCCCGAAACCTGGTACTTCGACGGTCATTTCAAGAATGACCCCTGCATGCCGGGCACGCTGATGTTCGAGGGCACCATGCAGACGATGGCGATCTACATGACCGCGCTCGGCCTGACCATGGCATGCGACGGGTGGCGCTTTGAACCCGTGCCGTTCGAGACGTACAAATTGGTCTGCCGCGGACAGGTCACGCCACAATCGCGCGAGGTCGTGTACGAGGTCTTCGTGCGTGAGATCATCGCCGGACCCGAGCCCACCCTGTTCGCTGACCTACTCGTCACAGTCGACGGGTTACCCGCTTTCCACTGTGGCCGAATGGGATTGCGGCTCTCACCCGGATGCCCCATGGACATGGGCCTCAAGGAGCTGGAGGGTTACGTCGAGCCCAAGCCCGTCGCCGAAGGCCACGGGGTCAAGTTCGACTTGAAGGCGATGCTTGCCTGCGCCGTGGCCAAGCCCTCCCTAGCGGTCGGGCCGCTCTACGAGAAGTTCGACACTCACCGCAGGGTCGCCCGGCTCCCCGGACCGCCCTACCACTTCATGTCTCGAGTCACCGAGGTGGTCGGTGAGCTCGGCGTCGCGAAGGCTGGCACGTCGGTTGTCGCGGAATATGACATCCCCGGCGACGCCTGGTATTTCGCCGAGAACAAGGGCGCGAACGGGAAGCTGACGATGCCGAATGCGGTCCTCATGGAGATTGCCCTGCAGCCCTGCGGCTGGGTTGGCGCATACGCCGGTTGTCCGCTGGACTTCGACGTGGACCTGTTCTTCCGGAACCTCGACGGGACCGGGGTGCAGCAGCGGGAGGTCACGCCGTCCACCGGGACGTTGCGGATCAGGTCCACGCTGAAGAGCATCGCCCAAGCCGGCGGAACCATCATCGCGGCCTTCGACGGCGAAATCTCCGACGACGACGGGCCCGTCTACACGTTCGACACTGTCTTCGGATACTTCCGCCTCGAAGCGTTGCAGCAGCAGGTGGGGCTCCCGGTCAGCGAAGAACAGCGTTCCCTGCTGGAGCTGCCCTGTGCGTCGCCGGTCGTCGATCTGCGCACCCGGCCGGAGGGATTCTTCGGCCCCGGAGCCCGGCTGGCCGACCCGATGCTGTTGATGATCGACCGGGTGACCGGTCGCTGGCGCACCGATGGCAGCTTCGGCCTGGGCCGGTGGCGAGCCGTCAAGGACATCAATCCCGACGAGTGGTACTTCAAGGCGCACTTCTACCGCGACCCCGTTCAGCCTGGGTCGTTGGGCGTCGAGATGATGCTCCAACTCATCCAATTCGCGATGCTCGATCGTGGGCTCGGCATAGAGATGGGCCCGTCGGCGCGCTTCGAGCCGGTCGCGCTGCACGAAGCGATCAGCTGGCGATACCGCGGTCAGATCGTGCCGACGAACAAGCAGATCACGGCGGAGGTGGAGATTACCCGCCTCGAGCGCGACGACGATGGCGGCGTCACCGCCGTGGCCGAAGCCAACCTGTGGTGCGACGGAATACGTATCTACAGCGCATCCAACCTCGCCATGCGCATGACACCCGGTGCGCCGGCGGGCCAGCGCCAGGCCGCGATCGATACGGCTGCGGTGCCTTCGACACCCGTGGCGCCGGTTCTGCCGGCAGCGGGGGCCCCGGAGACGGCCCCGGCCACCACGATTGAGACGACCCTTGATCCCGCCAGGGACACCTGGGTCGCGGACCATTGTCCGTCGTATCTAATCCCATCTCTACCAATGATGTCGGTGCTGGACCTGTTCGTGCAGGCGGCGAGTCGGGCCGTGGGCGCGGGCAAAGTGGTGGAAGTCGCCGACCTGCGGCTGGACCGTTGGGTGGTGGTTGATTCGCCAAAGCGGCTGCGCGTGGTCGTCGAACCGATCGAGCCGGGAGGCTTTGCGGGCCGCTTGGAAGTGTGGCGAGATGCACCGCGCGCGGAGTTGTCGCGCTGGGAGACGCACGCACGGGCCGTGATCACCACCGCCAACAACTACGCGGGTGAGCCGACAACTCCCGCTCCGTTGAACGACGTTGTCCCTTTCGCCAACCCGTATGACGGCACGGTATTCCACGGGCCGGCATTCGCCACCCTGATGGACGGCGCCCAAATTGGCCGCAACGGTTCGTCGGGAACGCTTGCGGTCGGGCGGTGCGGGGTCCCCGCGGGTGCGCAGCAACCGGGGCTCCTCGACGGTGCGCTGCACATCGTTCCTCACACCGCGATGAGCGTATGGACCACGGACAGCCCGGATGTTGCGTCATATATGGAAGCCACAGACTTGACTGTCGGATTTCCCAGTCGCGTGGTCTGGGCGCGGTTCTACGCCGATGCTCCTCTGGAGGGGACGGTGGATGCGGAAGCCCGATTCGTCGGTTTCGACGACGACGGCGACGACCGCCTGCCGATCGTCGATCTGTGGCTCAGTGTCGCAGGCAAACCTTGGGCTCAATTCCGTCTCGCCGAAATCCTCTTGGACAAAGGACCTCTCGCTGAGGCGAGTGGCCCACAGCGACGCGCTTTTGTGGCCGAACGGAAGGGTGTGCCCGGGCTGTCGCTGAGCGATCGGCTGAGCCACGGGGTGGTCACCCTTGATTCCGCGCGTGCCGCGACCCAGGAGTGGTTCAAGGGCACCTTGGCGGTGCTGTACGACACCGCAAGTCAAGGAGAGTCGCAGATCATTGATATCGCGACCAAAGAAGCTGTCGCGGACGCCGCGCACGGTGCGATACACCCATCACAGGTTCACATCCTCGGCGATCAGGTGAGCTGCCCGGCGCTGCCGTTGGAACGAATCTCTGTCGAGGTTGAGCAGACAACCCAGGGGGCATACCGTGCCAGTTCGTCGTTGCAGACGGATTGGCAACCTGTGCGCAGGTGGTCGACCGAGAGGCTGGGAATCCAGCCGGGCGGGTTCGGGGATCTTCTGCACTGGGCCTTGCTTTCACGCTATGTCAGACACGTCATCGTCATGGATCCAACTGCGATGACAGCGATCAAGGGGCGTCCAGTGCTGCTGCTCGCCAACCACCAAGTGCAGGTTGAGTCGCTTTTGGGCACAACAATCGCGTCGTGGCTGACCGGCACCCAGGTCGTTACGATCGCTCATGCAAAACATGAAACCCGTTGGATTGGCAACCTTTTGCGGCTGGACGCCGCTGCGGGCTTGGAGCTGGACAGCATCCGGTACTTCGATCAGAAGAACCCAAAGCAGTTCTTGAGTCTGGTCGAAGAAATCAAGAGCGATGCCGCCGCCCGCGGGGTGTCAACCATGGTGCATGCCGACGGGACTCGATACCTCCGCTCCGGCCAGCGCGTCGAGAGGCTAACCTCCACGCTGTTGGATATGGCAATCGAAATGTCAATGCCAATCGTTCCGATGTACTTCGCCGGAGGCTTGCCCGAGGAGGCGTTGGATCAAAAGCTCGAGGTGCCTTATCGTCATGCCGCACAGGACTATATCTTCGGTCCGCCGATCATGCCCGACGAGCTGATCGCGTGGCCCTACGTCGACCGTCGACGCCGGGTCATGGACGCCATCAACGAGCTGGCCCCATACAGCGATGCACCACACGAGCCGAACTATGCTGTGGAGAAACGGATTGCTGCTGCCGCTCCGGGTGCGTCCCCCCTCGAGTCGATATGGGTTTGTATCGAGGACGCTTTAGATGGCCTTCCGGTGGACTGGCGAAACACGATCAATAGCGACGATTGGACCGGGGCGCGAACAACCCAACGCCCCACAGCCACCGGCCGGCTATAGCAAGACCGGTAGTCGAGGAAGGCGCAGTCAGTCGCTTTGATAGCTGTGATGATGGTGGCCATCTGTCGGCTCGGGTGAGCCACCCATCATCCGCAGCATCGGCATTCCCCCAGTGGTGAAGAATCGCACGAGCAGTAGTGCCGCGATGACGATGAAGGCGATGTTAAGCCAGGTGGTGTAATTCCATGAGATACCGGTCTCCATGATCTTGGTGCTTCGCTGGGTCGGTATGAGATTTGCTGTGCCGAAGAGCAATTCGACGAGATAGCCAGCGACCACCATCGCGGCATACAAGGTGCCCAAGAGGATAATCATCATCTTGGCGCCGTAGTACTTGCGGTAGATGTTCAAGATCGGAATTATCAACAGGTCGGCGAAGATAAACGCGATCACGCCTCCGAAGCTGATGCCACCGTTCCACAGCACCGCGGCCAGTGGCACGTTGCCGATCGAGCAGACAAAGGAAAAGATCGCCACGATGGGCCCCACGATCGGGCCCCATGCCACCGCCCAGTCAGGGTGGTCAGCCAAAAAGAATTCCTGCCAAAATGTTTCGGGCACCCACGCTGCGATCGCACCGGCGATGAACAGGCCCAGTATCAGATCGCGCAGTATCGCCAGCCACTCCATGACGAACACGTGCGAGACGGAGGTAAGCCCCTCCGCGGAGAAGAGCCGCTGTAAGAACGATCCGTCCCGTTGGATGGACATGTCCATGGCAGCGTGGCCTTCCATCGACCCGGCCAGGCCACGGTCGGCCTGCTCGCGGGCAGCATCGATGAGCCGGGAGCGCACGAACAGCCGGAACAAGATAGCCAGCACCACGATCATCAGCGGCCCGCCAACGAATTCTGCGGCGGTGAATTGCCAGCCCATCAACAGCGCGAGGATGATGCCCAGTTCCACGACGAGATTCGTGGACCCGATCTCGAACGCGATGGCGGCGGTGAAGTTGGCGCCTTTGCGGAAGAGTGATCTGGCCAGGGCCACCGCGGCGTATGAGCACGACGACGATGCCGCTCCTAGGCCGGCTGCGACCGCCAGCGTGCGCGGCCGGTCGTTGCCCAGCAGGGCCACAATCGTCGAGCGACGCACCACGGCCTGCACCACGGCCGACAGGCCGAAGCCCAGGATCAAAGCCCACAGGATTTCCCACGTCATCGATCCCGTCAGCGCCAATGCATGCCCGACCGCCGCTACCGCTGTTCCCATCACCCGGTCCTCCGCGTGCATCGCATACCTCTTGGGGTACTAGTCAAGGGCGCGGCCGGCTTCCGTGTCAATAGGGAAATATCCTGGTCAGCGCCATGAATTGTCCATAAAATCGCAAGATCCGCCATCCGTGAAGCCCGGAATCACTGTCGCGTGATCAGATCGCCGCGGCGTGCCAATCTCCGACACACCGGCCCGCCAGCGCTGTCACAGACGCAACACCAGGCACACTGGTAACAACCGGATTCTTGCAATACGCCAGGAGGGCATGGCCGTGTACCGAGTCTTTGAAGCGCTGGACGAACTGGGCGCCATCGTTGAAGAAGCCCGCGGGGTGCCGATGACGGCGGGCTGTGTGGTGCCGCGTGGCGACGTGCTCGAACTGATCGACGACATCAAAGATGCGATTCCCGGCGAGCTCGACGACGCCCAGGATGTGCTGGACGCGCGGGATTCGATGCTGCACGACGCGAAGGCGCACGCCGAATCCATGGTTTCGTCGGCGACCACTGAGTCGGAGTCGATGCTCAACCACTCCCGGGCAGAGGCCGACCGGATCCTTTCTGATGCGAAAGCGCAGGCCGACCGGATGGTGGGCGAGGCGCGCCAGCACAGCGAACGGATGGTCGGCGAGGCCCGTGAGGAGTCGATTCGCATCGCAACCGCGGCGAAACGCGAATACGAAGCCAGCGTCAGCCGTGCCCAAGCCGAAGCCGACCGGCTGATCGAAAACGGCAACATCTCCTATGAGAAGGCCGTGCAAGAGGGCATCAAGGAACAGCAACGCCTGGTGTCGCAGAACGAGGTGGTGCAGGCCGCCAACGCGGAGTCCACCCGGCTCATCGACACAGCGCACGCCGAGTCCGACCGACTGCGTGGCGAGTGCGACATCTACGTCGACAACAAGCTTGCCGAATTCGAGGAATTCCTCAACGGGACGATCCGCTCCGTCGGGCGCGGCCGCCACCAACTCCGCACCGCGGCCGGCACGCACGACTACGCGACGCGGTAGCCGGCGGCTCTGTTCGTCCTGGCTGGGCCCTGACGCCGCGTGACGGGCACCGTAGGATTTGGCTATGGCGCGGCAGCACAGCACCGCAGCAAAGCGACACCCGGCCTCGCCGCTGGCGGTTGACATCATCCGGCTGGGTCGACGTCCGGGGTCGATGGTGACCCTGCGCAACGCCGTGCCCAGCCCCTCGCGCATCGGTGTGGCAGTGATCGCGATCGAGCAGGGTGCTCCGCTGGACCTGGATCTGCGGTTGGAGTCGGTGTCGGAAGGCGTGTTGGTGACCGGGACGGTGGCCGCCCCGACCACCGGCGAGTGCGCCCGTTGCCTGACCCCGCTCGCGGGACGTGTGCAAGTGGGCTTGACCGAGCTGTACGCCTACCCTGACAGCACGACCGAGGCGACCACCGAGGAAGACGAAGTCGGTCGCGTGGTCGACGACACCATCGACCTCGAGCAGGCGATTGTCGACGCCGTGGTACTCGAACTCCCGTTTTCGCCGCTGTGCAGCCCGGATTGCCCGGGACTGTGCCCCGAATGTGGTGCTCAACTAGCGCAAGAACCCGGTCACCACCACGACCTGATCGACCCGCGGTGGGCGAAATTGGCAGGGATGCTGCCGCCGGAACCGGCTGAACCGTCCGAGTCGGATGCACCGCGGGGCGAGCGGTGACCGCACAGCGACTTCTGCTGGACGCGCTCGGGGTGGATCTGCCCGACGAGCTGCTTACGCTGGCGTTGACGCACCGTAGCTTCGCTTATGAGAACGGCGGGCTGCCCACCAACGAGCGCCTGGAGTTTCTGGGCGATGCCGTGTTGGGCCTGACCATTACCGACGAGCTCTATCACCGTCATCCCGACCGTCCCGAATCGTACCTGGCCAAATTGCGGGCCAGCATCGTCAATACCCATGCGCTGGCTGATGTCGCGCGAAACCTGTGCGAAGGGGGCCTCGGCACCCACCTGTTCCTGGGGCGCGGCGAGGAGACCAGTGGGGGAGCCGACAAGTCCAGCATCCTGGCGGACGGTATGGAGTCGCTACTGGGCGCTATCTACTTGCAGCACGGAATCGAGGTGGTCCGCGAAGTGATCCTGCGAGTGTTCGGCCCGATACTGGATGCCGCTCCCACGCTGGGGGCAGGCCTGGACTGGAAGACCAGCTTGCAGGAACTGACCGCGGCGCGCGGCATGGGTGCGCCCTCCTACCTGGTCAGTGCGACCGGCCCCGACCACGAGCGAGAATTCACTGCGGTGGTCGTCGTGATGGACATCGAATACGGGACAGGTGTGGGCCGTTCCAAGAAAGAGGCCGAGCAAAAAGCCGCGGCAGCGACCTGGCAAGTGCTGGACGCCGCCGGAAAAACACCCGTCTAGATGCCCGAGCTGCCTGAAGTCGAGGTGGTGCGCCGCGGCTTGCAGGCTCACGTGCTGGGCAAGACGATCACAGCGGTCCGGGTGCACCATCCGCGGGCGGTGCGCCGACACGAGGCCGGGCCCGCCGACCTGACGGCCCGGTTGCTCGGGGCGCGGATCACCGGAACCGATCGGCGCGGTAAGTATCTGTGGTTGCTCCTCGATACCGAGCCGCCCGGGTCGGTATCGGACACGGCGCTGGTCGTTCACCTCGGTATGAGCGGCCAGATGTTGCTGGGGGCCGTCCCGCGGGCCGAACATGTCCGGATCTCCGCGCTGCTCGATGACGGGACCGTGCTTAGCTTCGTCGACCAGCGGACCTTCGGGGGCTGGATGCTCGCGGACCTGGTGACCGTGGACGGCAGCGTGGTGCCGGTGCCCGTCGCGCACCTGGCGCGTGACCCGCTGGACCCCAGGTTCGACGCCGATGCCGTGGTGAAGGTGTTGCGGGGCAAGCATTCCGAGATCAAGCGTCAGCTGCTGGACCAGACCGTCGTTTCGGGGATCGGCAACATCTACGCCGATGAGGCGCTGTGGCGGGCCAAGGTGAACGGAGCCCGGATCGCGGCCACCCTGACTCGCAAGCAACTGAGCGCGGTGCTGCAGGCGGCCGCCGACGTGATGCGTGACGCGCTGGCGCAGGGCGGGACCTCATTTGATTCGCTCTACATCAACGTCAATGGAGAGTCCGGCTACTTCGACCGATCGCTGGACGCCTACGGGCGCGAGGGTGAAAGCTGCCGGCGCTGCGGAGCGGTGATGCGCCGGGAAAGGTTTATGAACCGGTCGTCGTTCTACTGTCCGAGGTGCCAGCCGCGGCCCCGCCGGTAGGGCTTAGCTCTGCACGCGTCGAACCCGCTTCGGTCCGTGCCGAACCATTGTTGCCGGAAGGCCATTAAACGGCGCTGAGGTGAGGGTATCCTTACTCAGATAGTGGGCCTTTGACGTTAGGCGGGGAATGCATAACTGGGCGCGGAGCGCACATCGTCGACCGGATTCGCCGACCGTACTGGCCGAGCTGGCGCCGGGTCAGCGGGCAACCATCGTGGGCATGGCGCCGCGGGCGTCTTCAGTGTTGGCGAACCGGCTACGACAGCTGGGTTTTCGGCCGGCGTCGTGCGTCGAGGTCATCCGGCGGGCCCCGCTGGGTGATCCGACCATCTACCGGGTCCAGGACACGGAACTGTGCCTGCGCCGGCGCGAGGCGCGGCTGATCGAGGTCGACCCAAGCAGCCACCCATGACCACGTGCCACGAGCAAGGTGGCGGCGCGGTCGGAGTCGCGGCCATGGCACGTGTCGCCCTGGTAGGCAGTCCCAACGCAGGCAAAACTTGTGTGTTCAACCATCTGACCGGACTGCGTGCCAAGACCGCCAACTATCCGGGCGTTACCGTCGGGCTCAGCGTCGGCATCGCCAAGGTGGGCGGCGTTGAGGTCGCCGTGGAGGACCTGCCCGGCACGTACAGCCTTGACGCGGTGAGTCCGGACGAGCAGCTGGTGGTAGACCTGCTGGCCGGTGAGGTCCCCGACGTCGGCCGGCCCGATGCGATCATCATGGTGGCCGACGCCACCACGCTGCACCGCTCCATCATGCTCGTGGCTCAGGTCTTGCGCCTTGACCTTCCGTGCCTGCTGGCGCTGAGCATGACCGACGAATTGACCGCGCGCGGTGGCAGCATCGCCGTCGACGCCTTGTCGACGGCTCTGGGCATCCCGGTCGTTGCGGTGGTGGCGCACCGAGGTGTGGGCATCGGCACCGTGCGCGCTCAACTGGCGTCCTTCGACCGGTGGCAACGGCCCCCAATCCTGCCGCCATGCGACAACGACGCCATCGACGCCTGGGGCAGGTCGGTGCTGGATGCGGCCGATTACGTTGCCCCACAACCGGATCAGCGCACACGAGGGATCGACGCGATCGTGCTGCACCCGGTGTGGGGAACCGTCATCTTCTTCGCGGTGATGTTCTGCTTCTTTCAGGTCGTTTTCACAGTCGCCGCGCCACTACAAGCCCGGGTGAGCCAACTGCTCGGCTGGCTTGGTGGACTGGTCAGTGACCATGTCGGCAATTACGTCCTGCGCGGCCTGCTCGGCCAGGGACTTATCGGCGGCGTCGGAACGGTACTCCAGTTCATCCCGCAGATCGTGTTGTTGTTCCTGCTGATTGCGCTGCTGGAGAACGTTGGCTACATGGCGCGGGCTGCATTCTTGATGGACCGGGTGATGGCCACGGCGGGATTGGAAGGTCGCGCCTTTGTCGCGATGCTGTCGTCGTTCGCCTGTGCAATCCCGGGGATCATGGCCACCCGGACGCTGCCGTCGTCGCGCGATCGGATTGCCACCATCATCACTGCGCCGTTGATGACCTGCTCAGCCCGGCTTCCGGTATTCACCGTGCTGGTCGGAATGCTCGTTTCGGCGCAGACTCGGTGGTGGGGCCTGAGCGCCCAGGGTGTCGCCATGTTTTTGCTGTATCTGTGCGGCGGCACTTCGGCTCTGATCGCGGCATCGTTGTTCAAGTCGACGATTCTGCGCAGCGATCTCCTGCCGTTCACGATGGAGCTACCTCCGTACCGCTTCCCGTCGCCGAGGAATGTACTTATCACGATGTGGGATTCGGCAAAAGTATTCTTGCGCAAGGCCGGAACCATCATTTTGGGCACGTCCTTGGTGCTGTGGGTGCTGCTCAGCCTGCCGGCGCGCGAAGCGGAGACGGCACACATGTCCTCGACGGCGGCCACCTCCTTTGTGATGGACCACAGCTACGCCGCCGATGTCGGCAAGGCGATCGGGCCGGTGTTCAAACCACTGGGTTTCGATTGGCACGTCAACGTCGCCCTGCTCGGGTCTTTTTCGGCGCGCGAAGTGTTCGTGTCCACGCTCGGCCAGGTGTCGGCGGCGACGAACCCCGAAGATCCGCATGAAGCACTGGTCAGCATGGCCGACGATGGCGGCCACAAGGTGTTCACCGCGCCGACCGTCATCGCGCTGATGGCGTATTTCGTCTACGCGCTGCAGTGCATGTCCACCGTCGCGGTGATGCGCCGCGAAACCAACTCGTGGCGGTGGCCTGCGTTCGCGTGGTGCTACATGTTCGTCCTCGCCTGGGGGGCGGCGTTTGCTGCTCGGTCGATCGCGATCGCTGTGGGCGCATGATCCCGATCCACGCCACGGCCACCGCGAATCCGCGGCAGCTGCGCTGGGTGGTCGCACGCGACCGGCTGCCGCCGCGCGGCATCGTCCGGCACGCCCCGGGCAGGCTGGGTGCCCTACTGAAGAGCGGAGTGATCGACGGACTTCTGGTGGGCGCCACCGACATCCTGATCTCGATCGGTGCGGAAAGCAGTTGGCGTGAGGTGGGAGACGACATTCGCGAGGCGCTCAGCGAGGCACTCCTAGACTCGCAGGGCTGGACGGTCGACGAATCATTCGTCCCCGCCACTCAGTTGGAAAGCATCGCCGCAGAGCTATTAGCCGGTTCTGTTGGCGCGCTCGCCGCCTCGCACGGCGGGTCGATCGAGCTGGTCTCGGTGGTCGGCCACAACGTGACCGTGCGGATGTCGGGTGCCTGCGACGGATGCCCCGCCGCGGCCTCCACGCTCCGCGACGTCTTTGAGCGCGAACTGCGGCGACGGGTCGATGAACAGGTTGCGGTCTCATGTGAAAATAATTCGGCTGCACTACCTTTCGGTAAGAAGCTGCTGTCGTTGATAGTCCGCTCAGGGGGCGGCGGTCCGACAGCCCTACTACGCTAACCCCGCACAATGATGAGGAGCGCAGATGACGCAACTGTGGGTCGAACGCACCGGGACGCGCCGCTACACCGGCTATAGCTCGCGAGGTGCGCAGGTACTCGTCGGTTCCGAGGACGTCGACGGCGTGTTCACCCCCGGCGAACTGCTCAAGATCGCGCTGGCCGCATGTAGCGGGATGTCCAGCGACCAGCCACTCGCCCGGCGCCTCGGAGACGACTACAAAGCGGTCGTCAAGGTGTCTGGCGCAGCCGACCGCGAGCAGGAGCGGTATCCGCTGCTCGAGGAGACCCTCGAGGTTGATCTGTCGGGTTTGAGCCCGGTGGACAGGGAACGCCTGCTGGTGGTCGTCAACCGGGCCATCGAGGCGGTCTGCACAGTCGGGCGCACGCTGAAATCGGGTACTGAGGTCGATTTTGAAGTCAACTTCGAGATCGCTGATGTCGGAGCCTGAGGTCCGGCTCACTGCTTCGGTGCACGGCGAGGTCCAGGGTGTCGGTTTTCGCTGGTGGACCCGCTGCCGGGCGCTCGAACTGGGACTCACCGGATATGCGGCAAACCAGGCCGACGGCCGCGTACGGGTTGTCGCCCAAGGGCCCCGTGCGGCCGGGGAGGAGTTATTGCAGTTGCTGGAGGGTGGTGATGCGTGGCCCTCGAGGCCCGGCCGCGTCGACAAGGTTGTCGCCGACTTTTCGCAGCCAACGGAGCAGTTCAGCGGGTTCGTCGAGCGTTGATCATGGCCGCCCACCACCGCCCAGCGCCGCGAAAGTGCAACTGGCGACGGTGCCACTCGGTAAACGTGTTGCCAGTTGCACTTTCGCGGTGGTCGGCGCAGCGACTCAAATTTCCAGGGCCCGACACCCCCTCGGGGCGCGGGACCGGGCGATTTGAGCGGTAGTCTGGCACGCCGTGTACCTCAAGAGTCTGACGCTGAAGGGCTTCAAGTCCTTCGCTTCGCCGACGACTCTGCGCTTCGAGCAGGGCATCACCGCAGTCGTCGGGCCTAATGGCTCCGGCAAATCCAACGTCGTCGACGCCCTGGCGTGGGTGATGGGGGAGCAGGGAGCAAAGACGCTGCGTGGCGGCAAGATGGAAGATGTCATCTTCGCGGGCACCTCCTCGCGCGCCCCGCTGGGACGTGCCGAAGTCACCGTCACCATCGACAACTCCGACAACGCGCTGCCTATCGAGTACTCCGAAGTATCGATCACCCGCAGGATGTTCCGCGACGGTGCTAGCGAGTACGAAATCAATGGCAGCAGTTGCCGTTTGATGGATGTCCAGGAGCTACTGAGTGACTCCGGCATCGGGCGCGAGATGCACGTCATCGTCGGGCAGGGCAAGCTGGACGAGATCCTGCAGTCGCGCCCCGAGGACCGCAGGGCGTTCATCGAAGAAGCCGCGGGCGTGCTCAAGCATCGCAAGCGGAAGGAAAAGGCCCTCCGCAAACTCGACGCAATGTCAGCCAATCTGGCGCGGCTCACCGATTTGACGACCGAACTGGGCCGTCAGCTCAAACCCCTGGGCCGGCAAGCCGAGGTGGCCCGTCGCGCTCAGACCATCCAGGCCGATCTGCGCGACGCCCGATTGCGGCTGGCCGCCGACGACCTGACGAACCGGCAGGTGGAGCGCGACGCGATCTTTGAGGCCGAGGCCACCATGCGCCGCGAGCACGACGAGGCCGCGAGGCGGCTGGCGGTCGCGTCGGAAGAGCTCACTGCGCACGAGACCGCGCTGGCCGAGCTCTCGGTCCGAGCCGAGTCGGTCCAGCACACCTGGTTCGGACTGTCCGCACTCGCCGAACGAGTCGCCGCCACGGTGCGCATTGCCAACGAACGCGCGCAGCATCTCGACCTCGAGCCTGCGCCGGCCGGTGACGCCGACCGCAGAAAACCCGAGGAGCTGGAAGCCGAAGCCGAACAAGTAGCGGTCGCCGAGCGGGAGTTGCTGGCTGTGCTGGCCGAGACGCGCACCCGGCTGGACGCCGCCCGTGCGGAGTTGGCCGACCGCGAGCGCGAGGCGGCCGAGGCCGACCGGGCCCACCTGGCCGCGGTCCAAGCCGAGGCCGACCGGCGCGAGGGTCTGGCGCGGCTTACCGGCCAGGTGGAGACCATGCGGGCGCGCGTCGAATCGATCGACGACAGTGTTGCCCGGTTATCCGAGCGCATCGAAGCCGCCTCGGCGCGCGCACAACAGACCCGGGCGGAGTTCGAAATCGTGCAGGCCCGCGTCGGTGAGCTCAACCAGGGCGAGGTCGGTCTCGACGAGCAACACGAACGGACGGTGGCCGCGCTGCAGTCGGCCGAGGAACGCGTCGCAGAACTGCAGGCTGCGGAGCGTGGCGCCGAGCGCCAGGTGGCTTCGCTGCGCGCCCGCATTGATGCACTGTCGGTCGGGCTGCAGCGCAAGGACGGCACCGCTTGGCTTGCGCAGAACCACACTGGCACAGGACTTCTCGGGCCAATCGCCAAGTTGGTCAAAGTCCGGCCCGGCTATGAGGCCGCGCTGGCCGCGGTGCTCGGTTCGGCGGCCGATGCGCTGGCCGCCGAAAGCTTCGGCGCGGCGCGGGCAGCGGTAGCCGCACTCAAGGAAGCCGACGGAGGCCGCGCGGCGCTGGTCTTGGGCGACTGGCCGGCCCCCGCCGATGCCGCCCCGGCCGGCGTTCTGCCCGCCGGGGCACTCTGGGCGCTCGATTTGGTCGAGGCACCGCCGCGGCTGCGCGGCGCGATGACAGCCATGCTTTCGGGTGCGGCGGTGGTCAACGACTTGGCCGCGGCGCTGGATCTGGTGGCCGTGCGGCCGCAGTTGCGCGCTGTCACCGTCGATGGTGATCTGGTGGGCGCCGGGCGAGTGAGCGGCGGCTCCGATCGCAAGCTCAGCACTCTGGAGGTCACCTCCGAGATTGACAAGGCCAGCCACGAACTGGCCGCCGCGGAGACACAGGTGGCCCAGCTGAGCGCCGCGCTGTCCGGTGCGGTGACCGAGCAGACCGCCCGTCAGGATTCCGCCGAACAGGCCCTGGCCGCGCTCAACGAATCCGACACCGAAATCTCGGCGATGTATGAGCAGCTGGGCCGGTTGGGCCAGGACGCGCGCACGGCCGAAGAAGAGTGGAACACGTTGCGGCGGCAGCGCGAGGAGCTGGAAGCCGGCCGCGCTACCACCCTCGAAGAGGTCACCGAACTCGAAAGCCGTTTGCACAACGCCCAAGAAACCCAACAGGAGGGTGCGGCGGAGACCAGCCCCGCACTAGCCCGGCAGCAGATCGCCACCGCCGCCGAAACCGCTCGCGGCGTCGAAGTGGAAGCCCGACTCGCGGTCCGCACCGCCGAGGAGCGCGCCAACGCGGTGCGCGGACGCGCCGATTCGTTGCGCCGTGCGGCCGCCGCCGAACGCGAAGCGCGGGTGCGCGCCGAACAAGCGCGGGCCGCACGACTGCGGGCCGCGCGGGTAGCCGCCGCGGTGGCCGACTCCGGGCGGCTGCTGGCGGGGCGGTTGAACCAGGTGGTTCAAGCGGCGTCGGGAATTCGCGACGCACTGGTGACCGAGCGCCAGCAGCGTTCGGTGGCAATGGCCGCGGTGCGTGACGAAGTGAACACGCTGGGTGTTCGGGTCGCCACCCTCACCGACTCGCTACACCGAGACGAGGTGGCCAACGCCCAGGCGGCGATGCGTATCGAGCAACTCGAGCAAATGGTGCTGGAGCAGTTCGGCATGGCGCCGGCCGATTTGGTGGCCGAGTACGGCCCCGATGCCGCGTTGCCTCCCACGGAACTCGAGATGGCTGAGTTCGAGCAAGCCCGGGAGCGCGGTGAGCAGGTGGTCGCACCCGCCCCCATGCCGTACGACCGGGCCACCCAGGAACGCAGGGCCAAACGGGCCGAGCGCGAGCTGGCCGAGCTGGGCAGGGTGAACCCGCTGGCCCTGGAGGAGTTCGCCGCGCTTGAGGAGCGCTATAACTTCCTGGCCACCCAGCTCGAGGACGTCAAGGCCGCCCGCAAGGACCTGCTCGGCGTCGTGGACGATGTGGATGCCCGTATTTTGCAGGTGTTCAGCGAGGCGTTTGACGACGTCGAGCGTGAATTCCGCGGTGTGTTCAGCTCGTTGTTCCCCGGTGGGGAGGGCAGGCTGCGGCTCACCAATCCGGACGACATGCTCACCACCGGGATCGAGGTGGAGGCCCGGCCACCCGGCAAGAAGGTGTCCCGGCTTTCGTTGCTATCCGGTGGTGAGAAGGCGCTGACCGCAGTCGCGATGCTGGTTGCCATCTTCAAGGCCCGCCCTTCGCCGTTCTACATCATGGACGAGGTGGAGGCCGCACTCGACGACACCAACCTGCGCCGCCTGATCGGCCTGTTCGAGCAGCTGCGGGCGCAGTCGCAGCTCATCATCATCACGCACCAGAAGCCGACCATGGAGGTCGCTGACGCGCTTTACGGCGTGACCATGCAGGGCGACGGCATCACCGCGGTGATCTCGCAGCGGATGCGCGGTCAGCAGGTGGAGCAGCTGGCTACGAATTCGTCCTAGGCTCCCGACCGCGGGCGGGGACGGGGTCAAGGGCCAGGTCTGATTCGCATCGCGTCCCTGGAAGGATGTCAGCGTGACGCAAGGTCTTTGGATTGCCATCGCGGTAGTTGCTGTCCTGGTTCTTATCGCCGCACTGGTTGTTGGCCTGGTGCGCAACCGTGGGCGGCGCATCAGGCTCTCGACGTCGTCCCGCCGGCCCGAACCCGGCGCACTCGACCGTTCGGGCGGCTACACCCCATCGGCCGGCATCACGTTCAGCCAGTCCGAGACGCTCGAACCCACCGCGTTGCCGGTCGAGCGGATCGACACCACCGGTCTGCCCGCTGTAGGCGACGACGCGACCATCCCGCGCGATGCGCCGCGACGCACGATTTCCGACGTACTGCTTCCCGAGCCTCAGCGGCCCGAAGCCGAACCCCACCCGCCCGAGCCCGCTCCCTCGCTTCCGGTGGCTCCAGAGCTCGACACCATCGCGCCACCCGACGGTCGATTGGAACGACTGCGTGGGCGACTTGCCAGATCGCAGAACGCTTTCGGGCGCAGCATGCTTGGCCTGATCGGCGGCGGCGATCTGGACGAGGACTCGTGGCAGGACGTGGAAGACACCCTGCTGATCGCCGACTTGGGACCGGTGGTCACCGAGTCGGTGGTCACCCAGCTGCGGAGCGCTCTTGCCGGTGGCAACGTACGCACCGAGGCCGATGCGCGGGCCGTGCTACGCGACGTCTTGATCAAAGAACTGCAACCCGGTATGGACCGTTCCATCCGTGCCCTGCCGCACGCCGACGCTCCTGCGGTGTTGCTGGTCGTCGGTGTCAACGGCACCGGGAAGACCACCACGGTGGGCAAGCTGGCCCGGGTGCTGGTTGCCGACGGACGGCGGGTGGTGCTGGGTGCGGCCGATACCTTCCGGGCCGCCGCGGCCGACCAACTGCAAACCTGGGCGGCCAGGGTGGGCGCCGACGTCGTTTGCGGGGCCGAAGGCGCCGACCCGGCATCGGTGGCGTTCGACGCGGTGGACAAAGGCATCGCGGTGGGAGCCGATGTCGTGGTCATCGATACCGCCGGACGGCTGCACACCAAGGTCGGGCTGATGGACGAACTTGACAAGGTCAAGCGCGTGGTGACCCGGCGCGCGGCCGTCGACGAGGTTCTGTTGGTGCTCGACGCCACCATCGGCCAGAACGGGCTGGCCCAAGCCCGGGTATTCGCTGACGTCGTCGACATCACCGGCGCCGTGTTGACTAAGTTGGACGGAACAGCCAAGGGCGGCATCGTTTTCCGCGTCCAGCAAGAGCTTGGGGTCCCCGTCAAGTTGGTCGGCCTCGGCGAAGGCCCCGATGATTTGGCGCCGTTCGAACCCGCCGCTTTCGTCGACGCCCTGCTTGGCTGACAGCCCTTACACGCCGAGCGCGACGTTAATGCTGACGAAACATGCTCGCTCTATTGCCGAAACAACCATTGCGCATGGTTCTGGATCAGGCCACAGGCAATACGTCTGACGGCCATTCATGCTCAACCGGAGGTGATAGCGAGTGGCATTCCCGATAATGGGCCAACCGGATACCGGCGATACCGCCTGGATGTTGGCGAGTTCCGCACTGGTGCTGTTGATGACGCCAGGTCTGGCGTTCTTCTATGGCGGCATGGTGCGTACCAGAAGCGTGCTCAACATGATCATGATGAGCGTCAGCGCGATGGGCGTGGTAACCGTGCTGTGGGTGCTTTACGGCTACTCGATGTCATTTGGTGACGACAAATGGGGCGTCGTAGGCAACCCGGCCGATTACTGGGGTCTGAAAGGCTTGATCGGCGGCAACGCCGTGAAAGCGGCCGGCAGTACTCCGGCGACCGACATCCCGCTGGCCGGCACCATGCCCGCCACCGTATTCGTGGCCTTCCAGCTGATGTTCGCGATCATCACCGTCGCGTTGATCTCGGGCGCCGTGGCCGACCGGTTGAAGTTCTCCGCCTGGTTGGTGTTCTCCGCCCTGTGGGCGACGCTGGTGTACTTCCCGGTTGCGCACTGGGTGTTCGCGGCTGACGGTTTTGCCTCCGAGCACGGCGGCTGGATCAACAACAAGCTGCACGCGATCGACTTTGCCGGTGGTACTGCGGTCCATATCAACTCCGGTGTGGCCGGCTTGGTGCTGGCGATCGTGCTCGGTAAGCGCAAAGGCTGGCCCACCACGCTGTTCCGCCCGCACAATGTGCCGTTCGTGATGCTCGGCGCAGGCCTGCTGTGGTTCGGCTGGTTCGGGTTCAACGCCGGTTCGGCGACCAGCTCGAACGGCTCCGCCGGTAGCACCTTCATGACCACGACGATCGCGACGTCCACGGCCATGCTCGCCTGGCTGCTGGTCGAGCGAATCCGCGATGGCCATGCAACGACGCTGGGCGGGGCATCGGGCATCGTCGCTGGACTGGTCGCGATCACGCCGTCCTGCTCATCGGTCAACGTGCTGGGTGCCCTGGTTATCGGGGCGGTCGGTGGGGCGGTCTGCGCGATGGCGGTCGGGCTGAAATTCAAGCTCGGCTTCGACGACTCGCTCGACGTGGTCGGGGTGCACATGATCGGCGGTCTGACAGGCACCCTGCTGGTGGGTCTTGTCGCCGCCCCGGAAAGCACGGCCATCAACGGCGTCACGGGCGTGTCGAAGGGATTGTTCTACGGCGGCGGTTGGGACCAGTTGGAACGGCAGGCGGTCGGCGCGTTCGCCGTGCTGTTCTACTCCGCGATCGTCACGCTTATCCTGGCGCTGATTCTGAAGTACACCATTGGGATACGTCTGGGTGCCGAGCAAGAATACTCGGGTATCGATGAGGCTGAGCACGCGGAGAGCGCGTACGATTTCGGATTGTCTCCGACCGGGTCGGTGGTTTCTCATGCCGCCCTGTCAGACAGCTCTAATGGCTTGGAGGACCGCGTGGCCGACAAAGTAGAGGCGGAGCCCAAATGAAGCTTGTCACCGCGATCGTGAAGCCGTTCACCCTCGATGACGTCAAGACCGCTCTTGAGGAGGCGGGTGTCTTGGGGATGACGGTCAGCGAGATCCAAGGATATGGACGCCAGAAGGGTCACACCGAGGTTTACCGAGGCGCCGAGTATTCGGTCGATTTCGTTCCGAAGGTTCGGATCGAGGTCGTTGTCGACGATTCCATCGTCGACAAGGTGGTAGACGCGGTTGTCCGGTCGGCGCGCACCGGCAAGATCGGTGACGGCAAGGTCTGGGTCAGTCCCGTGGAAACCATTGTGCGCGTGCGCACCGGTGAGCGCGGAACCGACGCTCTGTGACCGTGACCGTACATTGCTGATTGAGGCTGCATCCAGCCCCGAGCGGGCCGGGAGGGTATGACACAGAACCTGACCGGCCCGTCCGGGGCTGCAGCATCGGACGGGCCGGAGCCAACAGAAGCGGGAAGCGCCTGCGGGGTAAGCGATTTGGCTGCCTCGCGGCGCCAACTGCTGTCTGATGGTGCTGAGCTGGATGCGACCCACTTGCGCGAGGCGTGGCTGGAGCTGCACGAATCCTGGCTGGCCGCCAAAGCGGCCGAGATCGGGATTACGGATGGCAGTGGTTTCGCCATCGTCGGAGTCGGCGGCTTGGGCCGCCGCGAGCTGTTGCCGTACTCCGACCTGGACCTAATACTGCTGCACGACAACAAATCTGATGGCGAGCTGGAACAGCTCGCCGATCGGCTGTGGTATCCGCTATGGGACGCGAACGTCCGGCTGGACCACAGCGTGCGGACCGTCGCCGGGGCGCTGGACGTTGCCAATTCCGACATGACGGCCGCGCTGGGCATGCTGGAAGCGCGCCACATCACCGGTGACGCAGGTCTTTCGGCCGCACTGATCGAAGGTGTGCGACGGCAGTGGCGCACCGCGATTCGCTCCCGGATGGACGAGCTCGTCGAAATGACGAATGCCAGGTGGCTGCGCAATGGCCGAATCTCACAGCGGGCCGAGCCCGACCTGAAATGGGGCCGCGGTGGTCTGCGTGACGTGCAACTGCTTGATGCGCTGGCGCTTGCCCAGCTCATCGACCGCCACGGCATGGCCAACCCGGATATGCCGGGCGGCTCGCTGGATGACGCCCACCTGATATTGCTCAACGTTCGCACTGAACTGCACCGGGCGACCGGCCGTGGACGGGATCAGCTGCTGGCCCAGTTCGCCGACGAAATCAGCGCCGCCCTGCACGTTGGTGATCGATTCGACTTGGCCCGGATGCTGTCTGGCGCGGGGCGCACTATCGCTTACCACTCGGAGTCCGGGCTGCGGACCGCGCAGAACGCACTACCCCGACGCGGCATCTCGGCTTTGGTGCGGCGTCCGAAGCGGCGCCCGCTGGACGAGGGCGTGGTCGAATATGACGGCGAGATCGGGCTGGCCCGCGAGGCCAAGCCCGAGACCGATCCTGGCTTGGTGCTGCGAGTGGCAGCCGCGGCGGCGGACAACAACCTGCCGATCGGCGCCGGCACGCTCAAGCGGCTGGCGGATGGCGCGCCGGACCTGCCAACTCCCTGGCCCAGGGCGGCGTTGGACGACCTGCTGGTCGTGCTCCTGGCCGGCCCTCCGGCGCTGAACACCATCGAGGCGCTCGACCGCACTGGGCTGTGGGGCCGGCTGCTGCCGGAATGGGACGCGGTCCGGGATCTTCCGCCGCGCGACGTCTCCCACAAATGGACGGTGGACCGTCACATCGTCGAAACCACGATCAACGCGGCTCCGCTGACCACCCGCGTTGCTCGATCCGACTTGCTCGCGCTCGGTGCGTTACTGCACGACATCGGCAAAGGGCGGGGCGTGGACCACTGCGTGCTCGGGGCCGACTTGGTGATCCCGATCGCGGAGCGCCTCGGACTGCCGCCCCAGGACGTCGACACGATCTCCAACATGGTGCGTCACCATCTCCTGCTGCCGGTAACCGCGTCCCGGGGCGACCTCAACGACCCCAAAACGATCGAGGCCGTGTCCGAGGCCTTAGGCGGCGATTCGCAACTGCTCGAACTGCTGCACGCGCTGGCGGAAGCGGACTCGAAGGCCACCGGGCCAGGAGTGTGGAGCGATTGGAAGGCCTCCCTGATGGCCGACCTGGTTCGCCGCTGCCGGATGATGATGGCCGGTGAACCGCTGCCGCATGCTGAACCGGTTGCGCCTCACTATCTTTCGCTGGCGGCCGACCGCGGGGTGCACGTGGAGATCACGCCGGGCGATGGCGAGCGCCTGCACGCGGTGATGGTGGCCCCCGAAGAGCGGGGTCTGGTGTCGAAGGCCGCCGCCGTCCTGGCGCTGAACTCGCTGCGAGTCCTCTCGGCGTCGGTCAACATCCACGAGGGTGTGGCGATCGCCGAGTTCGTGGTGTCACCGCTGTTTGGTTCCCCGCCCGCGGCCGACCTGCTGCGTCAGCACTTCGTCGGTGCGCTCAAGGGCGACGACGTCCTCGGCACGCTGGAGAAGCGCGATAGCGACGCTGCCAGCTCGGCGATGGCTCGGGCCGGGGAGGTTCAGGTGGGGGCGCCGCTGACGCGATCGACCGCGCCGCCGCGCATCCTGTGGCTCGAAACCGATGCTCCTGGCCAACTTGTCGTCGAAGTCCGCGCGATGGACCGGATCGGTCTGCTGGCGTTACTGACGCGGGCTCTGGAGGATGCCGGAGCTGAGCTCGCCTGGGCGAAGATCAATACGTTCGGATCGACAGCGACCGATGTGTTCTGCGTGGCAGTGCCTGTCGAGTCCGTGACTGGATCGGCGGACTGCAACAAAGCCGCCCGGGCCGCGGTAGAGGAGCAGCTGTTGGCCGTGCTGGGCGCCTCGGCGCGTGCGCTGGTCGACGAGCCAGTCGGCGACTAGGAGTGCTCGGCGTTCAGCTTGCGCAGGGCTTCGATACGTTCTTGCAGCTGGTCGCTTGACGCAGCGGCGATCGGAGGGCCGCCGCAGCGACGGCGAAGTTCGTTGTGGATCCAGCCGTGCGGTTTGCCGGTTCGGTGGTGCGTCGCCGAGACGAGGGTGTTGAGCTCGCGCCGCAGTTCGCGGAGCTGGCCGTGCATGGCACCCGAGCGCATCGAAGTCGCGGGCGGATGTCCTGCCAGAGCTCGCTTCTGCAGTTGCTCGTCTTGGCGGCGGTGCAACAGGGCGCGCATCTGGTCGGCGTCCAACAAGCCGGGGATGCCGAGATAGTCGGCTTCCTCTTCGCTTCCGGCGGGGGTGGCGGTGCCGAACGAGGATCCGTCAAAGATGACCTGATCCAGCTCGGCGTCGGCTCCCAATGAGGTGAAACCGTTATCCGCATCGCTGCGTTCGGTTTGCGTCTGCACGGCGGGATCGCCATCGAGGGGATCTTCGTCGGATTCGCGGTGCGGTTGGCCCAGCACGTGGTTGCGCTGAGCCTCCAA
Source organism: uncultured Actinomycetota bacterium (assembly GCA_963715905.1). Classification (GTDB taxonomy): domain Bacteria; phylum Actinomycetota; class Actinomycetes; order Mycobacteriales; family Mycobacteriaceae; genus Mycobacterium. The sequence goes on from CAVQSX010000032.1 coordinate 228,169, forward strand.
CTCGCTGGCCAGCTGCAGCAGGTTGGGCACCGACGGCAAGAAAATGCTGGCGGTCTCGCCGGGCCGGCGCGACCGTACGAACCGGCCGACGGCCTGGGCGAAGTAAAGCGGCGTCGAGGCGCTGGTGGCGTAAATCCCGACCGCCAACCGGGGGATGTCGACGCCTTCGGACACCATGCGTACCGCGACCAGCCAGCGGCTGGTGCTTTCGGCGAATTCACTGATGCGCCCTGAAGATCCGGGATCGTCGGAGAGCACGACCGTCGGCGCTTCCGAGGTCAACTTCTTCAACAGGACCGCATATGCGCGCGCCGCGGTCCGGTCGGAGGCGATGATCATGCCTCCGGCGTCGGGAACGTGCGTACGCAATTGGCAAAGGCGTTGATCGGCAGCGGCGATGACCGCGGGCATCCACTCGCCGGACGGGTCCAGCGCGGTGCGCCACGCCCGTGCCGTCTGCTCGACGGACAGCGGTTCGCCCAACCGCGCCGCGTGCTCTTCGCCGGCGCTGTCTCGCCAGCGTGCCTGCCCGGAGTAGGCGAGGAATACCACCGGCCGCACCACACCATCGGCCAGCGCCTCGGCATAGCCGTAGGTGTGATCGGATTGCGATCGCAGCACCCCGTCGGCGCCGCCCGTATAGGTGACGAATGGGATGGGACTGTCGTCACTACGAAACGGTGTGCCGGTCAGGGCGAGTCGGCGAGTGGCGTCGCTGAACGCTTCCCGGATCGCCTCACCCCACGTCTTGGCGTCGCCGCCATGGTGGATTTCGTCAAAGATGACCAAGGTCTTGCGCTGTTCGGTGCGCACCCGGTGCAACGTCGGGTGCGCGGCGACCTGGGCGTAGGTGACCATCACGCCGTGGTATTCCGGCGAGGTCTGGGGGTTGGTGTTGGAGAATTTAGGGTCCAGGGCCAGGCCGTGTTTTCCGGCGGCCTGCGCCCATTGGACCTTGAGGTGTTCGGTGGGCACGACGACGGTGATTTGATCGACGGCGCGATGGGCGATTAGCTCGGCCGCGATCCGCAGGGCGAAAGTTGTCTTGCCGGATCCCGGCGTGGCTACGGCCAAGAAATCGCGCGGCTCACCGGCCAGGTATTTCACCAGCGCGCGACGCTGCCAGCCACGCAGCGGCGGGTTGCCGGAAGGGCCGCTCGCGAGTGTTTCAGGATCCGTCTCGAAGACCGTGTCGGTGCTCGATTGCATCGACACAGCTCCCCTCATAGATGTACCCCGGCCGCGCTGCCCACAACGCAGGGGGACGAGGCGACGGGTGTGAAATCTAGCATGGCAACGCATTTCGGCGCGGTAGCGACTTGGCCCGGATTTGCGCTTCGCCAGCGTCAGGCGGCCAGGTTCCGCGTTTCGAGCCAGGTGTGGATTCGTTCCGCGACGCCGGCCCACCCGGGTTCGAGCATCATGTTGTGGCCCATGTTGAAGAATTCCGGCTCGGTCGCGTAGGCGCGCGCCGTGGCGCGCACGTCGGAGACGCTGACGAAGCCGTCGTGCTCGGCGCCGAGAACCAGGACCGGGGTCGTCACTCGCCGAGGTTTGACGCGGCGAAGCATCGGATCGGTCATTGCGGCGCGAACGCTCTCCGCTCCGGCGCGTTTCATGCACGACATGACGATGGCCTCGGGCGTGTTGGGGCTGAACAGATATTCGCGGGTGAGCGCGGGGGTGGCGAGGAATTTGAGCAGCGTGGGGTCCGTCCACGCTTCCACCGTCATCGACGGTCGTCGGCGCCAGACCCGCAACGCCAATCTCAGCACGCCCTGCGGTGGCACGGAGCCCACCAGCACCGCTGCCGGGGCGCTGTGCTCTTCGAGATGACGCTGGATCACGAACCCGCCAAGGGAGTGGCCGATGAGCACCGGAGCGCCACCCAGTTCGTCGGCGACCGAACGGAGATCGTCCATGTAGTCGGCAATCGAAACCTTGGGCAACGGCTTCGCCGTCGAACTGGCGCCGTGCCCGCGCAGGCTCAGTGCGACCGCGCGATAGCCCGCGGCCGCGAAGAAGTCCAGGAAGTGGTCATCCCAACACCACGCCCCATGCCAGCCACCGTGCACGAACAGCAACGGCACCGGATGCGCTTGGGTGCACGAGCCCTTGTCGATCACCTCGAGCATGAGCCTGATCCTTTTGTTCGGCTGCGACGATTCTGAGGATAGCTCTCGGTTTCGGTGGTGTCCCAGCGGTCACATTCGCCACATTGGTCTCTCCGGGAGACGGCCTTTGCCCGACTCCCGACTACGGTGCATTTCGTTGCGGTGTCGCTGTGAGCTGGGCGCAACCGATGTCGCCGTTTGACGGATGCGCATGTGGCGGATGTGACAACGCGCGCTGCGCCCGGCTTCGCCGGGCTGGCGATCACGCGGTGCCCAATGGTGGTGACCCGCTGCGCCCGGCTTCGCCGGGCTGGCGATCACGCGGTGCCCAATGGTGGTGACCCGCTGCGCCCGGCTTCGCCGGGCTGGCGATCACCACTAGGCTGGCGAGGTGTTTGAATCGCTCTCTGACCGGTTGACCGGTGCCCTACAGGGGCTGCGTGGGAAGGGTCGGCTGACCGACGCTGATATCGATGCCACCGCTCGCGAAATCCGCTTGGCGCTGCTGGAAGCCGACGTTGCGCTGCCCGTTGTACGAGCGTTCGTCGGCCGGATCAAAGACCGCGCCAGAGGCGCGGAGGTGTCCGGCGCGCTCAACCCGGCGCAGCAGGTCGTCAAGATCGTCAACGAAGAACTCGTCGGTATCCTCGGCGGCCAAACCCGCCAGCTGGCATTCGCCAAGACGCCGCCGACCGTGGTGATGCTCGCCGGCCTGCAAGGTTCGGGTAAAACGACGCTGGCGGGAAAACTGGCCGCATCGCTTCGCGGTCAAGGACATACGCCGCTGCTGGTGGCCTGCGACCTGCAACGTCCCGCTGCGGTCAACCAGCTGCAGGTCGTCGGTCAGCGCGCCGGGGTACCGGTGTTCGCGCCGCACCCGGGGGAGTCTCCGGAGTCCGGCCCCGGTGACCCGGTTGCGGTCGCGGCGGCGGGGCTCGCCGAGGCTCGCGCCAAACACTTCGACGTCGTCATCGTCGACACCGCCGGACGGCTGGGCATCGACGACGAGCTGATGGGCCAGGCGGCGGCAATCCGCGAGGCCGTCAACCCCGATGAGGTGCTGTTCGTCCTGGACGCGATGATCGGCCAGGATGCCGTGACCACCGCGGAAGCGTTCCGCGAGGGTGTCGGCTTCACGGGTGTGGTGTTGACCAAGCTCGACGGTGACGCCCGAGGTGGGGCCGCGCTGTCGGTCCGCGAGGTGACCGGCGTCCCAATCCTTTTCGCCTCCACCGGCGAAAAGTTGGAAGACTTCGAGGTCTTCCACCCAGACCGGATGGCCAGCCGCATCCTGGGCATGGGCGATGTGCTGAGCCTGATCGAACAGGCCGAGCAGGTGTTCGACGCCGAGCAGGCCGAGGCCGCCGCCGCCAAGATCGGGTCCGGCGAGCTGACTCTCGAGGACTTCCTGGAACAGATGCTCGCCATCCGCAAGATGGGTCCGATCGGCAACCTGTTGGGCATGCTGCCGGGCGCGGGTCAGATGAAGGACGCGCTGGCCGAAGTCGACGACAGACAACTCGACCGTCTGCAAGCCATCATCCGCGGAATGACACCACAGGAACGGGCCGACCCGAAGATCATCAACGCCTCGCGGCGGTTACGCATCGCCAATGGTTCGGGTGTGCCGGTGTCCGAGGTCAACCAGCTGGTCGACCGCTTCTTCGAAGCCCGCAAGATGATGTCGTCCATGCTCGGTGGCATGGGGATACCGGGCATGGGCCGCAGGTCGGCGACCCGAAAGAGCAAGGGCGCCAAAGGCAAGAAAGGCAAGAAGGGCGCACGTGGACCCACGCCGCCGAAGGTTCGGGGCCCGTTCGGAGCGGGCATGCCGGGCATGGCAGGGATGCCCCCGGGGTTCCCCGATCTGTCACAAATGCCCGACGGTCTCAACGAATTGCCGCCTGGGCTGGCCGACTTCGATCTGTCCAAGCTCAAGTTCCCGGGCAACCCAGGAAGCAAGTAGTCGCGCCGTGCGGATGCGCGTGCGAGGTCTGGGGTTACCAGACGAGACCGCGGTCGAACTGTGGATCGTCGATGGCCACATCAGCCTGGAGCCGCTGTCCGGGGCCGACACCGTTTTTGATGGGGGGTGGGTTCTGCCCGGCCTGGTCGATGCTCACTGTCACGTCGGGCTCGGTGACCACGGCGAGATCGAACTCGGTGGGGCGATCGCTCAAGCCGAGGCCGAACGCGACGTGGGGGCGCTGCTGCTGCGCGACTGTGGCTCACCGACCGACACCCGCAGCCTCGACGACCACGCGGATCTGCCCCGCATCATCCGGGCCGGACGCCACTTGGCCAGACCCAAGCGCTACCAGGCCGGCTTCGCTGTTGAGCTCGAAGACGAATCGCAGCTGCCGGCCGCGGTGGCCACCGAAGCGCGCCGCGGCGACGGCTGGATCAAGCTGGTCGGTGACTGGATCGACCGCAGTGTTGGCGATCTCGCGCCGCTTTGGTCCGACGATGTTCTCAGGGCCGCGATCGACGCCGCGCATGACAACGGCGCCCGGGTCACCGCGCACGTCTTCAGCGAGGACGCGCTGCCGGGACTGATCAACGCCGGCATCGACTGCATCGAACACGGCACTGGGCTCACCGACGACACGATCGAGCTGATGCTCGAGCACGGCACCGTGTTGGTCCCCACACTGATCAACATCGAGAACTTTCCCGGCATCGCCGCCGCCGCGGCGCGCTATCCGACCTATGCCGCCCACATGCGCGACTTATATTCCCGCTGCCAGCACCGGATGGCGGCGGCCAGGGATGCTGGTGTGCCGATGTATGCGGGCAGCGACGCCGGCAGCATGGTCGCGCATGGACGCATCGCCGACGAGGTCGAGGCCCTCAAGGGCATCGGGATGAGTCCCACCGAGGCGCTGGGTGCGGCGTGCTGGGGCGCCCGCAGCTGGCTGGGCCGGCCCGGGCTGGACCATGGCGCATCGGCTGACCTGTTGTGCTATCTCAGCGACCCGCGGCAGGGGCCCGCTGTCCTCAACCGTCCCGATCTGGTTATATTGCGCGGCAAGGCGTTTCGCCCTTGAAGCCAGGCGGTAGCGCTTCAGGCACTAGACGGGCGCCGCGTCGCGGCGGCAGTTAGGATCGGGTAATGGCGTTGGCCAGCGGCGCGATCTTCGCCGGATACACGGTCTCGCGGCGGCTGGGTTCTGGAGTGACAGGTGAGGTTTACCTTGCCCAGGATCCACGAGCGGGACGCTGGGTTGCGCTGAAGATTCTTTCGTCGGAGCTGTCGACCGACAGTGATTTTCGCCAGCGGTTTCTATCGGAGACGGCCATCGCCGCAAATCTTTATCACCCGCACATCGTGGAAGTTCATGCCGGTGGCGAGTTCGAGGGCCAGCTGTGGGTGGACATGGACTACGTCGAAGGCAGTAATGCCGCGCGACTCATGGCCGAGCGGTTCCCCGCGGTTTCGCCGGCCGGAGAGGTGCTTGCGATCGTTTCGGCCGTCGCGTCGGCTCTCGATCACGCCCATCAGCGTGGCCTGCTACATCGCGACGTAAAACCGGCCAACATCTTGCTGACCGGCTTGTCGACCGGTCACCGCGAAGGCGAACAACGGATTCTGCTTGCCGACTTCGGGGTGGCCCGGCGATTCGGCGAACCGACCGGATCCGACGCCATCAACGTCCCGGCCGGGTCGGTCGCCTACTCCGCGCCCGAGCAGTTGATGGGTGCCGGCGACATCGATGGGCGTGCCGACCAGTACGCATTAGCCGCGACTGCGTTCCATTTACTGACCGGCACCCCGCCGGTCGAGCACGCCGATCTGGTTGCCGCCGTCGACCAGTTGCTCAGTAGTTTGCCGCCAAGGCTCAGCGATCAGCGTCCAGAGTTGGCACTCCTCGACGAGGTGTTCTCCAAAGCGCTGGCCCGCAGGCCCGACCACCGGTTCGGGAGCTGCCGGGAGTTCGCCGACGCGGCCAACGAACAGGCGGGCATCTTTCAGGGGAACCGCAGTCCCGAAGCGGTGTTGACCGTCGATGCGGTCGACTACCCCGCGTACGCGACGCCGCAGGGACGCGGCGGCAACGCGCCGTCGGCGGCCGTCGCGTTGAGTCACCTGGGTGATTTCGCTGCGGCGGAAGCTCACCCGACAACCACGGGGGCGCCTCGGGCAGTTGCGCCGAAGAGACGCTGGCCACGCAACATCGTGTTGGGCGCGGCGACAGTGCTGCTCATCGCCGGACTGCTGGCGCTCGGCTTCGTGATCGGCCGCCAGACCGGCACGACCGCGATGCAAGCTGCGCGCGTGACCACGAGCGAATCGGCACCGGCGGGCGCCTCGACAGCCGGCACCCCGGTCGCCGCGCCTGTCCCGCTGGAGGGCACTTACCGCCTCGAGGTCCGACGCACCAAGCAGACCTTCAACTACACGTCCGACCCCCAGGCGCCCGACGTGGATACTTGGTGGGCCTTTCGCTCGTCGTGCACGCCGAATTCCTGCACGGCGGCCGGCGTACTGCTGGACGACAACGACCACACCCAGGCGAAGTCGCCCGGCGGCGAGCCCGTTGTTCTCGACTTCCGCGACGGTCGTTGGCAGTCCCGGTCGGACGCGACAACGTTCCCGTGTGTGCGGCCAAACGGGGCGGCGGCGATGCACGACACGACGCAGGTGTTGTCCCTACGACCGCAGGCGAAGGGCGGGTTCGAGGGCGAAATGACGGTCGCTGTGCAAAGCAATGAGTGCGGCCAGCAGGGCGGGGTACTGCGGGCACCGGCGGTAGCCACCCGCAGCGGCGACGTGCCGGCGGCGGTCGCTGTGCCCGATCCTGCGACCGTCCCCGACGCCTCCACGGCTCCGACCACAACGCATCGCTGAACTGGCGCTACTCCACCGCGAGCAGACGCAAAAACCCCTCACGCCCCGGCGTGTCGGGGGCTTTTGCGTCTGCTCGCGGGATCAAAGCGAGCCGACGTTGGCCGCCCGGTTGAGGGCGAAACCCCAGTCGAACAGACTGCCGGCCTGGTCCCAATACGTCGGCCCGCCCTCTTTCACGATGCCAAACATCATGGCGATCACCAGCCGGCGGCCGTCGCGGGCCGCGGCGCCGACGAAGGTCTTGCGCGCTGCGTTGGTGAATCCCGTCTTGCCGCCGATCGCGCCCGGATATCGCTGCAACAGTTCGTCCTGGTTGATGATCGGTTGATCACCGTGATCGCCGGGGAACATCGCCGACGGCTCGGCCGTGATCTGCGCGAACACCGGGTAGGTCATCGCCGCCCGGAAGATGACCGCAAGGTCATGCGCGGTCGAGGACCCCGGGCCAGCGGGCCCGTCGAGCCCGGACGGGGTCGCTGGGTGGGTGTTGGTAGCCCCCAGCGAGGCCGCCTTGGCATCCATCATGGCGACAGCGGCGTCGGGGCCGCCCAGCATGTGTGCCAGCGTGTTGGCGGCGTCATTACCCGAAACCAGCAGCAGCGCGTCCAACAGTTGGCGCGCGGTATAGGTGCGGCCGGGTTTGATGCCGACGCAGTTGCACTCGACCTCGGTGTCGGCGACGTCGGCCACCACCGTGGAGTCCAGGTTCAGCTGATCCAGCGCCACCAACGCCAACAACACCTTGATGGTGCTGGCAGGGGGGTGGGCCACATTCTGGTCGCGGCCGGCCAGGACTTCGCCGCTGTCGAGGTCGGCCACGATCCAGGTCTGGGCCGGACCGTCGGGGATAGGCACCGAGCCGATGGGCTGCATGCTGTCCGCCACCGAGACCGGAATGGCCGTGGCGGCGGCGGCGGTACCGACCATTAACACCGCCGCGGCCCCTTGAGCCCACGCCATGAGCTTGCGCATGGGCGCCGAGTTTAACGTCCGGGCTTGCGTCACGCCTATTTGCGCAGTTGCCAGCGGGCTGACCTAGCGCCTTGTCCGGCGGCCGCCAGAACTCAGGCCGGGCCGTCGACTGATCGCCCGAGGTAAGCCATGAGCCGGGCGGTTGACGTCGAGCCTTCAGGGGCGGATCGGGCCGGCCCGAAGCCACCTGGCCGCCGCAGCATGTTCTCCGGCAACGCATCCACCAGCCCATGGCACAACGCCAGTAGGTCCTCGGGCAGCTCGACCAGCCGGCCTTGCGAGCGGTAGACATCCCAGCTGTGTATGGCCAGGTCCGAGATCGGATAGGTCAGCGCCCGGCGCAGCGGAACCTCGCCCTCGGGGGACACCCGCATCCCGTCCATGTCGGCGGCGGGCAGGGCGCCCTGCAGCCGGGTGGCGAGCTCGCGAAGCCGTGCCGCCGGGTCGTCGCATACCCAGTCGGCCGGCTGGGAGGGGCGGCCCCAGATCTCCCCGTCTTCGACGAGCGTCACGATCTTCGCTGCGCTGCCGGTGGCGTGACCCACCAGGTCACGCAAGCTCCAACCTTCGAGGTTGGATGCGTGGTCCCAACTTTCCGGTGGAATCTGCGCCACCGCGTCGACGAACAGGTCGATCGCCTCGGTGGCCAGCTTGCCGGGCCGTGCGGTTGGGTCGGTCATGAGCGCAGCCTAGGCCTGCCCTCTGACGTAACCCCGTCTCAATCAAGATGTCCACCGACCAGCACGCCGGGGTGGACGTGCCGCCGCACGCCCGCGCACTGCGAGCCCGACGCCCCGATCGTGTTGAATCGATGCATGTTAAGCCTGGCCGAGATCTCCGACCGTCTAGAAATCGAGCAGCTGCTGGTGGACTATTCCACCGCCATTGACCTGCGCCGATTCGATGACCTGGACAAAGTGTTCACCCCCGACGCCTACATCGACTACCGGGCACTGGGCGGCATCGACGGCCGGTATCCGGAGGTCAAGGAATGGCTGTCGCAGGTGCTGCCGACTTTCCCGGTCTATGCGCACATGCTTGGCAACTTCTCGGTCCGCATCGACGGAGACACCGCGTCCTCGCGGGTGATCTGTTTCAACCCGATGGTGCTGCCCGGCGACTCGGACCGTCACAAAGATCAGGTGCTGTTCTGCGGGCTCTGGTACGACGACGAGTTCGTACGCACTCCCGAGGGGTGGCGGATGACCCGCCGGGTCGAAACGAAGGTTTTCCAGAAAGTGATGTGAAGCCGGCTCGCAAACTTGCGCCGGCAGATTTCCGGCAATTTCTGGTCAAGAGCCAGGTTCTGGCACAATGGGCGCCTGTCTGCCGCGCGACCCACCCTCTGGGTGCTTGCGCGTCGGTCATACACGCGAGGCAAAACCGGATCCCGGCATCCTGCCAGGATCGCTGAATTGCAGCGTGACACCTACAGGAGAAGTCGCTTCACCATGTCTGTAAAGATCAAGCTCAGCCGGTTCGGCAAAATCCGCAATCCCCAGTACCGCATCGCCGTCGCCGACGCCCGCACGCGGCGCGACGGCCGGTCAATCGAGGTCATCGGCCGGTACCACCCGAAAGAAGACCCGAGCCTCATCGAAGTCGACTCCGAGCGTGCCCAGTACTGGCTTTCGGTGGGGGCACAACCCACCGAGCCCGTCCTCAAGCTGCTGAAGATCACCGGTGACTGGCAGAAGTTCAAGGGTCTGCCTGGCGCGGAGGGCAGCCTGCAGGTCGCCCCGGCCAAGCCCTCCAAGCTGGAGCTGTTCAACGCCGCATTGGCCGCCGCGGACGGCGGGCCCACCACCGAGGCCGCCAAACCGAAGAAGAAGGCCCCCGCCAAGAAGGCCGCCAAGGCTGCCGAATCCGGTGACGAGGCCGCTGTCGAGGAAACCGCTGTCGCCGCAGCCGAGCCTGAGCAGGTCGCCGTGCCGGCTGAGGACGGCGAGCAGGCCGCCGCGCCCGCCGAGGCCAGCGAGCAGCCCGAGCCCGCGACCGAAAGCTGACGGGCGCAATGAGCACGGTCGTCGTTGACGCAATTGAGCATCTGGTGCGCGGGATCGTCGACAACCCGGACGAGGTTCGGGTAGACATGGTCACCAGTCGTCGTGGTCGCACTGTCGAGGTACACGTACACCCCGAGGACCTGGGCAAGGTGATCGGTCGCGGCGGACGTACCGCGACCGCGTTGCGGACGCTGGTCGCCGGTATCGGTGGCCGCGGCATCCGCGTCGACGTGGTGGACACCGACCAGTAGCGCTGGTCATGGAGCTGCTAGTCGGGCGCGTGGTGAAAGCGCACGGCATCAGCGGTGAACTGGTCGTCGAAATCCGTACCGACGATCCCGCTGCCCGGTTCGCGTCGGGTAGCACGCTGCGCGCCAAGGAGTCTCGGGGGTTGGGTGCAGAGCGCAATTTTGTCGTCGACAGTGTGCGCGAGCACAGCGGGCGGTTGTTGGTGCGGCTGGCCGGAGTGGGCGACCGCGCGGCCGCCGACGCGTTGCGGGGCAGCGTTTTCGTCGTGGACTCTGATGACCTCCCGCCGATCGACGAGGCCGACACGTATTACGACCACCAGCTGGAGGGGCTTCGGGTCCGCACGACGGCGGGACAGGACGTCGGCGTTGTCACTGAGGTGCTGCACACCGCGGCCGGTGAGTTATTGGCGGTCCGCCGCGGCGGCGGCGAAATGGGTGAAGTAGCGGGCGCACCAGAACTATTGGTGCCGTTCGTCGGGTCGATGGTGCCGTTGGTGTCGCTCGACGAGGGCATCATCGAGATCGACCCGCCCGAGGGCTTGCTGGATCTGACGTAGCGCTCACCGATATGAAAATTGACGTCATCACGATATTCCCCGGCTATCTGGAACCACTGCGACAGTCGTTGCCCGGCAAGGCGATTGAGTCGGGTTTGGTCGACCTGCGGGTGCACGATCTACGGCACTGGACCTACGACGTGCATCACTCGGTTGACGACGCGCCTTATGGTGGTGGGCCCGGAATGGTGATGAAGGCGCCGGTTTGGGGCGAGGCGCTCGGTGAAATCTGTTCTGCCGAAACGCTGTTGGTCATTCCTACCCCGGCAGGCGTGCGGTTCACCCAGGGCGCCGCGCAACGCTGGAGCGCCGAGCAGCATCTGGTGTTCGCCTGTGGTAGATACGAGGGAATCGACCAGCGGGTCAGCGAGGATGCTGCGCAGCGGATGCGGGTCGAAGAAGTCTCGATCGGCGACTATGTGTTACCGGGCGGCGAAGCGGCGGCCCTGGTGATGATCGAGACGGTTCTGCGGTTGATGGCCGGTGTTCTGGGCAACCCCGCATCGCATCGCGACGACTCGCACTCGCCGGGCCTGGACCGACTGCTGGAGGGGCCCAGCTATACCAGGCCGCCGAGCTGGCGTGGACTCGATGTCCCGGACGTTCTGCTGTCCGGTGACCACGCGCGAATCGCCGCCTGGCGCAGGGAGGTCTCGTTGCAGCGGACTCGTGAACGTCGCCCGGATCTGTTAAGCGACTAGATCCGGCCGTTGGGGAATATCGTCTTGACGGCCTGCGTGATCGTCTCCCTGGCGGTGGCATCGTCGCTGGGCTGCAACGACTGGATCACCATGATGTAGCGCCGATCCGCGCCGATCACCCCGGTGGATAGGTGCATCCAGTCGGCTCCGATACAGCACATCCAGCCCTGCTTTACTGCCACCGGTTCCGCGTAGAGACCGTCGGGGATGCCGAAGCGCTGCGGGTAGCCGTCGGCGCCATTCGGGGTGGACTGGGCCAGATCGTTGACGATGATCCGGGCCCGTTCTGGTGGCAGCCCCCCCGATCCGCTAAGCAGCATGTCGTAGTAGCGGATCAGATCGGTCGCTGAGCTCAACGTGTTCCACCACCGCCCGTCGCTGGGCGGCATGGTGGCTGTCATCCCATATCGGTTCGCGATTTGGGTGATGATGGCGCCGCCGCCGTCCTGGCCCCAGAATTTCTCGGCGGCGCCGTCGTCCGAGGCCTCCAACATGGTGTCCAGCGCCTGGTGGTCGTCCGGCGACAGCGTCGTCCTGCCCTGGGATTCCTGCAGGAGCAGATCGTCGGCGATGAAGAGTTTGGCCACCGATGCGGTGCCGACGATCGCGGTGTTGCCGTTGGAGACCAGCTGGTGGGTGGTGCGATCGAGGATCGCTATCGAGAGGGTGGCGCCACCGCCGGCGGCCGCGTCGGTTGCCTGCTTGACGCGTGCCTGCAGTCCGCCGAATGGGGGGCTCGGCCTTTGGGCCGCCTCGGGCGCCTCGGGCGGCGTGATGGCTCGCACCAGCAGCTGAGCCAGCTGCGGTGGGGGCACGGCAGAGGCCGTGTCAGGTTCGGCGTAGGCCGGGGTGCTATATACCGGAACGCTGTACACCTTGGCCTGTACCAGCGCCTCGCAGCCGGCGACGACCACCAACGCCACCGCCGCAGTGGCGGTGAATACCGTCAGCGGCCGTATTCGCAGCGGCCGTGCTCGCATCCCTCATCCTCCGACCTAAACGTGCATATGGGCGCCTGCTTGATCCGGTCAAGCCGTCTGTCCCCGCGTGTCACGCTGAGATTCCGGTTTGGACTAGCGCGCATTGACCCCAGTCATATGTACCATTTACCAGCGTCTTCGGCCCGTCGCGAACCGCTGTATTTCATGTGATTTTCACAGGGGCGGACAATCTGGCACAATCGACCAGTTGTCTCCAGCGGTTGTCGGCCGGTCAGTGCCGCTTCCCGCCCGCTGCGAGATGCGCCCCGAAAGCCCGAACCATCGGCTTGGTGACCGCCGCACGCCTGCGTGTGGGTAGCTGCCACCAGCCGCGATCCCGAGGAAGTGTCTTCTCAGATGAACCGCCTGGACTTTGTCGACCAAGCGTCGCTGCGCGACGACATCCCGGCATTTAGCCCGGGCGACACCATCAATGTGCACGTCAAAGTCATCGAGGGCGCCAAGGAACGGATCCAGGTGTTCAAGGGTGCCGTGATCCGGCGCCAGGGTGGAGGCATCCGCGAGACGTTCACTGTGCGCAAGGAAAGCTACGGCGTCGGCGTGGAACGGACCTTCCCGGTCCATTCGCCCAACATCGACCACATCGAGGTCGTGACTCGCGGCGATGTCCGCCGGGCCAAGCTGTATTACCTGCGTGAACTCCGCGGCAAGAAGGCCAAGATCAAGGAAAAGCGCTGACCAGGTGTGCCCAGGCGGCCGTTTCGGATCGCCTCGCCGCTTTACCCAGCCACAACCTGTGCTGGCTACGCTGATCTCGTGACCCACGACTCACCCGAGCCCCAGTCCGACGCTGGCCAGTCGGAGCCGACGGTCTCTACTCGCGGCGTCCCCGATCCTCCCGATGCGGAGGCGCCCGCCGGGGTGGCCGCCGACGAGTCCCCAGCTGACGAGTCGGAGCCGACGAAGAAGTCCGCGCTTCGCGAATTCGCGATTCTGACGGTGATCGCGGTGCTGCTCTACTACGTGATGTTGACGTTCGTTGCGCGTCCCTACCTGATTCCATCGGAGTCCATGGAGCCCACGCTGCACGGATGCACTGGCTGCGTCGGCGACCGAATCATGGTGGACAAGCTCACCTACCGTTTCGGCTCACCACAGCCCGGTGACGTCATCGTCTTCAAGGGACCGCCATCGTGGAACCTCGGCTACAAGTCGATCCGTTCGAGCAACGCCGCGTTGCGGTTGGTGCAGGACGCGCTGTCGTTCATTGGTTTCGTCCCACCCGATGAGAACGACCTGGTGAAGCGTGTTATCGCGGTGGGAGGGCAGACCGTGCAGTGCCGTGCCGACACCGGTTTGACGGTTAACGGTAAGCCGCTCAAGGAGCCGTTCCTCAATCCCGCCACCATGATGGCCGATCCGGCGGTCTACCCCTGCCTGGGCAGTGAGTTCGGGCCGGTGATCGTCCCGCAGGGGCGGTTGTGGGTGATGGGCGACAACCGGACGCACTCCGCGGATTCGCGCGCCCATTGCACCAGCATTCCGGCCGATGCGCTGAAGGGTCTGCTATGCACCGGCGATCCGATGTCGGGGACCGTGCCGGTCTCCAATGTCATCGGAAAAGCCCGATTCATCGTGTGGCCGCCGTCCCGTTGGGGTGGGGTGGGTTCGGCCAACCCTCAACAGGGCCAGTAGTCGTGGCCACGACGTGGCCGCCGCGGACGGTGATCCGTAAGTCGTCAGGGTTGCGTACGCTGGAATCCACGCTCTACCGCGGCGGACTGGGGCCCGTGGCCGGGGTCGACGAGGTTGGCCGCGGTGCGTGTGCGGGCCCGCTGGTGGTGGCGGCCTGCGTGCTCGGGCCGGGTCGGCTGGAAAGCTTGTCAGCCCTCGATGACTCGAAAAAGCTCACCGAGAAGGCGCGCGAAAAGCTGTTTCCGCTGATCTGCCGGTACGCGTTGGCGTATCACGTGGTCTTCATCCCATCGGTCGAGGTCGATCGGCGCGGCGTGCACGTAGCCAATATCGAAGGCATGCGCCGAGCCGTGGCCGGTCTGTCGGTGCGGCCCGGTTATGTGTTGTGCGACGGCTTTCGCGTACCCGGCCTGCCGATGCCGTCGCTGCCGGTGGTCGGCGGGGATGCAGTGGCGGCCTGCATTGCCGCCGCCAGCGTGCTGGCCAAAGTCAGCCGGGACCGGTTGATGGTTGCGATGGAAGGCGTCCACCCCGGATACGGCTTCGCCGTGCACAAGGGCTACAGCACGGCCGCGCACAGCACGGCGCTGACCCAGCTGGGGCCCTGCCCGGAACACCGGTATTCGTTCATCAACGTCCGGCGCGTGGCGACCAACGCTGGCGCCAGTTCTGACGCCCGGATGGTGGCCGAATGCAAACCGGACCCTCCGGGCGAGCGCGGCGAATACCAGTGAGGAAAGATGACGGCAGAGCAGTATTCGCACGGAATTCGCGGGAAAAAAGGACGTCTGAGCAGATGAGTGGCCGATGAGCGCTGAGGATCTCGAAAAGTATGAAACCGAGATGGAGCTCTCGCTCTACCGCGAATACAAGGACATCGTCGGCCAGTTCAGCTACGTCGTGGAAACCGAGCGGCGCTTCTACCTGGCCAACAGCGTGGAGATGTTGCCACGCAACGCCGACGGCGAGGTCTATTTCGAGCTGAGACTCTCCGACGCCTGGGTGTGGGACATGTACCGGCCGGCGCGGTTCGTCAAGCAAGTGCGGGTGGTCACCTTCAAGGACGTCAACATCGAAGAGGTCGAGAAGCCCGAGTTGCGGCTGCCCGAATAGCCCGCGCTGTTCCCGGCTACAGAGCGCGGGGTTCCGCGTCGTCGGCTAGTAGTTGGCCGCGCCGTTTGATGATCGCCCGTGCGACGTCAGCCAGCTTGATGTTGAGCGTTTGCGAGTGGCGACGCAGCAGTTCGAACGCTTCGTCCTCGGATATGTCATTCAGCATCATCAGCATGCCGATGGCCTTGCCGATCTCGCGGTTGCTGAGCAGCCCTTGTCGAAGGGTGGTGGCATCTTCGCCCTTGGCAATCGCGTTGATGGCGACGCTGGTGAACGATGCCAGCACCGCCGCCCGGCCTGCTGACTCGGTGTTGAACAGGTTCGGTGTCCGGCTGAAGAGATTGAGCGCCGCGCCTTTGCGCTTATCCACCAGGATCCGAAACCCCATGGCCCCGCGCACCGGGGTTTCTTTGAGAAGGATCGCCGCAAGCTTGGGCCATTGGCTCGGTGTGGTCAGGTCCGTTTCGATCTGGGGCGTTTCTTCCTCGATCGCATCGATGCATGGGCCGTCGCCCGCGCGCCGTTCGAAATCATCGACGCGCTCCGCCATCCGGTCGCTCGCGCCGACGGTGACATAGCCATCGTTCTGCCGCACCAGCAGGCTGGCGTGGTCGCAACCAGGCACGATCAGCGTCGCCGCGATGCAGATGGCCGCGTACATCTCGTTGGCGTCCGAACCTTGATAGATGATCTCGGCGAGTGCGCCGAAGACCGTCGCCGGGTCAGTCTTCTCCCCGCCCGGTAGTGCGTCCGTAGCCGAATCGTCTGCCATGTTGTATCTCATTTTAGGCGGTTCCCAGTGGTCGGCGCCCGGAATGCCGATCGCGATAGGTTATCGACACGCCGTCAACCGATGTACGTTGACTCCGTGCGGCACGTAACTGAGCGCCGGCGCGCGCGGCATCTCACCGCGGATGGGGCCGTCATCCGGCCGGAGACGCTGGTCGTCGAGGAGCCACTGGAGATCCGCATCAACGGTGCCGCGGTCACCGTGACGATGCGCACGCCCGGCTCGGATATTGAACTCGCGCAAGGCTTTTTGCTCACGGAGGGGGTAATCGCCGGCCGCGAGGACATCTTGACCATCCGCTACTGCGCCGGGGCCAACCCCAACCTGCAGGACGGCGCCAATACTTACAACGTTCTCGACGTCACCTTGGCGCCGGGGGTTAAACCTCTGGATGTCGATATAACCCGCAACTTCTACACCACCTCCTCGTGCGGGGTCTGTGGCAAGGCGTCGCTGGACGCGGTACGGGTGCTGGGCCGTTTTTCGCCGGCCGAGGATACCGTCACCGTCGCGGCGGCCACGCTCCGGGCAATGCCCGACCAACTTCGGACTGCGCAAAAGGTTTTCGCCCACACCGGCGGGCTGCATGCCGCGGCGCTGTTCGATGCCGACGGAACGATGCTTGTGGTGCGTGAAGACATCGGCAGGCACAACGCCGTCGACAAGGTCATCGGCTGGGCCCTCGAGCAGGAACGGGTGCCGGTGAGGTCGGCGGTGCTGTTGGTGAGTGGGCGGGCGTCGTTCGAGTTGACGCAGAAGGCGGTGCTGGCCGGCATTCCAGTGCTCGCCGCCGTCTCAGCGCCGTCGTCGCTGGCGGCTTCGCTAGCCGAAGAGTCCGGTCTGACGCTGGTGGCGTTCCTGCGGGGGGACTCGATGAACGTTTACACCAGGGCGGACCGAATCGCGTAGCGGGCGGCCGCCGTGGCTGCCCGCTGTGGATCCGCGCCGGACTGGGGATAACTCGCCGTCCGGCCGTCGATAACCCGCTCGCCCCGGCACGTGGTGTCGGGACCGCCACGCAATCTGGCCGTATGACGACTGAGAAGACACCGACCCGGATCCAGCTGGGGGCAATGGGTGAGGCGCTGGCTGTGGATCAGCTGACCAAGATGGGTTTGCGAATCCTGGCCCGCAACTGGCGCTGCCGCTATGGCGAACTGGATGTGATCGCCTCCGACGAAGCCAACGGCACGTTGGTGTTCGTCGAGGTCAAGACCCGTACCGGCGACGGCTATGGGGGACTGGCGCACGCCGTGACGCCGCGAAAGGTGCGCCGGTTGCGCCGGCTCGCCGCGCTATGGCTGGCCGGTCAAGACGAGCACTGGGCGGCCATCCGAATCGATGTCATCGGCGTGCGGGTCGGGCGGCGCCGTACTCCGGAGATCACCCACCTGCAGGGCGTCGGCTGATGGCGCTCGGGCGCGCGTTCTCGGTTGCGGTGCGTGGACTGGATGGGGACATCGTGGAAATCGAAGCCGACATCACGTCGGGCTTGCCCGGCGTGCATCTGGTTGGTCTGCCGGACGCCGCGTTGCAGGAGTCCCGCGACCGGGTCCGCGCTGCCGTCACGAACTGCGGAAACAGCTGGCCGATGGCCCGGCTCACGCTCGCGCTGTCGCCGGCGACGCTGCCGAAAATGGGTTCCGTCTACGACACCGCGCTGGCATTGGCAGTGCTGTCGGCGCAGCGAAGGCGGCCGTGGCATCGACTGGCGAAGACCGTGCTGCTGGGTGAGCTGTCGCTGGACGGCCGGGTCCGGCCGGTGCGTGGCGTGCTGCCTGCCGTACTGGCCGCCAAACACGAAGGCTGGCCTGCCGTTGTGGTCCCGGTGGGCAACTTGGCCGAGGCCAGCCTGGTCGATGGCATCGACGTCTGGGGGGTCCGAACCCTGGGGCAGTTGCAGGCCTGGCTCAACGGGGCTGCCGCCCTGGACCCCAGGATCTCCGCGGTGGGCGATGACCCGGAACTTGCTGCCGACCTCGCCGACGTGGTGGGCCAGTCGCAGGCGCGGTTCGCGGTCGAGGTGGCGGCCGCAGGAGCGCATCACCTGATGTTGACCGGGCCGCCGGGGGTGGGCAAAACGATGTTGGCGCAACGCCTTCCGGGCCTTCTGCCGCCGCTGACGGATTCGGAGTCGCTAGAGGTCACCGCGATCCATTCGGTGGCCGGGCTGCTCTCGGCTGACACGCCGCTGATCACCAGGCCGCCATTGGTGGCGCCGCACCACAGCTCGACCGTCGCCTCGCTCGTCGGTGGCGGCGCGGGTATGGCTCGCCCCGGCGCCGTCAGCAGGGCGCACCGCGGGGTGTTGTTCCTGGACGAATGTGCGGAGATCAGCGTCAGCGCGCTGGAGGCGTTGCGAACACCGTTGGAGGACGGCGAGATCCGCCTTGCCCGTCGCGATGGAGTGGCGTGCTATCCGGCTCGGTTCCAACTGGTACTGGCGGCCAACCCGTGCCCGTGTGCACCGGCCGATCCACGGGATTGCATCTGTCCGGGTGCGGTCAAACGGCGCTACCTGGGCAAGCTGTCCGGGCCGTTGCTGGATCGGGTGGACCTGAGGGTGCAGATGGACCCGGTTCGAGCGGGCGCATTTTCGGCCGTAGACGGCGAGTCGACATCGCAGGTTCGCCATCGGGTGACGGTGGCCCGCGACGCGGCCGCCGACCGTTGGCGTCCACACGGGTTCAGCACCAACGCCGAAGTCAGCGGGCCGCTGCTGAGACGGAAGTTCCGTCCCGGTGACGCCGCGCTGGCCCCGTTGCGCACCGCGGTCGACCGTGGCCTGCTCAGCATCCGGGGCGTTGACCGCACTTTGCGGGTCGCGTGGAGCCTGGCCGATTTGGCCGGTCGGGCGTTGCCTGGGCTGGATGAGGTTGCGGCCGCGTTGAGCTTTCGGCAGCCGGGAGCGCTGCGATGAGCACAGCGGCCGACGATTTGCGGGCCTGGGCTTACCTGTCCCGGGTGGCCGAACCCCCCTGCCTCGAGCTCGCCGCCCTCGTGCGATCCGTTGGCCCGGTTGAGGTGGCCGAGCGCGTGCGGCGCGGACTGGTCGACGGCGAGCTGGCGCGCCACACCGAATCCAGGCGCGAAATAGACCGGGCCGCGGATGATCTCGAACTGCTCGCCCGGCGAGGCGGGCGATTGATCACACCGGACAGCGACGAGTGGCCGGTACTGGCATTTGCCGCATTTGCCGCTCTTGAGGGTGTCTTCGGTGGCAGGGCGAAGCTTCGCTGCGGGCCGCCAATGGTGTTGTGGGCGTTGGGCCCCGCGCGCCTGGACGAAGCGGCGATGCGCGCTGTCGCTCTCGTGGGAACCCGGGCCGCCACCGTCTACGGCGAACATGTGACAGCCGATCTGGCGGGTGGGGTGGCCGAACGCGGGGTCGCGGTCGTTTCGGGCGGCGCCTACGGCATCGACGGCGCGGCTCACCGCGCGGCACTGGAGGCCGGGGGAGTGACCGCCGCGGTGCTGGCCGGCGGGCTCGACGTCCTTTATCCGGCCGGGCACTCGGCGCTGCTGCATCGCATCGGGCAGCACGGGCTGTTGTTCACCGAGTACCCGCCAGGTGTGCGCCCGGCCCGCTACCGGTTCCTGACCCGCAACCGACTGGTCGCCGCGGTCACTGGCGCAACGGTTGTGGTGGAAGCAGGGCTGCGCAGCGGCGCGGCGAATACCGCGGCGTGGGCGCGCGCGCTGGGTCGGGTGGTGGCCGCGGTGCCGGGGCCGGTGACGTCGTCGGCGTCGGCGGGTTGTCATGCGTTGTTGCGTAACGGTGCGGAGCTGGTGACCCGGGCCGAGGACATCGTCGAGCTGGTCGGTCACATCGGTGAGCTGGCGCCCGAAGAACCGCATCCCAGTACACCGTTGGACGGGCTGAGTGAGGCCGAGCGCCTGGTGTACGACGCGTTGCCGGGGCGCGGCTCCGTGACGATCGACGAGATCGCGGTCGCTTCCGGGCTGGTCGCGGGGCAGGTGCTGGGACCGCTGGCGATGCTCGAACTGGCGGGGCTCGCTGAGCGAAAAGAGAGTCGCTGGCGAATTGTTCGCCCCAAAGCTGTTCGGACTGCGCCCACAGCGCGGCTCGTATAGTCGGTTGGGGCTAGACCTAGACGGGAGGACAAGTGGCAGGTCGACCTTTGCAAAGCTTCGAAGTGGTCAGTACTCGAAAACTCACACCGCACATGGTCCGGGTAGTACTTGGGAGCAGTACTTTCAACACCTTCGTGCCCAGTAACTTCACCGACTCCTATGTCAAGCTGGTGTTCGTCGCCGACGACGTCGATGTTGCGGAGTTGGCGCAGCCGTTGACCCAGGACAGTTTTGCTGACCTGACTCCCGACAAGCGGCCTTCAGTTCGGACCATGACCGTTCGTCGCGTCGACGTGCCGGCCCGCGAAATCACGCTGGACATCGTCGTGCACGGTGACCACGGGGTAGCCGGCGCCTGGGCGGCGTCGGCCCAACCCGGACAGCGCATCTATCTGATGGGGCCGGGCGGCGCGTACACGCCGGATCCAGCTGCCGATTGGCACTTGCTGGCCGGCGACGAAACCGCTCTGCCGGCTATTTCCGCCGCGCTGGAAGCGTTGCCCGCCAACGCAATCGGCAAGGCCTTCATCGAAGTCGCCGGCCCGGACGACGAGATTCCGTTGACCGCTCCCGACGGCGTCGAGGTGAGCTGGGTATACCGCGGCGGCCGGGCCGATTTGGTTCCGGAGGAACATGCCGGCGATTTCGCGCCGTTGATCGAAGCGGTCACTACCGCCGAGTGGCTGCCGGGGCAGGTGCACGTCTTCATCCACGGCGAGGCACAAGCCGTTATGCACAACTTGCGCCCCTACATCCGCAAAGAACGTGGTGTGGAAGCGAAATGGGCATCGTCGATCTCCGGTTACTGGCGGCGCGGACGCACCGAAGAAACGTTCCGGCAGTGGAAGAAAGAGCTGGCCACCGCGGAGGCGGGCGCTCGGTAGAGGCTCGTCAGCCGGACCGGATGCTGGCATTCTGATCGCATGGCATTCGGCGATTACCAGAACGAGATCTATTTTCAGGGCCTGGCCGGTGTCGTGCCATCCCTGCCCATGGTCTTCGCCGAACTGGAGGCCAAGGCCGAAAAGGCGCTCCCGCCGTCGGTGTGGTCGTACGTAGCAGGTGGAGCCGGTGACGAGCGCACCCAGCGGGCCAACCGTGAGGTCTTCGATCGGTGGGGCCTGATCCCGCGCATGTTCGTGGGCGCCGCCCATCGCAACCTGTCCGTCGAGTTGTTCGGCCTGACCTTGCCCTCGCCGATGTTCATGGTGCCGATCGGCGTCATCGGGCTTTGCGCCCAAGACGGCCATGGCGACCTGGCCACCGCGCGGGCTGCCGCCCGCACCGGCGTCCCGATGGTGGCCTCCACATTGTCGGTGGATCCGATGGAGGACGTCGCCGCGGCCCTGGGCGACACTCCGGGCTTCTTCCAGCTTTACACACCGACGGACCGCGAGCTGGCGGCCAGCCTGGTGCATCGCGCCGAGGCTGCCGGGTTCAAAGGCATCGTCATTACGCTCGACACCTGGGTCACCGGCTGGCGCCCGCGTGACTTGAGCACGTCGAACTTCCCGCAGCTCCGCGGACACTGCTTGAGCAACTACACCAGCGATCCGGTCTTCCGCGCGAGCCTGCAACGGCCGCCGGAGGAAGACCCGCAAGGCGCCGTGCTGCGCTGGGTGCAGATCTTCGGGAGCCCCTTGACCTGGGACGACCTCGGCTGGCTGCGTTCGCTGACCGATCTTCCGCTGCTGGTGAAGGGCATCTGCCACCCCGACGACGCGCGGCGCGCCAAGGACGGTGGCGTCGACGGCATCTACTGCTCCAATCACGGTGGCCGGCAAGCCAACGGCGGCCTACCCGCGCTGGATTGCCTACCAGGCGTGGTTGAGGCGGCCGACGGGCTGCCGGTTCTGTTCGATTCCGGCATCCGCAGCGGAGCCGACGTCATCAAGGCGCTCGCGATGGGCGCGACCGCGGTGGGCGTGGGCCGCCCGTACGCCTTCGGTCTGGCGCTCGGGGGTCTCGACGGCATCGTGCACGTCCTGCGGATGATGCTCGCCGAAGCGGACCTGATCATGGCCGTCGACGGATATCCGGCACTCAAAGATCTCACCCCGGAAACGCTTCGGCGCGTCGACTGAGCCCCGGGCAGGTGTGCCTGCGACGGTGGGGGAATGCAGGCGATCCTCGACGAGTTCGACCAGTACCTGGAGCTGCAGTGCCTCCGGTCGGCGCACACTCGACGCGCCTATCTGGGCGACCTGCGGTCACTGTTCGGTTTTCTCGACGGGCGCGGAGGCTTGGACGCGCTGAGCCTGCCGATCCTGCGTTCGTGGCTGGCGGCTGGGGCCGGTGCCGGTGCGGCCCGCACCACGCTGGCCCGGCGCACCTCGGCGGTCAAGACATTTACTGCCTGGGCTGCGCGGCGCGGCCTGCTGAACGGCGACCCCGGCGCGCGCCTGCAAGTGCAGAAGTCGCACCGCATCCTGCCGGCGGTGCTCCGTCAGGACCAGGCGCTGGAGGCGATGGCCGCGGCGAAATCCGGCGCCGAGCAGGGCGACCCAATGGCCCTGCGCGACCAGCTGATCGTGGAGATGCTGTACGCCACCGGAGTCCGGGTGAGCGAGCTGTGCGGCCTGGACATCGACGACGTGGACACCCACCACCGGTTGGTGCGTGTTCTCGGCAAAGGCAACAAGCAACGCACCGCGCCATTCGGGGTGCCGGCCGCCGACGCGTTGCGTGTCTGGTTGGCCGACGGACGTCCCGCATTGGCCGTGGCGGAGTCCGGGCCGGCGCTGCTACTGGGCGCCCGTGGCCGTCGGCTGGATCCCCGCCAGGCGCGCACCGTTGTGCACCAGACCATCGCCGCAGTGGCCGGCGCGCCGGACATGGGGCCACACGGGCTGCGGCACAGCGCGGCCACTCACCTACTCGAAGGCGGAGCTGACCTGCGGATCGTTCAGGAGTTGCTCGGTCATTCCAGTCTGGCGACCACCCAGCTGTACACCCATGTCGCGGTCTCCCGGCTGCGGGCGGTACACGATCAGGCCCACCCGCGGGCCTAGCGCTTGGCGCCCTGTCGCTCACGGTCCCAGCGGCTTGAGCCGGATCGGAGTGGATTTCAGCAGGCCCAGCGGATCGACGTAGTCGGCGCCCGACGCCGGACCCCACATCGCGCCCCAGTGCAGACACGCCGCGGTCGGGCAGCCAGTGTGCCCGGCCATCAGCTGGCCGATCATTGTCTGCGACGTCACCGGCTGACCGACCCGAACGGCCGCCTGCACCGGCTCGTAGCTGGTGCGCAAACCGCCGGGATGGGCCAGCGACACCACCGGCCGACCTGCCAGTAGCCCGGCGAACACCACGGTCGCGCCACCGGCCGCATAAACCGGTTGGCCGGGCGAGCCTGATAGGTCAGCTCCTCGGTGCCCGGGATGCCAATCCGGCGACGGCGCGTCGAATCCCCGCGCAACCGTCGGGGGCGGCCGCAGCGGCCAGTCCAGCCGGGCGCCCTCGGCAGACGCCGGGCAAGCCGCGAAAAGCGTCAGGCATAGAGCCAGCACCAGCCGTCGCATCGGGTCAGTTCAGCGGCACTACGGCGAGGGGGCCAGTCACCGTGGCGAGTTCTGTGGAGGAAAGCGTGTAAACTCCTGGTCGCAGCTCGCTTTAGTGGGCTGACTTCGCGCGCCTGCACCGCGGCTCCCGTTGTTTAGGAGATCGCACCACATGCCGGGCGGTCCCGCGTCCGGTTCCTCTCGGGGATCCGGAACGGGTCCGGCATCGCAGCAGACGCCAGGGCCCGGCCTCACCCGATGCCGGGCAATAAACCGACACTAGTAAGGCATAGGCATGGCTGTTGTAACCATGAAGCAGCTGCTCGACAGCGGCACCCACTTCGGGCACCAGACCCGTCGCTGGAATCCCAAGATGAAGCGGTTCATCTTCACCGACCGTAACGGCATCTACATCATCGACCTGCAGCAGACACTGACATTCATCGACAAGGCGTACGAGTTCGTCAAAGAGACCGTCGCCCACGGTGGCAGCGTCATGTTCGTCGGTACCAAGAAGCAGGCGCAAGAGTCCGTCGCGGCGGAAGCGACCCGCGTCGGGATGCCCTACGTGAACCAGCGCTGGCTGGGCGGCATGCTGACCAATTTCTCCACCGTGCACAAGCGGCTGCAGCGCCTCAAGGAGCTCGAGGCGATGGAGCAGACGGGTGGCTTCGAGGGCCGCACCAAGAAAGAAATCTTGATGCTGACCCGCGAGAAGAACAAGCTCGAGCGCAGCCTCGGCGGTATCCGCGACATGGCGAAGGTGCCCTCGGCGATCTGGGTCGTCGACACCAACAAGGAGCATCTTGCGGTCGCGGAGGCTCGCAAGCTGAACATCCCGATCATCGCGATCCTGGACACCAACTGCGACCCCGACCTGGTCGACTACCCGATCCCGGGCAACGACGACGCAATCCGCTCCGCAGCGTTGCTGACCAAGGTGATCGCTTCCGCGGTCGCCGAGGGCCTGCAGGCTCGCGCCGGCGCTGGCCGCGCCGACGGCAAGCCCGAGGCCGAAGCCGCCGAGCCGCTCGCGGAATGGGAGCAGGAACTGCTGGCCAGCGCTACCGCCAGCGCCCCGACCGAGAGTATCGAACCAACGACAGAATCAACCCCAGATGCATCCTAGGAAAGGCTGAGCATTGGCGAACTACACCGCAGCCGACGTCAAGCGACTTCGGGAGCTGACCGGTGCCGGCATGCTCGACTGCAAAAACGCGCTGGTGGACACCGACGGCGACTTCGACAAGGCGGTCGAAGCGCTCCGGATCAAGGGTGCCAAGGACGTCGGCAAGCGTGCCGAGCGGGCCACCGCTGAAGGTTTGGTGGCGGCCAAGGGCGGCGCGCTGATCGAGCTGAACTCCGAGACCGACTTCGTCGCCAAGAACGCCGAGTTTCAAGCGCTGGCCGACGTAATCGTCGCGGCGGCGGCCACGTCCAACGCCACCGACGTCGACGCGCTCAAAGCCGCCGAAGCCGCTGCCGGCAAGACCGTCGAGCAGGCAATTGCCGAGCTCTCGGCCAAGATCGGCGAAAAGCTCGAACTGCGCCGGGTCGCCTTCTTCGACGGCACCGTCGAGACCTACCTGCACAAACGTGCTGCCGACCTGCCGCCCGCGGTGGGTGTGTTGGTCGAGTACAAGGGCAGCAATGGCTCGGGCAACGAGGCCGCGCACGCGGTTGCACTGCAGATTGCCGCGCTCAAGGCGCGTTATCTCTCCCGCGATGACGTCCCCGCAGAGGTCGTAGCCAGTGAGCGGCGCATCGCCGAGGAGACCGCCAAGGAAGAGGGCAAGCCGGAACAGGCGCTGCCCAAGATCGTCGAGGGCCGGCTGAACGGCTTCTTCAAGGACGCTGTGCTGCTTGAGCAGCCGTCGGTGTCCGACAGCAAGAAGACCGTGAAGGTGTTGCTCGATGAGGCCGGAGTGACGGTGACGCGGTTCGTTCGGTTCGAAGTGGGTCAGGCGTAAGCGCGGACGGCGGGCGCCCAGCGTTGGGCTAGCGTCGTTGTCATGCGACGCGTGCATGCTTTCGGCGACGATGCCCTCGGTGATCTCGACGCGGTGAGCCTTGCCGATGCCGTTCGCGCCGGCTGGGTCAGCAGAACCGAGGTTGTCGAGGCCGCCATCGCCCGCACCGAGGCCGTCAATCCGGTACTGAACGGCTTGGCTTGCAAAGCGTTTGACCAGGCGCGCGCGACGGCGGCGGCTAGTCTGACCGGCGGGTTTTTCGCCGGCGTCCCGACCTTCATCAAGGACAACATCGACGTCGCCGGGCAGCCGACAATGCACGGTGCCGACGCCTGGTCACCCCGCGACGCGGTCGCCGACGGCGAGTTCACCCGGCTGTACCTGGCCACTGGACCGACGCCGCTGGGCAAGACCCAGTTGTCGGAATTCGGGTTCAGCGCGTCCGCTGAACACCCGCGGTTGGGGCCGGTTCGCAACCCGTGGAACACCGACTACACGGCCGGCGCATCGTCGTCGGGCTCGGGTGCTTTCGTCGCCGCCGGCGTGGTGCCGATCGCGCACGCCAACGACGGCGGCGGGTCGATCCGAATTCCGGCCTCCTGCAACGGGTTGGTGGGGCTCAAGCCGTCGCGTGGCCGGTTGCCGCTGGACGCCGTCCTGCGGCGGATGCCGGTATCTCTCGTCACCAACGGCGTGTTGACCCGTTCGGTGCGTGACACCGCGGCCTTCTACCGGGAGGCCGAGCGGATCTGGCGCAATCCCAAGCTGGCACCGATTGGGCACATCACGGGGCCCGGTCGGCAGCGGCTGCGAATCGCCGTGGCGACCCGCTCGGTTCGACGCGAGTGTGCCCCCGAAATACGGGAGCTAACACTGAAGTCGGCCGCTTTACTCGAAGAATTGGGGCACCGCGTCGAACTCGTGGAGGAACCCCCGGCGCCGGCCAGCTTTGTGGACGATTTCGTGCTGTATTGGGGCTTTCTGGCATTCATGCAGGTGGGCGCCGGCCGGCGTGCCTTCGGCCCGACGTTCGACCGCACTCGGCTGGACAGCCTGACGCTGGGCCTGGCTCGCAACACCAGCCGCAACCTGCACCGGCTTCCGCCCGCCATTGCGCGATTGCGTAGGTTGCGGCGGCGCAGCGCGCAATTCTTCGGCACCTACGACGCGTTGCTCACCCCCACCGTCGCCGAGGAGACCCCGCAGATCGGTTACCTGGCCCCCACCGACTATCAACAGGTCATCGACCGGCTGATCGATTGGGTCGCTTTCACCCCGCTGCAAAACGTCAGCGGGGACCCGGCGATTTCGCTACCCCTGGCCCAATCCGCGGACGGCATGCCGGTGGGCATGATGCTGTCCGCGGACATCGGCCAGGAAGCGTTGCTACTGGAACTGGCCTTCGAACTCGAAGAGGCCCGCCCGTGGGCCCGGATCCAAGCCTGAGACCCCGGTGGGTCAGTCGGACCCGAGTTGCTCCAGCATTCGTTTGAACTCGCGCTGCTGCGATGCGGTCAATTTGGCCAGGATGCGGGCGTCAGCGATGTGGACCGCGGCCTCGGCGCGTTTCAGCAGGGCTCGGCCCTGACTGGTCAGGGTGGCCGGCAGCGCGCGCCCCGAAGACACCGATGCCGGTCGTGCCACCGCACCAATGTCTTCCAGCTTGCGCAGCACGCTGTTCATGGCCTGAGGTGTGACGTTGGTGTGCCGGGATAATTCGGCGCTGGACAGCCCCGGCAACATCGAAATGATACGAAGGCAAACGAATTCGGGGAGCGTCATGCCGAGTGGACCCAGCACGGCGGAAACCTCTGGCCGCAGAACGGCTCCCACTCGGTAGAGCAGGTAACCTAGCGGAGCATCTTCGAAGTCGCCCATGTCAATGATATTGACATACGCCACCGTCGAATGCGCAAAAGAAACGCTATTGGGTTGCCAGCAGCCCCCATGGGTTTGCGGTGCAAGGCAAAACTGGTGCCTTGGCGCAGCTGACGGCTGTGGCGCGGCAATTTCCGGGTGTTGCCGTGTTTGAGGCTGCCGCGGAAGGGCTATGCGACTTTGGTGTGGCTAAGTGGCCCAATGTGGGGCCACGTTTCGACACGGAAGGAATTTAATATGGAGTTCACGAAACTTGCTGTAAAGACTGCCATTGCGGCTGGGGGAGTCGCGGCGGCGGGCGTTTTCGCTGCGGCAACGGCGTCTGCTGCACCGCCCACCATTCAGGGATTCGGCACAAGCGAGCAACTTGTTGCCGGTCCGATGGTCACCGATTACACGGTGGGAAGCCTGCAGCCCAGCAGCGCGATGATCCCTGGCTTCACGCCCAAAGGGCAGCTGTACCAGGCGGATATCACCGTCAAGGCTGATGGCGGAATCGTCACGCCCGTAGTGTCTGACTTCAACGCTCGCGCCGCCAACGGCCAGAGCTACCGCGTAATCGACACAGTTCCGGTGCCCAACGGTCTGAACCCGGCGCCGATCGCCCAGGGTGGTCAAACGAGCGGGACGGTCTATTTTGACGTGACCGGTCAGCCGCCGAATGGTGTCGTCTACAACGACGGAATGCAGGACGTTCTGGTGTGGACGAACAACACCTAAACCGTCGTGCAGAAGTTTTACTGATCTCCCCGCGTCGTGATCGGCGCGGGGAGATCGCCCTTACTGGCCTGTCGCGCTTCGCGTTACCGCGCGATCGGCTCCGCGACCGGCGTCGTGGTGGATGTCCATACGGGTGTCAGTGTCGGCTCGGCGACGACCCATTGCGGGCGCGGTGGCGTCACCGCCATGTAACCCACGCCGCGAACAGTGTCGACCATCGAATCGTATTCGGGTCCGAGCTTGGCGCGCAGTCGTCGCACGTGCACATCGACGGTACGAACACGGCCGGTGCAGTCATAACCCCACACCTCGTGCATGAGTCGGGTGCGGGTGAACGCCCGGCCGGCATGCTGCACAAGGAAACTCAGCAATTTGAACTCGGTGGGCGTCAGGCCCAGATCCTTGCCTGCCACCGCGACACCGAGGCGTTCCGGGTAGAGGTTGAGGTCACCGAATTTGAGCATGCCCGCCAGCGCGTTGCGACGACGGGTGATCGCCAGCCGCAGTCGCGTGCGCAACTCGTCCGCCCCGGCGGCGGGCAGCAGCACATCATCGAAACCCCAATCGACGTCAACCGCGACGAAGTCGGCGGGTGCGACCACGGCCACCACGGCGATCGCCGGCGCGTTGGCGGTCACACGGTGGCAGGCTCTCCGGGCGCCGGCCATGTCGGTGCGCGCGTCGATTATCGCGACGTCAGCGGTGTCGTTGTCGACATCGACGAACAGAGGCGCGCGTCGCGTGTTGTGCACGAAGGAATGCAGGGTCGGCAGGGCCGATTCAAAATCGTCATCATCCGTTAGCAGTAGAACGTCCAAAGACATCTCCAAACTTCATGGAGAGGTGCGCCGCCCGCCCCCGACCCCCAGGCATCTCCAGGGGAGATGTCTTTCAGCGCACGGCGGGGTACCCGATTGCGACCAGACTCAAACCCCTTTTTGTTGAGTGGGCAGATAGTGCACCCCGGCCCCGACAGAGTGCGACGATGGGGCAGGATGTGACATGCCGTTCCGGGTGCGGTCGCCGGGATGGCACTCTCATGCGAGGAGTCTGATGACGGAACCCCAGCCGGCCAAGTATTCGCGAGTGTTGCTCAAGCTCGGCGGCGAGATGTTCGGCGGCGGCCAGGTCGGGCTGGATCCCGATGTCGTAGCTCAGGTGGCACGCCAAATCGCCGAGGTGGTCCGCGGTGGAGTGCAGGTCGCCGTGGTGATTGGCGGCGGCAACTTCTTCCGTGGCGCACAGCTACAACAGCGCGGAATGGAACGCACCCGGTCGGACTACATGGGGATGCTCGGCACCGTCATGAACAGCCTTGCGTTGCAGGACTTCCTTGAGAAGGAAGGCATCGCCACCCGAGTCCAGACGGCGATCACCATGGGCCAGGTGGCCGAGCCCTATCTCCCGCTGCGGGCCGTCCGTCACCTAGAGAAGGGCCGGGTGGTGATTTTCGGCGCCGGCATGGGGCTGCCGTACTTTTCCACGGACACCACGGCGGCACAGCGGGCACTGGAGGTCGGCGCCGACGTGGTCCTGATGGCCAAGGCAGTTGACGGTGTGTTCGACGAGGACCCGCGGGTGAACCCCGGCGCCCAGCTGCTCACCGCGATCAGTCATCGCGAAGTAATCGACCGCGGGCTGCGGGTAGCCGATGCCACCGCGTTCAGTCTCTGCATGGACAATGGCATGCCGATCCTCGTGTTCAACCTGCTGACCGACGGGAATATCGCCCGTGCGGTCGCTGGTGAGAAGATCGGAACGCTGGTCACCACATGAGGAGGAGCGGCACAGATGATTCGTGCTGGCGACGATGCAGAGCGTAGCGATGAGGAGGAGCGGCACAGATGATTCGTGCTGGCGACGATGCAGAGCGTAGCGATGAGGAGGAGCGGCACAGATGATTCGTGCTGGCGACGATGCAGAGCGTAGCGATGAGGAGGAGCGGCACAGATGATTGATGAAGCTCTCTTCGACGCTGAAGAGAAAATGGAAAAGGCCGTTTCGGTGGCCCGCGACGACCTATCAACCATCCGTACCGGCCGCGCCAACCCAGGCATGTTCTCGCGGATCGTCATCGAGTACTACGGCACCAACACCCCGATCACGCAGCTGGCCAGCATCAACGTCCCCGAGGCGCGACTGGTCGTCATCAAGCCCTACGAATCCAACCAGCTTGGCGCCATCGAGACCGCAATCCGCAACTCAGACCTCGGGTTGAACCCCAGCAATGACGGCACCCTGATCCGGGTGGCCGTGCCGCAGCTCACCGAGGAGCGGCGACGGGAGCTGGTCAAGCAGGCCAAAGGCAAGGGCGAAGACGCGAAGGTCTCGGTGCGCAACATTCGCCGCAAAACGATGGAGGAACTGCACCGGATCCGCAAGGACGGTGAGGCCGGCGAGGACGAGGTCGGTCGCGCGGAAAAAGATCTGGACAAGACCACCTCGCAGTACGTCACCCAGATCGAAGAGTTGGTCAAGCACAAAGAAGGCGAGCTGCTGGAGGTCTAGCGACCGCTCAGCGATGAAGTCTGTGGCAATTACCGATGCCGGCGCAGGCAACCCGCCCGACGAGCCGTTGGGCGGCTCTCGGCGGACTGCCAAGAAGAAGCCCCGGGCGGGCCGTGATCTGCCGGCCGCAATCGCGGTCGGGCTCAGTATCGGTGGGGTTCTCGTCGCGACACTGGTATTTGCTCCGCGTGGTTGGGTGGCCCTTGCCGCCCTCGCAATTTTCGTTGGCAGCTATGAGATGGTGCGGCGGCTGCGTGAAGCCGGGTATGTGATTCCACTAATCCCGCTGCTGGTCGGCGGGCAGGTGACCGTCTGGCTGACCTGGCCCTATCACGCCGTGGGCGCGTTGTCTGGGTTCGGCGCGACCGTGCTGGTCTGCATGTTCTGGCGGCTGTTCATGCCGGACGGAAGCAAGCACCACGATACCCGGGAAGCTGACGCCGGGCCGCCGCCCGCGTCGCATTATCTGCGCGACGTATCCGCCACCGTTTTTCTGGTTGCGTGGGTGCCGTTATTTGCCTCTTTCGCGGCATTGCTCGTCTACCCGAAGGACGGCGCCGGGCGGGTGTTCTGCCTGATGATCGCCGTTATTGCCTCAGACGTCGGTGGCTATACCGTGGGCGTGCTGTTCGGCAAGCACCCGATGGTTCCGACGATCAGCCCGAATAAGTCCTGGGAGGGATTTGCGGGTTCGATGGTGTGCGGGATCACTGCGACGATCCTGACCGCGACTTTCTTGGCCGGCAAAGCTCCGTGGGTCGGGGCGCTGCTGGGTGTAGTGCTTGTACTCACCTGCACACTTGGCGATTTGGTGGAGTCTCAGATCAAGCGTGACCTCGGTATCAAAGACATGGGTCGGCTGCTTCCCGGTCACGGTGGCCTGATGGACCGGCTTGATGGCGTGCTCCCTTCGGCGGTGGCGGCCTGGACCATGCTCACACTGCTTCCCTAAGTTTCCCTGACAAGGCCGATACTGGACAGATCATGGTCCAACAGTTGGTGTTCACCGAACCGCGCCGCGGCCGGCCGCCGCGGCATCTGGCCGACCTCGACGAACAGGGTCGCGCATCCGCGGTCGCCGAGCTGGGCTTGCCGGCCTTTCGGGCTAAGCAGCTTGCGCATCAGTACTACGGCCGGCTGATCGCGGATCCTCGGCAGATGACCGATCTCCCGGCCGCGGTTCGTGACGCCGTCGCCGAGGCAATATTTCCCAACCTGCTGACCGCCGTCCGCGACATCACCTGCGACGGCGGCCAGACCCGAAAGACGTTGTGGCGCGCTGTAGATGGCACCACCTTGGAGTCCGTGCTGATGCGCTACCCGCAACGTAGTACCGTATGCATCTCCTCGCAGGCGGGCTGCGGCATGGCCTGCCCGTTCTGCGCCACCGGCCAGGGCGGACTAGACCGTAACCTGTCGACCGCGGAAATCCTGGAGCAGGTGCGTTCCGCCGCCGCGGCGCTGCGGGACGATTTCGGCGACCGGCTTTCGAATGTGGTTTTCATGGGCATGGGGGAGCCGCTAGCCAACTACGCCAGGGTGGTGGCCGCGGTGCGCCGCATCACCGAGCAGCCACCGCACGGTTTCGGAATCTCGGCCCGTTCGGTGACGGTCTCGACGGTGGGCCTGGCTCCTGCCATCCGCAAGCTTGCCGACGAACGGCTCGGGGTGACTTTGGCGTTGTCGCTGCACGCGCCCGACGATGAGCTGCGCGACACGCTGGTTCCGGTCAACGACCGGTGGAAGATCGCTGAGGCGCTGGATGCCGCCCGGTATTACGCCGACGTGACCGGTCGGCGGGTGTCTATCGAGTACGCGCTGATCCGCGATGTCAACGACCAGCCGTGGCGCGCTGATCTGCTCGGTAAGCGGCTGCACCGGGCGCTCGGGCCGCTGGTCCATGTGAACTTGATTCCGCTCAACCCGACCCCGGGTAGCGCTTGGGACGCCAGCCCCAAGCCGGTAGAGCGGGAGTTCGTTCGGCGGGTCCGTTCGAAGGGGGTGTCGTGTACGGTTCGCGACACGCGGGGCCGCGAGATTGGGGCCGCCTGCGGACAGCTGGCCAGCGAAGAGCGGGCGCGATGAACCGCAACGGTGGCTCTATCGTCTCTAGAGCATGATCACTCGCTTTTTGTCGCCCCTCAGGTTTTTTGCTGTGGCTGTCTGCGCCGCGGCCCTCATATTCGGGCTCGCCAGTCCGCCTCGCGCGGAGGCCGCCGATGACCGTCTGCAGTTCACCGGCACCACTCTCAGCGGCGCGGCATTCAATGGCGCCAGCCTGCAGGGCAGGCCTGCGGTGTTGTGGTTCTGGGCGCCGATGTGCCCGTTCTGCAACGCGGAAGCTCCCGGCGTCAGCCAGGTAGCGGCCGCCAATCCGGGGGTCACTTTCGTCGGTATCGCGGCGCACTCGGACGTCGGCGCGATGCAGGGTTTCGTCTCCAAGTACAACTTGAACTTCACTAACCTCAACGACGCCGATGGTTCGATCTGGGCGCGTTTTGGAGTGCCCTGGCAGCCGGCATACATGTTTTACCGCGCCGATGGCAGCTCGACGTTCGTCAACAATCCGACGTCGGCCATGTCCCAGCAGGAGCTGGCCGGCCGGGTGTCTGCTCTGACGCACTGATCCGGTGAACCAAGGTCTCATAGGCTTGGCCTTCGCCGCCGGGCTGGTGGCGGCGCTGAACCCCTGTGGGTTTGCCATGCTGCCCGCGTATCTGCTTCTGGTGGTGCGCGGGCAGCAATCAGGCAAACAGGCCCCGGCACCGCGGGCATTGGCTTCGGTCGGTCGTGCCGTGGCGGCCACCGTCGGGATGGCGCTCGGCTTTTT
Source organism: uncultured Actinomycetota bacterium (assembly GCA_963715905.1). Taxonomy (GTDB): domain Bacteria; phylum Actinomycetota; class Actinomycetes; order Mycobacteriales; family Mycobacteriaceae; genus Mycobacterium. Next base: position 261,659 of record CAVQSX010000032.1, read on the forward strand.
GACTGTGTTCGGATTGTTCGGTGCGCTGACCATATCGGCGGGATCGACCGTGCAGCGCTACCTCCCTTATGTGACCGTGTTGATCGGCGTTGTGCTGTTAGCCCTTGGGGTTTGGCTGCTGTCGGGTCGGGAGCTGACGGCGTTGACGCCTCGATCGTTCGGGGTGCGATGGGCTCCGACGGTTCGACTCGGCTCGGTGTATGGGTATGGCGTGAGCTATGCGATCGCCTCGTTGTCGTGCACGATCGGGCCGTTTTTGGCGGTCACAGGGGCTGGCTTCAGGGCAAGCTCTCGGGGCGGTTCGCTGGTCGGGGGCGTCGCGATCTATCTCGCCTACGTTGCCGGCCTGACGTTGGTCGTCGGTGCCCTTGCGGTCGCCGCCGCGATGGCGAGCTCGGCACTGGCCGACCGCATGCGTCGACTGCTGCCGTTCGTCAACCGGATCAGTGGCGCGGTGCTGGTACTCGTCGGGCTGTATGTGGGGTACTACGGGTTCTACGAGGTCCGGCTGTTCGGCGCCACCAAGGCGATGAATCCCCAGGACGCCGTGATTACCGCGGCCGGCCGCCTGCAGGGACTGCTGGCCGGCTGGGTGCACCAACATGGGGCATGGCCGTGGGTGGTGGTGTTGATCGTGTTTGTGAGCAGTGCTCTCGTTGGTGCTGGGTACCGGCGGGTGCGACGAAGCCGAGCCTCGCTTACTTGATCCAGCCGCGCCGTCGGCCCCACAAGTCGCGGACGAGAACCAGCAGGACGAGGGCGGCAAAGCCGATCAGGAACCAGTCCTCGACGTGGCCCACGTGGTTGCCGCGCAGCATCGCCAGCAGGAATCCAAAGGCAAACAGCCCGGTGACGTGCCAGGTGCGGTAGTTGATTTTGCTCCAGCCCCACGCTGCCGACGGCACCTCCGCGGGGTCGACGCCGGCAAAGTGCTCCACCTCGGTACTGGCCACGGCGATTCCTCCAGATTGGATCGGCATTCTGCCTGGAGATTCTGGCACACGTGTCGGTCCGTTGCGCGAACCGCTCCCTGGCCCGCAGTGTCGACGGGCGGGCACAATGAGTAGGTGACCCGTCCGACCGAAACCGCCGCCGGCCGCCGCCTGCGGGTGTTGGTGCTGGGTAGTACCGGCTCGATCGGTACCCAGGCGCTGGAGGTCATCGCCGCCAACCCGGACCGATTCGAGGTGGTCGGGTTGGCCGCCGGGGGAGCCAATCTGGAGACCCTGCTGCGGCAATGCGCCGAGACCGGGGTCACCAACATCGCCATCGCCGACGATCGTGCGGCGCAGCTGGCCGGGCAATTCTTGAAAGAGGATGTCCCGTTCCGCGGACCCGAAGCGGCCACCCGACTCGTCGAGGAGACCGATGCCGATGTCGTCCTCAATGCGCTGGTCGGCGCCTTGGGTCTGCGGCCGACACTGGCAGCGCTGCAGTCAGGGGCACGGCTGGCGCTGGCCAACAAGGAATCGCTGATCGCGGGTGGGCCGCTGGTACTAGCAGCGGCAAAACCGGGCCAGATCGTGCCGGTCGACTCCGAGCACTCCGCGCTGGCCCAGTGTTTGCGTAGCGGCGAACCCGACGAGGTCGCCAAGCTGGTGTTGACCGCTTCCGGTGGGCCGTTTCGCGGCTGGGCGGCCGCTGACCTCGAGAGTGTCACCCCCGAGCAGGCTGGTGCTCACCCAACCTGGTCCATGGGGCCAATGAACACCCTGAACTCGGCGTCGCTGGTCAACAAAGGGCTTGAGCTCATCGAAACCCACCTGCTGTTCGGCATTCCCTACGACCGTATCGAGGTCGTCGTGCATCCCCAGTCGATTGTTCATTCGATGGTCACCTTTATCGATGGCTCCACGATCGCCCAGGCCAGCCCCCCGGACATGAAGCTGCCGATTTCCCTCGCGCTGGGCTGGCCACGGCGGGTGCCCGGGGCGGCCGCCCAGTGCGACTTCAGCACCGCGTCTACCTGGGAGTTCGAGCCGCTGGATGCCGAGGTATTCCCCGCCGTCGAGCTGGCCCGGCAGGCCGGGCAAACCGGCGGCTGCATGACCGCCGTGTACAACGCCGCCAACGAGGAGGCTGCAGAAGCGTTCCTCAGCGGCCGCATCGGCTTCCCCGCGATTGTCAGGACCATCGCCGATGTGCTGCACGGCGCGGACCAATGGGCCCCCCAATTGGGCGAGGGACCCGCTACCGTGGAAGACGTACTAGACGCCCAACGCTGGGCGCGTGAACGGGCGCGGCGAGCTATCCAAACAGGAACAGCCACAGCGAGCCCCGCGGGAGTCTGATGAAAAAGTCTCCGGATGGTTAGAGAAAGGTCCTGACAGCCTGATGATGTTCGCTATCGGCATTGTGCTGTTTGCGCTGGCCATCCTGATCTCGGTGGCCCTGCACGAATGTGGCCATATGTGGGTCGCGCGCGCCACCGGCATGAAGGTGCGCCGTTACTTCGTCGGCTTCGGCCCCACATTGTGGTCGACCCGGCGGGGTGAAACCGAGTATGGCGTCAAAGCGATTCCGCTGGGCGGGTTCTGCGACATCGCCGGGATGACTCCGGTCGAGGACCTGGCGCCAGACGAAGGTGACCGGGCCATGTACAAGCAGCAGACCTGGAAGCGGGTCGCTGTCCTATTGGCCGGCCCGGGAATGAACTTCGTTATCTGCTTGATGCTGATCTACGTCATCGCCCTGGTCTGGGGGCTACCCAACCTGCATCCGCCCAGTCAGGCGATCGTGGGCGAGACTGCCTGTGTCGCACCAGAAGTCACTCCGGGCAAGGTCGGGACCTGCACCGGCCCCGGTCCGGCGGCGCTGGCCGGAATTCGCGCCGGCGACGTTGTGGTCAAGGTCGGCGACACCAAGGTGTCCAACTTCGAGGACATGGCCGCCGCAGTACGCAAGCTGCGCGGCATTGTCCCCGTCGTCGTCGAGCGCGGCGGTACCCCGATCACCGCCTACGTCGACGTCACGCCAACCCAGCGCTTCCTCTCGAGTGGGCAGGGCGGCCAGCCCTCGGCCGCCACCGTCGGCGCCATCGGGGTTGGCGCGGTCCGGCAAGCGCCCACGCAGTACAACGTGGCCACGGCAATACCCGCCACCGTCCTATTCGCCGCCGACCTGACCGGCGAGGTAGGGAAGTCGCTGGTCGCGATCCCGACTAAGGTCGGCGCGCTGGTGCACGCCATCGGCGGCGGTCAGCGCGACCCGCAGACGCCAATGAGCGTGGTCGGAGCCAGCATCATCGGTGGTGACACCGTCGATCACGGGCTGTGGGTGGCGTTCTGGTTCTTCTTGGCTCAGTTGAATCTCATACTTGGTGCGATCAACCTGGTGCCGCTGCTGCCGTTTGATGGCGGGCACATCGCGATCGCGGTGTTCGAAAAGATCCGGAACCTCCTTCGATCTACCCGCGGAAAGGTCGCGGCCGCCCCGGTCAACTACCTCAGACTCATGCCCGCGACGTACGTGGTCCTGGTCTTTGTGGTCGGGTACATGCTGCTGACCGTGACCGCGGATCTCGTCAACCCGATCAGGCTTTTCCAGTAATAACGACGTACCTCCGAGAACAGAGAGAAGAGACACAGTGACCGTTGGCCTGGGCATGCCGGAGGCTCCAGCGCCGACGCTTGCCGCACGGCGCTCCACGCGTCAACTGATGGTTCGCGATGTCGGGGTCGGCAGCGACTATCCGATTTCGGTGCAGTCGATGTGCACCACCAAGACCCATGACATCAACTCGACACTGCAGCAGATCGCCGAGTTGACCACCTCCGGCTGCGACATCGTCCGGGTGGCCTGCCCGCGCCAAGAGGATGCCGACGCGCTGTCCGTGATCGCAAAAAAGAGCAAGATCCCGGTGATCGCCGACATCCACTTCCAGCCGAAGTACATCTTCGCCGCCATCGACGCGGGCTGCGCCGCGGTGCGAGTGAACCCCGGCAACATCAAGGAGTTCGACGGCCGGGTCGGCGAGGTCGCCAAAGCCGCCAGCGATGCGGGCATCCCGATCCGAATCGGCGTCAACGCGGGTTCGCTGGACAGGCGGATCATGGCCAAATACGGCAAGGCCACCCCTGAAGCGCTGGTCGAGTCGGCGCTGTGGGAGGCCTCGCTGTTCGAGGAGCATGGCTTTGGCGACATCAAGATCAGCGTCAAGCACAACGATCCGGTCGTGATGGTGGCCGCCTACGAGTTGCTGGCCGCCCGGTGCGACTACCCACTGCACCTCGGCGTCACCGAGGCCGGCCCGGCTTTCCAGGGCACCATCAAGTCGGCGGTCGCGTTCGGCGCGCTGCTGTCGCGCGGTATCGGCGACACCATCCGGGTGTCGCTGTCTGCGCCACCGGTCGAGGAAGTCAAGGTCGGCAACCAGATACTCGAGTCGTTGAACCTGCGGCCCCGCGGGCTCGAGATCGTGTCGTGCCCGTCCTGCGGTCGCGCGCAGGTCGACGTCTACACGCTGGCCAACGAGGTCAGCGCCGGCCTGGAGGGGCTCGATGTGCCGCTGAGGGTCGCCGTGATGGGGTGCGTCGTCAACGGCCCGGGGGAGGCCCGGGAAGCCGACCTTGGCGTCGCGTCGGGAAATGGCAAGGGCCAGATCTTTGTACGGGGCGAGGTGATCAAGACTGTGCCCGAATCCCAGATCGTTGAGACGCTGATCGAAGAGGCCATGCGAATCGCCGCGGAGCAAGGCGTCGAAAATAGTGATCACGGTCCGGAAACAACGGTGAGCGGTTCGCCTGTTGTGACCGTAAGCTGATACAAGACAGCTACCTTCAGTCGGCTGCAGTTGTTTTTTGAAAGTCTTTGGTTCGCCAGCACAGAGAGTGTCGCTAGATGTCGGCTCCGCCCATCTTTCGCCTTGTCGGCGACAGACGGGTTTCCGTGGTGCGCGATGCCGCCGCCGCGTGGCGGGTATTCGATGACGACCCGGTCGGGTCTTGCATGGTCGCGGCCCGGGTCGCGGACCACGGTGTCGACCCCAATTCCATTGGCGGAGAGCTGTGGACCAGGCGCGGCCCGGAGGAGTCGCTGTGCTTCGCCGGTGCCAATCTGATCCCGCTGCGTGGCGCACGGGCCGACTTGAATGCATTTGCCGACGAGGCGATGAGTGGGACGAGGCGCTGTTCGTCGCTGGTCGGCAGGTCCGACCTGGTGATGCCGATGTGGGAGCGGCTCGAGCCCGCCTGGGGGCCTGCGCGCGACGTGCGCGACGACCAGCCGCTGATGGCGCTCAGCAGCTACCCGAATTGCGCGATCGATCCCGAGGTGCGCCAGGTCAGGCCGGACGAGTTGGACGACTACCTGATAGCGGCGGTCGACATGTTCATCGGCGAAGTCGGTGTTGACCCCAGAGTCGGCGACGGCGGCCGGGGCTATCGCCGTCGGGTGGCCAGTTTGATCAACGCTGGACGAGCCTGGGCCCGTTTCGAGCATGGTCAGGTGGTCTTCAAAGCCGAAGTCGGTTCGCAGTCTCCGACGGTCGGGCAAATCCAGGGGGTCTGGGTGCATCCCGACTGGCGCGGCCTTGGCATTGGTGCCGCAGGTACCGCGACGCTGGCTGCGGTGATCGTCGGCACCGGGCGCATCGCCAGCCTGTACGTGAACAACTTCAACGCGGTGGCTCGTGCGGCGTACGCCCGCGTGGGCTTCGCTGAAGTCGGCACCTTCGCGACTGTCCTGCTCGACTGACCGTTCCGTAACCGAAGACGTAACGATCGGGTCTCGGTGTGTCTGCGCCTGCGGCGGGGCGGGGGTCTTAACATCAGTCACGATGGCCACAAAAATCACTGCAGCAACAAAGACCTCGATAGCATCAGCAGCATCACTGGTTTCGATTTTGCTGCTGGTGGCGGTCGTAGCGCTGGCTGGCTGCACCCCGCGGCTCGAGGGTCCGGGCCCGACGGCTGAAAAGTTCTTCCGTGCGCTTGCCATCGGCGACACCGCGACGGCAGCCCAACTCAGCGACAACCCCAACGATGCCCGCGAATCTCTCAACGCGGCCTGGGCCGGACTGCAGGCCACCCACTTGGACGCCCAGATCCTGACCGCGAAGTACGCCGAGGACACCGGCACGGTCTCCTACCGCTTCACCTGGCATCTGCCCAAGAACCGGACCTGGAGTTACGACGGCCAGTTGAGGATGGCCCGCGATGAGGGGCACTGGGAGGTGCGCTGGGCAACCACCGGACTGCATCCCAAGTTGGGCGAGCATCAGACGTTCGCGTTGCGTTCCGATCCGCCGCGGCGCGCATCAGTGAACGAACTGGGTGGCAGCGATGTGCTGGCGCCGGGCTACCTGTACCACTACACGCTCGATGCCACCCAGGCCGGGCCCTCGCTGATCGGGACGGCGCACGCGATAATCGATGTGCTGCATCCTTTTAACGACGTATTGAACGACCCGCAGGTGCTCGCCGAGCAGGCCAGTTCGTCGACCCAACCGGTGGATCTGGCCACCCTGCATCCCGACGACAACGACAAGGTATTTCCGGCAATTGGCCGACTGCCCGGCATCGTCGTCACACCGCAGGCCGACATCCTGCCGACCGACCCTCACTTCGCGCCGGCCGTCATCGGCCAAGTGAAGAAATCCGTGATGGACCAACTCATCGGCCAGGCGGGCTGGCGGGTTGTCATCGTCAACCAGAACGGTGTCGACGTCGCGGTGTTGCACGAGGTCGAAGGTTTGCCGGCGCCGTCGGTCTCGATCACTCTGGACCGCGCCGTGCAGAACGCCGCTCAGCACGCGGTGGACACCCGGGGCGGTAAAGCGATGATCGTCGCGATCAAGCCGTCGACCGGCGAGATTCTCGCGGTCGCGCAGAACGGCGGGGCTGACGCCGACGGCCTCATCGCCACCAACGGCCTGTTCCCACCCGGGTCGACCTTCAAGATGATCACGGCCGGCGCTGCTATCGACCGGGACATGGCCACGCCCAACTCGATGCTCGGCTGCCCGGGCCACATCGACATCGGGCACCGCACCATTCCCAATTACGGCGGCTTCGACCTTGGTGTGGTGTCGATGTCGCGCGCATTCGCCAGTTCCTGCAACACCACGTTCGCCGAGTTGAGCAGCAGGATGCCGCCCCGCGGGCTGAGTCAGACGGCCGCCCGCTACGGGATGGGCCTTGACTACACGGTGGACGGCATCAGCACAGTGACCGGATCGGTGCCGCCGACGGTCGACCTGGCCGAACGCACTGAAGACGGGTTCGGCCAGGGCAAGGTGCTGGCCAGTCCGTTCGGCATGGCACTGGTGGCGGCCACGGTGGCCGCGGGCAAAACCCCGGTACCGCAGCTGATCGCAGGCCGGCCCACGACCGTCGAAGGTGACGACACACCGATCAGCCCGAAGATGATCGACGCGCTACGGCCCATGATGCGGCTGGTGGTCACCAACGGGACGGCCAAAGACATCGCCGGCTGCGGTGAAGTGTTCGGGAAGACCGGTGAGGCCGAGTTCCCGGGCGGATCGCACTCCTGGTTTGCGGGTTACCGCGGCGATCTGGCGTTCGCCGCGCTGATCGTCGGGGGTGGTAGCTCCGAATACGCGGTCCGGATGACCAAAGTGATGTTCGAATCGCTCCCGCCGGGCTACCTGGCGTAGAGCCGCAGCACGGCCGTCCGTCGCCGGCAGCGGTAAATTGCCAGTGTGGGCCGAACGATGGACTCAAACGAGGACATGGTGGCGTTGCGGATCTCTGACGCCGATCGCAACGGCACCATGCGGCGACTGCACAACGCGGTCGCGCTCGGGCTGATCGACATCGGGGAATTCGAGCAGCGCTCGTCGCTGGTCTCACACGCGCGCACCCGAACCGACCTGGACGGGCTTGTCGGTGATCTGCCCGGGCCCGGTGCGATCGTGACATCCGCGACCGACCGGGTGGAACTGCGGGGCTGGGCCGGCTCGCTGAAGCGGCACGGCGAATGGACGGTGCCCACCCGGCTCGCGCTGGTACGCCGGCTGGGTTCGATCGAACTGGATCTCACCAAGGCCCGTTTCGCGGGGCCGGTGGTGGTTATCGAGCTCGACGTGAAGTTCGGCTCGGTGGAAATCCGGTTGCCCGACGGCGCCAGCGCCTCCATCGATGATGTCGAAGTCCATGTGGGCAGTGCCAGCGATCGCCGCAAAGACGTACCGGGCGAAGGAACGCCGCACGTCGTGCTGACCGGTCAGGTAACCTGCGGCTCGGTAATCGTCAGGGGGCCGCAGCGGTCATTTCTGCGTCGTCCTGCCCGCCGCGATTAAGCTGGCTGCATGCCTGGTCGCACCGCCCTTGCCCCCGGAGTGTTGTCCCCGACCCTGCCGGTACCCACCCTGATCCCTCGCCCGGAATACGTCGGCAAGGCCACGGCCAAGGAGGGCACCGAGCCGTGGGTACAGACACCCGAGGTGATCGAGAAGATGCGCGTCGCCGGCCAGATTGCGGCTGCCGCGCTCGCCGAGGCGGGCAAGGCGGTTGCGCCCGGGGTGACGACGGACGACCTGGACCGGATCGCGCACGAGTACATGGTCGACAACGGCGCGTATCCGTCAACGCTGGGCTACAAGGGGTTCCCTAAGTCGTGCTGCACGTCGCTCAACGAGATCATCTGCCACGGAATCCCCGATACAACGGTGATCGCCGACGGTGACATCGTCAATATCGATGTCACCGCTTACATCGACGGCGTGCACGGCGATACCAATGCGACTTTCCTGGCCGGCAACGTCTCAGAAGAGCACCGGCTGCTCGTCGAGCGGACCCGCGAAGCGACGATGCGAGCGATCAATGCCGTCAAACCCGGGCGTGCGTTGTCGGTGGTCGGCCGCGTCATCGAGTCGTACGCAAACCGGTTCGGGTACAACGTGGTTCGCGACTTCACCGGTCATGGCATCGGCACAACTTTTCACAATGGCTTGGTAGTGCTGCACTATGACCAGCCCTCGGTGACGACAGTCATGCAGCCGGGAATGACGTTCACCATCGAACCGATGATCAACCTCGGCTCCCTGGACTATGAGATCTGGGACGACGGATGGACGGTGGTCACCCGGGATCGCAAATGGACCGCGCAATTTGAGCACACCCTGCTGGTCACCGAGACCGGCGTTGAGATCCTCACATTGCCGTGAATCTCCCCGCGCGACCAGACGCAAAAGCCCCCATTTTCGCCCCGAAAATGGGGCTTTTGTGTCTGCTCGCCACAAGAGGGTGAGCGGGGCGCTGCTGGTCGCGGGCACCAGCTCCGACGCGGGGAAGTCCACGGTGGTGGCCGGCCTGTGCCGACTGCTGGCACGCCGCGGGATCCGGGTTGCGCCGTTCAAAGCGCAGAACATGTCCAACAACTCCGTGGTCACCATCGAAGGTGGCGAGATCGGCCGTGCCCAGGCGGTCCAGGCCAGGGCGGCCGGGTTGGAGCCCAGCGTGCGGTTCAACCCGATCCTGCTCAAGCCGGGCAGTGACCGCACCTCGCAGCTGGTGATCCGCGGTCAGGTTGCCGAATCGGTCACTGCGGCTTGGTATATGGAGCATCGCAACGAGCTCGCCGGCATCATCTCCGACGAACTGGCCGGCTTGCGTGCTGAATTCGATGTGGTGATCTGTGAGGGTGCCGGATCGCCAGCAGAAATAAACTTGCGTGCAACAGATCTGGCGAACATGGGATTGGCCAGGGCGGCGAACCTGCCAGTGGTATTGGTCGGCGACATCGACCGCGGCGGTCTATTGGCCCACCTGTTCGGGACGGTCGCTGTGCTCGAACCCGACGACCAGGCCCTCATTGCCGGCTTCATCGTCAACAAATTCCGTGGCGACCCCGCGCTCCTGGAGCCCGGGCTGCAGCAGCTGCTTGCGATGACGGGCCGCCCAACCTATGGGGTGCTGCCCTATGCCGACCAGCTCTGGCTGGACGCTGAAGACTCGCTGTCGGCGTTTTCGCATCGTGTTATCGGGACCCCGGAACCACCGCGCGGCGAGGAGTGGCTGCGGGTGGGCGCTGTGCGGTTGCCCCGGATTTCCAACTCCACCGACGTCGAGGCCCTGGCCTGCGAGCCGGGCGTGCTGGTGCGCTGGATCAGCGATCCCGCGGATTTGGCCGACGTCGACTTGGTCGTGCTCCCCGGCACCAAGGCCACCGTCACCGACTTGGCGTGGCTGCGGGATCGCGGCCTGGCCGGCGGGATCGCCGATCACGCCCGCAGCGGCAAGCCGGTGCTGGGTATCTGCGGGGGATTTCAGATGCTCAGCCGATGCATCGAGGACACGGTTGAATCCGGCATCGGGGTGGTCGACGGGCTCGGGTTGCTGGACGTCGACATCGTCTTCTCCGCCGACAAGGTCCTGCGTCGCTGGTCGACGCCCCTTTGCGGGTATGAAATTCATCATGGCCGGGTCTCGCGATGTGCGGAGGGCAGCTGGTTTGAGTCCGGGCCCGAGCACCGTGAGCCGCAGGGTGTCATGCGGGGCGCGGTCTTCGGGACGCACTGGCACGGGCTGCTCGATAACGACGAATTCCGGCGCGCGTGGCTCACCCGGGTGGCCGGCGCGGCCGGCCGGAGCGGATTCGTGGTCGCCGCCGACGCCAAGGTTGCCGCGCGACGGGACGCCCAACTGGATTTGATCGCTGAGTTGCTGGCGGCCCACCTCGACATCGACGCGGTCCTGAGTTTGTTCGACGGTCCACCGCCGCACCGCCCGCACGTCGCGACCGCGCTGCGAGAACCGGCGAAAACCTCGCGCACTCAGACCGACCGGTTGTAGCGTGCATAAGTGCCCACGATGATGACCACGCTCGACGGGTTTCCGGTTTCGGTGAGCGTAACGGGTCCGGACAAGGGCGTCGTCGTGGTCATTTTGGGTGATGAGGACCGGGCGCCCGCCGCCTACGACGCAACGTGTGAGCGCCTGCATACCGCCTCGCTTCGGACCGTCGTTATCGGCACCGACCCGCGGCTGACCGCAAAGTCGGTCGTCGGCATCCTCGACGTGCTGGGCATCAATTGGGCGGTCGTCGTCGGCGACCGCGCCGGGGGCGAGCTTGCCTGGGAGTTGGCGGCGACCAGGTTGGGCCGATTCGTCGGTCTGGTGGTAATCGACCGCGGACATCCGCGGGCGGCCGACCTCAACGGCGTGGTTCTGGACGACGACTGCCCGCCGGTGGAGATCGGCACCACCGTCCTGGTCAGCTCCCCGGCCGCGCGGGCCGTGGCCCGCGACAGTCAACGGTTCGTTTACGCCGAGTACCGGGTGGTGGACCTCGGACGTCGCAATACGCAGGAATCGACTGCGCAGCTGACCGCTGAGATCGTGATGCGTACCAGTAGCTGGTGAGGCCGCCCGCCCTGGTTGACTAAAGGTCGTGACTTCTCCGGCGCTGTCGTGGACCGAGCTGCAACGACTGGTGGCGGCCGGCGATGTGGATACCGTCATCGTCGCCTTCACCGACATGCAGGGACGGCTTGCAGGCAAACGGGTGTCGGCCGGGATGTTCGTCGACGACGTCGGCGCGCACGGTGCCGAATGCTGCGCCTACCTGCTGGCCGTCGACGTCGAGATGAACACCGTGCCCGGTTATGCCATGTCGAGCTGGGACACCGGTTATGGCGACATGGTGATGACACCCGACCTGACCACCCTGCGGCCCATTCCCTGGCTGCCGGCCACCGCGCTGGTGATTGCCGACCTCGGCTGGGCCGACGGCAATTCCGTTGTCGTCTCGCCCCGCGCCATCCTGCGTCGCCAGCTCCAGCGGCTGAGCGAACGCGGACTGGTGGCTGATGTCGCCACCGAGCTGGAGTTCATCGTGTTCGACCAGTCGTATCGCCAAGCATGGGCCAGCGACTACCGCGCGCTGACCCCGGCCAGCGACTACAACATCGACTACGCGATATTGGCATCGTCGCGGATGGAGCCGCTGCTGCGCGATATCCGGTTGGGTATGCAAGGTGCGGGCCTGCGGTTCGAGGCGGTCAAGGGCGAGTGCAACAACGGCCAGCAAGAGATCGGATTCCGCTACGACGAGGCGCTGGTCACCTGTGACAACCACGCCATCTACAAGAACGGCGCCAAGGAAATCGCCGATCAGCACGGCAAGAGCCTCACCTTCATGGCGAAATACAATGAACGCGAAGGCAACAGCTGCCATATCCACATCTCACTGCGGGCGGCCGACGGTACCGCGGTGTTCGACGATGCCAGCGGCCCGCACGGCATGTCGCCGACATTTCGCAGCTTCGTCGCCGGCCAGCTTGCGACGCTGCGCGACCTGACGCTGTTTTATGCGCCGAACATCAACTCCTACAAGCGATTCGCCGACAGCAGCTTCGCGCCCACGGCGGTGGCGTGGGGACTGGACAACCGCACCTGCGCGCTGCGGGTCGTTGGCCACGGCCGCAACATCCGCCTCGAATGCCGGGTGCCCGGCGGCGATGTCAACCAGTATCTGGCGGTAGCGGCCCTGATCGCGGGAGGGCTGTACGGTATCGAGCAGGGCCTGCAACTCCCCGAGCCATCTGGCGGCAACGCGTACGAAGCCTCTGACGTGCAAAGATTACCCAGCACCTTGGCGGAGGCGGCCGCGCTGTTCGGGGCTTCGGAACTGGCGCGGGAGGCGTTCGGCGACGACGTTGTCGCCCATTACCTGAACAATGCCCGCGTCGAGTTGGCGGCATTCAACGCGGCGGTTACGGATTGGGAGAGGATTCGTGGGTTTGAGCGCCTCTAGGGCAAGACGGCCGGTCGTAGGTCTGACCGCCTATCTGGAGCAGGTGCAGACCGGGATCTGGGACGTCCCAGCGAGTTATCTGCCTGCGGACTACTTCGAGGGCGTCACGATGGCCGGTGGTGTCGCGGTGCTGCTGCCGCCGCAGCCGGTGGACCCCGACGTCGTCCATTCCGTTCTGGACAGCCTGGACGCCCTGGTGATTACCGGCGGCTACGACCTGGACCCCATCGCCTACGGCCAGCAACCGCATCCGACGACCGACGAGCCCCGCACTGCCCGCGACAGTTGGGAGTTCGCGCTGCTGCAAGGCGCGCTGGCCCGGGGGCTGCCGATGCTGGGCATCTGTCGCGGCGCGCAGGTCCTCAATGTCGCGTTCGGCGGCACACTGCACCAACATTTGCCCGACGTGCTCGGCCACAACGGACATCGCGCGGGCAACGGGGTGTTCACCAGGTTGCCGGTCCGCACGGTGGCGGGCACCCGGCTGGCCGCGCTGGTGGGGGAATCGGCTGACGCGCCGTGCTACCACCATCAGGCCATCGACGAAGTCGGCGCCGGTTTGGTGGTGAGCGCGTGGGATCCCGACGGTGTGGTCGAGGCCGTCGAGCTGCCCGGCGACAACTTCGTCCTTGCGGTGCAGTGGCATCCGGAGAAGTCGCTGGACGACCCTCGCCTGTTCACCGCGATCGTCGACGCCGCAAGGGCTTTCGCCGGGCGCGTGAGCTGAGGTGAGCGCGTCACAGCTGATCAACCCCGCCACCGAGGAAGTGCTGCGCTCGGTCGACCACGCCGACGCCGCCGCGGTCGACGACGCGGTGCAGCGTGCCCGGGTGGCTCAGCGGCGCTGGGCGCGGCTGCCACCGGTCGAACGCGCTGCCGGTCTGCGGGCATTCGCGGCCGCCGTCGACGCCCACATCGGCGAACTGGCGGCGCTCGAGGTGGCCAATTCGGGACACCCCATCTCATCGGCGGAGTGGGAAGCCGGCCATGTCCGCGATGTGCTGGCATTCTATGCCGGAAGTCCGGAACGCCTGTCCGGCAAACAGATTCCCGTTGCCGGCGGCCTCGATGTCACGTTCAACGAGCCGCTGGGCCTGGTCGGCGTGATCACGCCGTGGAACTTCCCGATGCCGATCGCCTCCTGGGCCATCGCGCCTGCCCTGGCCGCCGGCAACGCCGTGCTGGTCAAACCCGCGGAGTCGACACCGCTGACCACGATGCGGCTGGCTGAGCTGGCCGTGGCGGCCGGGCTGGACCCGGACCTGCTACAGGTGCTGCCCGGAAAGGGCACGGTGGTCGGCGAGCGGTTCGTCACCCATCCCGACGTTCGCAAAATCGTCTTCACCGGGTCCACCGAAGTCGGCAAGTCGGTGCTGGCCGGCGCGGCGGCTCAGGTCAAGCGGGTGACGCTGGAATTGGGTGGCAAGAGCGCAAACATCATCTTCGACGACTGCGACCTGGAGCACGCGGCAGCGACCGCACCCAACGGGGTGTTCGACAATGCCGGGCAGGACTGCTGCGCGCGCAGCCGGATCCTGGTGCAGCGCAGCGTTTACGACCGGTTCATGGAATTACTGGAGCCGGCGGTGCGCGGTGTCGTCGTCGGTGACCCCAGAGCGCGTGACACCGAGATGGGCCCGCTGATATCCGCCACGCACCGGGACAAGGTGGCCTCCTACGTTCCCGCCGATGCGCCCATCGCGTTCCGTGGCACCGCGCCGTCGGGTCGCGGCTTCTGGTTTCCACCAACCGTTCTCACTCCGGACCGCGGCGACCGGACCGTCACCGACGAAATTTTCGGCCCAGTGGTCACCGTGCAGATGTTCGACGACGAGCACGACGCCGTCACGCTGGCCAATGACACCAGCTACGGGCTATCGGGATCGATCTGGACCGACAACCTGTCCCGGGCGCTGCGCGTATCGCGGGCGGTCGAATCCGGCAATCTCTCGGTCAATTCGCATTCCTCGGTGCGCTACAACACGCCGTTTGGCGGTTTCAAGCAGTCCGGACTGGGGCGTGAGCTCGGACCCGACGCACCCCTGCATTTCACCGAGACCAAGAACGTTTTCATCGCGATCAAAGAGGAGGGCTAGTGGCTTCGTTCGACCTCACCCGCCGGTTGTCCGGCCGGGTGGCTGTCATCACCGGCGGCGGCAGCGGCATCGGTCTGGCAGCAGGTCGGCGGATGCACGCCGAGGGCGCGACCGTCGTGGTCGGTGACATCGACGGCGATGCCGGCGCGGCGGCGGCGGAGGAGTTATCGGGGTTATTTGTGCAAGTCGACGTTGCCGATGAAGACGCGGTCAATGCGTTGTTCGACACGGCCGCCGCAACCTATGGTTCGGTCGACGTCGCGTTCAACAATGCCGGCATCTCGCCACCGGATGACGACTTGATCGAAAACACTGAGCTCCCCGCGTGGCAACGCGTCCAAGACGTCAACCTGAAATCGGTATACCTGTGTTGCCGAGCGGCGTTGCGGCACATGGTCCCCGCCGGGAAGGGATCGATCATCAACACCGCCTCCTTCGTCGCGGTGCTGGGTTCGGCGACCTCGCAGATCTCCTACACCGCATCCAAGGGCGGGGTACTGGCCATGTCCCGGGAGCTAGGAGTGCAATTCGCCCGGCAAGGTATCCGGGTCAACGCGCTGTGTCCAGGGCCGGTCGACACCCCGTTGTTGCAGGAGCTTTTCGCCAAAGACCCGGAACGCGCCGCCCGCCGTCTGATGCACGTGCCGTTGGGACGCTTCGCCGAGCCCGATGAAATCGCCGCTGCCGTGGCGTTTTTAGCCAGCGACGATGCATCGTTCATTACCGCCTCGACATTCCTGGTGGACGGCGGAATCAGCTCGGCCTACGTCACACCCATCTAACTGGGGCCGATCGCAATCAAGGGAATCGCCATTTCTGCCGGAGTGGCAGCACCATGAAAACCTATGAGGCGCGCCGTTTCCGGGGGCTCGTGCCCGGTCGCCAGCACCGCAGAATCGCCAGTGCAGATGACCACGATATCGCCGATTCGGGGCAGGTTCCCGGGGATCACCGGCCCGAAGATTCCGCTGGCCACCGCTTCGGCACGGGTATGCACCTGCGCCCGGCCAGCCAGCAACTCACGCCAGGTCGCCAGCACATCGGCGGTTGCGCCGGGCTCGGTGTGTAGGTAGCGCACCCGGGGCTCGCCGGCGGCCACCCGTACCCCGGCGCAGAGTCGCGGGTCGGCGTCGAGGTCGATGCGCGCGTCCGCCGGGACGTTGAGGCCGCCGTGGTCGGCAGTCACCAGCAGCGCCGCATTCGGCGGCAATGCCTCGACGATCCGGGTCAGCAGCGCATCGACATCGGACGCGGCCTCGTGCCACTGCGGTGAACCGATGCCGGACAGATGGGCCGCGGTGTCCAGATCGGATGTGTAGCCGTAGACCAACCCCGGTGTGGCACGCAGTTCGTCGACCACCCGCCGGGCGTAGTCGTCACCCGGGCGCGTGGGGCAAAACCGTGCGCCCCGGTATGCGGCGTCGGTCAGTCCGCTGCCGATGAACCACTCCGGCAGGACGGCGCGCACATCGACGCCGGCTCGTTGGAGGCGCTCGAACCAGGTTGGCAGCGGCTGCCATTGACCCGGTGGCGGGTCGTCGCGCCACCGGATGTGATTCAGCACCCGGTCGGTGCCGGGAATGTTGAGCGTGAAGCCCAGGATCCCGTGCCCGCCGGGTTGCGCGCCCGTTCCCAGCGACACCAGGCTGCTCGGCGTGGTAGACGGGAACGTGCAGGCCAGCTGATCCAGCAACGCCCGCCGACCTAGCTGTTCACCGGCCAGAACGGACGCCAGCAGCGGCGCGTCGTCAGCCAATTCCGTTAACAGGTGCCAGCCCATGCCGTCGACCAGCAGCACGGCGATCCGATCAACATCCCCGACCCGATCCGCCAGCGCCAGCCTGTCGACCGCACCCGGTACCCCGAGCAGTGCGGCCGCTGCCGGCAGCACATCGCAGATCGACCTGGGCACGAGGTCAGCCACAAGGTCAGTTTGGCACGACTTCAGACGTGCGCCAGTCGCCGGCTGGTCACCCGGAGCTGGCGGTCGGTGCTGTCGGCCAGCGCGCGCACCTGTTCCGGCTCTAGCCGCCCGCACAGCCGGCCCCAGTGCACCGCGACCTCGTCACCGACGGCCACATCGGGCACCGCGCTGTAGCCGTCGGCCCAGACCTCGAGCGGGCGCACCGAGGGTTCGGACAGGGTCAGTGCCTGACCATCCCAGCAAAGCCGCCGGCATGACACGTCGATATCGCCTTCGGTCCGGGAAGTCACTGTGCCCCAGGAGATTCGGCAATTATCCAGCACATGCACTGGGTGCTCGTCCAGGCCGCCATTTCTGCGGCCCAGAAATCGGGTCCACGGGTATACGCCGAACACGTGAAAGCAGTGATTGCCAGCGGCCTCGCGTGCCAGCTCTGGGGTCAGATGCGACCAGTACCGTCCTGCTTGTGGCCCGATGATGGCCAGCAGGGCGTCGAAGAACTCGGCCGGCTCCACGTGGGCGCCGACACCACCGCCGAGCCAATACGACTCGACCAGTCGATAATCCAGCGGATCAGCGATGCCGCTCAACTTCGACAGCACCCGTAAATAGGGCCAGGCCCCGGAAAACCCGGTCGCCGCAGCGCGCACGTCGTCGACCGAGCCGTCACGCAGCGTCGCGCCCAGCGGAGGACCGCAATAGCCCAGGGCATTGGGAGCGTAGGCGTAGCGGGCGAACATCGCAGCGCCCCGGGCGTCGACCAACTCCTCAGCCCCGCCCGGACTGCCCTACAAGTTTGACGGCGTCGCGGTGCATGCGGCCGAAGTTGTAGTAGGCCGCACACGCCCCCTCCGCGGAGACCATGCATGTCCCGATCGGGGTCTCCGGCGTGCACGCGGTGCCGAAAACTTTGCATTCCCAGGGTTTGAGCACGCCCTTGAGCACCTCACCGCATTGGCATGCCTTCGGGTCGGCGACTCGCACGCCGGGCATTGCGTATCGCAGCTCCGCGTCGAACTCCGCGAAGTCGTCGTGCAACCGCAGCGCACTCTGCGATATGAAGCCCAGTCCGCGCCATTCGAAGTGCGGACGTAGCGCGAACACTTTGCCAATCAGCGCCAACGCCGCGGGGTTTCCCTGCTCGGGCACCACGCGTTTGTACTGATTTTCCACCTCGCAGCGGCCCTCGCGGATCTGGCGCAGCAGCATCCCGACCGAAGCCAAGATGTCCAGAGGCTCGAATCCCGCTACCACCAAGGGCTTTCGGTATACCTCCGGGACGAACCGGTACGGCCGGTTGCCCACCACGGTCGACACGTGCCCGGGTCCGATGAATCCGGACAGCCGCAGGTCCGGCGAATCCAGGATGGCTTTGATCGGCGGAACGATCGTGACATGGTTGCAGAACACACTGAAGTTGCGCAGCCCAAGGTCGCGAGCCCGTACCAGCGTGACCGCGGTGGACGGCGCGGTCGTCTCGAAACCGATCGCGAAGAACACCACTTTCTTATCGGGGTTGTCGACCGCGATTTTGAGGGCGTCCAGCGGGGAGTACACGAACCGCACGTCGGCGCCGCGCGCCTTGGCATCCAACAGGCTGCCGGCCGAACCAGGCACCCGCATCATGTCGCCGAAGCAGGTGAAGATCACGTCGGGTTGGCTCGCCAGCCACATTGCGTCGTCGATGCGGCCCATCGGGATGACGCAGACCGGGCAGCCGGGCCCGTGTACCAGTTCGACGTTGTCGGGCAGCAGGTGTTCGATGCCGTGGCGGTAGATGGTGTGGGTGTGCCCGCCACACACTTCCATGAACTTGAAGTGGTCCGGGCCGGTCCCGGCCAGGTGCTCGATGGCAACCAGCAGTTTGCGGGCTGCGGCTGGGTCGCGGAATTCGTCAACGAATTTCATTGCCGTTTCTTCCCGGTCAGACGATGGCCGACGAGTCGAAGGCTTCGATTTCGGTGGTGTATGCCTCGCCCAGCTTCTTGATGGCGGCCAGGGTGAGCAGTGCCTCGGTTTCGTCGATCTTGGCCATCGCGAACCCGACATGGACCAGTACCCAGTCGTCGGGCTCGGGCATGTCCGCTTCCAACAGTCGCACGCTGATGGTGCGCTGTACACCGCTGACATCGACCTTCGCCAAATAGGCGGCGGGGTCGGTGATCTCGACGATCCGGCCCGGAATCCCAAGACACATCTGAAGCTCCTTTCCTAACAGATCCGCGGCAACGGATCCCCGACCAGCATGTCGACGATCCGTGTGCCGCCGAATGCCGTGCGCAACACGACGGTTTCGGCCGGCTCGGTGATGATTTCCCCGACCTCGGCCGCCTCGGCGCCCAACGAATGCGACCGCAGCGCTGCCAGCCCGGCTCCAGCCTCCTCCGGCGCGACGACGGCGACGAACTTACCCTCGTTGGCGACGTAGAGGGGATCGATGCCGAGCAACTCGCAAGCGCCATTCACCATCGGATGCACCGGTAGCTGCTCCTCATCCAGAACCACGCCGAGCCCGCAAGCCTGAGCGAGTTCGTTGCAGACGGTGCCCACGCCGCCCCGAGTCGCGTCACGTAGCCATCTGGTGGACGGTGCGGCGGCCATCAGCAGTTCCACCAGTGGGCTCACCGAGGCGGTGTCGGAGCCGATATCGGCCTCGATGGCCAGATCGCCCCTGGCGAGCATCACCGCCATACCGTGATCGCCCATCGATCCGGACAGCAGCACTTTGTCGCCGCTGCGCACCGACTCCGCCGACAGCCGCCGCCCCGCCGGGATGAGGCCGGTTCCGGTCGTGGTGATGAAGACACCGTCGGCGGCGCCCTTGGGTACCACCTTCGTGTCGCCGGTGACGATCTGCACGCCCGCTTCGGCGGCGGCGGCCGCCATGTCGGCGACGATCTCCTTCAATTCGGCGATCGAAAAGCCCTCTTCAAGCACGAACGCGGCCGAAATCCATGACGGGACGGCGCCGGCCATCGCCAAGTCGTTGCAAGTGCCGTGAATGGCGAGTTCACCGAGGGAGCCACCGGGAAAACGCCTTGGCTGCACCACAAATGAATCGGTGGACATCGCGATACGTTCGCCGCTGGGCAAGGTGAGCACCGCGCCGTCGCTGAGCGATTCCAGCGTCGGGTTGCGGAACGCCTCCACGAAGACCGCGTCAACCAGTGCCGCCGACGCCTTGCCGCCCGCTCCGTGAGCCAGGGTCACGTGGTCGTCGACCAGCCGCGGGCGGCGCCTGCGAAACGATTCGATCCGCTCGATCACCTCACCCTCGGCGAACCGCGGACCCGACGAGAGGTATTCGCCTGCTGACTTGCTCACGCCGCCCCCAAACCCAGATCGTTGCAACGTTCGTGGGTTGCCAACCACAGCTGATAGCCCAGCAGCGCTTGCGATTCCTGAATCCGGTGCACGCTCTGCGAACGAACAACAAAGCAGGCGTCCACATTTGGGTTGGCTGCAAACGCGCCGCCCTCATAACCGGCGAATCCGACGGTGTACAGGCCACGCCGTCGCGCCTCGGCCAATGCGGCGAGCAGGTTGGGCGAATTGCCGCTGGTCGACATGGCGACCGCGATGTCGCCGGCCTTCGCGCGCGCGATCAACTGGCGGGCGAACACCAGCTCAAAGCCGACATCGTTGCCCAATGCGGTAATAATCGCCTGGTCGGCGGTCAACGACCAGGCGGGTAACGGCCTACCTATCGGCGGCCGGGCGAACAGTCCTGCAAACGTCGCGGAATCGGTACAGCTGCCACCGTTTCCGAAGGTGAACATCCGTCCGCCGGCGGCGAAACGGCGCGCCATCTCGTCGGCGGCCCGGTCAATCAATTCGGCATTGGCGTCCAAGCTGGCGCGTTGCAGGGCCAGGCTCTCGGCCGCTTTTGCCCGCGCCGATGCGGCCAGGTCGGCCAACAGCGACGTGGGATCGTCTTCTTGACCGTCGATAAACGGGTAGAGGAAGTCGGTGGGTTCTTGGGAGCGGTTACTCATCAGGTGTCCTCATTCAATTTGCTGATCGCCATACCGGCGTGCACCAGAACCAGCTCACCCGTAGCGACCGGCTCGACAAGGCTCGTCACCACGCTCTCGGCACCGCGCGCGGTGCGCACCATGGCCAGTCCGTCGATGGGGGCCGTCACCACCTCACCCACGCGCCCCTCGTCGCTGCACGTGACACACACTGCTTCGTTACATTCCGGCTTGAGCAACCCGGAGTGCTCAAAACACACGTGCGTCAGCTCCCACAAAAGGTGGTAGAACAGCACAAACCCACCTGTTGCAGGCGCCCTCGGGTCGCGGTCATCGAGCCACAGCACGTGGTCGGCCATACCGTCCCTCGGTCGTTCGCCGCTGCCGATCCAAATCGTGGTGATGCCCCACGCCGGGCCCCGGCGCATCACCGAGCGCACCTCGGGGTCATCCGCACCAGAGACCCCAATCACGATGTCGCCTGGCCGCACCGACACCCGCACCAGATCAACCAGGTCGGGCCCGGTGAGCGCGACCGCCGGCAATGCCCGCTTCCCCACAATCACCGGGTGGACGAACTCGACCGCGATATGCAGCGCATGCGGTTCGCACGACGGTGCAATGGACCACATGGTGGCACCCGCCGCGAACCGCTTGGCCAGCGTGAACGCGGCCGCCGCCAAATCCTCGGCCAGGCCGGTATCAAGGCCGCGATCGAGAGCGGCTTCTCCAAAGACGGGGCTCACGCGTCGGCATCCTCTCCCGCGGTCAGCATCGAGATCGCGGCCTGACCCAGCGCCAGGCCGCCGTCATTGGGCGGAACCACGTGATGGGTCAGCACCTCAAATCCAGCCAGCCGCAACCGCGTACGACACGCTTGCAACAGCAGCACATTCTGAAACACCCCACCGGTCAGGCCCGCCAGCCGTACCGAACCGGCCACCTGACCGACCACCTTGGCGACGGCCACCGCGACCGCCTGATGGAACCCGGCCGCCAACTCCGCCGCTGACGTGCCTGCGTGCAGACCCGACACCATCGCCTGCACCGTCGTGGCCGGATCGATCACTCCGTCGTCACGCACCGCCAATGACAACGACGACACAAGGCCGTCGGGCAATTCGGGGGCTGACTCGGCCAGTGCTTCGAGTTCGATGGCGGCCTGGCCCTCGTAGTCGATGCGGTGCCGCACCCCCAGCAGCGAGGCAACCGCATCGAACAGGCGACCCATGCTGGAACACGGGACGCATCCCGTCCCGCTCTCCAATTGTGAGCGGGTGAGCCGTAACTCGTCCGGTGTGGCCGCGGCGACCGGAGCCAGATCGGGGGTCCAGGCGATGCCGGCCATCCACAACTGTGACAGCGCCATTCGCCACGGGTTGCGCACCGCGGCGTCGCCGCCCGGCAACGGCACCGGTAGCAGGTGGCCGACCCGGACAAAACGGTGGCTGTCAGTCCCGAGCTGGAGAATCTCGCCGCCCCATATCGTCTGATCGCAGCCGTAGCCGGTGCCGTCGAAGGAGACTCCGATGATCGGTTCGCCGATACGTCCGTGCTCGGCCAGCAGCGACACCACGTGCGCATGGTGGTGCTGGACTAGATCCAGGGGCCGATCGCCCGCACGGCGCTCCGCCCAGCTACGGGTGTGATACCCCGGGTGCAAATCGGCGGCTAATCGCACTGGCTGGCCGCGTATTTCGCTGAGCTGTCCCACTGCGCGCTGGAAAGCGCGTAACGTCTCCCAGCTGGCCATGTCGCCGATATGCCCGGACATGTATGCGTGTGCGCCGTCAGTGAGGCAGAAGGTGTTCTTGAGTTCCCCGCCTACAGCCAGTACGGGCGGGCCGGCTCGCCCGAGGTTGACCGGTAACGGCGCATAGCCTCGGGATCGGCGGATCGGCAGCTCCCGGGCCCCGTCTTGTTCTCTGATCACGCGCACCACCGAGTCGTCACATGGCACGTGGATCGACCGGTCGTGATCTAGGACGGCGTCGCAAAGGTCCGAAAGCCGGCTAGCGGCATCGTCTTCGGTAAAGCAGATGGGTTCGTCGGAACGGTTGGCGCTGGTCAGCACTAACGCGTCGGGGACCTGTGCGTCGTCCCCGGGAACGGGAGCCAGCAGCAGGTGATGGATGGGGGAGTAGGGCAGCATCAAACCGAGCAGCGGGCTGCCGGGTGCCACGGCGTCGGCCACGGGTGCACCGGTGCGCCGCCGGAGCAACACGATCGGCCGTGCGGGACTCGATAGCACCGCGGCTTCGGCGTCGTCGATGTCGGCGTATCGGCGTGCGACGACAAGGTCGCGGACCAGCATGGCGAAGGGCTTGCCGCCCCGTGCCTTTCGTGCTCGTAGCGCGCCGACCGCTGTCTCGTCGTCGGCGACACAAGCCAGGTGGTAACCGCCGATGCCTTTGATGGCAACCACCGCACCGGCTGCCAGCGCCCGTTGGGCTGCGGCCAGCGCGGCGTCTGATCCGGTCATGCGAGCATCCTGCGACCAGAACTGCAGCGACGGACCGCAATCCGGGCACGCGATTGGCTGCGCGTGGAACCGCCGATCCACGGGATTGTGGTATTCGGTGGCGCACCGCGCACACATGGCGAATTCCGACATGGTGGTGGCGGAGCGGTCGTAAGGCAACTTGCGGATGATGGTGAACCGCGGTCCGCAGTTGGTGCAGGTCACGAACGGGTGCCGGTAGCGGCGGTCGTGTGGATCGAATAGTTCGGCGACACAGGCGTCGCACACGGCGATGTCGGGCGGAATCGGCGTCTTGGCCGTGTCAGCACCGGTACGCGTCTCGCTCGCCGCGATCCGGAACTGGTCTAGATGTGTGGTGTCGGCGGCAATGTCATGGACGGATACAGTGTCTATCCGCGCCAGTGGGGGGGCCTCGGCGCGCAGCCGACGACCGAATTCGTCCACCCGCTTGCGTTCTCCCTGCACCTCGAGAAACACTGCGCCCGAATCATTGGCGACGAATCCGGCCAGGCCGAGCTCGCTGGCAATGCGGTGGACGAACGGACGAAAGCCAACCCCCTGGACAACACCGGTCACGGTGAAGCGCCGCCGAATATCGTCGATTCGCAGCATCAGGGGGGTGTCGGTCATCTCAACCGCCCTCCGGGCTGATGGTTGGATCGACCGGGCCGCTTCCCATTAGCTGCAGGCCGGCCATTGCATGTTCGGCTCCGGCTCGGTCCGTCTTCTCGACGACGAAGCCCATATGGATGATAACCCAGTCGCCGGGCGCGAATGTCTCCTCCGGCAACATGCCGATGTTGACCTTGCGCTGCTCGCCAACGACGTCGACCAGAGCCAGCTGTCCTTCGTAGCCATCCAGAATGCCGATCACTTGACCCGGTATGCCCAGACACATGGTTAGCGCTCCACTTGCTGCGGCGCGGACGAAGAAGCGGCAGACAGCGGGCTCTGCAACGCAGCGACGATCTCCTCGACCGCGCGCACAGCCCGGGGGACGGCTCGGGCGACCGGCTCGCTGAGACCAATTCCCTCTTCGACGCTTCCGGCCTCACACCCGACAACGACGGTGTAGGGTGGCCTACCGCCCAGCGCCCGCAGGCTTGCGAACACAGCGGCCGGATCCATGCTGTGTGCGTCTAGACCGATTGTGCTGGAAGTTGATTGATGATCGGCCTCGAAGATGTGCAAGGTTCCCGGGCTGCCGCGGCTGGGCACCGCGTCGACGAGGACCAGCGTGTCCCACGCGCCGAGCAGGTCGTAGGCCAGGTGCATGCCCCGGATGCCGTAATCGATGACGCGGACGATCGAATCGTCGGGGGGGATCGCGGCGTGCCGGACTACCTCCGAGCCGAAGCCGTCGTCTCCCAGGAAGATGTTGCCAATTCCGGCAACCAGTATCCGCGCTGCCATCGGGGTACTCGACTCGGCTACATGCGCCGTAGTCTGAGGTACCTTCGGGCATCCGGTAACGACATCACTCCCAGAACCACTCCGAGCGCAACGACAATTGCGATGATGCCGATGAAGACCCAACCTAAGATTTCCATTGCGAATTCCTTCCTCGGGTTGTCGTGGGTTCTGAACCTTCCAGTGGCTCGATTTCGTCGGGGGAAAAGTACAGATAGCGGCCGTACCAGTCGTGCAGATCGGCGGCTGGGTCGTCATTGACCACCACAGCGACGTGCTTGTTGCCCTCAACGTCCTCATGCACCGACGTGACACGGGCGGTCTTGCCGGCGACGAAGATGTCCTGTGCGTCGGCGTTGCGCCGTGGCCGCAATCGGACCTGGCTGCCCCGCGCGACGCGGATCCCGCCCACCAGTACCGCGTCGAGTTCGGGTCGAACCGCGTTGTCGGCCAGCGGATCCCACCAGTCGACGCCGTCGGGAATCTCCGGGACCAGGCCCGCGGCGATAGTGGGAGAGTGTGGATCCCGCAGGACACCGTGCAGACGGGCCATGGCCTCGGGTGACATGGCGTCACACTGGTCGATGATCTGCGCGGCCCGTGGATCGGTGGCGCGGGCCTGCGCTTTCTCGTCGTCGGTCATGGTCATCACGCGCAGCGTCAATATCTCGTCGATCTCGGTGCAGTCGAAAAGTGCGGTGTCACTTTGTTCGGCAACCTCGGGGTGATCGTAAAGAATGATCGGCGAGACCAGCAGCACGTCTTGGGTTCCGGATGGGCCGGCCAGCACCGGGAAGCAGCGGCGCTGCTGACATCGGGACACCGCATCTGCCGCGGCGGGCGGCGGTTCGAGCAGTGAGACGAACTGACCACCGACAACTTCGGCGATGAGGTGGGTGCCGATCATGGACCGTGCCGTCACGGTATCTTTCGTGTCGCTGTTGCTTTCCACAGCGGTGCCGACGTTGGCGACCCGGACCGAGATCCGTCGCAGGTCACCATCCGGTTCGGCCGCGACGGTCAGTACGCCGTGCACCTCCAGCCGTTCGCGGACCAGGCGACCGCCGTCGTGGAGTTCAACGTCGATAGTCGCGGGTGCCGTCACCGGCAGTGTCCATTGCTGCACCGCGCCGTCCAGCGCTAGAGGGCCGAAAGACATTTCACATTCGAAGGCTTCGTCCCACGTCAGCCAGGACCCGGACGAGGTCGTCAGTTCGTCAACGGGTTGGAATCCGCCGCCGGTGAGTTCGCGCTCAGCCCGACGGTGCTGCAGCTGCAGGAAGCGCACCACCAGTGAGATCGCCTGCGCGTCGTTGACGAGGAACTGTGCCGCGATGCTGTCGTCTTCGCCCAGGCCGGCTGCGGCTGCACCCGGCGGACCCAAAACGCCAAACTGCCAACGCGATTGATTCTTGCTCGACGTCCCGCGGTATGGGTAGAGCAGGTAGCCCTCATACAGCACTGCGTCGGCGACGGCGCGGGCCCGCTCCCAGCCCGATGACCCGGATGTCACTGCGCCGCCTCCTGGTTGACGGCCAATAACGAGGTAACCGCGTGGTCAAGGTCGAGCAGGCCCCGGGCCGACTTGTAACCGGCCAGCGCTGAGGCGGTCTCGTGGCTGAGCCGCACCCAGCCGGAATTCGGATAGTGCTGGGCGATCAGCTCCCGCCAGACCGTGACCGGCATATCGTAACGGTCCTCGCAATCCCAGGACACCTGCTGAACCGAAAACCCGCGCTCGGATTTGACGAAAATTGTTCCACTGAACAGGAATTGGAGGGGCAATGCGCCATCGCGCAGCGCATGCAGGTACTTGGCGGCAGTGACCTCGAAGTCGTAGGTGCAATCCAGCGGCAGTGCCACCGTCGCGTTGCCGGCGAAGCCCGGTACCAATGCGGTGCAGTGCTGCCACAGAAAGGTGCGTTGGGTGGTCGCCCAGCGGTGACGCGGCCCGAACAAGTCGGTAAGTCCGGCGCCTTCGTCGTCGGAATAGGAACGGCGCAGCGGCTCGATTCGGACCTGGCAGCGCAGTGCGATGGCGTGCACGGGGTCGTCACTGCTGGCTGCGACGCCGACACGGGCGGTGAGCACCGGGGTGACGGCGTATGGCTCGGGCGCCACATCGAGAACGGCGAAGGTCACGTCCATCGGCTGGTCGGTCATGACGGCGGCTCGGGCGGCGTCTCCCGGGCGCGAGCCGCGACCTGCGCGAAGAAGCTGTCGATGAATGCCCGGGCCTCTTGGCCGCCATCGAAACCCCGCCACAGCCTGCGCAAGCGTCCGACGAATTCATAGCAGGCGTCGATGGGAACCAAATAGCATTGCGGACCAGCGTCGTCATCCTCGTCTTCCGGGGGGACCCGGACCAGTAGCGCCTCCACGTCGTCGGCCAGCAAGCCGACCCGCGGGTCGGCGCCACTGATGGCGTTCCAGGCGTCCATGTCCAGCTCGGATTCGGTGGCGCCTGCCGGGCCGGGATAGAACGCGACAGTGCGTCCGAGTTGCGAGTTTGTGAAGAAGAAGGCCACGCCGACGGGGATCTGCAGGACTTCCCAGGTGCGGCGGTCCAGCGCGAAGTCGCCGAACGCCAGATACCGATCCGGCACCGACCGATAGCGTAGTTGGGCGTTGCCATCGGTGAACAGCAGATAGCACGCGCGGCAAACGCACATCAGCTGCCGGCCGGCCACGTTCACCACATGCTGATGCTCGTCGGCGATCTGCTCGGAGCACATTTCGCACCGCTCGCCGGCGGGCTCGGGCGCCCGCTGGTTGCTGGTGATGCGCGCCAGGACGTCATAGGGGCTCGTCATGCTGGGGCCCCGATCGCTTCGGCAGGCGCGGCGATCGACAACACCCCGTCGCGGGTCAGCAGCGGGATCGGATCAAGGTGGCAATCGGTCTCGCGATCGATGCAGGCCCCGGCATGCACGACGTCGAAATGGGCGTGGCACTGCGGACAACGCAGCACCGGTTCCGCGCGGCCCATGGCGCGATGCAGTGCCGCCCCGGCCAGCGACGTCTCGCACGCCGGGCAGTTGTCGCGGTAGGCGTACAGCTGGTCGTCGACGCGACAAGCCAGGACGGTCAAGCCGGCGAGCCCTTCGATCAGGAAGCCGCCGACTTCGCCCGGGGACAGGTCGGCCAGGTCGGGAACCTGGTGCCACGTTGCCGCCGCGCTCGTGTGATTGACCTCAGCCCTGATCTTGGTCAGCAGCGAATCGGCTGGGATCACCGCCTGGGTCGAATCCGGTTCGGCGGCTACAAGTTCGATCGAGGATATCTCCGGTGCGGCTGCCCGGATCGCATCCTCCACGGCCAACTCAAGCGTCGCCGCCGACGATGGACAGCTCTTGCAGCTGCCGGCGAACTGAAGCCAGACGGTGTCCCCTTCTGGTCCGCTGGCGATGTCAACCAGGTGCACATCGCCACCGTGCGAGCCCAGGTAAGGACGCACCCGGTCCAGCGCGTCGGACACCCGCCGGTGAACGTCGTGCGGATGCACGCCATGTACCAGGAGCAGGCTGGCCACCAGGTCGTCGGTGGCCAGCCGCTCGGCTAACTCAGGGTCGTCAGCCAGCTGGATGATCCGTTCCAGCCCGGCCCCGTAGAGCCCTACGACCTCGCGGACCAGCTGCTGGGCCCGCTCATGCGCGGCCGCCCCGGCCGCGGCACAGGAATCCAGCAGCGTCTGGATCCGGTCGCCCGCTGTACGCCACCGCGCTTCCCCGTCTGCACTTCGCGCGAGTTCCTCCGGGCGATCCGCCATGCGTCAGTCCCCGGCTGGCGACTGCGTTGGCGTGTGCAATCTCTCGAGGGTTTTGCCGTTCCCCAGGTACATGTGCACACCGCAGGGCAGGCACGGATCGAAGCTTCGTACCGTGCGCATGATATCGATGCCCTTGAAGTTCTCCCGGCTGTTCTCCTCGAAGATCGGCTGGCCCTGCACCGCATCCTCGTAGGGGCCCGGCGTGCCGAAGCTGTCTCGCGGGTTCGCATTCCACGGGGTTGGCGGGTACGGGTGATAGTTGGCGATCTTGCCGTCTCGGATCACCATGTGGTGGCTCAGGACGCCGCGGACCGCCTCGGTGAAACCGCAGCCGATGCCCTCGTCGGGCACGGTGAACTTCTCCCATGTCTTAGTACGGCCGGCGCGGATTTCCTCCAGCGCCTTTTCGGCGAAGTGCAACGCGCACGCCGCTGCGTAAGCCTGGAAGTAGGTCCTGGCCCGGTCACGTTCGATCGTGTTGCTGCCGTGCTTGGGGATCTTCCATTCGAATTCGACCGGACCCTTCAAGATCGTCTTGGGCAGGTTGATCTTTACGCTGTGGCCCGTTGCCTGGACGTAGCCGATGTCGACCAGGCCGGCCAGTGCGGTCGACCACAACCGGGCCAGCGGGCCACCGCCGGTGTCCAGCGCCAGGTGGTCTTTGCCGTCGAACCAGCGTGGCGACATCACCCAGCTGTACTTGCCGCCGTCCAGTTCCCGCTTCTGCGGATGCGGGTTGGTGTGCTGGTTCCACGGGTGGCGCCGGTCCACCGGGTTGCCCAGTGGGTCGGTCTTGACGAACATCTCCTGCTCCGTCCAGTCGTCGTAATACGAGCTGCCCAACAGGATTCGGATGCCGAGGTTGATGTCCACCAGCGAGTGGGTGACCAGTTTCCCGTCGACCACCACGCCTGGGGTGACGAACATCGCGTTACCCCAGCGCTCCATGTCTTTGTACGCGAAGTTGCACACGTCGGGGTCCTGGAAGGAGCCCCAGCAGCCGAGCAGCGTGCGGCGCAGGCCGACCTTTTCGTAACCGGGCAGCGCGTCGTAGAAGAAGTCGAAGAGGTCGTCGTGCATGGGGACGACCTTCTTCATGAACTCGACGTAGCGCATCAGCCGTGTCATGTAGTCGGTCATCAGTTGGATGGTCGCGACGGTGCCGACCCCGCCCGGGTACAGCGTGGACGGGTGCACGTGACGACCCTCCAT
Organism: uncultured Actinomycetota bacterium; assembly: GCA_963715905.1. Taxonomy (GTDB): domain Bacteria; phylum Actinomycetota; class Actinomycetes; order Mycobacteriales; family Mycobacteriaceae; genus Mycobacterium. The sequence goes on from CAVQSX010000032.1 coordinate 291,243, forward strand.
GAGGCAGAACATCTCTCGTGTCCAGCGACTGACCTGCAACGCCTCGCGGTAGAACTCGCCACTGAACGGATTGAGCGAGCGCATGATGTCGGCGATGGTCTTGTAGCCGTGGGCATCGGCGTGTGGCGACGCGGTTTTCTCCGCTTGGGCCAGCACCCCGGGGTTGGTCTCGGCGACCATCTTCTCGCAGAAGTCAACACCCACCAAGTTCTCCTGGAAGATGTTGTGGTCGAACATGTATTCCGCGGCCTCGCCCAGGTTGACGATCCATTCTCCCAGGTTCGGTGGCTTGACCCCGTAGGCCATGTTCTGCGCGTAGCAGGAACAGGTGGCGTGGTTGTCACCGCAGATGCCGCAGATGCGGCTGGTGATGAAGTGGGCGTCGCGGGGATCTTTGCCCTTCATGAAGATCGAGTAGCCGCGGAAGATCGACGACGTGCTGTGACACTCGACGACCTCTTTGTTCTCGAAATCGATCTTCGTGTAGATGCCGAGGCTGCCCACGATCCTGGTGATCGGATCCCACGCCATCTCGACGAGCTGGCCCGGTTCCCGCTTGGATGTTGACGGCTCAGGAATGATGGTTGTCATCGCGATACTGCTCTCCGCCCGAGGGCTCTCTATGTGAGGTGAGATTGGATCAAGCCGCGGCCTACCAGGTGCGGCGGGCTCCGGTGGTGAGTTGGGTGCCCGGGTGGCGCCAGCGTGGTTCCTTATCGACCGTGCGAGCCGTGATACCCCTCAGGTTGCGGATCACGGATCCGTACAGGCCCGACGCGGTGCTGGAGAGCTTGCCGCCCGGCGGCTCGTCCATGAATGGCATGAACTTGTCCGGGAAGCCCGGCATCGTGCAGCCGATGCAGATGCCGCCGACGTTCGGGCAACCGCCGATGCCGTTGATCCACCCGCGTTTGGGCACGTTGCATTTCACCACCGGACCCCAGCAGCCAAGTTTGACAATGCATTTCGGCGAGCCGTACTCGGTGGCGAAATCGCCCTGCTCGTAGTAGCCGGCCCGGTCGCAGCCTTCGTGCACCGTGTTGCCGAACAGCCACTTGGGCCGCAGCGCGTCGTCGAGCGGGATCATTGGTGCCTGGCCCGTTGCCATGTAGAGCAGGTAGGTCAGCGTCTCCGACAGGTTGTCCGGATGGATCGGGCAGCCGGGAACGCAGACGATCGGGATGCCGGCTTTACTCTTCCACTCCCACCCGAGGTAGTCGGGTACCCCCATCGCGCCAGTCGGATTACCCGCCATGGCGTGGATGCCGCCATAAGTGGCGCAGGTCCCGACGGCGACGATCGCGGTGGCCTTGGGCGCCAGCCGGTCGAGCCACTCGCTGGTGGTCATCGGCTGGCCGGTGGCCGGATCGTTGCCGAACCCGCACCAATAGCCCTCATCCTTGATCTTCTCGTTCGGGATGGAACCTTCGACGACGAGCACGAACGGTTCCAATTCGCCGCGATCGGCCTTGAAGAACCACTCGAGGAAATCGTCTGCTCCTCCCGTGGGTCCGCATTCGAAATCGATCAGCGGCCAGTGGACGGCGACTTTGGGAAGGCCTGGAAGCGCGCCGAGCGCGATCTCCTCGACACTGGGCTGGGTGGCGGCAGTCAACGCCACCGAATCACCGTCACAACTCAGACCTGCGTTGATCCACAGAACATGGATCAACGTTTCTTCTGCTTTGACTGCTGCTTCCGATAGCATGCCGCAGCTTTCCGGGGCCGGGTTAGGCCCCTGCGCCGCCGGAGTCGACCGTCGGCCCACTTGCGCGGCGCTGTTTCTGGGTCTACTCCCGCCCTCAAGCGTTGTCAACGGTTCCCCCGTTGCCGGCAACTGAACAGCTGTTTCGGGGCCCGCTGGATTTAGCAATTCCCGTTGCCCGACACGGTATGTCGGCGCAGGCGCGCTGGAATGGCATAGCGGCGAGTACGACTAGCTGGTGTGGCCTGATGCAAGTCGTTCGCAGGAACTGTCCTGCAAATCGTTTGCATGCAGGAGATATTCAGTCGTCGAGGCCTTGGGCGAACCGGCGTAGCCAGCCGAACCAGGCGCCCATGCCCGCGCCGGTGCGCGCGCTGACGGGCAGGATCGTCGCGGAGGCGTTGACTTCGCGAACATGGGCGATGTACGAATCGACGTCGACGTCCAGGTGGGGAACCAAGTCAATCTTGTTGAGTAGCACTATATCCACCGATCGGAACATCACCGGGTACTTCAGCGGCTTGTCTTCGCCTTCGGTGACGGAGTAGACCATGGCCTTGGCGTGCTCGCCGACGTCGAACTCTGCCGGGCAGACCAAGTTGCCGACGTTTTCGATGATCACCAGATCGAGTCCGGGAAGGTCCAGGCCCGGTAGGGCGCGGTTGACCATAGGCGCGTCGAGATGACATTCGCCGCCAAACCCATTACTGGTGTTGAGCAGTGAGACCTGGGCGCCGCGACCGCTGAGCTTGGCGGCATCCAGGTCGGTGGCGATATCGCCTTCGATAATCCCGATCGCGATCTCGCCCGCGAGCTCGTCAAGAGTTGCCTGCAGCACGGTCGTCTTCCCTGAGCCGGGCGAGCTCATCAGGTTCAGCGCGCGGATCCCGTTGGCCTCGAACGCGGTCCGGTTGATATTTGCGCGGGTATCGTTCTCGGCGAAGATCTCCTCCAAGACGTCGATACGCTGGGCCCCGGTCTGATAACCGCTGTGGTCGCCATGGTCGAGGGCGTGGTCATGGGGTTCGTGCTCGTGGGCGTGCACTGTTCCGTCGTCGTGCCGGTGAAATCTACCCATGGTGGACACCTTTCACGAAACGTCCAAAGACGTCACCAGAAATTCGTTGCCGCGGAGCACCTCTACGTCGCAACTGTCGCATTGCGGACACCAGATCGACCAGGCTGACGTGATCTCTGATTGTTCGCCGCATGATCGGCACTTGACCTCGGCGGTGACGCACTCGAGTTCGAGTTCGGCGTCCGACATGTTCTCGGAATCCCGCAGGAGTGTCCAGCAGAAGGACAGCGATTCGGGTACCACCTGGCGAAGAGCGCCGATCCGGACGCGCACGACGTCGACGTGGCGGCCATCGGCATGCGTCTTGACCACATCGGCGATGGCTTCGCAGAGCGAGAGTTCATGCATCGCTGGTCACCGGCGCCCACTCGTAGCCCGACTCGGCCTCAGGGCAAAGCCCATGAAGACGTTTCTACACCTGCGGCGGGGTTATCGGTTAACCCCGCCGGGCACTAATTGATTTTGGTCGCCGGGGTCCACTTCTCCTCGATGCGCCCATAGCGCCAGACCAGCAAGGCGACGACCCAGGTCAGGACAAACATTCCGACGACGGCGAAGCCGACGGTGTTGAGGTCCAGCCCGCCGAGCCAATCCCAGAACGCGCCCCGCCAGCCCAGTTGGCCGGCGAAAAGTCCGAGCAGTTCGATGCTGCCGATCAACAGTGCGACGGCCACCGACAGCGTGGTGATGGTGATGTTGTAGTAGATCTTTCGCACCGGATTGGAAAAGGCCCAGCCATAGGCGAAGTTCATGAATGAGCCGTCGACGGTGTCCAGCAGGCACATGCCTGCGGTGAAAAGCACGGGCAGACACAAGATGGCGTACCACGGCAGCCCGGCCGCCGCGCTGGTGCCGGCCAGGACCAACAGCGCTATCTCGGTCGCGGTGTCGAATCCCAGGCCGAACAACAAACCGATGGGGTACATGTGCCAGGACTTGGTGATCGATCTGGTGAAGCGGCCGAGGAATCGGTTGAGTAGCCCGCGGCTTTCCAATTGCCGTTCCAGCTCAGCCCCGTCCTTTTCCAGGTCGAAGTCGCCGCGACGTAGCCGCGCGAACACCCGCAGGATGCCGACCAGCACGATTACGTTGAGGATGGCGATCAGGTACAGGAACATGCCCGAAACGCTGGTGCCGATTAGCCCGGTGTAGTGGTGCAGCGAGGAGCTATCGTCTTCGACCGGCCCGCTGAGGGCCCTGACCCCGGTCGCCAGTAGTGCCGCGAGCCCGAACACCACCGTGGAATGGCCCAGCGAGAAGAAGAATCCGACAGCAAGGGGGCGCTGCCCGTCGCCCATCAGCTTGCGGGTGGTGTTGTCGATGGCGGCGATGTGGTCCGCGTCAAACGCGTGCCGCATGCCAAGGGTGTAGGCAGTTAGTCCGACACCGATGCCAAATGCCCTGCCGCCCAGACTCAGTCGTGCCGGATCTACGACGAACACCAGGGTGATCCAGCCAACCAGGTGCAGCGCGATGATCACCGCAATCATCAATCCCAGCCGCCCCCACTCCGCGTGCGACAGGGCGCTACGCAGCGTAGAAAACCGTGCTGATCGCGAGGCGACCTCGCTACTGGTCAAGTCGGTCCTTCCAAGATTGGGTAGAACGCAACAGCCACGACTGTAGGTTCGTGCATCAGCTCGATGCAACTGACTTGCAGGATCATGGAACGAGGTCCGGATGGCACTGGCAATCCCGGGTGTCTGGCGAGACACTGAAGGGGTGACGTCAAAACCGTCGGCTCTGGACCCGGTCGTGACCGAACGACTTGGTGAGTTCCTGCGAGCCCGCGGCCTGCGCCGGATGGCATCGAGGATCCAGGTGTTGGCGGTGCTAGAGCCGATTCATGGGCATCTGCCGGTAGCGGAGATCCACCATCGGCTGCGCGCATCGCTGCCCTCGGGCGCCCAGCTACCCGACTTGGCGACTATCTACCGCACCGTGACCACCTTGGTCGATCAGGGCGTGCTGCACGCCTTGACCCTGGACGACGGCGTCAGCACCTACGGGTTGGCCACAGCCCCGCATCACCACGCGGTATGCACCGAATGCAGCTCGATCATCGAGGTGCCCGCACGCCAACTGAGTTCTGCTTTAGAGCACGCGATGGCGGGCAGTTCCTTCGCGTTGTCTGAGCGTGCCGGCCTCACGCTGCATGGCCTTTGCCCGCGATGTCAGGCCAAGGATTCCCGGCCCGCGCCGCTGACGTCATACCAGACCTAACAACGCGTTCTCGACTACTTCCGGCAGCGCAGGGTGAATCCAGTACTGGCCGCGGGCCATTTCTGGCGCGGTCAGTCCAAAGCTCATCGCCTGAATCAACGGCTGGATGATCGACGATGCTTGATAGCCCATGATGTGCGCGCCCAGCAGGCGCCCGGTGCCGCGCTCGGCAATGAGCTTGGCGATGCCGGTGGTGTCCTCCATCGCCCAACCGTAAGCGACGCCGCCATATTCCTGTATCTTGACGCTGATGTCGAATCCTTGTGCAACTGCTTGACTTTGGGTCAAACCGACGCAGGCTATCTGAGGATCGGTGAACACCGCCGACGGCACATAGCGGTGATCGGTGACGGCCATCGACTCGGTGTCGTCCCAGTCGCGGCCCAGATTGTGCTGCACGACGCGGGCCTCGTGGTTGGCGACGTGCTTGAGCTGATAGGGCGACGAGACATCGCCGAGCGCGAAAACCCCACGCGCGGTGGTCCGCTGGTATTCATCAACCACCACCCTGCCGTCCTTGACGTCAACACCGGCCTGCTCGGCGTCCAGCAGATCGCCGTTGGGCACCCGGCCGGTTGCCACCAGGAGCAGGTCGGCGTTCAACGTGCGACCGTCGTCGAGTTCTAGTGCCACACCCGAGCCGTGGTTGGTGCCCGCCACGATGTTGCTATGGGTATGGAGTTCCCATTTGGTCGATGCGATGCGGGTGAATCTTTTGCAGATGGTGTCGTCGCACTGCCGCAGCAAGGTGCTACCGCGGATCACTATCGTGACGTGCACGCCGAGCGCGGAGAATATATGCGCGAATTCCGTTGCAACAAAACCACTTCCGACGATTACCAGGTGTTCGGGCAACTCGGCGATGCGCATAACGGTGTCGCTGGTGTGGTATTTGACGCCCGACGCCAGGATGGCTGGTGGAATCGTCGGTCGCGCACCCGCCGCGATCACCACCCGATCGGCGACGAATTCCTCGCCCCCGTCGGTCCGTAAAAGATAACGCCCGTCGGCCTGCGCGGGCCCGAACCGGGTGTGCTGGTCGTACACGTCGATATTGGGTGCGGCCCGCCGATAGTCCTCGCCGCTGTATGCGATGGGATCGATCCGCCCAAAGACGCGCGAGACAATATCGCCCCAGCGCACCCGGTCGATGTGTGCGTCGACGCCGTATTGCGCCGCGCCGCGAAGGGTTTTGGCAACCTCGGCGGCATAGACGAACATCTTGGTGGGAATGCAGCCGACATTCAGGCAGGTGCCGCCGAAAGTGCCCTGTTCGCAGATCGCCACGCGCTTGCCCGTGTAGCGATGATCGGGAATGCTGTTGCCCGAACCGGTTCCGATGATCGCGAGGTTGTAGGTCTCCATATTATTGGGGCTTTTTCAGGACCCTTGCCCCTTCCCCGACGAAGCCGAGGCGTCGGTTTTCTCCTCGGTTTCCAGGTGGGTGTCCAGGTAGTTGTCCAGCCATCGGCCCAGTTCCCGGTACGCCACCCGGCGCGGCAGCGGCATTGACAAGAACACATCGTGTTTGGCGTCGGCCACCGGAATGATGGTGGAGCGGTTGCCGATGCAGCCGGCCCAGCGCGCGATCTGCGTGACGTCGAGGACGGCGTCGCCGCATTGCATCGCCGTCGGGTCGGTGCCTTCGCGCACGCTGTGATCCGAACGCAGGATCAGGTTGGGTACACCGACATCCAGGCCACGATGCAGCCGTGTCTGACCGCGGCGTACGGCATGCAGCCAGCCCAGGGTGATCGGGAAGCCGCCCAACGGTTTCCACTGCAGGTTGTAGTCGAAGTCGCCGCCGTAGTCGCGGTGCAGGCTGGTGCCATAGCCGCCCTTGCTGCTGCCCCGGACCACGCCCTTGGTGCGCACGCGCGACAGCGCGCCGATCGTCGCCGAGGTGACGCCCAGCCGCAACACCGGCGGGCCGTGCAGGTCAAGAAAGGGGCTGTTGAGCACCAAGCCGCGAACGCCCGCGCGCGCCGTCGCGCCGCGCCGACGCAGCCGGTCCAGCCACAGCGACACGATCAGCCCACCGGCCGAGTGGCCGTAGACCAGAATCTTGGGCGACTCGTTCTGCTCGCTGATGACTGCCAGCGCGCGTTCCAGCTCGGTGTCATAGGCGGCGAGGTCAGTGATGAAGTGCGGGGTTTGGCCCTTGCGCCGCGACCGGCCGCACTTCTGCAGGTCCAGCGCGTAGAAGGCGAAGCCGCGGTTGGCGAAGTGATCGGCCACCTCGGTGTGGAAGAAGTAGTCGGTGTAGCCGTGGATGGCCAGGACCGCGTGCCCGGTAGGCGCCGCGTCGCCTCGTCGCACCAGGGTGGCGACGATCTCGCCCTCGCCGGCGGGATCGGACCCGAGCGGAATCGTGTACTGCCAATAGCCGGGCAACACATCGGGCACCCAGCCAGTCGCCCCGCCAGTCACGAGGCCAGCTTAGAGCGTGGTCAGAGCCGGTGCTGTGGCCAGGCCACCCGCCAGCACCACACCATTCGGGATAACCTGATGACCAGCAAAGCGGAGGAAGGAAGCATCGATCCGGTGTCAGGATTGGCTACCGTCGCTCGGACCGACGTCGTGCTGGTGGGCGCGGGCATCATGAGCGCCACGCTGGGTGCGTTGTTGCGGCGGCTGGAGCCGGACTGGTCGATCACCCTGATTGAGCGGCTGGACGCAGTTGCCGCCGAAAGCAGCAGCCCCTGGAACAACGCAGGCACCGGGCACTCCGCGCTGTGCGAGTTGAACTACACCCCGGAATTGCCGGACGGCTCGATAGACATCACCAAAGCGGTGCGCATCAACGAACAGTTCCAGGTCACCCGGCAGTTCTGGGCTTATGCCCTCGAGAACGGCATCCTGACCGACCGCGGCTTCGTCAACCGGGTCCCGCACGCGAGTTTCGTGCGCGGGGCCCATCGAGTCGACTACCTGCGGCGACGGCAGCGGGCACTGGCCAATAACCCGCTGTTCGCGGGCACCGAGTTGATCGATGAGCCCGACGAGTTCGCCCGCCGGCTGCCGTTCATGGCCGCCAAACGTGACTTTTCCGAGCCGATTGGTCTCAACTGGGCCCGCGACGGCACCGACATCGACTTCGGTGCACTGTCCAGCCAGCTCATCGGCTACGCCGTACGCAACGGCACCACCGCGCTGTTCGGTCACGAGGCGCGCAATCTTTCCCGCCAGTCCGACGGCAGCTGGACGCTGGCGATCACCAATCGGCGGACCGGCGAAAAGCGCAGGTTGAAGACCAAATTCGTCTTCGTCGGTGCCGGCGGCAGCGCGCTGCCGCTGTTGCAGAAGTCCGGCATCCGCGAGGCAAAGGGCTTCGCGGGCTTCCCGATTGGCGGCCGGTTCTTGCGCACCGGCAACCCGGCGCTCACTTCCCGGCACCGGGCCAAGGTGTATGGCGTCCCGGCGCCGGGCGCCCCGCCGCTCGGGGCGCTGCATCTTGATTTGCGCTTCGTCAACGGCAAGTCCTGGCTGGTTTTCGGGCCTTACGCCGGCTGGTCGCCGAAGTTCTTGAAGCATGGACACCTCACCGACCTGCCGCGATCGGTCAAGCCCGATAATGTGCTGTCCATGCTTGGCGTTGGCGTCACCCAGATGGCACTCCTCAATTATTTGATCGGTCAGCTACGGCTCTCGGAGCCCGACCGGGTACGCGTGTTGCGTCAATTCGCACCCAGCGCAAAAGATTCGGATTGGGAACTGACGGTGGCCGGTCAGCGAGTTCAGGTGATCCGACGAGACAAACGCAGAGGCGGGGTGCTCGAGTTCAGCACCACCGTGGTTGGCGCGGAAGATGGCAGCGTCGCCGGCCTGCTCGGCGGCTCCCCGGGAGCATCGACCGCGGTGCCGATCATGCTCGACGTCCTGGAGCGCTGTTTTGCCGAGCGCTATCAGTCCTGGCTGCCCACCCTGAAGGAGATGGTGCCGTCGCTGGGAGCCGAATTATCAAAGGAGCCTGCACTGTACGACGAAGTCTCGACGTGGGGCACCAAGGTATTGGGGCTGGGTGCATCATGAGCTGCGCCAGCGACGATACTGTGCGAAGCAGTGGGGAGGAGCGGCGCCGATGAGCGAAGCGTTGCGCCGCATCTGGGCCAAAGATCTCGACGCCCAGACCTTGTACGAGCTGCTCAAGCTGAGGGTGGAGGTGTTCGTCGTCGAACAGGCGATCCCTTATCCCGAACTGGACGGGCGCGACTTGCTGGCCGAAACCCGGCACTTCTGGCTCGAAAGGCATGACGGCGAGGTGATCTGCACGCTACGGCTGATGGAGGAGCACGCCGGGGGCCAGAAGGCGTTCCGGATCGGGCGGTTGTGCACCAAACGCAGCGCGCGCGGGCAGGGCCACACCACTCGGCTGCTGCGTGCGGCGCTGGCGGAGGTGGGCAGCTATCCCTGCCGGATCAACGCGCAGACCTATCTGGCGGACATGTATGCACAGCACGGGTTTGCCCGCGATGGCGATAATTTCCTCGACGACGGCGTTCCGCACGTTCCCATGCTGCGCCGCGGCTCCGGGCGGCCGGACACGCCGTGAAGCCCTACCCATTCAGCGCGATCTTCGGTCATGATCAGCTGAGGCTCGGGCTGTTTGCGCGGTTCGTCCGGATATCGGCGGTGCGTTGATCCGTGGCGAGTGGGCACTTTCGATGGCCGCCCGCGATCGGATGGCCGGGGTCAGTGGTGCCACCCGGTCCCTGCTGCGCGACGCTTACCGGCGCCGAGACAAGATCGCGGTGATCACCTCCCGCGGGCAAGAAGCGTGGTTGTTGCTACCACCGACATCGTCGGCGCACATCGCCGGCCGCCGGTTGGCCAGCTTCGACACCGGTGGCAGGACGCCGCTCGCCCAAGGCCTACCGGCCGCGCGCGAGCTGATTTCCGGGAAGGACGGGCGATCGCGCTCGACGCCCGCTGGTGGTGGTACTCACCGACGGCCGGGCTACCGCCGGGCCGGATACATTGGACCGCAGTCGAATCGCCGCGGCCCGGCTGGCCGCTGAAGGCGCTGCCGCGGTGGTTGTGGACTGCGAGACGTCAGATGTGCGGCTGGGGTTGGCCCACCCAGCTGGCCGGCCAGCGGAGTGCCCCGGCCGTGCGGCTGGAAGAGTTGCGTGCCGATCATCTGACGCGGGCCGTGCGCAGCGTGGCCTGAGAGGTTAAGCGTCGATGCCGCAGGGCAATCCGCTCCGAGTCCCCGATGACGGCCTGACCACCGGGGCCCGGCGCAACGCGCCCGTGCTGGCCATGCACACCGGTGACGGCAAAGGAAAGTCGACGGCAGCCTTCGGAATGGCGTTGCGGGCGTGGAATGCCGGCCTGGACGTCGCGGCATTTCAGTTCGTCAAAAGCCATCGAACCGCGACCACGTTCACCGACAGCTATCGGCAGGCGTGGATGTACCGGGGCGGCGCCGGGAGCAGTGGTGAGTTTCGTTACAAACGCCGCAGCGCGCCGGGAGGCCCGGCCTGGCGGCCGCGCTGGCAGTCGTCACGGGGTTTGACGGTGCCGACCTGCTGCACCCGGCCTGGCGGCCGCGTTGGCAGTCGTCACGGGGTTTGACGGTGCCGACCTGCTGCACCCGGCCTGGCGGCCGCGCTGGCAGTCGTCACGGGGTTTGACGGTGCCGACCTGCTGCACCCGGCCTGGCGGCCGCGCTGGCAGTCGTCACTAAGCTTGGCGGGTGACCGAGAGCTCGTACCTGGCCGGGTTGCGACTGGCCGGCAAGAAGGTCGTCGTGGTAGGCGGGGGAACGGTCGCCCAGCGCCGGTTACCTCTGCTGATCGCCAGCGGAGCGGACGTGTACATCATCTCCCGCGCCGTAACCCCCGCCGTGGAGGCGATGGACGGAATTTCGTTGTCAGTGCGCGAATACCGCGACGGCGACCTCGACGGAGCCTGGTACGCGATCGCGGCCACCGACGACGCCCAGGTGAACGCTGCCGTGGTCGACGAGGCCGATCGCCGCCGGATTTTTTGCGTCCGCGCCGACGTTGCCGTCGAGGGGACCGCCGTGACACCGGCGACCTTCAGTTACGCCGGGTTGTCGGTAGGCGTGCTGGCCGGCGGTGAACACCGCCGGTCGGCGGCCGTCCGGTCGGCCATCCGCGAGGCGTTGCAAACGGGCGTCATCACCCTGGAAAGTGAAAGCAGCGACCCCGTGCGCGGATCGGTAGCGCTAATCGGCGGTGGGCCCGGCGACCCCGAGCTGATCACCGTTCGCGGCCGCCGCCTGCTGGCCCAGGCCGATGTCGTGGTCGCTGACCGTCTCGCACCACCCGAACTCCTCGCCGAGCTGGCGCCGCATGTGGAAGTCATCGACGCCGCCAAGATTCCGTACGGGCGCGCGATGGCCCAGGACGCGATCAACGAGGTCATGATCGACCGGGCCCGATCCGGCCGTTTCGTGGTGCGCCTCAAAGGCGGCGACCCCTTCGTGTTCGCCCGGGGTTACGAAGAAGTCTTGGCGTGCGCAGAAGCCGGGATTCCCGTCTCCGTGGTGCCAGGCGTGACGAGTGCCATAGCGGTGCCCGCGTTAGCCGGCGTTCCGGTCACACACCGGGCCATAAATCACGAGTTCGTGGTGGTCAGCGGGCATCTCGCACCCGGTCACCCCGAATCGTTAGTAAATTGGAATGCGCTGGCCGAGCTGTCCGGAACCATCGTTTTGCTGATGGCCGTCGAACGCATCGAACTCTTTGTCGACGCCCTGCTAAAGGGAGGTCGACCTGCGGATACGCCGGTGCTGGTGGTTCAACACGGAACGACGTCGGCTCAACAGACGTTGCACGCCACCCTCATAGACACGCCGGAGAAGATCCGCGCCGAAGGTATTCGACCTCCGGCGATCGTCGTCATCGGCGCCGTGGCGGCGTTCGGGGCTTAAACGATTCTTAAGATTACTGTAAGGTAACTCGTTATGACGGCTCTAAACGACACAGAGCGGGCTGCTCAGAATTGGAGTGCTGCCGCCCGCCCGGATCGTCCAGCCCCGGCGCGCGCCGAGAGCGCGGAGACCGTCCCAGCTCGTACCGGTAGGTATTACCCCACCTGGCTTCCGTCTCGTCGCTTTATCGCGGCGGTTGTCGCGATCGGTGGCATGCAGCTGCTGGCGACCATGGACAGCACCGTGGCCATCGTCGCGCTTCCCAAGATTCAAAATGAGCTGAGCCTGTCCGACGCCGGCCGTAGTTGGGTGATCACCGCGTACGTGCTCACCTTCGGCGGTCTGATGCTGCTCGGCGGCCGTTTGGGCGACACCATTGGGCGCAAGCGCACTTTTATCGTCGGCGTCGCTCTGTTCACGATCTCGTCCGTTTTGTGCGCCGTGGCCTGGGACGAGGTGACGCTGGTTATCGCTCGGCTGTCTCAGGGCGTCGGGTCGGCGATCGCATCGCCCACCGGCCTTGCGCTGGTCGCAACCACCTTCCCGAAGGGACCGGCGCGTAACGCCGCGACGGCAGTGTTCGCCGCGATGACCGCAATCGGCTCGGTAATGGGCCTGGTGGTCGGTGGGGCGTTGACCGAGGTGTCATGGCGGCTGGCTTTCATGGTGAACGTGCCGATCGGGCTGGTGATGATCTACCTGGCCCGCACCGCGCTGCGCGAGACCAACAGAGAGCGGATGAAGCTGGATGCGGCGGGGGCCATACTGGCAACGCTGGCCTGCACCGCCGCCGTTTTCGCGTTCTCGATAGGCCCGGAAGAGGGCTGGCTCTCACTTACCACCCTCAGTTCGGGCGTAGTCGCCGTGGCGGCTGGCATCGCGTTCGCAATCGTGGAGCGCACCGCCGAAAACCCCGTCGTCCCGTTCGAGTTGTTCCGCGACCGCAACCGGCTGGCCACATTTGCCGCGATCTTCCTGGCCGGTGGCGTCATGTTCAGCCTGACGGTGAGCATCGGCTTGTACGTGCAGGACATCCTGGGCTACAGCGCGTTGCGCGCCGGGGTCGGCTTCATCCCGTTCGTCATCGCGATGGGAATCGGCCTGGGGATCTCCTCTCAGCTGGTGTCACGGTTTTCACCGCGGGTGTTGTCGATCGGCGGTGGGATGCTGCTGCTGGCGGCAATGCTGTACGGCTCGGCCTTCATGCACCGCGGCGCCCCCTACTTCCCCAACCTGGTGGTGCCCATCGTTATCGGCGGCATCGGCATCGGCATGGTGGTCGTGCCGCTGACGCTGGCCGCGATCGCAGGGGTGGGCTTCGACCAGATCGGCCCGGTATCCGCGCTGACGCTGATGCTGCAGAGCCTTGGCGGGCCGCTGGTGCTGGCCGTCATCCAGGCCGTGATCACCTCGCGCACGCTGTACATGGGCGGCACCACCGGTCCGGTGAAGTTCATGAACGACGTTCAGTTGAATGCGCTTGACCACGGCTACACCTACGGCCTGCTCTGGGTGGCCGGAGCCGCCGTCATTGTCGGCGGTGCAGCGATCTTCATCGGCTACACCCCTGAGCAGGTCGCGCACGCGCAAGAGGTCAAAGAAGCGATCGACGCCGGCGAGTTGTAGCTGCCGGCATCGGCCTCCGCGTCAACGAACCTTTTTCCAGAGTCGGGTGCTCGGCGCCAATGCCCGCGCGGTGAACACCGGCCTCGTTATTACCGGCCGGTGCCGGTGCAGTGGCGCCCCCTGGTCGGCAATGGCACGCCTGGTACCGGGGCGCACCCCAACGGGGGGAGGCGGGACTGCTATACGGCAATGGCTGCAACGGCTTCAACAGCAGTACCGCAGGGGTTGCCGGCGGCAGCGCCGGGCTGTTCGGTAACGGCGGTGACGGCGGAACCGGTGGGCTCGGCGGGGCCGGCGGCGCCGGCGGCGCCGGCGGCTCGAGCGGCACCGGCGGCGCGGGTGGCAGCGCCGGTAATCCCAATGGCGGCACGGTGGGTAAGGCCGGTGCCACGGGCGCTGGCGGAGTGGCCGGCGTGTCCGGCCAGGACGGCGCACCTGGCTGATAAGCCGCCGGCGAACTCTAGTCGCCGCGAAGCAGTGCTGAGCCCACTGCTAAGCCGCGCGCAGCGGCCACACGAGTTGACGCAAGTAGCCCGCGGGCTCGTGCTCGTCGATGCCGTACTGCGTGGGCCAACGCTGGACGGGCAGGTAGAGCGTCCCGAATAATGCGTCCACGGCGGGGAACTCGCCCGCATAATTGGAGTTGTACGCCTCGGGTTCACGGGCGTGATGCCAGTGGTGGAACTGCGGCGTGGCGATCAGCCATCTCAGTGGTCCAAATGTCAGCCGCACGTTGGCGTGCACGAAGATGGCCTGCAGCGTCGTCAGGACGACGAAGGCGCCCAAACTGAGCCGACCGAAACCCAGCGCGTACACCGGCAAAACCGCGGCGGACCGGACGAATATTTGATCCAGTGGGTGCAGGTGGTTGGCCGCCAACCAGTCCAACTCACGGATGCTGTGGTGCACCCGGTGAAACCGCCATAACAGCGGAACTTCATGTGCGGCACGGTGACCCGCGTAGCCCCCAACCGTGGTGATCGCCAACGTCGCGAAAATTTGCGCCCAGCTGGGACTCGCGGCGATCGCGGAGCGGAAGGACAGCGGAACAAATGCGCGCAGCACGGTGCCGACCACGACCACCGCCACGATGATTCCAACCTTGAGCGCGGCGCCGTTGATCAAGTAGTGCACCACATCGGTGCGCCATCCGCGCCGCAATATCCGCCGGGGCCGCAGCGCGAACAGCCGCTCCAGTGGAACGAAGATTATTGCCAGGACGACCATCGCAACCACGACTTCGCCACGCACTCTTAATGCGCTCAGCACCAGCGCCGACGTGAGCAGCACCACGAGGATGCCACCGATGCCCGGCCTGTCCGGTTCAGCGGCCAGCGGAGCGGCTACGGGCGAGCTGGCCGCCGGCGCTATCGGTGATCCGGTTGGCCTGCCCAGCCGGCCCCACCCCGCGAGCACACCCGCGGCCACGAAGACGCCTGCGACCCCGATGGCCGGTTTTTGCGTGGCCAGCGCGATCGCGCCGATCAGAATCGCCGACTGTATTCCAAGGCCCGGCACGCCCAACTTGTTGTCGCCCAGCAATAGATGAATCGCATGCCATCCCGCTAACGTCGCGGCCGCCAATAAGGACAACGCCAACAGGCGCGCCCCCCGGCCAAGGTGCGCTGGCCCCAGGTTCCCGACAACCACTGCCGCACAGAGGAGTCCAACCACTTCGACCGAATACAAGAGCGACAAAACCGCAACCACGGCTCCGCGGCGACTCATGCGCGTCAATTTATCGCGCCTACCTGAGCAGGAGCCGAGCGTTGACCACTAGGCTTGCCCGCTGTGATCACCCGGATGTCCGAGCTGTTCCTGCGCACGTTGCGCGACGATCCCGCCGACGCAGAACTGACCAGCCACAAACTGCTGATCCGGGCGGGATACGTCCGGCCGGTGGCGCCCGGGCTGTACAGCTGGCTGCCGTTGGGTCTGCGTGTGCTGCGCAACATCGAACGCGTCGTCCGCGAGGAGATGAACGCGATCGGCGGGCAAGAGATTCTGTTCCCCGCCCTGCTGCCGCGCGCGCCGTATGAGACGACGAACCGGTGGACGGAATACGGCGAGGGCGTTTTTCGGGTCCAGGACCGGCGCGGCAATGACTACATGCTGGGCCCCACGCACGAAGAGTTCTTTGCGCTCACCGTCAAGGCCGAGTACAGCTCCTACAAGGATTTTCCGCTGAGGCTGTACCAAATCCAGACCAAATACCGTGACGAAGCACGGCCGCGAGCCGGCATTCTGCGCGGCAGGGAGTTCGTCATGAAGGACTCCTACTCCTTCGACGTCGACAGTGCCGGGCTCAAGGTCGCGTACGACGCGCACCGCGAGGCGTATCAGCGCATCTTCGACCGAATGGAAGTCCGCTACGTGATCGTGTCCGCGGTGTCCGGCGCGATGGGCGGCAGCGCCTCGGAAGAGTTTTTGGCCGAAAGCCCGAGCGGTGAGGATACCTTTGTGCGGTGCCTGGAGTCCGGCTACGCGGCGAACGTCGAGGCGGTCGTCACCGCCGGTCCGGATGCCCTGCCCGCGGAAATCGTGGCCAGGCTGCCCGAACCAGTGGTTCACGAAACCGGCGACACCCCGACCATCGCCACCCTGGTGGCCTGGGCGAACGGGGCTGACCTGGGTCGCACCGTCACCGCGGCCGACACCCTGAAAAACGTCCTGGTAAAAGTCCGCCAGCCCGGCGGGGAATGGGAGCTGCTGGCCATCGGGTTGCCGGGTGACCGTGAAGTCGACGACAAGAGGCTGGGCGCGGCCCTGGAACCGGCCGAATACGCACTGCTCGGCGACGAGGATTTCGCCAGGCACCCATTCCTGGTGAAGGGTTATATTGGTCCGAAGGCGTTACAGGACAACGGTGTTCGCTATCTCGTCGACCCGCGGGTGGTGGACGGCACGAGTTGGATCACCGGAGCTGACGAACGCGGCCGGCATGTCGTCGGGTTGGTGGCCGGCCGTGACTTCACCGCCGAGGGCACCATCGAGGCCGCGGAGGTGCGCGAGGGCGACCCGTCTCCGGACGGTGCGGGTCCGTTGGTCATGGCGCGTGGCATCGAAGTCGGGCACATTTTCCAGCTGGGCCGCAAATACACCGACGCCTTCACCGTGGACGTGCTCGGCGAGGACGGCAAACCGGTGCGGTTGATCATGGGTTCCTACGGCCTCGGGGTATCGCGGCTGGTCGCCGTCGTTGCCGAGCAGCACTCTGACGAGTTGGGCCTGCGTTGGCCGTCGGCGATCGCGCCGTTCGATGTCCACCTGGTGATGGCCAACAAAGACCCCGAGGCCCGTAGCGGGGCCGCTGGTTTGGCAGCGGACCTGGATAGCCTCGGTCTCGAAGTGTTGCTCGACGACCGCCAGGCATCGCCGGGCGTCAAATTCAAGGACGCGGAGCTGCTCGGTGTGCCGTGGATCATCGTGGTGGGGCGCGGCTGGGCCGAGGGTGTGATCGAGCTTCGGAACCGGTTCACCGGTCAGGCGCGCGAGCTGGCTGCCGGTTCCTCGCTGGCCACCGATATCGCGGCAGCGGTCAGACATTAGCTGCTTGTACCGCCCGGTTCGCTGGCGGTGCGGCAGTCGGCTGAGTGGCTGTGGTGGCGACCCGCTAAGACGAAAAGTTGACGGAAAAGCCCCTGGGAGTGCGTCCGGGATCGCGCTACGCTGATGTATTCCCGTCACGTGCGCCGACGACCGGGCAATCGCCCGGGTGTTTGGCGTCAGGGGAGGCAGCTGATGTCGTTTGTGATCGCGGCCCCGGAGATATTGACGACGGCGGCCACGGATTTGGCGGGTATCGGTTCAGCGATCAACGCGGCCAATGGCGCTTCAGTGGCCAGCACCACGAGAGTGGTGGCCGCAGCCGCCGATGAGGTGTCGGCGCAGATCGCGGCGCTGTTCGGCGCGCACGCCCAGAACTTTCAGGCGCTCAGCGCCCAAGCGGCCGCCTTTCATGAGCAGTTCGTGCAGGGCCTAAACGCGGGCGCGGGGTCGTATGCGAGCACCGAGGCCGCCAACGCGTCGCCGTTGCAGACCCTGGAGCAGGACGTGCTCGGCGTGATCAACGCGCCCACCGAGGCGCTGCTCGGGCGCCCGCTGATCGGCAACGGTGCCAACAGCACCACGCCCGGGGTGCCCGGCGGGCCCGGCGGGTTGCTGTTCGGCAACGGCGGCGCCGGCTATAACGGCACCACTGTGGGGGTGCCCGGCACGAACGGCGGGAACGCGGGGCTGATCGGCAACGGCGGGGCCGGCGGTGCCGGCGACGCCGCTGCCAGCGGAAACGGCGGGGCCGGCGGGTTCCTTGACGGCAGTGGCGGCAATGGCGGCAGCCCGGCTCTGTTCAACCACTTCGGGCCCGGTGGCAACGGCGGCAACGCGTTGCTGATCGGCAACGGCGGCCGCGGTGGCAACGGAGGCAGCGCCGCGATATTGACTGGGCTTGCCGGCAGTCCGGGCGGTCACGGGGGTGACGGCGGGTTGGTGTACGGCAGCGGGGGCAATGGTGGGTCCGGCGGTGGCGGCGCCGCGTCCAATAACCCAACCCCCGGTACGGGTGGCGCCGGTGGACTTGGTGCTGACGGTGGCCACGGCGGGCTGATCGGCAACGGCGGTGCCGGCGGCGCGGGCGGCTCCGGCGGCCCCGGCCGGGGCAGTGGTGCCGGCGGGGCCGGC
The DNA here is from genome assembly GCA_963715905.1 of uncultured Actinomycetota bacterium. Classification (GTDB taxonomy): domain Bacteria; phylum Actinomycetota; class Actinomycetes; order Mycobacteriales; family Mycobacteriaceae; genus Mycobacterium. Next base: position 309,456 of record CAVQSX010000032.1, read on the forward strand.
GCGAACGGCGGAAACGGCGGTGCAGCCGAGTTCATCGGCACCGGCGGAGCCGGTGGTCACGGTGGTCAAGACGGCGGCTCCACCGGTACAGGTAGTGGTGGTGTCGTCGGCAACGGCGGGAACGGCGGCGGCGGAGGGTTCCTGTTGGGCAACGGCGGCGCCGGCGGCGCCGGCGGCATCGGTGAGCTGGCGAGCGGCACCCCCGCGGCCGGGGGCCACGGCGGATTCGGCGGGGCTGCCGGATTGATTGGCAGAGGCGGGGCCGGTGGGGAGGGTGGGACCGGCGGATTCGGCGGGCTCGATTCTCTTTTCGGTGGTTACGGCGGCAATGGCGGCACCGGCGGTGCTGGCGGGATGCTGTACGGCAACGGCGGAGCCGGTGGCGCCGGGGGGCAAGGCGGTCTGAGCGAGGACGGCTCCGGCGCCAATGGCGGCCTGGGCGGTGGCGGCGGTGGCGTCGGGCTGATCGGCATCGGCGGGGCCGGTGGGGCCGGCGGGACCGGCGGGACCGGTAATTTTATCGTTGGTAACGGCGGCAATGGCGGCGCCGGTGGCGGTGGCGGGCTGCTGATCGGCGCCGGCGGCGCCGGAGGGGTCGGCGGAACAGGCGCGTATGACACGGGCGGTGTCGCGGGCAACGGCGGCAACGGCGGTAGCGGCGGCACCGGTGCGATGGTGATCGGCCTAGGGGGAGCCGGCGGGGCGGGCGGGGCCGGTGGGTCCAGCACAATCAACGGTCACGGTGGCAACGGAGGCACGGGCGGCAACGCCGTCCTGATCGGCAATGGCGGCGACGGCGGGGCCGGAGGCGGCGGCCCCGGGACACCCGGCGGTGGCGGCGGCGGCGGCACCGGCGGGAAATTCCTCGGCCAGCCCGGCGAGACCGGTCCACCAGGGTGACGGTCGAGCCGGGTTATTCGTTGCCGCCGGGAAAACTTGGGCTGACTGGCGACGCACCCAGCACTCGGTTCCATCTGGCGGCTAGCACCGCGCTCTGCGTCAGGGCCGTCGAGGCGAACGCCCGGTCATCAGCCGTGTCGCCGTGCTCGATGACCGCGCGCCATGCCGTCGCGCCGTCGCTCTCCATCCGCACGGCCAGTCGCGCCGCATCGGAAGCATTGCCCACCAGCATGGGCAGCTGATACCCGGCTGCGGCCACCGGGGCGGTCACCTTGCGGGCGCCCAACATGGCGATGACGTCGTCGCGCCGCTGGCGGTGCTGGTCCAGCGCTTCCACCACCAAGTTGTTGGCGCCGGGCGCGCAAAGCGCGGAGACGATGCCGTAGCCATAAATGGTCGAGTGTTCGATGGCGAGCGCGTCGCTCAGCGACGCGTCGTCCGACGTCATGGCGTTGACCCTGCGGGCACCAGGGCGACCGAGTAGGACGCCGTGCAGGAGGCGGCGATGGAGCCGAGCAGCCCCGCCCGGTAGCCCGACGACGTGGCGACGAGCCGGCTGGCGCTCTCGGCCGATGAGCGCAACGAATTGACCACGTCGGACACCGGCGGCGGCGGGGGTGGTGCAGGCTGTGCCGCCGCGTCGGTTGGGCTCGGATTGCTGGTTTCGCTCGATGAAGATCCGACATTGCCCGCGGCCCGGGCGATCTCGGCGGCCAGTGCACGGGCGTGCGCGGCGCGTTGCGCGGCAACCACCGTCAGCGCGGCGGCGATCTGCGGTGGGTTGCCGGCGGCCGCGGCTGCCGCGAGCGCACTGTCGTGCTTGGCCTGGTCCAACGGTCCGAGTAGATCTTCGACGTCGGGTGCGTCGGGCCTTGACCCACCGCAGGCGGACACCAACACTGCGAGCGCGGCGAGAGCGGCGCCACCGGCAAGCACACCGCGCCTGCTGGTTACGGGCCCTGCACTGCGCACAGCAACATCCTGCCATCAGGGCGTTCGGTGCCCGATGCAGGCGCGATACAGAGACCTTGAAGACCGTGGACACCGCAGATCGCGTCGTCATCCGCCATTCCTGGCGTATCGTGGATAAACGGTTCTCGCGGAACGCCGAGGCTTCTAAACACCTTAGCGATCCGCCGGGACACCGGAAGCCGCCGGTTAGGCAAGCGGGCGGCGACATCCGCCAGATGACCGGACAACTCAAGATGAGGAGCTCGCCGTGACCACCGGGCTACCTTCGCAGACGCAGGTGACCGAGTTACTCGGTGCTGAGTTCGCGCGCGCCGGCTTTGAGATCGAAGAAGTGGTCATCGACTCCCGGGCCCGTCCGCCGCGGATCATGGTGATAGCCGACGGCGACACCGCCCTCGACCTGGACGCTGTCGCTGCTCTGTCGCGATCGGCTTCGGATCTGCTGGATGGCCTGAACGACGTGCAGGACGATTATGTTCTCGAGGTCAGTTCGCCGGGGGTGGACCGCCCGCTGACCAGCGAGAAGCACTTCCGCCGCGCGCGCGGTCGCAAAGTCGAACTGGACCTCACGAACGGATCGTGTCTTACCGGCCGTGTCGGCGAGACCCGCGGCGACACGGTAGCGCTGGTGGTGCGCCCGGGCCGGGGGTCGGGCCAAAAATGGGAATTGCGCGAGATCCCGCTCAACGAAATCGTCAAAGCGGTTGTCCAGGTTGAATTTTCGCCGCCGCCCGCGGCCGAGTTGGAGCTGGCCACGGGTGCGATCGACAGCCACGCCCGCAGGATGGAGGCCGGAGAATGAACATCGACATGGCCGCGCTGCACGCGATCGAGGTGGATCGGGGCATCGCGGTCAATGAGTTGCTCGAGACCATCAAGTCGGCGCTGCTTACCGCCTACCGGCACACCCAGGGTCACCAAACCGAGGCACGCATCGAGATCGACCGCAAAACCGGCGTCGTGCAGGTGATGGCCAGCGAGGTCGACGAAGACGGCAAAGTCATCAGTGAATGGGATGACACTCCCGAGGGTTTCGGTCGTATCGCCGCCACCACCGCGCGTCAGGTCATGTTGCAGCGATTTCGCGACGCCGAGAACGAGCGCACCTACGGCGAGTTCTCTACCCGGGAGGGCGAGATTGTCGCGGGCGTCATTCAGCGCGATAGCAGGGCCAACGCGCGCGGCCTGGTCATCGTGCGGGTAGGCAGTGAGACCAAGGCATCCGAGGGTGTGATCCCCGCCGCCGAGCAGGTTCCCGGCGAAAGCTACGAGCACGGCAACCGGGTGAGGTGCTACGTGGTCGGTGTGACGCGCGGGTCTCGTGAACCGGTGATCACCTTGTCCAGGACCCACCCCAATCTGGTCCGCAAGCTGTTCTCGCTGGAGGTCCCGGAGATCGCCGACGGCTCGGTGGAGATCGTGGCGGTGGCCCGGGAGGCCGGCCATCGCTCGAAGATCGCGGTGGCGTCACGTGTGCCTGGACTTAACGCCAAAGGCGCTTGCATCGGTCCGATGGGCCAGCGGGTTCGCAACGTGATGAGCGAGCTTTCCGGGGAAAAGATCGACATCATCGATTTCGACGAGGACCCGGCTCGCTTCGTCGCCAACGCGTTGTCGCCGGCGAAGGTGATGTCGGTGTCGGTGATCGACGAGGCCGGCCGCGCCGCCCGCGTGGTGGTGCCCGACTTCCAGTTGTCGCTGGCCATCGGCAAGGAGGGCCAGAACGCGCGGCTGGCCGCACGGCTCACCGGATGGCGCATCGACATCCGTGGTGATTCGCCGGGGCAGTCGACTGACCAGCCTGAACCGGATCCCAGCCACGGGATGGCACACGACCACTGAGCGGCCGACCGTTGCGTATCCGGGCACATCCGCGGGCGGTTCTGACCATTGGTTGAGTGACGCTAGACTTAGCCGTGATCCAGCGCGATCCTTCGGCCCCCAAAACCAGATGGACGCACAGAAGCACTGATGGACCAGTGCGGACGTGCATCGGGTGCCGAAAGCGAGAGTTGGCCGTCGAACTGCTTCGAGTGGTGGCGGTGCCGATCGGGAACGGTGAACACGCCGTGACCGTTGGCACAGGCGCTAGCCTGCCGGGCCGGGGTGCGTGGTTGCACCCCAAACCGCAGTGCGTGCAACAGGCGATTCGGCGGCGGGCTTTCACCAAAGCGTTGCGCGTCACCGGTTCACCGGACACATCCGCGGTGGTCGAGCACATCGAGGGTCTCGGTGCGCACGATCTGCCCGGCAACAGGATAGGTAGCAAAGAACATGAGCACACCGTGAAGTCCCGATGACCATGCGTCATAGCTAAACCCGAGGCGCGGCCCGCTGCCGTCGCCTCCTAGACAGGAGATGTAGTGGCAGGTAAGGCCCGCGTACACGAGTTGGCTAAGGAACTCGGTGTCAGCAGTAAAGATGTGCTCGCCCGGCTGAACGAACAGGGCGAATTCGTTAAATCCGCGTCGTCGACGGTAGAGGCCCCGGTGGCTCGCCGGCTGCGTGAGTCGTTTGGTGGCAGCAAGCCGGCGCCCGCCAAAGTCGCCCCCAGGGCCCCGCAGAAGCCGTCCGGCAACGCTTTGGATGCAGCCCTCGACAAGGCGGTCGGCAACGGTGAGGCCACCAGCGCCCCGGCCAAGCCCGGCGCGCCCCGCGCAGTGCCGGCCCCCGCGGCCCCGGCCCCCACGGCTGCGGTCGCCGAAGCCCCCGCCCCGCCTGCGGCGCCCGCGCCGTCAGCCCCGGCCCAGGCGCCTGGCCAGCCCGGCATGACGCCCGGCCCGCGCCCGGGTCCTCCGATGCCCAAGCCCGCGGGTCGCCCGCGGGTCGGCAACAATCCGTTCTCGTCGGCGCAACCTGTCGACCGGCCCATCCCACGTCCCCAGGCGCCCCGGCCCGGCGCACCGGCCAGGCCAGGCGCGCCACGTCCGGGCGGCGCTTCACCCGGCAGCATGCCGCCCCGCCCCGGCGGCGCGGCTGGACCACAGGCCCGCCCGGCACGTCCCGGCGCGCCACGACCCGGCGGCAGCCGACCCGGCGGGCCCGGTGGCGCCCGCTCGGATACTGGCGGCGGTAACTATCGGGGCGGTGGCGGAGTAGGCGCCGCGCCCGGCGGTGGTCCCGGAGGCTTCCGCGGGCGTCCCGGCGGCGGTGGCGGCCCTGGTGGCGGTCCCGGTGGCGGTCCCGGCGGGGGCGGTGGCCGTCCCGGACAGCGCGGTGGTGCGGCCGGTGCGTTCGGCCGTCCCGGCGGTGCGCCCCGGCGTGGTCGCAAGTCCAAGCGACAGAAGCGCCAGGAATACGACTCGATGCAGGCGCCCGTCGTCGGCGGCGTGCGGTTGCCGCACGGCAACGGCGAGACGATCCGGCTGGCTCGCGGCGCATCCCTGTCGGACTTCGCTGAGAAGATCGACGCCAACCCGGCAGCCCTGGTGCAGGCGCTGTTCAATCTCGGCGAGATGGTCACGGCCACCCAATCGGTCGGCGACGAGACGCTGGAGCTGCTGGGCGGCGAGATGAACTACGTCGTCCAGGTCGTCAGCCCCGAGGACGAAGACCGCGAGCTACTGCAGTCCTTCGACCTCACCTACGGCGAGGACGAAGGCGGCGAGGACGACCTGGAGTTCCGGCCGCCGGTGGTGACCGTGATGGGTCACGTCGATCACGGCAAGACCCGACTGCTCGACACCATCCGTAAGGCAAACGTCCGCGAGGGCGAGGCCGGCGGCATCACCCAGCACATCGGCGCCTACCAGGTCCTCACCGAGCTGGACGGCAACGAGCGCCCGGTCACCTTCATCGACACCCCGGGTCACGAAGCGTTCACCGCCATGCGTGCCCGTGGTGCCAAGGCCACCGATATCGCGATTCTGGTGGTAGCCGCCGATGACGGTGTCATGCCCCAGACGGTGGAGGCCATCAACCATGCGCAGGCGGCCGATGTGCCGATCGTGGTGGCGGTCAACAAGATCGACAAGGAGGGCGCCGACCCGACCAAGATCCGGTCGCAGCTCACCGAATACGGTTTGGTGGCAGAGGAATTCGGCGGCGACGCAATGTTCGTCGACATCTCGGCCAAGCAGGGCACCAACATCGATCAGCTGCTCGAAGCGGTGCTGCTGACCGCCGACGCGGCCCTGGACCTGCGGGCGAACCCCGACATGGAGGCCCAGGGTGTGGCGATCGAGGCACACCTGGACCGCGGTCGCGGGCCCGTGGCAACCGTGCTGATCCAACGCGGCACGCTGCGCGTCGGCGACTCGGTGGTCGCCGGTGACGCCTACGGCCGTGTCCGCCGGATGGTCGACGAACACGGCGAGGATGTCCACGAGGCGCTCCCGTCGCGGCCGGTCCAGGTCATCGGCTTCACGTCGGTGCCGGGTGCCGGCGACAACCTGCTGGTGGTCGACGAGGACCGGATTGCCCGCCAGATCGCCGATCGCCGCAGTGCGCGCAAGCGCAACGCGCTGGCGGCGCGCTCCCGTAAGCGCATCAGCCTGGACGATCTGGACGCCGCGTTGAAGGAGACGTCGCAGCTCAATTTGATCTTGAAGGGCGACAACTCCGGCACCGTCGAGGCGCTGGAGGAAGCCCTGCTGGGCATCGAGATCGACGACGAGGTCGAACTGCGCGTCATCGATCGCGGCGTCGGTGGCGTCACCGAGACCAACGTCAACCTGGCGTCGGCCTCGGACGCCATCATCATCGGTTTCAACGTGCGCGCCGAAGGCAAAGCGACGGAACTGGCCAACCGCGAGGGCGTGGACATCCGCTACTACTCGGTGATCTACCAGGCCATCGACGAGATCCAGAGTGCGCTCAAGGGCATGCTCAAGCCGATCTACGAAGAGAAGCAGCTGGGCCGCGCCGAGATCCGGGCGCTCTTCCGTTCCTCCAAGATCGGCGTCATCGCCGGCTGCATGATCACCTCCGGTGTGGTGCGGCGCAACGCGAAGGCCCGGCTGTTGCGGGACAACATCGTGGTCACCGAGAACCTCAGTGTGACCTCGCTGCGGCGGGAAAAGGACGACGTGACCGAGGTGCGCGAGGGCTTCGAGTGCGGTATGACTCTGGGTTACTCCGACATCAAGGAAGGCGATGTCATCGAGTCCTACGAGTTGGTCGAGAAGGAGCGCACCTAGATGGTCGATCAGGGACGGGCGCGCCGGCTGGAGAAGCGGATCAACGCGATCGTCGCCTTGGCGATCGAACGCGAGATCAAGGATCCGGGGCTGGCCGGCGTCACCATCGTCGACACGAAGGTGACCGGCGACCTGCACGACGCGACGGTGTTCTACACGGTGATGGGCCCCACCCTGGACGACGAACCGGATTTGGAGGCCGCCGCCGCAGCGCTGGAGCGGGCCAGGGGTGCGTTGCGCACCAAAGTCGGGGCGGGCACCGGTGTGCGCTTCACTCCCACTCTGGCCTTCACCCGGGACACCACGTCCGACAACGTTCAACGGATGGAGGAGTTGCTGGCCCGCGCTCGCGCGGCGGACGCCGACCTGGCGCGAGTTCGCGAGGGGGCCAAGCCCGCGGGGGAGGCCGATCCATACCGTGACCAGGGGTCGGAACCGGTGGGGATACTGGACGGGCTCGGCGCCGAGGACAGCCGTGACGGCGATCGAGCCTGAGACCGAGCTGACCCCGCTTGCGGGCATGCGCGTCGACGCGGTCGGTGCAGCCGGGGTGTTGTCGGCCGCGGAAACGATCGGGGTGATCTGCCACGTCAATCCCGACGCCGACACGATCGGCGCCGGCCTGGCGCTGGCCACCGTGCTCGACAGGAGTGGCAAGCAGGTCGAGGTCAGTTTCGCCGCACCGGAGACATTGCCGGACTCGCTGCGGTCGCTGCCCGGCTGCCACTTGCTGGTAAGTCCCGACGTAATGCGCCGCGATGTCGATCTGGCTGTCACCGTTGACGCCCCGAGCGTCAAGCGGCTCGGCGGCCTGCGTGACTTGGCCGGTCCCGGCCAGCCGCTGTTGGTCATCGATCATCACGCCTCCAATGACATGTTCGGCACCGCGAACTTCGTTGACGTGAAGGCGGATTCCACCACGCTACTGGTTGCCGACATCCTCGACGCGTGGGGGAAACCCATCGACCCCGACGTCGCTCACTGCATCTACGCCGGGCTCACCACCGATACCGGATCTTTCCGGTGGGCCAGCGCGCGCGCCCTTCGGCTGGCAGCCCGGCTGGTCGAAATCGGGGTGGACAACGCGGCAATCAGCCGGACACTGATCGACAGCCATCCGTTCGTTTGGTTGCCGATGCTGTCGCGGGTGCTGGGCTCGGCGAAATTGCTGTCCGACGCGGTCGGCGGCCGGGGGCTGGTCTACGCGGTCGTCGACAACCAGGATGTGGCCAGCTCGCGCCCCGAGGAGGTCGAGAGCATCGTCGACATCGTGCGGACGACGCAGCAGGCCGAGGTGGCGGCGGTGTTCAAGGAGGTCGACCCGGAGCAGTGGTCAGTCTCGATGCGGGCCAAGACCTCCGTGGATCTGGCGGCGGTCGCGTCCGGGTTCGGCGGCGGCGGCCACAAGCTGGCTGCCGGCTACTCGACTTCGGGCACGATCGAGGACGCCGTGGCGTCGCTGTGCGCCGCCCTGGGCTAGCGGGTTACGAGCCACCGATAGCGATTAGCCACAGGTAGCTCGCGATCTCAAAGAAAACGAGAACCATCGCCAGGCCCAGCGCCGGCCATAGCCTCATGTTCCGCGCAAGCCGGCGACGACCAACCCGATCGTCGCCAGCAGAAAAGCCAGCACGACACCACACAGGATGACGACTACGCCGTCGACCATCTTGTCCACGAAGTGGGTCACCTCGGCACTGCCACAGTTGTCACCGCAAATCGGCAGCATCAACCACATTGACGGCAGGAGCGCGGCAAGGCATGCGAGCACGCTCGCCGCGAGCTGCGACACGCAGAGTAGGACGGTCGCGACGATGTCGGCAGTCGATCGTTTCCGAACAACGGGCGCAAAAGGCGGGCCGTACTGCGACCGCGGTTCGTGCATCGTTGCCTGTCGCGGCTAGGCGGCTAGCGCACCTGGGAGCGCCCTCGCTGCAGCACCGCCTCGCGGTTGGCGGCAATGTCGGCGCCGGTGGTGCGAAACTGCCTGGCCGCAGTAGCTTCCAACCACAGTCCCTCGCTGGTCTGCGACTCGTCGATCCGGTGGTAGGACGCCAGCAACGCACGGACCGCGTTCTGGTTGTTGCCGACGATGCTGGCCGCCACCTGGCGGGCGGTGGTCAGCAGCTTCCCGTGTGGCACAACTTCGGTCGCCAGACCGGCCCGTAGCGCATCGGCGGCCGACAGGTAGTCCCCGGTCATGCTCATCCGGCGGGCCAGGCCGACACCCAGCTTTTGCGGCAGCCGCACGCTGAGCCCCCAAGTGGGCAGCAGGCCCACTCGGGCGTGCGTGTCAGCGAAGCGAGCCTGCTCGGAGGCGATCACAACGTCGCAGTACAACACCAGCTCCAAGCCGCCGGTGACCGCCGCGCCGTTGATCGCGCCGATCACCGGTTTGGTCATCGATGGCCAGCGCGGCGAGATGTCCGGCAGCGCCGCCTGGCCACCCAGCTCCTTAAGATCCAGCCCCGCGCAAAATACCGGATCGGTGCCGGTGAGGATGACGACGTCGACGTCGTCATCGCTCTCGGCGTCGGCCAGGGCTCCGAAAAACTGGTCCCGCAGCGCCGCAGACAGTGCGTTGCGGGACTGCGGTCGGTTGAGCGTCAGGGTGCGCACCCGCTCGTCGGTTTCAATCAGCAGGATGTCGTCGGTCACGGTTTGACCGTAATCAGCCTGGGACACCGCGAATCCTTCCGGTAGCCGATCGGGGCGATGGCGCCGGTCCCGACGAATTTCCCCACAGCCCACGGAGGCACGAGGGGTTCAAGGCGAAGGGTAGTAGGTCCCGACGTTGTTGATGCACCCGGTCGGTAGCACTGCCAGCACGAGGACGGCGCACAGGAAGACGTGGACGTGTCGCCGGGTTGGCACTTGCCGGATCTCCGGTCTGGCGATCGCATACAGGATGTAGACGATCGACACGTCGAAGCTGATCAATGTCCACCAACGGGTCCAATCCACAGCAACCGCGAAAAGCGGAACCAGCAATACCGACGCCAACGCCGGTAACATCAGATTGGCCCTAATCTCCCTGACGAAGGCACTGATCGGGATGCCCGAGAAATAGCGGATGAGCCCTATTGTTCCAGAGAAGAAGAGTAACCCGATCATAAACGATTCAGAAAGCCAGAAAAAGCCGTAATGCCCCACCAGGTGTACGGCGTTAACCATGTCGACGTCGATCGCTGGAGTTAAATTTCTGCACACCCAATCGTGGTAGTCAGATTGGTTCTGGGCTCCGCTCAGCACAAAGTCGGTAGCTTTTTTCGGTGAGGCGGCAACTGCCCACGGGTCTTCGACCATCCCGTGCGGTACCTGGGAGCAAAGCTGCCCCGAAATATCTCGGCGTCCCAGCGCAGCTATTAACAGCACAGCGACGACCCCCGGCGCGACAGCCAAGGCGGCGTAGATCCGCTGCGCCGACTGCGTCGCGTCTTTTGCCAGAATAATTATCGCGAGAATTGCGCCGAGTGCGAACTCAAGCGGAATCGCTTCGTGTATGAGGGCCAGCACGGCCGTCGCCATTCCGTATACACCGGCGAGAATCATCCTGCCACGAGGTGTGCCGGTCCTGGTCAGTGCAATGCAGAAGGCAAGCAGTATCGTCATCCCGAACAGCTCCGGGTGTGGGTTGTATGCGGCGTAGGAGAAGGCGAAGGGCAGAACTGGAACGAGCAGGGCAAGCATGATCCCGCGTTCGGACCGGGCTCCTGTGGATACGCTCAGCCACATCAGGGCGGCCAGCCAAACGGTGATGGATGCCCACAGCACTAGATAGGCAGCCGTGAAGTACTGCTTGTCGGGAAACATCCTGATCAGTTCGCCGGCGAGCCCGCGCCGGACAAAACCGAATCTATAATTGACGACGTAGTAAGATAAGAACAAAACGGCATTCGAAAATACGGTTGTCACAATGTACAGATGGGCGATGGTCCACAAGACCAGCCACGCCGACACCAGGATGTAAACCCGTGTTCGTGTGCCCGTGATTTCCGCGTATTTCGCGTAGATACTTCTAAGCTGCCGGAGGGCTAGGTTCGTCCGGTATCCGGGAGCAACATCAAGCAAGTCTGGTGGCGCTGGCGCCTTTAGCGGAAAGGCACTTCCATGATCCACAATGCCGCCTCCTCCAGGGATTGATGCACAATAGCCCTGCGGATAATGCCCCCGCAACGGATGGCGCAATTAATTGTGGTGGGGCAGAGGCGCGGCCGGCGCCTATTGTTGATCGCATGTGCCGAAACATCACCGAACTGCGCGGCTTGCAGCCCGCGGCCACCCCCGAGGAGATTGCGGCGGCGGCGCGGCAGTACGTGCGCAAGGTTAGTGGCGTCACCCGTCCCTCGGCGGCCAATGCCGAAGCGTTCGAGGTCGCGGTCGCCGAGGTGACCGGGACGACGATGCGGTTGCTCGCTGCCCTGCCGCCCCGGCGTGAGCCGCCGAAGACCGTCCCGCCGTTGCGCCGGCCCGCGGTGGTCGCCCGGCTGGCCGGAGCGAAATGACGGTGACCCCCGCGCTCAAGGAGTGGAGTGCGGTGGTGCACGCGTTGCTCGACGGCCGTCAGCGGATACTGCTGCGCAAGGGCGGGATCGGCGAAAAGCGGTTCGAGGTGACCGAGCGGGAGTTCCTACTTTTTCCAACGGTCGCGCACAGCCACGCAGAACGGGTCCGCCCCGAGCATCGCGACTTGCTGGCAGCCGCGGCTCTCGACAGCACCGACGAACATCTGCTGCTGCGAACCGCTGCGAAAGTCGTTGCCGCACTGCCGGTTAACCATCCCGAAGGCTTGACGGCGCTCGAGGACCTGCATATCTGGACGGCCGAGTCGGTGCGCGCCGAACGGCTCGACTTCAGACCGAAGCACAAACTCATGGTGCTGGTGGTGTCCGCGGTTCCGTTGCGGCAACCGGTGCCCCTGAACCGCGCACCCGAGTACGCGGGTTGCACCAGCTGGGTGCAGCTGCCCGTGCGGCCGGCGTTGGGGACACCGATACATGACCAGGCGGCACTAACCGAGGTCGCCGTTCGGGTCCGCGCCGCGGTCGGCTGAAAGATCCGACGGGCTAACCGGCAGCCGTAGCCGGGACTTTCCGTAATGCAGGGTATGGGTGGCCGGCTTCAGCTCACGGCCCGTGAGGACGGGTTCGGCGGTGCCGAGGTTGCGCGCGTAGCGCGGGAACCAGCCCCCGGCAACCAGCAGCCGGATGCGTGAGCCGGCGCGGAAGCGGTGAGCAATCGCGTCGAGTTCGATGCTGACGGTCCGTTTGGTCCGCTTCGCCTTTTGCGGTTGGGCCAGCCGCCGGTAGCCTTCGCTGACATTTTGGGAGCGGCCTTTGGCGTCCACTTCGCTCACCCGGACGAACAGATCGGCACACGGATTGTCGGACTGGTGCATCAATTCGACCACCGGATTTCCGTAGACGCACACGTCTCGGGTCAGGGTGGAGCTGGTGAACGCGAGCGTGTCGTCGCGCAACGCGAGCCGGCTGTCGTCGCAGTAGCCGCCGTTCGACAGTAGCGGACCACCGATGGTGGGAGTCGGGTCGGACGGGTCATACCGAAACGTTGCCGGTGCCACCCCGGTTAGATCGGCCGGCGCGGTCTCGCCCAGGTAGCGGCCCGGCCGAAGATGCAGTTCGTGGTCGGTGGTGGCGGGTGGCCAGTCGGGAAGATTGCGCCAGCCCTGGCCGGTGACGAACACACGAACCCTACCGGGACGGCGCAACGCCCGCGCGCCGCCCAGATGAGTGTCCAGCCAATCCAGCGATTCTCGGGTACTGATCGCCAGGCCCTTGGTGAGCATCTGAGAGTGCGTCCAGGGCCCCACCGTCAGCGCGACGTCAACGTCGCGCCCGCGCAGGTGCTGGTATTGCTGCAGCGTTTGCCGGAGAAAAATGTCTTGCCAGCCGCCCAGGAGCAGCACCGGCACCCGCACCCTGTCCAGCGCGTCGGGGAACCGTACCCGGTCCCAGAACGGATCGCTCTGGTCGGGGTGCTCGGCCCACGATTCGAACCACGGTGCCCCGGTGCCGAGCAGCCTCCGGGCTGCGGTCGCCAGCGGCACTTCGCCAACGGCTCGCGCCACTCGTTGCGGAGCCCGCAGCTGGCGAATTCCGGCTTTGAGGCGCCCCGGATCCTCTTGGTGGGCAACCAGATCGCTCCAGCCCAGGAAGTCGTTGACCGCGAACGAGCCGGTGCCCCACACTGAGGCGTTGAAATCGTGCGGTCCCACGGTGATGACGGCCGCAGCCAGTTCCGGCGGGGGATCCTGCAGCAGCGCCCACTGGGTGAATCCCAGATACGACAACCCGATGGTGGCGAACCGACCGGTGAACCAGGGCTGCTCGCGCAGCCACACGGCGGTATCGGCGCCGTCTTCGGCCTCGTTGACCATCGGCTCGAACACCCCGCCCGACCCGAACGTTCCGCGCACGCTCTGCAACACCACGTGGTAGCCGCGCGCCGCATACAGCTGGGCGAATACCAGCGAGAACGGGAACTTGCGCCCATACGGTCCGCGGACCAGCAGCGTGCCGGCGGGGCTGGGCGAGGTCGGCTGGTAGTGGTCGGCCACCAGGCGGATGCCATCGCGCATCGGGACTTCGACGCGATTCACGGTGTAATCGCTGGTCGCCCGTCGCAGCCTCAACGCTCGGCCAAGGGCGTCGCCGCCGAGTTGCTTGGTCACCGTGCGCACTCGGGCCGCCGCCGAGTGGACGGATGTCGTAGTCACGGTGCCAACCTAGAACTTGTAGTACGGCGCGAGGTCGTTGGCGCGCTGCAGGTTGGTGGACATGCAGTCGACGTCGGGATTGGAATAGACGGTCGAGAAGTACAGCGACTGCTGGATGACCCCATAGCTGGTCTTGAACGTCACCATGCAGGAGAAGTACCAGTAGCTGTTGTGGTAGGTCGGCTTCAGAACCCAGTACTGCGCCGCGCGGTGACCCTGGATCGTGGTCTCGACAGCATCAGGGGGCAGGGACTGAGCGTAGGTGCGCCAGATGATGGCCTCGACGGCCATCTGGTAGTTGCCGGCGTCATAGTGGCATCGCAGCCCGTCCTCATGGTCGGGCGGTGTGAAAGCCAATCCGAGCCGTTGTACGACGTCGAATGGAATGTCCTCGCACGGGTCGAACGGGCGCGGATCGGTGGTGGCCACGATTGGGCTCTTCATCGTCGTTTCCGCCGGTTCCAACGGCGCCCCAGTCGCCCGCAGCTCGACGGTGCCGCCCGCGATTGACACGCCCGGGATGCTGTGGGCGCCGACTGCCCCGGTGGCGACCGCTGTGATCAGCGCACCGAGTGCCCCGATCAGGCGCACCTTGGCGAACATCCCACCCCCTGCCATCCGGCGGTCCCTTTGCCCGGAGTGTACAAGTCCTATTCGCGTCCTCAAGACGCAGAAGGGTCGCGAACCCGTGGCATTCCGCCGGGTCGCTAGGGTGGTTAGTCGTGGCTGGGACAGATACGGGGCAAGATTCGACCGGCGGCGGACAGCCGACGCTGTGGGCCGTCTCCGATCTACACACCGGTCACCTCGGCAATAAGCCGGTCACCGAATCGCTGTACCCGTCGTCCCCGGACGATTGGTTGATCGTCGCCGGCGACGTCGCCGAACGCACCGATGAGATTCGCTGGGCGCTGGACCTGCTTCGGCGCCGGTTCGCAAAAGTGATCTGGGTGCCCGGCAACCACGAGCTGTGGACCACCACCCGCGATCCGATGCAGATCTTCGGCCGCTCGCGGTACGACTTCCTGGTCAACATGTGCGACGAGATGGGCGTGGTCACCCCCGAGCATCCGTTCCCGGTGTGGACCGAACGCGGCGGTCCCGCCACCATCGTGCCGATGTTCTTGCTCTACGACTACAGCTTCCTGCCGGCGGGGGCGATGACCAAAGCCGAGGGGATGGCCATCGCGCGGGAGCGCAACGTGGTTGCCACCGACGAATTCCTGCTGTCATCGGAGCCCTATCCCACGCGCGAGGCCTGGTGCCACGAACGGGTTGCCAGCACCCGCGCTCGTCTCGAACAGCTGGACTGGATGACACCGAGTGTGCTGGTGAACCACTTTCCGCTGGTGCGAAACCCTTGCGACGCGCTGTTCTATCCGGAATTCGCGCTGTGGTGCGGAACCACCAAGACCGCGGATTGGCACACCCGCTATAACGCCGCCTGCTCGGTCTACGGCCACCTGCACATCCCGCGAACCACGTGGTACGACGACGTGCGTTTCGAGGAAGTGTCGGTCGGTTACCCGCGCGAGTGGCGGCGCCGCAAGCCGCCCAGCTGGCTGCGTCAGGTGTTACCCGCCCCGGAATACCCGCCGGGCTATCTCAACGATTTCGGCGGTCACTTCGTGATCACCGACGAGATGCGGGAGCAGTCTGCGAAGTTCCGGGAACGATTGCGCCAACGGCAGGCATGATGACCGGGCAGATGCTGGTGTCGTCGGTGCTGCCCGGCACCGTGGTACAGGATTTGGCGTTCTCGGAGTTGTACTCCGACCCGCCTGACCTCGCGCCGTTGCCCGAAGAGGAGCCATTGATCGCCAAATCGGTTGCAAAGCGGCGCAACGAGTTCATCACCGTCCGGCACTGCGCCCGCATCGCGCTGGGCGAGCTCGGCGTGCCACCGGTCCCGATCCTCAAGGGCGACAAGGGAGAACCGTGCTGGCCCGACGGCGTGGTGGGTAGCCTCACGCACTGCACCGGCTACCGTGGCGCGGTAGTAGGGCGCAGCGCCACGGTGCGCTCGGTGGGCATCGACGCCGAACCCCACGCGGTGTTGCCGGACGGAGTATTGGGCGCGATCAGCCTGCCCGAGGAGCGCAGCGAGATACCCCGCGAGATGCCGACGGGTCTGCATTGGGACCGGATCTTGTTCTGCGCCAAAGAAGCAACGTACAAGGCATGGTTCCCGCTCACCAAAAGGTGGCTGGGTTTCGAGGATGCTCACATCACTTTCGCAGTCGACGGGGATGGATCGGCGGGCGGGTTCGTCTCGCGCATTCTGATCGATCCGGCAACATTGGCGGGCCCGCCGTTGACGGCGCTACGCGGGCGGTGGTCGGTCGAGCGCGGACTGGTGCTCACCGCGATCGTGCTATGAGCGCGACCGGACCCGGAATCGTCGTCGTCGACAAACCGGCCGGCATGACCAGCCACGACGTCGTTGGACGGTGTCGCCGGATCTTTTCCACCCGCAAGGTGGGACACGCGGGGACCCTGGACCCGATGGCCACCGGTGTGCTCGTGCTCGGTGTCGATCGCGCCACCAAGATTCTGGGCCTGCTCACGGCCACCTCGAAGTCGTATGCCGCCACCATCCGCCTGGGCCAGACCACCTCCACCGAAGACGCCGAAGGCGAACTGCTGCAAACCGTTTCGGCTGAACATCTGACGCCCGAAGAGATCGACGCGGCGATAGCCGGGCTGCGCGGTCAGATCAGCCAGGTGCCGTCGGCGGTCAGTGCTATCAAGGTCGGGGGCCGTCGGGCATATCAACTGGTCCGCGAGGGACATCCGGTCGAGCTAGCCGCCCGCTCGGTGCGCGTCGACCGGTTCGAGACGCTGGCGGTTCGGTACGCACCCGAGGGCCTCATCGATCTCGACGTCGAGGTCGACTGCTCATCGGGAACGTATGTCCGCGCGCTGGCTCGCGACGTCGGCGCCGCGCTCGGAGTCGGCGGGCACCTGACGTCGTTGCGGCGCACCCGCGTCGGACGCTTCGGTCTGGACCGGGCGCGCACACTCGACGATCTGGCGGAGCGCGATGCCTCTTCCAGGCTGAGCCTGAGTCTCGACGAGGCCTGCCTGCTGATGTTTCCACGCCGCGACCTCACCGCCGAGGAGGTCGAGGCGTCCGGCAATGGCCGGGCACTTGCCGCGGCCGGGATCGACGGCGTTTACGCCGCCAGCGACGCCGAAGGCCGGGTGATAGCGCTGTTGCGCGATGAGGGCGCGGGGACTCGGTCGGTGGTGGTGATCCGCCCGTCGACTTTGTAACGGACCCCGGCGAGCGGCTTGGTCCGGCCGAGTTGCACACTGGCTGAGGGTTCAGCTTTCGCAAGCCGTCCGGGAAGGGGCGCAGCATGTCCAGCAAGGGGTCCAACAGGGTTTACGTCATCGGCGTTGGCATGACGAAGTTCGAGAAGCCGGGTCGCCGCGAGGGCTGGGACTACCCGGATATGGCGCGCGAGTCGGGGACCAAAGCGCTGCAGGACGCCGGCATCGACTACAGCGAGATCGAACAGGGCTGTGTGGGCTACGTCTACGGTGAATCGACGGCGGGGCAGCGGGCGCTCTACGAACTGGGCCTGACCGGTATCCCCATCATCAACGTCAACAACAACTGCTCGACCGGGTCCACCGCGCTCTTCATGGCCGCGCAGACGATTCGGGGCGGCTTGGCCGACTGCACGATCGCCCTGGGATTCGAGAAGATGAAACCCGGATCGCTTGCGGCGACTTACGAAGACCGGACCAATCCGATGGACAAGCACGTCAAGGCGATGGCCGAGATCAGCGAGTTCGCCTTTCCGGTCGCGCCCTGGATGTTCGGGGCCGCCGGGCGCGAACACATGAAGCAGTACGGCAGCACCGCAGAGCACTTCGCAAAGATCGGCCACAAGAACCACAAACACTCGGTGAACAACCCGTACGCCCAGTTTCAAGAGGAATACAGCCTCGACGACATTCTCGGGGCGAAGATGATCTACGACCCCCTCACCAAGCTGCAGTGCTCACCGACGTCGGACGGTTCGGGCGCGGCCATCTTGGCATCGGAGGGCTTCGTCGAAGGCCATGGATTGGCCGGCCAGGCGGTCGAGATCGTAGGTCAGGCCATGACGACCGACTTCGTGTCGACCTTCGACGGAACCGCCAAAGGACTGATCGGGCACGATATGAATGTGCAAGCGGCACAACGTGTCTACGACCAGTCCGGGCTCGGCCCCGAGGACTTCCAGGTGATCGAGCTGCATGACTGCTTCTCGGCCAACGAGCTGCTGCTCTACGAGGCTCTGGGCCTGTGCGGTCCGGGCGAGGCGCCCAAACTGATCGACAACGGCGACACCACTTATGGTGGACGCTGGGTGGTCAACCCGTCGGGTGGCTTGATCTCCAAGGGGCATCCGCTGGGCGCGACGGGGTTGGCGCAGTGCGCCGAACTGACCTGGCAACTGCGGGGCGCCGCCGACAAACGTCAGGTCGACAACGTAACCGCCGCATTGCAACACAACATCGGGCTGGGTGGCGCTGCGGTGGTCACTGCTTACCAGCGCGCCGAGCGCTGAGCCGGCCAAGGAAAAAAGACAATGTTTGAGTGGTCTGACACCGACCTGATGGTCCGGGATGCGGTTCGTCAGTTCGTCGACAAAGAGATCCGGCCGAACCTGGACGAACTGGAAAGCGGCCAGCTGTCGCCCTATCCGATCGCGCGCAAGCTGTTCAGCCAGTTCGGTCTCGACGCGATGGCCGCCGAATCGGTAAAGAAGATGCTCGACCGCGAGCGGGCGAAGCAGACGGGTGTGCGGGCCCCCGAAAACCCTGAGAAGCAGGAAAAGCAAGACAGCTCAGATGAATCGGGTGGGATGGGCGCGCAAGGGTCGATGGTCGCGGTATTGATCTCCGAGGTCGCCAGGGTCAGTATCGGTTTGCTCAGCACGGTCGGAGTCAGCCTCGGACTGGGCGCGACAACCATCATGAGCCGCGGCACGCTGGCGCAGAAAGAACGCTGGTTGCCCGAGTTGATGACGCTGGAGAAGATCGCCGCATGGGCGATCACCGAACCGGATTCCGGCTCGGATGCGTTCGGCGGCATGAAGACATACGTCAAGCGTGACGGCGAGGATTACATCCTTAATGGGCAGAAGACGTTCATCACCAACGGGCCGTGCGCCGACGTGCTGGTGGTTTACGCGAAGCTCGATGAGGGTGACACCTCCTCGGATAAGAAAGCAGACAAGCGGAATCGCCCGGTGCTCGTCTTCGTGCTCGACGCGGGAATGCCGGGCCTGACGCAGGGCAAGCCGTTCAAGAAGATGGGCATGATGTCCTCGCCGACCGGCGAGTTGTTCTTCGACAACGTGCGGCTGACTCCGGACCGCCTGCTCGGCGAGAATGAGCAACACGACGATGGGGATGGTCGCGAAAGCGCCCGCGCAAACTTCTCCGCCGAACGGGTCGGCATCGCGATGATGGCCCTGGGCATCATCAACGAATGCCACGGCCTGTGCGTCGATTACGCGAAGACCCGCACGCTGTGGGGTAAGAACATCGGCCAGTTTCAGCTGATCCAGCTCAAGCTTGCCAAGATGGAAGTCGCTCGGATGAATGTGCAGAACATGGTGTTTCAGATCATCGAGCGGCAGAAGTCGGGGAAGCCGCTGACGCTTGCCGAGGCATCGGCGATCAAGCTGTACACCTCGGAAGCCGCCACCGACGTCGCGATGGAGGCCGTGCAGCTGTTCGGCGGCAATGGCTACATGGCCGAGTACCGGGTCGAGCAGCTGGCCCGGGACGCGAAGTCGCTGATGATCTACGCCGGCAGCAACGAGGTCCAGGTGACCCACATCGCCAAGGGGCTCTTGGCCGACTGAGCGCGAAAGGTCAGGCCACCACCCAGATCGCCAGTGCCGCCGGACTGCCCAGTTCGACGGTGGACTCGGCGCCCTCGCCGGATTCGATCGCCACAGACACCATCCCGGCGAATTCACGCCGCGTGACAACGCGCAGCCGCGAATCCAGATTGATCCCGACCGTGTCGAAATAGCGCAGCATCTCCGGATCCGAATCAGAGATGCGGGCCACGGTGCCGATGTCCCCGTCGTCGCATGCCCAGAGCTGACGCGCCTGCGGTGGCTGCACGTGCCCGTCGGACGCGGGGATCGGGTCACCGTGCGGGTCGCGCCGCGGGAAACCCAGCTTGGCGTCGATGCGGGCCACCAGGCGATCCGAAACCGCGTGTTCGAGCACTTCGGCCTCGTCATGGACCTCGTCCCAGCTGTAGCCGAGTTGGTTGACGAGGAAGGTCTCCAGCAGCCGGTGCCGGCGCACCATCGCCAGCGCCGCTCGCCGCCCGGCCTCGGTCAAGGTCACCGCGCCGTACTTTTCGTGGTCGACCAGGCCTTGCTCGGCGAGTTTGCGAATGGACTCCGAGGCCGTGCTTGCGGACACCCCGATCCGGTCCGCCAGCATCTTGGTGCTGACTTTTTGCGGAACCCCCTCAGGGGCCCATTCCTGGGCGTTCCAGATGACCTTCAGATAGTCCTGGGCAACCGAGGTAAGACTGCCACGCTCGTCGTCCGCCCTCACAACCAGAAAGTCTAGGCACCTGCACCCAATCTGGCGTGCTGCCCGCCGACCCGGGCCCCCGGGCAGGCCGGCAATCCCGTTCCTGCGCTCCCGAAGTGTCGCTTCTCGCCGTAGGCTTGCGATCGTGCAGCGGTGGCGGGGACAGGACGAGATCCCCACGGACTGGGGCAGATGCGTGCTGACCATCGGGGTGTTCGATGGTGTTCATCGAGGACACGCCGAACTGATCGCGCACGCGGTGAAATCGGGCCGGGCGCGAAACGTGCCGACCGTGCTGATGACGTTCGATCCGCACCCGATGGAAGTGGTCTACCCGGGCAGTCATCCGGCGCAGCTCACGACACTCACCCGGCGTGCAGAGCTGGTCGAAGAGATGGGCGTCGACGTGTTCTTGGTGATGCCGTTCACCACCGACTTCATGAAGCTCACGCCGGACCGCTACGTCCACGAACTGCTGGTGGAAAACCTGCACGTGATCGAGGTGGTGGTGGGGGAGAACTTCACCTTCGGCAAGAAGGCGGCGGGCAACGTCGCCACCCTGCGCCGCGCCGGGGAGCGGTTCGGGTTCGCGGTGGAGTCGATGTCACTGTTGTCCGAGCACCACAGCAACGAGACGGTTACCTTCTCGTCCACGTATATCCGGTCCTGTGTCGATGCCGGTGACGTGATGGCGGCCACCGAAGCGCTGGGCCGCCCGCACCGGGTTGAGGGCGTCGTCGTCCGAGGCTACGGGCGCGGCGTTGAACTGGGCTTTCCCACCGCTAATGTGGCGCCGCCGATGTACTCGGCGATCCCGGCCGACGGTGTTTATGCCGCCTGGTTCACCGTGCTCGGGCACGGCCCGGTGACCGGCACCGTCATCCCCGGCGAGCGTTACCAGGCCGCGGTGTCGGTGGGCACCAACCCCACCTTCTCCGGACGTACCCGCACCGTCGAGGCGTTTGTCCTCGACACCGCCGCCGACCTGTACGGCCAGCACGTCGCGCTGGACTTCGTCGCGCGCATCCGGGGGCAGCTCAAGTTCGACTCGGTGCGCGAGCTCATCGACGCGATGGGCAAGGACACCGACCGGGCGCGCACCCTGCTCACGGATTAACCCCTGCTTGCGGGATTGGGGCGCTGCGCTGGCCGGCTGATAGACTCCCCGGCGACATCGGCGCGTGCTGCGGTTCGCGGTGGCCGCGCTCTGAAAATCATGATCGCGGACCAATTGATGGAGATATTTTCGTGGCACTGACTGCCGAGCAGAAAAAAGAAATCCTGGGCTCTTACGGCCTGCATGACACCGACACTGGATCCCCCGAGGCGCAGATCGCGCTGCTGACCAAGCGGATCTCCGACCTGACCGAGCACCTGAAGGTGCACAAGCACGACCACCACTCGCGGCGTGGGCTGTTGCTGCTGGTAGGGCGCCGCCGCCGGCTGATCAAGTACGTGTCCCAGATCGATGTCGAGCGCTACCGCTCGCTGATCGAGCGGTTGGGCCTGCGCCGCTGAATTGGGCCGGTAAATAGGACCTGAATAGCGCGGGCAACCCGTCAGGTCGATTCCCGCGAGCTGGCCAAGTTAGCCCGTGTAGAGTGAGGACGTTCTGGGCCGGTTCGGCCCGAGCAGACGGTGCGGTTCGCGCAGATCCGTGCGTGCCGTTCCAGCGTGTCACTATGGACGTCCAAGGGAGCACCCCAGTCTTTATCGGGCGGTCTTCGGTAGTGGCTGCCGAGCTTTCCGGATCTTGGGCAGGTCGGCCGCTTCGATCGACGGCCGTAGCCGCATTCAGACATTTAGCTCTTACGAGTAGCTCTTGCGAGCTCTCGGGGAGGCTTCCCCGCGTCGCGCGTGATCACGCAAAAAAGCTGAATATCTCCAGAGAGGCCGTACGGACGACGTTATGTCTGTAGCTGAAATTGAAGAGGGCGTGTTCGAGTCGACCGCCACTATCGACAACGGGAGCTTCGGCACCCGCACCATCCGTTTCGAGACCGGCCGGCTGGCCCAACAGGCCGCCGGCGCCGTCGTCGCATATCTCGACGACGAGACCATGCTGCTGAGCGCGACCACCGCCAGCAAGACCCCGAAAGACCATTTCGACTTCTTCCCTTTGACGATCGACGTCGAGGAGCGGATGTATGCGGCCGGTCGCATCCCCGGATCGTTCTTCCGGCGCGAGGGCAGGCCTTCCACGGACGCAATCCTGACCTGCCGCCTCATCGACCGGCCCCTGCGCCCGACGTTCGTCTCGGGCCTGCGTAACGAGATCCAGGTCGTGGTCACGATCCTGAGCCTGGATCCCAAGGATCTTTACGACGTGCTGGCCATCAACGCCGCATCGGCGTCGACCCAGATTTCCGGGCTGCCGTTCTCCGGTCCGGTCGGCGGCGTGCGTGTCGCGCTGATTAACGGCCGGTGGGTTGCGTTCCCCACCGTTGAGCAGCTCGAAGGCGCGGTGTTCGACATGGTGGTGGCCGGCCGCAAGGCCGGCGATGATGTCGCGATCATGATGGTCGAGGCCGAAGCCACCGACAATGTCATCGATCTGATCGACGGTGGTGCCGGTGCGCCCACCGAAAGCGTTGTGGCCGAGGGCCTTGAGGCCGCCAAGCCGTTCATCGCCGCGTTGTGCACAGCGCAGCAGGAGCTGGCCGATGCTGCCGGCAAGGAAACCGCCGAGTACCCGGTGTTCCCCGATTACCAGGACGACGTCTACTACTCGGTGTCCTCGGTGGCCACCGAGGAACTGGCGGCCGCGCTGACCATCGGCGGAAAAGCCGAGCGCGACCAGCGCACCGACGAGCTCAAGGCCGAGGTCGTTGCTCGGCTCGCCGAGACCTACGAAGGCCGGGAGAAAGAAATCAGCGCCGCCTATCGGTCGCTGACCAAGAAGCTCGTTCGGCAGCGCATCCTCACCGATCACTTCCGCATCGACGGCCGTGGCATCACCGACATCCGCGCGCTGTCGGCCGAGGTCGCCATCGTGCCGCGGGCACACGGCAGCGCGCTGTTCGAGCGCGGCGAAACCCAGATCCTGGGTGTGACCACGCTGGACATGGTCAAAATGGCTCAGCAGATCGACTCGCTCGGGCCGGAAAAGTCCAAGCGGTACATGCACCACTACAACTTCCCGCCGTACTCCACCGGTGAGACCGGTCGGGTCGGCTCGCCCAAGCGGCGTGAGATCGGACACGGCGCGCTGGCCGAGCGGGCCCTGATGCCGGTGCTGCCCAGCGTCGAGGAGTTCCCGTACGCGATCCGTCAGGTATCCGAAGCGCTGAGCTCCAACGGTTCGACCTCGATGGGGTCGGTGTGCGCTTCCACGCTGGCGCTGCTCAATGCCGGCGTGCCGCTGAAGGCGCCGGTGGCGGGCATTGCGATGGGCCTGGTCTCGGACGACGTCGAGGTTGAGGGCGGGGGCACAGAGCGCCGCTTCGTCACCCTGACCGACATCCTGGGCGCCGAAGACGCGTTCGGCGACATGGACTTCAAGTGCGCGGGAACCAAGGACTTCGTCACCGCGCTGCAGTTGGACACCAAGCTGGACGGCATCCCGTCTCACGTCCTCGCGGGTGCGCTCCAGCAGGCCAAGGACGCTCGCCTGACCATCCTGGAAGTGATGGCCGAGGCGATCGACGAGCCCGACGAGATGAGCCCGTACGCCCCGCGCGTCACCGCCATCAAGGTTCCGGTGGACAAGATCGGTGAGGTCATCGGGCCCAAGGGCAAGATGATCAACTCGATCACCGAGCAGACCGGCGCCTCGATCTCGATCGAGGACGACGGCACGGTATTCGTCGGCGCGACCGACGGACCGTCGGCGCAGGCCGCGATCGACATGATCAACGCCATCGCCAACCCGCAGCTGCCGACCGCGGGCGAGCGGTTCCTCGGAACGGTGGTCAAGACAACCGATTTCGGAGCGTTCGTGTCGTTGCTGCCCGGGCGCGATGGCCTGGTGCACATCTCCAAGCTCGGCAGGGGCAAACGAATCGCGAAGGTCGAGGACGTGGTCAACGTCGGCGACAAGCTGCGGGTGGAGATCGCCGAGATCGACAAGCGGGGCAAGATCTCGTTGGTTCTGGTGGCAGAGGACGAAAACGGGGCCGCCGCGGCCCCGGCCGATTCGGACGATGCAGGGGCTCCTCAGGCGGACGCTCCAGCCGATGCCGCGACAGCCAGTACCTGAGCCGGCCGCGACCGGGGTGCGCCCCGGTCGCGCGGGTGCCCTTCGGCGGGGCAAGTCGTCCGCCGAGGCGAAATGTGAACAACAGGTGGCGCTGCGCCGCACCACCCTGCCGGGCGGCCTGCGGGTGGTTACCGAGTACCTGCCTGCGGTGCGTTCGGCATCGATCGGCGTCTGGGTCGGCGTCGGATCGCGCGATGAGGGCGCGACGGTGGCCGGTGCGGCGCACTTCCTAGAGCACCTGCTGTTCAAGTCCACGCCGACCCGAACCGCGGTGGATATCGCGCAGGCGATGGACGCCGTCGGTGGGGAACTGAACGCGTTCACCGCCAAAGAGCACACCTGTTACTACGCGCACGTGCTGGACAGCGATCTGGAACTGGCCGTCGACCTGGTCGCCGATGTGGTGCTCAACGGTCGATGCGCCGTCGAGGACGTCGAACTGGAACGCGACGTCGTCCTCGAGGAGATCGCCATGCGCGACGACGACCCCGAGGACGCGCTGGGAGACATGTTCCTGACCGCGATGTTCGGTAACCACCCGGTGGGTCGTCCGGTGATCGGCTCCGCCAAATCGGTGGCGGCGATGACTCGGGCGCAACTGCACTCGTTTCATGTGCGCCGCTATACGCCGGAACGGATGGTCGTCGCGGTGGCCGGCAATGTCGATCACGACCAGGTGGTCACATTGGTGCGTTCGCACTTCGGGCCGCATCTGGTCCGCGGGCGGCGGCCCATCGCGCCGCGCAAGGGTGTCGGACGGGTGAGCGGCAGTCCCGGACTGGCATTAGGCAACCGGGACGCCGAGCAGACCCATCTGTCGCTGGGGGTGCGTACGCCCGGCCGTGGCTGGGAGCACCGCTGGGCGCTGTCGGTATTGCACACCGCCCTGGGTGGTGGCCTGAGCTCTCGGCTTTTCCAGGAGATTCGCGAGTCGCGCGGGCTGGCCTACTCGGTCTACTCCACGGTGGACACTTTCGCCGACAGCGGCGCGCTGTCGGTGTACGCGGCCTGCCAGCCCGAACGGTTCGCCGAGGTCATGCGCGTTACCAGCGAGGTGCTCGAATCGGTGGCACGCGACGGCATCACCGAAGCCGAGTGTCGTATCGCCAAGGGCTCGCTACGTGGCGGGCTTGTCCTGGGCCTGGAGGATTCCAGCTCGCGGATGAGCCGGATCGGTCGCAGCGAACTGAATTACGGTAGGCATCCCAGCATCGAGCACACCTTGCAGAAAATCGACGAGGTCACCGTCGAGCAGGTCAACGCGGTGGCCCGCCGGCTGCTGACCAAGCGCTACGGCGCCGCGGTGCTCGGTCCGTATGCTTCCAAACGATCGCTGCCCCAACAACTTCGGGCGATGGTAAATTAGCCCGATGTCAGTGGCCGAGATGGTACTGGGGTTTTGGGATATCGCCGTGCCCATTGTGGGCGCGCCGATGGCTGGCGGCCCGGGTAGCCCGGCGTTGGCGGCGGCGGTGTCCAACGCGGGCGGTCTCGGCTTCGTCGCTGGGGGCCACCTGAGTGCGGACCAGCTCGCCGACGATATCGCTGCCGCGCGCGCCGCAACCACCGGCCCGCTCGGAGTGAACCTGCTTGTGCCCCAACCCAGCGTCGCGGACTGGGTGCAGCTGGACTACTACCACTACGAACTCGAAGAGTTCGCCGATCACTACCGGGTCGAGGTCGGTCACCCCGAGGCGGGTGACGACGACGACTGGGAGCGCAAGCTCGAGGTGGTTGCGGACGTACATCCAGAGCTGGTGTCGTTCACCTTCGGAGTGCCGTCACCGGATGTGATCGCTCGGCTTGGCGCGCTGGGAATGCTCGTCATGGTCACGGTGACATCGGCTTACGAGGCAGGCGTGGCCGTCGCCGCCGGTGCCGACAGCCTGGTGGTGCAGGGCCCGGATGCCGGCGGCCATCGCGGGACGTTTGCGCCGGATATGGATCCCGGCACCGAATCGCTGCACGAACTGATCGCCAAGATCCGCAAGGCGCACAATGTCCCGATCATCGCGGCCGGGGGCCTGGGCACCGCGGAGGACGTCTCCGCGGTGCTGCACAGGGGCGCGGTCGCCGCGCAGATCGGCACGGCGCTGTTGCTCAGCGACGAAGCCGGCACCCACCCCGCGCATCGCACCGCGATGAAGAATCAGCTGTTCGGCAAGACCATCGTCACGCGTGCGTTCTCGGGTCGCTATGCACGCGGTTTGGAGAACGAGTTCGTCCGCATTCTCGATGACGTGGCTCCGCTGGGTTATCCGGAGGTGCACCAGATGACCTTGCCGATCCGGGAGGCGGCTGCCGACTCCGAAGACCCGAACGGGATGACCCTTTGGGCAGGAACGTCGTTCGCGACGGCGCAGACCGGGCCGGCGGCCGACATCGTCGCCGGCCTCGCCGCTGATTACTAGCGCTGATCGCGCGCCGCAGAAGCCGAGGGCGGCGAATTCGATACGCAGCGAGTTGATCTCACTCCGGTAGTTCACCGCTCACCATCAGCGGAAGTGATACCACTCCGGCGCCGCCAGTCACCACGATTACCCAACGGCCGTCAATGGGCAGGATGACTTCGATCCTGAAGAAAGCAAAGCCGATTTCGCCACCGGCGGCGGCGTCGGGCAGCTCGAACTCCAGGTATTGCGGCTCGTCGCCGCTGGGCGGCCGGATCTCGATATTGACCAGACGGTCCGGATTGTCTGTCTCGGCTTGGGTCAGCACCACGAGCAGCAAATCAGCCACCCGGTCAACGTCGACCACAAACCTGGACAGCACGCCGCCCGTCACATTGAGTTTGCTGTCCACCACAGAAGCCGATTCGGCGATAAAGGCCCCGGTAATCACGTCGCTGAACCTACAGCCTCGCTGGGTATCGGCGTCGATCAGGCCAGCATGGGCGCCGGTTCGGTGAACGGCAGTTCCAGGTCATTGGCGACGTGCTCAGCCAACAACGCGCCATCATGGGTGGAAAGACCCCGCGCCAGAGCCGGGTCAGACTTGCATGCCGCGTGCCAACCCCGATCGGCCAGCTTGAGCACATACGGCATGGTGGCATTGGTCAACGCGAAGGTCGACGTCTTGGGCACCGCGCTGGGCATGTTGGCCACGCAGTAGAACAGCGTGTCGTGTACGGCTAACGTCGGTTGATCGTGCGTGGTCGGCCGCGAATCTTCGAAGCAACCGCCCTGGTCGATGGCGATGTCAACCAACACGGCGCCTGGTTTCATGTGTGCGACGACCGAATTCGATACCAGCGTGGGGGCCTTGGCGCCCGGCACCAGTACGGCGCCGATCACCAGGTCGGCACGTTTGACGGCGTCTTCGAGCTCGTAGGCCGACGAGTAGCGAGTACGGAGGCCGATGCCGAACTCCGCGTCCAGCGCGCGCAGTCTGTCGATGTTGATGTCGAAAACCGTCACCGCCGCGCCCATGCCGGCGGCCACCCGGGCGGCGTTGTAGCCCGCGGTGCCGCCTCCGATCACCACGACCGCGGCGGGTTCGACACCGGGCACCCCGCCCATCAGGACGCCGCGTCCGCCGTGGGTCCGCATCAGGTGATAGGCGCCCACCTGAGCGGAAAGTCGCCCGGCGACCTCGCTCATCGGGGCAAGCAACGGGAGTGCGCCGTCTGCGGTTTGGACGGTCTCGTAGGCGATCGACGTTGTGCCGGAGGCCAATAATGCTTCGGTGCAAGCACGCGAAGCGGCTAAATGCAGGTAGGTGAACAGGATCTGGCCGCGTCGCAGCATTGCGTACTCCGCAGGCATTGGTTCTTTGACTTTGAGCAGCAGGTCGGCCTCTGACCACACTTGATCCGCGGTGCTGATCATCTGAGCGCCCGCCGCCTTGAAATCCGCGTCGCCTATTGCTGAGCCTTCTCCGGCACCTACCTGGATGAGCACCTCGTGGCCACGATGCGTCAGCTCGGCGACCCCGGCCGGCGTGATGGCTACCCTGAACTCGTTGTTCTTGGTCTCGGTCGGAATGCCAACTTTCATGACTCAAGTGTGAAGAAAATTCGGGCAGCATGCAATCAGACTGATAATAATTCTATAGAATCCCCATATGGCCGACAGAGTGACGGAACTACCGGATCGCCTTGATGACTCGCCGAAGGATGTTCGGCCTGCGGATCTTGATGATGTGGATCGCGGAATCTTGAGCCTGCTTCATGGTGACGCACGCATCACCAACAACGCCCTGGCGGACGCGGTCGGGATCGCACCGTCGACGTGTCACGGCCGCGTTCGGCGGTTGATGGAGGTTGGCGTGATCCGCGGCTTTTACACCGACATCGACCCGGTCGCGATCGGGCTACCACTGCAAGCCATGATCTCGGTCACCTTGCAGTCCAACGCCCGTGGCAAGATCCGCGATTTCATTCAGCAGATTCGCCGCAGGAGGCAGGTGATGGACGTCTATTTCCTGGCCGGCGCAGACGATTTCATCCTGCACGTCGCCGCCCGCGATACCGAGGACCTGCGTTCGTTCGTAGTCGAGAACCTCAACGCCGACGCCGACGTCGCGGGAACCCAAACGTCGCTGATCTTCGAGCATCTGCGTGGGGCGGCACCCGTCTAGGCCCGTTCCAGCGGGGTCTTCACCTCCAGGATGGGGCTATCTATACTTGCGAATGCGTGTAAGCGCCGGGGTAGGGGGCCACAGTGGTTATTGGGGAGTTCACTGTTGACGACCAGGCGGCGGGTCCGCATGACGCATCTCCAGACCACGAGCGACTGCTCCTCGAGGCGCGTGACGTCGAGTTCGACTGGGCCGAGCTGCCGTTTCACTACGTGCCCAATGAGCCGTACGCAACTCACGTCCTGAACGTCCTGCGCCTGCTGTTGCCCGCGGGCGAAGAGTTCTTCGTCGAGGTGTTCAAGAAGACGTTGCCGCTGATCCGAGACGACCAGCTGCGGCTCGATGTGCAGGGCTTCATCGGGCAAGAGGCTGTGCATTCCCAGGCGCACTCCCACCGACCCCATGATGCTGGACATGTTGCGCTGGCATGGGGCTGAGGAAGTCGAGCACAAGGCGGTGGCCTTCGACACCATGAAGCATCTGCGGGCCGGCTATTGGCGGCAGGTGCGTGCCCAACTGGTTGTCACGCCGGTCATGCTGCTGCTGTGGATCCGCGGAGTGCGATTCTTGTACTCGGTGGATCCGCACCTGCCGCCTGGAACAAAGCCGCGCTGGTGGAACTATTTCAGAGCGGCCCGCCGGCGGTTGGTGCCCGGGCCGCTGCGATTCGTCCGGGTAATCGCCAACTATTACCGGCCGGGTTTTCGTCCGTCGCAACTAGGCGGGCTGGGACTTGCAGTCGACTACCTGGCCGTGTCACCCGCGGCTCGGGCGGCTCGTTGACCGATGACGACAACCGGCATCACCGCGTCCGACGGTGTCACTCTGGCCGTTCACCATTACACCGAGATCGATCCGCAGCGCCCGACCGTCCTGGCGATTCACGGTTGGCCCGATAACCACCACGTGTGGGACGGCGTGGCTGCAGTATTCGCCGAGCGCTATCGAGGCCGATACAATTTCGTGGCCTACGACGTCCGCGGGGCGGGCGAATCATCCTGTCCCGCCAGCCGATCCGGATATGCCTTCGCGCAGTTGATCTCCGATATCGGTGCGGTGATCGACAGCCTGGGCCTGAACGAGCCGGCCAACGTTCATCTGCTTGCTCACGACTGGGGCTCGATTCAGGCCTGGGCGGCGGTCACTGACGAATCGGTGACGGGCAAAGTCGGATCGTTCACCTCGATCTCGGGACCACACCTGCAATATGCCGGCGCGTTCCTGCGCTCAGCGCGCACGCCGCGGACATTTGGCCACGTAGCGAGGCAACTCGTGGCCTCCGGTTACATCGGCTTCTTTTTGTCGCCGCGCGTGCCGGAGGCGATTTTTCGTTCCGGTCTCGGCGTGAAACTCGTTGAAGCTCTTGAACACATCGGCCGGTCGAGCACCCGCAGCCGGCGTCAGCCGACGCCACGGTCAGTCGGTGACTACGTGAACGGGCTGAACCTATACCGCGAGAACATGCCCGCACCGATGCTGTCGCCCGGCCGCCAGCTGCCGAAGACCAACGTCGCGGTCCAAGTGCTGGTCCCGCGCAGGGACATGTTCGTGACGCCGGCCCTGCAGCGGTTCACCGGCGCGATTCCTGACGATGGCAGGGTCATCACGATCGAAGGGGGGCACTGGGTGGTGACATCGCGTCCCGACGTCGTCGCCCGGCTGACCGCCGAGTGGGTCGAGCTCAGCGCCGCAACCGAACCCGAGGCGGGTCCGACGGTGGTGCGCAGCGGGCCGCGCGGGGTGCACGGCAAGCTCGCGCTGGTGACGGGCGCGGGCGCCGGCATCGGCCGGGCCACCGCGATGGAGCTGGCCCGTCGCGGCGCCCGCAAGGTGGTGATCGTCGATCGCGACCTCGCCGCGGCCAACGCCAGTGCCGATGCCGTGCGCGGCGCGGGCGCCGACGCTGCGGTGTACCAAACCGACGTCAGTGACGAAAAGGCGATGAATGACCTTGCCGCACAGGTCCTTTGTGACCATGGTGTGGTCGATATCCTGGTCAATAACGCGGGCATCGGAATGGCGGGCCGGTTTCTGGAGACCACCTCGGCGAATTGGGAAGACATCATCGGGGTCAATGTCCGGGGCGTCATCTCCGCCAGTAGGGCGTTCGGCGCGCAGATGGTAGACCGCGGCGAGGGCGGCACGATCATTAACGTCGCGTCGGCGGCCGCCTATCTGCCGTCCAAATCGATGGTCGCATACAGCACTACGAAGGCGGCTGTGCTCGGATTCAGCGAGTCGCTGCGTGCCGACCTGGCCGACGAGGGCATCACGGTCACGGCCGTATGCCCGGGCTTCGTCAACACCAATATCGCCAAAAGCACCGTCTACGCGGGGTTGTCGGCCGAACAGCAGGAACGTGCTCGGCAGAAGGCCGACGCGGCCTACCGGCGCCGCAACTACACGCCGGAGGCCACCGCAAAGGCGATCGTCAAGGCGGTCAAGAGCGGCCCGGCCGTGTTGCCGATCGCCGCTGAGTCCAGGATCGGCTACGTGCTGCGCCGCGTCAGCCCGTCAATGATTCGGCTGTTGGCGCGCATCGATATTCGGCAGTCTTGAGTATTTTGGGGGGTGTCACCATGCCGAACAGCATTTGGGCCACTCGGCCGACCCGACCACCGCGTACTCGTACCGGCAAGGGTTCTGCGGCACGTGCAGGGTGAAAGTGCTTGCCGGACAGGTTGATCACCGGGGCCGAACTACCGTTGGCGCTGACGAGATGCTGCTGTGCGTTTCGCGGGCGATCGGCGACCGGGTGGTTATTGAGGATTGACGCGCCGGTATCCAACGTGCGGCACCGTCACGCCCGGCAACGGCTTCCAAATGAACGTACGGCCATCGAGCTGGAAGTCATTCTTCTCGTAGAATTGGCGCCCCTTGTGGTTTTCTTCTGCGCACCACAAGATCGCTTCACCTGAGGGATTCGAGCGCACGGCTTTGTTGAGGAGGCGCCGACCGATGCCGAGGCCCTGGCCCTCCGCCGCTGTGTACAGGGCGTCGATTTGCACGTGATCGGGTCTCGCCGAGTCCGGTCCGAACAGGGTCATGCCGAGTGTCTTGCGGCCGGACTCGGCAATCCACATCGCCCACCCTCGGCGACTCAGGTCGCGCGGGTAAGTCTCCGTGGCCCAGCGTCTGGGCGTGGCGATCATGTCGATCACGTAGTCCGCAAGTATTCCGGCCCAGGACTCTCGCCACACCGGATAGTGCATTTCTGCGACCGTCGCGAAATCGGCCGGCTTGGCTGCACGGATCCTGATGTCGCCGGACTTCACCCGAGCACCTCCACTGGTAGCGCCACCACAACATTTAAGCCTAAAGCCATGGTGCCGTGGTCGGTACGGCGGAACGCGTCGAGAATCACGGGTCCATGACGTAAACCATGCTGCTTTATCAGTGCCTGTTGTTTTTCGATGTAAGGGGCCTTTGGCCCTAACCGCGCCCTCCGCCTTCAGCGAATCTGGGAAAGGCAATTCGATAAGTCCACGAACGACGTACGGGAGGAAGGCAAGATGGGTCAGCCGTCGTCGGGTGCGCCGATGACGAATGGTTCGCGGCGCTGGCGTCAGTGTCGCATCGGGTTCGTTGCGGTCTGCCTCGGGCTGGGGTTCGTGGCCACTGCGCTGACGGGCTGCGGCAAGAATCAGGCTCAGCATGGTGCCGCAGCGACAACCGGGAGTAACACGATGAGCAGCCCAATTGACACATCCGATCCCCGCGCTGTGGACGCGCAATCCGAAGAGCACTGGGCGTATTCGGTAGGTGTCCAAAATTATGTATTCGGTCTTCCGCTGACGATCTTCGAGCGGGAACGCAGCCTCCGTCTGGACCCAGTTGCGTTGGAGAAGGCGAAGCGGTATGCACCCGCTGCGCCGATCAACCAGATCGGCCACATGAAAACGCTAGCCACCGCTGATGATGTCATGCCATATACGCCCAACAACGACACCGTCTACAGCGGTGCGCTGCTCGAACTGCGTGACCAGCCGATCATTCTCACCGCACCAAACATTCCCGACCGCTACTGGTCGGTCGAGGTCGCCGACAGCTACACCAACAACTTGTTCTACATCGGCACCCGCGCAACCGGCGGCAAGGGCGGCAATCACGCCTTCGTCGGGCCGAATTGGAAAGGCACGCTGCCGCGCGGAGTGACCGAACACCGGGTTCCCACCGACAGCATCATGTTCGCGATCCGTATCGGGGTTGTGCCCGGCAACGCCGCCGACCTGGCGGACGTCAACGCTCTACAAGAGAAGTTCAGCCTCACCTCGTTGAGCAACTGGGCAGACCCCGCTCGGCACGGCCAAGCCGCTGCACCCACTCTTGGCCCGCGACCGCACTACGACGGCGATCTGGCTTACTTCCAGACGCTGGCCGATCTGCTCGTCGAAAACCCGCCGGCACCTGGTAACGAGGCGGCGGTTGAGTTGCTCAGCCGTGGTGGGATCACCGTCGGCAAGCCGATGGACGTCACCGTTCTCAGCGAACCCATGCGTCGCGGGTTGGTGCGCGCCGCTGCCGATGGACCGCAGATCATGAAGTGGAAGGTGAAGTATCGCGGCACGCCGTACCCGACCCGATGGAACAACCTGCGACCCGGTACATATGGCGTCGACTACTTCGACCGGGCAGCCGGCGCGCTGGAAGGGTTGTTCGTTCACGACCGCGACGAGGCCGAGTATTTCAGCACCTATGAGGACGGTGACGCGGCGCTTCTCGACGGCGCAAACCGCTATGTGCTGCACTTCGCTGCTGAACAAATCCCGCCCACACTGCCGAACGGATTCTGGTCGATCACCATGTATGGGTCCGACTTTCAGCTTGTGAAGAATTCGATCAACCGATTCGCTATCGGTGACCGAACCCCCGGTCTGACGCGGAATCCCGATAGTTCCCTCGACATCTACGTCCAGAACCAGGTGCCCCAGGGCCATGAGAGCAATTGGTTGCCTTCGCCGCCCAGCGGGCTGTTCCGCCTTAACTACCGCATCTACCTCCCGGATGCGGAAGCCAAAGACCCGACGACCCTCGGCGAGTACCTGCCGCCAATCAAAAAAGTCCAGTAGGTCCGCTGCGTTGTAGCCAGGCATTGTGGATAGATGTCGAACTATGGACAAAGCTCGTCCGCTGGACCGGGCTAGGGTGAAGGCCATGCGGGTAGGCGTGCTGGGAGCCAAAGGCAAAGTTGGTTCGACGATGGTGGGGGCTGTGCAGGCCGCCGAGGACCTGACCCTGTCCGCGGAAGTGGACGCCGGCGATGCGCTGAGCCTGCTGACCGAGGGCAACACAGAGGTCGTCATCGACTTCACCCACCCAGACGTGGTGATGGGCAACCTGGAGTTCCTCATCGGGAACGGAATTCACGCCGTCGTCGGCACCACCGGCTTCACCGCCGAACGCTTTGAGCAGGTGGAGTCCTGGCTGGCCGGCAGTCCCAAAACATCAGTGCTGATCGCGCCGAACTTTGCGATCGGAGCGGTGCTGTCCATGCACTTCGCGAAGCAGGCCGCGCCCTTCTTCGACTCGGTGGAGGTCATCGAGCTCCACCATCCGCACAAGGCTGACGCCCCGTCGGGTACTGCCGCGCGCACCGCCAAGCTGATCGCCGAAGCCCGAAAAGGCCTGCCACCCAACCCCGATGCCACCAGCACGAGCCTGCCCGGTGCTCGCGGCGCCGACGTCGATGGCATTCGGGTGCATTCGGTACGGCTGGCCGGCCTCGTCGCCCACCAGGAGATTCTGTTCGGAACCGAAGGGGAGACGCTGACCATCCGCCACGACAGCCTGGATCGCACGTCGTTCGTGCCCGGTGTGCTGTTGGCGGTGCGCCGCATCCAGGAACGCCCCGGCCTCATCGTGGGCCTTGAGCCCCTGCTCGACCTGCAGTGAACGACACTGTCCGTACCCTGCGCATCCAGGTGCTCATCGCCTTCATGTGCGTGGCAATGCTGGCATATGTCGTTCTGCTGGGTCGATTGGCTGTGGCGATGGTCGGCTCGGGCCGGGCCGCCGCCGTGGGCCTGGGGCTGGCGCTGCTGATCATGCCGGTCATCGGATTGTGGGCAATGATCGCCACCCTGCGAGCAGGATTCGCTCACCAGAAGCTGGCGCGTCTAATCGCCGAAGACGGCATGGAGCTGGACGCCGGCGCGCTTCCGCGGCGGCCGTCGGGCCGCGTTCAACGCGACGCTGCCGATGCGCTGTTCGCGACAGTACGTAGCGAGGTGGAAGGCAACCCGGATGACTGGCGGCGCTGGTACCGGTTGGCCCGGGCCTACGATTATGCGGGGGATCGCCGCCGCGCGCGGGAAGCCATGAAGACCGCCCTGGAGCTGCACGGGCGCCGCGGGGGCGCGCATGACTAAGACGCTGCTGATCGTCCACCACACGCCTTCTCCGCACACGCAGGAGATGTTCGAGGCCGTCGTGGCCGGTGCCACCGACCCCGACATCGAGGGCGTGCAGGTCGTCCGCCGACCGGCGCTGACCCTCTCTGCCGGTCGAGATGCTGGAGGCCGACGGCTATCTGCTGGGCAGCCCGGCCAACCTGGGCTACATGAGCGGCGCTCTCAAGCACGCCTTCGACGTTTGCTATTACCCCTGCCTGGACTCGACCCGGGGCCGACCGTACGGCCTGTACATGCACGGCAACCAGGGCACTGAGGGCGCCGAACGGGGCGTCACGCCATCACGACCGGCCTGGGCTGGGTGAAAGCCGCTGAGTACGTGCTGGTGTCGGGCAAGCCGAGCAAGGACGACCTGCAATCGTGCTGGGAGCTCGGCGCGACCGTGGCTGCTCAATTGATGGATTGAGGCGGCTAGTCAAAGACCGGCTGGAACGCCTCAGCGGGTTGGGCCAGGGCCAACGCCGAGCTCGTGCCGATCGGTCCGTGCCTGTCGAAAAGGGTCGCGCTGCCGGTGGCCACACCGGCCGTGCCGTAGTGGCTCTGAGCCGCGAGCCCGACGAATTCGCCGTCGGGCAGCCGGCTCGCGGTGACGGTGTAGTCGGCGTTGATGTAGCGCAATCCGCCAGTGCCCCAATGGGTTAGCGAACTCGTGACGTCGCCGACGAATGCCAGGCGCGTGAACGGGCGTCAGCGGGTGGCCGTTCACCATCGGGCGGAACAGCCGCGTCCACGCGAACTTGCGGGAGTGCGATTGCTCCCACTCGCCCGCGGCGATGCCGGGACTGCCGTCCAGGGTGGCCCCATATCCCCAGATGAGAAACGGCATGTCCGCCGGGAAGCCGTCCGAAACCGTCGGCAGCGGCGGCATCTCCACGCGGCCCGGACCACACCTCCCCGTCGGGTTGCTCGCCGCGTCGCAGGAACAGTGCGCTGGCCCGCGCGACGGTCTTCCCGCTCTGGACTAGCGTGCCGTCGACAAGCTTGATGCGCCGGCCTTCGCGCTGCACTGCGGTCTGAATCTGTACCGGCTCGAGCAGCACTGGACGCAACAGGTCGACCGTCAGGCGGGCGGGCTGAAGTCGGCGTCGATTCCGGATCGCTCTATGCCCCAACCCAACAGGCCGCCGACGACCTGGCCGCCCATGGCCGCGCCCCACGGTCCGCGCGTCATCGCGCCCGGCAAATAGGAATCGCCGTCGACAGTGAAGAACGCCTCGGGCGTCACTGCGGAGTCGTCGGTAGTCACCGCCATCACGATAAGGCATCGGACAGTCGGGACCGGGGACCAAGGTCCCTGGCCGAACGCGTGGTGATAGAGCAGGCTCGCTACACATGCCTACTTACAAAAACCCGCGCGTTCGAGACTCGATCCGAAGCTTCAACAAGCGCGTGATCAACCCCGCTGAGATGGCCATGGCGGGCCGTCGCTATTGGTATGCGGCGGTCATCGAGCACACCGGCCGCAAATCGGGAAAGCGGTACCGGACCCCGGTCGTCGCGATCAGGGCCGGCGACGGAATCTTGGTGGGGCTGCCGTACGGCTCCGGCGTCGACTGGCTACGCAACGTGCTTGCCGCCGGATCCGCGACGGTCACCGACAAAGGGCGCACTTACAACCTTGTGCGGCCCGAGGTTATCGACGCGGCCACCGCTGAACCACTGCTTCCGGCGTGGTGGCGCTGGATCTTGCACGCATCTAACGTCGACAGCTACGTCAAATTCTCATTGACCTGACCTGACCTGACCTGACCTGACCTGACCTGACCGGCCGCTGCTACCCGGGTCCGGACCAGGTGTCGGGAAGTCCTACGGTCTGTGGGTACCTCATGGCGCGCTGATCGGGGGACGGGAAGGAGCGGGGCATGACCGAAGTGACCGATATTCCGCGGGACCACGACCCCTTCCCGGCCATCGGCGTGTCCCGCGACGCCAAGAGCATCCCGCGCTACGACGAACTTCCGGCCACGCTGCTCGACTTGCTCGACCACTGCCGCGGGCAGCTTGCCGGCTTCGAGATTCCGCAGTCCGTCACGGTGGTACACAGCGCGCTGCCACGCAACGCCGGCGGCAAACTGCTCAAGGGCAAGCTTCGTGAGCAGGTCCAGTTGGGCGACGCGCTCCGATGAGCGCGACCCTGCTGGTCGCGAACCGTGGCGAGATCGCGCTTCGAATCATCCGGACCGCAACCGAACTCGGTATCCGAACGGTGGCGGTCTACGCCGAGGACGACGCGGACAGCCCGCACGTGCATGCGGCCGACGAAGCGATCGCCCTTCCGGGTAGCGGTCCGCAGGCCTACCTCGATCATGCTGGGATGCTGGCCGCGGCCAAGAAGTGCGGTGCGGAGATGATCCATCCGGGCTACGGATTTCTCAGCGAAAACGGCGAGTTCGCCCGCGCCTGCGCGGCCGCTGGCTACACCTTCGTTGGGCCCGACGCCGATGTGCTCGAGCTGGTCGGCAATAAGTCCTTGGCCCGTGCCGCCGCGATTGCCGCGGGATTGCCGGCGTTGCCTGCGACTGAGGGGCCGAGCAGTGTCGAGGACGTCCGCGCATTTTTTGCCGCGCACAACGGTCCCGTCATGATCAAAGCGCTCGCGGGCGGTGGCGGCCGTGGAATGCGCATGGTGGTCAACGCCGACGAGATCGATGCTGCCTACCGCAAGTGCGCAGCGGAGGCGCAGCTGGGCTTCGGTGATTCCGCGGTGTTCGCTGAGGCGGCTTTGCACGCCGCCCGTCATATTGAGGTGCAGGTCGTCGCGGCTCCGGCCCGACACCAAACGCATGCGCTCGCTTTGGGCGACCGCGACTGCAGCATCCAGCGGCGTTATCAAAAACTCATTGAAATCGCTCCCGCTCAAGGGATTTCGGATTAGCTGCGCCGAGATCTGCACCTGGCCGCGGTCCGGCTCTGCGCCAGGGTCGGGCTGCGCGGGCTGGCCACCGTCGAATTTCTGGTCACCGGCGAGGCGTTTGTCTTCCTCGAGGTGAACCCGCGCATCCAGGTAGAACACACGATCACCGAGGAGACCGCCGGGGTGGACCTGGTGGCCGTGCAATTGGCCATCGCAGGCGGCGCGTCCCACTACGAGCTGGGACTACCGGCCGGAATTGCTTCTGACGGTGAGGAGGTCATCGGCGAACTCGCCGCACGGCGGGGTATCGCGATTCAGGCCCGGGTCAACGCGGAGACTTTCGCCGCCGACGGGACCGTTGCGGCGACGGCCGGCACCCTCACGGCATTCTCGCCGCCGACGGGACCGGGCGTACGCGTCGACACCTACGGCCGGTCGGGGCTGGTCCTCAGCCCTCGCTACGACTCGCTGCTGGCCAAGGTCATCACGCATGTGCGCGGAGTTTCTTTGCCGGCGGCGGTGCGCAAGATGCAGACCGCGCTGGCTGAGTTCAGCATTGACGGCGTTCGCACGAATATCGAATTCTTGCGAGAACTGCTATCCGACAGTGATATCCAGTCAGATCTTGAGTCCGGCGCCATGACCACCGGTCTCGTCGATGCCAAGATTCCCGCGTTGGCCGCCGCTGCGCTATCTCATCAGCGCGAGGCCCGGGTGGTGGCGGTCGAGCTCTACCCGGGCGAGGAAGCGCTACGCGCGCAGCTGGCCGGCACCGTGGTGGAGGTGATGGCCGACGGCGCTGAGTGCGGTCCCGGTGATCAACTGGTCGTGCTCGAGGCGATGAAGATGCAGCACGTGCTCGTCGCGCCGGATGCGTTGCGGATCGTCCGGAGCCTGGTGGCGCCCGGCCAGGTCGTCGGAACCGGGGACCCTTTGCTGGTTTTCATCCGGACCGGTGCCGGTGCCGCCGGCGAATCCGTCTCCGCTGCAGTCGATCTCGACCGATCGCGTGCTGACCTTGATGAGGTCCGGCACCGGCATCTGCTCACCCTCGACGAGGGCCGTCAGGCCGCTGTCGCCAAGCGGCACAAGCAGGGTCGCCGCACTGCTCGGGAGAACATCGCTGATCTGGTCGACGCGGGCAGCTTCGTCGAATACGGCGCGCTGGCGATCGCCGCGCAACGCAGCCGGCGATCGGAAGAGGATCTGATCGCCAACACCCCGGCCGATGGCCTGGTGTGCGGCCTGGCGACCATTGGGGCCGACCGCTTCGGTCGGACGTCCGCCGAGGCGGTCGTGGTGTCCTACGACTACACCGTGCTGGCCGGGACGCAGGGTATGCGAAACCATGTCAAAACTGATCGCGTCTTTGATCTTGCGGTCCGAAAGCGGCTGCCAGTGGTCTTATTCGCCGAGGGGGGTGGTGGCCGCCCTGGCGACACCGATGTCGGCGGGATGGCGGGACTGGACCTTTCGACGTTTCGGGTGCTGGCCGGTTTGTCCGGTCGGGTGCCGTTGGTGTCGATTGTCTCCGGCCGTTGTTTCGCTGGCAACGCCGCGCTGGCCGGGGTGTGTGACGTCATCATCGCCACACCCGAGGCCAACATCGGGATGGGCGGGCCGGCGATGATCGAGGGCGGGGGGCTCGGGGTATATCCGCCTGAGGCGATCGGGCCGATCGAGGTCCAGCGGCACAACGGTGTGGTGGACCTGGTTGCTCGCGACGAGGCCCACGCCGTGGCTCTGGCCAAGCAGTACCTGTCGTATTTCCAGGGCAGGCTAGACGATTGGACAGCGCCCGATCCGCGGCTGGTTCGACATGTGGTCCCGCAGAACCGGCTACGCGCCTACGACGTGCGCCGGGCGATCGAGTCGATCGTCGATGCCGGGTCAGTCCTGGAGTTGCGGCCTGACTACGGCGTTGGGGTGGTCACCGCGCTCGTCCGGGTCGAGGGCGTGGCGTATGGGCTGATTGCCAACAGCAGTCATCACCTGGGCGGTGCCATCGACGCCGAAGCCGCGGACAAGCTGGCCGACTTCCTCACCCTCTGCGAATCGTTTGGCCTGCCGCTCATCTCACTGTGTGACACACCAGGATTCATGGTCGGACCGGAAGCCGAAAAAGACGCCGCAGTGCGGCGTTTCGGCCGCCTGTTCATAGTCGGCGCCCGACTGACGGTTCCGCTCGGAATGATCATCCTGCGCAAGGGCTACGGACTGGGCGCAATGGCTATGGCGGCCGGCTCATTTCGCGCGCCGCAGTTCACCGTCGCCTGGCCTACCGGAGAGATCGGCGGCATGGGTCTAGAAGGTGCTGTGCGGCTTGGCTTCAGCAAGGAACTCGCCGCTGCCGCAGATCCGATCGAACGCCAAGAGTTGTTCGAGCGGCTTGTGGCCGCGGCCTACCAGCACGGAAAAGCGCTACGGTCCGCCACTACGTTCGAGCTGGACGATGTCATCGACCCGGCGGACACCCGGGTCTGGGTGTCCAGACTGCCGGGCCGATGACGCCGCCGCTCAGACTATCCGTGACCGGAGCCGCAGCCCACGCCCGGCAAACAGCCCGTGCCACCCGGCACGCCGCCGGGGCCGGCGAACTGGCCTCCGGAGCCGCAACCGACGCCGGGAATACAGCCTTGCCCGCCGGGACCGCCACCAGGGCCGCCGTTCTGGCCGCCCGAACCGCAGTTGCCGTTGGCGTCGCAGCCGGCGCCGCCCGGGTCGTCCTTGAAGACGACGTGAGTCGTCGCCGAACCGGTCATTGCTGGTCCAGCGGCAAAAGTGTCGGCAGAGGCCAGCGGCGCGGCCGCAATCGCTGCAGCGACGGCCCCTGCCACTACCAGTGGTTTCATGAGGTTAAATTTCGCTAACATTCCAGTCGCATACCCCTACACACGTGTTCAAAACATCGCACAAAGGATCGGTGGCCAACGATGGCTCAGATGTCGCTAGACCTGACCGGCCGCACCGCGATAGTCACCGGCGCCTCAAGGGGTATCGGCCTGGCGATCGGGCAGAAGCTGGCCGAAGCCGGCGCCAACGTCGTGCTCACCGCCCGCAAGAGGGAGGCCGCCGAGGAGGCCGCAGCGCAAGTCGGTGACCGGGCGCTCGGCGTCGCGGCGCACGCGGTCGACGAGGATGCCGCGCGGGCGTGCGTTGACCTCACCCTCGAGCGTTTCGGGAGCGTGGACATCCTGATCAACAATGCCGGAACGAACCCCGCGTTCGGGCCGCTGATCGACCAGGACCACGCCCGGTTCAGCAAGATCTTCGACGTGAACCTGTGGGCGCCGCTGCTGTGGACGTCGCTTGTGGTCAAGGCGTGGATGGGCGAGCACGGCGGCTCGGTGGTCAACACCGCTTCTATCGGTGGTATGCATCAATCGCCCGCGATGGGTATGTACAACGCCACCAAAGCCGCGTTGATCCATGTCACGAAGCAACTGGCGCTGGAACTTTCACCGAAGATCAGGGTCAATGCGATCTCCCCGGGCGTCGTCCGAACCAAGCTCGCCGAGGCGCTGTGGAAGGACAACGAGGATCCGCTGGCATCGTCGATAGCGCTTGGACGAATCGGTGAACCGGTTGATGTGGCAAGTGCGGTCGCCTTCCTGGTTTCCGATGCGGCGAGCTGGATTACCGGCGAGACGATGGTCATCGATGGCGGCCTGCTGCTCGGCGACGCCAAGGGTTTCCGGGGATAGTGATGGGCGCTGAAGGGTTTGCAACAGACCTTGACGCACGTATTCACGCGCTCCTCGACGAACACGACCCAGCCGTCACCCCGGCGCGCGACTTTCTGGGCGCCCGGTACGACGCCGGGCTGGCCTGGGTGTACTTGCCGGTCGGATTCGGTGGGTTGGACCTACCGCGGACCGCGCAGGAGCAGGTCGACGCCAAGCTGGCCGCCGCCGGCGCCCCGGTTGGCGGCACCCCGAAGAACTACATCGGCATGGGGATGGCCGCGCCGACGATCGCGGCGTTCGGGACCGATGAACAGAAGCGGACATTCCTGCGTCCGTTGTTCATTGGCGACCAGATCTACTGCCAACTATTCAGCGAGCCCGGCGCCGGATCAGACCTGGCAGCGGCGGCCACCCGCGCCGTTCGCAACGGCGACCAATGGGTCGTCAACGGGCAGAAGGTCTGGACATCGCAGGCGCAAAACGCGCAGATGGCCATTCTCGTCGCGCGTACCGACCCGTCAGTGCCCAAACACGCTGGCCTGACTTACTTCCTGTGCGACATGACCCAACCTGGCGTGGAGGTGCGGCCACTGCGCCAGATCACCGGCGAGGCGGAGTTCAACGAGGTCTTCCTCAGCGACGTCCGGGTGCCCGATGCCAATCGGCTGGGCCCCGAGGGTGGCGGCTGGCGGGTGGCGACCACAACGCTCAACAACGAGCGGATTGCGATCGGCTCCCGCTCTGGGACCCCGCGGGAGGACGGCCATATCGGCAAGGTCACCGAAGCCTGGCGGAAGCAGCCGGCGCTGCGTAACCCCGCTATGCACGACGAGCTGATGCGGCTGTGGGTCGAGACCGAGGTCCTTCGGCTCACCGGTGAACGCCTGCGACAGCAGAACGCTGCCGGTCAACCCGGACCGGAAGGGGCAGGGATGAAGATCA
Organism: uncultured Actinomycetota bacterium; assembly: GCA_963715905.1. Taxonomy (GTDB): domain Bacteria; phylum Actinomycetota; class Actinomycetes; order Mycobacteriales; family Mycobacteriaceae; genus Mycobacterium. The sequence continues at coordinate 352,434 of CAVQSX010000032.1, forward strand.
CGTTCGCCCGCCTGGCTCAGGCGATTTCGGGGTTTGAAATCGAGCTGCATGCCGAATCCGGACTGCGCTACGACGACTGGACCATGCGCAGAACCGAAACAGTCGACCTGGTCGGTCGTGAGCCCGGATACCGCTACCTGAGGGCACGCGGGAACTCGATCGAGGGTGGCACCTCGGAGGTCCTGCGCAACACCATCTCCGAGCGGATTCTTGGCCTGCCCGGCGAACACCGCGTCGACAAGGAAGCCGCCTGGAAGGACCTTCCCCGATGAGCGTCGGCGACTTGCTGTACTCCGACACCGAGGACGCGTTGCGCGACAGCGTCCGCAACCTGTTCGCCGACCGCTGCCCACCGGAGTTGGTGGCGCGGTGTTATGACTCGCCGCCACAACAGTTCTCGGAACTCTGGCGCACCCTGGCCGCGGAGCTGGGAGTGGCCGGGCTGCTGGTTCCCGAGTCCCTCGGCGGGGCCGGTGCGAGCGCGCGCGAGGCCGCGGTCGTCATGGAGGAGATCGGTCGGGCCGTCGCACCGGTGCCCTTCTTGTCCAGCGCGGTGCTGGCCACGGTCGCGCTGTTGCACGCCGGCGACACCGAGACCGTGTCGCAGCTCGCTCAGGGTGCGATAACGGCGGCGCTGGCGGTGCCACTGTCCACCGCGCCGGGCGATCCCGTGGTCGGGGTCGACATCGGCGCCGACGGCCTGACTGGACTGGTCACCAGCGCCGCGGGCGCGGCCGAGGCCGACGTGCTGGTGATACCAGTGACTGGCCTGCACGGACTCGAACTGCACACCGTCTCCCGGGGCGCCGCTGGTCTCGAGGTGTCGCCGGTGCTGGTGTTCGATATGACGAGACCCCTTGCCGATCTGCGTTTCTCGGGGGTCGCGTCGTCCCGAGTCGGGCCGGCTGGGGCTGCTTTTCGGGTAGCACTTGAGACCGGCGCGGCGCTGCTGGCTTCCGAACAGCTCGGTGTGGCGCAATGGTGTTTCGACACCGCGCTGGCTTACGTCAAGCAGCGCAAGCAGTTCGGCCGCGCGATCGGCTCCTACCAGGCGATCAAGCATCGGCTGGCCGATCTGTGGTTGGAGGTCGGCTCGGCCACCGCGGCGGCCCGCTACGCCGCGGACGCGTGCGCCCGGGGCGATGAAGACGCGGGCACCGCGGCGGCGATCGCGCAGGCCTACTGCAGCGATGTCGCCGTGCACGCCGCTGAGGAGTGCGTGCAGCTACACGGCGGCATCGGAATGACCTGGGAGTATCCGGCGCACCTTTATCTCAAGCGGGCCAAGAGCGACCAGTTGGCGCTCGGCACCGCCTACCGGCATCGCACCCGGTTGGCCGAGTTGGTTGAGCTGCCGCCAAGCTAGGCGGCTTGCTAGGTAATCATACCGGGGCTGCCGTTTGAACCCGTGCCGGCGAGGCCGGACCCACCGCCCCCGCCGTCACCGGCTGTGGCATTTGCCGGGACGGCTGCGCCGGCGTTCCCGCCGTCGCCACCATTGCCACCTTTCGCCGTTGCCAACGAGCTGTCGCCGCCCTTGCCGCCGTCCCCGCCCGTGGCGGTCGAGGGGAAGTTTGGAATCGCGCCGGCGGCGGACGCGTCGCCGCCCCGCCCGCCGACCCCCCCGGTGAGGCCCGCGGCGCCCGCTCCGCCGTCGCCGCCAGTCGCGCTGCCCAATCCGCTGTTTATCGCGTCACCGCCGCTACCGCCGTCGCCGCCGGCGCCTGTGGGGCTGGTGCCGCCGGCCCCGCCGGTGCCGCCGGTGGCGTTTCCGACTCCGTAGTTGGTCGCCGCCCCGCCGGCCCCGCCCGTGCCGCCGGTTGCGCCGGCGCCGCCGGCGCCACCGGTCCCGCCTGCGATGGTTCCGCCTCCGTAGTTGGTCGCCGCCCCGCCGGCCCCGCCGTTCCCCCCGCTGCCGTTGGTCGCTGCGCCGCCGGCACCGCCGACGCCACCGGTGAAGTTGGTGACTCCGTCATTAGATGCAGTGCCGCCGGCCCCGCCGCTGCCGCCCGTGCCGCCCGTGCCGCCCTGGCCGCCCGCGCCACCATTGCCGTCCACGCCGCTGTTGCCGCCGTTACCGCCGTTGCCACCGGTGGAACCCTGGTCGGTGGCGTTATAGCCGGCCCCGCCCGCGCCGCCGCCACCGCCGGTGGTGGCCGTGGCACCGGTCAATCCGGTGCTGCCTGCGCCCGCACCGGCGCCACCGGCCGCGCCGCCCGTGCCCCCGGCGCCATACGCGCCCGGGCTACCACCGTTGCCGCCGTTGCCGCCGTTGGGATTGTCCGACGTACCGGTCGCGCCCGGCCCGCCCGTGCCCCCGGCCCCGGCGGTGCCACCGACACCGCCGTTTCCGCCATGACCGTTGGCGCCCGCCTGCCCTAACAATCCGGCGGCGCCACCGTGACCGCCCTTGCCGCCGGTGCCACCCGCGCCGGCATCTCCACCGTTAACGCCGTCGCCCCCGGTGCCGTCGTTGGTGCCGAACATCCCGGGTGTGCCGTCAGCACCGGCAGCGCCCGTGCCCCCGATCCCACCGACACCGCCGTGCCCGCCGGCACCGCCGCTGCCGAAGATCAAGCCGCCACTACCGCCGGCCCCGCCCGCACCACCCGTGCCGCCGTTGCCGGCCGCAGTGCTGGTCGACGCGCCGACCGTGCCGGCAACGCCGGCCCCACCAGCCCCGCCGGCCCCGCCATTGCCGAACAACCCGGCGGCCCCGCCGGCACCACCGGCTTTCCCGGGCGCCCCCGACCCGCCGGTACCGCCATTACCGAACAGAATCCCGCCCGCCCCACCTGCGTGGCCGGTACCCGCCGCGCCGTTGGTGCCGTTGCCGATCAACGGACGCCCCAATAACGACTGGGCGGGCGCATTGACCGCAGCCAGCGCACCGTGCTCCACGGTCTGGAAAGCCGAGGCATTGGTGGCCTCCGCGGCCCCATAGCGGCCCCCCGCACCTGTCAAGGTCCGTATGAACTCCGAATGAAACGCCGCAGCTCGGGCGCTGAGCGCCTGATACTCCTGGGCATGGCTGGAAAACAGCGCCGCGATGGCCGCCGACACCTCGTCTTCGGCGGCGGCGATCACCGCCGTGGTTGACGGTGCCGCTGCCGCGGTAGCCGCACTAAGGGACGAGCCAATACCCGCCATGTGCGCTGCGGCCACAGACAACATGTCCGTCGACGCGATGACATACGACATCACAGCCCCCAAACCCAAGCATCGGAAATCCCTGAAGCCGAATCAGTATGACCAACCGCCAGCAAAATTTCCTGGGTTGCGCTCAGTGGGACCCGCGTCGTTAACTCAACGCGCCAATGCCGAACCGAAAGTGTCCGTCATCGCCGTCCAATGCCGCTCGGCGGCGGCTTCGTCGTAAGGCTCGTTGTCCGGGACAGCGAATCCGTGGGCCGCTTGATACCACTCGATGGTGTGCTGCACACCGGCGGCCGTCAGGGCTTTGTGCAGTTGCTCGGCGTGCTCGCTCGTGAAGGACGGGTCGTTCTCGGCACCGCCGATGTACACCGTGGCGGTCATCCGGTCGGCGAGCAGGTGTGGGCTGTCGGCGGCGTCGGTGACCAGGCCGCCGCCGTGGAAGGACGCCGCAGCGGCGATGCGACCGGGGAGACGTCCGGCCATCATCAGCGAGATTCGTCCACCCATGCAGTAGCCGCACACAGCGAAGCGCTCCCCGGCCACCTCGGGGCGAGTGGCCAGGTAGTCGAAGAACGCCGTTGTGTCGGCGGTGGTCTTGTCCGGCGTCAGGCTGCCGATCATCGACATCAGCCGATTGCGCTCCTGCGCGTCGCCGAACACGTTGGCCATGTCGAACGGGGCCCAGTCGCCGGCGCGGTAGTAGACGTCCGGCAGCAGCACCGCGTAGCCGTATCCGGCCAGCTTGGCCGCCATCTGCTCGAAGGTGTCGCGGACGCCGCCGGCGTCGGGGAACATGACCACGCCGGGCCAGGGGCCGTCCCCTTCCGGGGTGACCAGATGGACGGAACATGGGCCATCGGAAGTGGTGACGGTGTCGGTGATATTCGGCATGGCCTCCGTTGTACTCCTTGCAATCGCTGCGGGAACATTGGCGTCGACCCGCCGCGCCCGGCTTCGCGCCGCGCTGGCGATCGCCGCTAAGCTGGGCCGCGTGCCGATTGCGAAGCCCTACGAGGACCTGCTGCGCCTGGTGCTCGAGACGGGCGCGGCGAAATCGGACCGTACCGGCACCGGAACCCGCAGCCTGTTCGGACAGCAACTGCGCTACGACCTCTCGGCCGGGTTCCCGCTGCTGACCACGAAGAAGGTGCACTTCAAATCCGTCGTCTACGAGCTGCTGTGGTTCCTGCGTGGCGATTCCAACGTCGCCTGGTTGCACGAGCATGGAGTCACCATCTGGGACGAGTGGGCCAGCGAGACAGGAGATCTCGGGCCGATTTACGGTGTGCAGTGGAGATCCTGGCCGACCCCTTCAGGCGAACACATCGACCAGATCGGCGCCGCGCTGGATCTGCTGCGCACCGATCCGAATTCCCGGCGCATCATCGTGTCGGCCTGGAACGTCGGCGAGATCCCGCAAATGGCGCTCCCGCCGTGTCACGCGTTCTTTCAGTTTTACGTGGCCGATGGTCGGTTGAGTTGCCAGCTCTACCAGCGCAGCGCCGACCTGTTTCTCGGCGTACCTTTCAACATCGCCAGCTATGCGCTGCTCACCCACATGATGGCGGCTCAGGCTGGCCTCGCGGTCGGTGAGTTCGTCTGGACCGGCGGCGACTGCCACATCTACGACAACCACATTGAGCAGGTGCGGGTACAGCTGAGTCGCGACCCGCGTCCGTACCCGGAACTCGTTCTAAACCAAAGGGATTCGATCTTCGACTACAGCTACGACGATGTCGTGGTGAAGAACTACGATCCGCATCCGGCGATCAAAGCCCCCGTCGCTGTATGAGGCCCGCCGGCGACGATGATGCGGGTATAGCCGGGATCGAGGAGTGGCGCGGATGATTGACGTCGGCCTGGTGTGGGCTCAGTCGACGTCGGGTGTCATCGGCCGGGGCGGAGACATCCCGTGGCGCGTGCCCGAGGACCTGGCCCGCTTCAAACAGGTGACCATGGGGCACACCGTCGTGATGGGCCGGCGCACTTGGGATTCTTTGCCGGCCGCGGTTCGGCCGTTGCCCGGCCGCCGAAATGTCGTACTGTCCAGGCAGACTGACTTCATGGCTGACGGAGCTCTCGTGGTCGGGTCACTCGAGGAATCGCTGACGGAGCCGCAAACCTGGGTGATCGGCGGGGCGCAGGTCTACCTGCTGGCGCTGCCGTACGCCACCCGGTGCGAAGTCACCGAGGTCGATGTCGATCTGCCGCTCGACGACGATGACGCGCTGGCCCCGGCGCTCGACCAGGCCTGGGTGGGCGAGACGGGGGAGTGGCTGGTGAGCCGCTCTGGGCTGCGATACCGGTTTCACAGCTACCAACGGTTATGACCAGGTTGACCGCCGCGCAGGCCCGCCGGGTGGCGGTGGCGGCACAAGGCTTCACCGAGCCCAAGCCGGCCGGCGCAGTCACCCGAGCGCACCTCAAGCGCTTGATCTCGCGGATCCAAGTGCTGCAACTGGATTCGGTGTCGGTGGCCGTCCGTGCCCATTACGCGCCGGTGTTCAGCCGGCTCGGCCCCTACGATCGCGAAGTGCTGGACCGCGCCGCGTGGGGCCCGGTGAGATCGCGCCTGCTGGCGGAGTACTGGGCGCACGAGGCCGCGCTGATGGCCGTCGACGACTGGCCGCTACTGCGCTGGCGGATGCGCCAGTACCGCCATGGCCGCTGGGGCAGCCACATCGTCAAGGCCAATCCGCAACTCGCCGAAGACATCGTCGCCGCCGTCGCGCAGCTCGGTCCGAGCACCGCCGGGCAGCTCGAGGCACATCTCGAGGCCGAACCGCGCGGGGCGAGAGGTCCCTGGTGGGGGCGCAGTGACACCAAGTGGGTGGCCGAGGCACTGTTCGCCTCCGGGGTGCTCACCACCGCCACCCGGGTGGGCTTCGCCCGGCACTACGACCTGGTGGAACGGGTGCTGCCGGCGAACGTGCTGGCCCGCGACGTCGACGATGCCGAGGCCGTCCGCGAGCTGACCCTGCGGGCGGCCACCGCGCTTGGTGTGGCTTCCGAGGCCGACATCCGCGACTACTTCCGGCTGTCGGCCCAGCAGATCAAGCCGGCCATCGCCGAGCTCGTGGCCACGGGCGAGATCGAGCGGGTTGACGTCGACGGCTGGTCGGCACCGGCGTATCTGCGGAGCGGCCGTGCGCTACCCCGACAGGACCGCGGCACCGCCCTGCTGTGCCCGTTCGATCCGCTGATCTTCTTCCGGCCCCGGGTGGAGCGGCTTTTTGACTTTCACTACCGCATCGAGATCTATACCCCGGCCGGCAGGCGCCAGTACGGCTACTACGTATGGCCGCTGCTGGTGGATGGGCGCCTGGTTGGGCGGGTGGACCTCAAGGCTGACCGCGCCGCGGACAGGCTGCGAGTGCTGGGCGCGTTCGGTGAAGCCGCTGCCGAAGACCGAGTGCCGCGGGCCCGGGTTGCCGCCGCTTTGGCCGGACAGCTGGAGTCGATGGCGTCCTGGCTGGGCTTGAGTGGGTTCACCGTAGCCGGCAACGGCGATTTGGCCGGGCCGCTAAGTGCGGCCGCCAAACGAGTCGGCTGATGTCGCACTCGACCACGAGGGAACTCAAGGACACGCTATGGAAGGCCGCCGGCAAGCTGCGCGGGTCCCTCTCGGCTGGCCAGTACAAGGATGTGGTCCTGGGGCTGGTATTTCTCAAGTACGTCTCCGACGCTTCCGGCCAACCCGGCGGCACGTTCACGGTACCGCCCGAGGCATGTTGGGACTTCCTGGCGGACAACGTAAAAGCCGACACCGGTCGGCTTATCGACGCGGCGATGGACGCGCTGATGGCCGCCAACCCGGCGCTCGCGGGCACACTGCCACGGCTCTACCACAGTGTCGACCAGCGCCGGCTGGGTGAATTGGTGAAGCTTCTGAGCGGCGCACGATTCGGCGGGCTGGGCACGCGCCGCGCCCGGGACCTCATGGGGGAGGTGTACGAGTATTTTCTCGGCAATTTCGCCCGCGCGGAAGGCCGCCGGGGCGGTGAATTCTTTACCCCGCCCAGCGTCGTCCGGCTCATCGTCGAGGTCCTCGAGCCGTCCAGCGGGCGGGTTTACGATCCGTGCTGCGGCTCCGGTGGGATGTTCGTGCAGACCGATAACTTCATTGCCGAACACGACGGCGACCCCGCCGGCGTCACGATCTACGGCCAGGAAAGCGTCGCGCAGACCTGGCGCATCGCGAAGATGAATCTGGCGGTACACGGCATCGACAACTCGGGGCTAGGCGCGTCCTGGGGCGACACGTTTGTCGAGGACCAACACGCGGGCGTCCAGATGGACTATGTAATGGCGAATCCGCCGTTCAACATCAAGGATTGGCACCGCGACGAGCATGATCCGCGGTGGCTTTTTGGTGTTCCGCCCGCGGGCAACGCGAATTACGCTTGGATCCAGCACATTCTGTCCACGCTTGCGCCGGGTGGACAGGCCGGGGTCGTGATGGCGAACGGTTCGATGTCGTCGAACGCAGGCGGGGAAGGCGACATTCGGGCGCGCATCGTCGAGGCGGACCTGGTGTCGTGCATGGTCGCGCTGCCGGCGCAGCTTTTTCGCAGCACCGGGATTCCGGTGTGCCTGTGGTTCTTCTGCGTGGACAAGTCCGACCGGTCCGGGCAGGTGCTGTTCATCGACGCCCGCAAGCTCGGCCATCTGGTGGATCGCGCTGAACGCGCGCTGTCCGACGGGGAGGTGGCCCGCATCGGCGACACCTATCACGCATGGCGTGGGTCCGGGTCGGCGGCTGCGAAAGGAATTATTTACCAGGATGTTCCGGGATTCTGCAGATCGGTGTCGTTGGATGAGATCCGAGCCGTGAGCTATGCGCTCACGCCGGGAAGGTATGTGGGTGCTCCTGCGGGTGAGGATGATGCGGAACCCGTCGGCGAGAAGATCGGGCGGCTCAGCAAGGAGTTGCTGGCGGCACTCGACGAGTCCGCCCGATTGGATCACATTGTGCGGGAGCAAGTGGAGCGCATGTGGTGAACGTCAAGCTGGGTGAGCACCTCACCTTCAGCAACGGCAGCAGATCGCCGGTGCGGGCGTCGGGTGGACGTTTTCCGGTCTACGGCGCGAACGGGGCGATCGGTTATGCGGCGGAACACAATGCCAACGGTCCGTTGATAGTCCTTGGCCGGGTTGGATCGAATTGCGGCAGCGTGCGCTATTGCGATTCCGATGTCTGGGTCACCGATAACGCCATGGTGTGCCGGTCGAAGGACCCGCAAGAGACCCGATATTGGTATTACGCGCTGCAGACTTGCCGGCTCAACGAGCACCGGACCGGATCCGGGCAGCCTCTACTCAACCAGGGAATTCTGCGAGACGTTTCGGTCTGGGCCGCCGACGCAGGCGAACGTCGGCGGATTTCGGAAGTGCTCGGCGCCATCGACGACAAGATTGCGGCCAATGAGCGGGTGATCGAGGCTGCCGAGGCCCTGATGGTAGCCACCGTCGGGTCCGTATCCGATCATGTGCCGCTGTCGAGCCTGGCGCGCCGCGCGACGGCATTTCGCAGGACTGATGAATTCGACGATTTAGTAGCTCATTTCAGCCTTCCGGCTTTCGACGACGGCGCGAAACCGAAGCTCGTTGATGCTGGATGCGTGAAGAGCGGCAAGTTCTTGATGTCGGAACCGTGCGTGTTGTTCGCCAAGCTGAACCCCAGGATTCCACGCATCTGGAACGTGGTGAGTTTGCCCTCCGAGATGTCATTGGCTAGCACCGAGTTCGTTGTGCTCACGCCGAGGGGTGTCGATACGTCGGCGCTATGGGCGGCGCTGCGACAGCGTGACGTCTCGGCGAGGCTGCAGCAGCGGGTCGCCGGAACTTCGGGGAGCCACCAGAGGATCCAGCCGCGTGACCTACTCGATTTTCGAGTGCGAGATGTTCGGGGTTTGGCCCCCGAGGCGGCGCACAGGATCACCAGCCTGGGTGCGTTGTGTCAGGCGCGACGTATCGAATGCATACGACTGTCCGCTTTCCGAGACGCCGTGCTGCCGCTGCTCATGTCGGGCAGGGTGCGAGTCGCAGACGTATCAGGTTGACCGGAGTTCGCACCGCGTCGCGTCTTTCACCGGGGAAGCGGACTGTAGAAGACCAAGCCGTTGCCTTTGTTGTCGTAGACCACAGCGCGGCGTTCGTGTGCGTCGTCGTACGGGCCTTTCACGATGCCGCCGCCACTGGCCTCGACCGCTTTCGCCGCGGCGTCGACGTCGGCGGTCTTGATACCGACGACGACCTGCCCCGGTATGGGATGGTCGACCGCAGTCGCTAATGCGACGGTGACCGGTCCGCCATCGAGGGCTGCGAAGTGGGCTCCGTCGCGGAACTTCACTGGCATTCCCAGGGTCTCGCTGTAAAACCGGATCGACTCATCCAGGTCGTCGGTTGACAAGATGATCATCCGTACTTCGTGCTCGCTCATTGTTGCCTCCGTGGCCATGTCGTTTCCAGACTAGGCCGGTCTCGGGTTGCCCTGAATTGGGGGCAGCGTGGCGCATCTGTGCCTGCGCACGACCAGCAGGGTGGTCGGGAACGTCGGACTTCCCGGCAGCATCCGCCAAGGGCCAATGATCCCGACCAGACGCGGCGGCTAGCCGAGCACAGCGTCTAAGGTGAGCGCCGTGGCCGAGATCGCGCCGCTGCGCGTGCAACTAATCGCCAAGACGGAGTTCCTGGCGCCGCCCGACGTGCCCTGGGCAACCGACGCCGACGGTGGTCCAGCACTGGTCGAGTTCGCCGGCCGAGCCTGTTACCAGAGCTGGTCCAAGCCCAATCCCCGGACCGCGACCAACGCCGGCTACATCAAACACATCATCGACGTCGGGCACTTCTCAGTGCTTGAGCACGCCACCGTGTCGTTTTACATCACCGGCATCTCGCGATCCTGCACCCACGAGCTGATCCGGCACCGGCATTTCTCCTACTCGCAGCTGTCGCAGCGGTACGTGCCGGAAAAAGACTCGCAGGTGGTGATGCCGCCGGGGATGGAGGACGACCCCGAACTGCAGCAGATCCTGACCGCGGCGGCCGACGCCAGCCACGCCGCCTACACCGAACTGCTGGTCAAGCTGGAAGCCAAGTTCGCTGATCAGGGCAACCCGATTCTGCGGCGCAAGCAGGCGCGCCAGGCCGCCCGCGCGGTCCTGCCCAACGCCACCGAAACTCGCATCGTCGTGACCGGAAACTACCGGGCATGGCGGCACTTCATCGCGATGCGCGCCAGCGAGCACGCCGATGTAGAAATCCGTCGCATGGCCATCGAGTGCCTTCGTCAGCTCATCCAGGCGGCACCGGTGGCCTTCGACGACTTCGAGGTGTCCACCCTGGCGGACGGGACCGAGGTCGCGACGAGTCCTTTCGCCACCGAAGCCTGAGCCGGCGGGGCCGGCGAAGGCTGCAGGTGGCAATCGGGTTGGGCCACCGAAGCCTGAGCCGGCGGGGCCGGCGAAGGCTGCAGGTGGCAATCGGGTTGGGCCACCGAAGCCTGAGGCCCACGCGCTGGCGTGGGTACTAAAGAATTGGCACCGCCAGGTAACCTGGGATCCGTGAGCGCCGTCGGATTCGATGCCCCCGCGCGATTGGGAACCCTCCTGACCGCGATGGCGACACCGTTTGGCGCCGACGGCTCTTTGGACACCGCCGCGTCGGCGCGCCTGGCGAATCACCTGGTGGACGCCGGGTGCGATGGCTTGGTGGTCTCGGGAACCACCGGGGAGTCGCCGACCACCAGCGACGAGGAGAAACTTGAGCTGCTGCGGGTCGTTCTGGAGGCGGTGGGCGACCGGGCACGGGTCATTGCCGGCGCGGGCAGCTACGACACCGCGCACAGCATCCGGCTGGCCAAGGCCTGCGCAGCCGAAGGCGCGCACGGACTACTCGTAGTCACGCCCTATTATTCGAAGCCGCCGCAGACCGGGTTACTGGCACACTTCACCGCCGTCGCCGACGCGACCGAACTGCCGATAGTGCTCTACGACATCCCCGGGCGCTCAGCGGTGCCGATCGAGCCCGACACAATCCGGGCGCTGGCATCGCATCCGAATATCGTCGGTGTGAAGGACGCCAAGGCCGATCTGCACAGCGGTGGTCAGATCATCGCCGAGACCGGTCTGGCGTACTACTCGGGCGACGATGCGCTGAATCTGCCCTGGCTAGCCATGGGCGGCATCGGCTTCATCAGTGTGATCTCCCACGTAGCGGCCGGTCAGCTTCGAGAGTTGTTGTCCACCTTTAATTCCGGAGACATTGCGACCGCCCGAAAGATCAACGTCGCGGTCGCCCCGCTGTGCGACGCGATGGGCCGGCTGGGTGGGGTGACGATGTCCAAGGCGGGTCTGCGCCTCCAAGGTATCGACGTCGGCGATCCCCGGCTGCCTCAGATGCCGGCGACGCCCGAGCAGATCGATGCGTTGGCTGCCGACATGCGCGCAGCTTCGGTGCTCAGGTGATCTGCAGGTGAACGAAGAGCTCGCGCCACCCGGCCCGTTGGCCGCAGGTGGATTGCGAATCACCGCGCTTGGCGGCATCAACGAAATCGGCCGCAACATGACCATTTTCGAGCACCTGGGCCGGCTGCTGATCATTGACTGCGGGGTGATGTTCCCGACGCACGACGAGCCCGGCGTCGACCTGATTCTGCCGGACCTGCGGCATATCGAAGGCCGGCTCGACGACATCGAGGCCCTCGTGATCACCCATGCGCACGAGGACCACATCGGGGCGATCCCTTTCCTGCTCAAATTGCGGCCCGACATCCCGGTTGTCGGGTCGAAGTTCACCCTGGCGATGATTGCCGCGAAATGCCGCGAGCACCGTATCAAGCCGGTGTTCGTCCAGGTCGACGCGGGGCAGAGCAGCAGGCACGGCATATTCGAATGCGAGTACTTCGCCGTCAACCACTCCATCCCGGACGCGCTGGCCATCGCGGTCTACACCGGCGCGGGAACGATCTTGCAAACCGGTGACATCAAGCTCGACCAGCAACCGTTGGACGGCCGACCTACCGACCTGCCCGGCATGTCGCGGCTGGGCGACGCCGGCGTGGACATCCTGCTGTGCGACTCGACCAATTCCGAGATGCCCGGCGTCGGGCCATCGGAAAGCGAGGTGGGCCCGACTCTGCACCGGCTCATCCGAGGTGCCGAGGGTCGAGTCATCGTGGCGTGCTTCGCCTCCAATGTGGACCGCGTGCAGCAGATCATCGATGCCGCAGTTGCGTTGGGCCGACGGGTGTCTTTCGTCGGGCGGTCGATGCTGCGCAACATGGGCATCGCCCGGGACCTGGGGTTCCTGCGGGTGGACGATTCCGACGTGATCGACATCTCCGCCGCCGAGATGATGGCGCCCGAACAGGTGGTGCTGGTCACCACCGGCACGCAGGGCGAGCCGATGGCGGCGTTGTCCCGGATGTCGCGGGGTGAGCATCGCAGCATCACCCTGACCTCCGGTGACCTCGTCGTGTTGTCGTCCTCGCTGATCCCCGGCAACGAGGAAGCGGTCTACGGCGTGATCGACTCGCTGGCCAAGATCGGAGCCCGCGTCGTCACTAATGCCCAAGCGCGGGTGCATGTTTCAGGCCATGCTTATGCCGGCGAGCTGCTGTTCCTCTACAACGGGGTGCGGCCCCGCCATGTCATGCCGGTGCACGGCACCTGGCGGCACCTGCGGGCCAACGCCAAGTTGGCTGCCAGCACCGGAGTCCCCGAAGAGTCGATTCTGTTGGCGGAGAACGGTGTCAGCGTGGACTTGGTCGCCGGCAAAGCCACCATCTCGGGTGCGGTGCCGGTCGGCAAGATGTTCGTCGACGGTCTGATCACCGGTGATGTCGGTGATATCACCCTGGGCGAGCGGCTGACGTTGTCTTCGGGTTTCATCTCGGTGATCGTTGTGGTGAAGCGCGGCACCGGGCGTCCGGCCGTTGCGCCACAACTATATTCACGCGGATTCTCCGAAGACCCCAAGGCACTGGAGCCCGCCGTGCGCAAGGTCGAGGCCGAACTGGAATCGCTGGCCGCTAATAACGTGACCGATCCGATTCGGATCGCCCAGGGGGTACGGCGCACCGTTGGGAAGTGGGTAGGCGAAGTCTATCGTCGTCAGCCGATGATCGTGCCGACCGTCATCGAGGTCTGATTCGGCCATCGAGGTCTGATTCGGCCATCGAGTTTTATTCGGCTAGGTCTTTTCGGCGAGAACGGACCATTCCAGTTGCGACGCTTTGAGTTTGCGGCCGGTGGGCTCGACGTAGCGCTGGATCAGTTCGGCGGGTCCCGCCTGTTCGACCAGTCGCCAACCGTAGTCGGCGATGAACTCGGCCACCTCGTCCGGCTCCAAGCCGAAAAGCCAGATTTGTCGGCGCTCGCGCATGTTGCGATACAGCGTCCGGGTGTTATACCGATTGGTCCCTTCGATGAAGTCCCGTCGGACGTACGTGAAGACCAACCGACTGCCCGGTGCGGCCGCGCGCAGCCCCTCCAGGGTCCCCCGGACAGCTGCTTCGGTGAGGTATTGAGTCACGCCTTCCCAGATGAAGAAGGTCCGGTAGTCGGTGCGATAGCCGTGTTCTGCCATTGCCGTGAGCAGGTCGTCGGTCTCGAAATTCACCGCGACCAACCGGACCGAAACCGGCAGGGCGCCCAGCACCCGCCGGACCGTCTCCGCCTTTCTGGCGATATTGACCGGTAGGTCGACCTCGAAGACCGGGATGTGGCGCCGTCGGGTGAGTCGGTACGGCCGGGTGTCGAACCCGGCGCCTAGGATGACGACGGCGTCGATGGCCCGGAGCACCTCTTCGAGTTTGTCATCGATGAAGTGCTTGCGGCAAGCCAGATTGACCCACAATCCGGGGCCGGTGAACTCCGACCCGCGGATCATAAGGCGGCGCATCGGCGGGAACCGGGTAGCGGCGACGAGCCATCGCAGTGCGGCCGGCAAGAACAGGTACGCGAGGTCGTCGTCCACCAAGCGGCGGCCCGGTGGCTCGTTTTGTTCCACCGCCGTCAACACCATCGTGCCGAAAGCGGTCTGCGCCGCGGGATTTCGTGCCATCGGCGGCTATTTGTTCAAGAAACCCGCATCGACCGGCAAGGTAACGCCCGTGATGTACTGCGCTTGGTCGGACACCAGCCACGCCACCGCGTTTGCGATGTCTTCGGCCTGCAACACTTCCACCGGCAGAGCATTGCCCATGCCCCCCGCCGAATCGGACTCAGCTGCCATCGCGGCCAGCCATCCCCGAGTGAACTCGTTGTTGATCATTGGAGTTTCGACACCGGTCGGATGTATCGAGTTGACGCGAATACTCTGCTTGGCAAGCAGATTCGCGTACACGCGCATCAATCCGACCACACCGTGCTTGGCCGCGGCATAGCCGACGGAGCCGGCGTCGGGGCTGGCGACGCCGGCCAACCCCGCGGCGGAACTGATCAGCACGATCGACCCGCCGGTACCCTGCTTGACCATGGTCGGTATGGCGACCTTGATGGTGTTGTAGACGCCGGTGAGGTTGACGTCGATGACGTCGCGCCAGCCGTCGTCGCCGGATTGCATTGGGGCGATACCCGCGTTGGCAACCACGATGTCGAGCCGGCCGAACTCGTCAATACCCGCCTGCACCGCCGAGGACAGTGACGCACGGTCGCGGACGTCGCCCTGCCTGGCCACGATGCGGGCGCCGGTGTCCTCGACGAGTTTTACGGTGGCCGCCAGGTCTTCGGGGGTGGCCAGCGGATAGGGCACGCTGGCGATTTGCTCGCACAGGTCGACCGCAATCACGCTCGCGCCGTCGGTTCCCAGCCGAACGGCGTGTGCGCGGCCCTGGCCCCGGGCGGCGCCCGTAATGAGCGCAACCTTTCCAGATAGTGGTCCCGCAAGTGGTCCGTTTGCCGACACGTCAGTCACTGACGCAGCTGTCCCTTGTCCGGGTCGCCCGCCGGAATCGGCTGCAGCATCTTGATATCCGGCGCGCCGGCCAGGTGCTCACCGACCGCGGTGAACATGTTGGCGACCGCGGGCGCGGTGCTGTGGGCCTTCAGCGCTTCTTCGTCGGCCCATTGCTCAACGAAGACGAACGTGTCACCCGTTTGGTGCAGCGAGTACAGCTGACAGCCGGGTTCGCCGTGTACCTCGTCGACCGCGCGGGTGAGGATGCCGCGGGCGGTGTCGACCGATTCGGGCTTGACGGTCATGGTTGCGACGACGACGACGGGCATGCTGGGCCTCCTGGTGGCTCCGAGAAGTGCGTGAGGGGGGTGCGTGGTGACGCCTGTCTCACCCTACTCAGCGGCCGGAACCGGCCTCGCTGCGGATGTGCCCGGATCAGTCGCCCGTTCGTTGCAGCGAGATGTCTAATTCTTGCGCGGGGCACGCATCCGCAACGTCAAAGCGGACGTTTCCGGTGAGCCGCGGAATCGGCTGCGAGACGGGTTGCGGCAGAACATATTGCTCGTGTTTTACGGTCTTGGCGGTCGCGCCGCTCGGGCAGTTGACGTCAGAGCGCTGGTCCAGCAGCCATTTGCCGTTGCTGAACATCAGCGAATTCACAACGGTGGTCCCCGAGTTGGTAGACGACCTGAACGTGCTGCACTGGTCGGTGTTTCGGACGCACATCGTCTGCATAGCGAGTCGTCGCACCCCCGATTTCGACGAGTCGTGGAGGACGCTAGTTTCGTCGTACTGCCCGGTAAGACCTTCGGGTGCGGATGGTGAACGCGCCGGCTGTTTGCCGGGATCCGCCACCGTGATACCCGCATCGACGTCGCCCACGCGCGTCACCGTCATCGGCGTTTGAACCGCCACGGTGCAATCCGGAGTTGGGTTCATGGCCACATAGCGAGTTCCGGTCAGTGTGCCGTCGGGCTGAGGTCCCAGGATCCACGCGGTGATTGACGGGCCCCTTATTTCGCTTGCGGGGCACGCGCCGTTCTCCTGCAGCGCCGTTTGCCAACGACCATCGACGTAGTCGAGCACCAAGTCGTGTGGTGGATCTGACTTCTGTTTGGAGTTACCGTCCGCGAGCGACGTCGCTATCGCGACGCAGCCCGAGTCGGTGCATGTCGAGCGCAGTGCATAGGTCCGGGACCACGGTTTCGTGGGCATGGGCTCACCGTGTGTGAGTTGCTGGGACCCGTCGAAATCAAACCGATAGGTGCCGTCGAAGCTCGGTGCGGACGGCTTGGCGGCCTTCGACGACCCGTTTGGCGACCCAGTCGGGGTGCCACGGTCCGCACAGGCGCTCAGCAAGGTGATGGTTAGGGCAACCGCACAAACCGCACGGAATATCCGCATCTGGATTCCCTTCCCCGTCCAAGCACCTGTCCGTCCAAGCGGTGACCGAAGCATTACAGCAATACGCGCCCATCGCCACGCACTGTGGGGGCACGGCGTTACAGCCCCGGAACCAGTCGGTCCCGTTACCAGTGTGGCGGGTGGTGTAGATGAGGTATTTGCGACTACGCTTGCGTTCATGCCGAGTAAGACCGCCGCCCGCTCCGGTACCCGAACGAGCAGGTCAAAGGCCAGTTCGCGAGGTGGGTCCCGACCTGCGCGACCAGCGCCACCGCGCAAGAAGGTGAGCAGGCCCGCGAAACGGCGTAATCAGTCATTGTTGGTCGCCGCTGGACTGACCTGCGGCCGGGCCATCAGGGCGGGCTGGCTGATGGCGGCTAAGGGCACCGGGGGTGCGGCGCGGTCGATCGGGCGGGCCCGCGACATCGAGCCGGGGCATCGCCGCGATGGCGTAGCGATGGTCCTGCTGGGCGTTGCCGTCATCGTCGCCGCGAGTTCGTGGTTCGACGCCGCCCGGCCGGTCGGCGCGTGGGTCGATGAGGTGCTGCGGACATTCATCGGCGCGGCCGTCCTGACCCTCCCGCTCGTCGCTGCCGCGATCGCGGTCGTGCTGATGCGGACTCAACCGAATCCCGACGCGCGGCCCCGGTTGATTCTCGGCGCGAGCTTGATCGCACTGTCGGTGCTCGGTTTGCGCCACCTGTGGTCCGGTTCGCCGGAAGACCCCGAAGCGCGGCGCCGCGCGGCCGGGTTCATCGGCTTCGCCATCGGCGGGCCGTTGTCGGACGGGTTGACGCCGTGGATCGCAGCGCCACTGTTGTTCATCGGCGCATTGTTCGGGTTGCTGTTACTGACCGGCACCACGATCCGCGAGGTGCCCGATGCGATGCGCGCCCTGTTCGGCACCCGCTACCAACGCGATTACGACGATGAGGACGAATACGACGCTTACTACGCCGAGCACGGCGACGAGGCCGATGACGCTGCGCGCGAAGACTTCTCCGACGGTTACTACGACGACGCGCCCTTCGGCCCCGAGCACGAGCCCGCGGCATGGCCGTCGGCCGACGCCGCCCAGTATGGACTCGACGTGCCGGTCGACGAGACTCCCACCATTCCTGAGCCCGCCGCGAGCAGCCGTCGTCGCAAATCCCGCAAAGAGGACACCCAAGCGCTGGACCGGATCGTGGACGGTCCCTACACACTGCCTCCGTTGAGCCTGCTGGTCGC
The DNA here is from genome assembly GCA_963715905.1 of uncultured Actinomycetota bacterium. GTDB lineage: Bacteria > Actinomycetota > Actinomycetes > Mycobacteriales > Mycobacteriaceae > Mycobacterium. Next base: position 370,125 of record CAVQSX010000032.1, read on the forward strand.
CGGCGATCCGCCCAAGAAACGCAGTGCCGCCAACAACGTCATGGCCGATGCCATCAGCGAGGTGCTCACCCAGTTCAAGATCGACGCGGCCGTCACCGGCTGCACGCGGGGGCCCACCGTCACCCGCTACGAGGTCGAACTGGGGCCCGGGGTCAAGGTGGAGAAGATCACCGCGCTGCAGAAGAACATCGCCTACGCGGTGGCCACCGAGAGCGTCCGCATGCTTGCGCCCATCCCCGGCAAGTCTGCCGTCGGCATCGAGGTGCCCAACACCGACCGCGAAATGGTGCGACTGGCCGACGTGTTGACCGCCCCGTCGACTCGGCGCGACCACCATCCGCTGGTGATCGGGCTGGGCAAGGACATCGAGGGCGACTTCATCTCGGCCAACCTGGCCAAGATGCCGCACTTGCTGGTTGCCGGCTCCACGGGATCCGGCAAGTCCAGCTTCGTCAACTCCATGCTGGTGTCGCTGCTGACCCGGGCCAGCCCGGAAGAGGTCAGGATGATCCTGATCGACCCCAAGATGGTGGAACTGACTCCTTATGAGGGCATTCCGCATCTGATCACCCCCATCATCACACAGCCGAAGAAGGCGGCCGCGGCGCTGGCGTGGCTGGTCGAGGAGATGGAGCAGCGCTACCAGGACATGCAGGCTTCCAGGGTGCGGCACATCGACGACTTCAACGAGAAGGTGCGATCCGGCGCCATCACGGCGCCGCTGGGCAGCGAGCGCGTGTACCGGCCCTACCCTTACGTTCTTGCGATCGTCGACGAGCTGGCCGACCTGATGATGACCGCACCGCGCGACGTCGAGGACGCCATTGTGCGGATCACCCAGAAGGCCCGGGCGGCGGGCATCCATCTGGTGTTGGCCACCCAGCGCCCGTCGGTCGACGTGGTCACCGGGCTCATCAAGACCAATGTCCCGTCCCGGCTCGCGTTCGCGACGTCGTCGCTGATCGACAGCCGGGTGATCCTGGACCAGGCGGGCGCCGAAAAGCTGATCGGCATGGGCGACGCCCTGTTCCTGCCGATGGGCGCGAACAAAACGGTGCGGCTGCAGGGCGCCTACATCACCGACGAGGAGATTCAGGCCGTCGTCGCCGCTTGTAAGAACCAGGCCGAACCCGAATATACCGAGGGTGTGACCACCGCCAAGCCCACCGGTGAACGCACCGACGTCGACCCGGATATCGGCGACGACATGGACGTCTTCCTGCAAGCGGTCGAGCTGGTGGTGTCCAGTCAGTTCGGGTCCACGTCGATGTTGCAGCGCAAGTTGCGGGTCGGCTTCGCCAAAGCCGGCCGGTTGATGGACCTGATGGAGACCCGCGGCATCGTCGGGCCCAGCGAGGGATCCAAGGCGCGCGAGGTAATGGTCAAGCCCGACGAACTGGCAGCGACCTTGGGGTCGATCCGTGGCTTCGGTGACTCACCAGGTGCCTCGGATGACGAACCAGACGGCGGCGAGTAGTTCGCCGAGCAGACGCAAAATACCCTTTTTTCCCGGCGTGTCGGGGGCTTTCGCGACTGCTCGCCGGGCTAAAGCACCAGCAGCATCCGGGAGTTGCCCAGAATGTTGGGCTTGATGTAGCTCAGGTCCAGGAATTCGGCGACCCCGATGTCGTACGACCGACACATCTCCTCGAACACCTCGGCGGTGACGGGTGTGCCTTCGATCTCGGTGAATCCATGCTTGCCGAAGAACTCGGTCTCGAAGGTCAACACGAACAGCCGCTCCAGTGCCAGCTCGCGAGCCACTTCGAGGAGCCGCGTGACGATCGCATGGCCGACGCCCTGGCCGGTCACCGTGGGGTCGACCGCGACGGTTCGGATCTCGCCGAGGTCAGACCACAACACGTGCAGCGCGCCGCAACCGATCACTTCGCCCTGGATTTCGGGGTGTTCGGCTACCCAGAATTCCTGAACGGCCTCATAGAGCGTCACCAGGTTTTTTTCCAGCAGGATCTTCCCCGCGTAGGTGTCGACCAGCCGTTTGATCGCGGGGACGTCGGACGTTCGCGCACGCCGGACGGCGAGTCGACTGCCCTGCGAACTTTCGGTCACGGGTAACAGTATCGGCATCGGACCCAGCTCTGCTGGTCAACGGTTATTCTGTTGCCGTGTCGGCGCAGCCTCAAACCAGTCCGATGGTAGGCCCTGTCCGCATCGCTAACCTCGCCAATTTCCTGACCGGCCTGCGGTTGGTTTTGGTCCCCATTTTCATGTTCGCGTTGTTCTATGAGACCGGACACGACTTCGCGGGCCGGCTCGTTGCCTTCGCGATCTTCGCGATTGCGTGCATCACCGATCGGTTGGACGGCTTGCTGGCCCGCAACTACGGCATGGCCACCGAGTTCGGCGCGTTCGTCGATCCGATCGCGGACAAGGCGTTGATCGGCTCGGCGTTGATCGGTCTGTCGATACTCGGCGACTTGCCGTGGTGGGTTACCGTGCTGATCCTGACGCGTGAGATCGGGGTGACTCTGTTGCGGGTGGCCGTGATTCGGCGCGGGGTCATTCCCGCCAGTTGGGGCGGCAAACTCAAGACGGTGGTGCAGGCGCTTGCGATCGGTTTGTTCGTGCTGCCGTGGGCGGAGTCGTCGGAGCCGTTTCTGGTGGCGGCGTCGGTGCTGATGGGTATTGCGATCGTGCTCACGGTGGTCACCGGCATCGACTACGTGGCCTCGACCGTCAAGGCAGTCCGTCACAGACCCAGCTGATCGCGCGCCGGCGTGATTTCGTCGCAAGTGATGGGAACCAACTCGACCGCCACCCGCGTTCACTTAATGATCGCTAGTAATCCCCTTGCTTGATTAGATGCCGAGCAGGCCTGACCCAAAGGAGAGCGGGATGCCGCCATTGGTGCGTGAGGTCGTCGGCGACGTGCTGCGCCTGGCCCGGACGTCGCAGGGGCGTACCCTGCGGGAGGTCTCTGATTCGGCGCGAGTGAGCCTGGGATACCTGTCGGAGGTGGAGCGCGGTCGCAAGGAGCCCTCCAGCGAGCTGCTCAACGCGATCTGCGACGCCTTAGAACTCCCGCTTTCGGCGGTGCTCACCGACGCGGGCGAGCGGATGGCGCGCGAGGAGCGGGTGGCCGTTGGGGTGCCCGGTAGTGCCCCGAGTAGCGGGGCGAGCGGCTCCACCATCGACGCCAGCACCAAGGTCGTCATTCCGCCGGTCGCTTCTTTGGTGGTGGCCTGAGCAGCTAGGGGTGGGGCGATCCGCTTTAACCCGTTAAATTGAGCGACAGGGTGAGCACCAGGTCCTATCAGGGGCCCATCCGGGGCCCATCCGGCACACAAGAAACGGAGCTAACGCATGGCCAATCCGTTCGTCAAAGCGTGGAAATACGTCATGGCGTTGTTCAACTCGAAGATCGACGAGCACGCAGACCCCAAAATCCAGATCCAGCAGGCCATCGAGGAAGCGCAGCGCACTCATCAGGCGCTGACGCAACAGGCCGCGCAAGTAATCGGTAACCAGCGGCAACTCGAGATGCGGCTCAACCGCCAGCTGGCGGATATCGAAAAGCTGCAGGTCAACGTCCGTCAGGCGCTCACGTTGGTGGACCAGGCCACCGCCGCTGGCGACGCCGCCAAGGCCACCGAGTACAACAATGCCGCCGAGGCCTTCGCCGCTCAGCTGGTGACCGCCGAGCAGGGTGTCGAAGACCTCAAAACCCTGCATGATCAGGCGCTCGGTGCGGCCGCTCAGGCCAAAAAGGCGGTCGAACAGAACGCGATGGTGCTGCAGCAGAAGATCTCCGAGCGCACCAAGCTGCTCAGCCAACTCGAGCAGGCGAAGATGCAGGAGCAGGTCAGCAATTCGCTGCGGTCGATGAGTGAGATCGCCGCGCCGGGCAACACCCCGAGCCTTGACGAGGTGCGCGACAAGATCGAACGTCGGTATGCCAATGCGCTCGGGCAGGCCGAACTGGCGCAGAGTTCGGTCCAGGGCCGGATGATCGAGGTTCAACAGGCCGGCGTGGAGATGGCCGGTCATTCCCGGCTGGAGCAGATCCGTGCGTCCATGCGCGGCGATGCCCTGCCCACGGGCGGGACGCCCGCGGCTCCGGGAGCCAGCCCCGCCGCGCCCGCAGCCAACCCGGCCGGCGGTGGGCCCATACCCGAAAAGCCGCTCGGGCAGTAGCGGGGCGGTGTTCAGGTGGTGGTGAGGGCGACTACACGCGGGCCTTGGCGCGCGCTGTTCCTGCGAGGTTTCGACACCGCCGCCGAACTGTCCGCTTCGGTCGCCCGGCGGATCAGTGCCGCCACCGATCCGCGCGCGCGGTTGCTGCGTCGCCGCCGTCGCGCGCTGCGGTGGGCGTTGATATTCGGTGTGGGGTGTCTGTTTTGGGCGGCGGTGACCGCTGTGCTGGCGGCTTGGGGCTGGTTCGCGTTGCTGCTGGAGATCACCGGGTTCGTCGCTGCCGCACAGGCGATTCCGGCGACGTTGCTGCTGTTTCGCTATCGCTGGCTGCGCTCGGAACCACTGCCGCCGTCGCGCCCCGCCAATGCTCGCAGGTTACCCGCGCTCGGCTCGGCCGCGCGACCCGCGATGTCCGCGCTGGGGGCTTCCGAACGAGGCCTCTTCTCGTTGTTGGGCGTGATTGAGCGTGGCGAGATGTTGCCGCCCACCGAGATACGCGACCTAACGGCCGCGGCCAACCGGTGCTCCGCGGCGATGGCGGCAACCGCTACCGAGGTTGTGTCGATGGAACGGGCGGCGCACTGCTCCGAACCTTCGCGGTCGTATCTGGCCCCCACCATCAATGCGTTCACCGCGCAGTTGAGCGCCGGCGTCCGTCAGTACAACGAAATGGTCACTGCCGCAGCGCGCTTAGTCTCTTCGGCCAACCGGGAAGCCGGCCTCGGAACGGCGGTCGGGTCCGCGGCGACACAGCAGCGTTACCGCACCGAGCTGGTCGAGGCTACCGACCGGCTGCTCGGTTGGGCGCAGGCGTTCGACGAACTGGGCGGATTGCCGCGCAGATAGTCCCTAAACCGGACCGGACGGCGGCGTCGAATCGGGTCGTGGGCCGTAGCGTTCGATGTACGCCTGGTGCATGGGGGCATCGCGCATGCGGGCACGTTCGTCCACGAGGTTGGGGTCGAGATGGTGCACCTGCAGCATGTGCCGGCGCCACACCTTGTTGAGCGCATGCGAGAAGTAGACGAACGGGATGAGGATCGGCAGCGTCATGCTCAGGTGGACGTCCAGCGTTGTGGGGACCAGCCAGAACGGCGCCAGCACCACTACCGCGGGAACCGCGACGCGGAGCATCATCCTGCGGGTGGCGCCCTTGCCGGCCAGGTCGTTGCGCACCCAATCCCGCATCGAATCGGGCAGCCGCGCCCCGTAGCAGTAGCGGATGTACTGCCACCAGCCAGGTTTCTGCATATAAGTCATGTTAGCGGTGCGGGTGGCGCGAGAAAACGCGCAGTTCAGAACCTTAAGCTGGTCGCATCGCACTCGAGAAGGTCAGGTAGTTCCGAGACACAGCACTAGATCAGGCTGACGCGGCCGTCGTCGATGCTGTAGTAGGCGGCGACGGCTTTGAATCGGCCGCTGGACAGGGGTCCGGTCAGTTCGGAAGCTTTGTTGATCAGATCCAGTGATTGTTGGGCGTTGGCGCGCACGGTGTTGTCGAGCAGGTCCCCGGAACGCTGTTCGGCCGCAGCGACTGCCGGGGTGATCGCGGCGACCAGCACTTCGATGTCTCCGTTGGCCGGCTGGTGTTGCTGGATTGATTCCAGGGTCGCTTCGACCGCACCGCATTTCTCATGACCGATCACCATGATCAGCGGGGTGTGCAAGTGGTCGACGGCGTACTCGATGCTGCCCACGAGTGAATCGTCGACGATGTTGCCGGCCACGCGCACGACGAACAGATCTCCGAAGCCTTGGTCGAAAATCAGCTCGGGCGGCAGCCGTGAGTCCGAGCAGGCCAGGATAGTGGCGAAGGGGTGTTGGCCCTGGGCTAGTTTGAGTCGGCGCGCGGGGTCCCGGCCGGGTTCTTGCAACCTGTTCTTGACGAAACGCTGATTACCGGCCATCAACGTGTCCAGGGCTACTTGGGGATCGGTGATCACTGGTAGCTCGTTCTCGTCGGAGATGACCGCCGACCTAGGCACGGTGACGGTCACAGTGGGCGCCGATTTTGTTTTCGTTGATCCGCACCCGGCCAGGGCGGCCACCGTTGCCGCACCGGCCACACCCAACCACGCCCGCCGCGAAAGCACCCGATTCACAGCCTCAACGCTTGCGCCCCGCATCATGAATCGGAACTTTACCTTTCGCGGCCGTGCGAGGATTTGCGGGGAATCGCGCTAGAAGTTTGCTGTAAAAATTAACAAACACCGTCGGCTCCATTTTCACCCCGACTTTAGCTTCGGGGCTCAATCCGGTGGGACGTTGGTTCCGCGAACTGACCGCCTCACTTGAAGGGGTGCAACGCAGCCACCCGAAGCGCTACACTTGTGCCGTATCGATACCTCGGTGAAGACCGGTTGGGAGGATTGATATGTCTTTGCTGATCGCGGCGCCGGAAGTGATGGCAGACACGGCAGCGGATTTGGCGAATATCGGTTCGGCGCTCAATGCGGCGCACTTGGTGGCGGCGACACCAACCGTAGCGGTAATTCCCGCCGCCGCCGATGAGGTATCAGTGAGCATCGCGCATCTGTTTTCCCTACATGCCCGGGACTATCAAGCGCTGGCCGGGCAGGCGGCGGCGTTTCACGAAGGGTTTGCACAGCGCGTGGCTTCCAGTGCGGCGGCCTATGCGGACGCTGAGGCCGCCAACGTCACATTGTTGCAGATCGTGACTGCGGGCGCGGACTCGATTCGAAGCGCTATCGTCGCCTTCGGGAACCAATTGGTCGGGTTATTTAATGCCATCCTGAGCCAATTGCCGGGTTTATTAGCAACTATTGCGGCCGCAGCACCTGCCGTACTAGCAGTTATTGCACTGTCGCTTAGCGGTATTGGTATCTTATTGCTCGTATTACTGGCGGCCGTATTTCTACTCGCAGGTGGCCTCTAGAACGTCGCCTTGAGCGAAGGCAGCACCAGCGCGGCCAGGCCACGCGCGGTTGCCTTGAACATATCGAAGAAATCGAAATAGTCGCGCCACAGGGTGATTCGCCCGTCGTGGACTTCGAACACCCCACACACCCAGAATTGCAGCCGTAGCGGACCAACGATCAGCGCGTCGGTTCGCTCGGTGAGGACCGCGGCGCCGTCGGCGGCAATGCGGTGGATCTTCACCTCGAACGCGGTTTTGCCGCCGTCCATCCGGCGGAACAACTTCATCGCCGCCTTGCGGCCATGGATCGTCGGCAATCCGACGTTTTCGTAGACGAGGTCGTCGTCCAGACACGCATCCGCGGTCTCGTAGTCCACGTCCTGCAACGCGTTCAGGAAAACCTCAACCGTGCGAGTGTTCTCGGCAGTTGTCTCAGTCAGCTCGGTCATGGTTGCCAGCGTAGGCTCGCGCCGCTGTGGCAGGGTAGGGCGGTGCGCGTCGCCGTTGTCGCCGGGCCGGACCCCGGGCACTCGTTTCCGGCGATCGCGCTGTGCCAACGCTTCTGCGAAGCGGGCGACACGCCGACGTTGTTCACCGGGGCGGAGTGGATAGAAGCCGCCCGCGGCGCCGGCGTCGACGCTGTTGCGCTCGACGGACTTGTGGCCCTGGACGACGACCTCGACGCGGGCGCCAGAATCCACCGGCGTGCTGCGCAGATGGCGGTGCTCAACATGCCCGCGCTGCGCGACCTGGCACCCGAGCTGGTGGTGTCCGATGTCATCACCGCGGGCGGTGGCATGGCGGCCGAGCTGCTGGCGATTCCCTGGATCGAGCTCAGCCCGCATCCGCTGTACCTGCCGTCCAAGGGGCTGCCGCCGATCGGCAGCGGGCTGGCGCCGGGCACCGGTATCGGTGGGCGGCTGCGCGATTCCACGATGCGGGCGCTCACGGCGCGGTCCTGGCGTGCGGGACTGCGAGAACGCTCGGCCGCGCGGGTCGAGATCGGATTGCCGGCCCGCGACCCGGGGCCGCTGCGCAGGCTGATCGCCACGCTGCCCGCGCTGGAGGTGCCGCGTCCGGACTGGCCCGCAGAGGCCGTCGTGGTGGGCCCCTTGCACTTCGAACCGACCGATCGGGTGCTGGAGATTCCGGTTGGCTCGGGGCCGGTGGTGGTCGTCGCGCCTTCGACCGCGTTGACCGGAACCCTTGGGCTTGCGGACGTTGCGTTGGACTGCCTGATACCGGGAAAAACGCTGCCGGTGGGGTCGCGGCTGGTGGTGTCCCGGCTGGGCGGCGCGGACCTCCCGGTACCACCGTGGGCGATGGTCGGGCTGGGACGGCAGGCTGAGCTGCTGAGGCACGCCGACCTGGTGATCTGCGGGGGCGGGCACGGGATGGTGGCCAAGACGCTGTTGGCGGGGGTGCCCCTGGTGGTGGTTCCCGGTGGCGGCGATCAGTGGGAGATGGCCAACCGGGTAGTGCGACAGGGGAGTGCGCGGCTGATCCGTCCGCTGACCGCCGGCGCACTGGTATCCGCGGTCAACGAGGTGCTGTCCTCGACGGGCTGCCGAGAGGCCGCGCAGCGTGCCGCCGCCAGTGTCGTCGGGGTCGCCGATCCGGTGCGGGTGTGCCACGAAGCGCTCGCGCTGGCCGGGTGACTGGCCCTAGGTAGATTGACTCGAGTGCGGCTGACGGAGTTCAACGATCGGGTGGTCATGCGATTCGGCACCGCCTACGGCGCGTCCGTCCTGGTCGACCATGTGCTGACCGGCTTCGGTGGCCGTACCGCCGCGCAGGCGATCGAAGCGGGTGTCGAGCCTCGCGAGGTCTGGCGGGCGTTGTGCGTCGACTTCGATGTGCCCCGCGACCAGTGGTGACGCGGCTGTGGTTGGCGAAAAACGGGCTCTCGCCGCAGTTTCGGCGCGCTCAGCTCAGGCTCGGCTCGTCAAGCGCACAATCGCCGCATAGCGATCCCCCCGGTATCCGGTAGAACAGGCAGCAACTGCGCCGCCGGAAGTCCAGATCGCCGCTGATCACACCGGAGCCGGTCAGCTCGCCGATGTCCAGCAGGGAGTTGGTGATCCCGATGATCGACTGGCGCAAGTCGGGCCGCACCGACAGCAAGGCCCGAGCTGCTCCGACGAGTGCCGATGCGATATTGCCGGACAGCAGGCCGGGTGCCGGCTTGACGGGCAGTCCGGCCGCGAGCGGTTCCATGTGGTCTTGCACGACTACCCGGTACAGCAATTCCGGGGAAGGCGGCTCTTTCAGCCGCTCTCCGACGGGCTCGGGCATGCGCAGTTGCGCCCCGTCGTCCGCGCGCTGCAGCCCCGCCAGATCGGGAACGACACCGTGGCCCAACGCGCAGGCCAGAACGGGCGACCACAGCAGGGCGGCGTGGCCGAGGTGCACCAGGGAGGCGCCGACCCGCAACTCGGTAGTGCGGTAGCGCCGGACGGTGGTCTCGATCAGATCCAGGAAGCCGTCGGCGTAGGACTGGCCGACCGGATGCCATCCCGCCGCGTCCCCGCCCACGGTCAGGGCGAAAAACCCGCCGTAGGAGGAGACCGCGGACAGCTCCACAGAGATGTTCATGCGTTCGCCGATAGCCGATATTGCCACACCCGGGTGATGCGGCGTGTCAAACTTGAATCGAACAGGTGTTCGTCTACTGTGGTGATCGTTCGAAGAGACGACTTGTCGGTGGCCTTCTCTAGTGTCACGGCCAACCGACCGATACCGGTCATTGAACATCGACTACAGGAGAGACACCATGGCGCAAGCACCCGATCGCGAGAAGGCTCTCGAGCTGGCGATGGCCCAGATCGAGAAGAGCTACGGCAAAGGTTCGGTGATGCGTCTCGGCGACGAGATACGTCAGCCGATCTCAGTCATTCCGACCGGATCCATCGCACTGGACGTGGCGTTGGGTCTCGGCGGTCTGCCGCGTGGCCGGGTCGTAGAGATCTATGGCCCGGAATCCTCGGGTAAGACCACCGTCGCACTACACGCGGTGGCCAACGCCCAGGCCGCCGGCGGCGTCGCGGCGTTCATCGACGCCGAGCATGCCCTGGACCCGGGCTACGCCAAGAACCTCGGCGTCGACACCGATTCCCTGCTGGTCAGCCAACCTGACACCGGTGAACAGGCCCTGGAGATCGCCGACATGCTGATCCGCTCCGGCGCGCTTGACATCCTGGTCATCGACTCGGTGGCGGCGCTGGTGCCGCGCGCGGAGCTCGAAGGCGAGATGGGGGACAGCCACGTCGGCCTGCAGGCCCGGCTGATGAGTCAGGCACTGCGGAAAATGACTGGTGCGATGAGCAATTCGAACACCACGGCGATCTTCATCAACCAGCTCCGGGAAAAAATCGGAGTCATGTTCGGTTCACCCGAAACGACAACTGGCGGAAAGGCGTTGAAGTTCTACGCATCGGTGCGCCTGGATGTGCGCCGGATCGAGACGCTCAAGGACGGGACCGATGCGGTCGGCAACCGCACCCGGGTCAAGGTTGTCAAAAACAAGTGCCTTGCCGAGGGCACTCGGATCTTCGATCCGGTCACCGGTAGAACGCATCGCATCGAGGATGTTGTCGACGGGCGAAAGCAAATCCATGTTGTCGCCGCGGCCAAGGATGGAACGCTGCATGCACGGCCCGTGGTGTCCTGGTTCGACCAGGGGGCGCAGGATGTAATCGGGTTGCGGATCGCCGGCGGTACAACCGTGTGGGCGACACCCGATCACAAGGTGTTGACAGAACACGGCTGGCGTCAGGCCGGGGAACTTCGCAAGGGAGACCGGGTAGCGCAACCGCGGCGCTTCGAAGGGTTTGGTGACAGTGCGCCGATTCCGGCGGATCATGCACGGTTGCTTGGCTATCTGATCGGGGATGGCTACGTGGGGGGTAAGACTCCGATCAATTTCATCAATATTCAGCCGACACTCATTGATGACGTGACGAGAATTGCGGCGACGCTTGGTTGCGTGGCCCATCCACAGGGGCGTATGTCACTTGCAATCGCTCATCGATCTGGTGAGCGTAATGGTGTCCTCGATCTTTGCCGGCGGGCTGGCATCCACGGCAAGCTCGCGTGGGAGAAGACAATTCCGGCTTGGTTCTTCGAGTCGGATATCGCTGCCGATATAGCCGGGAATCTGCTCTTTGGTCTGTTTGAGAGCGACGGCTGGGTGAGCAGGGAACAGACCGGGGCGCTTCGCGTCGGTTTCACGACGACTTCCGAACAGCTCGCACACCAGATTCATTGGCTGCTAATGCGATTCGGCATCGTGAGCTCCGTTCGAGAATACGACCCGACTCAGAAGCGGCCGAGTATCGTCGACGGTCGACGGGTTCAAGCGAAACGCCAAGTGTTCGAGGTCCGGGTTTCGGGTATGGAGAACGTCACAGCATTCGCGGAATCAGTTCCGATGTGGGGGCCGCGCGGTATCGCCCTTACCCAGGCGATCCCAGAAGCGATGCAGGGGCGCCGGTGCGGATCGCAGGCGACGTATTTGTCTTCGGAGATAACCGATGCAGTGCTGAACTACCTCGACGAGCGTGGTGTGACCGCGCAGGAAGCGGCAGACATGATCGGCGCGGGTTCCGGGGATCCTCGCGGTGGGATGAAGCAGGTTCTGGGTGCCAGCCGTCTCCGTCGGGATCGCGTGCAGGTGCTTGCGGAAGCTTTGGATGACAAGTTCCTGCACGATGTGCTGGCGGAAGAGCTTTGGTACTCGGTGATCCGAGAAGTGCTGCCTCCGCGGCGGATGCGGACATTCGACCTCGAGGTCGAGGAACTGCATAACCTCGTCGCGGAAGGGGTTGTCGTGCACAACTGCGCCCCGCCGTTCAAGCAGGCCGAGTTCGACATCCTCTACGGCAGGGGCATCAGCAGGGAGGGTTCGCTGATCGATATGGGCGTGGATCACGGCTTCATCAAAAAGTCCGGTTCCTGGTTCACCTACGAAGGCGAACAACTCGGTCAGGGCAAGGAGAACGCGCGCAACTTCTTGGTGGAGAACGCCGATGCGGCCAACGAGATCGAAAAGAAGATCAAGGAAAAGCTTGGCATTGGCGCGGTCGTGACTGATGACGACATCCTGCCCGCCCCCGTCGACTTCTGAGCCGTCCCGCGAAGAGCAGGCGCGGGCGTTATGCCTGCGCCTGCTCACCGGGAGGGCCCGAACCCGGGCCGAGTTATCCGCTCAACTCGCCAAGCGCGGGTACCCCGACGACGTGCGCGACAGGGTGCTCGACCGGCTGGCCAGGGTCGGGTTGATCGACGACGTCGACTTCGCCGAACACTGGGTCGAGTCCCGTCGGTCCAGCGCCGGCAAGGGCAAGCGAGCCTTGGCTGCCGAGTTGCACACGAAGGGCGTTGACAACGATGTCATCACCAAGGTGCTGGCCGGGATCGACGCCGGTGCCGAGCGGGAGCGGGCCGAGCAGCTGGTGCAGGCCAAACTCAGACGCGAAAACCTCGACGGTGACCAGACCCGAGTCGCCCGGCGGTTGGTGGCGATGCTGGCGCGACGCGGCTACGACCAGAACATGGCCTACGACGTGGTGAGTGTGCAGCTGAACCTGGAGCTCGACCGCCGCCGCACGTAGCGCCGGTCCGCCGATCAGCCAGCCGCCGTACCATGGCCAGGTGAGTTCGATGGTGGAGCGAGACGCTTCGGCCGCGGTGGGCGACGCTCCGCACGTGGCCTCTGGGCGCACCTACCAGGTCCGCACCTACGGCTGTCAGATGAACGTCCACGATTCCGAGCGATTGGCCGGCCTGCTGGAAGCGGCCGGCTACCAGCGGGCGGCCGAGGGCGCCGACGCCGATGTGGTGGTCTTCAATACCTGTGCCGTGCGGGAGAACGCCGACAACAAGCTGTACGGGAATGTCAGCCACCTGGCTCCGCGCAAGCGTGCCAATCCCGACATGCAAATCGCGGTCGGCGGCTGCCTGGCCCAGAAGGACCGGGACGCAGTGCTGCGCAAGGCGCCCTTGGTCGATGTGGTTTTCGGCACGCACAACATTGGATCGCTGCCCGCGCTGCTCGACCGCGCCCGGCACAACAAGGTTGCCCAGGTCGAGATCGCCGAATCGCTGCAGCAGTTTCCGTCATCGCTGCCGAGTGTCCGCGAATCCGCCTACGCCGCATGGGTTTCCATCTCCGTCGGGTGTAACAACAGCTGCACGTTCTGCATCGTTCCGTCGCTACGGGGTAAGGAGGTCGACCGCAGCCCGGGCGACATCCTGGCCGAGGTTGAATCGCTGGTGGGCGACGGCGTGCTCGAAGTCACATTGCTGGGGCAGAACGTCAACGCTTACGGCGTGTCTTTCGCCGACGCTTCGGTTCCTCGCGATCGCGGCGCCTTTGCCGACCTGCTGCGGGCCTGCGGACGCATCGACGGACTGGAACGCGTGCGCTTCACCTCGCCGCATCCGGCTGAGTTCACCGACGATGTCATCGAGGCGATGGCGCAGACACCCAACGTGTGCCCCGCCCTGCACATGCCGCTGCAGTCCGGATCCGACCGGGTGCTGCGCGCGATGCGGCGTTCCTACCGGGCCGAGCGTTACCTCGGCATTATCGACCGAGTCCGCGCGGCCATGCCGCACGCCGCCATCAGCACCGACCTGATCGTGGGGTTTCCCGGCGAGACCGAGCAGGACTTCGCTGCGACTCTGGACGTGGTGCGGCAGGCCAGGTTTGCCGCCGCGTTTACCTTCCAGTACTCCAAGCGGCCCGGCACCCCGGCAGCTGAACTCGATGGGCAGCTGCCGAAAGCCGTTGTGCAGGAACGCTATGACCGGTTGGTCGAGCTGCAGGAGCAGATCTCGTGGGAGGGCAACCGCGCGCTCATCGGGCAGACCGTAGAACTGCTGGTTGCCGCCGGCGAAGGACGCAAGGACGCCGACACGGCCCGCATGTCCGGGCGGGCACGCGACGGGCGGCTGGTGCATTTCGCGGCGAATGAGCTGGTGCGCCCCGGTGACGTCGTTACGGCGGCGGTCACAGCGGCCGCGCCGCACCATCTGATCGCGGACGCCGGCATTGTGAGCCACCGCCGCACGCGCGCAGGCGATGCGCACGCCGCGCTGCGCAGCCCGCGCAGTGTCGGGCTCGGCATGCCCGGTCTCGGACCGTCCGCCGACCCGGTCGAGTCGTTCGGGTGTGTCCGATGACCGAAGGACACCCGGACCTCGAAGCCCTGCGGGCCGAGATCGAGGCCGCCGAACGCCGCGTTGCGCGTGAGATCGACCCCGGTACAAGAGGTTTCGTAGTCGCCATCCTGGTATTCGTACTGCTGGGATCGTTCATCTTGCCGCATACCGGCGAAGTCCGGGGCTGGGATGTGTTGTTCGGCACACACGGCGCGGGCGCGGCCGCATTGGCCCTGCCCTCGCGGGTGTTCTCTTGGCTGGCGCTGGTATTCGGTGTCGGTTTCTCGATGCTGGCGTTGATGACCCGGCGCTGGGCGCTGGCCTGGATAGCGCTGGCGGGGACATCGATCGCCAGCGTCGCCGGGCTCCTCGCTGTTTGGTCGCGCCAGACCGTAGCCGCCGGTCATCCTGGCCCCGGGGTGGGCCTGATCGTCGCGTGGATCACCGTCATCTTGTTGACATTTCACTGGGCCCGCGTGGTGTGGTCGCGCACGATCGTGCAGCTTGCCGCCGAGGAGCAACGGCGCCGGGTCGTCGCACAGCAGCAGTCCAGAACGCTGCTGGAGAGCATGCCAAGTACCGACCGCCCTGACGGCTCCGGTGGCCCCGGGCCTGGCCCGGACCCCGGGACGCCGCCGGACGCCCGAGACGGCCGCTAGGACCTGCGAGTCAGCGCCTTGGCGGCGGTATCAGCCCACTGCCGCCACTGCTCGGCGTTGGCCTTGGCCTCCTCGGCTTCCTTGGTCCGGCCGGCGGCTTCGGCCTTGGCCGCTTGCCGCTCGAACTGCTCGGCGCGGGTTCTGAATTGCTCGGCGCGGGCCTGCGCCTCGGGGTCGGCCGAATCCGTTTCGCCGGCGTCGCGCACCTTCTTTTCGATTGCCCGCAACCGCCGTTCCAGGTCGGCGGACTGTTCCCGGGGGACTTTGCCGATTGCCTCCCATTTGTCGACGAGCGACCGCAGTGTCGCCTTGGCGGCTTCCTGGTTGCTGGGATCGATCTTCTCGGCCTGGCTCAGCAGGGCCTCTTTGGCGCTCGCATTGGCGTGCAGCTCCGCGTCTTTTTCTGCGGTGACGGCGTTGCGGGCTTTGAAGAAAACATCCTGGGCGGCTTTGAAGCGGTGCCACAGCGCGTCGTCGAGCTCCTTGCTAGCTCGCCCCACCCCTTTCCATTCAGCGAGCAGCTTCCGGAATTCCGCGCTGGTGTTGGTCCAGTCCGTCGAATCGGACAGCTCTTCGGCCTGCTCGCACAGCCGTTCCTTGGCCTGCCGGATCCCGGATCGCTCCCGATCCAGTTCGGCGAAATGCGACCCCCGCCGGCGGTTGAAGGTGTCCCGCGCCGCGGAATAACGCTTCCACAGGGCGTCGTCCGTCTTCCGATCCAGGCCGGTGATGTTCTTCCATTGCTCCAGGATTACCCGCATCCGGTCGCCGGCGATCTTCCACTGGGTGGAGTTGGCGGCTATGTCCTCGGCTTCGGCGGCCAACGCTTCTTTTTGTGCGGTCTGGGCGGCCCGGTGTTCGTCGCGCCGGGACCGATCCGCCGCGATGGCGGCGCCGGCTTGTTCGACGAGGCCCGTCAACCTGCCCGCCAGGGCGTCGATATCGCCCAGCACGCATGCCGTGGGCAACGTTTCGGCCAGCGCGGAGGCATTGGCCTTGATCTTGCGGGCATCGCCGGTCCCTGCAGCGAGCCGTTCCTCCATCAAAGTGACTTCGGTACTCAGGTCATCGAATCGGCGGCCGAAGTGGGCAAACGCGGCGTCCGGGTCGCCGGCCTGCCACGAGCCGATGATGCGCTCGCCGGCGGTGCTGATCAGCCAGACCGTGCCGTCGGCGTCGACGCGACCGAATCGGTGCGGATCACTGCGTGGCGGTGCTGTCACCTGGTGCGGGGTAGGTCGCGCCGTCGGCCGTGGACCGGGACGCGGTCCCGGACGTGGCACCGGCACCGAAACAGGTGGAGCTGAATCGTCGATTTGGGGCTCATCAGCTGTCATGCGCTCGTCACCTACCCTTTGCACCTCCGCGCGGCCGATCACCGCGCATCCACCGCGCTTAGCGGCACCTTGCGATCTTGCGGACTGGCGTCACCAGGCTCCCTCAACCGGTACAACAGTATTCAAGCAGGTTGGCGGGTTGTGCGCGGCCACCTTCGCCGGCGTCGTCGGTGCGATCACCAGCGCTTTTCCGCCGCGGCAGTGCCTGTCGAGTTCGGCCGGTTCGGATCCAGGGAAATGATCGGCTCCCGCGTAGGTCGGCAGCTCGGCCGGCTGTGGTGGATAACGAAACGATTCCACCATCGACCGACCCATATGGCGACGTCGCGTCGGCCGGTAACCTGACTGAGGCCAGTGGTGCTGGTGTTGTTCATGAGGTTCGAGGGGGTGATCACCGTGGCGACCGCGGAAATCGAGCCGCTGCCCATGTCCGGGCGGCCCGCAGAGCGGGCGGAACGTGGTGAACCTGTGCCACCATTAGAGATCGGTTCGCCGGTCCCATCGGGGGCCGCCGGCCCGGCAGCCTCCTGACACAGCTCCCACATAGGTTGGTGAACTAAACATGGAGGATGTTTGTGCGCAAGACCGCTTCCGTCGAGGTGAGCCGGGGCGCACGGGGGCGCATCTCGAGGAAACATCCGCGAAATGGTGAGTGAACAGCCCGTTTAGCTGATGACTTGCGGACAGGACGTTGGGAGAGGAGGTCGCAGATGACGGGAACGGAAATCGCGGCGGTTCTCGCCCTGCTGGCTGCCTTCGCTTCCGCGATCGGCAACGTGGTCCGCCAGCGCTCGGCGCAGGAGATTACCGACCGGGAGGTCGGGCACCTCGAGCTATTCCGGTTGTCGTTGCGTGACACCCGATGGTGGCTGGGCGCTGGAGGGGCGATCGCCAATTACGCGCTGCAGGCCGTGGCCCTGGCGCTTGGGTCGGTGGTGCTGGTGACCGCTTTGCAGGTGACGGCGTTGTTGTTCGCGCTGCCGATCTACGCGTACCTCACCAAGGTCCGGGTGACCCGGCGGGAGTGGGCCTGGGCGGTGTTGCTGGCTGCCGCATTGGCGGTAGTCGTCACCGTCGGCAACCCGGATAGCGGGGCTTCGCGCGGATCGCTGGCAACCTGGTTCGTGGTGGCGCTGGTAATGGGACCGCCACTGGTCTTCTGCGTGCTGGGCGCGCGGTTCTGGACGGGCTCGGTGTCGGCGGTGCTGCTAGCGGTCGTCGCCGGTTCCTCGCTGGCGCTGTTCGCAGTACTGACCAAGGCGGTCGTCGAGGTGGTCCGCGGCGGCGTCGTCGCATTGCTGCTCGCTCCCGAGTTCTACTTCTGGCTGGCCGCTGCGCTGGCCGGAATGATCTTTCAGCAGTCGTCTTACCGGGCGGGTTCGCTGAATGCTTCGTTGCCGACGTCGGTTGTCGCCAAACCGTTGATCGGTTCGGCGCTCGGCATGGTGGTGCTGGGCGAGACGTTCGATGCCAGCGGCCCCGCGCTTGTCGTGGTGGCGGTGGGCGTGGTGTTGGTGATTGTTGCGACCTTTGCGCTGGCTCGTGGTGAAGCCGAGAACGTGACGGAAGAGGCGATCGAAAGCGGCCGCATTCCCATCATCACTGCGGCGGATGCAGCGGCGTACCAGCGCAAGCGACGGGGGCGCCGACCGAGCGCGGTGACTAGGCCAGTCGGGCTGGCCAGGAGTCAGAGACGTTAGTTTGAAGGCGTGTTGAGCGCCATCGGGATCATGCCGTCCGCGCCGGTGCTGGTGCCCGAACTCGCGGGGGCGGCGGCAGCGGAAGTGGCTGACTTGGCAGCGGCGGTCCGCGAGGCTGCCGCCCAGTTGCCGGCACGCTGGATTGGGGTCGGCACCGGGCCTGTGGACTGCGTGCTCGACTCGGACGCCGTCGGCACCTTCGCCGGCTTCGGCGTGGACGTACCGGTGCGGTTGTCACCGCCGTGCGGCCGGCCCTCGGAAGCATCCGAACTATCCGAACTGCCCCTCTGTGCGCTGATGGCCGGCTGGGTGCGTGGACAAACCCAGCCCGAGGCCAGCGTGCAGGTTCGTGTTTGGCGCCGCGATCGCGATGTCGAGGCCGCGCTGGCATTGGGGAGGCGGCTTCGCGCCGAGATCGATCTGGTGCCGGATCCCATTGGTGTGCTGATCATCGCCGACGGCGCCAACACCCTGACACCGGCCGCCCCAGGTGGCTATCAGCCAGACGACGCTGACGCGCAGCTGGCCCTCGACGACGCACTGGCTACCGGCGACCTAGCGGCCCTGGCCAGGTTGCCCGAGCAGATCCTGGGCCGAGTGGCGTTCCAGGTATTGGCTGGCCTGACCGAGCCGGGGCCACGCTCGGTCAAGGAGCTGCACCGGGCAGCGCCCTACGGTGTGGGGTACTTCGCCGGTGTCTGGCAACCGTGAGGCCGCTGGCGATCATCGGTCCGACGGGCACCGGCAAGTCAGCACTGGCGCTCGATGTGGCCGAGCAACTCGGCGGTGCGGTTGGCGCAGAGATAGTGAATGCCGACGCGATGCAGCTCTACCGCGGCATGGACATCGGTACCGCCAAGTTGCCCGTCGAAGCGCGCCGCGGCATCCCGCACCACCAGCTTGACGTGCTGAACGTCACCGAGACCGCGACGGTCGCCCGCTATCAGCAGGCCGCCGCGGCGGAGGTGGAGGCGATCGCTGCCCGGGGTGCGGTGCCGGTCGTGGTGGGCGGTTCGATGCTCTACGTCCAATCGCTGCTGGACGACTGGTCCTTTCCAGCCACCGATCCCGCGGTGCGAGCCCGGTGGGAACAGCGCCTCGCGGAGGTCGGTGTGGGCCGGCTGCACGACGAGCTGTCCCGCCGGGACCCGGCCGCGGCCGCGGCGATCCTGCCCACCGATGGTCGGCGCACGGTGCGTGCGCTCGAGGTTGTCGAGCTGACGGGCCAGCCGTTCGCCGCGTCCGCGCCACGGATAGGCGCTGCGCGATGGGACACCGCAATCGTCGGATTGGACTGTGAAACAGCCATTCTCGATGACAGGTTGGTGCAGCGCACCGAGGCGATGTTCGAAGCCGGCCTGGTCGACGAGGTACGTGCTCTGTTGGACCAGGGACTGCGGGAGGGCGTTACCGCGTCACGCGCGCTGGGCTACGCCCAAGTGCTCGCCGCTCTCGATGCCGGCGGACAAGCCGACGAACTGCGGGATGCGCAGGAGCAGACGTTCGTGGGCACCCGCCGCTATGTGCGACGGCAGCGGTCGTGGTTCCGCCGGGACCACCGCGTGCACTGGCTCGACGCCGCGAATGATCGCCTCGTCGAGGGCGCACTGGCGGCGTGGAGCCACGTAACCTGATCTGGTGAGACGCGCCGGCGACGATGATGCCGGCGGAGCGGCATCGGAGGAGTGGCGAAGGTGACAGTCGCATGATCTTCTCGAAGGGTCACGGCACCGAGAACGACTTCGTGCTGCTGCCCGACGTCGATGCCGAGCTGACGCTTAGCGCCGCGCGGGTGGCCGCGCTGTGCGATCGGCGCAGGGGCTTGGGTGCCGACGGGGTGCTGCGGATCACCACCGCGGGTGCTGCCGCGCGGGCCGGTGTGCTCGAGCGCCTGCCTGACGGTGTCGGTGCGAATGACTGGTACATGGACTACCGCAACGCCGACGGGTCGACCGCGCAGATGTGCGGCAACGGTGTGCGGGTATTCGCGCACTACCTGCGTGCCTCTGGACTGGAGTTGCGCGACGAGTTCGTTGTCGGGTCGCTGGCCGGCCCGCGACCGGTCACGCTGCACCAGGCCGACCCGACCTACGCCGACGTCACCGTCGACATGGGCAAGGTCAACCGGCTGGGCGCGGGGGAGGCCGTCATCGGCGGGCGGCGGTTCACCGGCATTGCCATCGATGTGGGCAACCCGCACCTGGCGTGCGTGGATACTCGGCTGACGATCGAAGAGCTCGCGGCGCTGGATGTCGGGGCGCCCGTGCACTTCGACCGCGCCCAGTTTCCGGAAGGGGTCAATCTCGAAGTGCTGACCGCGCCGGAGGGCGGAGTGGTCCGGATGCGAGTGCACGAGCGCGGGGTTGGTGAAACCCGGTCGTGCGGTACCGGAACGGTCGCGGGTGCGGTCGCCGCGCTGGCCAGTGCGGGTGCCGACACCGGAACGCTGACTGTCCGGGTGCCCGGCGGTGACGTCACCGTCACCGTCACCGATGCCACCAGTTACTTGCGGGGCCCGTCGGTGCTGGTGGCCCACGGCGAGCTCGCCGACGCGTGGTGGAACACACAGAGATGATGTGGAGCGTCCAAATTTGAGGGTGCACGGTTTTATTCGGCTGCGCGGGCGGTCGCAACGTGCCACCATCGGAGACACGCCATGACATATCCCGAATCGCCCGATATGGGCTTCCCAGATTCAGCTGACCTTCGCGACTCAATACCGAGCACCGGCGAACTCGCGCTCGACGACCGGGCGGCGCTGCGCCGCGTCGCCGGGCTGTCGACTGAGCTCGCCGACGTCTCCGAGGTCGAGTATCGCCAGCTGCGGCTGGAGCGGGTGGTTTTGGTGGGCGTGTGGACCGAGGGCAGCGCGGCTGACAACCAAGCCAGCATGGCCGAACTGGCGGCGCTGGCCGAAACCGCCGGCTCGCAGGTGCTCGAAGGTCTCATCCAGCGTCGTGACCGGCCCGACCCGTCAACGTATATCGGCTCGGGCAAGGCGGCCGAGCTTCGTGACGTGGTGGTGGCGACCGGCGCCGACACCGTCATCTGCGACGGTGAGCTGTCCCCGGCGCAGCTGAATGCCCTGGAGAAAGCGGTGAAGGTCAAGGTCATCGACCGGACCGCCTTGATCCTGGACATCTTCGCCCAACACGCTACTAGCCGGGAGGGCAAAGCGCAGGTGTCGCTGGCGCAGATGCAGTACATGCTGCCGCGGCTGCGCGGCTGGGGTGAGTCGATGTCCCGGCAGGCCGGTGGCCGCGCCGGCGGCAGCGGCGGCGGGGTAGGCACCCGTGGTCCGGGTGAAACCAAGATCGAGACCGACCGGCGCCGCATCCGCGAACGAATGGCCAAGCTAAGGCGCGAGATCAAGGGGATGAAGCAGGCCCGCGACACCCAGCGCACTCGCCGGCTGGCCAGCGACATGCCGTCGATCGCCATCGTCGGCTACACCAACGCGGGCAAGTCCAGCCTGCTCAACGCGCTGACCGGCGCCGGCGTGCTGGTGGAGGACGCGTTGTTCGCCACCCTGGAACCGACCACCCGCCGCGCGGAACTGGAGGACGGGCGGCCGGTCGTGCTCACCGACACCGTCGGCTTCGTCCGGCACTTGCCCACCCAGCTGATCGAGGCGTTCCGCTCCACGCTGGAAGAGGTCGTCGACGCCGACCTGTTGGTGCACGTCGTCGACGGCTCTGACGCCAACCCGCTGGGCCAGATCAACGCCGTCCGGCAGGTGATCTCGGAGGTCATCTCCGACAGTGCTGGTCAGGGCGCCGGTGCGCCTCCGGAGTTGTTGGTGGTCAACAAGATCGACGCCGCAAGCGACCTGGCGCTGGCCAAGCTCCGCCACGTGCTCCCCGGCGCGGTATTCGTCTCAGCACGCACCGGCGACGGCATCGATGCGCTGCGGCGGCGGATGGGCGAGCTTGCGGCGCCCACCGATGCCGCGGTGGATGTGGTGATCCCGTACCAACGCGGCGACCTGGTGTCTCGCGTGCACGCCGAAGGGCGGCTGCAACAGTCCGAGCACACCGCCGAGGGCACCCGGATCAGGGCCCGGGTCCCGGTGGCCCTGGCCGCCAGCCTGCAGGAGTTCGCGGTTTAGCTCGGAGGCCCAGCCGCTACCCGACCAACCGTCCGGTTGGTATATCTTGGGCGGGAGAGTCACTCATTCGCCGGATCGCCGGAGGTCGTACCCCCCATGAGCAGTGTCGTCAAATACCAGCGCACACTTTTCGAGCCCGAGCACGAACTGTTCCGCGAGTCGTACCGGGGCTTCCTGGATCGGCACGTCGCGCCCCACCAGGCGGAATGGGACAAGGCGAAGATTGTGGACCGCGGTGTTTGGCTGGAGGCCGGGAAACAGGGCTTTCTCGGGATGGCGGTGCCTGAGGAGTACGGCGGCGGCGGCAACCCCGATTTCCGGTACAACACGATCGTGACCGAAGAAACGGCTGCCGGGAGATACAACGGCATCGGTTTCGGCCTGCACAACGACATCATCGCGCCGTACCTGCTGGCGCTTGCGACCGAAGAGCAGAAGCAGCGCTGGTTACCGAAATTCTGCACCGGTGAGTTGATCACAGCCATCGCGATGACCGAGCCGGGAACGGGCAGTGACCTGCAGGGCATCAAGACCCGCGCGGTTAAGCAGGGCGATCACTATGTGCTCAACGGATCGAAGACTTTCATCACCAACGGAATCAACTCCGACCTGGTGATCGTGGTGGCGCAGACCGACCCGGACAAGGGGGCGCAGGGCTTTTCGCTGCTCGTGGTCGAGCGGGGCATGGCCGGCTTTGAGCGTGGCCGCCATCTGGACAAGATCGGACTGGACGCGCAGGACACCGCCGAATTGTCCTTCTCCGACGTACACGTTCCAGCCGAAAACCTGCTCGGCGAAGAGGGCATGGGGTTCATCTATCTGATGCAGAACCTGCCACAGGAACGGATCTCAATCGCGATCATGGCCGCGGCGTCGATGGAGACTGTGCTGGAAATGACTCTCCAATACACCAAGGAGCGCAAAGCGTTTGGCAAGCCGATCGGCAGCTTTCAGAACAGTCGCTTCGTGCTGGCCGAGCTGGCGACGGAGGCCACCGTGGTCCGCATGATGGTGGACGAATTCGTCCGCTTGCACCTTGACAAAGAGCTGACGGCCGAACAGGCCGCGATGGCCAAGTGGTATTCGACCGAGAAGCAGGTGCACCTGATCGACCGCTGCCTGCAGCTGCACGGTGGGTATGGCTACATGCGGGAATACCCGGTTGCCCGCGCCTACCTCGATGCGCGGGTGCAGACGATTTACGGTGGAACAACCGAGATCATGAAAGAGATCATCGGGCGCAGCCTCGGCGTCTAGCTTGCTTGAGACGCGAGTTGGGCCAAACTAGCGCACGCCAGCGGGGATCCCCCGGGCCTTGTCGCTGCTGGTGGCCTGATTACCCTCTGCCTCACGCATCATCCGCCGAATCGCCAGCAGCAGCCCAAGCTCGGAGTCGATCACCTCGATGTCGCGGTTGTGGGGAGCGCAGGTCAGCTCATCGCCGACACCACTGCATTCGTCGTCGGTGGCCAGCGCTGGGTCGCGCGAGGGCTAACCGGGCTGGCCGTTTGTGCCGTTGAAGTCACTATCGTCGGCGGCGCCGCCGGTGCCGCCGCTGCCGGAGACTCCGCCGGTCCCGCCGTCGGGTGCGTGGTACTCGCCGGCCACGCCGCCGGTGCCGCCACCGGCACCAGCGTCGCCGGCCTCGCCGGCCTCGCCGGCCTCATTGCCGGATGAATAAGTGGACACGGCAGCGCCCCCGCCGCCACCGCCGGTGCCGGTGCCGCCCGCGCCGCCAGTGCCCCCGCTGAAATCGTCGCCGTTATAGCTGGCAGCGCCACCGGTGCCACCGGCGCCACCGGCGCCGCCAGCGGAGGCAGCGCCTCCGCCTCCGCCCCCGCCGCCTCCGAAGCCCAATCCTCCTGACTCGGAGAAGCTTCCGCCTCCGCCTCCACCACCGGAGCCGCCCGCACCTCCTCCGCTACCGGTGGCGGCGGCTCCCTGGCCGCCTCCTCCGCCTGCGCCGCCGTAGCCGATCGCGGTGTCGGAATCTTCGATGGAGGTGGCGTTGCCGCCGCTGCCGCCGCTGCCACCTGCGCCGCCGGCGCCACCCACACCCAGCGTGCCGCCTGCGCCGCCGGCGCCGCCCGCACCTCCGCCGCCACCGCCTGCCGCGTGGACGGCACCAGAAGTTTGACTGACACCGACAGTGCCGCTACCGGAGCCTGCAGTACCGCCGTCGCCGCCGAGGCCGCCTTGGCCTCCGGTGCCTCCGGCACCGAAGCCGCCGGTCCCGCCTTGGCCACCGTTGCCGCCTTGGCCGGTGCTGTTGTCGCTACTGTTGGAATTGACGGTACCGCCGTTGCCGCCGTTGCCGCCGGTCCCGCCGACCCCGCCGGTGCCAATTTGCCCGGCCGCGCCGCCATCAGTCCCGGTGCCCGCCGCTCCGGCACTGCCCCCGGTGCCGCCCTGACCACCGCTAGCGCCCGTGCCGCTATAGCCGTCGCTCTCGGTGTTGGTGCCGCCCTGGCCGCCGCCGCCGCCCTGACCACCCACACCACCGTTACCGCCCGCTCCGCCGCCGGCCCCTCCGATGCCGGCGCCACCGTCACCGCCGGTGCCTCCCGCGCCGCCTTGGCCGCCCTGCCTGCCTGCGGTGGGCGCGAATTCGTCGTCGAAGCCGGCGCTTCCGGTAGCACCTTGACCACCCGCGCCGCCGGTGCCGCCGACCCCGCCGGTGCCGATGCTGCCGTTGCTGCCGCCGTCGGTGCCGGTGCCCGCCGCCCCGGCGGTGCCGCCGGTGCCGCCCTGCCCGCCCGAGGCGCCGAGGCCGCCACCGGTGGTGCCGCTGTTGGTGGCGGCGGTATTGGAACCACCCAGACCGCCCCCGCCACCCTGGCCGCCGATGCCGCCCTGGCCGCCGGCCCCGCCGCCGACCCCTCCGATACCGGCACCCCCGGCACCGCCGGAACCGCCCGCACCACCCTGCAAGCCCTGGCCACCAGCGGCGGGCGACGTCGAACTCTGCCCGCTGTGCCCGGCACCGCCCTGACCGCCGGTGCCGCCGGTTCCCCCGCTACCCCCGGTGCCCGCCGCGCCCGCCTGCCCATAATCGGTGAAGAATCCTGCATGCCCGGCCGCACCGCCCGCACCAGCGGCACCACCGTTACCGCCGGTGCCGCCGTTACCGCCGGCCGTAGCATCGGCGCTGCCTGCGGGCACACCAGTCCCACCGAGGCCGCCAGTCCCGCCGATCGCGCCGCTCCCGCCCGCACCGCCAGACCCAGCGGTGCCCCGGAACCCGTAGCTGGCCCCGCCCGCGCCGCCGGCCCCGCCTGCCCCACCGGCAAAACCGGCACCGCCTTGACCACCAAGCGCTCCGCTGTCCGCGCTGCCCGTGCTACCCGTACCGCCCGACCCACCCGCCCCGCCGCCACCACCAGACCCGGCTCCCCAGAACAGCGGCGCCCGGTCAGCCCCACCGATACCCCCGGCCCCACCAGCCCCACCTATGGCGACCGTGCTGGCCCCGCCCGCGCCGCCGACCCCGGCGGCCCCGCCGAAACCACCCAAGGACCCGCCCGCCCCACCGGCACCACCGGTACCGCCGGCAAAGCCGGCCGCACCAACCCCGCCAGCCCCGCCGACCCCACCACTGCCGAACAACCCGGCCGCCCCACCGGCCCCACCGGTACCCCCAGCACCGGTACCACTCGTGCCCGACCCGCCATTACCGCCATTACCCCACAAAATCCCGCCAGCCCCACCGGCCTGCCCAGTCCCCGCAAGCCCGTTGGCGCCGTTGCCAACTAGCGGGCGCCCCAACAACGCCTGGGTGGGCCCATTAACCGCCGCCAACGCACCCTGCTCCAGGTCCTGCACTGCCGAAGTATTCGCCGACTCCGCAGCCGCATACGCGCCCCCCGCCCCGTTCAAGGCCTGCTCGAACTCGGCGTGAAACGCCGCCGCCTGGGCGCTCACCGCCTGATACTCCTGGGCATGCCCGGAAAACAGCGCCGCTATCGCCGCCGACACCTCATCACCGGCGGCCACCGCCACCGACGTCGTCGCCGAAGCAGCCAAAGCATGCGCTGCGCTCAAGGCCGAACCGATACTGCCCACATCTGCTGACGTCGCCGCCAGAGTCGCCGGCACCACCACCATGAACGACATCGACGTCTCGCTCTCTATCGCCCATCACGGCGTTGCCCTTTAGCCGGGGATCGTATCCTGACCCGCGGTTTCACGAGGCTTTTCGTTTCAAAGAAGAGTATTTGCCGCTGGGGCGCTCGTCGGGTAGTTTGCCTGTCCGGCGCCGCCGTCCCACTCGCGAATGAATGTTTTGTCGGGGCTGTTTGCAGCTACATGGAGGCTACGGCTACATGCGCGAATACCCGGTTGCCCGTGCCTACCTCGATGCGCGGGTGCAGACGATCTACGGCGGAACAACCGAGATCATGAAAGAGATAATCGGGCGCAGCCTCGGCGTCTAGCTTGCTTGAGCGAAGTTCTTCGACCGCTGAACGGAATGTAGCTGTCGCGCAATGCAGATCGCGAAAAACGCGAAAGTAACGCAGGCCGACCAGACCGCGGAAACAATCCCGATAACCTTTGAAATGGCCGGAATGGTCGAATTGTCGGGTGGATCACTTACCGACGGATGGCCTCGCGTACCGTCAGCACATGTATTCCGGGCAAGTCAGCTGCTGCAGACACGCCATGGTCGGCGGCACGGTAACTCGAACTTCGTCCGAGCTGAGGCTTCATTGGTCGCGATCCGGGTCTGACTCGGCAACATTTCGACATCGGCGCGGTATCCGTTTTTGTACTATTGCCGAAATCGCTTCGCAATTATCGTTGGTTAGCGCAAAGTTATGCGAGCCCGGCGATAATAGGGACCGCAAAGGGGTTACTACCCCTTGGACGCGGCACCACCCGCTGGCTGGGTCTGGCTGGGAGGCGTGGTGAACGGGCAAGGAGGGCATTTGCGCGGGCTTGTCGGGCGTGCGTTGGTCAGCTTGGCGACCGCGGTGGTGGCCGCCGCATTGCTGGCGCCTACCGCTTTGGCGTCTCCGATCGGAGACGCCGAGGCTGCCATCATGGCCGCCTGGGAGAAAGCCGGTGGCGACACGTCACCGCTTGGTGCCAGGAAAGGCGACGTCTACCCCGTCGCCGACGGCTTCGCCCTGGACTTCGACAGCGGCAGGATGTACTACACCACCGCTACCGGCGCCAAATACGTGTACGGGCCGGTCCTGGACAAATACCAGTCGCTGGGCGGTCCAGCGGGCAGCGACCTCGGGTTCCCGACCATCAACGAAGTTCCCGGCCTGGCCGGACCCGACAGCCGAGTGGCGACCTTTTCCGCCACCGACAAGCCGGTGATCTTCTGGACGCCTGACCACGGCGCGTTCGCCGTGCGCGGCGCGCTGAACGCCGCGTGGGACAGACTCGGCAGCTCGGGGGGCGTTCTCGGCGCCCCGATCGCAGATGAAACCTACGACGCCGACGTCATCTCGCAGAAGTTCAGCGGCGGTCAGATCTCCTGGAACTCGAAAACCAAGGAGTTCACCACCAACCCGGAGACCCTGGCCGACCAGCTCAAAGGCCTGCAGGTAACGATCGATCCCACCGTGGCCATCGGAATGGCGTGGCGTGCGGCCGGTGGCGCCAGCGGTCCGCTGGGCCTTAAACAGGGTGCGCAGTATTCCATCGGCGGTGACGGAGTTGTTCAGGACTTCGCCGGCGGCAAGGTGTACTACAGCCCGGCCACCGGCGCGAGTGCCGTCGAGAGCGACATCTTGGCGAAGTACGAGTCGATCGGTGGCCCGGTCGGTAGCGACCTGGGTTTCCCCGCCGAAAACGAGACTGACGGCGGTATCGGACCTTCCAGCCGGATCGTCACGTTCTCGGCGCCCGACAAGCCGATGATCTTCTGGACCCCGGACCACGGTGCATTCGTTGTGCGCGGAGCTATGAAAGCCGCGTGGGACAAACTGCGCGGCCCCGGCGGAAAACTCGGCGCGCCGGTCGGCGACCAGGCTGTGGACGGCGACGTTATTTCGCAGAAGTTCACCAACGGCAAGATCTCGTGGAATCGCGCGAAAAACTCGTTCACCACCGACCCGGCCAACTTGGCACCGTTGCTGTCCGGCCTGCAGGTCGCCGGGCAGAACCAGCCCAGTACCTCCGCGATGCCCGCACATGCCAAGGAGTACGCCTGGCATTGGTGGTACCTGCTAGCCATCATTCCGCTGCTGGTGCTGGTCGCGCTGCTGGGGTTCGTGGCGTTCGGGTGGCGGAGCCGTCGTCGCGCCAGCCGTGCTGCCGGTCGTGATATCGGCGCCTACAACACCGATCACGACATGAACGGTGGCTACGAGCTGACGGCCGACGGGCGCTGGGCACATGACGACGCTGATTTGGCCGACGAGCACCTTCCTTTGGGCGACCTACACCCGCAGGACGCCGAAGCCGCGGCCAGAATCAGCTGGTCGCGGGCTGGGGCTGACGATTTCGCACCGGAGGACTTGGGTCCGGACAATGAAGACCCCGACGCGGTCGACACCACGACGATTCCCGTTGTGTCGGACGAAGACCTTGCTGAGGCCGGTGGCGTTGAGGATGGGATGTACCCAGACGAGGGCTATCCGGACGAGGACTACGCGGACGACGACCATGCCGACGAGGGCGATGACGGCGGTTATCCGGACGAGCGCTATCGGGATGTGGCCGTCCCGCGAACGCCCCCGGATGCGGGCTACGAGGAGGGTCCGGTCGTCGGCTATCGGGATCTCGCTGTTCCGCATGCCGCACCGGATCCGAACGCTTTTGCGTCCGAGTACGATGCGCGAACCGGGCGGCATGCAGCCGTGGACGAGCAAGCTGCGGAATTGACGAACGCCGGGCCGGGCCCGGCTCGGCGCCCGACGATTCACCCGCCGTTGGACGACCCGTACCGGGCGCCCGACGGATACCCGATCAAGGCCAGTGCCCGTTTTGGTCTGTACTACACGCCGAGCAGCGCGCTCTACGACGACACAATCGCGGAATTCTGGCTGTCCAGCGAAGAAGTCGCGCAAGCCAACGGCTTCATAAAGGCCGACTAGCTTTCGCGTGGCGGGCCGGCGTGATCGCGGCGAGATGACTCCGACCTCAGTACTGTAGCGATTCCTGCCCGGACAATGGACCGCAGCATTCCTCGTCGGCGCAACCAGGGGCTGTCGTGCAGCGGGAAATGGCGACAGCGGCGACGATGCGCCAGTACCTGAATACCCCCGACGGGGCGATCTACGGCTTGGCGCCGGAGCCGCCTGAGGGCATGCCAGCACCCGGCTCCAAGAGGGCCTACATCGCGAGGCACTTGCTGCCACAGCTGCCGCAGAAGATCGGGTCGCCGCGGCACGCCAGCGCGGGCGGGATCTTGCGGCCAGCGGTGCCGTCTCGGAGCGCCCATCGTGCCGATGCGGGTCACGCCGCGGAGTCGGGCTCGGTTAGCTCGTCGAGGTCAGGCAGCGGTCGATGGCAGATCTCGGCGGCCTCGCCGGCAGGCAAGCCGAACATGGTGAGCACGTCGCGGGTGACGCGATCGGCTGCGTCGGCGTCATCGCGTTCTGGCTGGTCGTGTAGCAGCTGGGCGAGCCCCATCAGCGCGCCGCCGGCCGCCGACAACGCAAGCACGGGATCATCGACGGTGAACCGGCCGGCGCGCGTTGCGACATTGATGTCGCGCAGGGCCCGCGGGGCCAGGCCGCGATCGGCGGAGATCAACGTCAGCCCGGTGTTGAGAAGCACCTTAGACATCTCCGGGCGCCGCCTGAACAGCCGCCCGACCAGCCGGAAACTGCGGGCGAACGTCTCGGCCGGATCCTCGCCTTCGGCGTTGAGCCTGTCGAGTATCGCGCCGAGTTCGTCGAGCACCTCGTTGACCGCCGCTCGAAACAACTCTTCTTTGCTGTCGAAGTGGTTGTAGAACGAGCCCATCCCAACGTCGGCGGCCTGGGTGATCTCGAGCACTGGCACGTTGAATTTGCCGGCCGCGACAAACGTCTGCGCGGCGCGGATGAGCGCTGCGCGGGTGCGCATCTTGCGCCGTTCCAGACGGTTATCGGCGGCTGGTTGCGCCTCGCTCATGGGCTGATGCTAGCAGGGAACATCAATACTGAGAATTTCGTCAGAAACTCTTGACGGCGGAGCCTCCAGTAAGTGACGATATCGTCAGTCAACTAAGGAGACGCCGTGACAACGCCCGTCGACGCACACAAAGACCTGCACAGCAAGCAGGGGGGCCTGCGCGCGGAGCACCCCGGGCGTGCCCGCAACCCCGTGATCAAGGTTCGGGATCTGGCTTGGCTGGAGTTCGAGAAGCCGGACCTGGCCCGGGCGGAAGCCTTCGCGCGCGCGTTCGGGTTCACCACGGTGCTGCGTACGGCGGACGAGTTGCATCTTCGGGGAACCGACGCGGGCTCGCCGTGCGTGATCGTCCGCCGCGGCACGCACTCGCGGTTCGCTGGCCCCGCGTTGGCCGCACAGGACAGAGCCGACGTGGAGCGGCTCGCCGGCGCGACCGGGCGCAAGACCCACTCGCTGCCGGAGACGATCGGCGGCGTCGCCGTGCAGTTGACCGATCCCAACGGGCTTCCCGTTCGCGTCGTCGCCGGGATGCACGAGTTGGCCGAGCTGCCCGCCCAGCAGCCGCACACCTTCAACTTCGGCCACGAGCTGCGCCGCACCAACGCCACCCAGCGCCCGCCGCGTGAGCCGGCCCGGGTGCAGAGGTTGGGGCATGTGGTGCTGCAGAGCACCACGTACATGCGGTCGCTCAACTGGTACCTCGACCATTTCGGCCTGATCGTCAGCGACTTCATGTACTACTCGGGCCAGCGGGAGCGCGGGCCCGCGATGAGCTTCATCCGCTGTGACCGTGGTTCGACCCCGGCCGACCATCACACGCTCGCGATGGTGCTTGGGCCGTCGAATCGGTATGTGCATTCTGCCTATCAGGTCTGTGACCTGGATGCGATCGCGGCCGGTGGAGAATACCTGCGCGAGTTGGGATACCAGCGGTCGTGGGGGATCGGCCGCCACATCCAGGGCAGCCAGATTTTCGACTACTGGCGTGACCCCGACGGGTTCCTGGTCGAGCACTACAGCGACGGCGACATGTTCGATAACACGCTCGAGCCCGGCTGGGCGCCGTTGACGGCGTCAGGCCTTGCCCAGTGGGGCCCGCCCGCGACCAAAGATTTCCTCGGGCTGGCTCCCGGCAAGGAATCCGTTCGCGAACTGCGGTCGATGCTGACCGCGATTCGTGACGACAACGAATTCGACGTCACCCGCCTGCGCGGACTCCTGAAAGTGGCACGGTCATGAGTATTTCCATTTATCACACCTCCGATTGCTGGTGGGCGGGTAAGGCTGACGCCGTGGCCAAGGTCGACACGACCGCGACGACGACAGCGCAGCTGCTGGCCGAGCGGGCGGCGATCGAGCGAGCGGCGGCGAGCACCGAGACCTTGGCGGTGGCCAGCCGGGATCTGCTCTCGCCGGTGACCGCGCCATGCCGCGTCGCCGCGCAGATGACGAACTTCGCCTCCCACGTCGAGGACACCGGAGGTGACCCGAAAAAGGTGCCGCTTACGTTCTTCCGGAAGGCGTCGGGGTCGATCACCGGCCCCGTCGGTGACATCGTCAAGCCGACGCATGTTCGGCTGCTCGATTACGAGGTGGAGATCGGTCTGGTGATCGGCCGTGACGTTCCGGTGGGCACCACGATCACCGCCGACAACCTGGCCGGCTACGTCTGCGGGTTGGTGGTGACCAACGACGTGTCCGCCCGTGACGTGCAACTGACGAAAACCCAGTTTTACGAATCCAAGTCGTACCCGACCTTCACGCCGGTGGGCCCGGCGCTGGTGCTTCTCGATGCCGACGAGCTGGGTCGCTTCGGCGAGTTGCGTCTGCAGCTCCGGGTCAATGGCGAACTGCGACAGAACAGCACGGTCGAGAAAGACATGATCTATCGGCCTGCCGCAGCGCTCACCGCGTTGGCTCGGTTCCAGCAGCTGTCATCCGGCGATGTGGTGATGACGGGCACCCCTGTCGGCACCGCTCTGTCGGCGCCTCCGAAGCCGGTGCAGAAGCTGGTGTCGCTGCTGCCCGACGACGTCAAATGGAAGATGTTCTTCACCGGTCAGGCCAAGAACACCAAGTACTTACACGACGGCGACGTCGTCGAGGCCAGCGTCGCCACCGACGACGGCAAGATCGATCTCGGCACCCAACGCAATGTGGTCAGGTACGCATGAACGACAGTCGCGGGTTTTTCCCCGTGGTGATCGTCGGCGCCGGACCGGTCGGCGTCACCGCCGCGACCCTCCTCGCGCAGTACGGCGTCGACTGCCTCGTCCTTGATCGCTGGGCGAACGTGTACCCGCAACCGCGCGCGGTTCACCTTGACGACGAAATATGCCGCATCGTTGGCCGGTTGGGTATCGCCGACGAGTTCGCGGCGATCTCGCGTCCCGCGCGGGGCCTGCAGTTGCGTGACCCGAACATGAAGGTGCTCGCTGAGTTTCACCGGGAGTGCTCCGAGGCCACCAACGGCTATCCGCAAGCCAACATGTTCGACCAGCCGGAATTCGAAGCCTTGCTGCGGTCAAACCTCAAGCACTATCCGCACGCAACGCTTCGAATCGACTCCGAGGTGACCGACGTTGTGCAGGTCGGTACCGGGCGAGTGCAGGTCACATTCATGGACCGGACCAGCGGCCAGGAACATCGCGTCGAGGCGACGTACCTGTTGGGTTGCGACGGCGCCAAGAGCATGGTGCGTGCGGCGATCGGCGCCTCGATGCACGATATGAAGTTTGAACAGCGCTGGCTGGTGGTCGATGTGACGACCGGCGCGGAGCTCAACCAGTGGGACGGCGTACACCAGGTGTGCGATCCGCGGCGAGCGGGGACCTATATGCGGGTCGGGCCGAGCCGCTACCGATGGGAGTTCCGGCTTCTGCCGGACGAAACCGCCGACGACTTCGGCACAATCGCGGCGCTGTATCCACTGATTCGACCATGGGTGGTCGGGATTGCGCCGGAACATTTGCAGCTTGTCCGCGTCGCCGAATACACGTTCCGTGCCCAAATAGCTGACCGCTGGCGTCGCGACAACATTTTTCTCCTCGGAGATGCCGCCCACCTCACCCCGCCGTTCATCGGCCAGGGGTTGTGCGCGGGAGTTCGGGATTCGATGAATCTGAGCTGGAAGCTTGCCGGCGTGGTCAACGGATGGCTGCCGGAGAGCATGCTCGACAGCTACGAGCAGGAGCGCAAACCCCACGCCCGCTACATGATCCGCTTCGCGCTGGCGATGGGTCTGACCATGACGGCCGGGGGAGAGGTCGGCAACCTTCTTCGCCGAGTGGTGGCTCCGCGGCTGCATCTGATCCCGGGCATGCGGGAGAAGGTCGTCGACAGCACGACGCCGCCGCTGCACGACAGTGAGTTGGTGGTCAGGCATGGCCGCCGTCGCGGGTTGACCGGTCGCCTTTGCCCGAATTCCTTTCTCGAAAAACATAAACGATTCGACGACGTCGTCGGGCCACGGTTCGCCTTCGTGACATCCGCGCCGCTGACTGTGCGACATCGTGACGAGCTGGCCCATCGGGGCGCTGTCGTCGTGGCGGTTGAACCTGGCACTGAGCTCGCCCGTTGGCTACAATGCGGACGTGCGACGGCCGCGGTCGTCCGGCCCGATGGAACGGTGATGTACGCCGGCCGTGATGTGCCGGAAATCTGTTGCCGTGTACCGGTTTTCGCGCAAAGTCTCGCCCATGCGTAGGCCTGCCGGCGTCGCGGCCTATGACCCCGACCTTTACTCCACCCAGGCCATCCTCGACCCGTATCCGCACTACGCCGCGCTGCGTCAGTTGGGCGCGGTGGTGTGGCTGGCAAGACAGCGGGTGTTCGCATTGCCGCGATACACCGCATGCAAGGCCACGTTGCGCAACGACGAAACATTCATCTCGGGAAAAGGCGTGGCAATCAATCCCATCGCGAACCGACTCTCGCGTGGGACCACGCTCAACAGCGACGGCACAGAACATGACCAGCGCCGAAAACTAGTCGCTCACCGGCTGCTGCCCCGAGCGCTACGCGCGGTCAATGACAGCGTTGACAAACAGGCCGCGTCGGTCGTCGGTGCCGCCCTGCGTCGAGGTGAGGTCGATGGTGTGCGCGATCTGGCCTGCGCGTTGCCGATGGCGGTGGTGCCCGACTTCGTCGGCTGGCCGCACGACCAACGGCATAAGCTGAGGGACTGGGCCGCAGCAACGTTCGATGTGTTGGGGCCGCTCAATGGCCGGGCTGTCAAAGCATCACCAGACAGTCTGGGAATGATGCGCTACGCGCGTCGCGTCGTGCGCGACCGTTCGGTCATCGAAGACAGCATGGGCCACGACGTTGTCCTCGCGTCCGACGCCGGCAAACTCTCCCGCGCCGAGTGCTCGGCCCTGATGATCGACTACCTCGGGCCTTCGCTGGACACCACGATCAGCGGCATTGCCAGCGCGCTTGCACTCTTCGCGATGCACCCCGACCAGTGGCAGCTGCTGAAAAGTGAGCCGACGCTGCTTCCGAATGCGATCAACGAGGTGCTGCGCTACGAGTCACCGCTGCGGGCGTTCTCGCGAAAGGTGGCGAGGGACAGCACGATCGAGGGTGTTGACCTCCCCGCCGGCTCGAGGGTGCTGGTGATTTACGCATCCGCCAACCGCGACGAGCGGGAGTGGATCGACCCCGACACGTTTGACATCCGCCGCGACGCCAACCGTCACCTCGGCTTCGGGCACGGCGCGCATGCCTGCGCCGGGCAGGGCCTGGCCCGCGTCGAGATGCAGGCGATGCTCACGGCCCTGATGCAGCAGGTCAGCCGAATCGAGCTCGCCGGCGAGCCAACCTGGGCGCTCAACAACATCATCCGCTGTTACCAGCGACTGCCGTTCAAGCTGATCGCGGCCTGAACGTTCACAACGGTTGCTGATACACACGAGAGGAAACCCGGCACGCCTTTCTACGATCTGGTCAACGGCAGTATTCCCGACGGCATCGAGGGTAAGACCGCCCCGCAATGTCGCCGCGCTGGCCGTCGTGTTCGGAGCGGTGATGGTGATCTTCGCGGCGTTGCGGTTGGGGTCGATCATGAATTTCTTCTCCAACGCGGTATGACGGGGTTTAGCACCGGCATCGCGGTGCAGATTGTCGCCGGCGCGTTGGCGGAGGTGACTGCCCGGCGTCAGACCTTACGAATGACCGTGACGACTTTGCCGAGCACGGTCGCGTCATTGCCGGGAATGGGATCGAACGCCGGGTTGTGCGGCATCAGCCACACCTGACCGCCCGCGCGTTTGAACGTCTTCACCGTCGCCTCCCCGTCGAGCATGGCTGCGACGATATCGCCGTTGTCTGCGACGTTCTGTTGCCGGATGACGACCCAGTCGCCGTCGCAGATCGCGGCCTCGACCATCGAGTCGCCCACCACCTTGAGCAGGAAGAGCGTGCCTTCGCCGACCAGCTCGCGAGGTAGCGGGAAGACGTCCTCGACAGCTTCTTCGGCCAGGATCGGGCCGCCGGCTGCGATACGACCCAAGACGGGAACATAGGTGGGTTCCGGCAGGGCGTCCGAGCCCGCTACATCAGTCAGAGGTGCTGCGGCGGCCGCGATGTCGTCGGCTCCGCGGACGTCGACGGCTCGAGGGCGGTTCGGGTCACGGCGCAGGTAGCCCTTGCGTTCGAGGGTGCGCAACTGGTGAGCCACCGAAGATGTCGACGTCAGACCCACCGCGTCGCCGATTTCCCGAATACTCGGGGGATACCCGCGGCTGGTGACGGAAGCACGGATGACGTCCAGGATGGTGCGCTGCCGGTCGGTAAGCGATGATTTCAGGGAATGCAAGCTTCCACCCGCGCTAGCGGGTGAGGTGTCGTTGCTGTCGCTCATGGCACTGAATCTAGCTGCTCGTGACTGAAGAATCAAACATGTGTTCGACAGGCGTGTCGCCCCGGCCTGACGGCGGCCCATCCAGCTGAATCACAAATGTGTAACTCGCGCAAACACCGGGTATTTGTGCCTCATGATGCTCCCTGTCAAGGGTAAGGACCGACGAAGCTTGTCGGTGGTGTGGTCTAGCGTCTTGTTCGTGCGACACGCTTCGCTCAAATGTTCGTACTTCGAACACATGGGCGATAGCATCGAACACACGAGCGAGAAATAGTCGACCGGAGGAACGCTCATGACAATCATTCACACAGCCTCTCCGCGTACCAGCAACGTTGGTCGCCCGATCAACGCGCCGGACCAGGGATTCCGCGGCGGCCGCGACAGGCTGGCCCGGTCACGTAGGCCTGGGCCGACGCGTCCGGCCGGAGCGCCGCCGCGGTACCGCGGCACCGGTGTCGCGATGTCGGTCGCTCCGCACTCCAGGCGTCCGGTCACACTCGCGACGACGGTGGGGCTGGCCCTGCTCGCGGGGATAATCACCCTTTGGCTCGGCGTGGTTGCCCATTTCGGGCAGCTGGCCAACGGTGACCCCGCCGCCAGTTCGGCTGCGCACGTGCCCGACACCCTCGCCGTGGTCCGGGTGGAACCGGGGGAATCCATTCAGGACGTCGCCGCGCGGGTGGCACCTGATGCGCCTGCAACCCAGGTCGTCCAGCGCATCCGTGAACTCAACGATCTGGGATCGCCCAAACTTGTCGCAGGCCAGACCCTGATCGCCCCGGTCGGCTGATGAGTGCCCGCGTAGTGCGAAAGTCGCTCTACGCCAAGGGCCCTCGGTTCTCGGGTCGGTGTCTGCGCCCGGAAAGCCGTCAGTATTGGCCCTGTGCGGGCGCACGCAGGTACGCTCGGGGTGGTTTTGCGAAACCCGGGTGTCGGCGCGGCGAAGGAGCGGTCATGCACTGTCCGTTCTGCCGGCATCCCGACTCGCGGGTGATCGATTCCCGGGAAACCGATGAAGGCCAGGCTATTCGGCGCCGGCGGTCTTGCCCTGAGTGTGGGCGGCGGTTTAGCACTGTGGAAACCGCGGTCTTGGCCGTGGTGAAGCGCAGTGGTGTGACTGAGCCTTTCAGCAGGGAAAAGGTCATCAAGGGTGTCCGCCGGGCATGCCAGGGTCGGCAGGTGGACGAGGATGCGCTGAACTTGCTGGCCCAGCAGGTGGAAGACGCGGTGCGTGCGGCCGGGTCACCCGAGATACCCAGTCAAGAGGTCGGCCTGGCCATCCTCGGGCCGTTGCGTGACCTTGACGAGGTGGCGTACCTGCGGTTCGCGTCGGTCTACCGGTCGTTTTCTTCGGCGGACGATTTCGAGCGCGAGATCGATGCGCTTCGCGCCCACCGCGACGTATCCACCCGAAGCTGACCGAGCGGATGACCAATCCCGGCCTGCACCCAGACCTCCAAGTGCTGGCTCCCTTGCTTGGCAGCTGGGCCGGCCAAGGTGCCGGCAAGTACCCGACGATCCAGCCCTTCGAATACTTCGAGGAAATCGTTTTCTCGCATGTGGGCAAACCCTTTCTGGCTTACGCGCAGAAGACCAGAGGGATTGCCGACGGCAAGCCGTTGCACGCCGAGACGGGGTATCTTCGCGTGCCGCGACCAACTCACGTTGAACTGGTGCTGGCGCACCCGAGTGGAGTCACCGAAATCGAAGTCGGTACCTATTCGGCATCCGGCGGCGTCATCGAAATCGAGATGTCCACCACCGCGATCGGATTGACCCCGACCGCCAAAGAGGTTACCGGGCTTAGTCGTTCGTTTCGCATCGACGGCGACGAAATCTCCTACACGGTGCGAATGGGCGCGGTGGGCCAGTCGCTGCAGGACCACCTCGCCGCGGTTTTGCACCGAAAGCAGCCGTAAACCAAGGGCTTCAAGCGGTCAGGTAGCGCTGCGTTCGTCCGCACCCATGGCGTTGAGGACCGCGACGCGGGTGTCGTCCGAACCGGTGACCGATTGCTCGCCGCCGCCGTTGCGGAGCAGCCCGCGAAGCGCGGCCTGGTCGTATTCGGCGGGCGCGGTGGTGTCGATGAAGCGCTGGACGACGTCGATAAAGCGGGCCGGGTCGTCGTGGAACGGAAAGTGGCCGGATCCCTCGAATATCTCCAGGCGGGAGCCTGGCATCGCGGCGTGAGCCATCAGCGCGTGCTGCACGGGCACAACCACGTCCTTCGTGCCCCAGATGATCTGCACCGGGACAGCTTCGGTCAGATAACACCGGTCCAGCATGGTGACGATCTGCCCCCGCCAGTCCACGACGGCCCGAAGCGTACGACTGAACGCCGCCGAGGCGGTCGGTTCCGGTAGGTCGTCCAATATCCGCAGCACATTTGACAGGTCGCTGCCCAGGCCGGTCGTCCCAAGAGCCGCGCCCGCCAACCGCCCGGCCACGTGGAGTGCCGGCCGCACCAGGGGGAGCCGTAGCAACGCGAGTGCCTCGCTGCCCATCGGCAACGAGGCACAACGCAGCGCGATGTTGACGTCCTTGGTGACTCCGCCCGCGCTGACCAGAATCAGTCGCTCGACCAGCTGCGGGAATTGGTACGTGAATTGCATCGCCACCCCGCCGCCAAGGGAATGGCCCACGATGGTCGCCCGCTCGATGCCGAGCACGCTGAGCAGGTCACGCATCCCGTTGGCGTACGCCGCCACCGAGTAGTCGGCACGTGGCTTGTCGGATTGCCCATGGCCCAGCAGGTCCGGGGCAATTACCGTGTACCGCTGGGCCAACTTGGCCTGCACGGTGTTCCAGGTGGTGGAGTTGTCGCCGATGCCGTGGATCAGCAGAATTGCCGGCCCCGAGCCGGCGATCCGGTACGCCCGCTTATACCCATGGATGGTGCGGAACTCCAGTGACGGTGTTG
Source organism: uncultured Actinomycetota bacterium (assembly GCA_963715905.1). Lineage (GTDB taxonomy): Bacteria > Actinomycetota > Actinomycetes > Mycobacteriales > Mycobacteriaceae > Mycobacterium. The sequence goes on from CAVQSX010000032.1 coordinate 408,982, forward strand.
TCACTTCCCGGACTGGGCGAAGATTGCTCTTGCGTTTCCGCTCGGTCATCTCGCCAACCTTGTTGTCGGGCCGGGTCAGGCCGGATCGTCGTCGTCGAACTTCTTTTCGGCCTGCTGGGCAAGGAACCGCTCGAATTCTGCGCCAAGCTCATCGCCGCTGGGCAGGTCCTCGTCGCGATTCAGTAACGACCTGTTCTCCTGGGCGTCGATGAAGGCATCGTACTGGCGCTCGAGCGCGGCCACCACTTGAGCGACCTCCGCACTTGCCTCGACCTGCTCGTCGATCTTGGTACGTATCTCTGCCGCTGCATCGGACAGCGACGAGAGCGGAAGGTCCAGCAACCCGGTCTTGGCCACCTGCTCCAGCAGCGCCTGGGCGGCGGCCGGATAGTCGGTCTGGGTCAGGTAATGCGGGACGTGCACGGTGAACCCGACAACCTCGTGTCCGTGTTGCGCCATTCGGTATTCCAGCAGGTTGGACGCGCTGCCGGGGACTTGGATCTCGGTGATCCACGGCTGGAAATCGGCGATCAGCTCCCCGTTGTTGGAGTGCGCGGTCAGCGTGGTCGGCCGGGTATGTGGAACCGCCATCGGGACGGTGCCCAGGCCGATGGTTTGCCGCACGCCCAGGCGCTCGGCCAGCAGTCGCACCGCGGTGATGAAACGCTCCCACTTCAGATCCGGCTCCATGCCGGCCAGCAGCAGAAACGGGGTACCGACGCTGTCGCGCAGTGCGTACAGGGTCAGCTCGGGGTCGTCGTAATTGGTGAAGTGGTCGGTCTTGAAGGTCATCAGCGGCCGCCGTGAGCGATAGTCCAGCAATTCGTCGATCGCGAAGGAGGCGACCAGCTCGGTGTCCAGGGCTTCCTTCAGGTGGGCCGCGGCCAGCCGGATCGCATGACCGGCATCTGAGAAACCCTCCAAAGCGTGTACCAACACCGGGCCGCGGCCGTCGGACGTCACCAGCTGGGGTGCCGGGAACTCCAGCTCGTACATGCCGGGCTGCCCTGGCTGGTAGTACGCGTCGTCTGGATCTTGATTGTGGGCCATCGGGTTTGCCTCCTCTCGGGGATCTCCAGAGTGCCCTAAGCAGTGACCCCCGAATCAACGGGCACCTTAATTGAACAGCGAACGCTGCGGTGTCCTACTGATCAAAACGCAATATCGCACGAACGTAATCCGTGTGGAACATGTCGGATATCGGCGAAATTGCCAGCGCAGGGGTGCGGCGCACCGTACCTCGTTGGACTCCTCTTGGCGAAGTGCCATCAGGCATGATGGGAATCGATGCGGATACCGACGTTACTGCTGTGCCCGGTGATCGGACTGGCGACGTTGCTGACGTCGTGCGATCAGACGGGCATTCATACGTCGAATCCCAGCGCGTCCACAACACGGATCAGCTTTCCGGTACACCGGCTCAGCGATCCTGATCCCCGGCACGCGGCGGTAGCGGGTCCGGTGGACCCCGACCTGCGGGTCGGCGCGATCTTCCTGGACGGGGGCAACCTGCACGTTTGCACGGGTGCGGTGGTGCATTCCGCGCGCGGCAACCTGGTGATGACCGCCGCCCACTGCCTGGCCGGAGGCTCTCAGATAGCCTTCGCTCCCGGTTTCGGTGGCGACGCGCCGCCCACCGATCTGTGGACGGCTGACGCGGTCTATCTTGATCCACGCTGGATAGCCACCAAGGATCCGCGCGCCGACTACGCCATCGCGCGGGTCAACAGCGACCGTGGCGGCACGGTCGAGTCGCACATCGGTTTGGCCCTGTCGCTCGGCATGGCACCGCCTTCCGGCAGCCGTGTCACAGTGGTGGGGTATCCGTCCGGAGTGGGTGGCTCGCCCATCGGTTGTCAAGCCAGCACCGGGATCACCGACAGTGGCTTTCCCTCATTGGCCTGTGAAGGTCTGGTCGGCGGTACCAGCGGGGCACCGTGGGTGAGCGGCACCACGGTGACCGGGCTGATCGGGGGGTTCGAAGGTGGCGGGTGTGCCGAGAACGTCTCGTACTCTGCGCCGTTCGACGAACACACTGCGCAGCTACTGACCCGCGCTGACGCCGGCGGACCCGGCGACACGGTGCCGAACGACGGCGTGGACCCCTGCTGAAGCGGGCGGCTCGGCCGGACTCGGGTCAGTGGCGGAACTGGTGCAGCGCGCGCACCTTGTTCATCACGTCGAGCGCGGCCACCTTATAGGCCTCGGAGAACGTCGGGTAGTTGAAAACCGCGTCGACCAGATACTCGATGCTGCCGCCGCATCCCATCACGGCCTGTCCGATGTGCACCATCTCGGTGGCGCTGGTGCCGAAGATGTGCGCGCCGAGGATCCTGAGATCATCGGTGGACACCAGCAGCTTGAGCATGCCGTACGAGTCGCCGGCGATCTGGCCGCGGGCCAGCTCGCGGTACCGCGACACCCCCACTTCGTAGGGGATCGAGTTCTTCGTGAGCTCCACTTCCGTGGCTCCGATGTATGAGATCTCGGGGATCGAGTAGATGCCGATCGGCTGTAGCTCGGTGATGCCGTCGCACACTTCGCCGAATGCGTGATAGGCGGCCAGGCGCCCTTGTTCCATCGAGGTCGCGGCCAGCGCCGGAAAGCCGATGACATCGCCGACGGCGTAGATGTGCTCCACTTTGGTCCGGAACTTGTCGTCGACGAAGATCCGTCCCCGGCCCTCAACCTCAACGCCGGCATTGTGCAGATCGAGCTGATCGGTCTGGCCCTGGCGCCCCGCGGAGTACATCACCGTATCGGCGGGAATCTGCTTGCCGCTGGCCAAGGTGGTGATGGTGCCGGAGGCCCCGACGTCGACCCCGGTAACTTCCTCGCCGAACCGGAAAGTGACCGCCAGGTCGCGCAGGTGAAATTTCAGCGCTTCAACAATCTCCGGATCGCAGAAGTCCAACATGTCGCTGCGCTTCTCCACGACGGTCACCTTGGTGCCCAACGCGGCGAACATCGAGGCGTATTCGATGCCGATCACGCCTGCGCCCACCACGACCATCGACGCCGGCAGCGACTTGAGGTCGAGGATCCCGTCGGAGTCAAGCACCCGATCGTCGTCGAAATCGACCCCGGACGGGCGTGCCGGCGTGGTGCCAGTGGCGATGACGATGTATTTGCCGGTGATCGTCAACTTTTCCCGGCGGGTGGGGTCTTCGATTTCGATGGTATGCGGGTCGGTGAACCGCCCGTGCCCCTCTAGCAGGTCGACTCGGTTGCGCATCAGCTGGTTTCGCACAACGTCGATTTCTTTGGTGATGACGTGCTGTGTCCTGGCGAGCAGGTCGGCCGGGGTGATCTTCTCTTTGACGCGGTAGCTGGCACCGTACAGTTCGCGTTGACTCATCCCGGTGAGGTAGAGCACTGCCTCGCGCAACGTCTTCGATGGGATGGTGCCTGTGTTGACGCAGACGCCGCCGAGCATATTGCCGCGCTCGACCATCGCCACGGACTTGCCAAGTTTGGCCGAGGCGATGGCGGCCTTCTGCCCGCCGGGCCCCGAACCGATAACCACCATGTCGTACTCTTGCGTCGAACCCATGGGCTAGACAGTAGAACAGCCGAACGCACAGTGCTGAGTTCGTGCACAGGGGGGCCGCGGGGCCGCCTCGGGTGAGCACCTTCTGACGGTGGCACTTGTCAGCGTTAGCCCCATGACCACGCATCGAACTGACTTTCAGCTGAACCGCCCCGGCGCTTTGATCGCCGCGTTACCCGCCGTTCTCGGCTTTGTGCCAGAAAATTCACTGGTTCTGGTGTCGCTGGAGAACGGCGAGCTGGGGTCCGTCATGCGGGTTGACCTCGGTGTCGGGTTGCTCGACCGGATCGAGCATCTCGCTGAGGTCGCGGCGGCATCCGAACCCGATGCCGCGATCGCAGTGATCGTGGACGCCGACGGCGCGCAGTGTTCGGGATGTAATGAGGAATATCGGGAGCTCTGCGACACGCTGCGGGAGGCGTTGTCCCAGAGCGGCATTCTGCTGTGGGCAGCGCATGTGGTGGATCGGGTGGCGGCTGGCGGGCGCTGGCATTGTGCGGACGGGTGTGGCGCCGAGGGCGAGGTCGAGGATCCCTCGGCGTCGCCGCTGGCTGTAGCGGCGGTGTTGGATGGGCGGCGGCTCTATCCGCGCCGCGCCGACTTGCTGGCTATCGTGGCGGTCGACGACCGCGCGGACAGCGCCGAGTTGACCGCAGTGATCAAAAAGCACGCGGTCATCCGCGAGGCCGCCCATCGCGCAGATTCTGCGAGTTGCTGTCGCCGCGATGTGCAGAACGCGATGGCCGCGGCCGCCCTGGTGGCGAGCGGGCAAGCACTGCCAGAGGCCGAGCTGGGGGAGTTGGGCTGCGCGCTAACCGATGCGCAGGTGCGCGACACATTATATGCCCTGGCGGTCGGCGAGAACGCTGGTGCGGCCGAATCGCTTTGGGCGGTATTGTCGCGCACGTTGCCGCAGCCATGGCGGGTCGAAGCGTTGGTATTGCTTGCCTTCAGCGCTTACGCGCGCGGCGACGGTCCGCTGGCGGGGGTGTCGCTGGAAGCCGCGCTGCGCTGCGAGCCAGACCATCGGATGGCCGGGATGCTGGACCTGGCATTGCAGTCCGGTCTGCGCCCTGAGCGCATTCGCGACCTCGCGACCAGCGGCTACCGACTGGCTAAGCGACTCGGAGTTCGGTTGCCGCCCCGCCGGCCCTTCGGCCGACGCGCGGGTTAGCCGTCGCGGGGCGTCAGACCTTCTCGACTTTGACGGCGTGCGCCATCTCGTGCGGCAGGGTGACGTTCTCGTGGCCCGGGATCAGGATGGTCACGCCGCCGCCGTCGGCGCTGGTCGAGACGGTAACTCGAGCGTTGGGCACCACGCCGGCGTCCTTCAGTCGCGCGATCAGATCGATGTCGCCCTGCACGTGCTCAGTGAGCTGGCGCACGACGACCGCTACCGGCGAGCCGGCGGGCAACTCGGTCAACCGAACCAGGTCGGCTTCGTCTTCGCCGAACTTCGCGCCCACGCCCAGATCTAAAAGACCCGGAATGGGGTTGCCGAACGGGGAAGTGGTCGGGTTGTTGAGCACCCTCATCAGCCGACGTTCGACGTCCTCGCTCATGACGTGCTCCCACCGGCATGCCTCGGCGTGCACTTCCTCCCACGGCACGCCGATGACGTCAACCAGCAATCGCTCGGCAAGCCGGTGCTTGCGCATCACGGCGATGGCCAATGCCCGGCCCTTGTCGGTGAGCTCCAGATGGCGGTCGCCGGCCACGTGCAGCAGCCCGTCGCGTTCCATCCGAGATACGGTCTGGCTGACGGTCGGGCCGCTTTGATCGAGCCGCTCCGCAATCCGGGCACGCAGCGGGGTCACGCCCTCTTCCTCGAGGTCGTAAATGGTCCGCAGGTACATCTCGGTCGTATCAACCAGGTCGTTCATTCACCAACCCTCCATTGCCGATGAGTCTACTTGGCTAGCTGTGTGAATGGTTCGTCAACGCTCCCAAACAAAACGCTCCCTAAGCAAGCAGTATGCCCGCCGCTGAGCGACGGGCATACTGTCCTGCTGTCTTGCTTTGGTTGGCCGCCCTAGCTGGCGTACGACCTGAGCCGGTCGGCACGGTCGCCGTTGCGCAGCTTGGACATCACGTCGCGCTCGATCTGCCGGACCCGCTCGCGGGACAGACCGAACAGCTTCCCGATCTGATCCAGAGTGCGCGGCTGGCCGTCGTCAAGACCGAAACGCAGCCGGATCACCTGATGCTCCCGCTCGTCGAGAGTCGCCAGCACACTGCGGATGTCGGTGTGCAGCAACTCGGCGATCACCGCGTTCTCCGCGGACATCGCTTCGGCGTCCTCGATGAAATCGCCCAACGGCGCTTCTTCCTCCGCGCCGACGGGCATATCCAGGCTCACCGGGTCACGGCTGTGCTCCAAGAGGTCGTTGATCTTTTCGACCGGTATGCCGGATTCTTCGGCGAGTTCCTCGTCGCTGGCTTCCCGTCCCAGGTTTTGGTGCATCTCCCGCTTGATCCGGGCCAGCTTGTTGACCTGCTCAACCAAGTGAACGGGCAGCCGGATGGTGCGGCTCTGGTCGGCCATGCCGCGAGTGATCGCTTGCCGGATCCACCAGGTGGCGTACGTCGAGAACTTGAATCCCTTTGCGTAGTCGAACTTCTCCATCGCGCGGATCAAGCCGAGGTTGCCCTCCTGGATCAGGTCCAGCAACGGCATTCCGCGTCCCGTGTAGCGCTTGGCCAGCGACACCACCAGACGCAGGTTCGCCTCCAGCAGGTGGCGGCGCGCTGCTTCGCCATCGCGTACGACGGCCGCGAGATCGCGTTTGCGGTTCTCGCCGAGGCGCTTACGCGTTTCCAGCAGGTGCTCGGCGTAGAGCCCGGCTTCGATGCGCTTAGCCAATTCAACCTCGTCCGCGGCGTTGAGCAGTGCCGTCTTGCCGATGCCATTCAGATACACGCGCACGAGGTCCGCCGCGGGGCTTTGAGCATCCAGATCGCGTTCAAACCGACTTGTGGTGGCGTTCGCCATAGCGACCTCCCAATAGGCTTCACTGTCAACACGTACAACGACAGACTCACCTTCAGAGTTCCCAACCGATCGCGATCTCACACGCTTTGACGTGCAGAAATGTCGCGACGACCTGAGAATGTCCTGAGAAGTGCGATCGTTCAGCGGGGATTCTCGGAAACCCGGCCAGCTGAACTAAGCCGGGCCGGCCGTCGCCTCAGGAGGCGGGTCCTGTGACGGCATCGAGTCTCGTCGCGGTTCGAGTGCCGGCCGCTCTGCCGTAGGAAACAGCGGGGTGCGCCGCCGGGCATCGTCAAAACGTCGAGGTTCCTCGGAGGTCCGGGGGGGACGGTCGTTGGCGATCAGTACGGCCATCCACGGCAACGGGATCGATGCGGCAACGATCGCCAGCGAAATCAGACCGTTGTGCCACGCGCCATATGCGAAGGCCGCGAGGAGGAGCGCCGGAACCCGAATGGACATCAGCGTCAGATATTTACGGACCCGCGCGCGATGTTGCTCTTCATACGAGGGCGCAGCCGCAGTGATGAGGACCGGCCGGCCCTTGGTGTCGTCGAAGTCGTCGATGTCGAACCGGTCTCCGGAATTGTCACTGGACCCCGGCGCGGAGCCGCGCTTCATTCCTCCACTGTCCCACAGGTGATGGATTCCGGCGCATGCAGCTTTGCCGCCGACTACGGGGTAGAGGCACAATGTGACACATGCAGACCCAGACCATCGAGCGCCCCGACACCGACGAACTCGGCGACGACGGGAGCGGCAGTGATACCCCGAAGTTCTTTCACTACGTCAAAAAGGACAAGATCGCCGAGAGTGCGGTCATGGGCAGTCACGTAGTCGCGTTATGCGGTGAGGTATTTCCGGTTACCCGGGCGGCTAAGCCGGGATCTCCGGTTTGCCCCGACTGCAAGAAGATCTACGAGCAGCTCAAGAAGTCCTGATCAGCCTGGTGGTTCGGTGACTCCGCGGTCAGGCTGATCACCCGCTGAAGCCGGCGCCGGATTCGTGGGCTGCGTGACGGCACGCGCACGGAACAGCAGCCAGTTGCGCAGCCGGTGGGCATGCGTCGCCGGTGCTGGGAATTCCTCCTGAACGGCGGCATTGAGCTCGGCGCCCAGCATGATCGCGAAACCGGCGAAGAACGCGAACAGCAGGAACGCGATCGGTGTGGACAGCGCGCCATAGGTGTAGCCGGTACTGGTAATCCATCTCAAGTAGACCCGCAGGCCGAGGGTGGCGATGAGGAACACCACTGTCGCCAGGATCGCACCGAAGATCAATCGATGCGACGGCAGCGGTACCGGCAGTGACACCCGGTACAAAATCATGACCCCGACCATCAAGCCGAAGATCAGCGCCGGGTAATAGCCGTAGCGCAGCAGGTTCGCGAGGCTGACCGGGATATGTTCTGCCACCTTGCGGGGGCCGACTACGACCAAAGGCGCCGTCACCACCACGACCACCAGACCCACCAAGTACAGGAACAGCGCGAAAAGCCGCTGCCGTACGGGGTGCCGCAACGGCGTCTGGTCGTGCGCCTCGACCACGGAATCGACGAACGCAGACACCGCCGACGAACCCGCCCACAGCGAGATCAAGAAACCCAGCGACACCACCTCACCGCGGGCGTTGTGCGCGATGTCTCGAATCGTGGGTTCGATGATCTCGTTGACCACGCTGGGGGAGAACACGCTGTGCGCAGTCGAAATCACCTGATTTTCGATGGTGGGCAACATGTCCGCGCCAAACAGCGGCGCAACATAGGCCAGCGCGCCCAGTAACCCCAGCAACAACGGTGGGAGGGACAACGCAGACCAAAATCCGGCTTGCGCCGACTCAGAAAAGATCGAGTCGTCCCAGCTCTTGGACAAGGTTCGCCGACCTATGCTCCAGATGTGGTGACGGGACGGCTTCGCTGCCAGATGACTCATACCTGCTCAGCATTGCTGACGATCGCCTGTGCACCCCGCATTGCCGGCGCGCGAGTTCTCGGAATTTAGCTCCCGCTCACCTGTAGCACGGCTTCAAGCTCGGCGAGCTTGGCTTCGTGCTCGTTGGCGTGGTGCTGGCAGAAGAGAAGCTCAGCTCCGGAAGGCAGCTTGGCGCGCACGCGTGCTGCAGCACCGCAGCGGTCGCATCGATCAGCTTTGGTTAGGTCGGGACTGGTCAGAGTTGCATTCATGGCTTCTCCGTTCTCGATACACTCACAATGTCAGACGTTTGGGGTTTTCGCGTTGTTCCCCGTTCGTTCTCAGGTGTGTCGTTTCTCACGAGTTCCGAACGTCGTTCAGGAATGCTGTCTCACATGTCCTCTGCTAACGCCGTGCTGGTGCACATATGTGCAACCGGTGAATGGTCCAGTGCCCAAACCCGGGGATCTATCCACCCGGACCCATCTGGTGACGTCGAGTTCATCCACTTGTCGACGCCCGACCAAGTGCACCTGCCGGCCAACCGCCTTTACCGCGGTCGGGGCGACTTGGTGTTGCTGCACATCGACCCGGCGTTGCTGGAGTCACCGGTTCGCTGGGAGCCGGGCGTTCCAACTGATCCGGAGTCGATGCTGTTCCCGCATCTGTACGGCGCACTGCCGGTGCGGGCGGTGATCAGAGTCGATGCCTACCCGCCGGGGCCCGACGGCAGCTTTCCGCCCCTGGCCGGCCCTCACGGCGCCAGGTAGGCGTCGGCTTCGATCTCGACCAGCAGGTCGGGTGTGATCAGCGCCGAGACTTCGACCATGGTGGCCGCGGGGCGCACCGCGCCGAAGACCTGTGCGTGCACCGCGCCGACCTCGTGCCAGCGGGAAATGTCGGTCACATAGATGCGGGTACGTATCACATCGGCGAGTGACGCGCCCGCCTGTTCGAGGGCAATCTGAATGCGGCGCAAAGCGTCTCGGGTCTGGGCGGTGATATCGTCCGCGGGCCCGGCGCCGGTTGTCCCGGCTACTGCCACCAACGGGCCCACTCGCACCGCGCGCGAGTAGCCAACCACCGATTCGAAGTCGGATCCGGACGAGACAACTTTGCGGTTGACTGACATGCGATCACAGTAGCCGCGAAACGTGTTGAAGGGCAGGCTCTTATCTAGTCCAGGTAGTCGCGCAGCACCTGGGAACGGCTGGGGTGGCGCAATTTCGACATGGTCTTGGATTCGATCTGGCGGATGCGTTCGCGGGTCACGCCGTAGACCTGGCCGATCTCGTCGAGGGTGCGGGGCTGGCCGTCGGTGAGGCCGAAGCGCAACCGCACTACGCCGGCCTCGCGCTCCGAGAGCGTCTCCAGTACCGACTGCAGCTGGTCCTGTAGCAGCGTGAACGACACCGCGTCCACGGCCACCACTGCTTCACTGTCCTCGATGAAGTCGCCGAGCTGGCTGTCGCCCTCGTCGCCGATCGTCTGGTCCAGCGAGATGGGCTCACGCGCGTATTGCTGGATCTCCAGCACCTTCTCCGGGGTGATGTCCATTTCCTTGGCCAGCTCTTCGGGCGTGGGCTCGCGGCCCAGATCCTGCAGTAGCTCGCGCTGAATACGGCCCAGCTTGTTGATCACCTCGACCATGTGCACCGGGATGCGAATGGTGCGGGCCTGGTCGGCCATGGCCCGGGTGATGGCCTGGCGGATCCACCACGTCGCGTACGTAGAGAACTTGTAGCCCTTGGTGTAGTCGAACTTTTCGACCGCACGGATCAGGCCGAGGTTCCCTTCCTGGATCAGGTCGAGGAACGCCATTCCGCGGCCCGTATAGCGCTTGGCCAGCGAGACCACCAGCCGCAGGTTGGCCTCCAGCAGATGGTTTTTCGCGCGGTCTCCGTCGCGGCAGATCCAAACCATGTCCCGGCGCTGGGCGGCGGGCAGTTTGTCGCCGCGCTCGGTCAGCTCCGTCATCAGCTGTGTGGCGTAGAGGCCGGCTTCGATGCGCTTCGCCAGCTCAACTTCTTCCTCCGCGTTGAGCAGCGCCACCTTTCCGATCTGCTTCAGGTAAGCGCGAACCGAATCGGCGGAAGCCGTGAGTTCGGCGTCCTTGCGAGCCTGACGCAACGCCTCGGACTCATCTTCGTCCCAGACGAAATCCCCGGAGGCCTTGTCCTTTTCGCTGGGCTCAGAGATCTCCTCTTCGTCATCGGCGGGAGCCGCGGCGATCACTGCGGGTGTGGGAGTCTCGCCGGCCGGCCCGACCTCGGCCGCGACTTCCTCCAGGTCGTCTAGAACGAGTTCTGCGGCGTCGATCTCGAGGTCCTCGGCAACTTCGAGGTCCGGCTCGACTTCAAGATCCTCTACGGCGTCTTCGGTTTCGATGACCTGTAGGTCCACCTTTGGGTCCTCGGGATCCTTAGCGGTGCCCTTGGCTGCCGCTTTCGACCGGGTGGAGGGTGCCGCGGCGGCCTTCGCCCCCGCGGCCTTCGCCGTGGTGCGGGTCTTCTTCGTCGTCTCGCTTGTCTGAATAGCTTCAGCGGCCACCGGCTCCGCCGCGGTTTTGGTCGCGGCCCGCGGCGCCGTCTTGGCGGCCCGCTTTGCGGGCGCCGCTCCATTGGCGGCCTTTGCCGCCGGCCGCTTCGTTGGGGACGGGGAGGAGGCGGCAGACTTCGTGGCGGTGCGCTTCACCGGCTCTTCAGTCGCCGGACTTGTCTTGGTCGCTGCCACATACACCCCTTCGGTTGGACGCACTTCCGGTGGGCTTGGGCATGGTGAACCGAAAGTGTCTGCTATGTCGAATGTCGGCGTTGAGATATCAGCGGGAATATCGCACGCGATCGGTCGGGCGACCGCCGTGGACCATTGTAACGACAGTGTGGGCTTGCACTGCCCCACCGGGCAAATTCAGTGCGTCACGTCCGCGCTGGCAGCCATGGCGGCGCCGACTATGCCAGCAGTGTTCAGCAGGGCAGCGGGCACTACCGGCGTGCGGCTTTCGAGCAGTGGTACCCATTTGTCGGCCTTGCGGCTGATGCCGCCTCCGGCGATGAACAAGTCGGGCCAGAGCGCGTTCTCGATGGCCACCAGCACCTTTGTCACCTCCGTGGCCCACTTTTCGTAGCTCATGTTGTTCTTGTCCTTGACCGACGAGGCGGCGCGCTGCTCGGCTTCCTTGCCGCCGACCTCGAGGTGGCCAAGCTCCGTGTTGGGAATCAGTGTCCCGTTGTAGATGACCGCGGACCCGATCCCGGTTCCGAAGGTCAGCATCACCACCAAGCCCGATTTGTCTTTGCCCGCTCCGTAGCGTTCTTCGGCAAGCCCGGCCGCATCGGCGTCGTTGAGCACCGTGACCTGCTGGCCGTTGAGCTTGGCCCCGATGATCTCGCCGGCGTTGGTCCCGATCCATGCGCTGTCCACGTTGGCGGCCGTCCGGACGATGCCGTTGGTGACTACGCCGGGATAGGTCACTCCCAGGCGGCCGGTCCAGCCGAACTCGTTGACGACCTCTGCGATCGTCTTGGCAACGGCCGGTGGAGTGGCCGGTTGCGGCGTAGGCAGCTTGAAGCGGTCCCCGATCAATTGTCCGGTGTCCAGGTCGACGATTCCGCCCTTGATGCCGCTTCCGCCAACGTCGACGCCGAATCCGCGGCGCTCCGGTGTGGCATCCGTTGTCATCGAATCTCCTCGGCGAGGCTTGGCTGTCCGCTCACCTTAGCCTGGCGAGCGTGACGTCTTTGAGCCTGACGAGACGTACCGACTGTGATGCGATAGACCGATGACGCGACCTGATCTCAAGTCCGCGCAAGGTCCGGCTCGGCTGCGCTCGGTGGCCGAAACGTTGGCAGCCGAAGCCGCCGCGTTCGTGCAGGCCCGTCGTGCCGAGGTGTTCGGCACCGGCGCGGGCGCGGTGAATGCCCCGGCCGTGGTGCGCTCGAAGAGCACTCCGACCGATCCGGTCACCGTCGTCGACACCGAGACCGAGCACCTGCTGCGTGACCGGTTGGCTCAATTGCGGCCCGGCGACCCGATTCTGGGCGAGGAGGGCGGCGGCCCCACCGACCTGACCGCTGCCTCCGCCGGCGAAGTGACCTGGGTGGTTGACCCCATCGATGGCACGGTGAACTTCGTTTACGACATCCCCGCCTATGCGGTTTCGGTCGCGGCCCAAATCGACGGGGTGTCGGTGGCCGGCGCCGTCGCTGACGTCGTCGGCGGCCGAGTGTATTCGGCGGCGCGTGGCCTGGGCGCGCATGTCACCGATGAGCAAGGGACGCGCGCGCTGCGGTGCACCGACGTGGACGACTTGTCGATGGCTTTGCTGGGCACGGGTTTTGGCTACTCCAAGCGGCGCCGCACGACCCAGGCGACGCTGTTGGCACAGCTGCTGCCGATGGTGCGCGACGTGCGTCGCATCGGCTCTGCGGCACTGGATCTGTGCATGGTCGCGGCGGGCCGGCTGGATGCCTACTACGAGCACGGGCTGCAGGTGTGGGACGGTGCGGCCGGCGCGTTGATCGCGGCGGAGGCAGGGGCCCGGGTGGTGTTGCCCGCGCAGAACGGATCAGCGGGCGGCGCCGAGTTGGTGTTGGCCGCGGCACCTGGGATCGCCGGCGAGCTATTGGCCGCCCTCGAACGTTTCAACGGTCTGGGGCCGATCGGGGACTGACTTCCGACCGGGTCAGCAGCTGCTGGAGTGAATCTTGGTCAGCAGGATCGGATCGGACGGCCCGCTGGAACCGGGCCGCAGCCCGGCGAGGACGGCGTCGATGTCGTCGTTGTGCGCGAGGGTGGTGAAGTCCGTGCCCACGGCGAGGTCGACGGAGTCGTCGGCACGGCTGTCGTTGAAAAGTTCCGCGCACGGAGCCACCAACCACACAGCGGCCGCGGTGGCTTGCCCGGCGGTACCGAAGCGAATCTGGCCCTGGCAATTCAGCCGGGTGCCGGCATAGATCGGATCGTTAGCCGCCGTCGGTGTGGCGAAGCCGAGGTCCTTCATTGCGCCGGCGACCTCGGCGGCCTGCCCACCTCGGCCGCTGGCGTTGAGAACGCGGACCTTGGTGTCACCGAGTTTGGCGGGTGCGACGTCCGTCATCGCCGTCCGCGATGCCTGCTCACCGAGCTGGGCGGGCGCCGATCCCGCCTGTTGCGGGGGCGGGTTACAGGCCGCGGCCTCGTGAACTTTCGCCGGTCGAGTCAGCGCGATTGTCCACACCACGCCGGTCGTCAGCAGCAGAAACACCAGCGCGATGATGGCGGGCCGGGGATTGCGTCGCCGGAAGGGCCTACCATGCTTGTCGAAGGCGGTACCCTCAGTGATTTGTGCGACCACGAGTGCACTGTAGTCGCTCGCTGGACCCGCTGATCTAGGCCATGTTTGAGGATCCAGACACGGCCTCAAGCAGTGCTGTGACGTAAATCACACTTCGATCGGCCGAGATCCGGGCACGAATCGTTTGGTGGATGCGTTCGACGCTGGTACAACACGTTGCTTGAGGTACAGAGGGCACTTGAGGGGACAGGACAGGGGATTAGACGATGCCTACCGACTATGACGCTCCACGGCGCACTGAAACCGACGACGTCTCGGAGGACTCCCTGGAGGAGCTCAAAGCACGAAGGAGCGAAGCGGCATCGGCCGTCGTCGACGTCGACGAATCCGAATCCGCCGAGTCTTTCGAGCTGCCTGGCGCCGATCTTTCCGGTGAAGAACTTTCGGTTCGCGTGATTCCGAAGCAGGCTGACGAGTTCACCTGCTCGAGCTGCTTCCTGGTGCAACACCGCAGCCGGCTCGCCAGCGAGAAGAGCGGCGTGATGATCTGCACCGACTGCGCAGCCTGATAACTGCACTCAGCTTGTCAGGGCCGACAGCACCCGGTCGGGGTGACGGCAGCTCACCAGCCAGTACGGCGTGGGGTCGTCTGGGTCGTCGAGGACCAGCAGAATCATCGGTCCGACCCATGCCCGGTGCAGCACGAAGGCCGCCGGGTCGAGTTGGCGGCCGAGCGCCGAGGACTTGGCCGAGCGGGGAACTTCGGTGTATCGGGCAATCGCGGTGACGGGCAGGTGCGCTTGCCCGGCCCGGAATTCGACTCCGGCTCCGGGGTTGGACTCGGCGCTGACCTGGATCTCGATGCGGCCCAGCCACAACAGTGTCCCGGTCGCCACCGCGAACAGCGTCGCAAACGGCAGCCAGTTGGGTATCGCCGCAACACCCAGGTTGACTTCGAACGCGATGAGCGCAGCCAGTGCGAAGCCCAGCGGCCACCACCACCACGGCACCCACAGTCGCTCGCGATATCGCACACTGTGCGGTGCGACGCGGGTACCGGACACGAGGTCAAGGGTAGTCTGTGGCCCCGTGTCGACCAGTCTGGCCATAGTTCGCCTCGATCCCGCACTCCCGATGCCCAGCCGCGCCCACGACGGCGATGCCGGGGTGGATCTGTTCAGCGCAGAAGACGTCACGCTGGCGCCCGGACACCGCGCGCTGGTGCGCACGGGCATCGCGGTCGCCATCCCGTTCGGAATGGTCGGTTTGGTCCACCCGCGCTCGGGTTTGGCTTCGCGCGTGGGGCTTTCGATCGTCAATAGTCCCGGTACCATCGATGCGGGCTACCGCGGCGAGATCAAGATCGCATTGATCAACCTCGACCCCGTCACGCCGATCGTGGTGCAACGTGGCGACCGCATCGCCCAGTTGCTGGTGCAGCGGGTCGAGTTGGTTGAGCTGGTCGAGGTCTCGTCGTTCGACGAGGCCGGGCTGGCAGAGACATCCCGTGGCGACGGAGGTCACGGTTCCTCGGGCGGACATGCGAGTTTGTGACGAAGCGATGAGGAGGCTCTAGTGGACCCAATCGAGCCCGGCGAGCCCGGCGATTCCGAAGAGCTCGAAGGCCCGTTCGATATCGATGATTTTGACGATCCCAAGGACGCGGAACTGGCCCGACTCGACCTCGGCTCGGTGCTGATTCCCATGCCGGAAGCTGGCCAGCTCCAGGTCGAGCTGACCGAGACCGGGGTGCCGAGCGCGGTCTGGATTGTTACGCCGAACGGGCGTTTCACCATTGCGGCTTACGCCGCACCGAAGACGGCCGGCCTATGGCGCGAGGTGGCCAGCGAGCTTGCCGAGTCGCTGCGCAAGGACTCGGCCGAAGTCACCATCAAGGACGGTCCGTGGGGCCGGGAAGTGGTCGGCGTCGCAT
This sequence comes from uncultured Actinomycetota bacterium, assembly GCA_963715905.1. Classification (GTDB taxonomy): domain Bacteria; phylum Actinomycetota; class Actinomycetes; order Mycobacteriales; family Mycobacteriaceae; genus Mycobacterium. The sequence goes on from CAVQSX010000032.1 coordinate 424,642, forward strand.
CGGGCGTGGTGCGCTTCATCGGGGTCGACGGCTACCGCTGGATGATCCGCTGCGTCGTAAACGGGCCACACGAAACCATCGACGCGCTGAACCAGGAAGCCCGCACGGCGTTGGCGGACACCGTGGTTCGCCGCGATGACACACCGCTTCCGGTGCGGACGCCGTTGCCGGTGCAGCTGCCCGAGCCGATGGCCGAACAGCTACGCGAGGCCGCGGCTGCCCAACAGGCCCCCGGACCAGCGGAAGCCGAGCAGCAGCCGTCCGACGAGCCGGTTGCCCGTCGCAGCGCCGAAGGATCAGCGATGCAGCAGTTGCGCACGACAACCGGCGGCTAGCCCGTCCCAGGAACGCTCAAGCCAGGGCGAGGGCGGCCAGGCAAGCGGCACCCAGCGCGGCGGTGTTGGCGCCAATCTCGTCCAGCGTCACCGTTCGCAGGGCGGCGTGCGGCGCGGCGCTCACCCAATCGACACCGACCTGTAGCGGGTGAATCGGATCGTCGACCGCGGCGACCACACCCATGGGTGCTGCGAGCCGGGCCAGGTCAACGTAACTCGGTGCGACGAAGGTAGCCGCTTCCTCCATGGCGTCGGGCAATTTCGGCCACTGCGCGTCCCAAGAGCGCGTCAGCTCCCCGGCCAGCCAGGGCGGGCTGGATGCGCGCATCTGTTCGGTCGTCGCGGCCAACCCATCGGCACGCAGCTGCGAGGCCGTGTACCGCGCCGAGAGCGCCGCAGGCGCAGACCCGGGCGAGCCGGTCCAGGGCGGCAGCGCGGCCAGCACCGCGACCACCTGAGCGGGATGCTCCAGTGCCCAAGTCGCCGCTACCGCGGCTCCGATCGAGACACCGCCGACGGCGATCGGACCTGTGCGGGCGGCGTCGTCCAGTGCGCACAGGTAGCCGTCGATCAACCGGTCCGGCTGCGGGGGCGGCGTCACCAGCACCGCCCCCGCCGCTCGCACGGGGCCGGAGAACGCGCGACGGACGTAGTGGTCGTCGGATCCGGTCCCGGGTAACAACACGGCCCGGATACCCCGCAGATCGACAGCCACTCCCTGATATTGCCGTTCGCACAACGGCTGCTCCAACATCAGGATCGATTCCAACACCCAAATTATCGATTTCAACAGCACGTTTTTTGCTTCCAACATCACACTGATCCGTGTAGCGCCAGGGAACCAACAGGTCTACGGTGGCCGTTGGCATATTGAAGCGCCGATAGCTGCATCAGCAGTGTCAGGAGTGGCCATGGGGGCCCAAGGTTATTTGCGCCGGCTCACCCGTCGTTTGACGGAGGACCCGGACCAACGCGACTCGGCGGAGTTGTCCGACGAGGTCGCACTCACCGGCGCGCAGCGTGTCATCGATTGCGAGCGCGGCCAGGAGGTCACCATGGTGGGCACCCTGCGCAGCGTGGAATGCAACGGCAGGGGTTGCGCGGGCGGGGTCCGCGCCGAGCTGTTCGACGGTAGCGACACCGTCACCCTGGTTTGGCTGGGTCAGCGCCGGATACCCGGCATCGACTCGGGACGTACCCTGCGGGTTCGCGGGCGCCTCGGCAAGCTGGAGAACGGCACCAAAGCCATTTACAACCCGCACTACGAAATTCAGCGTTGAGCGGGAATTCGACCCCGAGCCCGCCCGGCCAAAGTACTGATCGCAGCACCAGCCCAGAACGCCTGCTGGCACAGCTGGGCGGCATGAGCGGGGTTATCTACTCGTCGCTGCCCGTGCTGACGTTCGTGTCGGCTAACAGCCTCTTGGGTTTGCTGCCCGCGATCGGCGCCGCGCTTGGCGTGGCCACACTGGTAATGCTGTTGCGCCTGATCAGGCGGGAATCCACGCAGCCGGCCTTCTCGGGCTTCTTTGGCGTCGCCATCTGCGGCCTGATCGCCTACCTGATGGGACAGTCCAAAGGTTACTTCCTGCTGGGCATCTGGATGTCGTTGCTCTGGGCGGCGGTCTTCTCGGTGTCGGTCCTGATCCGCCGGCCGCTGGTCGGTTACGTCTGGAGCTGGGCCAGCGGGGTTGATCGTGGCTGGCGCGACGTGCCGCGCGCGGTGCACGCATTCGACATCGCCACGATGGCTTGGGTGTTGGTATTCGGCGCCCGGTTCGCGGTTCAGCGGTTGCTCTACGACGCGGATAAGACCGACTGGCTAGGTGTCGCGCGCATCGGGATGGGGTGGCCGCTGACCGCGATAGCGGCACTGGCGACCTACGCGGCGATCAAGGTTGTTCGGCGAGCACTTGCGGACACTGAGGCCGGCCCCGCAGTCAGCGCCGAGGCCGAGACCGACATCGACACCAGGCGCGCTTAGTCCGGGACCGGTTCGGCGCTGGGGAGCAGTAGTTTGCTCAGCTCCTCTTCCGCCTCGGTCGCCGCGACGAACAGCAACTCGTCGCCGCCTTCCAGCGGCTCGTCGGGTTCGGGCACGATGACCCGCGGCCCGCGCAAAATCGTCACCAGCGCGGTGTCGCGCGGTAGCTGAAGTCTGCGCACCGGTTTGCCACCCCACGGTGTGTCGTCGGGCAGCGTGATCTCGACCAGGTTGGCCTGACCCCGGCGGAACTCCATCAGCCGAACCAAATCGCCCACGGTGACGGCCTCTTCGATCAGCGAGCACAGCATGCGCGGGGTGGAAACCGACACGTCCACCCCCCAGGCGTCGGTGAACAGCCATTCGTTGCGGGGATCGTTGACCCGGGCCACCACCCGGGGCACCGCGAACTCGGTCTTGGCCAGCAGACTCAGCACCACATTGACCTTGTCGTCCCCGGTCGCGGCGACCACCACGTCGAAATCCTCGAGGTGCGCCGACTCCAGCAGGCTCAGTTCGCAAGCGTCGCCAAGAACCCAGTGCGCCTCCGGAATGGCGTCGACGTCGACGTGGTCGGGGTTGCGCTCGATCAGGGTCACGTCGTGGTGATTCCCCACAAGTTCGCGGGTGACCGAACGGCCGACCGCGCCGGCCCCGGCAACAGCTACCTTCATTCGTCCTCAGTCCTGATTCGGTGGCAGGGCGGCGATGGCTACCGCCTCGGCGGCGCGTCCGGATATCGCGGCCAGGTAAACCTGATCACCGGCCTGGATGCAGGTTTTCGGTTCGGGTAGTACCCCGGTGCCGAATCGGATCAAGAACGCCACCCGCGCGCCGGTGGCCTCCTCCAGTTGGGTCGCCCGGCGCCCCACCCAGTCCTCGTGCAACTCGACCTCGGCGACGGCGACGGTGCCGGTCGGGTCCCGCCACTTGGCAGTCTCGCCGTCCCGGGTGATCAAGTTGAGGAGGCGATCGGTGGTCCAAGGCACTGTGGCAATCGTCGGGATGCCGAGGCGTTCGTACACCTCAGCGCGTTTTGCGTCGTAGATTCGGGCGACGACGCGCTGCACGCCGAAGGTCTCCCGGGCCAGCCGCGCCGAGATGATGTTGGAGTTGTCTCCGGATGACACCGCGGCGAACGCGTCCGCCCCTTCGATACCCGCCCTCAGCAGGACATCCCGGTCAAAGCCCTGGCCCAGCACCCGCTCGCCGCCGAACTCCGGACTGAGTCGGTTGAACGCTGTGCTGTCGCGGTCGATGACGGCGACGTCGTGCCCGATCCGGGACAGTCCGTCGGAAAGTGACGAGCCCACCCGGCCGCACCCCATCACAACCACCCGCACTTGAGGTCCTCTCGGCTGAGTCTTGCCTATGTCACTCCATCGGCACCACGGTTGGCCAGCCGATTCACTCCCGGAACATTCTCGTCTACGAAACGCTATCAAGCGCGGCTGGGCTTACTCTTGGCTCTCGTGTCCAAATTTTCAACCGCTGCGCGCCGGTTGCTCATCGGCCAGCCGTTTCGCAGCGACCGGCTGAGCCACACCCTGCTGCCGAAGCGGATCGCGTTGCCGGTGTTCGCCTCGGATGCGCTTTCCTCGGTGGCGTATGCCCCCGAGGAGATCTTTCTGATGCTCTCGGTGGCGGGTGCGGCCGCGTACGCGCTGACGCCGTGGATTGGACTCGCCGTCGCTGCGGTGATGCTGGTCGTGGTGGCCAGCTACCGGCAGAACGTGCACGCTTACCCCTCCGGCGGCGGCGACTACGAGGTGGTCACCACCAATCTCGGCGATACGGCCGGTCTCGTCGTCGCCAGCGCGCTGATGGTGGATTACGTTCTGACCGTCGCTGTTTCGACCGCCTCGGCGATGTCCAACATCGGCTCCGCCGTCCCGATCGTGGCGGAGAACAAGGTGTGGTTCTGCGTGGCCGCCATCGTGGTGGTGATGGCGCTGAACCTGCGCGGAATCCGCGAGTCAGGGGCGGCGTTCGCCATCCCGACCTACGCCTTCATCGTCGGCATCGTCATCATGATCGGCTGGGGGCTGTTCCGGATCTACGCGCTGGGTAATCCGCTGCGGGCCGAATCCGCCGGTTTCCACATGCAAGCCCAGCACGGCCAGGTCGTCGGCTTCGCGTTTGCGTTTTTGCTGGCTCGGTCGTTCTCGTCGGGTTGCGCGGCGCTGACCGGTGTCGAGGCGATCAGCAACGGGGTACCGGCGTTCGAGAAACCGAAGTCGCGCAATGCGGCGACGACATTGCTGTTGCTGGGCGCAATCGCGGTGACCCTGCTGATGGGCATCATCGTGCTGGCCCAGAAGATCGGGGTTCAGCTGGTCGAGGATCCAGCGACGCAGCTCACCGGTACGCCGGCGAGCTACTACCAGAAGACCCTGGTCACGCAGCTCGCCGAGACGGTATTCGGCAGCTTTCACATCGGGTTTGTGCTGATCACCGCGGTTACCGCGCTCATCCTGGTGCTTGCAGCGAACACCGCATTCAACGGGTTTCCGGTGCTCGGTTCAGTGTTGGCACAGCACAGCTACCTGCCGCGCCAACTACACACTCGCGGGGACCGATTGGCGTTCTCCAACGGGATCCTTTTCCTGTCTGCGGCGGCACTGGCCGCGATCATCGCGTTCAACGCGGAACTGTCCGCGCTGATCCAGCTCTACATCGTCGGTGTGTTCATTTCCTTCACGCTGAGCCAGATCGGCATGGTCCGGCACTGGACGCGGTTGCTGCGTGCCGAGACCGATCCGCGGGCGCGGCGCCAAATGATGCGCTCGCGGGTGGTCAACACGGTCGGACTGCTGTCCACCGGCGCGGTGTTGTTCGTTGTGCTGATCACCAAATTCCTCGCCGGGGCGTGGATCGCCATCGTCGCGATGAGCGCGCTGTTTCTCATGATGAAGTTGATCCGCAAGCACTACGACACCGTCAACCGCGAATTGGCAGAGCAGGCCGCCGCTCAACACGACGTAGTGTTGCCCAGCCGCAATCACGCCTTGGTACTGGTGTCCAAGTTGCATCTGCCGACCCTGCGCGCCGTGGCTTATGCGCGCGCGACCCGTCCCGATGCGCTCGAGGCCTTGACGGTCAGCGTGGACGACCAGGAAACCCGCACCTTGGTACGCGCGTGGGAGGACAGCAGTATCAGCGTGCCTCTCAAGGTCATAGCGTCGCCGTATCGTGAAATCACCCGCCCGATACTGGATTACGTGAAGCGGGTCAGCAAGGAGTCACCGCGGACCGTGGTCACGGTGTTCATCCCCGAATACGTGGTCGGGCATTGGTGGGAGCAGATCCTGCACAACCAAAGCGCGCTGCGACTCAAGGGCCGACTGCTGTTCATGCCCGGCGTGATGGTGACTTCGGTTCCCTGGCAATTGAGTTCGTCGGAGCGAATCAACACGTTAGAGCTGCACGCCGCCCCCGGTGACGCCCGTCGCGGAATCTTCGATTGACCCAGCAACCGAACCCCGAGTCGGCCTTCGGGGAATTGACCTTGGTCGCCGGTGCCCCGGCGAACGGTGGGAGCTGCGTCGCGCACCACGACGGCCGGGTGGTGTTCGTCCGCTACGCGCTGCCCGGCGAACGGGTGCGGGTGCGGGTCACCGCCGACCGGGGTTCCTATTGGCACGCAGAAGTTGTCGAGGTGATCGAGCCGTCCGCCGATCGGACCGCCTCACTGTGCCCGATCGCGGGCGTGGATGGTGCAGGATGTTGCGACCTCGCGTTTGTGCTCCCCGAGGCAGCGCGGGCGCTCAAGGCGGAGGTCGTGGCCAATCAGCTGGAACGGCTGGGCGGGCACCAGTGGACTGGCCCAGCCGCGGGGGCGGAGCCGCTGTCGGCCGCGGGCGCCACTGGGTGGCGCACCCGGGTCCGGCTCGAGGTTGGGCCCGATCGTCGTCCGGGCTTTCACCGCTACCACAGCGACGACCTGGTGACCGACCTGCGCTGCGCTCAGCTGCCTGCCGGAATGATGGACGGACTCGATGACGGAGACTGGGTGCCGGGCGCCCAGCTGCACGTGGCGCTTGACGACAACGGCCAGCGCCATGTGGTGCGCAGCGTGCGACAGGGCAAGCGGACCACCACCAAGGTGATCGAAGGCGACTATTTTGCGGCGCAGCGGGTAGGCCTGCGCGGCTGGCAGGTACCGGTGACGGCCTTCTGGCAGTCGCACCGCGACGCGGCAGAGGTCTACAGCCGTGTGGTTGTCGACTGGGCACAGCCCGGTCCGGGCATGACGGCGTGGGATCTCTACGGCGGCGCGGGTGTCTTCGCCGCCGCGCTGGGCGAAGCGGTAGGGGAGGCGGGACGGGTGCTGACGGTTGACACGTCGCGCGCGGCGTCGCGGGCCGCTCGTGCGGCGTTGGCCGATCTGCCGCAGGTCAACGTCATCACCGAGTCGGTGCGCCGAGCGTTGGCGGCACAGCGGGTGAGCGCCGACGTGGCGGTGCTCGACCCACCGCGCGCGGGCGCCGGTCGCGATGTCATCGACCTGCTCGCCGCGGCCGGAGTCCCGCGGGTGGTGCACATCGGCTGCGAGGCGGCGTCGTTTGCCCGCGATGTCGGCCTGTACCGCGCTCACGGCTACACGGTCGAAGAGATCAAGGTCTTCGACGCGTTCCCGCTGACCCATCACACCGAGTGCGTGGCGCTGTTGACCCGTAGGATCTGAGTGCTCTTAGAGATCGTGCGAAGTCGCGACATGGGGTTCGACTGATCGCTAGGTTCTTGTGGGGCTCGGCCTGCCGGTGTCTCCGGCTGTGCAAAGGGTCGGGGGGAGAAGGGACACGCGTGGCGAACTTTTGTGTGCTGCCGCCGGAGATTAATTCTTCGCGAATGTTCGGCGGCGCCGGGTCGGCTCCGATGCTGGCCGCAGCGGCAGCATGGGACGGGTTGGCGGGCGAATTGGGTTCGGCCGCTGCCTCGTTCGGGTCGGTGACCTCGGCGCTGGCAGGTACATCATGGCAGGGGCCGGCAGCGGTGGCGATGACGGACGCCGCGGCGCCATACATCGGGTGGTTGAATGCGGCAGCGACCCGAGCCGCGGGGTCGGCGGCACAAGCACAGGTGGTGGTGAGCCTGTTCGAGGCCGCACAATCGGCGACGGTGCACCCGCTAGCGGTAGTGGCTAATCGGTCCGACTTGGTGGCATTTGTGCGATCAAATCTGTTTGGGCAAAACGCGCCGGCGATTGCGGCGGTGGAAGCCGAGTACGAGCAGATGTGGGCCCAGGACGTTGCCGCGATGTCGGGCTACCACGCCGGGGCGTCGACCGCCGCGGCGCAACTGTCCTCGTGGCAGAGTTGGCTGCAAAGTTTGGGTCTTCCCGGCAACACCGGCAGTTCCAACAAGGGCGGCGGCAACACCGGTAACGGCAATTGGGGCAGCGGAAACGTCGGCAATGGGAACGTCGGGGGCGGAAACAGCGGCGACAACAACTGGGGCAGCGGAAACGTCGGTGTTTCCGACAAGGGCAGCGGAAACATCGGGAATTCCAATTGGGGCAGCGGAAACCGCGGCGACAACAACTTTGGCCTCGGCAACCAGGGCTCGGGATTCAGCGCCGTCAACAACAACTACGGCAGCGGAAACCTGGGCAGCGCAAACTACGGCAACGGAAACGTCGGCAGCCACAACGTCGGCTCGGGCAACAACGGCCAAAAAAACTACGGTTATGGCAATTTCGGCAATGGCAACTATGGCTTGGGTAACACGGGCGACGGCAACATCGGCATCGGAAACTCCGGCAACAATGACGTCGGCATCGGGTTGGTCGGCGACCACCAGATGGGTATCAACTTTGCCGGGCTGCTGAATTCGGGTTCGGGGAACTTCGGATTGTTCAACTCCGGCAGCGGCAACATCGGCTTCTTCAACTCTGGTGACGGTAACTTCGGCATCGGGAATTCGGGCAGCGTCGACACCGGCTTGTTCAACTCGGGCAACTTCGATACGGGCTTGTGGAACTCGGGCGGCTCCGACACGGGCATCGCGAACTCGGGAAGGTCCCCGTTCTTCGGTGGCGGCCTCAACGCGGGCATCGGGAACAGCGGGTACTGGAATACCGGCATCGGCAACTCGGGAAGCCAGAACGCGGGTTTCTTCAACTCGGGCAGCGAGAACTTCGGCAGCTTCAACTCCGGCGCCCTGGAGACCGGCGGTTTCAACAACGGCTACGGCAACACGGGTTACGGGAACTCAGGCTCGACGAATACGGGCTTTTTCAGCTCGGGCATCTTCAACACCGGCTTCGGCAGCTCGGCCGACCTGTCCGGGATTGTCGACAACTCGGGCTTCGGCAACTCGGGCTTTGCCAATTCGGGCTTCTTCAACTCGGGAAGTGGCGGGGGCAACTCCGGCTTCTTCAACTCGGGTATCGGCGGCAACAATGCGGGCTTTTTCAACTCCGGCAGTGGCGGCCTCAATACGGGCTTCTTCAACGTGGGCAGCGGCGGCAATAGCACGGGCTGGTTCAACTCCGGTGACGGCGGCTACAACGTCGGGTTCTTCAACCTCGGTGACGGCGGGCACAACTCGGGGCTGTTCAACTATGGCGACGGCGGCGGCAACACGGGGTTGTTCAACGGCGGTGACGGCGGGAACTCGGGTGGTTTCAACTGGGGCGGTGGGCTGGCCGGCTTCTTGGACATCATGGTGCTGCTCCGGATCTTCGATCCGTCGTCGTAGTTAGATCCGCGTAGTTTCGGGGTTCGTCGCCCCGCTTTACCAGTAGTGCTCCGCCGTTCGCTGCGTACACTGGCTTGATGCTCGAACAGCTCCGCGGACCCGCTGACCTGCAGTACCTTTCTCAGCAGCAGCTACGCGATCTCGCTTCCGAAATTCGCGAGTTCCTGATCCATAAGGTCGCTGCGACCGGGGGCCACTTGGGGCCGAATCTCGGCGTCGTCGAGCTCACGCTGGCGCTGCACCGAGTGTTCGACTCGCCGCACGATCCGATCATCTTCGACACCGGCCACCAGGCTTACGTCCACAAGATGCTGACCGGACGCTGCCCGGATTTCGAAAGCCTGCGCAAGAAGGGCGGTCTGTCCGGGTACCCGTCGCGCGCCGAGAGCGAACACGACTGGGTGGAGTCCAGCCATGCCAGTGCGGCGTTGTCATACGCCGACGGTCTGGCGAAGGCGTTCGAGTTGACCGGGCACCGGAACCGGCACGTCGTCGCGGTGGTCGGCGATGGTGCGCTGACCGGCGGCATGTGCTGGGAGGCGCTGAACAATATCGCCGCCTGCCACCGGCCGGTGATCATCGTGGTCAACGACAACGGCCGCAGCTACGCGCCGACGATCGGCGGTGTCGCGAACCATTTGGCCACCCTGCGGCTGCAGCCGGCCTACGAACAGGTGCTGGAGAGAGGCCGCGACATGGTGCGTGCGGTGCCGGTGGTGGGTGAAGCGTGCTACCACTTCATGCACAGCGTCAAAGCCGGCATCAAGGACTCCCTGGCACCGCAGCTGATGTTCACCGATCTCGGCCTGAAGTACGTCGGTCCGGTCGATGGACACGACGAACGTGCGGTCGAGGTCGCGCTGCGCAGCGCCCGTGGCTTCGGCGGCCCGGTGATCGTGCACGTCGTCACCCGCAAGGGGATGGGCTACGCACCGGCTGAGGCCGACGAGGCCGAGCAGATGCACTCCACCGCCCCGATCGACCCGGTCACCGGGCAGATCACCAAGGTCGCGGGCCCGGGCTGGACCGCCGCCTTTTCCGAGGCGCTGATCGGCTACGGCAAAAGGCGCCGCGACATCGTCGCCATTACCGCGGCAATGCCCGGCCCCACCGGGCTGACGGCGTTCGGACAAGAGTTTCCGGACCGGCTGTTCGACGTCGGCATCGCCGAGCAACACGCGATGACGTCCGCGGCGGGGCTGGCGATGGGCGGCATGCACCCGGTGGTAGCTATCTATTCGACGTTCCTCAACCGGGCGTTCGACCAAATCATGATGGATGTGGCGCTGCACCGGCTGCCCGTCACCTTGGTGCTCGACCGGGCTGGCGTCACCGGTTCGGATGGTCCCAGCCACAACGGCATGTGGGATCTCTCTATGTTGAATATCGTCCCGGGCATCCGGGTGGCCGCACCCAGGGACGCCGCACGATTGCGCGAGGAACTCGGCGAGGCACTCGACATCGACGATGGCCCGACGGCGTTGCGTTTTCCCAAAGGTGATGTGGGCGAAGATATTCCAGCTTTGGAACGGCGCTCGGGTGTGGACGTGCTCGCGGTGCCGGCCGACGAGTTGAACCGCGACGTGCTGCTGGTGGCGGTGGGGGCGTTCGTTCCGATGGCGCTCGCGGTGGCCAAGCGGCTGCACAACCAGGGCATCGGCGTGACGGTCATTGACCCGCGTTGGGTATTGCCGGTATCCGACGGTGTGCTCGAACTTGCTGTGCAGCACAAATTGCTTGTCACGCTTGAGGACAACGGGGTAAACGGTGGTGTGGGTTCGGCGGTGTCTGCCGCGCTGCGGCGCGCAGAGATCGACGTTCCCTGCCGCGACGTCGGACTGCCGCAAGAGTTCTACGAGCACGCGTCGCGCGCTGAAGTGCTCGCCGATCTGGGGCTAACCGACCAGGACGTGGCCCGCCGGGTCACCGGCTGGGTGGCCGCTCTGGAGCAGAAGTCCGGCGACGAAGCGGGGGGATACGACCCGGCCAAGAGCCGGACAATGGGGCAGTAGTCCGGGCGACGAAGCGGGCCGGGGTTCACAGTCGACGATGATGGACATGCCGAATGGCTTCGACGTACGCGGGCGGCTGTTGGAAGACGACGAGCTCGCTGCGTGGCTGGCTGAACACAGCCTGGGGAATCGGTTCGGTCTGGCCGTGCAAGCCACCTATCCGGCCCCCAAAGCTCCCGCCCTCGCGATCGTCGCCGCCGACGGGGACGGCCGCTACATCGACACCGCCACGTTGACCGAAGACGACGAGGCGGCGTTGGCGTCGTGGCTCGGCGATCCCGGTCCGCCCAAGGCGGTGCACGACACAAAGTCAGTGGCAGGTGCATTGGCGTCTTGTGGATGGGCGCTACGCGGTGTTACCTCCGATACCGCGTTGGCGGCCTGCTTGTTGCAGCCCGAACGGCCGAACTCGTCTCTCAACGAACTGTTGGTGCGCTACATGCGCTGCGCGTTGCCTTCGGACGATGCGAGCGATACGCAAGATCCTGAGAAGGCGGTTCACGCGCTCATCCTGCAGGCCTGCGCGGTGCTGGACCTCGCCGACGTGCTCGATGAGGAGTTGGCGCGAATCGATTCCTCGTCGGTGTTTGGTGAGTTAGAGCTGCCCGCTCTGCGAGTGCTGTCTGACATGGAGATTGCGACAGCCACCAATGGGCGTATGGCGGGGGATGGCGACGTCGAGTTGATGACGGCTCGTTACGCCGCGATTGAGGCGCGTGTGATCGCCCAGCTGTCCGACAACGCGGGATTGATCGGTGTTCTCAACGCCGGGGAGGATCCGTACCACGCCTTGGCGTCCTACGTGTTCCCGCTGTCTGCCGACGAGCCGACATCGCAGCTTCGGCGCCGGGTGGAGCTGATGTTTTACGAGTCGACCGCCCCGAGCGGGGCCGAAGATCACGACCTCTGGGGTGATCTCAGCGAATTTCTGCATGGCGCCATCGACGATGCCCGCGAGATCGGTTACTGCTCAACGCTATTGGGCCGTCGCCGCTACCTGCCCGAGCTGGATAGCGACAGCCGTCACGCACGCGAGGCCGCCGAGCGGGCCGCGCTCGGTGTCCTCATCGGGGGCAGCGCCGCCGACATCATGAAGGTGGCGATGATCAACGTCGATCGGGCGATCAGGGACGCCGGGTTGGCGTCGCGCATGGTGCTGCAGGTGGACAACGAGCTGGTCCTCGAAGTGGCTGAGGGGGAGCGCGAAATGTTGGCGGCGCTTCTAGGCGAACAGCTGCGCGGCGCGTACCCGTTGCGGGTGCCGCTCGAGGTTCTGATCGGGTACGGCAACGCCTGGGGCATCGGCACACGCGGTTAGTCAGGGGGCGGCTGTACCGCCCGAGCAAGAACGGTGACCGCCAGTTCTCGCTGCCACGGCCGCGCCTGGCCGGTGCACAGAAACTCCTCGACGGCCTCGACGGGGTCATCGGCGGTCTCCCAGTACCAGCACAGCCGCCGCACCAGGTCAGGTGAGATCAGGTTCTCCGCCGGAACCCCCACTCGCTCAGACACTTCAGACAACGCCGCCCGGGCCGCTTCCAGTCGTACCGCGGCTTCGGGTTTGCGCCTGCTCCACCGCGCAGGCGGCGGCGGCGCGTTGGGTGGCTCGGCGTCATCCGGCGGATTGCGGTTCTCCCGGGCTGATTCCAGGGCCGCGAACCACGTCGCGGCGCTGCGCCGCTGGTGGCGGCCACCAAACACCGGCAAGGCGATGAGTTCGTCGACGGTCTTCGGGTTTGCGACGGCGGCGTCGATGATTGCCGTATCCGGCAAGATACGGCGCGGCGCAACGTCGCGGCGCTGGGCGATGGACTCGCGCGTCAACCACAATTCACGAACCGCTGCCAGGCCTCGCGGGTCCCGCACTTTGTGGATCCCCGACGTTCGCCGCCAGCGGTCCCGTCGTACCGCCGGCGCAACCTCGTTCATGGCGTCGCCGGATTTTACGGTCCGCAGATACTCGAATTCTTGTGCGGCCCAATCGGTTTTGCCTTGCTCGGCAAGCGCAGCTGCGATGGCGGTGCGGAGTTCGATGAGGACTTCCACGTCGAGTGCGGCGTAGTTGAGCCATTCCATCGGAAGTGGGCGTTTGGACCAGTCGGCCGCGCCATGGCCCTTGACCAGCCCGAGGCCCAGCAGTCGCTGGACCATACTCGCCAGGTTCACCCGGTCAAATCCGGCCAGTCGCGCGGCGAGTTCGGTGTCGTAGAGCGCAGGCGGTCGCATGCCCACCTCGGCCAGACACGGCAGGTCCTGGTCGGCGGCGTGCAGGATCCACTCGTCTTTGCCGAGCACCTGCGCGACGGGACCCAGGGCGGTCAGCGGGTCGGCGCCATGGCTGACCGGGTCGATCAGCACGGTGCCGGCATCGGCACGTCGGATCTGAATCAGGTAGGCCCGGTTGGAGTAGCGGAACCCCGATGCCCGCTCGGCGTCCACCGCGAACGGTCCGTGCCCGCCGTCCAGGAGTTCCGCGGCGGCGGCGATCTGGCCGACGGTCACCGAGAGACTCGGCAGCCCGTCGGCCGGGTGCAGCAATGGGGTGGGTTCGGGTTCGGTGCTCTCGGGCGCCTCGGGCCCATCGGCCACCGGTTCAGACATTTCAGACGCGTGAGCGCGAGCCGAGGTCGGTGACCCCGGCCGGCGGTAAGCCCGCGGCGTGCTCCAGCACTTCGCAGAACGCTTCGACGTGGATCCCGACCTCTGGGGTGGTCGCCGTCCATGACGCCCGCAGCTCCAGCTGGTGGGCACGTGGCGGTCCGGAGATGTCGCCGTAGCGCACCGATGTGGTGGCGGTAACAGTGCCGCCCAGCGCAATGACGTGTTCGGTCCGCGACTCAAGCGCGTCGACCAGCCAACTCCACGCCACCTCGGGCAGCAGGGGGTCGATCGCCTCGTGCGAGTCCAGGTCGGCCTGGATGTATGCGACCAGGCGGATGGTGCCGTCCCAGGCGTCGGCGCCTTCCGGGTCGTAGAGCAGGATCAACCGACCGAACGCATCGTCCTCGGATCGCTCGGGAACGACGTCGACTTCGGGGTGCTTGACTTCTGCTCCCAGCGCGTAGCTATACGGCGCCAGGCGCTGCGGCGGCCGGATGGGGCCCAGTTCGATCTCCGGCCGCGCCGTGACAGCGCTCATCGCCGCTACCGCCTCGCGGAATGGGGCCGGTTCGGCTGAAGTCACAACATTCGACGGTAGACCTTTCCCCGGAGGCGCGGTGACAGGCGCGCCGTGTCCTGGGATCGGGCCGCCCGGGGCCTCAGGCGTCAGCGTCGGGACCGAATTGCGCGGGGCGTTTCTCGCGATGCGCCGCGAGGCCTTCTTGCACGTCGGGGCCGCTGAACCCGAGAAATTCCAGGCCGAGCGACGTTTCGAATGCCGGCGCGAACATGCGGTACCAGTGGTTGAGGCTGTGTTTGGTCCAACGGATCGCGTCTTGTGCGCCCCGGGCCAGATTCTCGGCCAGACGGGTCGCGGTCGGGATTACGTCGTCGTCATCGACGCAGGTCGAGACCAGGCCGATCCGCTCGGCTTCCTCGCCCAGCAGTGTGTCGCAGGTGAGTAGGTAGTACTTGGCTTTGGCCATCCCGACCAGCAGCGGCCAGCAGATCGCTGCGTGGTCACCCGCAGCGACCCCGAGTTTGGTGTGCCCGTCGATGATCTTCGCGGTTCGGCCCGCCACCGAGATGTCGGCCAGCAACGCCACCACCAGGCCGGCGCCGACGGCGGGGCCCCGGATCGCCGAGACCACGGGCTTGTCGAAGTTGACCAGATTCAGCACGAGGTCGCGCGCCTCGCGCATGATGCGGATCCGGCTTTGATAGTCGCCGATGGTCTCGGCGATCAGGTCGAAGCTGCCGCCGGAGGAGAAGGCTTTACCTTCGCCACGGACCAGAACGACGCGCACGGCCGGGTCGCGGTCGATCACCGGCCAGATGTCGGCCAGGTCGCGGTGCATCTGTGGCCCGACGGAATTGAGCCCGGGTGCGTCGAGGACCAGCGTCAGCACGCCGTTGTCGTCGGTTTCGCAGCGCAGGCTGGGGAATTCGTCGTAGCGAACTGGCATCGGGTTGATGTTACGCAAGTGCCGGTTGGAGCCCATGGCAGCATTGAGGCTGATGAACGATACGTCGCGAACTCGCCGGAGCCTTCCCGAGTCGCCTTACCTGTCCGCAGTCGCCGGTCGCAAGCCCAGCCGGGTCCCGGTGTGGTTCATGCGGCAGGCTGGCCGCTCGCTGCCCGAATACCGGAAGCTGCGACAAGGGCACGGCATGCTGGCGGCGTGCTTTGAGCCCGAACTGGCCTGCGAGATCACCCTGCAGCCGATCCGTCGCCATCATCCCGACGCGGCGATCTTGTTCTCCGACATCGTCGTGCCGCTGCGCGCCGCCGGTGTCGATTTGGATATCGTCCCAGACGTCGGACCGGTGATCGCGCACCCGATCCGCACCAGTGCCGATATCGATGCTCTGAAACCGCTTGAGCGACAGTCGATTCAGCCGGTCTGCGACGCGGTGGCGCTGCTGGTCGCCGCGCTGGGCGATGTTCCCCTGATCGGTTTCGCCGGCGCGCCGTTCACCATGGCGTCCTACCTGGTGGAAGGCGGTCCCAGCCGCAACCACGCCCGGACCAAGGCGATGATGCTGGCGGATCCGACGAGTTGGCATGCGCTGATGGCTAAGCTGACCGACCTGACCGTCGCATTCCTGCGCGGTCAGGTCGACGCCGGAGTAGACGCCATCCAGGTCTTCGACTCGTGGGCGGGAACCCTGTCGCTGGCCGACTATCGCCAGTACGTGTTACCGCACAGCTCAAGGGTTTTCGCCGCGCTGGCGGAATGCGGTGTGCCGATGACGCACTTCGGGGTGGGCACCGCGGAGCTGCTGGGTGCGATGTCGGAGGCTGTCAGACCGGGAGCGGCCACCATGGTCGGCGTGGACTGGCGAACGTCGCTCACCGATGCGGCCGCCCGCGTCGAGGCCGGCACGGCGCTGCAGGGCAACCTCGATCCGGTGGTGTTATTGGCCGGCTGGCCGGTGGTGGAACGCGCCGCCCGCGCCGTCGTCGAGGACGGCCGCCGCGCCGTCGATGCCGGGGCCGCGGGCCACGTTTTCAACCTCGGCCACGGCGTGCTGCCGGAGACAGATCCCGGCGTGCTCACCGATCTGGTATCCCTGGTGCACTCGCTGTGACTGCCGGCATGGGTTCGTATTGTGTTGTGGGCGGCGGAATTTCGGGCTTGATCGCTGCCTACCGGCTGCGGGCCGCCGCCGGCGAGCACGCCAAGATCACATTGTTCGATCCGGGCGACCGGCTGGGCGGGGTGTTGCGCACCGAGTTGGTCGCCGGTCGGCCGATGGACCTGGGCGCCGAGGCGTTCGTGCTGCGCAGGCCCGAGATGCCGGCGCTGCTCGCGGAGCTGGGCCTGTCCGGGCGCCAACTGGCCACCAGCGGGGCCCGGCCGCTGATCTACAGCGGGCAGCGGCTGCACCCGCTGCCGTCCGGCACGGTCGTCGGCATCCCGTCGTCGTCGGCATCGGTGGCCGGGCTGGTCGACGACGAGACGATCGCGCGCATCGACGCCGAGCCCACCCGCCCGCTCAGCTGGCAGCCGGGCAGTGATCCCGCAGTGGCCGACCTGGTGGGCGACCGGTTCGGCCAGCAGGTCGTGGCCCGCTCGGTGGACCCGCTGCTGAGCGGCGTGTACGCGGGCTCGGCGGCGACGATCGGGGTGCGCGCGGCCGCCCCGAGCGTGGCAGCGGCCCTTGATCGCGGTGCCGCCAGCCTGACCGACGCGGTCCGGCAGGGGTTGCCGCCGGTTACCGGCGCACCGGTGTTCGGTGCGCTGGACGGCGGATACCAAATTCTGATCGACGAACTCGTCGCCCGCACCCGCGCGAGATGGGTGCGCGCGGCGGTGCAGTCGCTGGAGCCCGCCGGCCGCGGCTGGATATTGGGCGATGACACCGGCGAGCGCTGGGAGGCCGACGCCGTGGTCCTGGCGATCCCGGCCCCGCGGTTGGCCCGCCTGGCCGAACAGATCACCCCGCGCACCTGCGCCGCCGCGAGCCGGATTACTAGCGCGTCGTCGGTGGTGCTCGCTCTCGCCGTGCCGGGTGATACCCCGTTTCCGGAGTGTTCCGGCGTGCTGGTGGCCAGCGGAGAACCGCTGCGGGCCAAGGCGATCACCTTGTCGTCACGCAAGTGGGGCCGCACGGGTGACGTGCAGTTCCTGCGGCTGTCGTTTGGGCGGTTCGGCGACGATCTGGCCACCAGCGCCTCGGACGAAGAGCTGCTGGACTGGGCGCGGCGCGACCTGGCCGCGGTGTTCGGGTTGGAGGTGCAACCCGTGGCTGCCCGTCTGCGGCGCTGGATCGAGGCGATGCCTCAATACGGCCCCGGACACGCGGAAGTGGTCGCCGAAGTGCGCGCCGGCCTGCCGTCGGGGCTCGCGGTGGCAGGTAGCTACCTGGATGGCATTGGCGTACCTGCGTGTATCGGCGCGGCCGGGCGGGCGGTCGAGGCCTTGGAAGTCTGAGTCGTCCAAGTGGCACGATGGACTTCATGGCCAAACTCGATTATGACGCCCTGAACTCGACGCTCCGCTACCTGATGTTCTCGGTGTTCTCGGTGCGGCCCGGCGTGCTCGGGGAGCAACGCGACGCCACGATCGACGACACGTCCACCTTTTTCAAGTTGCAGGAGGAGCGCGGCGTCGTGGTGCGCGGTCTCTACGACGTGGCGGGTCTGCGCGCAGACGCCGACTTCATGATCTGGACGCACGCCGAACGAGTCGAAGACTTGCAGGCGACCTACTCGGACTTCCGGCGCACCACCACGCTGGGGCGGGCGAGCTCGCCCGTGTGGAGCAGCGTGGCGCTGCATCGCCCCGCCGAGTTCAACAAAAGCCACGTCCCGGCGTTTATCGCCGGCGAAGAGCCCGGCGCCTACGTCTGCGTGTATCCGTTCGTCCGGTCCTACGATTGGTACCTGCTGCCCGACGAGGAGCGCCGCAGGATGCTGTCCGAGCACGGCATGGCCGCGCGCGAGTACAAGGACGTCCGGGCCAACACGGTGCCCGCGTTCGCCCTCGGCGACTACGAATGGATCCTGGCCTTCGAGGCGCCCGAATTGGACCGCATCGTCGACCTGATGCGTGAGCTGCGTGCCACTGACGCACGCCGGCACACCCGCGAAGAGACGCCGTTTTTCACCGGCCCCCGCGTTGCCGTCGAGCAGCTCGTCAACGCATTGCCGTAACAGAAAACGAGGGGGAGCAAATGACAACTCAATTCGACCCGACCGATCCCACCCGCTTCGAGGAGATGTACCGCGACGACAAGCTGTCGCACGGCCTACCCGCGGCCACGCCGTGGGACATCGGCGGTCCACAGCCGGTGGTCCAGCAGCTGGTAGCGCTCGGCGCGATCAAGGGTGACGTTCTTGACCCCGGCACCGGCCCCGGTCACCACGCGATCTACTACGCCTCCAAGGGCTACTCCGCCACCGGCATCGACGGGTCCGAAGGCGCCGTCGAGCGGGCCCGGGCCAACGCGCAGAAGGCTGGAGTGACGGTGAATTTCCAGCTGGCGGATGCCACCAAGCTCGAGGGGCTGGACGGTCGGTTCGACACCGTCGTCGACTGCGCCTTCTATCACACCTTCAGCACCGAACCCGAGCTGCAGAGGTCGTACGCGCAGGCCCTGCGCCGGGCCACCAAGCCGGGCGCGCGGTTGTACATGTTCGAGTTCGGCGCACACGACGTCAACGGCTTCACCATGATGCGGTCGTTGTCCAAGAACGATTTTCACGATGTGCTGCCGGCCGCCGGCTGGGAGATCACCTACCTGGGACCGACGACGTACCTCGTCAACATCAGTGCCGAGCAGATCGAGTCGATGGCCGCGCGCAACCCCGACATGGCCGAGCGGGCGGAGTCTATGGTCGAACGCTTTCGGGCCATGGAGCCGTGGCTGGTCAACGGCCGGGTGCACGCCCCGTTCTGGGAAGTTCACGCCACCCGGGTCGACTGATTTACGCGTCGCCGCGCTTCGTCGAGAGATAAGCCACGCAGGCCCCCGTCGGCGCGTCGTGTCCGGGGTTTATGTGTCGCGACTGAGCCGCGAGCTGGGTCAGGCGTCGGCCGGGACCAGTCGCAGCGAGATCGAGTTGATGCAGTAGCGCTGATCCGTCGGCGTCGGATAACCCTCACCGGCGAACACATGACCGAGGTGGCTGTGGCAATTCGCGCACAACACCTCCGTGCGCGTCGTCCCCATTGAGTGGTCGGGACGCAGGATGACCGCGTCGGAGTTGGACGGGTCGAAGAACGACGGCCAGCCGCAATGCGAGTCGAACTTCTCTGTGCTGCGGAATAATTCGGCGCCACAAGCCCGGCACTGATAGACGCCTTGGGTCTTGGTGTCGGTGTACTCGCCCACGAATGGCCGCTCGGTGCCGGCGCGACGCAGCACGTCGAATTCCTGCGGGTTGAGCTTCTTACGCCACTCGTCGTCAGACAGCTGCACCTTGGGACGTGATAGGTCGGGTGAAGTCATACCTCCACGCTAGCGCGCGGCAGCCAGCCACGCCGGATCGATACCGTCGTCCAGTCGGTTCTCCGCCTTGGCATCCAGGTAGCGGAAGTACAGCACCGTGAACGCCACGATCAGCAGCAGCGACCAACCGTAGGTGATCTTCAGGTATTGCAGCGCGCGGCCGTATCGCATCCAGTTGAAGAGCAGCCAGTTGTCCAGTGTCATGAAACCGTAGATCCCCAGCCAGGCCGGCCAGTTGCGGATCAGCGAGTTGGGCCGCACCACCGTCATCAGGAACGGGAAGAGCATCATCGAGTAGTAGCCCTGGGACAGCGACAACACCAGCCACGACCACAGCAGCAATACGCCCGACGAGGTGGTGAACCAGAACAGCGGGTCGCGGGTGCGGTAGTAGCGGTAGAGCAGCCACAGACTGCCGATCGCGAGCAGTGTGAACAGAATCCGCAAGAACACGATCAGCCACGTCGGCAGGCCGAAGTACACCCCGTTGCCCTCGATCGAGCTGTTGAAATAGTCACGGGTGCCCAGGATGTAGGGCACCGTGCGGGTGAAGAAGTCCCTCGGATCGCTGACCAGCGGCAGTGCGGCCAGGTTGACGACAACGGGAAGCGCGATCGCGGGAACCAGCGCCCGCCATTGGCGATTCAACAACGGCAACAACAGCAATGGGAGGAGTACAGGTTTGAGCACCAACGTCAGCCCGATGGCCAGGCCGGCCCACCACTGGTGACTGATCCTGCCGTCGAGCAGCCAGCGCAGGAACAGGACTTCGAGCAGCAGGATGCAGCCGTTGATATTCGTGAACACCAGCGTGCTGGTCACACTCTCGGTGCAGAACATGGCCAGCAGCAGGGCGGGGGCTGCCACCGAGGCCAGCGTGTAGTTGAACAACCGCAGCAGTAAGTACCAGGCGAGCAGGATCGCCACGGTGTTGATCAGGATGAACAGGTAGCGCGACGGCCCGAAGGGCAGGAATCCGAAGGGCGCCATTAGCAACGTACCGCCGGGCGGGTACAGGTAGTGCGGGTCGACGTAGTCGAAGTGCTCGTTGTAGATATCCCAGCCGCGCCGGAAGTTCAGTGCCGCCCGGTAGACAGGCTTGAAATCGTCGGTGATGTTGCCATTGGCCGTCAGGATGATGCTGCGGTGCAGCACCGACAGGATGGCGGCGGGCCACAAGACCGATCGCAATATTGTCGCTGCGCTCGGCGGGCCTGTGCGGGGTGCGAACGCGGCCAGCACGCCATCGTGCAAGCGGGTTCGGGTCGAATCAGCTGCCGTCACCAGCGCACCGTACACCGGCGCCCATCTCGAAGTCTCAGGCGGGACAGTAGGTGTCGGTTCCGGGCAATTTGCCTGTGTTCACATAGCCGACCAGCGGCGGGACCGCGCAGGGGGAATAAATGCTGGCGCCGTGGCCGATGCCCTGCCACATCACCCGCCTACTGGCCGCGTTCGCGTTGATGACCATGGCCGCGGTCTGCGCGACTCCCTCGACACCCACGATCGGGTCGTTTTGCACACCCAGCAGCAGGACGTCGACCTTGAGATCCTTCGGCGGCTGCGGTGGCTGGGTGGACGGCCAGTGCAGGCATCTGACCATATTGAGCGCCGCGACCACGCCGAACTGGGGGTAGAGCTTCCCCCACGCGACCACCAGTTCGCGGACCCGGTCCGGGGTGGGACGGTTGACGGCATCGCTGCAGGAGTTGACGAACTGGCCGTCGGTGTCCTGGGTGGCGTCGGCGTGGGCGATCAAGCCGTTCAGCTGGCCGGTGTCGCCGGACCGGGCCGCCGCCAGCGCGTTCGCCAGGCCGGTAGTGGAGTTGACGCGGCCACCGGACGGGAAGCCCAACGCGACCGTGATCGCGTTGGCCACCTCAGCCGCCGACGCGCCACCGGGCCCTTTACCGGCCCGGGCATCGGCCAGCAGCGAGTTGACGGCGCCCTTGGGATCGGGACCCAGCGCACAGTTCACCGCCACGCACTGCGCCGCGAACGCGTCCAGCGCCGCCTGTTGACCCTTGACCTGTTCCTCGGCCGCAGCCTCGGCGTTGATGCCCAATGCGACAGGGGAATCCAGGATCAGCCGGGCGACCTTGTCCGGACGGGACGCCGCGTACGACAGCGCTACCTGGGCGCCGTTCCCGATCCCGACCAGCGCGACGGCGGGCACGTCCCACAGGTTCCGCAGCCGCTCGATATCCGAGGCGGCGTGCGAGTCGTCGTATGCGGAGTTACCGGCCGGTGCCAGGGCGTCGGTGCAGTTCGTGGTGGCGGTGTTGGCGACGTCGGACAGGTTGGCCACCGGGTCGTCGCCGGTTTGGAATTGCGCCTGGTCGCGCATCACCTGGCGATCAAGGCGGTCGCGGCAGTCGATCGGGCTCGACAAGCCGATGCCGCGGCGGTCCACCGCGACGACGGGGCGCGATTGCAGCACATCGGCGCCCGACCGGGACAGCCAGACCGGCAACTGCGTCGACGACGGCAGGTCGGAGCCCGTCGTGAACACGAGTGGTCCCGCATCGTGCGGAGTCTGGTTCGAGCGGGCGCGGACCACGCCGATGCTGACGGTCCCGGTCCCGCCGTTGGGGTCCAGGTCGGCGTCGTAGTTCGCGCAATCGAGCTGGACGCCGGGCGCGGCGGGTACCGCCGCGTCACCGAATACCTTGGCCGTGCAGTCGTGCCAGGACAAGTCGTTCTTGGGTGCGGCGATCGGCGGCGGACCGCTGGGCGGCGGCTTGGCGGGGACCGCGCCTTGGGGGCGGGCACCGGAGTTGGTGGCGAAGCGCGGATCGGCGGCCAGGCCCGGAACGCAGCCGGCCAGCAGCATCGTCAAGGTCACCACGACCGGAATCGTGGCGGACCTGCTGTGCCGACTCATGCCGACCACAGTAGCCACCCGGCTGCGGCCGAGCCTTGATTGCCCGCCTTGCCCCCTCGCCGCTGGGGGGTGCCCACCTCGCCCCGCTATGCGGGGCGCATCGTCACCGGGCGCTCTTCACGTAACGCGTGTACAGATAGCCCACTTCGTCGGTGAGAACGTGCGCGCACCGCATCTTGGTCAACAGCTGGCCCGGTCCCGTCGCGATCCGGCGCGCCATGCCCCCGACGAGGTACGGGGCGATTGTCAGGCACAGCTCGTCGAGCATGTCGCGCTCTACGAACGAGCCGAGCAGCGTCGGCCCGCCTTCGGTAAGGACGCGGCGCAGACCGCGGGCTTGCAGGATCGCCAGCAGTGCGACCTCGTCGACGTTGCCAGGGTCGCTCCCCGAGCAATCGACCACCTCGGCCAGATCGCCGAGCAGGCGGCGCGTCTCATCGGCGGCGGCGGTACACGTCAACACCAGCGGCGGCACCTCGGTTCGGGTGAACACGCCCATGTCCCGGTCCAGGCGACCCGACTTGGTGACAATCGCCAGTGGGGGAACCTCGCTTTGCCCGCGGGCATGCCGGCGCTGGCGCTTCGCGACCCCCATATGTGCGCCGGAATAGCCCTCGACCCGCACGGTGCCCGCGCCGACCACGATGACGTCGGCGAGTTCGCGCAGCAAGTTGAAGATCGATCGGTCGCCGGGCCCGGCCAGCGTGCCACTGGTGCCGTCCGCGGTGGCGCCGCCATCGACGCTGGTGATGAAATTGGCCCGGACCCAGGTGGTGTCCAAATCGGCCGGATAGTCGTAGAGCTGGGGGAGTTCGCCGTCGTCGAGTGCGCGCCCCGATTCGAGCATGGTCAGCGGTGTCTCGGCGGCTCCGGCTTCAGGCTCGGGCATAAGTTTGATTGCAGCACGCCGCTACAGTTCCTTCATGCACGGGTCCGCTTCTGCCGCGGTGGGGCACCTTGTGGATCGGCATCCGATACCGAAAGAAGTACCTGCGGGCCACCTCACGGCTGCTGGCGCTCAGCCGAGACCATGAACCATGACGTAGTCGTTCTCTCGACGATCACCCACTTCAAACGTCCTGGTGCCGTTGATCTCGAAGCCGCTCTTGACGTAGAAGCGTTGTGCGCGTTGGTTTTCCTGGTTGACACCCAGCCATACGCAGCGGGCCCCCCATTCGGCGGCGGTGGCCAGCGTCAGCTGCATAAGGGTGATCGATACCCCGGCGCCATGGTAGGCCGGCAGCAGATAGATCTTTGACAGCTCGGCGGCCGGCCGAGCGGCGACAGCTTTCTGGACATCGAGATCATCGCCGACGCCGCGAACGAGCATGGCATAACCGATAATCCGGTCGTCGTGCCGCGCGGTGAGGACGGCCCGTAGCGGATCTTTCAGGTACTCGGCGAACCGGTCGGCGGACAGGTTGGCGTCGATGAACGACGCGATGTTTTCCGGCGGCGTCGAGGGTGGACACGCCAACGGAAAGGTCCGCGCGGCAATCGCCGCCAGTTCGTCGGTGTTGACGGAGGCCGCCGTGGCGAGGTGAACAGCGGCGCGGTGTACCGCCGGGGTCAGAGGTTCCACTGCGCGAGGTGCTGGCCCGTTTTCCTGTCCAGCAGGACCACGTTGGAGACCGGATCGCGATAGGCGTCCCAGTACACGCCGCCTCGGACGATCGCTCCGTTCGGCGCGTTGGTGAGCACGCTGTCTAGCGCGTCGGGTGCATCGGATGGGCGCGGCTTGTAGGCGTCGGCGAACGGGGTCACCCCGTCGAAGGCGAAAATGGTCGCCATGATGAAGGGATTGGGCACCCGGATCGCGCGGACCGTCACGTCGGCACGGTCGACGGTGCTGCCGGGAAAGCTTTTGACCGGAACTCCCTCGCGCGTGTAGCCGAACCCGGGGGGTGGGTCGCACGGCGCCACGCTGCTGACGGTGACGTCGGCGATGAAGGTGCCGGTATCGACCCGAAGCGTGTCACCGATCTGGCCGATCGGTGCATCGCCGGCCAGGGCGCGGGGAGCGGCAATGCCGATAGCGGTAATGCTCGCCGCGGCGACGAGGACGGTCGACAGGGTAATCAGCCACCGATGCATGTTCCCCTCCTCAGCTCCTTCGCATGATTGCACACGCGCATAGTCTCCCGGGCGTATCGCACCATGGAGGATGCAAGATCATCGCGACTCTGGGACTATCTGGAAACTATGAGACCCCTCCTGCTGCTGATCGGCGTTGCCGGTGTGATCGGCATGGCCGCCCCGGCGTACGCCGATCCTGTCGATGATCAGTTCCTTGCCGCACTGCAAAAGGCTGGCATTGGCTTTCCATCCCCAGACAAGGTGATCGCCGCGGGCCGGTTGGTGTGTCAACTGTCCGGGCAGGGCAAGCCGATGGCGGACGTCGTCAACACCATCCAAGGGGCGAACCCTGGGCTGCACGGGGACAACGCCGCCCGGTTCACCGCAATAGCGGCTGACGCCTACTGCCCCCAAGCGATAGGCCAATCGGCCCCTACTCCGACTCCGTGAGGTCTTGCCCCGGGCCTGTGTCGGTGCCGGGTTGCGGAGCGCGCCGGGGGCCAGGTGCTCGACCCAATTCCAGCGGGCCCATTCCGGCGACGGCGCGTGACGGCGTCGTCGCGCTTCGGCGCTTGCTCCAATGCCCGGCCCCGGAGAGCCGCGAATCGGCCGCCCACTTCCACTCATAGGTCTCTGAGGTGCTCAAATGCCGGGCCATCGCCGCGATCCTGAGGTCCGCACGCTTGGCCTCGACCCAGGAGGCGATCACCCACACCCTGTCGAGTTCGTCTTCGGGAATCTCGAAACCCCAGGCCATTTCTTCGTCGTCGCAGCCCATCGACGGACGCGTCGCGGGCTTGGGTGTTGACACCTCGAATTGATCGCCGTCCGCCTCGAGGTCGAGCGCGACCTCATAGCGCACCGCCGGGCCCACCATGCGCAGGTTCACCTGGAGTCGAGCAAGATTTCTCCGGCGCGGCGCGAGCCGATCAACTTCCACGACGACGCCCTTACAGCCTGGCCGATCGGGCCGCGTTCGTAGCTGATTCACGATGGCGACCAGCCCAAGGCAAGCGATGATGCCAAGAAACACGTCGAGAACGATGATGGCGGCCACGCCGTCCAACCCAACACCATCGGGACTCGCGCCGCCTGCCGACTGGGGGATGGGCCCCGCGTCCCGAGTCGCAATACTCTGATGGCTATGCGCGTCGATCTGGGGCCTTTAACAGGGGCCGCCATGGTCCAAACCTGGCATCTGGACCTGATCTCCGCGGCGGTGATCGCGCTGCTGGCCAGCGCATACGCGTGGTGTTACCGACGCGGCCGCTCGGGCGAGCGGCCGGTCGAACCGGCACAGGCCGGCTGCTTTGGCGTCGGCATGGTGCTGTGGGCGCTGGCCACCTTAAGTGTCATCGGCGCCTACGCCTACGTGCTGTTCTGGGTGCGCGCGCTGCAAGTGTTGCTGCTGCTCTACGTCGTGCCGTTTTTCCTTGCCCAGGGCAGGCCGGTCACCGTTGCGCGCGCTGCGCTGGGCCCGGCGGGTCGTGACCGCATCGATCGGCTGCTGGCCAGCCGATGGGCACGGGCGCTCGCGCATCCGTTGACCACGTCGCTGGCGATGCTGGCGACGCCCTGGCTGCTATATCTGACACCCTGGTACAGCGCGGCGCTGAAGAGCGAATGGGTCGGCGCGCCGACCCGGATTTTGTTGGTAGTGTTTGGTTTTGGGTATTTCTACGCCCGCCTGCAAGCAGACCTGGTTCCCCGCAGGTACTCCCAGCTGATCTCGTTGTTGATCAGCGTCGGCGAGACCCTTGGTGATGGCGTCCTGGGGTTGGTCATCTGGCAGGGATCGTTGATCGCTACGTCGTATTACGCGGGGATACACCGCAGTTGGGGCCCGGATCCCCGGCTCGATCAGACCATCGGTGCCGGTGTGCTTTGGATCCTCGGGGATGTGGTCGGGTTGCCGTTTGTGCTGTTGTTGATGCGCGCGCTGTCGCGCGACGAAAAGGCGCATGCGGTTGTCGTCGATGCCGAACTGGACACCGCGGCGGCGGCCGAGACCGAAAGCGCGGCACCATCGGCTTTGTGGTGGGAGAACGACCCGCAACTGCGCGACCGGTTCCGCAGGGGCTAGCGCTTCGCGGGTGCGTGAATTCCGCATCCCCGCTATGTTGCGATGGGCCGCTCATTGCGACCGCACCGCAAAGGAGCCGATTTTGCTGAAGGTATCGACAATGGCGCCCGCTTTGGTGGCGAGCAGTCTGGTGGTCGGGGTCGCGGTCACCGGGTGCGGGAGCGACAAGTCGTCACCCCCCTCTTCGACCACGTCGTCTGTGGCATCCAGTACTACCTCTTCGTCCGCAGCTGCGTCGTCCGCGGCACCGACATCGAGCAGCGGTGCTGCCCAGCCATCCGACTACAGCAATTTGCTGATCAAATCCACCGACATCGTCGCTGCGGGCGACACCTTCACTTCGCTTATTCCGCCGGCTCCCAACCCCACCGGGATTGATGAAACGTTCATCAATGAGAACGGCTCCCGCACGATCAGCGACAAGATCTACGTGTATCCCGACGCCGCGGGGGCGACACAGGCGCGCGACGTGACGGCCCAGACGTTGACAGACCCCGACATGGGTGTGAAGGGCGGAACGCCTACCCCGGCCGACGTGGGCACCGGGGGCACGATGGCCAGTGGGACCACGGCCAAGCCCGGCGGCCCGAAGTCGAAATCGAGCATAATGTTCACCGAGGGCAAGACTTTCGTGAGCATTGACTTCGAGAGCGCAGTCAACGACCCGGTGCCGCAGGACTTCGTCCTCGATGTCGCACGCAAGCAGGACGCGGCGATCAAGGCCGGATTGCCGGGCTGAAGGTGACCCAGCGCTATGCGGTGTTGTCGACCACCGTGGCGTCGGCCGCATTGTGCTTGACCGACTCGATGCCCTTCTCGGCAGCGGCGCGGGTCTTGTAGCCCTGGCTGCTGGCGACGATCTCGCCGTTGGCGGCCTTCAGGTGCCAGCGGATCTCACCGCTCTTGTCCTTGAAAAGTTCGAACTTGCCCGACATCTCGTCTCCTTTGATCGAGTAAACCGAATCCACGATAGTCCAAGCGGCTACGCCGGCCGCTGAACAGCGAGCCAAGCGCTGCGCGGCGCGTCTCGGAGTGCGCGGTTGGTCAGGTCGCCGACATGCCGCCGTCCACGTCGAATACCGTGCCGGAAATGTAGGACGCTTCCGGGGACGAAATGAAGACGATGGCGTTGGCCAGTTCCTCGGTGCTTCCCCTTCGAAGAAACGGGATCGTCGCCACCAGCGCATCATTGACTTCCGCGGAGCCCGTGAAGCGGTCGGCCATGGCTGTGTCGGTCAGACCCGGAGCGACCGCGTTCACCCGAATACCCGAATCGCCCTGCTCGAGCGCGACCGTCTTGGTCAGCCCCTCCACCGCGAATTTACTGCTGACATAAGCCGTTCCACCCGCCGCCGCCTTATGCCCGTAGGTCGAGGAGATGTTGACGATGCTGCCGCTCTTTTGGCCCGCCATCGCGCGCACCTCATGCTTCATGCTCAGGAATACCCCGAGGACGTTCGTGTCATGGACGGCCTTGAAGTTTTCGACGGTGGCATCCTGGATGGGGGCGAGCTGGCCTTCGAAGCCGGCGTTGTTCACGGCGACGTCGAGCCGGCCGAATTTCGCCACCGCCGTGTCGACAAGATTGCGGACCTCGTCTTCCTTCGTCACGTCGGCCCGAACGAACTCAGCCTCGGCGCCAAGCCCTCGCAACTCTGTAACCAGGGCTTGTCCCTTGTCGTCGTGGCGGCCGGACACCACAACCTTGGCGCCCTTGTTGGCGAACGCGACGGCAGTGGCCCGGCCGATGCCGGTAAGCGCGCCGGTAATGAGAACAACCTGTTGAGTCATCGTTTCCTTCGGGTCTTTGGAATATCGCAGATCTAGGGGGCGACGACAGGAACACTGCGCGGTGACGGCGCATTCCCACTCGCTGTTGTGCGGGGCACCTGCGGCTTGCCTCCCGCGATATGCGCCAGCGGAGGAGCAAACTTGATCGGTGCAGAAGTTTCCGTCCGGTGTCGACAGGCTCGCAGCCGTCGTCGTGGAGCGCGCCCAGCGCACGGGCGAGCCAGTCAGCATGAAGCTGGTTGGTCAGCTGATACACGAGCTGCTCGGGCATCCCGTGAAATGCGGGTGTGGACATTGCGAAGCGGCGGTCACGGTGTCACCCCACGAGGTCTTGCAGGCGGCCGCCACATGGCAGCTCCCCAGCGCTGCCGCGCCGAGGCGCCGAGCGCAGGCCTAGCCGGCGCCGTGCTCCTGGCTCCGCGAAAAGGATCGCGAACAGGTGTTGCCTTCTCGGACAACCGTTTCACTCAAACCCACGGCCGACCAGCGTTCGTCTAGCAGCTCGTCGATATGTGCGATGCTCGGCGGGTAGCTGCACAACTCACGGGCCACGGGCCACGCCCGGGCCGTGGGCCGAAGTTCGCCGTCGATTGCCTCAATGTCGCGCATCCGCGGAGCGTAGATCCGTGTGACATCGTTAGCCATTCGCCCACGATGATCAGCGGTAATGCGGGGCAGTAGGGGTCGACTCCGCAGAGAGATGCGGCTAAGCAACCTGCGCTGCAGGTTGGCCCGAGCGCTCAGCCGCCGTCTCGTCCCGTTGGCGGAAGAACTTTCGGAGCAGGGCGACGGCGGTCGCGATACACAGGATGAGGTCCGCGGTACCGATTGAGGCGATGAGGAATTGCGAGACGTCCACCGGGAAACTGAAAATCAAGAAGACGGCCAAGGCCGGGAACAGGCCGCAGAAAAGGCCGAGCCAGAGGCAGAGCCGGGTGTGCAGCTTGTGCCAGTCTTGGATGTCCTGCGGTGTCCAGCCGCGTTCAGGTAGAGCCGCGTCAGCGAGTTTGGGCGCGATGACGCTCGTGACCTGCTTGGAGGCGGGTTTGCGGAGCAGCCCGCTGACCATGCAGGACCAAACCATCAGGGAAACGGGAATGAGCTCCGTGATCTGCACCACGCGCGGGTTTCTTGTGGTGAACGCGATGGTCAAGGAGCAAGCGGCAGCGAGGATCACAAGTGCGTTGAGCGGCTCGAATTTCCGTTTCCGCACCATCGCGAGCGCTCCCTGCGCAACGGCGGCGATAATCGCGCCCGCCAGCGCCAAGTAGGGGGGTACGCCGAACGCGCGAATCGCGTAGTACACGACGAGCGGTGGGAGGGTGTTGATCACGGTGGTCTTGATGTATTCCCTCAGACTCCGTGGCGCGTCGATGCCCGCGCTTACGGACTCGTCGTCATGGGCCGGGGGTTGCTGTGCCATGGCGCAAGGGTAGCGTGCTGGCGCAGCAAACCCTTTGGCGCATTGAGCATCTGCTGGCGGGGTTGGCGCTCACGGGGTCGACCGGGTGCGGTCCTCGCGTCTTAGCCCAAGCCGTCGGCCGTGACAGCCAGAATCTGCACCTTGAAGTGAGAGTGTATCGGCGGCCAAGCGCTCGTCCAGCAGCGCGTCTATCTGCACAGTGCTCGGCGAGCAACCGAATTCGCATGCCACGGCCCACGCGCGGCTCAGCAGCCGAAGTTCGGCGTCGATGCTTTCGATGCTTCGCATCTGCGGGGTTTGGGCCCGTCTACCGTTCACCATTCAACTACGTAGCCGAAAGCGGGAAAGTTCAAACAGAACTACTGGCGGGCGCTCTTAGCTCATGAGCCGTCCGGCGAATTGCCGGAGCTTTGGGGGGCGCCGTCATGGTCGTTGCCATCCAGCACCTTCATCGTGAACGCAATCGTCCACAGTAAGACGACATACGCGAGCGCGTAGCTCGGGACCATGACCCAGACCGATTTGCCGCCCAAGAACAGCGCCGCGATGCCGCCCAATGCGTCGCCGACGAATCCGGACACCACGACCCCAACCAGGACGGCGACGTAAGCGTGCTCGCGTTTCTGCGGAATCTTGCCGCTGGCGCGTCGAGTGACGTACCAGATGCCTACAGCAACCACCGCTAACGCCGAGGCGATAAACCCGGCAACCATCCAAGCCGGAACAGGCTTACCGGCCTTGAGGTGGGCGGAATCGAAAACCAAGTCGATCGCGAGCATCGCTGCGACAAAGAAGGGCAGGATCAGTAGCGCCCGCTTCGTGTTGATCATGGCTTCGGCAGCTCCGCACAGTCCCATGCGCCCTCGATGGCCGCCTTGATAGGCGCTTCGATAACACCTTTCGCGAAGCCGCCGACAAAGCCCAGCACGCCGCCAGGAATTCCGCCGGCACCCAAGAGTTCGGGAGTGATTACCGCGCCACCGGCAGCACCGGTGACAGCGCCCTTAATGGCGCTCTTGAATCCGCCCTCGACCATGTCTTTGCCGACATTGGCCTTCACCTGTGCCCCCACACAGCGCCCGAAAGGCTGAGGGGGTGTGAAAGTCGGCATCGGACCCGGAGCGTCGGGGACAAAAGGCTTCGGTGGACCGCTTGACGTCGGCATGGGGACCACGGGGGGTGCCGGTTGCGGACCAGGCGAGGTCAGCTGGCCCTCGTACTGGTCGATGAAGCCGGGCTGAGGCGGGGGCGCTGCGCCGCTGTCCTGTTTGAAGTCGACCAACTGGATTCCGTTGCCGTTCGGGGCGGCCGTCTGGGCAAAGCCGAGGGTGCCCACATCGGCGGTGGTGGCGCTGAGCTCGCCGGCAACCCGGTGCTCGGTTCCCACCAGTTGTTCAGTGCGGGTGCGTAAGTCAGCGGCAAACGCCTGCGCCTGTGCTTGGCGGGTGGCCTGTTCCGTGGCCGTACTGCTGGTGCGGGTATCGGTCACCGAGAGGTCTTCTCCGACCTGAAAGCCGGCGTTTTGTGCGTCCTCGACGCCATAAAGGACGCTTCGCTGGGCCGCGCTGATCGCGCTGGCGCCGCTGCGCGCAATACTCGCTGCCTGACGTAGCTGGTCGGCTTTGCCGCTGACAATGGCCAGATCGGCGCTGGTCTGCTGTCGCAGCCCGTCGCCCCCGTCGCCTTTCCAGGTGAGGGAGTACGACTGGTTTCGAATCCGGATGAACGCGTCCTCCCACTGGTTGGCGGTCGTTGTCCAGTGGCCGGCTGCGTCGACGAGGTGCTCGGTGCTCCATGCTTGGATTTGGGAAAGAGTCGCGACCATCAGATCACCGTCGCCTGCGACACGGCGGCCAGTGCGGCCACCGCGGTGCCGTCTTGGTTCGCGTACCCGGCGGCCGCCGCCGCGACCGCGGCCGCGGTGGCCTGCGTCCGGGCCGTAATCGCCGCGACGGCAACACCGATCGCTACGTTGACACCATTTACCGCCGCCGTGCTGGGTTGAAACGGCCGCCCCGGCGAGGACGTTGGCGCGTTGAATTGCGCACCCAACCCTTGCCATTGACTGGCCGTAGCTTCTAACTCACCCACGACGACTTGAAGTTCATTCGCCCCCACCCACGCGAGTCTAAGCAATCCGCCGCTCAGGGGGTATTCACCCGAGGTCAGTGGGCGTGACCTGGGCGTTGTGTACCTCATCGACCAACGGCAGCCGCCGTTGGTAACGGTGCGCGGGCTAGGTGCGCAACACGTCCGGCCCCGTCATGGCCCGCCGCCGGATAACGGTTCTCACGCGCACCACGGCCCCTCTCTATACCGAGCGGCGACCGGGTTCAGGTTGGCGTCGATGGTCTCACGATTGCGCACATGCGGACTCTAGGTTTGTGCGGCGCTGCCAGCACTTCACTTATCCACAGGCATGAAAATTACCGCTAAATTAGCGGCTGCGTTAATTATCGGGAGGTACAACATGGCGCGTTGATAGTGGCGTGGATGGACGGGCGAGCATGCCGCGCTGTCAGGCGAAAATTACTGCGTCATAACATGACCCGAACACGGTGCCTGTCGACGCTGATTCGCGTGTTGTGGTCTCGCGCGCATGGCGTCTGCGTACACTGCGTATGGGCGGTGCGGTGCCGGAACTTTTGGTACTTAATGTGATACACGAAAGCGGTTTATTTACAATGTATTTCGGTGGTCTGGATGCCGAGTGCTATCGGCTGCGGGAAGAGGGTTTTTCTGTTCGGCAGATCGGTCGCAAATTGGGCATAGCCGGCTCGTCGGTGCAGCGGTGTTTGGCGCGCGTCGAGACCCGCCGGGCCCAGGCGGCCGTCGAGGAGTTGGACGACGCGTCGGTGCCACCGTCGGTCGGTCCGCGGCTCTGACTGCACCTCAATGCGGCTTCCGTGGTCGGCCGCGGGCCAGCTTTCGCCAACAGTGCCAGGCCAGCGCGAATCGGGCCGGCCACGCGCTGCGGGGGGAGGAAGGGGTCGGCCGGATCAGCTATTAAGACCGCCACCAGGCCGATTCCATTCCCGTCTCAGCCCACGCGTCCGCCGACCTCACGTCGAAAATAGAGATAGTGGGTGACCGGGCTAGATGAATTGCAGCACGCCGTGATCAGCTCCCAGCCCGCGGAGACCCATTCCTCGAGGGTTGAGTTGATTTTCTCCGTCTCAACCCACGTGCATCTGTGCTCGTGTCCGTATGCCATGAGCGCCGACCTTAGGCGAAAATTGTTAACGGTAAGGGGTAGCCACTGCACCGTTTGGTACATATTTGGCGGGTCGCCGTGTTGCCGTGTCGAGTCTTCATTTATGGGGAGCCCGAGACGCTGAAGCCCGGCGGGGTGCTCAAGGTGTTCCGGTTTGGTCGCGGCGGTCAATCGAACGCCGGCGGTGCAACGCCGATCGCTCGTCCAGTAGCGCGTCTAGCTTGAAAGACCCTACTATTCGGCCAGCGCACTGGCACAAACGCTGTCACCACTGTCATCACGCCGTCACTGGCGGAGTCAGAGCCGCCGGCTTCCAGAGACAAGGAATCCCAACATGAAGACGAGAGTATTGATGGCCACGGTCGGCGCTGCAGCGGCAGCCTTGGCCGCTGGTGTTATGTGGACCGCGCCATCGGCCTCGGCCGGCAGCGACTTTTGCAATGCGCTTCCCACCCCCGCGCAAATTCATGATTGCAGCTGCGGCGCCGATAACGTCCCCGGTACCCAGGAATTTCAGCAGTGCCTGTATGGAACTGTGGCTGCGCCCGGAAATCCGCCTGCACCCGGAAATCCGCCCGCACCAGGAAATCCGCCTGCGCCCGGCGCGTAGAGCGGCGGCAGCGCATCCACGTGCGCCGTACGCGACCGTCGAGCGTAGATGCGCCGGGCCTAACTCGCCCAGTACTCGATCATTGGCTCTGGGTACACCTGGCCGTCTGGCGACGTGATCGTAATACCGGTGCGTCGCACCTGGTAGCGGGTTCCGTCGACCGGATTGGTGACGTCGAAACCGTTCGAAGATCGCACAGCGTTGGGCAACTCGATGCCGGCGCCGTCGCTGAGACGGACGCCGCGGTAGTAGAAGCTTCCCGGCTGGATTTGGCATACCACCAGCACGGACAGGGTGGTGCGGCCCATGACAGCGGGCCGAGTCCCCGAATCGCAGCGGGCGTGGGGGTAGGCAGTCCAGCCGAGGTCATCGGTTCCCGGCAGGCTGGCGATGCTTAGCTGCGCAGTTGTGGCGGCGGAGGCCGGCGCCTGAGGTGTCGGGAGGGCCGACATCCACGCGGGGGGCGGCAGCCCGGCCCACGATGTCGAAGGGTTCGTCACCGGTCCGGGTGACGCGGATTCATCGTGCATCCGCAGCAACGCCCAGCCACCGAACCCGACCGCGAGCGCGACCACAATGGTGCCCGCCAGGAGCACCGCGGCGCGTCCCCAGGTAAGGCCCCACGACTGGCGCTGGATCACCTCGGTTTCATCCACTGACGACCATGCCAGGTCAGGCGCGGCCTCAGTAGGCGGCGGCACGACTGTCGTCTCGTCGTTACCGGCTGCGGCCACCGTTAGCGGCTGAGCAGCGTCGTCGTCGTTAGCGGTCACGGTCATCCTCCTCCTGCGGCGGTGCACAGCCCCGCTATCACCAGATGACCACCTCGGCGTTGTCGCCTCCGTAGCATCGCGTTGAGATCATCGTCGATCCGTCGCTGAAGTGGGCGGGATACCTGCCGACGCAGGTCATCTCGTAGCCCTCGCCAGTGACCGGCGAGAAAGCGGTGAAGTCGTTGGACATTCCTGTGGCGTAGAAGATTTGGCGCACGTTAGCGGCGAATGCACACGTGGTGTGGCCGCCGACGACGCCTTCGTGGCCGTCTGGGCAGATGGTGAAGACGTCGGTGCCGCCGGCCGCTGGTGGGAGCGCGGCTTGCGCGGTAACCGTGGCCGGCGGTGGCGTAACGGTCACCGTCGGCGCGGGTTGGGCGGTCACTGTTAGCGACGGTTGTGCGGGCGCGGCAGCCGATGTCGTCGGTGAGCTGGCGACCGGCGCCGTCGGCTGCGCCGGCGTGGTCGAAGGCCCGTCATCTTTCAATAGGGCGACAACTCCAAAGACGGCGAAAGCGATGACAACGCCGGAAAACAGGCCAATACCGGCGATCGTCCACACCGAGCGCCACGGGCGCGGCAACGCCACAGTGGCGGGCTCCTCTACCGACCAGGCAGGCCACTGCGCGATCTCGGTGGCTGGCGGCACGATGGTGGTCTCGTCGTTGCCCGCGACGGCCGTTTCCGGCTGGTGGTCAGCTAGGTCGTCGTCGGTCATGCTCTCCTGCGCTCCCTGTGCCCCCCGGTGGTTAGTTTGCACCGGGGGTCTGAGACTTGCCAGATATTTCCCGCACGATGCTGCGCGCCTCATCTTCTGCGCACACAACGCCGCGATCCGCGAACCACCGAACGACCACACTCACCGCGGAGTCGTCATTCGTGGGGAAGCCTTTGACGAGCCGAAGGCCGTCCAGGTGCTCGAGGTGTTGTGGGTTGGTCATGGCGGCCATTGAACTCGGGACGTGCGACAAACCGGGTGCCCGATCAACTATTCAGGTGCATCGCCCGGGTCGCGACTACCGATGGTTTAAGCAACCTTTCTGGATCCTGCTGGCTATTTGCTGGTTAATCCTGTGAAAACGGTTGGAGCTGCGCTTGCGATGGCGTTACGATCTGCCCAACGCGACTCGCCATCGAGCTGGCGAGCGACCAATTCGTCATTGGGCCGGCGAGCGACATCCCACCTAGCCAGGGGAAGCCTTTATGTCATTCGTGGTAGCAGCACCGGAGGACGTGGCGGCAGCGGCAACCGATCTGGCCGATCTCGGTTCCACGATCGACTCGGCCCACGCAGCAGCGTTTGGGCCGACGTCCAACGTGCTGGCTGCCGCTGCTGACGAGGTCTCAGCGCAGATCGCGGCGGCGTTCGGCGCCCACGCGCAGGCCTATCGAGCGCTCAGTGCCCAGGCCGCGTCGTTCCATCAGCAGTTCGTGCAACTCCTCAATGGCGGTGCAACCCAGTACGCCCTGACCGAGGCCGCCAGCGCCAACCCCCTGCAGACTCTCCAACAAGACATCCTCGGCGTGATCAATGCACCCACCGAGGCGCTGCTCGGCCGCCCGCTGATCGGCAATGGCGCCAACGCCACGACACCGGGTGGCAACGGCCAAGACGGCGGCATCCTCTGGGGCAACGGTGGCAACGGCGCGAACGGGCCGGTTGAGAACGGCGGGAACGGTGGATCCGGCGGGATCCTCTTCGGCAACGGCGGCAACGGCGGCAATGGCGGCCTTTATAGCGGCGTGGGCGGAAACGGCGGATTGTTCTTCGGCAACGGGGGGAACGGTGGCAGCGGCTCCTACGCCGGCAACGGCGGCAACGCCGGGTTCCTGATCGGCAACGGCGGTAACGGCGGCACGGGAAACGGCGCCGCCCCAGGGGGTGCAGCCGGCAGGGCGGGCTTCCTGATCGGCAACGGCGGTTCCGGGGGTAGTGGTACCTCCATGGACATCGGGCCGGCTGGCGCTAACGGCGGGTTCTTGTACGGCAACGGCGGGAACGGTGGCAGCGGCTTTGACGATGCAGTTGGCGGCAAAGGCGGGTCGGCCGGGCTGTGGGGCAACGGCGGTAGCGGCGGGGAGGGCCTCACCGGCGGGGCCGGCGGCAACGGCGGGTTCTGGTACGGCAACGGCGGGAACGGCGGCGACGGCACCCTGGTGACCGGCGGTCATGGCGGCAATGCAATCCTGATCGGCGACGGCGGGAACGGCGGGAACGGCGATTTCGGCGCTACTCCTGGTTCCGGAGGCTCCCGCGGCCTGCTCCTCGGCACGGCCGGGACACCCGGGCAAGTTTGATCAACACGAGAACGGCCGCCGGAATCGCTTCTGACGGCCGTTCTCGTGTTGGTTTGGGCCTGCGCCTACTGGCTCCGTTCGGGGGTTGCCAAGTCCAGGTGTCGGGGTCGAAGTGGAAGCTGCACGCCGGCGGGTATTGCCCGCACACCCGGGGATAGACCTGTAGGCCGGGAAACTCCGGACCGTCAGGCCCCGCGATCTGGTAGCCGGGTGAAGGTGGTGGTGTCGGGTCGGCCCCGGCTGTTCCGGTCGCCGCGAGCATGGGCGCCGCCACAGCGACGGCAAGCGCGAAGGTGGTCCTCATGGGGTTGGTGGTGGTGGTCATGGCTCGGCTACCTCTCGGATAGGTCGCCAGCTCACCGTTTGCTCTGGGTCAGGTCACATCTAGGTCATGTTGCCTAGTTCGTATGCCTAACTATGGTGCTTTACCTGCGTCGAACTTGGTGCGCGATACTGGGATTGAACCAGTGACCTCTTCCGTGTCAGGGAAGCGCTCTCCCGCTGAGCTAATCGCGCGGGGGGTTCGAAAATCTGGAGGTGGAGACGGGAATCGAACCCGTGTGCACGGCTTTGCAGGCCGTTGCCTCACCACTCGGCCACTCCACCGCTGGGATTGATGCCTCAAGCACCTTCGAGCGGATGACGGGATTCGAACCCGCGACCCTCACCTTGGCAAGGTGATGCGCTACCAACTGCGCCACATCCGCGCGCAACGGGCGAGATCGTCGCCCGGTGCGAAGCACGACAATAGTCGACGCGAGTGGGCGCACACAAATTTCTTGGCACGCTCGTGTCTAGGCCACCGCGCGTCGCGTTCGCGAGCATGTGGAACGTTCGGCCTACCCGCCGATCGTGCTAGTCTTCCTCCTCGTTCGCCCTTCGGCGCGGTCCCGTGGCTCAGTGGGAGAGCGTCCGCTTCACACGCGGAAGGTCGCTGGTTCGATCCCAGCCGGGACCACCACAGTCGATGCAGGTCATCGACTTTTCGCTTATCCGACTTCGGATCCGCCGCGTACAACAGCCCGGTCTATCCGCCGTTTATCCGCCGTCAAGGGTTTATCCGCCGCCAAGGGCGCGATCATCCTCCGAGCCCGTCGAGCGCATGTGCTACACGATCTAGGTCCGAATCATAGAGATCCGCATAGGTGTGCGCGGTCACCACGATCGACGCGTGGCCCATCGTCACCTGCAGTAGTTTCATGTCAGCGCCCGCCGATCGAGCTAACGACGCGTAGGTGTGTCGGAGGTCGTGCAAGCGCATTGTGGGACGCCCGAGTTCGGCGATCCTGGTCCGCCAGCCCACTGCACGTTTCCAGTTCTCGAGCCCGAGCCGTGAGCCCTTCGGCGATACGATCGCCGGTTCCCCAGCCGTGCGTCCGTTGATCCGGCGTTTCAGGATCGGCACCAGTCGTTCCGGAATAGGCACGCTGCGACGACCCGCACGGCTCTTTGGAGGCCCCTCGAGGAGTCGGCCCGACAACTGTGTGATCGATCTCCGCACGCGAATACGCCGCGCCTGCAGGTCTACATCTTCGACATTGAGTCCTGTCAATTCTCCGAACCGCAATCCGGTGTAAGCCAGGATCAGCACCACATCGCCCTGCTTAGCGGCCCTCGAGTCGTCGCCCGTTGCCGTATCGCATAGTTCGGCCAGCTTCGCCACTTCCACCGCAGTCAGATAGACATGGCTCGTTTCTCCCATCGTCGGAAACCGCACATTCGCGGCCGGGTTTTTTCCACGCAGCTTCTTGTCGGCGATGGCGTGGTCCAGCGTCATGCGCAGCACGCTGTGAGTCCAGCGCACAGTACGAGGTCCTAGGCCCGCGGTGGTCATTTCGTTGACCCATTCCTGGACGTTCTCTCGCAAGATTCGCCCGATCGGCCAGTTGCCGAACTTCGGCTCGATTCGCAGTCGCCAGTTGTCCTCGTAGCCACGGCGCACCTTCGGAGATAGATCGGGCCGGGACGCGAGCCAGCTCTTGTACACAACGTGCAGCTCGGTTTTGCCGCCGCGCGGATCGACCGTCTCGCCGTCCTCACGCGCCGAGCGCACTTCACCGTCGAACAATTTGGCAGCCCGCAGCGTCTTGAATGTCTTGGATCGCTTGGTGCCATCCGGTAGCAGCCATTCGACATCCCAGCGGGCGCCGGACTTCGCTTCGCGCCGGCGAATCGTCATCGCTCAAAACCTCGGCGCGGCGTGCCATTCCCCAGCAACAGCACGCATCCAGCGTCGATGCCGGGATGACAACTTGCAGTGAAACATACGCGGCGAGTCCACGCCCTGCTCCCGTTTCGCCGCGCAGTCGTACAGCGAGGAGACGGGAACGCCCGTCATGCGCGACACGTCACCCGTGGTCAATACGTCTGCCGTCCCCGTAGTCATGGTCACTGTCTCCTATCCTGGTGTCGAAATTCGTTGTGCGCCTGTGGTCGGCAGCTTTGAACCGTCTGGAAGCCGCCAGTCCACGTCATAACGGACGCCGGCCTTGGTCTCTCGTCGCCGAATCGACACGATCGCCTCTTACATCAATTGAATGCCACGAGCCTTACCGCGTAGTGGCTTTGCCGCAGCATGTTTGATTACAAGTAACTGTATGCCGCGGGTCCGACACGGTTGGCTTAGATTCGGGCCGATTCGATCCATTGGTCGACATCTCTGCGCGCCCACCGCCGATGCCTGTTGCTTAACCGTATGTGGTGGGGGCCTGGAGCCTGCATTCCGCGTTCTCGCTTGGCCGCCCAGTCGTGCAGTGTGGAGACGGGGACACCCGTCACGTCGTGGACTTCTTCGGCCGTGAGCATCTCACGGCCGTTGGACAGGGAGTTTGTCATAGTGGCTCGCTGACGTTGAAGGGGCGTGTGAACTTGTAACGCCCGCTCCGCATTGAGCCGGCATGTCTTAACCCTAAGCAGCTATCGACACCCCCTGTGCACAATTTTCGGCCCACCTGCTTCAACCGGTCGAGTTGGAGCTGCGCCTCGGTCGTGGCTCGCTGACGACGCTCGTCGCAGTGCAAAGCGGTTGTCCAACAGAGTGATCCAGTTCGTCTAGCTGCTCCAGGTGGAATAGCCGTTGACCGGAAGTCTGGTAAGCCTGGTCTCGTATCTTTAATCCTCACTTTGCCAACAACATTGCAGCTTCCAAATCATGCTCCTACTGCCACGACTCAACCGATTGCCACCAGCTCACGCATCGCCCAGCGCCAGGCAGAGCCCCCGCTTCATCCCAGGCGCTCGCCTCGAAACTTCCTGTGGCACATTGGCACAAGTGGTGCAATACTGATCTGGGGTGCGCTGTGCGCTCCCCAGATCCCAGCCGGTACAGCTGGTTTCGCCCGTTACGGTCGGGAGGTGGTCGACGGTGTTGACGATTTCTCGGCTGTCGCGGTGGAGCATCAATTACTACAACGACACCGCGAGTCAGGCGCAGGCTGCGGCGATGGATCGCCGAGCTGCCGGCGGCGGACTGGGGGAGTACTACTCCGAAAGCGATACCCGGGTGCCGACCTGGTTGGTGGCCGGGGACGTCGCGGCTCTGGGTGAGCTGACCGGATTGAATGCTGGCGCGTTGCGGGGTGGGTTTGTTGACACCACGGTGGCGGCTCGGTGGCTCGATGACGGGGTCGCGCCGAATGGGGCGGGCGGGCGGGCGTTCACCGCGGGGTCGGTGCATGGTTTTGACTTGACATTTGCTGCGCCCAAGAGTGTGTCGCTGCTACGCGCCCTGACTGACGATATCGGTGAAAAGGTCATGGCCACGGCGCATCAGAAGGGCATCGACGCGGCGATGGCCTACTTGCACGAGCACGCCGGGTACACCCGGGTGCATAACCCGGTGACAGGGAAGAAGGATCTGCAGCGGTTGCCGGGTTTGGTGGGGATCGCTTACCAGCACGAAACCTCTAGGTGTGGGGATCCGCATCTGCACACCCATGTCATCGTGCCGAACCGGCAAGCCCGGGCCGACGGGACGCTGGTGTCGATCGACTCCAAGTCGCTGCTGCACGAAGCCAAGGCTGCCGGGATCATCTATCAGGCCGTATTACGGCACGAGCTGCATGCCGCCGTCGGAGCGGAGTGGAGAGCCGTCGATGAGCATTCCGGGATGGCCGAGATTGCCGGGGTCACCATGAAATGCCTGAAGGCGTGGTCGCAGCGCTCCACCAGGTTGCGGGAATGGGCGCGCAACAATCTGGTCGTCGTCGACGGTGAGCCCAGCGTGCAGCAACTTGCGGCCGCGCAGAAAGCGACGCGCCCGGTCAAGCCGGAATCCAAAGCGTGGGCCGAACTCACCGCCGAGTGGCGCGCGGGTGCGCGCGGTCTAGAACTGGACCGCGCAGCGCACCTTGAAGCGCGCGCCGCGCGGCGCGCGGCGCCGCGCCTGCTGCTCGACCGCGCGCGCCTAGCGCGCATGGTGGCGCACATCGACAAGCCCGCGTTCACTCGTGCGGACCTTGTTGAGTTGGTGGGCGCGCTGCTGCCGGTGGACGTGCCCGGTGATCCGCGCGCGCTGATCGAGCAGATCGTGGACGTGGTTGGTGTGCGGGTGAGCGCGCCGCGCGAGGCGCATCACCGCGAAGGGTATGAGCTGTTCACCGTGGATGCGGTCATCGCCGAAGAGCAGCGCATCTTCGACATGATCGACGAGACCGATGCCCGCGCGCGGCTGGATGTGCGCGCCGCCGATCTTGGTGATCTGTCCACCGATCAAGCTCGCGCTATCGGCAACATCGCGCACTCGCCGTACCTGGTGCAGCCGCTGCAAGCCCCGGCTGGCGCGGGCAAAACGCACTCCTTGAAAGCGCTGCGCGCCGCCGCGCACCGCGCCAACAAAGTCGTACTGGTGCTCGCGCCGACCGGCAAGGCCGTCGATGAGGCGATGCGCGACGGGGCCGGCGACCGCGGATTGACCGTCGCCAAAACGCTTCAACTCATTGAGGACAACCAGCTCGACATTGACCGGCGCACCGTGATCATCGTCGATGAAGCCTCCATGGTGGGCAGCCCCGAGCTGAAGAAACTGCTGTCTGCCACGGTCGTCGGGCGCGCCAAGATGGTCCTGGTCGGCGACACCTATCAACTGTCCCCGGTCAAAGCCCGCGGCGGCATGTTCGAGCAGCTCTGTGAGGACCTGCCGTGGTCGCAGCGCCTCGGTGAAGTGTGGCGGATGCGTACCGCCGAAGAACGCGACATGTCCTTGGCGCTGCGGTCCGGGCATGGAAACCGGCTGCGCAAAGCGGTCGGCTGGTACCGCAACCACGACCGGCTGCACACCGGTGACCCGATCGCGATGGCCGCCGACGCCACCACCGCCTACATCGCCGCTCGCGCCGAAAGCAAAGACGCGGCCATCATCTGCGACAAATGGGAAATCGCTGACGCCATCAATACTCGCCTGCACGACACCTACACCGACGCGACCACGCCTGCAGTGCGGGTTGCCCGGGACCAAGACGTCCGCGTCGGCGACATCATCATCAGCCGCCACAACGACGCGACACTGGCCGTCGAACCCGCCCAACAACACCGGCGTGGCAACCGGATCGACCAGGTCCGCAACGGCAACCGGTGGCGGGTGGTCGGCGTGGATGCCGCATTGGGGCGTCTCGCCGCCGAGCGGCTCACCGACCAGGCCCGCGTTGTCTTTGAACGTGACTACCTGCGCGAGTACATCACCTTGGGCTACGCCACCACCCTGCACGCCGCCCAAGGTATTACCGTCGGCAGCTCCAGAACGCGCGGGGCCTGCTTTACTGTGCTGAGCGACAAAGCATCGCGCGCCATGGCGTATGTCGGCATGACCCGCGGTAAAGACGAAAACCACGCGTTCATCTACCAGCCGATCACCGGTGAAGCCGACCACGAGCACGCTCGCGTCGCCTCCGGAGCCGAAATCCACACGATTCGCCGCGGCAACAAATACGCCGCCGCGCACTACTTCCGGATCATCCTGGCCAACGACGACCGGCCGCGCACCATGCACACCGAAGCCGAACGCACCGATCGTGAATTCTTGCCGCCGCAAGTGGCGGCTCTGTTGGATCGCAACGACGAACGCCGTGCCGCGCGGCGCGCCGCGTGGCAACAACACAGCGCCGAAGAGCGGAGCCGCGAGGCCACTTACCACCGCATCACCGCCACCACAGAGCAGGCCGCTCAGCGCCGACGCCACCGCAGCCGCGAGGGGTATGCACTCGAACTGTAAGTCCCGCAGCGGTTGTCATGGGGTGCTGAAACACCATGGCTCATGAGAACTTTGAATCTTATGGGACGACAGGCACGTTTTGAGAAGCCATAGTCCCACAGATTCCGCCATCGTTACGGTCGGGACTAGGCCATCAGTCCGGCGATTAGTTTGCCGGGTCCGGGTTGGATGAGCCTCATCGATCGCGTCGCTTTTCGGCCTGGTGGAGCGCCGACAATGGCTGCGCCGCGTTACGGCGCGTCCCCGACTCGTCACGGCGTCGATCGCGGTCGCGATGGTCGCTTCTAGCATCGCGGCATCGCGGCGACAACGCCGCAGGAGTTCAAGTCGTCGTCGGGAACAGCGCTCCGGCGCACTGTGGAGGTCTCGCCGCGGCGTTCGTTGTCACCCTTGGTCGTCGGCGGGCAGACCCAGGGCTGGCACGAGTACTCGGTGCAGGTAGCCGTGTAGCGCGATTTGTGTCTCGGTGACGGTGCTGTCGTAGGTGACACTGCAGGCTCGTCGCGGTGTGGCGTCGGTCGTGCACGGTGATCGACGAGAAGGCCCCGACGGTCGAGGCACTGCACTGAGATGGATCGGCAGTGTCACAGCCAACATCTCGGGCTTCGTTGGTAAGCCTTTAGCATTGGCTGCTGAAACCGCGGTCGTCGGCGCTGCTGGCGCTGGTGTGCTCGGCGGTGATCCCGACCGGTGCGTAGCGGTGAGCGGCGGTGTGGTGCCAGCCGCGAGGGCCGCATGAAGAGCGAATTCGGTTGATATACAGCTTGATAGATACTTTCATGGCACAACCACATCGTCGGGTCGTCGGCGAAGCGCAACCGAAGATGGCGGCTGATCTGCTGCGGGCTCCACCGCTGACCAAGCAGCTCGGTGACCACGCCGCTGAGATGATCGTTGATCTCGATCCGGCGCCGGTGGTGACGTGCTCGACGCGCGGTGGCGCGGTGATGAGCGTCGAACGGGCGATATCCGCGACCGGCTGGCGCGTTGCGCCGCAGCTCCCGTGAGATCGTCGACGGCGCGCGACCGAGCCGGTCGGCGATCACCCGCAGGCTCAGGCCGGAGCGACGCAGATCGGCGATCTCGATGCGCTCGTCCTGGGACAGGTATCGCGTGCTGATCGGGCGGACCGCGAGCCGATCCAGTGGCGGGACGAACCCGACCTCGACGCCGTTGCGGTAGGTCTTATAACCGCGCGTCCAGTTGGTCGCCGCGGACCGGGATACGCCGACTTCGCGGGCCGCGGCGCGCACGCTCCACCCCCGAGCTCGCAATTCCATGAACCGCTGACGCTTGGCCGACTGCGGACGACGCCCCGGCCCCTTCTTCACCCGACGCGACGATGCCAACACAACCTCCAGAATCTAGAGAAGTGTTGCGACCACGCCTAGAAACCACCG
>CAVQSX010000033.1:0-21416 GCA_963715905.1 uncultured Actinomycetota bacterium
CGACGGTGATGCCGTCAAG
The DNA here is from genome assembly GCA_963715905.1 of uncultured Actinomycetota bacterium. Taxonomy (GTDB): domain Bacteria; phylum Actinomycetota; class Actinomycetes; order Mycobacteriales; family Mycobacteriaceae; genus Mycobacterium. The sequence continues at coordinate 20 of CAVQSX010000033.1, forward strand.
CACTACCTTCGCGCGCTCGGGAAGGTTGAGGACGTTTTCGAATTCGATGACGATGTTGTAGCCGCCGGGATACGTGTTACCGGGCTGGGGCAATGCGTCGACGCTGATCGACGCGCACGACGACAACGTGGCGGCGGCGGCGACGACCAAGGCGACCAGCCTCATCCGGCGGTTCATCGCTGCGCCGCCTGGGTGAGGGCGTACTGCAGTAATGCGACGTCTACCGCGTAGGGCAGGCCTTCCACGTCTGGCAACTGCCGGGCGCTGCTTCGTTCATTATGTTGCGCGTCAGAGGGCCATCGGGCGTCCGGATCCGGTACAGCGGCGGCCGGTATCGAAGGGTTTGCCACTGGTGGTTGTTGATGATGTTGGCCGCGCTGTTGATCCACGGCGGCAGCACATCCAGCAAGTTCGCCAGCCGGGGAGCGTGGGCACTGACCTTGCGCAGGGAGCCTCAGTGCTGTCGAAGGTGAATTGAGTCTCCGTGCCTATCTCAGTTTCGAAATCCGCGAGCGCACGTATCGTCGGCGGCAGCGCATCCAGGAGTCGCCAAGCCGCCTGCATGCCGTCACGAAATCCGGTGTGGTCGCTTGCGCATCCAACAGGATCTCTTTCACCGGCCCTCTGATTTCGGTGAGTACCGAACTCAAATGCGCCAGGTTGGTGGTGATTCAGCCGATGTCACTGATCGCTTCGTCGGGGCTGTCGAGAAGGTCGACGATGTGGTCAGCAACCGGTTCACGCCGGCGCCGTTGTTGTGCAGCGCCTGATCGAGTTCGCGCACGGCATCGCCGATGTTCGTCGAGCTTTGCGGGTTGATCGTGTTGACGAATTTTGTTGCCGATCCGATGACTTCCGAGAGGCTCTTGGGAGTCGACGACCGGTTCAACGGAATACACCGCCGGGGCCAGTTGCGGCCCGCTTCGTGTTTCCGACCAGCTCCAACGAGCGGTCGGCCAGGATTGAGGTCGACCTGATGATGGCCTTGACGTCAGCAGGTAACCGACGCGGTCGGCGAGGTTGAACTCCACCCGGACGTCACGGGCCGCGGGGGTGATGGCGGTAACGGTGCCGATTTGATAGCCCATTTGGGTGACCGGGTTACCCTCGTACAGCCCGACGCTATCGGGCATGATCGCGCAGAATGCAGCGCCCTGCCGGCTCTGGTGTGACGTGCACGAGGCGCCCGAAGTCGCCACGGCCGCCGCGGTCAACGCAACGACGCCGGCCCTAGAAGCGCGGCGCCAACCCGATCCGGCCCTCAACATGGCTTCCCCGGCACGGGGATACAGAGGTCGGTGGCCAGCAGTTCCGGCGTCGCGTTCTGGGCGTCAAGGACCCGTTCAACTTTGTTCCGGATCAGACGCAGTGCCCGGACGATCGACCCCGCACGGTCATCCCAAAACAGCGCCTTTTTTTGCCAATTGCGGATCTTTTCCAGAATTTTATCGCGGTGATTCCCGTAGAACTCGCCGAGCGTCCCTAGCACTTGGAGGACGTCGGCCACGCCCGTAAGAGCAACACCCAAGCCCTTGCTGTAAATGGTCAGGGTCTGCTCGAGAATCGACACCTTACGGACCATCTCTTTTAGTTCACCGCCGAAATCACTGAGGCTCCGAATGTATTCGTCGGACATATTGAGGATGGCGGACACCTGCCCGCGCTGCTTATCCATTGTTGAAATGAGGCTGTTGCCGGCATCGACGACTGCGGTGATCGACTCCACGTTGGTGCCCGAAAGCCCTTGCGCGACTTGGTTCAGGGACTCGCTGATCGGCTTTGCATCGACGTTGTCGGTGATCTTCGTTGCGTCGGCAAGCGTCTTGATCAGGCTGTAGGGCATCGTCACGCGTTCGGCGGGAATAGGAGTACTGCCCAATGGCCTGTCACCCAGCGACACGAGGTTGACGTAGTACCCGCCGACCACGGTCAGCATTCGAACCTGGACCTGGGACTGGTTGCCGACAAACGCATAGTCATCGACGCCTACTCGCACCCGCACCTGGTTGGAATCCAGCGAAAGACCGTCTACCTTGCCGACGTTGACACCGGCGATTCGCACCTGGTCGCCGGGGCGGATCGATGCCGCGTCCTGGGTGAAGAAGGTGACGATCTTCTGGCCCGGTGGATGTATGTAGAGCATGGCCGCCACCAGCGCCACCACGGTCGCCATCACCAGCGCGCACACCCCCCATGCCAGGGGGTTTCGCCATACCTTCACGGGTTGCACAAGACTACCCTCTGTCCATTGAGAAGTACGTCCATTTGCTCAGGCAGCTGGGCGTGACCATGGCTGCACGGCACCGGCGCACCGCTTTCAGACGGCTCTGGAACGTTGTCCCGCATCACCGGAAGAAATTTGAAGGCTTCGATGAAGTTGTCTGTGTTGCTGGCCGCGCGGTCCAACGCGAAGTCGATGTCATCCCCGCTCATCCCGGGGTGGAATCCGACGCTGCTCAACACCCGCAGCACGGCAGCCAGGAACCCCGGACCGTAGAGATCCGACTTTCGAAACTCGTCGATCACCTGTAGAGCGCCATCGATCGGCCGGTTGAACAGGTCGATGATCTTTATGAGGTCGGCCGAATGCCCCTTGAGGCCCCCGGCGAGTTCTGAAAGATTGCGCATCAGTGTCGCGATGACTTGCTGACGATCCGAGACGAACTCCGTGAGTTTGCGGATGCTGTCGAGCATCGGCTCCAGGCCGCCACCATCACCTTCGAGATAAGAGACGGCGTTCGTCGTGAAGGTGTTTATCTGGTCCGGACTTAACGTGGCGATCACCGGCTGCAGCCCGTTGAACAATGAGGTGATGTCAAATGATGGCTGCGTCATCGCCGTCGGCACGTGGGTGACAAGTTCAGACGGCGAATATTTTTCGGTTGCGTTCACCACATCGAGGTACCGCGCCCCGGTGAGAGCCTGATATTTGATGGCGAGCCGGGTCGCGGGCACCACACCGTACTGCGCGTCGAGTCCAAAGCCGACCGTGGCAACGCTTTGTCGATCCCGCCGATTGAGCTCGACCGATTCGACCTTCCCGACGCGGACTCCGCGAACCCGGACGTCGGCACCTAGATGTAGTCCTGATGCATCAGTGAATTCAGCGGTGTAGGCGCGGGTTCGCGCCGCCACTGGCTGCGTGATGATATTCAAGACCAGGATCAGCAGGATGGCGGCGACGACACCGCTGAGGGCAAGTCGCCACAAAGCCGCTCTGGGTTTCATTGCGGGCCTCCCATAGCCGCAAGCGGCGTCGCCACGCCGGGAAGGCTGTCCAGCACGATCCGCACCTGCAGGGCGCGTTGTTCGGGGGTTCCGGCATAGAGCTTTTCGAACCGGGTGCGCACTTCCATGATTTCGTGCTCGATGCTTTCGGGCCTGATCAATCCCGGCACGATGTCGGTCAGCGATTGGGCCAGCTCGATGAACGGGAGCAACTCTGTCATACGTTTGCCCTCTAATTGCCCGAATCTGTCAAACAGGGCTTTGGTTCCGAGATCGCTACTGATCAACGCCCGGTTTCGGTAGAAGTCCTCGGTCATGGTGTCGAGTTTGGAGTGGTCCAAACGGTCGGCGGTGTCGATCGCCGCGTCGAGGAACGACGGCAAGGCAACGCTGAGTCCCGTTGTATTGGTTAATAGTTGGGCGGTAGACACCGTTTGCACCTTGGTAACGGCGTTCGCGGCGATCACGACGGTCTCGATGAGTGGGTCAAGCGCGTCGGTGTATCGAGTGGCCCTGTCGATCACCCCGATCAGCTGAGGTGTCAGTGCGGCGCTAGAGATCGATCCCAGCCGCGACAGCAATGCCTGCAGGGTGAAGTTTCCCGTTGGCACCTTATTGATCCGCATCCCGTCACGGAGTACCTGGCCGCCGCTACCTGCGGTGAGGTTGATTCCGGTAACGCCGAAATAGTTGATGGACCGGAAGTCGATATCCATTGCGTCGGTTAGGCCCTGGATCGGACCGCTCTGCAGGTCCGCATCCAGGCGCACACCTCCGCGCGGCGAACTGGTAATGGCCGTGATCTCTCCGACCTTCACCCCGTGCATGACCAGCGCCGTGCCCTTGGCGACGCCTTGGCCGACGAATGGCGCGTCGATCGCGACGGTGATCCGGTCGTTCGGTCGGCTGCGGAACGGGTGAGCCACGATCAATATTGCGAGCACGAGGACGGTGGCCAACGCCGTTGCGGCGCCGACGATCGTGAGGGTTCGCGCCTCCGATTCCGTCGAAGTGTTTAGTAGCAAGTCCGTTCCCCTAGCCCTTGAACACGAATACCGGTCGAAGGCCCCACAGCATCACGGTCAGAGTGAAGTCCAGGACCAGAATCATGACCAGACTCGCCCGCACGGCACGGCCAGATGCCAGACCCACACCAACCGGGCCGCCAGTAACGAAGTATCCGTAGTAGCAATGGATTAACGTCACCACCGCGCAGTAGATGGCAACTTTGAGCACTGAGTAGACCAGGTCGCGCGGGGTCACAAACTCGACAACGTAGTGGCTATATGTCCCGCCGGGCTGGTGGTGAAAGACCCGGATAACGATGTCCATGACAAGCAACGTCGTTACCAACGTTGCGATGTATCCCGGGATCACACACAGCAGGCCGCCCACCAGCCGAGTGCCCACCACAAACGGTATTGGACGCAAACCCATAGCTTCGACGGCGTCGATTTCCTCAGCGATACGCATGGCACCGATTTCGGCCGTCATCCGGCACCCTGTCTGCGACGCAAACGCGATGCCACCGGCCAGTGGTCCGACCTCGCGGATGCAACCGACCCCAGAGACAATGCCGGACAGCGGACCGAACCCGATAATATTCAGAACCGCAAATGACTCAATGGCCACCACGGCGGCGACAGCTATACCTAGGAGCAGCAGCACGCTGATCACGCCGCCGTCGACGATGATCGAGCCTCGGCCCCAGGCCAGGCTGTTCATTTGCTGCAGTGTCTGACGCCGATAGCGGCGGATTGTCAGCGGCACAAACCAGAGTGTCTGGGTAATGAACACCATCCACTGCCCGGCTGTGCGGAACGCCTCGTGCAGCGCCCGTGCCGCGAACAATCGAGTCGTGAAGTAGGCCGAAGGTACCGCAGTACGACCGGCAGCCATTACGCCACCGCCGTCGGAAAAAACATCGTCTCCAGCTGCGTTATCGCCAAGTTCGCGAAGACAATCCCCACGACATTCAAGACGACCGACGAATTGACGGCGTCGGCGACACCGCGCGGGCCGCCTTTGGCCTCCATTCCGCGAAGCGCCGAGACTATCGCCACGATTGCCCCGAAGATGACGACCTTGGCCACGGCGAACCAGACATCCACCGGTTTGGTGAAGGTGCCGAACGACATCCAGAAACTTCCCGGTGCCACGTCGCTGACCGTCACCGCCAGGGTGAACGCGGCAGCGGTTCCCGACGCGATGATGACCGCGCATAAGATCGGCGATATCAGCAGCAACGCGAGGAAGCGCGGTACGACCAACGAACGGACCGGGTCAACACCCATGACCCGCATTGCGTCGAGCTCCTCGCGGATTGCGCGTGCCCCGAAGTCCGAAGCGATGGCCGATGCCGCAGCTCCCCCCATCAACAGGCCCGCGGTGATCGGGGCACCCTGCCGGACAACGCTGACGCCACCCGCCGCGCCAAGTAGCGAGCTTGCCCCGATCTGATTGACAAGCCCCGAGGTGACGACCGTTATCAATGCGCCGAACGGGATGGCCATCAGCAGGGCAGGTGTGGCCGTGACTTTGAGCAATGTCCATGCCTGCACCGCAAGTTCGCCGGCCGGAAGCTTCAGCGAAAGCGAATCCGTGATCGTGTAGCGGAGCACATCCAAAAAGAGCTGCATACCGCGCCCTATCGTGGCCGCGCTACGCGACGGAATCGTGGCAAAACGCACCGCGGCCCGGCGTACGCCGGCCGTTCGGGACGGCGCCCGGGGCGGGGCACTGTGTGTCCGTTGTTGCGGTGCAGTATTGCTCGGACCGGCTGTGACGAGCGACGGGGTGCTACTCACCTAGACGTCCGCACCATCCGCAGGCTCTTGTCAGACCCGGGAGACGCACGTCGGGGACTCATTCCTGCTGTTCAGACCAGCCATCTCGGTTTCGACTCTCATCTCACGGCCTCCTTTGCCCGCCTGCGACACAAAACACCATAACGGTTAGGCTGGTTTGGCACAATCGGTTTGGCGAGGGAAGGTGCGCGAGATGAAAAGCGGTGCGGTTTGTCCTCGGCAGCAAACCCGATAGTCGAAAACACGGCGGCGCTGTGGCTCGACGGCGCTCGCGACCGTCAAAACGTCGTTCGTTCTGCCGTCGCGTCAGCCGGCCGTGGGCCGCCGAGCAGCGATGCGATCGCGTCGCCGAAACGCGAAACCTCATCTGGGGCTTCGGCGACGTCGAGGATGTGTCCGTCCGGTCGGATCAAAACGGCCGCCGCGCCGTCCAGGCCCACTTCGGACAACCATTGCGCCACGTCGGCGGCGTGCCGGTCAAGCCGGACCACCGCTACCGGGGCATCGCCGACATGAGCGGGTTCGTTGATATCCCCGTCCATCATCAGGACGGTGAAGCCATCGCGGCTGATCAGATCCATTACGGGCGTGGCTGTCCCGTCCATGTCCAGCCAGCCGTGGGGGAGTCGCTTCCCTGCCTCGGCGCGGGGCGTGAAATCCGTGACGTCGACGATCGGCTCGGCCTGAGGATCGTATGAGTAGCCGAGTTGGAGCGCGACTGAGTCGAAGTGCGGCCGTTGGTGCTCGATGGCGTCGGCGATCTGTGTGCGATGGGTCGCAATGAAACCAGCCTGATCGTCAGCGTGTGAGGCCTCGACCAAGATGTCGAGTGCGTCGGTGGCCTCGAGGTTGTACCGCGACTGCTCGGCGTTTCGCCGGGCGATGGGCTGGCGTTCGGTTTCGTAAGTCGACAGCAACGATTCCGACGCCCACCCGTTGATGACCGCGGCCAGCTTCCAGGCGAGGTTATGGGCATCTTGGATTCCGGTGTTCAGACCCAGACCCCCGGTAGGTGGGAAGCGGTGCGCGGCGTCCCCGGCAAGGAAGGCATGGCCGCTCTGATACTGGTCGGCCACTTGCGCGTACACCCGCCACGGCGTCACAGCCACGACATTCAGCGGCACATCCTGCGCGGCTGGCCCCAGCGCGGCGCGGATGGCCACCGCCGTCTTCTCCGTTGAGAATTGGGTCATGTCTACCCGCCCGGCTGGCAGCCACAAGATGTAGGTCCACAGCCGGTCGGGGAGGTAGGAAAGTAGGACACCCCTCAACGCGGGAGCAAACACCCAGTGCAGCACGCCGGGACGGCTCCGCACGATGCCGGTGAGGTCGGCGCTGAACGTCATTGAGACGGCCGAGCCGACATCGTCGGGACCCGACATGGAAATCGCGAGGCTGTCGCGAACCATGCTGGCGGCCCCGTCGGCGCCGACCAAGAACCGCGACCCGAGGACGTAATCCTCACTACTGGTACGAACGGTCGACACGATGTATTGACCGATGGGCTCGGAGGCGATCCACTCGTGGCCGCGCCGCACGTCGATCAGGGGTTGCGTTGCAGCTAGTTCGAATAGCACCGACTCCAAGGCCGGTTGCGGAACGTTCACCGTGCCCATCGCCGCGAACCCACCGATCGAGTCACCCTGCCGTTCGTACGGCAATGCACCAAAACAGTGTCCGGTCATGGTGGTAACGAAGCGGACTTCGCTGGTCAGCTCTCTAGGCGCGGCGACCGGCAGCAGTTGATCCGCACCAATTCCCAGCTCTCGGAGCACCTCAAGGCTGCGCGGATTGATGGCATGGGCTCGCGGAAGATCGCGCGGGTCGAGGTCGCGCTCAAGCACAATTGTGGCGACACCGCTCTTGGCCAACAATAGCGCCAACGTGATGCCTACGACACCTCCGCCGGCGACAACGACTGGCGCATTACCGTCAAATCCGTTGGGTGGCATTAACATTCCTCAACTCCGCGGTACGCGGCTCGAGCGGGCTCGGGTGCCGCGTGGGCAGCGGACGAATCGCTCTCCGCCAGCGTCCACGTTCCCACTCGAATCCCACTCGAACCCGACGCGCGCAAAGGCATCGTGGCGGGCATTTACCTAAAATAACGTAATGGTTATTATAGTTTAACGCAAGCGATGCTGAGATTCTGGGTACAGGTGAAACCACGCGGGATCCGAGGCGGTCAACTGGGATTGGTCAGGCGCTGCATGCCAGCAAGCCGCCGGCCATGGCAGCAGGAGCCGCCCAGTGCGCCCGCGGGTTGGAACTGGGCGCGAGCGGTCCGGTGCTAGAGGCCGCGTTCCGAATGCAGTTGGCTGTGATGATGTGACGACACGGCCTGATTGGCGCGAAGCGTGTCGCCGCTGGCGATCGCCTCGACGAGTTCACGATGCACCTGGTAACGCATCTCCAACCAAGGCCGATCGTTCGACGGTTCGGAATGTTCAGCCGAGGAGGACCGATCGCTGGTGTATTGCAGCATTCCTCGGTAGAGGTTTCGCGCGAACAGGTTCGGGGTGATGTCGGATATCCGCATATGCAGCCGCCAGTTCAGCGCCAGGAAGGGTGCCGTTCCTTGAGGAATCGCATCGGCAAGTTCCTGCAGGATGTTTCTGAGGTCGCGGATATCGTCCTCGTCGCGATGCCGTGTCGCATCCATGACGATGAGAGGCTCGAGCGCATGACGGACCGCAATTGCGTCCGAAACGGCGCTGGGCTGGCCCGATACGGTGAGCAACGTGCGGCCGATGCGAATCACGGCGTCGCCGTCGCTCGCGACGTAGATGCCGCCACCCCGACCCGGCCGGATTTGAGCTACGCCCCGGTCGGTCAAGAGACGGGCAGCCTCGGCAACGGTGGACCGCGCGTAGCCGCTTTTCTGCTTCAGTTCGTCCAGAGTGCCGATCATTTCACCCGGCCCGAAGTCTCCGTTCGCAATCTGATTTTCCAGCTGAGTGGCTAGCAATTCAGCGCGAGTTTTCGTCTGCAGTTGGTTCATTGTCATGGTCAACCCTTTCCCCGCGGTTTCCCGGGCGGGTCCGATGCCAACTATAACATCATGATAGTTAACGCGCCTTTCGCGGCGATGTGTTCTTCGGCACGCGTGTCCGGAGGCCGCCCGCAGCCAGCCGGCGGCACGCCACCGTTCGGCTGATGCCGTTTACTCAGAGTCGGCGTTGGCGCGCGAGGCCATCGCTCGTCAGCTCAATAATATTGCACACCACACCAATCAGCGATGCCGCCCGCGGCCGGCATTCTCGCCGCGGCGCGCCGCCCTCTTAGCGCTAGGTCGAGCGGGCCATCTTATGGCGTCGCCGTCGCTGAACACGCCGCAACCGGCGCATCAAGGAAAGGGCGCGGAAAGCTAGATGAGGTGTGAAAACACCATGACAGAAAAAGATCCGCAAGCTCCTGAATGCCGCGGCACCTGACACCCCGCGTGTGCTCACGAAACCGCTATTCGCGGCTAAACCATTATGATGGTTTAGCGCGCAACGAGCGTCCGTCGGTCGATTTTGTGGGCCCGTCGTGTGGGGCCTCCACAGTCGGCATTCGTGCTCGATCGTTCGGGCAACCAGATTCATCGGAAGCGATCACGTTCGCGGGCCGACCTCCTCCGGATGGCTCTGAGCTGCGAATTTAGTTCTGCCACGCCGTATGTGCTCCCGCTCTCCCCGGCGAGACGTGCCCCGGTTCCGGTCGGCGCGGGTCCGTTCTGCAGGCCCTTGCTTACGAATGTGCCCATCATTGCGTCCGGTGGCGAAGATCGGTAGTTGGCTCTAAAAGATCATGACGGTATGGTGGTTTTCTGTTGGCGTCTCCGGCCTCAGCCGGGCCCTGGCCGGCGTGACATAGGCCCGGATCAGCTTGTGCTGAAGACGTTGACCCATCTCGCGATTACAACCGTCCACAGATCGAGGAGTCGGCATGGCGTCAAACACGCATGGGGATCCCGCGCAGGGTGTTCCCGACCGAATCCGCGCAGCAATTATCGATGGGCCTGGCGCCCAGCCCCACGTGGGTACCGTTGAGTTCGCGGCACCCGCGCCGGGATATTCGGTGTTGCGTGTAGTTGCCGCACCCGTTAACCCGTTGGATCTGCTGATCGCCTCGGGGACATTTCACTCCGCGCGGTATGAACAGCCCTATGTTCCCGGCAGTGAGTGCGTTGGGGTGGTGGTCCAATCCGGCGCGCACCCAGTGGGAACCCAGGTGTATGCCCAGTGTCAGGCAGCACCTGACCGCCCCGGTTCATTAGCCACGCATCTCTTCGTGAAGGACGAAGAGATTCTCGCGTTGCCGGCCGGTCTGGACCCTGTCATCGCCGCGGCGGTGGGCAATTCGGGTGTCGCCGCGTACATGCCGCTGGTGGAAAACGCCGGCCTGCGAAAAGGGGAAACGGTCCTCATCCTTGGGGCAACGGGCGTCGTCGGCCAACTGGCCGTTCAGATCGTCCGCAGCCGAGGCGCCGGGAAGGTGGTCGGCGTCGGCCGCGACCGTTCCGCACTCGATCGCCTACTGCGGCTTGGTGCAGACGCCGTGGTAGCGCTGCGGGCTGACGAGTCGGCAGACGACCTGGCCGCGCGACTGTCGGAGGCAGCCGGCCCGGTTGACGTCGTCCTCGACGGCCTTTACGGAATACCCGTTCAAGCGGCACTGCAGTGCTGTGCACCGCACGGCCGCGTCGTCAACATCGGCAACCCCGCCGGCTCCGCTGTTTTGCTGCCCGCTGGACTGCTGCGTTCCAAGCAGTTGACGCTCACCGGCTTCGCGGGCCTCCACATTTCGTTGGCGGCAAAACGGGACGCCTTGACCTGGCTATGGCGCCAAGTCGGTGACGACGCAATCGAACTCGACGTCCGCACTTCCCCCCTTTGCGACATTGCCGCCACCTGGTCGGCGCAGCAATCCTCTACGCACGCCAAGCATGTCGTTATTCCAGGCTGAGGACGGATCGCTGGACCAGCAGACCCTTCTTTCGGGATACAGCAGCTATGCCTGAAGAGACCACCGCAGTTGCGGCAGCTTCCGACGCCCGCTGGTTAGGCGGTACCTCAGCGCTGGATGGGTTGCTCGTGCTCGACTTGTCGCGGGCGCTCGCCGGTCCCCACGCCGCGATGATGCTCGGCGATCTCGGCGCGCGGATCATCAAGGTGGAGCACCCCGCCGGCGGCGATGACGCACGCGGCTGGGGCCCGCCGTTCTTGTACCCAGAAGATGCGCAGCGGGAGTCGACATACTTTATGGCCGCCAACCGAAACAAAGAGTCCATCGCGGTCGACCTGAAGTCGGTGGCCGGGCAAACGACGCTCACCGAACTCATTCGTCGTGCCGATGTGCTCGTCGAAAACTTCCTGACCGGAGGGCTGGACCGCCTTGGCTTTTCCGTCGACAGGATATTCGAGCTCAACCCGCGTCTGATTGTGCTGTCGGTGAGCGGATTCGGTCACGATGGGCCGGAGGGCGGTCGCCCGGGTTACGACCAGATCGCCCAGGGGGAGGCGGGGTTGATGTCGGTGACCGGCCCAGCGTCCGATGACATGCAACGTGTCGGCGTGCCTATCGCGGACTTGCTGACAGGAATTTACGGCGCTTACGGCGTGCTCGCCGCACTCTATGACCGTGAGCGCACCGGCCGGGGCCAGGTTGTTCGAGCATCTTTGCTGGCCTCGGTCGTCGGAGCACACGGATTCCAGGGAACCGCTTGGACAGTCGGCGGGCAGGTTGGGCAGGCGCGCGGCAACCACCATCCGTCGATCTCGCCGTATGGACTATTTCGCTGCCGCGACGGCGCCGTGCAAATCGCATGCGGTAACGAGGGGATGTGGCAGCGGCTTTGCGGCGAGTTCGACCTGGACGCGAACGGGGAGGGATTGCGCACGAACACCGAGCGACTTGACCATCCCGAGCTGGTCCGCAAAACGCTCGAAGACGGCTTCGCCGACGAAACGGCGCCGTCGCTGCTGACCCGGCTGGCCCGCGCAGGCGTGCCCGCCGGACAGGTACGCACGATTGACGAGGTCTACCAGTGGGAGCAGACCCGCAGCCAGGGGTTGCTGATCGACGTGGAACACGTCAGCCTGGGGCCGCTGACATTGCCAGGGCCGCCGCTTCGGTTCTTCGATCCCGCTGGCACCGAAGTCGTCCGCAGCCATCACGCCCCCCCTGCGCTGGACCAGCACGGCGAGGCGATCCGCCTCGAATTCGGGCTGGCCACGTAATGCGGCATTCGCCGAACATCCTGTACGTGATGCCAGCCACTGGGTCTGGCGCATAAAGCACCATAACTGTTATGATGTTATTTGATCCGACGCCCGGACGGTCGCGAGGCTGTCCTGAAATCGGCAAGGCAACTCGCAAGGAGGCTTTACTGCATGAGCAACCTGCATCTGACCCGCTGGGCTGACGCACAGAGCTATGCTCCGCCACATCATTCAGGCGTGACCGCTCGACGCCATCACCTACGGCAAGCCGATGGCGGCTCGCCCGCGTTTGTTTCCACATCGACGTTCGCCATATCGGGAAGTGCGGAGTCGACTGAAACGACCTACGACACAATCTATGTCATCCTCGATGGCGAGCTTGAACTTTCGGTCGACGGGCAGACTGAGATTCTGGCCAGCGGTGACTCCGTCTTTTTGCCGGCGGGAACCGTCCGAAGCTTGTCGAATCGCGCCGAAACGGAGGCGCGGCTCGTCGTTGTCGCCGTGCCCGGGCACGAGCAGGGCCACTGATTGCGAATGCCAGCCACGCCGGTCAGCCGGCCCGGGCGGCAAACGACACGAGGTTGACCAGCGCCGCTGCGTTGCACAAACACCATGACCTTTTTGACGCTTACTTCCATTCGGGGTCGCGGAAAGGATTCGAAAGGTGCGCATAGTTGGCGTGCAGACATCGGCGGACAAAGTTAGTTCCGCGCAACTGTCCGAAGACGGCACGACGCTCAGTGTCATAACCGATATCGCGAACTTCTGGTCCGCGCCGGATTATTGGGTCGCGCGCCCGCCGTTGGGGGGCATCCTGAGGGCCGATGACGCAACGATTGTCCCGCCGCTGCGGCCGGATGCCCAAGTGCTGTTGGTCGGGCTGAATTACAAAGATCACGCTGCGGAAGGCTCTTACAAGGACGAAGCGCTTCCACCGTTTCCCACCATCTCTGGGCGCTGGGCTCGGTCATTGTGCGTCGATGGAACCGAAATCCCGGTCCCGGCCGGAGAGGATGGCCTGGATTGGGAGGGCGAGGTCGTCGCCTGGGTCGGGCAAACTCTGGTCGACGCCACAGTTGAGGAGGCACTTGCCGGAGTCTTCGGATATTCCGCCTTCAATGACATCACCGCCCGACGCGCCCAAAAACAGACCTCCCAGTGGATCCTGGGCAAAAATGCAGACAAATCCGGTGCGCTGGGTCCGATTGTGCCCGCCTCCGAAGTCGGCGAGATCAGCGCCGGCTGGAGGATACGAACCCTGGTCAACGGCGAGACGGTGCAGGACGGCTCGACCCGGCAAATGATCCATTCGGTCGGCGAAGTCCTGGCGCACGTCTCGCAAACAATAACGCTGCTGCCCGGCGACCTTCTGGCAACGGGTACGCCCGCGGGCGTCGGCTACGCGCGCAAACCCCCGCGGCTACTGAAACCCGGAGATGTGGTCGAGGTTGAAGTCGATCACCTAGGCGCGGTGCGCAATACCATCGTCTCGTCGGCCGCCCGTAACCTCGGGCAACGGACTTCGTCGGCGGCAACTGATGACGGGTCTGGTCATCTGCACGACTCTGCAATCTGACTGAGCACTGCGGGCGCGAAATTATGAAAGACGACAGTAAATAAAGAAAAGTTGGTGATTTGAAATGGTGGCCGTTACACACGAGGCGTCAGGTTCGCTCGACGTAATCCTGGACAAGGTCAGGTCGGTGGGACCGCGTTTCCGTGAGCGCGCCGTGGAGGCCGAACGCGCTAATCGGGTGTCCGACGAGACCATCGCCGACCTCGGGGCTGCCGGCGTGTTTCGCATCGGTACGCCGCGGGAGTACGGCGGTTACGAGTTGCCGGTGGCCGAACAGCTTGAGGTCATCACCGAGGTGGCGAAATGGGACGGATCGACCGCCTGGGTCACCTGGGTGGGCGCCACCCAAAACTGGATCGCCGTCGGGTGTGGAGCAAAAGTCGCCGAAGAGGTATTCACAACAACGTCGAACGGACCGTATCTTGCCGCCGTTGGTCACCTTCCCGCGACGCGGGGACGGGCTCGGCGGGTGCCGGATGGGTGGATCGTCAGTGGGGGTCCGTGGCCTTTCGCCAGCAACGCCTTGTGGACGGCGTGGAGCAACCTGGGCGTCATCGCCGAGGAAGACGGGGAAACCTGTCTAGCCGGTGTGCAGGTGCCGCGTCATCAGCTCAGATCGCTCGACGATTGGCACGTCGCGGGCATGTGCGGTTCTGGGAGTAACTCGGTGGCACTCATCGAAGATGAGGTCTTCGTTCCGGCGTACCGCTTGGTACCGATGAGCGAAGTCGCAACCGCGGCAAGGGGAATCGATCTAGCGGGCAGCGTGTGGAGGGCACCAAACCTGGGCTGGGCTTTCAGCACCATGGCGGGGATGTCCATCGGTCTGGCCGAAGGAGTGTTGCAGAGATTCCTGGAACGGGCCGACGGTCGCCCAATCCGTGGCACGAGCTACCAGAACCAGCTGGAGGCCTCGCCTACCCACCGACTCCTGGGTGAGGTACACACCATGATCCGCGCGGCGAAACTCATGACGCGCGCGAACGCTGAAGCCACCGACGCGCTGGGTGTACGCGCTGCCTCATTGTCCCCGATAGACCCAGAGGAATTGCAGGAGTTCAACCTCCGGGTGCGACTGGAGGCGGCGGAGGCGGCGCGGTTGTGCGCAGAGGCGATCGAGCTGCTGCAGCGAAATTCCGGCAGCAGCGCGATCCAAGAGTCGGAGCCGATTCAGCGCGCGTGGCGTGACGCCCGAGTGGTAACCCTGCACGGTGCGCTGAATCTCGAGGTCCTCTACGAAAACTACGGGCGACTCATGGCGGGCCTGCAGCCACTCACCTTCGGCGGAATCGCCTAGTCCGATCGAAGAAGTTATTTGCCTTCCTTCGGCCAGAACCTCAGCGGCGTAAGGAGAACCGAACGTGCCCGATAGCTTCAGAAACTACCTGCTGCCGTTGGATGACCCCAAGATAGCGGGCAGCCGGGATTTGGACGCTTACGAATACGTCGAGCGTCATCGGCAGTGGACGCCGTTCGCCCTGGCCTTCGCCGACTGGGGTGCGCGGTTTGAAGGCGGCGGCCCGTTCCACGGGGTCACCAGTGACGGCCAGGTGCAGGACGGCTTGTATGCCCTGCAGCCCGAAGGCGCCCCGACAACGGCGATGGTCGACGCGGCTCGGGCGCTGGTGGGCACCCTGAGCGAACCGCAGCGCAAGGTACTCGGTCATCCGCTCAACAGCAACGTGTGGCGGGCATGGATGAATCCCGAGTTCTATCTAAATCGGTTCGGGCTGCGCCTCGATGAGGTCGACGAACCTGTCCGTGAGGCCGCGCTCGATCTAATGCGGGCAAGTTTGAGCGAAAACGGGTTCACCAAGGTTCAAGGCGCCATGCGGACCAACGCGTTTCTCGGCGATCTGACAAACAAGCCGCGAGTCTTCGGCGAATTCAGCTACAACATCAACCTTTTCGGAGATCCCAGCACCAGCGATCCCTGGGGCTGGAACCTTTACGGGCACCACGTTGCGATCAGCGTCCTGGTCGTCGGCGAGCAAATGGTCGTCAGTCCGGTGTTTCTTGGGGCTGAGCCGAACCTCATCGACGAGGGGCCACACCGCGGGGTGCGGTTGTTTGAAGACCAGGACCGGCTCGCACTCGAGCTGCTCCGCGCCCTGCCGTCCGACATTCGTGACAAGGTCGTACTCTTCCCTGACAAGCTGGACCCAGCGATACCCGAAGGGCGCGCCGTATTTGGCGATGAGTTACACCTGGGCGGCGTGTTCCAGGACAATCGCGTGATCCCCTACGAGGGCGTTAGAGCTATCGACTTTCCCGCTCACAGTCGTTCGCAATTGATGGACCTTGCCGCGCTGTTTGTCGACCATCTACCGAGCGGACCGTTTCAAGCCCAGCTGGACCGCATGCGCGCTCACCTCGACGAGACGTGGTTCTGCTGGATAGGTGGCTCCGGCGACGACGACCCGTTCTATCTCCGCATCCAAAGTTCGGTGTTTCTTGCCGAATACGAGCACCACGCCGGAATAGTGCTCACCAACCAGGAGCCGGCGAAGTTCCACACCCACACCATTGTGCGTACTCCCAACGGTAATGACTACGGCGCCGCCCTGGTCGGACTCGCCAGCAAAGGGAAACCGACCCTTGACGGTCGCGAAGTAGCTTCCACCGTCGGCTCTTAGAGCTTCTTGGCAACGGCGGCAGAAAGTGGGAGCATCTTGATGACGCAATCTGAGCCGCACGGCAATCGCTCCCAGGACCCCGCACACTTCCGCCGGGTGTTAGGCCACTACCCAACCGGTGTCAGCATCGTCACCGCCCTCGACGAGGCGGGCACCCCGCTGGGCATGGTGGTGGGGTCGTTCACCTCAGTGTCTATGGACCCGCCTCTAATCGCGTACTTCGCGATGATCAACTCCCGAACGTATGCCCAGATCCGGCCGTCCGGACGGTTCTGTGTCAATGTGCTGGCCGCTGACCAGGAGCCGTTCTGCCGGACATTTGGCTCTCGCGGCGCGGACAAGTTCACCGGTGTCAGTTGGCATCCCGCGCCTACGGGAAGCCCGATCCTCGACGATGCGGTGGCCTGGATCGACTGCGAAACTGAGGTGGTCCATTCCGCCGGCGATCACGACATCGTCGTCGGGCGGGTGATCGACCTAAACGTCGCCGCTCCGCGCCCCTCGCTGTTGTTCTACCAAGGCGGATACGGCAGCTTTTCTGCCCATTCCCTTGTGTTGCGCAACGCGCGTTTTGCCACCCAGCTGCAACTGCTCGACGAGGCGCGGCCCAGGATGGAAGCCGTCGCGACGGAAACCGGGACACAGGTAGTGGCCATCCACTGCGACGGTGCCGAGTTGACACTGCTGGCCAGCGCCGGCACCGCCTCCGATCCGCGGGTCACCCAGGTCGCGATCGGGCAGCGTTTCCGGGTAGAACCTCCCGTTGGCATGTGGTGGATGGCCTTTGCCGATGAGGCCGACGTTACGGTCTACCTTGCCGACCTGGCACCAGATTTCCGTGACCGCTGTCGAGAGACGCTCGGGCAGATTCGACGGCGTGGCTTCGCGCGCGGCCTGTTCAGTGTGGAAAGCCGAGTCGTCGATCTGCTGGAGCGGCGACCGTCCACGGCGTCCAGCTCGCACGGGCGACCAGATGCCTTGTCGGACTTCGAGTTCAATCCCGAAGACTACGATCCGGCAGAAGTGGCGCCCGACACGCGAGTCGGAGATGACCCCGACGTCATCAACCTGTGGGCCCCCTCGTTCGACGCTGACGGCAGACCCAACCTGGGCTTCATGCTCGCCGGCTTCCCGTCCGGGACCCTTCTGCAATCGCACGCCGACGCGTTGCTCAGACTCACCCGCGCCGTCAGCGGGCTCGCGACTCAGTGACGGGCATGTCTGGCAACGCCTAGCAGCGATGACGAAGGAGCCGGGATGATCTTAGTAAACGCCGCTAACGGCAATCAGGGCAAGCTACTTATCCCAAAGTTGCTTGCCGCGAACAAGTCCGTCCACGCTTGTGTTCAGTCGCGAGCATCCGCAGAACACCTGCGCGCTCCGGGCGTTCAGGACGTGCTGGTCGGGGACATCAGCGAACCAGCCATGATGACAGAGGCTGTTCGCGGCGTTTCGTGAAGAATCAGTACTACACGTTCGCCGCTGCCGCCCCCGCGTAGTAGCCGCGTATATGGGTCTTCCTGCTGTCCTGAGTCGTGACCATCCAATGGCGGTGCGAATCGCCATCGCCGTGCCGGCGGGTGCCCGCCGCAGCTGGGCTCCTGAGGTACCGCAGGATGGCAGTACGCCCGGCAGCGGGATGGATCGCGGCCGCAACGATCTATCTGCTTTTGACCTGGGCCAGTATCGGCACAATGAGCTCCAATGCCATTGAAATCTTTGTGTAGCAGAAGCATCCGACGCGCGGGCCCGGCGGCTGGCGCTGACCATCGAGTAAGGAAGCAGACAACATCATGGATCGGTACATCAACAAACTGTTCCACGTATGCATTACCGTGCCTGATATTGAAAAGGCGCTCGCGTTCTATCGAGGTGTGCTGGGGCTCGAGTCGATCGGCAGCTTGAGAAACGAGAAGTCGGACGGTGCAGTTCTGGGTTTCCCGGGGCAAGAGATAGAAATCCACGCCGACCATCTCTGCGGCAAGCTCTCAGACAATGCCACCGTTATCGATCTAATTGAGTTCGTCAAACCATCAACCATGTTGGGGGACGGCCCTTACAAACAAATGAACCACGTGGGTATCACTCGCATGGCCTTCGATGTGGACGACACCGACACGATCTATGAAAAGCTGCGCCGACGTGGCGATATCGAAATACTGTGCGAGCCCACCACGGTGCACGCCCCGACCAAAGGCTCTTTGAGGATCTTGACCTTCAAAGATCCTCACGGAATCGTGTTGGAGCTGATCGAACATCGCCCACCGCCCGAAAAGTGAAATTGGGCGTAAAAATGGCGGGGAGCGAACCCGCCGTGGCTGTTTCGGTACTTTACAAACGTTAACGTCACGCTGTTTAGGTCAGCCGGTCCGCTACTCTAGATACAGACACGGGTTGGCCCGTCACACGAAGACGAATCCGATGGCGCCGAATTCGGCTGTCACGATGTCTTGATGGGGAGTTGCAGATAGGAGGCGTGGCCGCGGCCAGTGTGTATGACGTGCTGCCCACTATTGGCGCCGACGTATTCGCGGATCGCGGGCATCAACGTGCCCAAGATGTTTCGGCTGCTTATGACGAAACGGAGCTGTTCGCCCGGGTAGAAGACAAGGCCGATCGGCAACAGGTCGATTTCGATGTCGACGATCTCGCCGGGCGAGAGCTTCTGGATCCTGTCGAAGCTGTGAGCGGGCACGTCATCGGTAGACAGCGCCTCGTCGAGGTGGCGCGCGGAAACGCGCAACCGCCCGTCAGATCCCTTGTAGCGCAGGATGCTGGCTCCGTGATCGGTGAGGTCATGGACGCGCGCGTTCTGATTGGGCACCGTGAATTGCTGTAGCGGGGTGCCGTAAGCATCGAGCTTTTGCACGAGCACAAAGAGATCCATGTCGTCAGCGCCTCGTGCTTCCACCCACAGGTGCGCCTTCGGATAGCCGACAAGCACCGTTTCCTGGTCGAATTTTAAGATGAACGACACCGCATCCGGGGTGGCGTCGACGTCGTAGGTTGTCTCAACCGCATCGGTCGGCGGCGCGGTGGCCAAGACCCGCGAGGCACCGTCGAGGTAGTACTTCGTCGAGACGACCTCGCTGGGAGGGAACTCATCCGCAGCGACACCGACCTGGTCGCAACCCTCGAGGTCGAGGACCGAGTAGCGAACGCGGGGCGTCAGCTCCCACCCGTTGTCCTCGTCCCTCAGGTAGCGGTCGAAGAAGCGGCGCAGATCCTCCCTGTTTGCCTCATCGTAGTAGTCGGGCCATTCCTGGCTGTTGTGGATGCGCAGCCACTTCTCCGGCGAGGCGATTCGCCGCCAGGCGCGGAACGTTCCCGCGGTGTGCAGCGTGTTCGAGTAGCTGGCCACCACGTAGGCCGGCACTGTGATCTTGGCGAAATCAGGGATCTTGTTCTCCCACAGGTCATTCATCAACGGATAGCGCTCGGCCTCCGAGATGACGTCCTCCTTGCGGCTCTTGCCGAAGAAGCTGCCGTGTTGAAGCTGTCGAGTGAACCCGGTGTCGGGCATGCCGCCGCGCATCACCATGTCGCGGTAGACGTCGCTGACGCCCTCCCACGGGTTGATCGCCGCCAGGTGGGGAGGCTGTTCGGCGGCGGTGAACCACTGCGCCACCGCAAGGTAGGAAGTTCCGCTCATCCCGACTTTGCCGCTGCACCACTCCTTGTCGGCCAGCCACTCGATCAGGTCGTAGCAATCGCGACCTTCCTGCCGATCCCACAGCACACTGTCGCCGTCGGAGTCGACCACACCGCGAATATCCGGATTGCAGATCGCATAACCCTGCGCGCACCAAAACGCCGGGTCCGGACCCTCGAACTTCTCCAAACCCGATACGATCCCGTTGCCCAGGCCGACCATGCCGAATATTCCCATCACGCTGGGAGATGTGCCCTGCCCCTTGCCGTAGGGGCTCCATGCCACGATAACTGGCACTTTGTCGGCTCCACGAGGGCGAAAAACGTCGACGTGGATCTTCACACCGTCCCGCAACTCAACGGCGACGTCCTTCTCGAACACGATGTCCACGGGCACGGACCGGAACTGAGGCGCGATCTGAAAGCCCGCCTCCAAGGTTCGCGTCCCCGGCTCGAATCCGGTCAGCAGGCCAGTCCTGGCGGGCGGCAGCCGGTCAGACGACACGAATATCTTGAGTTCATCGCTCACTGCCAACTCCTCATACCTCCCAGTGGCGAGCCGGGACTCGTACATCGCTGCGAGCGTATCTCAGCAACGACATAAAATCTACATCTGTTGATATTATGGTTAAGCGCGCTGCCGACTGTGACCGTGCAGGGCGAGCGCTGCCCGATGAGAACACCTTTGCGAACATTTGCGTCGCCAAGAATCTGAACCTGCTTGAAAACAGCGTCGACGATGGGTCTGCCCCTATCGGGGCAGCACGGCCTCATGGCGCCGGTGACCGCCATGGCGACGGGGGAAGTGCCCGGGCAATTGCTTGAAAAGGATCTGTATTACCGCGACCTGGCCAGTACCCGTTCCCCGGCACGTTGGGCGGCCGCGGTAACGACCAGCACCGGCGCCAATGGTTCCCCGGTCAGTCCGTGCCGCTCACCTAGGTCGACGGCTTCATGGATGCGGCGGCCGACTTCAGCGCGACTCGCCAGTGTCCGTTCGGCGATCGCAGGCGACAACTTGCGCCCACTTCTTCGGCCGTGCCATGGCCGGCCAGCTAATTGATCAGCCGATGCTCGACCGCGGCCAACCGCTCGTCGCATCTGCTCACAACGCTCAGCGCCGCCAACAGCTCCCTGGTCGTCAAATCGTCAAAGCTCAATCTGCACAAACGATTCAGAGTGGCGTCAAGTGCGTCAAATGCCTTTTCGATCTCGTCATAACTACTCGAACTCATGTTCAAAGACTATGCCAGGCCACCGACAGAAAAGCCGACCAGGAACCACAGCCAA
>CAVQSX010000034.1:0-61808 GCA_963715905.1 uncultured Actinomycetota bacterium
CCGCCAGGCCGCCCAACGTCAACGCAGCCGCGACCAGGGATATGGACTCGAACTTTAAGTATCTTCCGGCCGTGTATTTCCGGTGGTGTCGAAGTCTTCCAGGTCTGGCGTCCACTCAGCGCGTTGGCAGAGCTGCTCCTGGTCCAGCTTCGCTAACAGGACAGCCCGGATGCCCAGCCTTCGACGCCACTACGTGTGCAGAAACGTATCAATTTGATACGATTAAGCACATGAATATCTGGGATCGGCTAGTCGAACGTGCTGCCGAGCAACACGGTTACGTGACGACTCGCGATGCACGCGACATCGACGTCGACCCAGTGCAGCTGCGCCTGCTTGCCGCGCGCGGACGCCTGGAGCGTGCTGGACGCGGTGTGTATCGAGTGCCTGTGCTGCCGCGCGGTGAGCACGATGACCTTGCAGCTGCCGTCTCGTGGACTTTAGGTCGTGGTGTCATCTCGCATGAGTCGGCCCTGGCGCTTCACGCCCTTGCTGACGTCAACCCTTCGCGCATTCATCTCACGGTCCCGCGTGACAACCATCCCCGCGCAGCGGGGGGTGAGTTGTACCGAGTGCATCGCCGCGACCTTAAGGCAAACGACATCACCGCGGTCGACGTCATACCCGTTACGACGGTTGCGCGCACCATCAGAGACTGCCTGAAGACGGGCACTGATCCTTTTCAGCTTCGGGCCGCGATCGAGCGAGCTGAAGCCGAGGGCACCCTCCGTCGTGGGTCAGCAGCTGAGCTACGCGCTGCGCTCGATGAGTCCACTACCGGATCACGGGCTCGGCCCAACCGAGCGTCGGCGTGACCAAGCCCTACTCGTCGCCGCCGACGAACCTACGCTCACTACGGGATCGGCTCACCCAAGTAGCGGAACGGCAGGGTGTCGTCTTCGGTCGACTGCAGCGACACGTCGCGATGATCGTCGTCGCACAGTTCGCAGCCATGCTCACTGACGACAGCGGCGCTCCGCTACTCCTGGTCAAGGGCGGATCGTCGCTGGAACTGCGCCGGGGCATTCCCGATTCGCGGACCTCGAAAGACTTCGACACAGTCGCACGTCGCGATATCGAATCGATTCACGAGCAGTTCGCTGATGCGGGCGAGGCGGGGTGGGAGGGATTCACCGCGATCTTCACCGTCCCTGAAGAGATCGATGTCCCGGGCATGCCCATCAAGCCGCGCCGATTCACCGCCAAGCTCAGCTACCGCGGTCAGCCTTTCGCATCAGTTCCGATCGAGGTCTCTACCGTCGAAGCCGGCAATGCCGACCAGTTCGACACGCTTACCTCGGATGCGCTCAGCCTCGTGGGCGTTCCCGCGGACATCGCCGTGCCCTGCATGACGATTCCCTGGCAGATCGCGCAAAAGCTCCACGCGGTGACCGCCGTGCTCGAAGACCCGAAGGTCAACGACCGCGCCCACGACTTGGTGGACTTACAACTTCTCGAAGGGCTCATGGCCGATTCCGATCTGATACCGACGCGCAGCGCGTGCATAGCAGTGTTCGAAGCGCGTGCCCAGCATCTTTGGCCACCGAGCGTTGCCGCGCTCCCGCACTGGCCGTTGATCTACACAGCCGCACTAGAGGGGCTTGACCACCTTGAACTCGCCAGGACGGCGGACGCGGCAGCCGAGGCAGTGCAGCGATTTGTTGCACGGATTGATAGGGCGACGAGTGGGTGATACGTGCTCGCCTTACCGCAGCCGCCGCGACTAAGTCGTACTGACCCCGGGCTCCGGACACATCTTATCGTTACCTTATGAGTCCCTTATTTTTCTTATTTTCGGTGTATGATCCTTCGGCATGGCGATTATTGATTTCCACCCCCAGGCCCTCGGCAGCCTCGGCCAACCCGGCCTCGACCAGGTAACGACCAGGCTCGAACCCGCTGGCAGCACCCAACGACTACGTGGCCTTGAGCTGCCATGACGGGCCCAGCGAGTGGTAAGAATCGGTTCGATGTGGTGGTCGTTGGCGCACGATGCGCTGGGTCTCCGTTGGCGACGATGCTCACGCGACGGGGCTTCAAAGTCTGTGTGCTTGACCGCGCACAATTTCCGTCGGAAACCCCCTCGACCCATCTGATCCAGCCCTGTGGGGTGCAAATATTGGACCGCCTCGGTGTCCTGAACGCAGTTTTGGAGGCTGGCGCGGTCCCACTTCATCAAATCACGTTCATCAACGATGACGTGCGCTTCGACTTGATAAACGACGGGACACTCGAGTGGCCCGCCTTGTGCGTGCGGCGGGTGACCTTGGATGCGTTACTGGTCGATGCGGCTCGCCAAGCAGGTGCAGATGTCAGAACAGGCTGCCGGGTTACGCGGTTGCTGATGGACGGCGATCGGGTGGTCGGGTTTGAGACGGATGCCGGCCCGATTGACGCGCAGTTGGTGGTCGGTGCCGATGGTCGCCACTCGACGGTGGCGTCGTTGGTTGGCGCTGCGGAATATCACGTGACGCCGCCGGGCCGGTTTACGGCATGGGCGTACTACGACGGTGTGGCGAACCGAGAGGGACGTATGTGGCTTGGTCGTGTTGGGGAGTTGGCATATCTTGCTGGCCCAACCGACAGCGATCTGTTCATGGCAGCCATCACAACTGGTTTCGCGAACCAGGCGCAGTTTCATGCCGATCGCGACGCCACTTTCACTGCCGCTATCCGGGCATGGCCTGAGCTTGCCGATGCGCTTGGCGATGGGCGTCGTGTCGGTCCGATCCGAGTGTTGACCAACTGGCACGGCTATTTTCGGCAAGCCGCCGGCCCTGGGTGGGTTTTGGTGGGCGACGCCGGGCACTTCAAAGATCCGATGCCCGGCCAAGGCATCTCGGACGCGTTTCGCCAAGCCGAACAACTCGCGCAGGCTATCGAAGACGGGCGTGACAACACCACCATCGACGCTTCCATGCAATGTTGGTGGCGTTGGCGTGATGACGATGCGTACGCGATGTACTGGTTCGCCAGCGATTCAGGGGCCGCGGGTTCCCCGACACCCCTAAATACGGCCCTGTCTCGACATATGCGCGACAACCCCGAGGTCCCACTGCTGTTTCTCCGTGTGCTCAACCGCGACATTTCCCCGTCGCAGTTCTTGACGCCGTCAAGGCTGGCGCGCATTGCGGCACGGGCCTTACTCGACCGACCGGATCGCGCGGTTGCAGCCATTAAAGAGATCGCCATGACGGCGCGACGAAATGCCCAACGCAGCCGACAGAGACGGACCGATTGGCATCATCAAGGCGTGGCGCCAACGGCGCCAGGGATAAACACGCGAGCGATGAACTGACGGCGGGGTTCTGTCGAATCGTGTTCGCCTGCACACGAGACACCCTCGCCGAGTTGATGATTTGAGCCTGAGGCAGATGTGACACTGGGAGGACCGCTGTGATGCTTGTCGTGACTTACCGCAACGCTCGTGCTCGGGTTTTCGAGCTGGCCGCCACGCTCAGCGCTGCGCAGTTACAGGTGCTGGTTCCTGCGACACCGGAGTGGACGGTGCACGAGGTATTAGCGCATCTCGTCGGATGTGCCGCCGATGCGGCCAGTGGACGGGTCGACGGAGCACCGGGCGAACAGTGGTCGGCCCGCCACGTCGGGGAGCGCCGGTGTCGTTCGGTAGGTGAGTTACTCGCTGAGTGGGACAGTGTCAGCCCAGCAGCGGAGTCCACACTTTCAGATGAACAGATCCGTGGACCCAACCTGGTCGCGGACACGATCTGCCATGAAGCCGACCTACGCGAGGCGCTCGGACTTGCTCGTGTTGACCGCGAGCACTGGCAACCCTTTTTGGACGTGATGATGCTCTTTCTCCGCAAACAGCTGCGACACAGTACGACTCTGGTCATTCGCGACGAGCAAGGCCAGCAATGGAGCTGCGGCACGGGGGAACCAGCGACGCTGCTGCGGGCCGACGGCTACGAGTTGCTGCGCGCCAGCTACAGCCGACGTTCCCAACGCCAGATCGCTGCATGGAACTGGACACCCGCCCCGAGCGCAGAATTGATCAAACGTTTTGGATTCTTCGGCCCACGCGAAGACGATCAACCCATCCCTGTCGCCTGAGTCGATGGGCACGATGGATGGATACGTCCACGAGGGCAGGCGAACTGGCTGATGTATGGAGCGGTCGGCACGTTAGCGGAGACGTGCGATGTATTGAGTGTTATGGAACAGAGCCACCCTGACCGCGGGATCATGCACCGCATGGCGCAGGAAGGCGTAGTGGGCTTCGATTTGATCAGGGGGAGCGCCGATTTCGTTCAGATACGCTGGTGCGCATTGGTCGAATCCCAGCGCGTGGACGAGTTTGGCCGCCGGCGAGGACGAGACGGGCTGGTAACGGTCGCAGCGTTCAACAGCAAAGCCGGTTTGGTCGAGCATTTCTTCGATCTGCTCGGCGACGTCGTAGGACGCCCCCCGCAATTTACCGAGCGCATACCACCACGGACGCCAGAGCTCGCTCTCGCGGGTCGCCGGCTGGAACTGCAAGCTGCCGACATCTGCGATCTCCAACAGCAGCGCCCCGTTCTCAGAGAGCATGTCTGCCATGGCCCGCAACGCGCGGGGAACGTCGCCAACATGCATGAGCAGAAATCGGCTGTACACCCAGTCAACGCGCATTCCCCGTAACGGATCATCCTCCACAGCGCTTTCGACGAAGGTCACGTTGCGGTGATGGGCCAGTACCGAGCGGGTGATCTGCAGTTGAACGGCTGATGCGTCCACTGCGTAAACAGTGCCTGCCTCGCCGACCTGGCGGGCGATTCGGTTGGTGACACCGCCGTGACCGCACCCCAGATCGGCAATCGAATCCCCTTCTGCGACACCAGCGGACTCCAGAAACGCCGCTGAGCTCGGATCATAGAATTGCCCCAGCTGGGTGAGCCGGTCGGCGTCGTTGTCCCCGAGCTGCATGCTGTAGGTTTCCGCGTTCATCCGTCAATTCCTTCACCGCTTCGGCATGTGTTCTCACACGGCGGCTTGGCGTGCAGCGGCTCGCGGTCCTGGGGGCAACCTACATCCTGGAAGCCCGCTGGGTGAACCCTCGTTTTAGGAACGAGGCAGCCCATTTGCCACTATTCACGGTCGCGCCTCTTTACAGTCGATGACATGGTTTCAGTCGGAGCGTTGGTCCTCGACGATAATCTCTGCCCGTCGGGGTGGTTGACCGAGAGCATTACCAGCTTTGGGAAGAATGTCGGGTCGCTAGTGTCGGTCACTTTCGGCGCCTACGCTCGGGTGTTTCACCCCGCCCACCATGGTGGGGAGCTAGTGAGCTGGGCTCAGGTCGCCCGCGCTAACCGCAAAATTGTGCACTCGCAGATGCAGTTCACCCGTCTGATCGGCTATGAATCTCGCTACAGCCCGGACTACAAGCCCAGACAATCCGGCGTATTCGACGAAGCACCTGCGGTGGGGGAGCTGCCCGCCGATGTTGCCGCGTCGTTGGCCCATACGCTGGCCAGGCATACGGCAACCGCTGCCGACTGCTGGTTTGCGGTGTGGGGTGGCTGGGGCGACCTCGACGAGGCGTTTCATGGCCACCTTGCCTTCGACTCTTCCGGTCATTCGTGGCTCACTTTCATTGTGGTTCGTGCTCTTCGTGGTTCGAGGGTGCCGCTCTGCGAAGGACGTTCGCTGCATGACGCATCAACGCGGCGTCGACGAGCTTTCCGCCCCGGCCCACGGCGCCGATGCCGTCGGCCTCGGCGCTCCGATAGTCGGCCATGATGGCACGGGCCTCGGCGAGTTCATCGGCGGTCGCGGTAAAGACCCCATTCGCGACGGGGACCTCGTCGGGGTGGATCGCCCACTTGCCGTCGAACCCGAGCAGGCTCGCGTGCGTTGCGGCCCGCCGGTAACCGTCCTCATCTTGATAACCTGGATAGGTCGCGTCGATCGCAGCGACGCGGGCGGCGCGGGCTGCGGCCAACACCTGCAGTCGGGCGGCGTGCCAGTAGTCGCCCGGGTAGTCGCCGACCGGCTGGAAGTTGCCGTCGACACGGGATCGCAGCGAGGCAGACAGATCGCCGGCACCGAAGATGATCGCTTCGAGTTTCGGGCTCGACCGCGCGATCTCCTGGGCGTTCAGCAGCCCCTCGGCTTCCTCGATAAGGGCCTCGAGCGCGATGGGATGCGTCAGCCCCAATTGCTCCTCTAGCTGGGTGAGCAGCACGTCGACCCACCAAATCGTGCACGCTGTAAGAACTTTCGGGACGATGATCACGTCCAGCGCGTCGCGTGCTCCGGTTACGACTTCGACAATGTCTCCGTAGCACCACTTGGTGTCCAGCCCATTGATTCGAATCGCGCGGACGGTGTCGCCCCAGTCGAGCTGCGTCAACGCGGCGACTGCGGTGATGCGGGCCGATTCCTTCGCAGCAGGCGCGCACGCGTCCTCGAGGTCGAGGAAGACGAGGTCGGCTCCCGCGCGCGCCGCCACCTCACACATGTGTTCGTTGCTCGCGGGCGTCGCGAGTTCGCTACGACGGAGGAGGTCTCTGGTGGGTTTGCGCATAGGTTGCACCGTTGGGCTCAGATGATTCCAGCCGCGCGCAGTGCGGACAGGCGCACGGCGTCGAGGCCGAGTAGATCGTGGTAGACGGCGTCGGTATCGGCGCCGAGGGGTCGTCCAAGGTGGGCGATGTGGGCTGGTGTTTCGCTCAGCCGGGCGACCGGGGCCTGCACCGTCATCGGGCCGAGGTCCGGGTCGTCGACCGTCACCCAAGTGCCTCGCGCCCGCAGGTGCGCATCGGCCATCAATTGCTCTGCGTCATAGACCGCTGAGGCGGCCACCCCCTCGGCGTGAAAGACCTTCATGGCCACGTCCAGCGGCCGAACTCTGATCCACTCGGCAACCAGGGCGTCGATCTCGGCCGAACGGGCCTGGCGAGGAACGGGATCCACGTATTCGCGTCGGCCAGCGAGATCCGGGCGGTCGATGGCGCGATAGACGTTGGCGGCGATGCTCGACGACGCGCTCGAGATCGCGATCCACCTGTCGTCGGACGTACGGTAGGCATTACGCGGTGCGCTGGCATCGACTCGGTTGCCCGTCCGACCCGGAATCTCCCCGAGCTGGTCGAAGGCCAGTGTGGACTGTTCGACCAGTCGGGCCAGTGGCTCGATGAGGCTGATGTCCACCAACTGCCCCGTCCCGCCGCGGGTATCGCGGTAGTACAGGGCCGTCATCACCGCACTGGTGGCGGCAAGTGCGGCCACTCCGTCAGCGAGCATGAACGGTGGCAACGTCGGCGGACCGTCGGGCTGCCCCGTGACGTGCGCGAAACCACTCATGGCCTCGGCCAGCGTGCCGAATCCCGGGCGATCGCTCGCCGGCCCGCCTGCGCCGAAGCCGGTGACGTGCATCATCACCAGCTTCGGATGGAGGGCGCGGATCGCCTCGTAGTCGAGGCCCCACCGCACCAACGTGGAGGGTCGGGTGTTGATGACGAACACGT
The DNA here is from genome assembly GCA_963715905.1 of uncultured Actinomycetota bacterium. Lineage (GTDB taxonomy): Bacteria > Actinomycetota > Actinomycetes > Mycobacteriales > Mycobacteriaceae > Mycobacterium. The sequence continues at coordinate 7,473 of CAVQSX010000034.1, forward strand.
CACTCACATCAAGAAGACCGTGGAGAAGGTCTCGGCCTGTCTTGTGTCTCAGATCCATTGTCACGCAACGCTTGTTGCGGCTAACGCTCTTCCAGATCAGCCCGAAGTCGGCGCGTCGCGCACCCCACGTCCGTAGCGGGTCGCCGACCCCGGGCTGTTCGACCTTGATGACGTCGGCACCGAACTCGCCGAGCGTGGTGGCCACTAAGGGACCTGCCGCCAGCGTTGCTGCGTCGATGACCCGCAGCCCGGCCAGCGGCAGCGCTTTCGCCCCCGCCATCACACCGCCGGTTCGGCGACCATGTTGAAGAAGGCGGCCCCGGAATCGGGAATCCGATTCTGTTTGAACACGTTAACCGCGTAGGACACCAGGATGAACGAGTAGAGCAGGTGGAGCAGCCTGGTGGCGTCCTCGGGCAACGCATTGATGTTCTGGGTGTCGAGGTAGGCGATGGCGCCCTCTGCGTGCGGAGCCACCGCGTCGTAGAAGACGACCAGGTCGTCGAACGGACGATCTAGCCGCGCCGCGTACCGCTCGGCCCGCGTGGCCAGCGCCCAGTCAGCGGCGTAAGGCTCAAGCTCCGAAAAGCCCTCCGGCAGTGATATTCCCATCATGACTCCTTCCTCTCACCGGCCTGGTACGCAGCGACGGTTTCGCGAATGACCGAATGGAACTGTCGGATCAGCAGCTCCTGATCGCTGAGGAAGAACGTGTCCTGGGCGCGCGTCTTCAGCGCCGAGTGTGTGGCCTCTATCGTGTTCACGTCTTGCATCGCGAATTCGATGGTGCTGTCCACCACCAGTTCCTGCGCCAGCCGTTCGTGTGCATTGGCCGGCGGCACGAAGTAGATGTCGATCTCGTAGATGTGCGTGTCGACGGTCTCCGGCCAGTAGGTGTAGGTGATGTAGAAGTTGCGCGCCCAGATCTGAATGGAGATGTTCGGGAACACCCAGAATTGGTCGTTGCCCCAGGACGCGATGTCGCCCCGGTTCAGAAACTCCGGGAGTGGGCCGATGTCGGGGATGTCGTCGGGTCCGAACAGTCCGGCCCGGAACAATCGGTACACCCACTTCTGTTCCTGGCGCGCCGCGCCGGCGGTCCTGGACTCGCGGGGCGGCAGCTGCGGCGGGCCAGGGACCGACGTGAGCATGTGCGGGCGGAATAGGTCGTAGTGATACGAGTCGATGGGCGGCACCAACTGTTCGGCCTTGGCGACGTCCGGGTCGATGAACCGACCGTGCACGTACGGCGGGTGATACCACTCGCACACCGAGTCGACCGCCAGCTTCCAATTGCCCTTGATCTGGGTGGAGAAGCCGTACCGCTGCGTCATCAGATGGAAGGGGTACTGCTCGATCTCCAGTAGCCCCTCACCGAGGAACGCGCGCAGTGGCACCGGATCCTTGGAAAGGTTGACGAAGATGAAACCTGCCCACTCCTCGCAGTGCACGGGCGGCATCTGCAGCTTGCTCTTGTCGAGGTCGAAGAATTCGCCCTCGTTGGTGACGTGGTTGACGCCGCCATCGAGGCCGTACCGCCAGCCGTGGTACTTGCAGGAAAATTGCCGGCAGGTGCCCGAGAGCTCTTCCATCGGATGTTCCTGCCACACCACCTTGTTGCCGCGGTGGGCACACACGTTGTGGAACGCGTAGACGTTGTCGTCGAGACCACGAGTGATGACGATCGACGCCAGCCGACCGGGAAGCTCGCGGGTGAAGAAGGAGCCCTTCTTCGGCAGTCGCTCGGTGCGTCCGATGCAGAGCCAATTGTTCTCGAAGACCGCCTTGCGCTCGGCGGCGAAGAAGTCCTCGGAAATCGAGTCCTCGTAGTTCACCGGGCCGGTGCCCAGGTCCGGGTACTCGGGGGTGTACTTGCCCCGCCCGGTGGCGAGCTTCTGTTGGATGCCGGTCATGTGGTCACTCCTTTTTCGATACGTGTTCCGTTGGTCCAGGGTTGCTGATCCCACGCCCGGTCGAGTGGTTCCATCTCGCCGCCGAACGGGAAGAACGCGCGCTGCGCGTACGTCTCACGGCCGAGTCCGTGGCCGAGCTCGTCGATGAAGGCGCGCTTCATCGGGTTGGTGAACAGCTGACGCGTGTAGCGCAGGGTCAGCGGTGGCCGTTTCACGAGTTCGCGGGCCAGTTCCCAGGCCCGGTCGAGCAATTGGTCTTTGGGCAGCACCTCGTTTACCACCCCCCACTCCTTGGCCTCCGCCGCACCAAGCTTCTTACCGGTGAGCAGGAAATAACGGGCGCGGGTGTGGCCGGCCAAGAAGCTCCAGATGACGTGCTGGCCATCGCCGGGCACCTGGCCGCGGGGGAAGTGCGAGGCGTCTTGGAAGTAGGCGTCCTCGGAGGCCAGCACGATGTCGCCCATCAGCGGTACCTCGGAGTGCATGTTGCACGGACCGTTGACAGCACTGATCATCGGGACGTCCACGTCGAGCACGTTGAAGATGAGATGGCGTGCGTACCAAGCCTTCTCGTCGAGTTTGTTGAGCCCGCGGACATCGGGCATGGCCTGGTAAATGGGCTGTTCGGGCGGTTCGCCGTTGGGAAGTAGGCCCCAGTTGGCGTTGTAGTTCTCGCCGGTTCCGGTGTGAATCAGCACCTTGATCTCGCGATCGCCCGCAATGTCCGCGAACGCGTCCGACATCTCGTCGTGTGCCTGCCAGCTCCACACCAGGCTGTCACCGTCGGTGTGGCACTGCATGAACAAGATACCGTGATCGCTGAGCTCGAACTTGTAGTTGGCATAGCTGTTTTGGTAATCGGTGAATCTCGATCGCTTCGCCATCTTTTCCTTTCAGTCGATTGGGTCAGGTGCCCGTCAACTGCGCCGCGATCGGCGCAAACTTCTCGGCTTGTGCTTGTTGGACGGTCACGTAGTTGACGCCGAAGGTCTCGCGGCGCGCCTGCAATGCCTCCGCGATGGCGGTGACCGATCCGGCCAGGACATTGGGGTGGTCGCGGAGGACGTCGAGCGTCATACCCGTCTTGGTGGCAATTCGCTGGTAGGCGTCTTCGGAATCATCGGCGACGGATATGAAATAGGGTGAGCTCTCAATGTCGAGGTCGCCGATGCGGGTACCGGCAGCCGCCCGCACATATTCGTAGCGGCGCTCGGCCTCCTCGACCGGCGTGAGCCCGTCTTCGGTTCGTTGCGCAAACGGGACGGTATTGATGCTGACGATGTCGGCTTCATGGCCGGCGTACGTCAGCACTCGCTTGCCCCCGCCGCCGATCATGATGGGCGGGTGTGGGCGCTGCACGGGATCCGGAGTTCCCTTGTAGCCGTTGATGTTCACGTACTCGCCGATGCACGCGAGTTCGTTTGGGCCACAATGCGCCTTGACGAGTGCCACCACTTCCTTGAGCTTCGCGATGCGCCGGCCAGGAGTGTCGAACGTCAAACCCATGGCTTCGTACTCCAACCCGCTCCAGCCTGCTCCGATCCCGAGTTCGAGCCTGCCGTCGGACAGCATGTCCAGCGTTGCCGCCTCCTTGGCTAACACGGCGGGCACGTGGTAGTCGATGCAGAAGACCCTGCAGCCGACGCGCAACGTAGTGGTGTGGGCGGCTGCGGCGGAGATTGCGGCAATCGGAGCGAGGTTCTGCCGCGGGGTGCGGGCGGCGCGCTGGGCTGGACCGGGGCCAAGGTAGTGGTCAGCAAGGAACAGTGTGGAATACCCGAGATCTTCCACCTTGCAACAGAAGTCACGCCACTCAGCGGATCCACCGGCGTTCGTCGCCTGGATCGCAAAACGGAAGGGCTGGCTGTCCACAGCCAAGACAGTACCCTCTCTTGCGAATTAAGTACACGCTGATGTATATTTAAATTCCGGGCACTGACCCCGCCGACTTCCTCGACGAAAGGCGGCTCGACAATGGCCGAAACGATGGCGCTCGAGGCCGAGCTCGGAGCCGAGCTGGTCGACTACGGCGACGGTGAAAATCTGCTCGATGCCGCGGTCATCGCCCAGTGTCGTGAGGCACTCAAGTGGCGTGGGGTACTGCTGATACGCGGTGCCCATCTCGATGACGACAGCCAGGTAGCCTTCAGTCGCAAGTTCGCTGGCGAGGGCGGTGTGCCAGGAGGCAGGGAGCTCTCGACCATCACGATGGACAAGAAGGTCAACAAGCTGGCGGAGTACCTCAAGGGCGCATTCAACTGGCACCTCGACGACACCACCAGCGATGTTCCGTCACGCGCGACGATGCTCACCGGTAGGCGACTATCCAGCGAGGGTGGCGGCACCGAATTCGCGAACACCTATGCCGCGTACGAGAATTTGCCCGCACACGAACGCAAGCGCTACGACGAGCTCCGCGTCGTGCACAGCTTCGAAGCCGCGCAACGCAAAGTGAACCCGGACCCCACCGATGAGGAACTCGCAGGCTGGCGGAGCGCGCCCACCCACGAGAGTTCACTGGTGTGGAAACGGCGCGACGGCCGACGGTCGTTGGTGATCGGCGCCACGGCCGACCACATCGTTGGGATTCCCGCTGAAGAGAGCCGCGAACTTCTCGACGAACTGCTTGCCTGGGCCACGCAGTCTCGGTTCTGCTACATCCACGACTGGGCCGTCGGCGACGCCGTGCTGTGGGACAACACTGCGGTGTTGCACCGTGCGCTGCCGTACGACCCGTCGTCCGGTCGGATGCTCCGGCGGACGCACGTCAAGGGGCAGGAGGCCTGGACATGAAGACTGCACTCGTCACCGGCGGCGCGTCTGGTATCGGTAGGGCCATCGCCGATCGACTTCGATTGGACGGCAACCACGTTGCGACCATTGACTTGACGGGGTCCGACACCGACTTCAGTTTGATCGCCGATGTCACCGACCGGGACCAGGTAGATGAGGCTCTCGATGCTGTGCACGCCACACTCGGACCCATCACCATCCTGGTGAACGCGGCTGGCATGACGTCGTTCAGGCGCTTCACCAACATCACCTTCAACGAGTGGAAGAAGGTGATCGACGTGAACCTGAATGGCGTCTTTCACGTGACCCAGGCGGTATTGCCCGACATGCTCGAGGCCGGCTGGGGACGAATCGTCAACATCTCGTCCTCGAGCACCCACTCCGGCTCGCCCTTTCAGGGGTCCTACGTCGCCGCGAAGACCGCGGTCAACGGCCTCACCAAGAGCCTGGCGCTGGAATATGGCCCGGATGGCATCACGGCGAATGTGGTGCCGCCGGGTTCCATCGACACCCCCATGCTGCGCCAGGCGGAGGCGAAAGGGCTTCTCGGCGGGTCGATCGAGGACATCGCCGCAAGTATTCCCGTCCGTCGCATTGGCCAGCCGGAGGACATCGCTGCCACGTGCGCCTTCCTCGTCTCCGAGGAAGCCGGCTACATCACGGGCCAGATCTTCGGTGTGAACGGCGGCCGCTGTACCTGACCAGAACAACAAAACACGTTCCCCTTCACCTTTACTGAGATGCGAGACATGTACACCAGAACCGAACTGTTCATTGACGGCACATGGCAGACACCGAGCTCGCGCAGCGCGATCGAGCTGGTATCACCACACACCGAGTCCGTCGTCGGGCACGTGATCTCCGCTGCTCCCTCTGACGTGGACCGCGCCGTCGCCGCGGCGAGGGCGGCCTTCGACGACGGTCCGTGGCCGCGACTGGGTGCCGCCGAACGCATCGAAGCGGTCGGACGCCTCGGGTCCGTCTACAAGGAACGTCGCTGCGAGATGGCCGAATTGATCTCGGTCGAGATCGGCGCGCCCATCACGTTCTGCAAGCACGTCCAGTCGCGGTTACCGCTGAGTGCCATCACCGCCTTCACCGCGGTAGCAGGAACCTATGAGTTCGAGGAGTTCCGGTCGGGCTTCTACGGCAAAGACATATGCGTCGCGAAGCAACCGGTCGGTGTCGTGGCCGCGGTGGTGCCGTGGAACATGCCGCAGTTCCTCACCATCGCCAAGGTGATCCCCGCACTCCTCGCCGGATGCACCGTTGTGGTCAAGCCGTCCCCGGAGGCCTCACTGGACGCACTCCTGCTCGCCGAGTTCATCGAGCAGGCCGAGCTGCCGCCCGGCGTGGTCAATTTCGTTCCAGGAGACGGGGCCGTGGGGGCGCATCTCGTCGCCCATCCCGGGGTCGACAAGGTGTCGTTCACCGGATCCACGGCGGCCGGTCGCGAGGTGGCCCTCGCCTGCGCCGCCGGGCTTAGGCAGGTCAGCCTCGAGCTGGGTGGTAAGTCGGCGGCCATCATCCTCGATGACGCCGATCCGGCTTCGGCAGCCAGGGCCATCCAGATGTCCAGCCTGGCCAACAGCGGACAGGTCTGCAACGCCCTTAGTCGCGTCCTCGTTCCAGCCGGAAACACCGCCGTCGTCGAGGCACTCGCCGCCGAACTGGACGGACTCGTAGTGGGCGATCCGTCCGATGACGCCACCCAGCTCGGGCCGCTGGTGGCGCAACGCCAGCAGGCCCGGGTCAGGGAGTACATCGCCGGTGGGATCGCCGACGGTGCTCTCCTGGTCACCGGAGGAGTCGAGATGCCCGACGGCCTCGAACACGGTTGGTACGTCCGGCCGACGCTGTTCGCCGATGCCGACAATGGCATGAGGGTCGCGCGCGAGGAGATTTTCGGGCCGGTCCTGACGGTGATCCCCTACCGCGACGAGGCCGAGGCCATCGCCATCGCGAATGACTCCGACTACGGACTCGCCGGCGCGGTGTTCACCGCCGACCCCGACCGCGGACACGGTGTCGCCGCCCGAATACGAGCGGGCTCCTTCGGTGTGAACGAGGGCTACATCATGGATCCGCTTGCACCCTACGGCGGGATGAAGGCCAGCGGGTACGGCCGCGAGCTCGGCCGCGAGGGTCTGGAGAGTTACCTTGTCAGTCAGTCGATTTCGTGTGCCAAGATCGGCTAGCGGGGCAGGGCGCCCCGCAGGAAGAGCTGAACCGCGAACTGGAGGTGCCGCTCTTGCTGCTTCTTGGACCTGAAGACGCCGAAGTCGGCCATGCGCGCAGGCACGGCTTCGACCAGCGCCAGGAAGTGCTCGGCGGCCAGCTCGACGTCGTCAACGTCGATGTTGCCGAGTTCCTGATGTTGCCTGAGCAACTCGGTGACCGCACGCTGACGGCCCGCCCACATCATCGACTCCGCGGAGACGTTGAACTCCGGGAACAGTGCTGCCTCGTTGAACGCGATGCGCTTGAGTCGGACGTTCTGCGGGTGCGTCGCCCGTGTCAGGGAGGCGCGGCCGGCCGCCAGCAGTGCGGTCTCGAGATCTTCGTCGTGGAGGTGCTCGAGGGGTTCGTGGCCGGTGTACCGAGCGAGCGCCCAAGGGATCACGTCTGCAAAGACCGCCCGCTTGTCGGCGTAGCGGGCGTACAGGGAACGCTTGGTGATGCCAGCCGCCTGCGCAATGGACTCCATGCTCGCTCCGGAATAGCCGAATTCGAGGAACGTGGACACGGCAGCTTCGCGCACCGTTTGATCGAGCGCCTTCGCCTCAGCCTGGGTCGGTCGTCCACGACGTGTAGCCATCACGCGGGATACTACTGCCCTGACGTAGGAGTCCCTGCAGTCATTCCCGACGATTCACACCCTACGAACGCCGGACCACGATCATGACCGAACTACGCTTCGACGGACAGGTCGCCGTCATCACTGGGGCAGGACGGGGTCTGGGGGCGGCGTACGCCCGACTGCTGGCCGCGCGCGGTGCTCGGGTGGTGGTCAACGATCTCGGCGGATCGGTGACCGGTGATGGCGAAGCCGCCGATGCCGCTGCGGCCACTGTTCAGCACATCCTCGACCGTGGTGGTGAGGCGATCGCCGACGCGCACTCCGTGGCGACGCCCGAGGGGGGCAGCGCCATCATCGACGCCGCCATTCAGCGGTGGGGACGCGTCGACATCCTCGTGAACAACGCGGGGATCGTGCTCGACTCACCCTTCTCGGACATGACGCCCGATCTCGTCGAACCGCTTGTCGACGTTCACCTCAAGGGCGCCTTCTTCGTCACCCGTCCAGCGTGGAATGTGATGCGGGAGCGGGGCTATGGCCGAATCGTCAATACCTGCTCCGCGGCAGGCCTCCTGGGTGCTGAGACGATGAGCAACTACGGCGCAGCGAAGACCGGCCTAATCGGCTTGACCCGCGTGCTGGCGGCGGAGGGCGCAGATGTCGGCGTCAAGGTCAATGCGATCGCTCCGATCGCGTCTACGCGCATGCTCGAGAGATCGATGGCCGGCGATGATCAGAAGCGCGATGTGGACGAGCAGGCGGCGACCGAGGCGCTAATGCGGCCGTTCCTCGAGAAGCTCGATCCGGCTCTGGTGGCACCAGTCGTTGCGTACCTCACCCACGCGGACTGTCCCGTCACCGGCGAGATCTACTCGGCGGGCGCTGGACACGTCTCGAGATTCTTCATCGGCAGGACCACAGGCGTGTACCGTTCCCAGCTGTCGGCCGAGGACGTCCGCGATCACTTCGAGGAAATCCGCGATGAGACCGACTACACCGTGCCAAATGGTGTCGCCGATGAGATGACCGAACTGTTCGGGTCAATCATGCGATAAGAACTGTAGGAGGATGGCCGGTGAGCGCGCCGTCATCCTCGCCAATGCCGGGATCCCTGGTGCGCAGACGATCATCGTCGGCGGACGCAGTGTGTCGATCGTGCTGATCCTCCGCTGCCAGACTCAAGAGGCACTCGTTTACATCCACTATGCGGCAAGCAAGCACGCCGTGACCCGTTTGACCGACCGGTTTGGTTCCGGCCAGCATTTTTGTAGAATGTCTGCAATCGTCGAGACAATTCATCTCTGCCTGATTGCGTCTAAGGAGGCATACGTGGCTGAGGATCGTGGTGCCGTCGACGGCGGATTGGCCTCGTCGCCGTCCGACGAATCCGAGATCCACGCCCGCGAACCGCACGATGATTCAACCTCCGAACACACCGATGCCGCCGAAGCCCCGCCCTCGGGTGTGCGACTCGCCGTGTTATTCGGATTGGTGAGCGCGCTCGCATTAACGGGCGCTGGTGGCTGGCTGGGGTGGCGGGCCTACCAGTCCCATCAGGAACAGGTGCAACAAAACTTATTCTTGCAGACCGGCCGACAGGCTGCCTTGAATCTCACCACGATCGACTTCAACGAGGCCGAGGCAAACGTGGAGCGGATCCTCGATTCCGCCACCGGCACGTTTCACGACGACTTTCGTCGGCGTTCCCCCGCATTCGTCTACGTCGCGCAGCAAGCCCGGTCAAAGTCCGAGGGCACCATCACCGCGGCGGCCCTCGAGTCCGAGCACGGTGATCAGGCTCAGGTGCTGGTGGCGGTGACGGTTAAATCCTCCAACGCTGCGGCGGCCGACCAACCACCGAGCGCCTGGCGTATGCGCATCAGCGTCCAACGAGTCGGCGAGGGAGCCAAGGTATCCAACGTCGAGTTCGTGCAATGAAGTCCAGAGCCGCCGGCATGCCCGAACTGTCCACGGAAGTCGCAGAAACGGTGCCGCAGCACAGCGAGAGCCCGTCGATCGAAGACGGCGAAGGCAACCCCGAGGAGACCCCCGAAACAGCAGATGCGGGCCCAGTCGCAATCAATGCCGAGGCCGGTGACACCGAAACCTCCGAACCCCCAGAAGCAGACGCTGAACATTCGGATGTGGGCAGCAAGCGTCGCATCCGTGGCGGCCGTGTCCTGGCCTACGGAGTCCTGCCTGCGCTGGTACTCATGCTGGCGATGGGCGCGGGCTATCTGAAGTGGCTGGACTCTGCGGCCCGCGAGTCCCGGTTGGCCAAAGTGGAGTCGGCGCGGGCGGCAACCGATAGCGCGGTGGCGCTGTTGTCCTATAAACCGGACACGGTCGAAAGAGATCTCGGCGCTGCGCGGGACCGTTTGACCGGTAAATTCAAGGACTCCTATACCGAGTTGACCCACAACGTGATAATTCCTGGATCTAAACAAAAGCAGATCTCGGCGTTGATCAGTGTGCCTGCCGCGGCCTCGGTTTCGGCAAGCCCTGATCACGCGGTGGTGCTGGTGTTCATCAACCAGACAGTGACTGTCGGCAGCGATTCACCCACCAACACCGCGTCAAGCGTGCTAGTCACGCTGGACAAGATCGCTGGGAGGTGGCTGATTTCTGAATTCGACCCTGTGTAGAGAGCGCCACCCGAGGGCACGAGGTCGTCTGGTTTCAACGGCTTGAACGGTGCCACGCGCCGGTGCTAAACAGGATCGAACGACGAGATCAGCCAGCTACCATTGATCTTTTTCAGCCCCACCTTGACAGCGCTGGCCGAGAATGAGCCGTCGGGATTGTCCTTACTGGTCGTGTTCTGGTCGATGAACACGAGGACCACGGCCGAATCCGAATGCATCTCGGCCACGGCTGACCGGACAACTGACGCCCTGGTCTTGATCGATTTCTGCTTGGCCGCCGGGGTAACGATCTGTTCGGTGAACCGCACGAAGTAAGACAGGAAGTCGCCAGTCAGATGGGATTTTGCTGCCGCGAAATCCTTGTCGACGCTGTCCGGCGAATACGACAGCAGCGCTACCGTCCCGTTCGTCGCCGCTTCTTGGGCGACCTTGGCCGAGGCCGGACCGGTTTCTATAACCGGTTGGTACTGGTAAAAGAACAACCACGCGGCCAGTCCCGCCGACGCGACGAGCGCGACCGCCGGCAGGATCACGCCGGCCCGGGATCGCACACTGCTCAGCGTCCGCCGAACAGCGCCGACGCGCGGCACTGCGAGCGCATCTTCGTTGGCAGTGGTGGCGGACTCGGTGACCTCGGCGGCGCGCTCGGTGGTCTCGATCGCGTCGCCGGTCTCGTCGTTGGTCGGCGTGTCAACGTCGGTCACGTCGGTGGTGTCGTCGGTCCTCACGGAACGAACTCTGTTTTCGACATCTTGATCTGCCCGCCTTCGCGCTGCAGGATCACCGACAGCCGCCAAGACCGCGGCTCCTGCTTCGCGCCGGACGAGTTGGTGACGTGGGAAGTGGCCGACACCAGCACGACCGCCGAATTGTCGGTCATCGATTCGACGACGGCGCCGTTGACGCTGACGTCAGTGATCACCTTCGAATCCTGCGCCACCCTGACGAAATCGTTTGCCTGGTTCTTAAAGTCGTCCCGGAACTGACCCGTCGAGTTGTCGATGATGCGCTGGACATCTTGTTGCGCCTTGTTGAAGTCCAGAGACATCAGCGTCACAACGCTTTGCCTAGCCGCAGCCTCATACTCTGCGATCTGCTGTTGATGCTTCACAGCCAGTCGGTGCTGCCAGACCATGTAGCCGCTGGCCGCCAGCAACGCCAACGTGCACAGGGTGGCCAGTGAGGGCACCGCGACTTTCAGCACGCGGCGCAGACTCCAGCGGCGACCAGACCGGGCCCGCTTCTTCCCAGGCCCCTCGATCGCGTCGTCGCTCATCCCCGCGTCGGCCTCGCCGACCATCGTGCCCATCGCGGTCTGGGGCTGCGTCTCGGGTACGTCGGTCGGTTCGGTTTCGGCGGCCGCTTCGGCGTCGTCTGACGCGGACTCGTCATCCTTCGGAGCATTGCCGTTGGTCGCCGCGGCCTGCAGGGCCTCGGCCTGCCGACGAAGTCGGAGCGCACGGGCTCTGGCGCGTGCCGCGGCGGCGGTTGCCTCAGCCTCGGCGGCCTCGATTTCCGCCTCCTCCGCCAGAGCCCTGGCCTGGGCCGCGTCCACCGCGCGATCAGGTTGCTGCGCCGCGTCATCGACTCGCTCACCGTCGATCACCGAAGCGCGTCGCCGCAAAGACGGCACACCGACCTCCTTGTCTGCCCTATGGACTGCTCCGATGAGAATGCGGCTATCCGTTGTTGACCAACGCCCTGACTCCGGTCGTTCACATTCGTGATAGCCAGATCGGGTACGTCAGCGTCCCCGGCGCGCCGTCGCAGCCCGCGTCGAACGTCGACACTAGGGTTCCGGTCAGGGTGTTAGCGTCCCAGGAGTAGACGTCGTGAGTCGCAGAGGTAGGACCGTAGTAGACGTTTCCGCATCGCAGGCCGTACGGGTCGTCAACGGCAAAGGAGTACCTGCCGTCGACGAGTTGGGCGTTCGCCTGGTAGTTGTACGCCTTCGCGTTCGGCTGGGCGACCCCGAATACGTGGATACAGTCTGGGGGCTTTACCCCGGTGTTCCAGCAGGGGCTGTTCGCAAAGATCCAGGTGTGGAAGTCGTACCTGTCGGGGATGGTCAGGTTGAAGTCGCCGATCATGTTGGTGACGGCGCTCGAGGTCGGAGCCGCGATCGTCGTCGCAGCCGCCATCAGCGCAGCGCTGGCGATGCTCACGATGGCCTTCTTCATATTGCTCCCTTTCCTGTCATGGGCCTAGGCGGCAATCAGATTGAACGGCATGTCGATCACTAGCTGCTTGTTAACGCCGCAGGCGCCGCTGGGCGAGCTGGTGATGTCTTCGCCGAGGTAGGCGCCCGCAGGGTGGCTCACCATGTCGCCGGTCTGGAGGTCCCCGGCGAAGAACCGGAACATTTGTAGGCCGTCGGCGGCGGTGCCGTTGGGGCACGGCTGCCAGTTCGGGATTGCGCGCTTGACATACCAGATGCCGCTGCGCGCGTAGATGGGCGCTGTCCAGCCCAGGTCGCTGGTGACCGTTCCGGTGCAGTCCGAGGGCTCAATGCAGGTGGTGGAGATCGTCCACCTGCTGCGCACGGTGGCCTCGTTGCGGAATTGCTCGTTGGTTTTCGCGTAGTCACCGTTGGATGTGGCGATGTAGGTGCCGTTGATGCCCCATGAATCGGCGCCGGCGTGGGGCGGCGCGATGCCGGCAGTGGTCGCAATTGCGGCGACGGTCAGGCCGACCCGAACAGCGAGTGCGCGCATCACTACTCCTCAGTGTCTGACCGACGCGCGGCAGTCGTCGAGGTTGATCTTGGCGGCGCTGGCGATCTCGGCTGCGGTGAATGACGGCACGGATAAGTCCGCCTGGATCATGTCGACGGCATTGCGCGCGCCTATTTGGCACACCTTGTGCCCTTCCTGGATGAGCTTGTCGGGGCCGATGATCTGCAGGAACCATTTGTCCGACAGAGATTGTAGATACGCGCTGTCGTCGGCTTGGGCGGATGGCGCCGCCGCGATCGCACTCATCAGCGCCAATCCAGCCAGGGCCGTCACCCCACTCTTCACATTGGTCACCTCTTCGCCATTCGTCCGCATTGGTATAGCTAGGAAATGGGGAGCACGATGTCGCGCCATGACTTCGGTGTCCCCTGCCTGGCCAGGTTGGACTGTCGGAACACTTGACCGCCGGGCGTGGCGTACTGCCCGGTCTTGGGGTTGTAGTGGGCGATAGCGATCGACGGTCCAGATGTGGTGCCGTTGAACGCGCTTGGTGCGGCGTCGGGTCCTGGAGGCGTGTTTGTCGGTCCAGGAAGCGGGCCGACAGCGGGCGCGGGTCCCGGGAGCTCGCCGGCACCGGGGCTGGGCGGTACGGCCGCGGGTATCTGCGTGCCTGGGGGTGTAGCTGGTGGCGGACTTCCCCCCGGCGGCGCTCCGACACCGGGGGGAAGTGGTGTGCCTTCGACTGGTCCGAAGATGTTCGAGTCGGGAAGGACACGGGTGTCGGGCGGGATCCCTTGTGCGATCAGGTTCGGATCGAGAGGGTAGGGGCCGAGCGCGTGTTGACGCATTGCCAGCGGCATGAAGGGCTTGTCGCTGTTGCAGTCCTCGACGGTGGCTGCCCTTTTGCCGGGCACTCCTTCGCAGGGATAGTTGCGTGCACCGCGGACCGCGATTGGGGAGTCCTGCGGAAGCTTGCAATACAGACCGTCGGGGGTGTCCATCTCGCTCAGGTCGGCCGGATTTCGCCACTGCGATGGCGGCAGGAAGCCGACCGTGCACGCGGGTGGGTCCGAGAGTTCGACGGCGAAGTCACCCAGGGACAACCTACCGGAGTTCTTGGAGGGCAGACCCTGGGTCTGAATGGCGGCCACGTACGGCGGCAGCAGCACCAGTAGTTGCTCAAGCCCCGCGTGATAAGTCACGGCCACCTGGCCTATTGACGTGAGGTTGGCGAGCAAGATCGGCAGCGTCGCCTTGACCTGGTCGAGCAGCTTGGTCGCCTCCTGGAGGGCGCCCGGTCCGGTCGCGAGAATGTTGCGTAACTGCGGGTCGTTGTTGGAGAACTGGTCGGTCACGCCGGCCAGGCTGCGCGCCCAGGTGCGGATCTCGTCGGCGGTCTGCGCCTGCGTGTCCAGCAATGGCCTGGCGTCGGTGATGAGAGTGCGGGTGGTGGCGGCGTTCGTGTTGCTGTCGGCGGCGATCTTGGAGCCCGAGTCCAACAGGGAGCCGAAGTCGTAGCCGGCGCCGGCGAACGCCCGGTGCGATTCGTCGAGCAGCAGGTTGAGTTTGTCACCTGGGATGCTGTTGACCAGCGAACTGACCTGGTCCAGCATGGGTCCGACTTGTTGAGGAGTGGAGGTGTCGTTCATGGCGATCACCGAGCCATCCCTGAGGTAGGGGCCCGAATCGGTGCGGGGCTGCAGATCGACGTATTGCTCGCCGACTGCGGAGATGCTGCGGACCGCGGCTTTCAGGTTCGCCGGAATCTTTGGTGAAGTGTTGAGCGATATCGTCGCCTCGGCACCGGTGGGCGTGAGGTCCACCGAGGTCACCTTGCCGATCTGCACGCCCCGGTAGGTGACATTGCTGAATCGGTACAGGCCACCGGTGGTGGGTAACTTCACCTTCACGGTATAGCGGCCCACACCGAGCAGCGTCTGTGCCTGCATGTATCCGAAGATCATCACGACGACACCGATGAGTCCGACGATGGTGAAGATCGTCAGTTGGATTCTGACCAACCGCGTCAGCATCAGCGGCCCCCGTTATCGGGTGTGGCGTCGACGTCCGCAGGAGCTGGCGGCGCCAGTGCTCCCGGCCGCGGGTCCTGCGCTCCGTACGGACCTGCGAACGCGCCCTGGCCGGACAGTGGCGCGGTGGCTGGCGTACCTGGCATCGGCTGGGGTGGCCTGACGGGCAGGATGGGCCCGATGTCCGCGGTGATCGGCGGCATCGGCCCTGATGGCGCCGGCAGCGGGTCGGTAGCGTCGGCCGGCGGCGGCGGGGATCCTGGCGGCGGCGGCGCCATGGGCGAGCGCAGCGGGTCGTACGTGTAGGTCAGGGCCCACGGGTCGCCTGGCGCGGGTACCAGTGCCGCGTTCTCATCACCCCACCGAGTACCGAGCAACAACGTGCGCTTGAGCCGGGGAATCGTCAAGTCGATGATCGGGTACAGGTTCAGATAGTCGCCCTTGACACCCCGGTCGATGAAGTCCTGTGTTAAGGGGAACGTGATGGCGTAGGTCAGCAGGTAGTCCAGGTCCGGGCCGATGTCGGCGAGCGCCTTGATGGTCGGCTCGAGGTTCTTGAGGTTGGTGACCAGATCGGCCTGGGTGTCGTTGACTACCGCGGTTGCGGTGTTACTAAAGACGCGCAGCTTCTCCAGCGCGGCGGTGATCCGTGGCCGCTCCTTGAACAGCACCTGCAGTGCGGGCGGGATCTTTTGCAGCGCGGTCGAGATGACGTTGCGTTGGCCGGCGAATGTGGCGGCTAGGCGGTTCAGCCCGTCGATGGAGGCGACGAGGTTGTCTTTTTGCCCGTCTAGCGTGCTGACGAAGGTGTCCAGGCGGGCGATCAGGTCACGCACCTGGGGTCCGCGTCCGCTCAGGGCGGTGCTGAAGTTGTGGATGATGTCGCCGATTTGGCCCAGGCCGCCGCCGTTGACGATCGCGGCCAGAGAAGACAGGGTCTGCTCGGTCGACGGGTAGGTCGACGATTTGGTCAGCGCGATGGTGGCACCGGGGTGCAGCCGGCCCTGCGGGGTCTGACCGGTCGGCGGATCCAGGGCCAGGTGCATGGATCCCAGCAGGCTGGTCTGCCCGATGTTGGCAACCGCATTGGCGGGTACGACTACGTCGGGTTTGACCCTCACTTCGACGTCGGCGTGCCACTGGTCCACGGTCATCTTTCCGACGCTGCCGACGACGACGTCGTAGAGCAGCACAGGCGAATTCGACTCCAGCTGACCGACGTTGGCGATCTCGACGTGGTACACGGTGGCATCCGAGCCGCGTCCGATGGTGCCGGGCAGCGGCAGCGAGTTCAAGCCCTGAAACGCGCAGCCGGTCGCGACAAGGGCGACAGTGCTGCACAGGCCGACGAGCGTGGCGAAGCGGATCGCCGGGGGGAGCCGATGCGCACGATGTAAGCAGATCATGCTGGCGGAGCTCCTTCAGCGGCTCGCGGCGGAGCAGTCGGTGTCTCGGCCGGCAGCAGCAGATTGTCCACGGTCGGCGGCCCAGGGTTTGGCGCCGACCCCTGGGGGTGTGCCACGCCTGGCGGAATGGGCGCGCCAGGGAACAGCGCCGGGGACGGGTCGGCGGGCAGTCCGTTGGCTGCGTACGTGCCCGGCGGGCCCGGCGGGCGCCCCCACCCCGCAGGTGGCGGCATGTCACCGAGTCCGGTGTAGGCCGATATCGCGGGTGGGATCTCGGGCGGGCCGGGCTTGGGGCCTGCCCCACCGGGAGCCAGCGCAGGTTCGGAGTAGATGATCCTGTCCGGACTGGCCGACTTCCTCAGATAGGGGTTGATCGGGAACGGCACGTAGTTGAAGTTGAACCGGCTTAAGCCCGGACCGAGGTACTGCGCGCACAGCTTCGCCGTCTCGGGCGCCGTCGTGTTCTCAATCGCGCCGATCGCCCCGCAGATGAACTGCACCGGGTTGGCAAAGTTCGCCAGAGCGAAGGACCCGACGGCGGCGCCGGTGTCGGGGGAGTAGATGTTGTACGCGTTGCCGAACGCATTGGGAGCGATGTGCAGGAGGTTTTCCAGGTCGATCCGGTGATCCACCAGGTTCTGCGTGACGTTCGCCAGTCCCTTGATCTGCTCTGCGGTCTGGTTACGGCTGCCGGCGATGAAGCGTTGCACCTCGCCGACGGCAACCGAGAGGTCCTTCAACGCCGAATCCAGATCGGACTTGTTGTCGTCGAGCACACTGCTCAGTGAGGCGAGCCGGTTCTCGAACGACACGATCTGGGTGCTGCTGTCCTTGAGCGCGCTGACGAATACTTGCAGGTTCTTGATGATTTCGACGATGTTGCCGCTGCCATCAGCGAGGATGCGCCCCACTCCGGACAACTGCGTCAGGGTCTGCTTCAGTTTGTCCCCGTTACCGCCCAGCGCCGTTGCTGCGCTGTCGATGAAACGGCCGACCGACGTGGCCGAGACCCCGCTTTTGGGGCCCAGGTCGGTGGCCAACCGCATCAGCTGGTCTTTGACCTCGTCCCACTCGACCGGAACCGCAGTGCGGCCCACCGGGATGTTCGCGCCGTCGGCCATGGTCGGACCACTGGACCGGTAGCCGGGCGCGAGCTGGACATAGCGCGCCGCGACTAGGTTCTGCGCGACGATGACGGCCTTCGCGTTCGCAGGCACCGGCACATCGCGATCGATGTCGAGAGTCAGCTTGGCCTGCGTGCCTTGCGGCTGGATCGAAGCGATCGTGCCGACCTTGACGCCGGCTACCCGCACCTCGTCGCCGGGATAGATGCCGGTGGCCGAAGTGAATTCGGCGGTGATGGTCTTGGGGCCGAACAAAGTCTTGTCCACCAGGATGGCGCCGCCGGCGACGAATAGCACAGCGAAAAGGACCGCCAGGATCGATGTTAAGCGTTTGCGGGGCATCATCGCGAACCTCCGGGGATCCCGTTGTACGGGAACGGGACTTCCGCGCGCGGGCCGGCGTTGTCCGGCGGCTGTCCGGCGTTAACGCCTCGACGGAACCCGAACGCGTAGTCCAGGAACGGTTGCAGGATCTGCCCAGGATTCAAATTGGGAACATAGGCGGTGTAGTAGAAGCCGTTGTTGACCGTTTCGCCGTTGGTCACAGCGACTTTCGTGATGCCCTTGAGTGCCGCAGCGATATTGGCGGCGTTCTTCTCTAGCATCGCGTTGATCCTGTTGAGCCGCTCCAGGGTGGGGGCCAACTCCTTCTCGTTGTCGGCCACGAGCCCGGTCAGTTGCTGCGCCACCGCGGAGGTGTTCGCGAGCAGGTTGACGATGGCCTGTCTGCGCGCTGAGAGAACCCCGAGCAGGTCGTCGGCGTCGAGAATCAGTTGGTTGACCTGCTGGCTGCGCTCGGAGAGGATCCCGGTCACCTCGCCAGCGCTCTTGAACAGCTCGCCGAGGGTCTCGTTGCGGCTGCTGATGCTCCTAGAGATGCGGGACAGCCCGTCGAAGGTCGGGCCCAGTTGCGGCGCGATCCGATCGATGGTGTCCGACAACGTGTCCAGCGACTGGTTGAGCGCCTCGGTGTCCGTGCCTGCCGTATTGGTGGTGAGGTCGCTGACCGCTTCGGTCAGCGAGTACGGCGACGAGGTCCTGCTGACCGGGATGACGTCGGATTGCTTGAGGATTCCGGAACCTTTCGATTCCAGCGTCAGCACCCGTTTACCGAGCAGTGATCCGGTGCGGATATGCGCGGTGGTCTGCGACCCGAGCCTGTACCTTCCGGCGGCAGCAAACGTGACCAGCGCCTGACCGTTCTGCAGCGAAACGTCCTGCACCGAACCGATCTTCAGGCCCGACAAGGTGACGTCGTTGCCGACAGCGATGCCGCCGGCCTCGGTGAACAGTGCCTGGTAGCGGACCGAGGTGGCCCACTGCATGATGAGTGCCGGCTGCAATCCCACCGCGATGACTAGAACGATGAGGACCGCGCCGACGAACCCCGCCCGGGCCAGATGTGCTCCGCGATATTTGAGCATTATTCGGAGCACCTCCCCGCCGTCTGTTTGATCCAGGGGAACACCGCGGTGCGGCCCTGAAGATCGGTTACCCGCAGCGACAGACCGCACAGGTAGTAGTTGACGAAGCTGCCGTAGGCGCCCAGCCGCACCAGCTTGCGGAAGTTCTCCGGCGCTTTCTGCAGGCCCGTGTCGATCATTGCCTTGTCGTTGTCAAGCAGCGGCGCGATTCGGTTGAGCTGGGCCACGGTGCCGGCCAACGGGGGCCGGGCCGCGGTGAGCAGGCCGGCCAGGGAGGCGGTGCCCTTGTCGAGCGAGTCGATCGCCGCGCCGATCGGGTCACGGTCCTGGGCCAAGCCAGTGATCAATTGTTGGAGCTTGTCGACCGCACCGGAGAACTGGTCGCCTTGCTTGGCGAGCGTGGCCATCAGGGTGTTGAGGTTGTCGATCAGCTGTTCGATGATCTGGCTGTTGTCGGCGAGGGTGTTGGTGAACGACGACGTCTTGGAAAACAGCGATTCGAGGGTGGGGGCCTGGCCCTGGAAGATCTGCAGCAAGGAATTAGTAAGCGAGTTCACGTCGCGGGGATTGAGACTCTGGATAACCGGCCGCAGCCCGCCGAGCAGCAGATCGAGATCTAGTGCCCCGGCGGTGCGGTCGATCGAAATTTGGGCACCCGCGGGCAGGATCCGGGTCGATCCCGGGCCATCGACCAGTTCGAGGTAGCGGTCACCGACCAGGTTGAGGTAGCGCACCATCGCCTTGGTGCCGGTAGTCAGCACGATGTTGCGATCGGTGTCGAACTTCACCAGCACCGTCTCGTCGGGCTGCAATGAGATGTCGTCGACGGTGCCGACCCGGATGCCGGCGACGCGGACCGTGTCCCCGGGCTTGAGCTGGGAGACGTTGGCCAGTACTGCCGAATAGCCGTTCACCGATCCGACGCGGTACTGGCCGAAGATGAAGAACAGGGACACCAGCAGCAGCACCATCACCACGCCGAAGATGCCGAACTTGATGAAGGTGCTCCGTGCGCGTGTCATCCCGGTTGGCCCATCTGCGCGGAGTTGCGCGGTGGGCCGTCAATTGGGCCGAACAGGATCTGCTTGAGACGGTCGGAGTTCAACACGAGCCCCTGATTGCCGTATTGCCACGGGTTGGCGCCGATATCGCCGACCACGAATGGTGCATGGGCGTTGAACGCCACCTCGGGGAGGCCTACGTCCTCACAGTGCGGACCGCCGGTGGTTGCGACCTTAGGCAGGTTCGCCGGGTACCTGTACCGTTCGACACCAAAGGTGAAGCCGGCCGCGATCACGACGCCGGGCAGCGGCTGCGGCGGCGCCAGGGCGATCGGGCGCATACCCAGCAGGGTGCAGTTCAACGCATGGTGGTACTCGTTGAGCAGATCGGTCGTCGGCACCAGCAGATGCAAGACGTCGGTCAACGGTTGACGGTTCCGCTCCAACACCGGGTTGGCCACATCGGAGAGCCCAATGACGCTGATCAGGAGAGTATCGAGGTTGTGCTGTTGGTCGACGATCGTGTCGCCGAATCGGGAGGTATTCTCGGCAGTCTTAAGGAGGTCGGGTGCGGCGTCGGCGTAGGCGTTGGCCACCGCGGGCAGTGTCTCGAATTCGTGGCTGAGGTCGGGCAGGCCGGGCTCCACCTTGGCCAGGAAGGTGTCGAGGTCGGTGAAGGTCTGGCCGAGCTGCTGGCCGCGACCGGACAGCCCTTGAGACAGCGCGCTCAGCGTTTCGTTGAGCTTGGCCGGGTCGATCTTGGTCAGCAGCCGGGTGAGCTGCTGGAACACCGTGTTGATCTCCACGGTGACGTGCTGACCAGAGAGCACCTGGCCGGATTGCAGCGGCTGCAGGGAAGGATCGGGCGGCGGCACCAATTGAACGAATTTCGCGCCGAACACCGTCGTGGAGGCGATATCGGCCAGCACATTGGCCGGGATCAGGTGCATCTGTGACGGATCCATCGCCAGATGCAGTGCGGCCTGGCCGTCCGGCAGGTATTCGATGGACTCGACTTTGCCCACCTGTACGCCGCGCATCTTGACCTTGGCGTCTGGGTTCATCACCAGGCCGGCGCGGGCCGAGAGCATAGTCACCGGAACAGTCGGGGTGAAGCTGCCGCGGAACAGGCATACCGCGACCGCGATGATCGCGATGATCACGACCACTGTGCCCAGACCCGCCAGCCGACGTACCCAGTCGGGATTCTTTTCGCGCTCACCCCCCGTGCGGGTGGGGCCTCCGCCGGGACTCGGCCGAATGGCCGTCACTTCGGCTCCCGCGCCGGACACGTCGACGAGCTGGCGGCATCGTCGGTGGGCACACCGTCGAGGTGCAGGGCCAGTGATTCGGGTGCGGGTGACCGGGCGGAGTCCGAACGCGGGTAATCGCATGTCCAAGCGACCACGTCGAGGTCGAGTTTGTGCCAGCTTTCGACTCCGAAGCCGTCGCCGCTAAAGCCCGGGGCGCCTCTACCGACTCCCTGAATAATCGCCCCCTGGCACTTCATTGCGCTCTCCCGTCTTTCGGTGCGGCCCGGTTGCCCGGGGCCCCGACCCGAGCAACATATCAATATGCAGACATTCTGCATAGTGACTTTTATCGATCGATCTCACGAGTCGGGAGCGATGTCCACAACCCCACCCACAGCGGCACGGATTTCATCCACAGTGAATTGCGGCTGCCTTGCCACGTGACAGTGAGGTCGAACCCGACGGCGCTGCCACTCCCAGCGCTCGATTTGGACAAGAGCGTCTGGCCGCGCCCAAGCCTGCGGGGCCCCGGAGGCGAACACGGCCTGAGCTCGACCGAAAGTACGAGGGGCATGAGCCCGCTGCGGTCATCGTTTGGCCCGGCGCGCAAGGCGCTCGGAGTCGTCGATGAACTGTTTTTCTTGCACCTGTATCCAACCGTGTTGGGCGAAGCCTGAGAGCGCTCTAATGACCGTTTCCCGCGACGCACCCACGAGCTGGGCATGACGTTTAGGGAAGGTGACGGGGCTTCAACAGCTTGGTGAGTGCGGAGGCGGCGGGGGC
Source organism: uncultured Actinomycetota bacterium (assembly GCA_963715905.1). GTDB lineage: Bacteria > Actinomycetota > Actinomycetes > Mycobacteriales > Mycobacteriaceae > Mycobacterium. Next base: position 29,320 of record CAVQSX010000034.1, read on the forward strand.
TTCGGCCCCTGGAAATATGCCGGCACCCGCCAAGGCATCGTCCACAACGCACCTCCTTTCGAGCGGTGGTCGGTCTGGCCGGCAGGGCTCCTACAACGGAGGTGCGGCTGTTGCGCGGTGAAGGTGGCAGCGCTCGACGAAACGTTCGGCGAGCCAAGATGGTTCGCTGAACATCACGTCGTGGCACGTGTCGACGGACAGTAGGGTATCGACACCGCCGAGGCAGGTCATGTAGGCATGCTGCCGACGCACCGAGACGACGCGGTCTCGGCGTGTGAGGATCCATGTGCGCCACGTTTGTCTTGGTAGGTCGGCGTAGTCGGCGCGCTCCAGCAGCATCTGAGCCGGCTCCCGACACAACTGGGATCGGGCATGAGTGCTGCGGTCGCGGGGCAGGCGATTCCAGAGGATCACTCGACCCAACATGGGCGGCATCGGAAGCGTCGCTGCGGGTTTCGCGGCAGCCCGGCGAACGACGTGTGCCAGCGGCCACGGCAGTGTGTCGACCACCGACGATCCGTGCGGGGGAGTCACGGCCGCAATGAGTATTAATTCTCTGACTCGGGGATAGCCGAGCTCGGCGACGACACGTAGCGCTGTAAGCCCGCCCAAGGAGTGGCCGGCAACCACAATGCGACCGAGTCGGGCACGCTCAATCTCAGCGACCACCACATCGGCATAGTTGCTGAGGGTCGGCGAATCGGGCGAGGCAGCACGGTTGGGCCGGCCGGGCAAGTCGACCGCAAGTACGTGCAACCAGGGTGCGCGGTGGGCGATCTCGTCGACGACAAAGTCCCAGCAACGAGCGGAATGCGCACCGCCGTGGATGAGCACGAGGGTGGGGACCGAACCATCGGCAGTCACTTAGTTCCCAATCGAATCGTCGACGCGCCGCACGTTTGGGCGTCCCTTCACGCCGGTGCCCGCGGAGCGCCTCGATCGCCGGAGTCAGACAAGCCGCCCCGAGCGAGCCGGAAGCGTTGCATGGTGAAGTCGAGTATCTCCGGTGTCATCAGGCCCGGGGCGTATTCCACCCAGCACCAGCTTAGGGCGGCGGTCTTACTCGACGAGCTGTTGGTTAGGTGGCCGAAGAAGTGGATAAAGCTGCCGGCGGTGTCGAAGGCGAACGAGTACGTATCGGCGCCCATGGACACGTCAAGTGTCGTCAACTTGCCTTCGTCGTTGAAGGTCGGCGTGGCGACGACGTCGTCATGGGCTGTGGTGATCCCGTCTTTGAGCTGGTAGCCCGGTCCGAAGGTCAGGCCGTCGCGCCCTTGCCACAAGCAGCCGCCGCCGAGTTGCCCGTCGTCGTACTTGTGCAGCCACGACACCCACATCCCTTGTAGTTGACGGGCGATCGGCAGTTCCGGGTAGGCCATGCCGGGTGGACCGTAGCTGAAGTCTTGATGGAGGTATCCTGATACGTCGACACCGTTGACTTTTCCTGTGGCCCAGAGCAGTTCGTGGCGATAGTAGACCTCGTTATCGATCCCGTCTTGTGTCGGTACGTGGATAATGAAGATTTCGGTGGCGTTCTTGCCGTGTATTTCCCACCGGTCGCTCGCGTCGTACCAGTGCACGCCGTCGGCGTCGTGCTGGATGCGGCCACTGTAGTAGTTCAGTTCTACCCGGGAGCCGTCGTCGAGGTAGTCGAGAGGCTCGAACCAGTCGATTGACGAGTACTCCTCGAATACGTCGGGTGGATCGGCGTCGAATGTCTTCTGCAACTTCTTAAAACCCAGCAGCGGCGACACTACGTGGGTCATCCCGACGACGAAGTCATCAGCACCCCTGACTGCCCAGTACTCCTGCCCGGACGCGTCGGCGACGACGGCGCCGATCCACATTCCTGCTAAACCCAGTCCGGGGGCGGGCGCCCACCCGCGCCGATAGTGATCCAATGACGGCGGCTCCACCCGCACATGGAAGTCGACAGGATCTAGCATTGAACTCTCCTCTACTTCTGTTCACTTACCGGCGCGTGAATTGTTTGGTCATCGCATGCTGAAGCGATCTACTAGGTGAGCGTTGATGCCGTCGGGGTCTAGTTGTCGGGCGACGAGGTAGCCGGCTTACGACCTGCTGGGTCTTCATCGATGGTCAAATATCGTGCACCGTGACCGTAGTGGCCAAGTTGTGGGACAACTTCGTTCAGCTTTCGACGGCGGTCGGCAGTTTCGTCACCAGGTCGAGCACCGTAATGGTGTCAGTGCCGGTCTTCTTCAACCGTTGCGACGACCGGAACCCGAGGTCGACATCGGTGGCCTGGGCGCGCAGCGCACCCACGGTGGCATGCTGCTTAGGCACGTGCCTGAACATGTCAAAGGAGTAGAGGCGCAACGCATTCTGATGGGTAATCCGGTTTACCTCGTCGTCGGACACCCCGTCGAGGTAGATCGAGAGTGTCTCAGGAGCCAACGGCCAGGTGGAGTCCGAGTGCGGGTAGTCGCATTCCCAGGTGACCATGTCGAGGTTGAGTTTATGCCGGCTTTCGACTCCGAAGCCGTCGTCGATGAAGCACAGCGCGACGCGATCGAGGAACACCTCGCTGGGCAGCTTGTCGCCGAAGTCCTGATGCGTCCAGGCGCGGTGCATGGTGTAGACGCGGTCGATGCGTTCCAGGAAGTAGGGCACCCAGCCGATGCCGCCTTCGGACAACGCGAAGGTCAGGTCCGGGAACTTGCGCAGCATCGGCGACCAGATGAGGTCGGCGGCGGCTTGCACGATGCTCATGGGTTGCAGCGTCATCATGGTGTCGACGGGCGCGTCGACGGAGGTAATGACCACGCTCGACGAGGAGCCGATGTGCAGGTTCACGACGGTGTTGGTGTCGCTGCAAGCCTGCCAGAACGGATCCCAGTGCGGGTCGTGCAGCGAGGGATAGTTCAGCTTGGTGGGGTTCTCCGAGAAGCTGACTGCGTGGCAGCCCTTCTCGGCTGTGCGCCAAACTTCCAGCGCCATCAATTGCGGATCCCAGATCGGCGGCAGCGATTGCGGGATCATCCGCCCGGGGTAGGTGCCGCACCATTCGTCGATGTGCCAGTCGTTGTAGGCGCGCAACACGGCCAGACCCAGGTCTTTGTCGCGGGCGCGGGCGAAATACTGACCGCAGAATTGCGGATAGGAAGGGAAGTTCATCGAGGCGGCGACGCCGTTGGCGTTCATGTCGCGGATGCGTTCGTGAATGTTGTAGCAGCCTTCGCGGATCTCGCTGAGTTTGGTGGGTTCGGCGCCGTATTCGTCGGGTGGCCGGCCGGCCACAGCGTTGAGGCCGACGTTGGTGGCTTCTTGCCCTTCGAAGACCCAGGCGTCGGTGCCGTCTTCGCGTTGGATCAGCTTGGGCACGTCGTCTTTGTATTTGTCGGGGATATGTCCCTCGAACATGTCCGGCGGTTCGACGAGGTGATCGTCGACGGAGACCAGAACGAAGTCGTTCATGTCCATGTTGTGCTCCTAATACGTGGGTGGACCGACGTGCGGGCCCGGGTGAACCCTTATCGGGCGAGGCATTGTTGGCTTACCGGGACGGGAATTCGATGAGCCCGCGGATGTTGCGGCCTTCGCGCATATCGGCGATCGCTTCGTTGATCTGACCGAGGCGGTAACGCCGGGTGACGAGTTCGTCGAGTTTGAGTGCACCTGACTGGTACATCGATAGCAGCATGGGCATGCTCGCCCGCGGGTTCATCCCGCCGTAGAGGGTGCCCTTGAGCTGCTTGCACGAGTTGGCCATGTCGACAAGGATCAGCGGCACCGACATCTCGCTCAGGGGAGTCATGCCGGTCAGTACGCAGGTGCCGCCCTTACGGGTGAGCATCATCGCCACCGGGATGAGGTCGGCATGAACCACGCCGGCGGTGATCACCACGCGGTCGGCCATCACCCCGGCGGTCAATTCGCGCACCATATCGATTGCCTCGTGCGCCCAGGCGCTGGTGTGCGTCGCCCCGAAGAGCGCTGCTGAATCCCTCTTGAACTGAACGGGATCCACTCCAATGACGTATTGGGCGCCGGCGGCGCGAGCGCCCTGCAGCGCGTTCATGCCCACCCCGCCGATCCCGATAACCACGACGGTGTCGCCGGGCTGGGTGCCGGCCGACACGGTCGCCGACCCCCAGCCGGTCGTGACACCGCATGACACTAGGGACGCGGCGTGAAACGGGACGGATTCGTCGATCTTGATCAGGGAGTCCTCGGAAGCCACCACGTATTCGGAAAACGTTCCCAGCTGGGTGGTGGCCATCAGAGCCTCGTCGCCGATGTGGCGGCGCACCGTTCCGTCGGTGACCATTTCCTTAGCGAACAGGGTGGCCCCGACATCGCAGATGTAGCTCTGGCCACTGACACACCACCGACATTTGCCGCACGCCGCGATGAACGACATCCCGACGTGATCGCCGGGTTTTAGGCTGATCACGCCGGGCCCGACTGCTTCTACGACGCCGGCCCCCTCGTGCCCACCGATCAAGGGAAACCAGTCCGGCGCGGTCATACCGGCGGCGCGCATCACCTCGACGAGCTCGGGGGATGGCACTGCGTCGCCGGTGGCGAAGTGGTCGTCGGTGTGGCAGATGCCCGCGGTGACCATGCGCACCAGAGCCTCGCCACGGTGAGGCTCATCGAGTTGGATCTCGCAGACTTCCCAGTCCTTACCCACGCCCCGCAGAATCGCCGCCTGGCACTTCATCGTGCACTCCTGCCTTCCAGTCCCAGCTCGCTTGCCCCGCGTCGGCTGATCCGCGTAACGTACCAATTATGCAGACATTCTGCATAGTGTGCGTGTCGATCAATCTCATGAGTCGGGAGTGATGTTCGTGACCACAACGACGCCCACAGCGGTGCCGCATTTCATTCGTGGTGAATTGCGCGCACCCCGCCCAGGCAGTGAGGTCGAACACAGCGGCTTCACTACCCCAGCGCTCGACCTCGATGAGCTCGTCTGGCCGCGCACGCAGGCCGGACCGGCATTTGATGTGCCCCTCGCGGAGATCATTGACTTCCTCGCGGCGGTCGGGCAGCGCATGGACCTCGAGACCAACCCGCATCTGCAGCATGCGCTCGACGCAAGTGCCGCCTTCAGTGCGTTGGGGCCCCGCATTCTTGCCCAGGGCTACCGGGGGCTCCGACAGGCATTTGACCCGGAGTCATTGTGGTTTCAGGTCGATCACGAAGTGGGGCGCGAGGTGCTCGATGGGTGGAAGGTGGTGCCCGACCTCGCCGGCAAGCCACGCCGGATCCGAGCTTTTCCGCCCCGGCTGGTGCACATCATGGCGGGCAATGCGCCGGGCGTCACGGCCGCCTCGATCGTGCGCGGGGCACTGACCAAGGGCGTGCATCTGCTCAAGCTCCCGTCCAACGACCTCCTCACGGGTACCGCGATCTTGCGCACGATGGCCGAGGTGGGACCCGGACACCCAGTGACACAGTCGTTCTCGTGTGTCTACTGGCGCGGGGGAGACCCCCAGGTGGAAAGCGCGCTGTTTCGTGCGCAGTACTTTGATCGGCTCGTCGCCTGGGGCGGGGATGCCGCGATCCGTTCCGCGCTGCAATATGTCGGGCCGGGCTTCGACCTGGTCTCGTTCGACCCGAAAGTCTCAATCTCACTGCTCGGACGGGAGGCGCTGGCCTCTGAGGAGGCGATGCGCAGCTCTGCTGCGGCCGCGGCATGCGACGCCAGTCTGTTCAACCAGGAGGTCTGTGCGGCGAGCCGATTCGTCTACGCTGAAGGCGACCACGACACCCTTACGCGCTGGTGTGAGCTGCTGGTGCACGAACTCGGTGTCGAGCGTGAGTTGGCCGATGCCGTCGTGCCGACTCTGCTGAGCGCCGACGTGCGAGCCGAAGTCGAGGTACTGCGGTCGATGTCGCCGGCATATGACGTGTTTGGTAGCGCCGACGGAACTGGTCTGGCGATCCTGTCCGATGATCCGGTGGGTTTTCACCCGTCGGCCAAGACGGTCAACGTGGTGCGTGTCGCGTCGCTGCACGACGCGCTGCGACACGTGAATGTCGCGACCCAGACCGTCGGGATTTTTCCGCCGTCGCGAGCCGCCGAGCTGCGCGACGCGCTGGCCGCGCGCGGAATGCAACGCCTTGTACCACTGGGCGAGGTCATCAACGTGGCTGCGGGCTACCCGCATGACGGGTTCTTTGCCTTGCACCGCTTCGTTAAATGGTTGGTGGACGAGTGCTGACCGGCAAGCTGCGACGTGCAGAGGAGGACGCGTGAGCGACGACCGGACAGCGGTGCTGGAGAGTGCACTGATTCTCGGCGATCGGCGGGTCACCGGATCCCGCGGTGGTGGGCTCGACCACATTAACCCGGCGACCGGCAAGGTCAGCAAGGCCTTCCCCGTCGCGTCGGTGGAGGAGGTCGACGAAGCGGTCGCTGCGGCCCGTGGCGCGTTCGAGCAGTGGCGGCGATGGTCCCCGGATGCCCGGCGCGACGCCCTGATTCGGGTGGCAAATTTGCTTGAGGAGCACGGCAGAGACATCGGAATGATCTGCTCGCTGGAAGGCGGCCAGCCGTTCTCTGAGCACGGTGGGTGGTATCCGGCGTTGTGGTTCCGCTATTACGCCGGATGGGCCGACAAGATCAGCGGGGAGTACATCAAGCCCTTCCCGTTCCCGGGCATCGACTTCACTGTGCCCGAACCGGTCGGCGTCGTCGGGCTGTTCGTTGCCTCCAACGGACCGATCGGGTTCTGCGGGATGGCCGGCGCTCCCGCGCTGGCGGCCGGCTGCTGTCTGGTGATCAAAACCCCAGAAGTCGCGCCGTTCTCCTCGGTGACGTTCGCGCGCCTGTGTCAGGAAGCCGGGATACCTCCGGGAGTGGTCAATGTGATCCACGGCGGACCTGCGGTCGGCAACGCGCTGGTCACCCACCCAGGCGTGGACAAGATCAGCTTCACCGGGGGCACCGCCACCGCTCGCAGGCTGCAAGAAGCCGCCGCCTTGACGCTGAAACCGATGGTCCTCGAGCTCGGTGGCAAGTCCGCCAACATCGTCTTCGACGATGCGGACATCGACGCCGTCATCCCTCTGTCAGCCCGGTTCACTTTCAATGCGGGACAAGGCTGTTCGATGCCGACCCGCATGCTCGTTCAGCGTGGCGTCTATGACCGGGTCGTCGAGGGGGTGGCCGACATCGTGCGCAAAGTGGTGGTGGGAGGCCCGTTCGAACCGGGGGTGACGATGGGCCCGGTGATGAGCGAGGCGGCGGCCAACCGAATCCTCGGCATGATCAACGAGGCGGAGACGTCGGTGGCCGGACACGTTTTAATGGGCGGCCACCGTATGGGTGGCGAGCTGGCCGACGGGTTCTTCGTTGAACCGACAATGCTGATCGACGTCCACAACGACTCCGCGATCGCGCAGACCGAGATCTTCGGGCCGGTGCTGTGCGTGATCCCATTCGACGACGAAGACGAAGCAGTAGCCCTGGCCAACGGCACGAGCTATGGTCTAGCGGCCTACGCTCAGACCAGCGACATGAACCGGGCGCGGCGGCTGGTCGACTCGCTGCGGGCCGGGACGGTGCACATCAACAGCACCGGGCCGGGGCCGGTATCGCCGGCGTCACCGTTTGGTGGCGTCAAGCAAAGCGGCTACGGCAGGCAGGGTAGCCGGCTTGGTCTTGAGGAATTCCTCACCTATAAGAACGTCTACCTCAATATCTGATCCGCATTGCCGGGCAGGCGAGCGATCGGCGCTCGGGTCAGCTGGTCGGCGTGAACAGCACCGGCAGCGTGTCGGGTGAACGCAACGGCATGCCGACGATCGTCGGGGCTGGCGCATTCAGGATCCAGCCTTAGATCGGGCAGGCGCTGCAGGATGGCCTCGAGTGCGACCCGATTCTCCATGCGGGCCAGATGCATGCCCAGGCAGGCGTGCGCGCCGACGGCGAACGCGATCTGATGGTTAGGGTTTCGGTGCACGTCGAACATGTCCGGCTCGGGAAAGACCCGCTCGTCGCGATTGGCCGACCCGACAAACAGGTTCACCAATGATCCGGCAGGAATGTCGACGCCGCCGAGCCGGCTGGGCCGGGTACTGATGCGGCCAGTGTGGAAGATCGGCGGTTCCCATCGCAGGCCCTCCTCGATCGCGGGGCCAATCAGAGCGGGGTTGCTGCGGACCTCGTCGAGTTGGTCCGGGTGGGTTAACAAAGCGAACAGCAGATTGCCCAGCGACCGGTAGGTTGTCTCGACGCCGGCCGGCAACAGCAGCCGCAGGAAGGCGAAAATCTCTTCGTCGGTGAGCTTCTGCCCGTCGACCTCAGCCTCGGCGAGCTCGGTGATCAGATCATCCTGCGGATCGCGGCGCCGTTGTTCGATCTGCTCGCCGAAATACCCTCGCAGCGCCTCGAACGCGGCCATCCCCCGGTCCCAATCCAGCGGGATACTGATCATCTCGATCGACCAGCGTTGGAATTTCGGCGCGTCTTCTTTTGGCACGCCGAAGATCTGGGCGATGACGCGCACCGGCAGGGCGAAGGTGAAGCGCCGGACCAGATCGACCTGTCCCAAGCCCGCGAAGGAATCGAGAAGTTCGTGGGCGACGGGGGTAACGAATTGCTGCTCCCAGCGCGAGATGGACTTGGGCCGGAACGCCGGCGCCACCAGCGCACGATGGACGCGGTGCTCGGCCCCGTCCATCGCCACAATGGTATGCGCCAATAGCGGGCCGATCGCCTCGCCGATCAGCGCCGACGAGTAGGTTTCGCCGTCGCGGAAGACCGTTGCCAGCTCGTCGTAGCCGAGCACGCTGAATGCGTTGATGTCGGCGTCGTCGCCCATCATGCCTTCGGGGCCCAGGGCGGTATCCACGGGCAGCGGCCAGGCACGCTGGACTGCGTTGCGCCGCCGGGCTTCAGCCACGTAGGGAAACGGGTCCACCGGAGGCCCCAGCTGCAGCGTGTCGGGCAGTTCGAATGGGTCGGTGTCACCTTCGGCGGCCGCGTTAGTGGTCATCGTGCGACCTTTCGGGGTGCGAGTGGTTCGAAATCGCCGGAGTCTTGCGCAATCATCATCGGTTTGTGCAGATATTCCTGGCGCCGCTCGGTGCGGGCAAACAGCCAGACGAGGTCCGCGAGCCGGCGCGCAGGCCCGTCGGCAACCAGCTGGTTCAGGCGTGCGAGCCCGTCTTCACGGTCGGTGGGACGGCTGCCCAATAGCTTGCCCATGTCCTGTAGGTCGTCGTCGAGAAGTGCCGCGCCAACGGCGGATTCGAGTTGTACGGCACGCGCGATCGAGGTTGCGGCGGAGATCTCGAACCGTCCGGCATCGTCGGTCTCGATGGGCGCGCACTTGACGTCGAGGTATTCCACCAGGTAATCGACCAGCCCGGGCCACGGGCGCGCAGCCGGTTCGGGCAACTCGGGGGGCTCGATCTCGACGCCGATCGCCTCCGCGAGCGCGTCGGTCAGGCCGCGACGCAGAGTCGCGTTCCATCCGAAGGCCGGAAATGCCGGCTCGATATGGGCCGACGGGATGCTGCATGATCGGGGACACCCCGATGGGTGTCAGCAGCATCGACATCACCGTGTAGAAGCACAGCGCCTGCCAGTCGAGCGGACGGCCGCTGACTTCCTCGTAGTACGCGATCGGCCGACGCAGCGAGCCCGTCGGGTAGAGCAGGTTGCGCATTCGGATCACGCCGAGATCAAGCATCGGGTCGCCGACATGGGACAGCTCCCAGTCGATCAGCGCGGTCAGGTGCCCGTCGGCGAACATGAACTGCCCGGGGCCGGTGTCGCCTTGGACGAAGCTGACCCGTCGCTCACCCCGCGGGACGTTGGCGTGCAGCCACCACAGCCCGAGCTCCAGCAACGGCTCCGGGCGCAAATGTTGTCTCCACACGGCCCAGTCTTCCTCGAGGTATCCGAACTTGGCGCCGAACGCGGTCTCCTCCGGATTCGCGGGGATCTTCAGGCCCGAGAGCGTCATGGACTCGAGGTCGAGTCGGTGCAGGCTGACGAGTTGTTCGATGTACTCGTCCATCACCCGTTCGCGGGTTTCGTCGTCGGGTGCATCCTTGAGTTCGTTGGTGCCGTCGACGCTGCTCCATGAGGATGAAGCGATGCTCGTCGTTGAACCCATAGAACTTGGGAACCTTGAGCCCATGTCCCTGTAGCGCTTCGAGCACGCGGGCCTCGTGGGCGAGGTCGAAGTGCTGCTGGAATTTAGAGCCGCCGGCCACGGCCTGTCGCTCCGACCTGGCGAGCACTCGCAGCGTGTCGTCGGATCTTTCAACCGTCAGGAAATGGTGCGGCCGCCAGCGGACTTGCTGCTCGATGTCGACGACGCGCCCGCCGCACCGTTGCTCGACCCACTCCACGGCTCCCTCGGGTAGCGCCATCAGAACACTGCCACTGGATTAACGGGCGATCCCGATCCTCCGACGATGCGCAGCGGGCTGATCACGAACTGGAATTCCCAGCGCCGCAGCTCCGCACATACCGCGCTGAGCTGCTCGAGGTCGCAGTTGTCGATCAACGGCATTCCCATCGAGTTCAGCGCGCACACGTGCACCGAGGCGCCCAGGGCGTCGGGATAGGTCGGCGGGATCGCCTCCTGCGGTCCGTCGCAGCCGATGATGCTGACGTCGCGCTCGCGCAGCCACGGCAAGCACGCCTGATGCCAGCCCGCCACCTGGCCCCACCGGGCGTGGTCGTGGGCGTCTTTGTATTCGGTCGTCGAACCCGATGCGGTGCTGCCCTGATTCCAGCGGCCGGTGCGCAGCAACACAATGTCGCCTGGTCCCACGGTGACGCCTTGTTTGGCGGCGGTGGCCTCTAGATCGTCGGGAGTGACGGCGCGTCCGGGTTCCAGCGCGTCGACGCCCTCGGCGGTCGGCACGTCCATCAGGACGCCGCGGCCCACGATGCCGTCGCTCATCTGGCCCACCGACGCCCACAGCGCCCCGTGCTCGGAGGTCACCAGCCCAGCCGGGCGGTCGTTGTAGAGGCGGCCCTTCCAAAACAGATGAGCCAGGGCGTCGATGTGGGTGACGTTGATACCGTGAAATACCAGGCCGACGAACTCCACCGCCGAGCCGAGATCGCCGAAGCCGAGCGCGGTCGGCGGGACCGACTCCTCCCGATGCACGGCCCCTTCGCCGCTGGCGACGTAGTACATCTGCGCACTGTTGTCGGGGTGCCCATAGGCGGTGACAAGATCGCGAGCGCACGAAACCGTCCGACCTTCGGTCACCAGCCGCGCGGCCGCCACCCGATGTTCGGGCTTGATCAGGTTCAAGGTGCCGCGCTGATCGTCGGGACCCCACCGCCCCCAGTTCTTCAACTCGTCGATGTAGTCGAGCACCTCGGAACTGGTCGGCAACGTTGCCATTGTGGGTCTCCTCTGTCAGCTGATTTATGCGGGGGTCTGCTCGTCGATGACGATGTGCAGCGCGCGCGGGCCCAACAGCATCGCTGTCGGCATGGCGTGAAACACCGGGTCGGCGAGATGGAACCGGATAACCCGACTCATGAAGATGCGCAGCGCAATTCGGATCTCCATGCGGGCCAGACCCGCGCCCGGGCAGATGTGGCGGCCCGAGCCGAACGCCAGATGTTCTCGTGAGCCACGATCGACGCGGAAGGAGTCTGGGTCGTCGTGCACCGACTCGTCGCGGTTGGCGGCGCCGATGCACATGAATACAGTCTGGCCCGGTTCGACTTGCCGGTCGCCCAACTTGGTCTCCCGCCGACAGGTACGCACCATGAATTGTGCGGGAGCGTCCATCCGCAGCGCTTCCTCGACCGCGGCGTCGACGAGCGAGGGGTCCGCCCGTAACGCAGCGTAGGCCTGCGCGTCGCAGCCGAGGCGGTAGAACAGGTTGCCTATCGCGTTGCGCGTCGTATCGCTGCCCGCACCGATAATGAACATGATCTGGGCTCTGATGCTGCGCGGGTCGAGTCGCTCGCCTTCCACTTCTGTGGTCAGGAAGCGACTCAGCGCGTCCATCGGCCACTCCTCGGGCGGAAGCGTGAGCCGCTCTGCGATGCGAGCGTCGACGTGGTCACGCATCTGCGGGTTGCTATCGGCGATGGCGATGCTTTGGCCTGAGGCCGCAGCTTGCTCAAAGGCACGTCCACTCTCCTGGATCCACCTGATGAACTCCGGCGCGTCGGATTCAGGGAATCCCAACAACCGGGCTATCGCGGCCGGCGGGATCGGTTGCGCGAGATGGGCGACGAGATCTGCGCCCGCCGGACCCGCAGCTGTTGCTTCGGCGACGAGGTTGTCCACAAGGCGCCCGGCGAGCTCATGCAGGTAAGGCTCGATCTTTTGGCTCTTGTGGAAGGCGACGACCGAGTTGATGATCTTGCGGACCTTGCCATGGCGAGGCTCGGCGATTGCGGCGATGATCTTGTCCTCTTCGGGAAGCGCCTCCTGCCCTGCACTGCCGCCAAAGTCCTCGACCGAACTCAGCCCGGCCGACACCGTCTCGTAGGTAACCGCGGCGAGAATGTTTTCCAGACCAGGAAACGGCACCACCGACCCCTCAGCTCGCATCGCGCGATAGGCGGCGCTGCGTCGCTCCGGATTCTCGTCGAGCGGACTTGCGGCGACGGGATCGTCGACTTCGCTCACTGAGCTGACCCGCGCTTGAGGTTCTCGATGGACCGTGGTCCGCGGAAGCTACCGATTTCGAGGTGCATCGGCCCCAACTCCCTCGTATCATTTTGCAGAATGTCTGCACTACCGCAGAATGTAAGCACGTCGAGTCGCGATGGGCAAGGGGCGGATCACTTCCAGCGATGAACTGGAGCCGCCGACGAAGGCACGGTAGTAATGAGCGCGGATAATGTTGCAGACAGTCTGCGGTCTGAGCGGGGTACCGGGGATTCGGCGAGTGGAAAGGGGCGACGCAGATGAGCCAACCCGCGCAGGGGCGCCTGGAGCGGCGCAGTAGCGGCGAACTGGTCGCCGATCGCCTCCGGCGCGAGATCGTCGCTGGACTCATTGGGCCTGGTGAACGGCTCACCCAGGAAGAGATCGGCGCGCGTCTAGGGGTGAGTCGGGTGCCGGTCCGAGAGGCCCTCGTCATACTCGAACAAGAGGGCTGGGTCTCGATGGAAATGCAACGCGGCGGCCGGGTGCTGCCGATTGAATCGTCGATCGCCGACAACGCCGAAGTCTGGGATCTGATTTTCAGTCTCATGGCACGCAGAGCCGCCCAACGACTGACACCTCAACAGGACGCCCAATTGGCCGATATCGCTGCAGATTTGAGCGCCACCAAGGATGCGGCGTCGATCTGGACTTTGTGCGACGCCTACCTGGACGTGGTCTTTGAGGCTGCCAGCGCTCCGCCGGTAGCCCGCACGCTGCGTCGAATCCGCATGATGGCAATCGACACGATCTTTGATGTCGTGCCGGCGACGCTGGAGCCCAGCCGGGTCGGCACCCTTGCCGTGATCGAGGCGATTCGAGACCACGATCCTGAGCGCGCTGTCGCCGCCCACGACGCCATGCAGGCCGAGTGTCTGCATCTGCTGCAGGCCGTGTTCGCCAATCGTGAGACGGCACAGCCGACGGCTTAGCCAACCGCGCAGGACTCGTCGGCGTCGGGGATGACGACGTTGCTTTGGTGCGACACCACAAACCACGCGTGCGCTCGGGCTTTGGTCGGGACCGCTGGCGGCGCGCGGCACTCTACGCCGCATCGCTCCACCGGACGTGGTTCGGGGAGGCACAACCGGCCGCGGCGCCTCGCGTGTCGGTCACTGGGTCGAACCCGCGCCCGGCGCGCCGTCAGCGGATGATCGGTTGCGCGCGGCCGTCGGTCCACCAATCGCTATTGCCGAGACTGTAACGAATGGTTCTAGGGTCGCCGTCGCGTTGACAGGTGCCATCCGCACCGATGGGGATCCCGGGCATGAGGATTGGCCGTTCACCCTGAGGGTCGATTCGCCACGTCCAAGACTGATCGAGGAAACGGTAATTCACCGTCTCGGGGTAGCCGTTGGGTCGCACTGTCGCCGTGGCGGTGACGTCCGTTGTGCTGTGGAAGGTGCCGGACTCGTCGTGGACCATGGCGAATCCCCAGCCGTCGGCGCCGAAGGCGAAGCTCGCTTGAACGAGCGACCCGTCGTCGTATTCGTTGGCGATGTGCTGCCAGCAGAATTCACGACCTCGCCCGTAGGGGCTCACGATCCAGTTGGCGCCGGCCGGGAAGTAGTGGATCTCGTGACCGACGAATCCCTCGACGGGCTCGCCCAGGAATGTCCCGCTGGTTCGGTACTTGGCCGTGACGGCCAGGCAGGCCCCGCCCGGCCAGGTGTTGAACCACTGATTGCCGGGTCCGACCGCAGGGCCGGCCACGTCGAGGAGATTACCGTCAGTCCACGAGCACCAGTCGGGCCGGTGCTCGAACGCAAACGCCTGGGCCGGGCTCGATTCGACGCTGCGAAACGACACCGAAGGATCTGCTCGACTGAAGGAGATCGGGCCATTCCACAGCTGGTGCTCGCCGATTTCGACAGTCTGTAGCTGACCGCCGGGTGCCGCGGCGAACAAGTGCCGCACCGGTGAGGAATCGTTGAACACCGCCCGAATGGCGCGCCGCAGGTTCCCGGCAGCGTCGCGCCACGACCCGAAGAGGTATGACCCGGCCTTCTGGAGCCCGTGGAAGGTGCTCGTCGGCATCAGCAGCTCGGCATCGAGACTGCACTCGCCAAGCAGGCACCGGCCGCCGAAGTCCCCGGCGCTGGGAAGATTCATGATGGCCACGACAGCACTAGCCGGTGGTAACGGGCAGGTTCTCCCAACCCCGCACTGTGGGTGCCGAGGCCGGATTCGCCGTCAAGGACCGAAAGACGGTGAGGCACATGGCGATTGGCGCGGTTAATCTTGGTCATGCCGAGAAGGTGCCGCTGAACATCGGCAGGTCCAGGTGTGTCAGAACGCCAACGGAACCTGCGACGACCGACGGTATCGCATTCACTGCGTGCGCCCCGGTCATGAGCACGTCGGGTTGTCGAGCGTCGTAGCTGGTGCTGGTGTCGATGCGTGTTTCGATGCACGGATCGCCCTCTATTTTGATGCTCCAGGACCCGTCCCCGTAGGGCCAGTCGGCCGGCGCCGCGTCTTTGCCGAGCGTCCAGAGCATCTGGCTCTCGACCCGCAATTTGCCGTCCTTGAAGGCTCGCACCCTGACGCGCACGGCGCTGACACCACCGGGTTCGACGGTACATACGGGGGTGACGATGGTCTTATCAGTGGGAAAGCCCTCCCACGACATGGTGACATCGTCGATCTCGAGCCCGGTCGCGTCGGCCAACATCAGTATGGATCCGAAGTAGGCCAATTCGCGCGTATGCTCGTCCGGCAGTTCGAAACTCATCTCCTCGGGTTTCTTGCCGTAGCCGAGCGTGAGCAGGACCTGTTCGGACGTGTAGCGCGACATGTCGACCATCTCGGTCAGGTAGATGGTGTCGATGTGGCGAACCAGTCGTGCCAGGACGATCGGCCACACCTCCATCATGAATCCCGGATTGACTCCGGTGGCGTGGAACGAGACGCCACCCTTTTTGCACGCGGCCTCCAAGCGTTGACTCATCGCATGACGATCCGCGATCTTTGGATAGACAAGGGCACTCAATGCCGTCGAGCACACATTCTTCCCCGACTCCAGCAGGCGACAAATCTGATCGAATGCCGCCGCCGGATCCAAGGTGTCACCCAGCGCATTGAAGGAAACCACATCAGCATCCATGGCGAGGATCTCGTCGAAGTTGACGGTAGCTCGAACGCCGACAGGTTCGCTACCGACGAAGTCTCCCGCGTCCCTGCCAGCCTTATCTGGGCTGAAAACCAGGAGGCCAACGAGTTCCATGTCCTGCCGGCCAAGAATCGTTCGCAAGCTGTGCGTACCCACCGCCCCAGTGGCCACCTGGATCACCCTCAACGGATTCATTGCTCTCCTAAAGCTCACTGCTGCTGGATGTTTGGGTCAGCACTGGTGCGGAGCGCCGAGCATCGGTGACGGGACGGGGTTAAACTCCGGCGGGCACGCCGACGCCCGCGGGGCCACCGTGCGGCACTAGGCGGTTGTGACAGGGAGGCTCTCCCAGCCGTGCACGGTCGAGGTAAAGCCCATCTTGGCGCGGGACAGGTCGACCTCCCACGTGGGGAATCGCTTGAGCACCTCTTCGAGTGCGACACGACCTTCAAGCCGCGCAAGCGCAGCGCCCAGGCAGAAGTGGGTGCCGAATCCGAAGGTCAAGAGCTTGATGTTCGACCGGTGGATGTCGAAGGACTCACCGTCGGGGTGGCGGCGGTCGTCGCGATTGGCCGAACCCACCAGGCACAGCAGCGCGCTGCCGGCGGGCACGGTCTGACCCTGGAACTCGCTGTCGGTGGTGACGTAGCGTGCGACGTGTGGCCCCGGCGGCTGGAAGCGCAGGATTTCCTCGATGGCGTTGGGAATCAGGGCGGGGTTGGCGACGAGCTCGCGACGCTGATCCGGGTGGTCGGCCAGGGTCTTACCTGTCCATCCGATCAGCTTGGTGGTGGTCTCGTTGCCCGCGCCGGCAAGGATATTCAGATACGTCAGGACCTCGTCGCGCCGCAGGCGGCGATGGGTGCCGTCCTCGTCGGTGAACTCTACGGTCAGCAGGTCGGTCATCAGGTCATCGGACAGGTTGTTGGCGCGCCAGTCGACATAGTCGCCGAAGAATTCGCCCCGCAAGGTGTTGCCCGCGTCCCCATTTGGTTGCCCGGCTTCGGTGCGCATGTGCGCGTCGACATAGTCGCGGACACGTTCCTGCTCAGCCTCGGGGATGCCGAGAAGCATGCCGATGACCCGCATCGGAAGCTCAGCACCCAGGTCACGCACGAAGTCGAAACCTCCGCTGCCCACCAATGGGTCCAGCGTGCGGGCACAGTAACTGCGCACCTCCGGCTCGATGGCGAGCATCTTCTTCGGCGTGAACACCCCGTTCATCAACCGTCGGTGAATCGTGTGCAGCGGCGGATCCTCGAAGATGAACACCCCCGACGGCATCTGGAAGTTGGCCTTGATCATCTCCAGCACGCTGCTGCGCGCTGAGCTGAATGCGTCCTTGTCGGTCAGCCCGCGCTCGACGTCGTCGGAGCGGCTGACCGCGTAGAAGTCGTACTTCTCGTTGTAGTAGAGCGGGGCCTCTTCCCGGAGCCGGCGAAACACCGGATACGGGTCGGCGTTGATGTCGGCGTCGTAGGGGTCGTAGTAGACGCCGGTCAGACTCGTCGAAGTCACTTCTGGAACTCCTGTTCTTGCTTGCCGATGAGACGGGGTGGTCGCTGGCACGGCCGGTAGCGGCGTTGGTGCCGCCGAACTTGTGGAAGCTTCGGGGCAAGCGGAACCTCCTTGAGGGTCGTCGCCGGAGCGAATGCCAACGTCTCTCCCTAAAATGTAGAATGTCTGCAATACTCTAGCTTGCTCAGTGTTGAGGGAGGCAAGGGTTTGCGGACATACGAACGGCTTTACGTCGGTGGCGAGTGGGTCGAGCCCATTGGCAACAACACCATCGAGGTGATCTCCCCCCATCGGGAAGAGTTCGTCGGCAGCACACCAGAGGCGAGCGTTGCCGACGTCGATCGAGCGGTCACCGCAGCCAGGGCAGCGTTCGACCACGGCGAGTGGCCGCAGCTGACCGTGGCCGAGCGCGCGAAGTACCTCACCGCGCTGGCACAGGCCTACGAGCCCCACATTCAAGAGATGGCCGAGCTGATCACCGCGGAGATGGGTGCGCCGGCCGTCTTCAGTCAATACGGTCAGGCCTTCCCAGTGGGGATGCTCATCAACGCCCTCGTGGACCTCGCCGGGCGGCATCCGTGGGAAGAGGGGCGCAGCGGTCTGCTGGGCAACACGGTGGTGCGGCGTGAACCCGTCGGCGTGGTCGCCGGGATCGTGCCGTGGAACATTCCGCAGCTGGCCCTCGTGGCGAAGCTGGTGCCCGCCCTGTTGGCTGGCTGCACCGTGGTGCTCAAACCGGCGCCCGAGACGCCGATCGACGCGCTGCTGCTGGCCGAGATCATCGATTCGATCGCCCTGCCCACGGGTGTGGTCAGCATCCTGCCGGCCGGCCGTGAAGTCGGCGAGCACCTGGTGGGCCACCCCGGTGTCGACAAGGTGTCCTTCACCGGCTCCGTCGAGGCCGGCCGGCGAGTTGCGATGCTGTGTGGTCAGCAGCTCAAGCGGGTCACTCTAGAACTCGGTGGCAAGTCGGCGGCGATCGTGCTCGATGACGCCGACCTGCCGGCCATGGCCGAGGGGTTGCGGATCGCGTCGTTCATGAACAGCGGCCAGACCTGTGTCGCCCAGACCAGGATCCTGGCCTCGCGTACCAACTACGACGCCGTCGTCGAGGCCGTCGGCGAGCTGACCGGTTCACTGCGGGTCGGCGATCCCACCGATCCGCAGACCGAGATCGGGCCGCTGGTCGCCAAACGTCAGCAGGAGCGCGTCGAGAAGTACATCGCGGCCGGTCAAGAGGAGGGTGCTCGGCTTGTCGTGGGAGGCACGGGAATGCCGAAGGGTCTCGAGAAGGGCTGGTTCGTCCAGCCCACCGTCTTCGCCGACGTCGACAACCGGATGCGCATCGCGCAGGAGGAGATCTTCGGCCCCGTGCTGTCGGTGATTCCGTTCGATGACATCGACGATGCCGTTCGTATTGCCAACGACACGCGCTACGGCCTGGCCGGCTCGGTGTGGACACGCGATGTCGACCAAGGCATGAACGTCGCGGCACGAGTGCGCACCGGCTCACTGGGAATCAACCAGTACCTGCTGGACTTCACCGCCCCCGGGGGCGGCTTCAAGGACAGCGGGATCGGGCGTGAGGGCGGACCCGAAGGGCTCGACGAGTACGTCGAGTTGAAGTCCATCCTGGCCAAGCCCTGACAGCACCGCGTAGCGACAAGGACACCCAGCAATGCTCTTCATTCACGAGATCCACTCCGTGCCGGGCGGCAACGGTGAGCAGTACGAAACCCTGCTCCGCGACCGATGGGCCCCGGCACTGGCGCGCCAAGATGGCATCCGATTGGCGTGGTGCGCCCGATCGATGGCCGGGGCGATCTCGTACCCCGAGCTGATCACGTTGACAGCGGTGTCAGATCCCGACGCCTTCGTGCGATTGACCGAACGCGTGCGATCGGGGGACCTGCGCGACGAATACCGGGCGCTAGAAGACGCCGGCACGCTCGTCACGACCCGCCTGGTCAAAAGCCTCGCCTTCAGCACGCTGACCGTCGACCTGGCCGACATCCCCGACGTGCCCGTCGAAACGGGACGCACCGAGATGTACATGCACGACACTGTCCCGCCACGTCCGGGCATGCAACGCACCTACGAGAAGGCCATGGGCGACTTCTTCATGAAAATGATCGACGTGGAGGGCATACCCATCCGGATCTGGGCGGGTCTGGAAACCGTTGCGGGCGGCGGCACCGTCCCAGAGAACCTGATGATCAGCCACATCGGCAGTGCCGCCGCAGGTGCGGGCCTGCTGATGATGGAGCCACCCCGCAGCGCCTTCGAACCCGGTCAGTGGATGGCAGAAGCCCTCACATTGCGCGACACCTGGACCTCGCGCCTGATTCGGACCGTGTCATGGTCACCGATTCACTGACCAAGGAGCCGACGTCCTACGACGTCATCCAATGGGGAACCGGCAACGTCGGTACTCATGCTCTGCGCACCATCATGGAGCGCCCCGACTTCAACCTCGTCGGCGTACGGGTCTACAACCCGGACAAGGTCGGCATCGACGCCGGAGACCTCCTCGGGATCGGGCCGACGGGCGTGCGCGCAACAGACGACGTCGACGCCATCCTGGCCCTCGACGCCGACTGCGTCTGCTATTCACCACTGGGCGGAACGCTTGAAGGTGGCAACAACGCCCTCGACGACATCTGTCGGCTACTGGCATCAGGAAAGAACGTGGTGTCCAGCGCCGTCGAGGATCTTGCCTACCTCGCCCCGGACTTCCACTTGCCCGGGGCCGGCCCGCACGCCTATGACCGCCTGACCCAGGCGTGCGCCGACGGGAAATCATCGTTCTTCCATGTCGGCATCAACCCCGGCTTCGCGATGGACCTCTGGCCGATGCAGCTAACCCGGCTCTGCCGCCGTATTGACTCGCTGCGTGTCAGCGAGGTCGTCGACATGAGCCGCTACACGTCAATCCACATGGTGCGCGACGCGCTGGGCTTCGGGCAACCGCCTGACGCACCCTCGGTGGTCGACGCCCACCTCAGCCAGGTCTACCAATCACCGTTCTACCTGTCGATGCGCATGCTGGCCGACGCGCTCAACGTGCAGCTTGACGAGGTGCGCTACCACCGCGAGGCCGCGGTAACCGACCAGAACATCGAGATCGCGGCGGGCACCATCGAGGCCGGGACCGTCGCGGCGATGAAGCTACACTTCGACGGGATCCTGCACGGCCGCACGGTGATTGCGTTCGAGCTGATCTGGCGCATCAGCGATCAGGTGGCGCCGCAATGGCTCGCTGGCGACAGCCGGTGGGTATTGCACATCGACGGTGACCCGACGGTGGACTCAGAAATAGTCCTGGCGACCCACGAGGACGGCGGTCGGGCGGTCTCACTGGCTGTCGCGACGCTGTTGCTCAATGCCGTTCCGACGATATGTCGAGCCCAACCGGGTCTCATCAACAACCTGACGCTGGCGCCACATGCCGGCGGCTACTTCGCCCCGTGAGGCCAAACGTGAAGGGAGACAGCCGATGCTGTTCGTACACGACATCCATGTCGTGATGGGCGAGCACGAGTTCGCCTACGAGGACGCGATGCGCGACGAATATCTGCCGGCCGTCGCCGACGACGACACCCGCATGCTGTGGTTCCTCCACGCCACTCACGGCTCGGGGGACGCCTATCACATCGTCACGATCACGGCGGTGCGCGACGGCGCCGCTTGGGACCGGCTTGTCGAGCGGGTGCGCTACGGCGACCTCAGCGAGCTGTCGACCCGATTGGCGGCGCTTCGGTACACGCTCACGAGCTCGCTGCTCGTGTCGACCGACTGGTCGCCGCTGCATGAGCTCGATCTGATCGGAGTCCCCACCCAGCCAGCTGACCATCCCGTATCGCTGTACCGCGAGGACACGATCAGTGGTCCCGCCGTCGCTTCCACACTGGCGGTGGCGGCATCACGGTCGGGCGAGGCCGACGACATCTTGGCTGTCACGGCGGCTTTCCAACCAGCGTGGGGCGGCGATCGCCAGGCGCGGGTCCTCTATCGGATCGCCGCCGACTCCGACCGTTGGACGGTCGCGTTCGGAACCGACACGGGTTGGCGCGACTGGTCGGGTTCACTGACTCCCACCGTGCCCGCTGGCGTGCACGGTTCAGGTCGCATGCTGCGAACCACCTCCTGGTCACCACTTCCCTAAAGGAGCTCCACACCACGATGACGACCGCCAGCGAACAACTCCTTGCTTACGCCGACGATCCCCGCTATTTCGAGGTGCCGGGGGCCGAACTGCAACCCCTGTGGCTGGCCGCGGCCAACGAGCGCTTCGCCGAGCAGCGCGAACGAATCCCCGTGCTCGCGCGGCTGGCCGACGACTTGGGCATCAAACACTTCGAGTCGCTATCCGACCTCATCCCGCTGCTGTTCGCGCACTCCAACTACAAGTCCTACCCCGAGTCCTTCATCGACAACGGCCGCTGGAACCTGATGAACCAGTGGCTGGACACGCTGTCGTCCGACCGGGTCGAGGGCGTCGACGTCGACGGTGTGAGCGACCAGGACGACTGGATCGCCCGGCTACACGCCAAGGGCCACTGTGTCTACGTCACCAGCGGGACCACCGGCAAGAACTCGTTCCTGCCGGCCACAGCCGCCGATCGCGAGTTTTCCCTAGGCATTCTCGACAAACAGATGGGGTGGACCTACGGGGAGCCGAACCAGGATCGCGCCGTGTTTGTGCTGGGCCCCAAGTACGGTCCGCACCGCGCCGCCAGCCACTTCCGGCGCATCGCCGAGGTGTTCGGTCGCCCCGATGCCACGTTCTTTCTGACCGAGGACCAGATGCGTCTCGCGGGGGTCAGCCGGATGGCGACGCTGAACCGGAAACTGGCCGCTGGAACCGCCCTGCCGAGTGAGATCGCCGCCCTGGAACGCGACACCGCGACGCGCCAGACCCAGATGGCGGCCAAACTGGACGAGCTGATCGACAAGCTCATCGAGTACCGCCGCGAGCCGATGGTGATCGGCGGATTCTGGGCGCAGTACTGGTTGATCGTCGAGCGCGCCCGCGCCCGCGGCATCCGCCCGGGAGAATTCCACCCGGACACCAGAATCACCGGCGGCGGCGGCAACAAGGGCGCCGACATGCCGCCTGACTTCAAGGAACAAATCCTCGAGTTCTTCGGAATCGATCCGGTCAACGTGCAGAGCGGCTACGGTATGTCGGAACTGTCTGCGCCGCTGGCCGGCATCGACGGGCGGTACCGGCCGATGCCGTGGGTGATTCCGTTGCTCCTCGACGATAGCGGCCAGGTGCTGATCGAACAGCGCGAGGGTCAGGCCGAAGGCCGGTTCGCGTTCTTCGATGTGGCGCTGCAGGGGCGATGGGGTGGGGTGATCACCGGCGATCGGGTTGGCGTCGATTACACCACCCCGAACGTTAGCGTGATCCACGACAGCATCACCCGGTACAGCACACAGCACGGTGGCGATGACAAGCTCACCTGCGCGGGCACCATCGACGCTTACGTCCGCGGCGTCATCGCATGAGCGGCACGGCCCTGACGGACAGATCCGTAGTGATCACGGGCGCTGGCTCCGGTGTCGGGCGAGCCTCAGCCGTCCTGTTTGCGCGCCACGGCGCCCGCGTCGTGTGTGCCGACGTGCGCCCGGCGTGGGCCGAGGAGACCGCCCGGCTGATCGCCGAGGAGGGCGGCACAGCTCTTGCGATCAACTGCGATGTCGCCGACGCGGCAGCCGTGGCACACGCCGTGGACACCGCCGTCAGCGAGTTCGGTCGCCTCGACATCATGTACAACAACGCCGGCATCGCCTCGCCACGCATCGGGATCACCCTCGAGGAACACACCGACGGCGACTTCGACCGGTTGGTGGCCGTCAATGGCAAGGGCGTGTTTCACGGCTGCCGTGAAGCGGTACTGCAGTTCAAACGTCAAGGCGAAGCGGGCGTGATCGTCAACACCGCCTCGGTCGCAGGTCTGGTCGGCTGGGGCAGCGTCGTCTACGGTGCCACCAAGGCGATGGTGATCCAGCTGACCCGGGCGCTGGCTGCCGAGGTTGCCGGGCACGGGATCCGGGTCAACTGCATTTGCCCTGGCGCGATGGTCACCAACTTCGGGCGCTCCGAATCAGAAGCGTTCCAGCAGCTGGCGCCCGAACACCTTGAGATGGCCAAAAGTGTGCACCCCCTCGGTCAGCTGGTCAGCCCCGAGGACTGTGCGTGGGCTGCCTTGTACCTCGCATCGGACGCCTCTAAGAACGTGACCGGTATCGCGCTGCCCATCGACGGCGGCTACCTCAGCAAGTGAAACCCGGAGCCTTGATATGAATGGCGATGCGCCCACCCGGGTCGCCGCTCGTGAGCACCAATACCAGCGACTGATCGCTGATACCGAATTTCTCGACGAGGATCTTGACCACCCGCTCTGATTCGGACGTCGGATCCTGCTGCCGCCGGCAGCCAGATACGTGATGACCGGAAGACCAAACCTGAGTTTGGACACCTCCGGCGCTGCCGCATGGCCGCAAGTGCCTGACCTGCGAGTTCATTCGTTCGTGCGTCCCGTTTGGGGTACTAAACGGGGGCGTTGTGGAGCTGGAATGAAGCACTTGTTGGGGCTGTGCAATGTCTCGCTATTTGGAACATGTTGCTCCTCAACAGATTTCGACACCAATGATGGATCTTGGTGGGAGCGAGAACCCGGTTGGCGTTGTTCTCGCGAGGTCCGCGTAGCGCCACCTGCGGCAGAGACGCCGGGGAGCATCTGGCCGCGCTGGACAAACACGCAGCTCAGCGCTGCGGGACAATCGTGACGCCACAGCGCGTCGACCGAGAGACGCCCATACTCGCGACCAACTCGGGGCACTAAGCGAAATGTCCAAACTCAGGTGATACCGAATTTCTCGACGAGGATCTTGACCACCCGCTCTGATTCGGACGTCGGATCCTGCTGCCGCCGGCAGCCAGATACGTGATGACCGGAAGACCAAACACACCGGCGGCCACTGCCACCACCAACGTCGCCTCCAGCACCAACCGCGGAGTCGCGACAACGCACCGGGCCAACGGCTGCAGCATCAGCGTCCTCGCGATTGGAGCACCGTGGCCGGATCGATTTTCGAAGACTTTGCCATCTGGGAATGCCCTGGCGTCACGCCCCGCAATGACCCCCAGCTGTCAGATGGGCCGGTGATCACGACGGTCCGCCCCTGCATCTACGTCATGGTCGTCGTGCACGCCAGAGGCAATGCTCTACCTGACTGACGCGATAACTAGTAAACATTACTAGTGTTATCTACAGTTTCGGGAACCGACGTATTGGGTGACGCGATGCGAATCGACTCGCGATCGTTCGACCCGACACCTAATCCCCAGAGATCCCCAAGGAGGCATCGCCTGTGACTTCATCTCCTGGCACCGCGAGCGCGACGCATCGCGTGTTTCATGTCGGCACCGGCACGACGGGGAGCGTGGCCTTGCGCGCGATCATTGACGACCCCGCGCTGGACCTGGTCGGGGTCAAGGTGTCCTCACCGACGAAGATCGGCACCGATGTCGGTCAATTGTGCGGACGCTCCGATGTGGGCATCGCCGCGACCGGCGACGTGGCTGCGGTCCTGGATGCCGAGCCGGATTGTGTCGCCTACTGCGCGACCGCCGTCCGGCGCGAGGACGAGGTGATCGCTGACATCGTCGGCTACTTGGAAGCCGGCATCAACGTCGTCACCATCTCCGCGATCCCGATGGTGTATCCGAAAGCAGCCCCGGCGAATTGGCGCGAGCCGATCGAGCGCGCCGCGCGCAAGGGTGGTGCAACCTTCTATGCGACTGGATGCGAACCCGGTTTCGTGAGCCTGAACCTGCCGACCGCCTTACTTTCGGGTGCCGGCGTGATCGACTCCTACCGAATGGACGAGTACGCACTCGACCTCGACTTGGCCTACCCGATCTGGGAAGTACTGCACGAGTCGATGGGTTTCGGCAAACCGGACGGCCACGTTCCCATCCGCATTGCGGTGGGCAAGGTGAACAACGACTGGGAACCGGTCGTGCGCTACATCGCTGACATGCTGTCCGTCGACGTCGAGCGGGTGGCGCTGGACTGGGAAACGATCCTCGCCCCCCACGACCTCGACAGCGCACTCGGCGTCATCCCCGAGAGCACGATCTGCGCTCACCGCTGGCAGCTCGCCGCGATCCACGACGACCGCCCCGTCGTATCGGTTCAATACTTCGCGACGGTCACCTCCACGCCATGGCCCGAAACCTGGCCGCGCCCAGCCCAACCCGCCCAAGGCGGCATGGTATTCCGCATCGAAGGAAACCCGAACATGACCCTCGACCTCCGTCTGGACCCGACGCCAGGCGACACCACCAACCCCGGCGTCGCTGCAACGGCGATGGCGGCGATCAACGCCATACCGGCTGTCATCGACGCCCGACCCGGACTCGTCCACGCGCCACTGGCCGGTCCCTCGATCGTGACACGCCAAACCCGCCGCTGACATGACAAGTCCGAAAGCCGTTGACTTGTAATACGAACCGTTTGATTTCGAGATCGACGACGACCCGTACTCGGTGTGGCGGCGGATGCGCGAGGAGGCGCCGCTGTACTACAACGAGCGGCACGACTTTTATGCGTTGAGCCGCTACGACGATGTTGCCCGCGAGCTGCCGAACTGGCAGACTTACCGATCCGGACGCGGCACCACGATGGACATCATCAAGAGCGGACTCGACGTCCCGCCGGGTGTGATTCTCTTCGAGGACCCGCCGCGCGTCGCGCTCGAAGAGATCCTCAAGCGGTGCCCGGAGTGGGACGTCGACTACGCGCGGGCGGCGGAGGCGCACACGGCCAGCGTGCGGGCGTGGGCAAAGCTGCCGATCAAGACGCGGTGAGCGGCCAGGGATACCAGTGAAGCGGTTCCGAGGCGTTCCCACCACTGACGGGAGTAAGAAGGTGAGGGTGCAGGGTCCAGCGCCGCGGCGACAATCACACCGCCGAGCGCGAGGCTCGCTGACCGCGGACGCGATCGTGCAGACCGCCTTCGCGGTAGCAGCAGACTCCTCAGTCGACGAGCTGAGCATTCCACTGGTTGCCAAATCACTTGGCGTAGGGGTAACCAGCATCTATTGGCATGTTCGCAACAAGTCCGAGCTTCTCGACGCCATGACCGATCGCGCGTTGCGCCGCAGCGGGTTTCCGGCCTTCGTTGAGTCAGACGCCTGGCGCGAGTCGTTGACGACGCCCGCCCGCGGAGTGCGGCAGACGTTCCTCGGCGATCCGGTGTTGACGGATCTGATACTCATTCGAGGTGCCCTCAGCCCCCTGGCGCGACGACTCGGCGCACAGGAGACAGACAAGGCGATCGCCGGCATGATCGGAGCGGGTCTCGATGAACGGACGGCTCAAGAAACATACTCGGCGGTCTCG
The DNA here is from genome assembly GCA_963715905.1 of uncultured Actinomycetota bacterium. GTDB lineage: Bacteria > Actinomycetota > Actinomycetes > Mycobacteriales > Mycobacteriaceae > Mycobacterium. The sequence continues at coordinate 55,989 of CAVQSX010000034.1, forward strand.
GAGCTCGTCCGAGGTTCGGTACTTCTCGCGCGGCTGGCACAAAAGCACAGCGCAGCACGCGAGGTAGAACTCGCCGACGACGGCGGGTTCGCCTATGCCGCAACGTCACAAGACAATGTAGCGTTCGAGCTCCTGTTGACGTCCACCCTCGCCGACGTCGCGCGGCGGATCACCGACTAAATCAGTGCGCTGAATTTCCCAGATCGCGACGTGTGCGCCGCGCCGTCGTGAAGGCACTATTCCTCCACCCGTAAATCAGGCGCCGTCTTCTGGTGCTAATCAGCCGGGGCGCTGCCTGTCGACAAGTCAACGCCGAGGCGTTCAACCACGGAGAACAGTTCCTCGTAGATGTTGTTGGGGACGGTGAACGGTTCCGTTGCTGCGATCTGCGCGAAGTGATCAGCGATGTCGTCCGCGGTGGCCGCGGCGTCGGGTAACCAGCCATCGCCTAGCCCGACGAAGACGCGGGCGTACCGGCCAGCACAAGCCGAGTAGTTCTGGTGGCTGGATTCGCAAGCGCGACTGGCCAAATAGGTCACGATGGGAACAACTTTCTCTGGGCCGATGAGGTCCCGAAGCCCCGAGTGCTCCAGCGTGTTCGAGTCCACGGTCTCGGTGACCATGCGCGAGAACCCAAAAGGCAGTACGGTATTGGAGAGAATGCCGTGATCGGCTCCTTCAAGGGCCAGGATGTTGCTCAACCCCACCAACCCTGCCTTGGCGGCACCGTAATGCGCCTCAAGATGCTGCCCGAACATCCCGCCCGATGAAGAGATGAAGACGAACCTGCCGTATCGCTGCTTCTTCATCACCTTGAATGCTGGCTGGCTCAAATAAAACCCGCCGTCTAAGTGGACGGCGAGCATCTGCCGCCATTGGTTCGGCGTCATCTCATCGAACGCGATGCTGTTGAAGATCCCGGCGTTGCTGATCACTGCGTCGAGGCGGCCAAAGTGCTCTATTGCCATCTGCACAATCGCCTCACCCCCACCGGCGCTGTCTACCGAGTCGTAGGAAGCAACCGCCGTACCGCCAGCGGACGTGATCTCCGTGACCACTTCGTCAGCGACCTTGGGGTCAGAGCCCACGCCACCCATTGTGCCGCCACGATCATTGATCACCACAGAGGCTCCGCGCCGCGCCAGGTCCAGGGCGTAGAGTCGGCCGAGTCCACGGCCCGCTCCGGTGATTACTGCCACTTGATCCTTGAAATCAATCATCAGCCATTCCCGTTGTTGGTCCCGCGCGAGCCATCCGGGTCACTGTTGCGACCAACAACTCCCCGTCGGACGACCTCGAAGGTCGACCCTAGATCGGAACAATTATTTGGTCAAATATCATGGCGCCAGTAGCGGAGTAGCCGAAGCGGAGTCAATCTGTTCGGGCCGCGACGGGGCGTATCGCTTCAGTCGTGCCGATGTAAGAACCCGTGGAGAATCGTTTGGATGAGTTCGTCGACGATGGCTTCTGGGCAACAGCGACGACGACGGATGTCCAATCCCACGTATCCATACGTTGACGGAGGCGGCCGAGGCCCTCCGAGTGCCGTACGAATGGCTCCGGACACGCTTAGCCAACGCCACCTTCGCCGGACTGAGGCAGGGCGATAACTCCAAAGATGGCGAAAGCGATGACAACCGCGGACACCAGGCCAATGCCCGCGATCACCCACGCCGACCGCCACGGCAGCGACAACGCCTCAATGGCGGGCTCCTCTACCGACCAAGCGTGCCCCGGCGCCATCTCGGTGGAGCCAGGTACTCCTGCGTCGGTGCGCCGGTCCCGCTGTTGGCCGCTGCGGAACGGGCGACAGACTGGATCCGGTGGAACACCGCGTCGCCGGCGCTCACCCCAGCATGTCCAATGCTTGCAGGATCGGGGACTTCGCCCGCGGGAGGCGGGACGCGATCTCGATCAGACGGGCCGGTTTGCCACCGCGGCGCAGCCATTCGCGCAGCGCGTCGCGCGCCAGTTCGTATCCGACCCCGCCACGGAGCCGGAACGCATCGGCGATCGACCGCTCAGGCGAGTAGATCCCGATCGTCTGATCCGATCCCGGGATCGTGATCTCTTCGCGCCCCATCTCGAATGTGGCCCGGTCGAATTGATGCCATGCGATCGCACCCGTGCTCGCCGGTGTCCTCGACCCCCGGGGGATCGCGACGTCCAGCGCGACGGGGATTGCGTCGGTCAGGTCATAATGGGCGAGCGCGGAGATCAGGCAGATCGTGGCATCCGGGCGCCGTGTCGCGGCCTCGAGCAGATCCCAGTCGGCAGCCGAGGCCTCCGCAGGCAGGTAGATACCGCGGGCGATGCGGTCCAAGCGACCAGCACGCGCGCCGCGGTAGAGCGCGCTGCGCGACAGGCCGGCCTGCGCCGCAGTGCTCGGCGTTAGGGCATCCACCAGCGCCACCTCCCTCCGGGAAAATGAAACGGAACGTCTACAGGTAATCGTACCTGTAGACGTTCCGTGCCGCCGACGACCGGCGGCGAGTAAGGCGGCCGAGATGGCGCTGGGCTACCTGGCCGGCGAGATCGACAACGATTCGCAGGCCACCAGAGCGGCGATCGCGATCACCCGCATCAACCTCGATTCAGGCCGTGGGGCCGAGTGTAGGACTAGGGGCCAAGAAACTGCGAACACGTGTCCGTCGTGTCCTAGCGATGTCCTAAGACACGCGACAACCCGCTGACACACGTGGGACACATCAGCATGAGAATTGCTCATCTAGCTGTACAGATCGCCACTCTTTAGATACTGCGGAACGCCCCAGAACAGTCGCTTTCACCCTGGCAGTCTGGGGGTCAGGGTCGCGCGGCTGTCACCGTTTATTCACCGCCAATGACTGGGAATCGACCGGAATAGGCCGGTTTCTGTCGGAGGTTGGAGATAGCCAATCCGGTTGTCGCGCAATGAGAAACGAGCGCTAATAGGAACTATCAGGACCTATGGGTTGCTAATCCGTAGGTCGCGGGTTCGAGCCCCGCCCGCCCCACTTCAGAGCTGTATTACCCCGGCTGGTGGGTGACATTTCGTCTTCGGGTGATGCCTGACAGTGTTTCGGCTGATGCTTGACAGCTTCGGTTGATCCTTGACACTCCCTTGATGAGGGAGTTGAGCGTGGCTGAGCAGAGGTATCAAGCCGTGTCGGCGCCGACAAGCCCTGGTCGTCAATCACCATCGCCACCGTCTTACGGAACGAATAGGTAGTCACATCTTGGCGGCCTTAGTAGACCCTAACGAGCGACGACGCACCCAGCGCACACGCGCTTGGCGGCGCGACGGTGCCCAAAGTCGAGCGCGTCAAGATGCGTATCACCGGTTCGCCATCGCCGGGCAGCAGGCGGTTGCGCGTGAGCGTAGCCGAACCAAGAACTATGGCTACGAGCGCGAATTATGAACGAGCAGTGGAGAATAACGTCCGCCGCACTTGTGTTTCACAAGTTGTCCTTGGTGAAGCAGCGACGGTCCAGGGGAGTGTCTGAGTTCGCGGATAGCTCAGCTCGGCATCTAAAGCCCGGATCATCTCGGTCTAGGTTAGAGTGGCTAAGCTTACCCCTAAGCAAATTAGTTGAGTAGCCTTCGCCCTGGTTAGGAAAGCGCCCATGACGACCACCAAGCCATGGATAAAGTCGCGAGATCCTAAAGTTCCCCCAAGCGCCGAGGAAAAACTTGGTCCACAGCGCGCCAAGAAGAAGAAGGGGCTGCTGAGCCGATTCTGGCTCATCCTGACCGTTCTAGCCGTCGTCGCGCTGTCCGGGTTCGTCGTGCACCGCCTGCACGATGTCTTCGGCGTCCACAGCGGTTCGTTCGGTGGCGGCTCACCCGGTGACGTCATCGACCAGTTCAACGCCAAGACCATCACGCTCGAGGTCTGGGGCTCACCGGGCAGCACGGCAACCATCAACTACCTCGATGAGAACTCCCATCCGCAGCAGGCCCTCAACGTCCCCTTGCCCTGGAGCACAGTATTGAAGTCAACGAAGCCCGGCATCCCGGCCAACCTGATCGCGCAAGGAGACGGCAGTTGGATCGCCTGCCAATTCGTCGTGAACAACCACGACGGGAGCGGTGACGTCATTAAAGCTCCGAATCATTCGCCCCCAAACGAAACAGTGAATGCCTTCGTCTACTGCCTGGACAAGTCCGCATGAGCGAGACCACCGAGGCCAGGCCGCGCGTTGATCAGCCCCTGATCCCGCCGTTCCTGCCGCGGATGATCCATCGGCTTGCGCTGCCGATCGTCCTGATCTGGCTGGGCATCGTCTTCGTCACCAACACCATCTCACCGCAGCTGGAGGTCGTCTCCAAGAGCCACTCGGTGTCGCAGAGTCCCAAGGACGCGGTGTCGTTCCAGTCGATGATGCGCGTCGGATCGACGTTCAAAGAGTTCAGTTCCGACAGCTCGGCAATGATCCTGCTGGAGGGCGACCAACCGCTAGGTGCGGAGGCCCACCGCTATTACGACGAGATCGTCAAGCGACTCGAGCAAGACAAGAAACACGTTCAGCACGTCCAGGATTTCTGGAGTGATCCCCTGACCGCCGCGGGCTCCCAGAGCCACGACCAAAAGGCCGCCTACGTCCAGGTCTACCTCGCCGGCAATATGGGCAGCGGTCAGTCCAGCGAGTCCAGCGACGCGGTCCGCAAGATCGTGAACTCGGTGCCAGCGCCGGCGGGGATCAAGGCCTACGTCACCGGGGCGGCTCCGTTGTTTGCCGACCAGTCGCATGCGGGTGAGAAAGGCGTCAAGAAGGTCACTCTGGTGACCCTCCTCGTGATTGTGGTGATGCTGCTGGTCGTCTACCGGTCGGTGATTACCACTTTGGTCATGTTGTTCATGGTTTTCGTCGAGTTGCTCGCGGCTCGCGGTGTCGTCGCGACGCTCGGGAACTACAACATCATGGGGCTTTCGACGTTCGCCAATAACATGCTTGTGCTGATGGCGATCGCCGCCGGAACGGACTACGCGATTTTCATCGTGGGCCGCTACCACGAGGCCCGCGGCCTCGGCGAAGATCGAGAACAGGCCTTCTACACGATGTTCCACAGCACTGCGCATGTCGTGCTGGGGTCGGGTCTGACCATCGCCGGCGCAATGTACTGCCTGAGCTTCTGCCGGTTGCCGTATTTCCAGTCGCTCGGTGTGCCCTGCGCCGTCGGCATGCTGGTCGCGGTCCTCGCGGCCTTGACTCTAGGACCAGCGGTCCTGACGGTGGCATCGTTCTTCAAGCTGCTCGACCCGAAGCGAAAGCTGCAGACCCAGGGCTGGCGACGCATCGGCACTGCCATCGTCCGCTGGCCCGTACCGGTTCTCGCGGTGACCATCGCCGTCGCATTAATCGGTCTGCTCGCTCTGCCCGGCTACAAGACGGACTACGACACCCGGCACTTCCTGCCGCAAGACACCCCGGCCAATGTCGGTTATGCGGCGGCTGACCGGCACTTCAACCAGGCTCGGCTCAATCCTGAGCTGCTGATGATCGAGTCCGATCACGACCTGCGTAACCCGGCCGACTTCCTCATCCTGGACAAGGTCGCCAAGGCGGTCTTCCACATCCCCGGTATCGGCCGGGTGCAGACCATCACCCGGCCGTTGGGCACGCCGCTCGACCACAGCACCCTCGGTTTTCAAATGGGTGCACAAGCCGCAGGGCGGCTCCAGACCGAGCACTATCAGGACGAGCAGGCGAAAAACCTGCTGAACCAGGCGGACGAGCTCAAGAAAACGATGGTAGTGCTGCATGAGCAGATGCAGACCACGCAGGACCTCAGCAACACGACACACGAAACAACCAAGCTCACCAAAGAAACCGTGA
>CAVQSX010000035.1:0-104324 GCA_963715905.1 uncultured Actinomycetota bacterium
CCGGTAGCATATGCGGTAGTAGAACCGGAAGTGTAGGAGGAGCTTTTATGGCGGGGACTTTGGAACGGGCCGTCGAGGCCAGTGAGATCGTCGACGCCTTGAAATCTTTCGGTGTCACTCAGGTGGACGTCGCCGCGGTTGCGCAGGTCTCCGACCGTGCGGTACGCGGGTGGCGCACCGGCGACATCCGCTCCGACCGCTACGACCGGCTCGCGCAGCTTCGTGACCTCGTCCTAATGCTCTCGGACTCGTTAACACCGCGAGGCGTCGGCCAGTGGCTGCACGCCAAGAACCGGCTCCTTGACGGCCAGCGCCCGGTCGACCTGCTCGCTGAGGACCACTACGAAGAGGTTCGCGGCGCAGCCGACGCCTTCGTCGACGGCTCCTACGTGTGAGTCTTGGCGACGCAGTCGCCACCGCACCGCGACGAAGGCTGACCGGCAGTTACTGGCACCAAGGCCCCACACGGCACACGCTCATATCCTGCGCAGACCCCGCGAACGGGCCAGGCCGCTACCACCGAACCGGGGAGCCGGGGGTTTGGTACGCGTCCAACCGGGAACAGGGCGCATGGGCAAAACTGTTTCGTCACTTCGTTGACAAAGGAGTCGATCCGTTCGACGTGCGTCGCCGCGTCGGCCGGGTATCTGTTGACCTTCACGTCCTGGACCTCACCGACGAGACGACACGGTCGCATCTCGGCGTTGATGAAGCAGACCTCGTGTCTGACGACTGTGCGGCCACCCAGGCCCTCGCGAGCGCGGCGCGCGACGCGGGGTTCGACGCCATACTTGCTCCCGCAGCCGCCCTACCCGGCTGCAAAACGCTCGCAGTGTTCGTTCACGCGCTTTCCAAACTCATCCCAGAGCGCTCGGAAGTTCGCCAACCCCCTCCGCGGCTGGCGGACCTTCTTCCGTTGATTCGACCACACGAAAACGTGCCGGACACAGTGCGTCGGCTACTTATCACGCTGGGACACCTTGGGACCGCAGCGATTCGACGCCGACGCCGCTAATTGGCCAACTCAGCGGCTGCAGGCTCAGCGTGCCCTCATTAGCCAAGCCAGTGACCTGCGATGCGGCCACTAACGCCTCCTTTCGCTCGGCTCACGGGAAATCGTCACGGTACGGCAGCGGCCATAAACGCACCGGCGCCACGACACACGTGGATTTTCTGTGATGTGCAGTGTTGGTTGACAAGTGGATTCATGAGTCTCGTCGCTGGGTGGAGAGGAGGCCGTACAGAGGGTTCTGCTCAGCCGCAGCACGGGTGTCGATGCCGGCGCCGTCGACGTAGCGTTGCGAGGTGACCATGGACTCGTGTCCCAGGAGCTTCATCAGTGTGTAGACACTGACATTCGCATTGGCGAGTTCGGTGGCGAAGGTGTGGCGCAAGCCGTGCACCAGGGCACCGGACGACCGTTCGCCATTGATGCCAGCCTTCTTGAAGGCCCGCAGGATCCGGTACTGCAGCGTGCCGCGCGTGATAGGGCGCCCGGCTCCGATGGCCGACTGCAGCCCGGTTCTCGGATCCACCGCGCCACCATATTGGTCTCCGCCTTCTTGACGAGAACATCTGCAAACCTGGAGCTAGGGGTGTCCGTGACAAGGGGAGTCGGCTTACGTCATCATCCTTCGGAATCGACCGCGTGTGCCCGCGGGCTTGCTCGGCGGCGCGGGCGCCCGGTACCGCCGCCACACAGACCCCTTTCCTAGGCATCACTTCGGCTAAGTCCGTCGTAACGTTTGAACGCCCTGCGAGCTCGGAGACACGTAAAACCATCTGCATTCAGAGATTTCACGACGGTACGTCAACATCGCTGGGGGGCATGTCACCAGCAGCGATCGGGTATGGCGATTCCCGTCCGGAGCGAAACGTTTTGCAGCGGTGGGGGATAGGGATGGCTGGTCACGGGCACCCGGGTTCCAGAACCCCGCGGAACCTATCACCGTCGGATCTTCGGAACCGATCGTCACAGCAGGTAGGCAATGGCGCGTGTCGGTCGCAGAATCCGGATGACGGTCGGCTCGGTATGGCCTCCCGTGCTGCCTCGACTATCTCTGACCGAAAGCCCTTCGCAGCGCGCCGCATTGACTGTCAAAGAACGAGCGAGCCACGTCGCTACTGGGCATGACTACGTCGAACCCGTGGAACGCGCCGGGAATCACTTCGATCTCACATGGCACGCCGGCGGCTTTCAGCCGTTCAGCGTAGGCGACGTCCTCCTCGTGGAACAGGTCGAGGTCGCCGACACCGATCCACGCGGGGGCAAGCCCAGCCAGATCGTCGCGGCGGGCGGGCACTGCTACGTCGGGGTTGGCGCCACGGAGATATGCTGTCCAGCCGAAGCGATTGCTGCTCGGGCTCCAGAGCCGCAGTTTCGGATGGGCGGCGTTTGGTCGCTCAACGGTGCGGTCATCGAGCATCGGGTAGACCAAGAGTTGGAGCAGAACCGCCACTTCGCCGCGGTCGCGCGCCATCAAGGCCAAAGCGGCCGCCAGGCCGCCCCCAGCACTGCCTCCGCCAATGGCCATCCGCGCCGGGTCCACGCACGACGCTCTCGCGAGCCAGGTCAAGGCTGAATAGCAGTCGTCCAGCGCTGCTGGATACGGGTACTCCGGTGCGAGCCGGTAGTCCACCGCCGCCACGGTCACGCCGAGTCTACGGGCGAACCTCGAACACACCTTGTCATCGAATGCCGCCGTACCCATCACATACCCGCCGCCGTGTATCCACAGCAGCGCTGGCGTCGGTACTGCGTTGCGGACCGAAGGGTGGTGCACCCGGAGCGTGACCCCCGATGGTAGGGCCAGCACCTGCACGCCGTCAGGCGTACGGCGCGAGCCGAGTCGATTGAACAACCGGATGATTCGCAACGTCTTCGGCGTCACCACTTGCTTGGGGAGCAAGCGTCCAAAGCGGCGCAGATCGGGATGAAAATCGGCGCTTCGGTTCAGCGTCATCCTCGTGGCCCCCTTCAGGCTTCGCCCATCGAGATCGGCGAAGGGCGCTTGAGGGCCCGTGCCGCGCACGCTTACCTCCGCACCGAATTCTATCGACAACAGGAGAACGGCGGTCCGGCCCGGTCTCGGCCACTTGGGGGGACTGGTCGGCTTGAGTAACTGTCACCAGTGGAGATTTTCTCATGGCCACGGACAGTAACGCCATTGCAGTTGAGGGAGCAGACCTATTCGCCGCCCCTGGCAATTGAATACCAGTGGGCTGCACTCTTCGGCTCTTCGTCAAAACGGTCGAACCACCGTTCTGCGAAGGCGGGTAGGCTCTCTAACGCGGGATCGTGATGTGGGCCCTGCGAACGTACGAGGCCGGCCAGCATGGCCAAGAGTTCACGTCTCGGAACACCAGCGTAGGTCGTCTGGCCGCGGGCCGAAAGCTCATGTGCAGCCCGTTGCGCCTCTCGAAAGGCCCTCAGCGACAGGCCACTTGGAATCAGCCGTCCGTACCCGCCGCCATCCGACTCCGGAACGTGCTTCCGAAACCCGCGCGAGATGATTCCGAGTATCTCATCGATGTGCTTGACCACGCCTGCGATCGTCTTCACACGGTAGAGATAGCTGTCGTGCACGGCGTCGTACACCCTAAGCGCTGAACTTCGATGCTCGATCTCTTCGACGAAGTGCCAGAGGAACAATGAGGCAACTCGTTCGTCGCCGGGCGCGAAGAGTTTGTCCTCGTGATCGAGGAACACCTTGAAGTACGGCGTGAACGTGGCTTCTATGACCGCCGTGTACCCGAGGCGCCACGCCAGAGACTTGGTTGCCGTCAGGTGATCGAACGACGCCGTCACCTCGTCCATCGTTTCCCGCAGACCAGGCCAGCGCCGGGCTAGCGCACGGACATGGCTCGCGTGCGCCGCCGAGTGTTGGGCCTCCTGCCTCAGGAAAACATTGGCCTCCTCGGCGACCTCCGGGTCGCGGATTAGCGGGATCGCTTCTCTGGTGGCATCGACGATGAACTTCTCGAATCCCGGCGCGAAGAAAGAGATCAGATTGCACTGCATGGCAAACGCCGGGCGTGCGGGTTGCCAGTTAAAAGGCACGTCTTCGCCAGCGAAGTCGAACCGAACCCGCCGCACTTGAATGTCTGTCATTGCGGTTGCGCCTTTCGCCGCCATGGCCAGCCGCCCCTGACTGGACAGTACTTGTGATGTGTCAACTCTGACGTTAGCATTGCCAGGCGGCCGAAACAACGATCGGCGACGAAACTGGTGCGCGCACGTCACGGGCTCCCGTGGGGTGGGCCGGAGCGCCCCAACCACGCGCAACGCAGCGACTGGATGGTGACGACATGGGTCAAACGACCGTCAGCAACACCGGTACTACCGGTGCATCGAGCCTCGATGCGTTGATAGGCCTCCCGTTCAACGATTCTGACGATGTGCTCCGCGCCGCAATTGACGAGGCCAGCGTGCCGGCGCTGTTGATGTCGATGGTGCACATGACCGGGGATATCGGTCTGCTCGACGAGCTTCCTAAGCCGTTCATGCTCATCCCGATGGATCTGCAGGGCGGAATGTCCGAGGCAGACAAGCAGACGGTGCGCGAAAGGGCGTACGACGTCGTGCGTGATTACCGCGACCGCGGGTGCCCGGTCCCGTTCCTCCCCGATGCAGAACAAATGCGTGTGATGCTCGACGTCATGTCCACCGGACAGGTCACCGAGGACCACGTGGACTACGTCGCGGCGGACCTGCGCCTGACCGACGCTGACCAATTCGGCCCGCCGCTGTCATCCACACCGGAACAACGCGGCGACTTTCCCGTCGTTGTGATCGGGTGTGGTGAAGCGGGTCTCCTGGCAGGGATCAAGCTCAAACAGGCTGGCATTCCATTCGCAATCGTCGACAAGCTGGCCGGTGTCGGCGGCACCTGGCGAGCGAACCGCTATCCGGGGTGTCGCGTCGACATCGCCAACCAGTACTACTCGTACTCGTTCGAGCCGACTGACCATTGGTCGCATTACTACTCAGAGCAACCGGAGATCCTGCAGTACCTCGAAGATGTGATGGCGAAGCACGATATCGCCTCCAACGTAAGATTTTCCACTGAGGTTATGGGTGCGACGTGGGACGACGAATCAGCAACGTGGTGCGTGGCCATCCGCTCAGCGACCGGCGTCGAAGAGGAATTGAGTGCCCGCGCCCTGATCTGCGCTGTGGGCCAGTTCAGCAATGCGGTGATCCCGGACCTGAAGGGCGCAGATGATTTCGAGGGGCCGTCATTTCACACAGCCGACTGGCGCGACGACGTCGACCTAACCGGCAAGCGGGTGGCCGTGATCGGCGCAGGCGCCAGCGGATTCCAGCTCGTGCCCGCCATCGCGGACCGCGCCGAACGGGTCGATGTCTACCAGCGGACCCCACAGTGGATGGCACCCAACGTCGTCTACCACGAGGCCATTCCAGACGGCGCGAGGTGGGCAATCCGCCACCTGCCGTATTACGGGCGATGGCTGCGGTTCATTTCCTGGTGGCCGCTGGCCGACGCCGCCGAGGAGCGGGTGACGATCGACCCAGAATGGGATGCCGGCGGGGAGTCCTGCTCTGAAGCTAATCAGGGCGTGCGCGACATGTTGATCGCGTGGATGCGAGCGTTCACTGACGACGAGGAATTACTTGCGAAAGTCACGCCCGACTACCCGCCCATGGGTAAGAGGATGTTGCAGGACAATGGAACCTGGCTAAAGACGCTCCAACGCACGGATGTCGAGCTGATTCGCGACGCCATCGCCGAAATTCGTGACGACGGTGTCACGACCATCGACGGCGTGCACCGGCTGGCCGACGTCCTGTTGTGGGCTACCGGATTCGACGTCAACCACCAACTCGGTCCGGTCAACGTGCGAGGCATAGATGGACTGTCGCTCAATGAAGTTTGGGGGGACTCTCCGTATGCCTACCTGGGCGTCACCGTGCCGGGCTTCCCGAACTTTTACTGCATGTACGGGCCAGGCACCAACGCAGTGAACGGAGCCAGCATCATCTACAACTCCGAATGTCAGATGCGCTACATCATGGGCTGTATCGACATGGTCCTCGCGAACGGCGTCCGCTCGGCATCGCCGCGCGCCGGAGTGTGCGACGACTACAACCGCCGAAACCAGGACCGACTGAAGACGATGGTATATACGCATCCAAAAGTCGTCAGTTACTACAAGAACTCCGCAGGCACTGTTCCCACACTGTACGGATTCCGCATTGCGGACTATTGGAAGTGGACCAACCGTCCCGATCCAGACGACTACGAATTGCGGCCGTAGCCGGTCCTGAAGGAACAGCGTCGCCCAGGCCAGAACAGTTGCCGGGATGCTAGATCAGAAGATACCGAGCTCGCGGAGAGTGTCACCGTAGATGTTCACATCGCCCGCGAAGAGATTCGGTTGCTCGAACGCCGCGAAATGGCCGCCGCGCTCCTGAACTGAGTAGTGAACCAAATTGTAGCGCCTCTCGGCCCAGACCCTCGGCGTCTGCATAAGCTCGCGCGGATAGACAGAGTAACCGGTCGGAACATCGACTCGTCCGTCCCACGCACTGAGCGCCGACGTGCCTGCGCGGGTGGCCTCGCAGTACAGCCGCGCAGCTGATGTTGCCGTGCCGGTGAGCCAATAGAGCATCAGATTGTCGATTAGCCGGTCGGTCCTGATCGGCATGCCGTCACGGATGTCGCACCATGCATGGAACTTCTCCAGGATCCAGCCGGCTAACCCCAGTGGCGAGTCATCCAGCCCAAAACCGAGCGAGTGCGGTCGAGTTGACTGAATCTCCATGTAGGCCCTGCCATCGCCCATGCGTCCGGCCGAGGTGACGATGGCGGCCACCTCGGATTCGGTGACACCGGCCATCACGTCGGGACCGTCGGCCTCGATCGGCGAGAACAACATATTGGTGTGGATGGCGACGGCTCGGGAAGCGAAATGCTCGCCAAGGTAACGGATGACGATGGCACCCCAGTCGCCGCCCTGCGCAACGTACCGGTCGTAGCCTAGTTGCGCCATCACATCGTCGACCGCTGCCGCCACCTTCGCCGTATCAACGCCGCGTTCACTGGTGGGCCCGGAAAAACCGTAGCCCGGCATGGAGACGACCACGACGTGGAATCGCTCGCGCAGTAACGGCAAGGCATCGAGGAACTCAACGATCGACCCAGGCCAGCCATGAACCAGCACTAGTGGGATAGCAGCTCTGTCGGAGGACCGCGAATGCAGGAAGTGGACGCGCTGGCCCGCCGCCACGGTGACAAACGATCCCCGCGAGTTGATCTCCGCTTCCGTGGCTCGCCAGTCGTATCCCTCGGTCCATCGGTCGACGACCGACTTCAGAAATGCCTGCTCGGTGCCGTAATCCCAACCACTATCTGGTAACTCAACGGGCCAGCGAGCAGACTCGAGCCGACGACGCAGATCCTCGAGCTGGGAATCCGCGATCGCCAACTCGAAAGGCACCATCACTTCACTTTCTCTTCCTGTCCTTGAGTGCGGTACGTGTGCGGTCAGGCCGCTAAGTATTCGCCGATCAGCCGATGGACCGTCTCAGGCCTGTCAAGGTGCATGAAATGGCCTGCACTGTCGATGATTTCGTGACGACTACCCCGCGGGAGCGGCCTCGACCCGAGGGCACCGATGCGCGCGTCGATGGCGCCGTCGATGCGTCCGTGCATGACTAGCATGGGCAACAGTGGAACTTCGTTCATCGCGTATCGATCCAGTTCGCGGAACGGCCTGCTGAGCCGGAATGGCCGAAACGCCGCCCGGTAATACGACAGCGCTGCGGTGCGGCGACTCCGATCGGGCAGGCTCTCCCATACGCGCTCGAGGTCCGCGCTGCCGTCGTAGTCAGGCGGGCACCAGTCCCGCCATAACTTCGGGAGGACCCAATCGAGGCTGCGTTCGGAGATCCCCGGAAGTTGTTGGTAAAGCACATACCAACTCATCCGGATCTGGCGCGGCAGAAGACGAATCAGTTCAGCGATGCTGCCCGAAGGTCCCTTCAAACCCGCCACCATCGGTACACCCATCGATACCAACTTGGCGAACGGACCGTCCGGATACGCGGCCATTCCGTTGGCCGCCAAGCCGCCCCAGTCATGACCGACGAGAACGGCGTCTTCTCCGCCGAGCCCTCGATGCAGGGCGATGGCATCGTGCATCAGCGCACCGATACCATAGTCACCATCTCGCGCGAGTTCGGTTGGCGCGTAGCCACGCATGAACGGTGCAACGACCCGGAAGCCTTGTTCAGCGAAGTGTGGCCCGAGATGTCTCCAGGTCCAGGGGGTATCGGGGTAGCCGTGTAGGCACAGCATCAGTCGCCCCTCATCAGGACCCCAGGCCAGTGCCTGGAACCGAAGGTGCGGCAGATCCAGGGCCAATCTTCTAGGCTCACTCATACAGTCGCGACGCTCGGGCGCTCGGAGTCGTGCCGCATGGGCACGTTACGGGGGCGCCCGTCGGCCCGCAGGAAGCTGCCGGTGCGTCGCGCACCGACAAGTTCCGTGGGCGCGCCGTCGGCGAACACCGTGCGACCGGCGACCATTACGGCCTTGACAGTGTCGTCGTTGCGGTTAACCATCCGCTTGAGCCCCCCAAAAACCTCGATGGGCGCCTCGTGATATCCGTCAAGCGACGAGTCCAGTCGTTCGGGGTCCAGCACCACCACGTCGGCCCAGTCACCCACGCGCAAGTGGCCAGCGTCCAGGTGATACCAGTCAGCCAATTCGCCTGTCAGTCGATGTACCGCCCGTTCGACGGTCATAAATGACTGGCCATTGCGTTCGGCGTCGCGGACGTGGCGCAGCAGCCTCAGCCCGCAGTTGTAGAAGGCCATATTGCGCAAATGAGCGCCGGCGTCAGAGAACCCCATCTGGATACCGCCCTTGACGGCGAGTTGGCGGAGCATCTTCGGGCGGTGGTTTGAAATCGTTGTACGCCAGCGTAACTCCAAACCGTGTTCCAGGACGAGATCGAGGAAGGCATCGACCGGGTGCAACCCACCGCGCGCGACGCCGACGTCGCCGAAGGACTTGCCCACCACCGTGTCGTCGGGACAGCTGACGATCTCGGCATCGAAGAAGTCGCGGTGCCACGCGCGCGGGCCGAACTTGCTGTCGTAGTCCTTACGGAATGCGCGCCGATAGGCCTCATCTTTGAGCAGCTCGTTGCGTTCGAGCTCAGTCTTGAGGTGCAGTGCCGCGGCACCTGAGCCGAACTCTTCAAAGATCACCAGGTCTATTCCGTCGGCGTAGACCTCGAAGGGCACCGGCAGATGCTGGAACCGGAAGTCGCCTCCGAGTCGGTTAGCGATCGCGGCTAGCACGACGGTGAGCCACATGGCCCCACGCGCTGACTTCATGTCCGCCGCGGCCAGCAGGCTTGTTCTAAGCCGAGGCCGGCCGAAGCCGACCGACTGCAACGCCTGCGACACGATGTTGTGCGGATGGGAGATGTCCGGGCCTGACTGCAACGCGCGATCCCGCCGACGCAGCAGGGACTTGAGGCGACGCAGCTCCCGAGCCTTCGCGTACGTCGAGGGCAGGGTCCGTGATCGACAGACGTCGCCGTCGATTCTGTCGAAGAGCAGCTGCTGCGACGACAGCCCGATGAAGCCGGCGTCGAGCGCTTCACCCAGCATGGCCTCCATGCGGGCTTGTTCGGCACGCGTCGGGCGGACATCCCTACGCGTCGCGCGATCCAGTCCCATCACCGCAACCCGAATATCGGAGTGCCCAATAAACGCAGTCACGTTGGGTCCGAGCGCTAGGTCTTCGAGCGCCCTGACGTATTCTTCCGCTCCACTCCACGTCTTGTGCTCCCCCACGATCCGGACGACATGCTCATGCGGTATCGCCTCCACTCGCCCAAACAGATCGGCAGCCTGCGAGGCGTTCACGTGGACCGTTGACAGTGAGCATGACCCCATGACGATCGAGGTGACGCCATGCCGCAAGGACTCCGACAGAGCTGGAGCAGCCAACACCTCGGCGTCGTAGTGAGTGTGGATATCGATGATCCCCGGCATCACCCAGCTCCCGGTGGCGTCGACGACCTCGGTTCCCTCTAGAGGTTCCGCGGTGACTGCGGCGATCCGTCCGTGCCGGATCCCGATGTTGCGCACAGCCGACGGGCCGCCGGTGCCGTCGAACCAGCGACCATTGAGTATCACCTTGTCAAAAGCCACGCTCGCGCTCCCTCAGTTCGATATTCCACTTGAGTTGACAGTTTATCGTTAATGTCAAACCTTGCCTCAAAGGCGACAGGGGGCGCGTGCCTTAACGAGCACCTTTGATGCCGGCGATTTCGGCTATGACGACGGGACCAATCCAGCGCCGTAGATAGCTGCGTAGCGCATCACCGCTGCGCGGTGGTCGCCCCGGATCGATCATGAACGACTGCAGCATTCTCAGCATGTATTCGACCAGGTCGTCGATGCCCGCATCGTTGAGCCCTAACGATGCCCAGTCGACATCCAATCCGGCCAGGATGCCGTGGCCGAATCGTTTGGCCAGATCCGAGGTCACGCCCGTCGAGGTCTTACCAAAGTCGCTGGCCAGCATCAGCTGCACCGGCTTGTCGCCCGGCAGCCACTCCAGGGTGAACGCAAAGCTCTCCACGAGGGCATCGACCGGGTCGGTGATGCCGACCAGGTGTGCAGCGAGTCGCTCGATGAATCTGAGTCCCGATCGATGCGCCACTGCTTCGACCAACGAGTTCCCCGGGAAATAGTTGTAGACGGTCTGACGTGATATCTCCAGTGCCCGTGCCACCTCGGCTACGCGTATGTTCGCGCCGCGCTCGTGTATCGCGGTACCTGCGGCATCGAGAATGCGATCGATGGCTTCCTCGTCATTCGCGGGCGTGGCTCCGCCCCACCCGTGGGTGCGCATGAGGTGGATTTTGTCGGCGAACCGATAGCGTGTCAACGCGCACCCTAAGCAGCGCGGATGCTTTCGCTGTCGCTAACCCAAGTTGGCGACCTTAGGCGCACACAAAAGGCGTTCGCCAAGAGGCACGGCAGGAACGTGTGATTTCCTTATCCGAACTTTGCCGGTTCGCCGATTCGTTTGCCAGGGTCGACCCCGGCCGGGGCTTACATGCCATAAGAGGATCCTGAAGCCTTCGCGTCGACCGACTCGATGTGAACGACACCTCCCGGGCTTTTCGCTGGCTTACCCAGCTTGCCCCCCGGTTCCGCAGTTCGACTGGATTGGTTCTGTTGGCCAGCTAGCACGCGCAATCACCAGGCCGGCCGCTTCACGGTTTTGGTCCAAGACAATTGTGGGCGCTCCAGTCGTTGATCTGCCGAAGGCCGTGCTGTACGTCGACGAAGTGCGGGGCAATAAAGTTCGCGGTAGTCGCGGTCAGCACCATCAGGATGCCCAGGGTGGCGAAGGCCGAGACAGCGACCGTCTTAAGTGGTGTTCGTTCCCCCGGCAGTGTGTCAAACCTCGTGTAGAACAACAGCGCCGAGAAGTGCCACGCCCCGTAGATCAAGACGTTGAGGCCCCACATTCCGACGCCGTTGTCGAAGCAGTAGTTGGACCCGGAGTAGGCGAAGGTCTCCCCCAGCGGCATGGGCACGGCCAGTATTGCGCAGAGCACGCCGTGACGGAGCCAGGTGTCGCGCGCCAGGACCGAATGGGTCCGGTCCAGCAGCTGTGTGATGACTCGGTACAGCGTGCCGAGGATGACAGTGTAGAAGCCGAAGACGCTGATCGTCATCGGCAACATGAACAACGGCACGCCGTTGGGATTGAGTGCCGTGTTGAAGGCGAAGTGGCCGTGTAGCACCTCGTACCAGGGATCGGTTCCGATGAAACCGCCGAGCACCGCCCACACGGTGAGGAAGATTCCCATCCGGAACCCGTACAGCTCGCTCAGCGGGCGACCCTTGTCATCCGCGGTGCGCAACACCAGAGGCCAGATCAGGGTGCCCAGCCCCATCACCAAAGCCTGTGCCAGTAGGGCGAAGTCATTGGGTTTGTCGTAGCTGAGGTGCGCGGTGACAAAGCCCTGTAGAGGCACCGATACGAGGAACCAGACCACGTAGATGATCTCGGTGCGACGCTTGCCCGGATTGAGCGACAACCAGTGCCACTTCTCCGGCGCCTCAGGGTCGGGCGAAACCGGGCGCGTCGTGTCAGTGGTGACCATCATGCGTCCTATCAGCTGTCTCGTAAGTGCAAAGAGGTTGCGGGATCGCCTCGGCCGTAGTAGAAGTCAACCTAACACGTTGTATTGCGGATGCAATAGTATTGCGGCATCGATAGGATTCGGACGTTGGCTGGGGCTGGGAAGGACAGCGCGAGATAGGGACCCGCGGGTCAAGACGAGCGTCGAGGTGGGGGCTCGCCTTCGACATCAACGTCGCCCTCCCACTGCGTGACCACCCTTGCGTGGAAGGCTTCGAGTTTGGTCACAAAACGCAGGTATGCGCGCAACTCCGTCGCGCTTTCGCCGCCGAATATCGCATCGGCCATCGCAGCTTTGAAATCATCGGCCACGGCTGCGGCGTCGTGCCCGTGAGGCGTCAACGAGAGCTGTTTCCGTTTGGCGTCGCGTTCCGAAGCTCTTTCGGTGACGAGGCCTTTGGCCTTGAGTTTGGAGATGATCTGCGACGTTGCCGAGCGTGTCACGGCGAGTTCTTCGGACAGTTCGCTGCCCGTGACGCCGTCGTTTCGGGCGATCAGCGCGCACATTTCGGCCTCGAGCAGCGTCATCGACACTCCGTCGCCGTAGTCCCGCGGGATCCGTCGGCCTTGCTGGATCTTGTTGATAACTCTGAGCAGGGAGATGGTGATCGCTGCGGTTATGGCTTCGCCGGGCTTGGCGGAACGCCGACCCGGGCCAGATGCTGGAGCCGCCACGACGTCCCCTTCCCTGCCTCGGCGCGGGCACGCCGTGCCCTCGGCCGGCGTCGCACGCGACCGAACTGCTCACGCGACTGCGTTCCTCATGTTAGGGCGAAAGATCGCGTCGAGGGATGCGACGCGACGGCCGGTGGCCCGGGCACAACGGCGATCATGGTGGTAGCGCCAGCACCCGGTGTGGTGATGTAGTAACCATGGCAACAGCCAAACCCGCATCCAGCCCGGTGCGGCGTCGAGCCACGCGCGCTCAGGAACGTGGCGAGCGCACCCGGGCGCTGGTGATCGAAGAGACGATCCACTGCATCCGAGAAGAGGGCTTCGCGGCCGCGAGCACGCGCCACATCATCGACCGCGCCGGCGTCAGCTGGGGTGTGATCCAGTACTACTTCGGCGATCGCGACGGACTCCTGACCGCAGTCATCGAGCACGCCAACACCACGTTGACCGCATCCCTGAACCAGATCGCCGACACCGCCGCAGAGGTCAGTGATCCCCAGCAGCGAGCGGAATCCCTCACCGCGGCTGCGTGGGAGGTGTTCTTCAGCCCCACCTGCATGACCGCGCTGGAGATCCTCATTGCTACCCGCGCCATGCAGGGAACGCTGGGAGCCGACCAGCTCGAAGGAGTGGTCGCCGCCATCGCACGCATCGCCGACGCGGTAGGTGATTCCACCCCGCATGCCGTCGGGATCGCCAACCTGCTGTGGTCCAGCCCGGTTGGCATGATGGTGGCGCAGATGGTCACGAGCGACCCGCTGCCTACCGCAACGGAGCAAACCGCCCTGGCTGCGCTGATTGGTGAACACCTCGAAGCCGGTCAGCGACAGCCGGCATCGAAAGCGGCATCGAAGGCACGACCACGCCGAGCCAGCCGGTGACGGGTCACCCCACATTCACCTCGCGTAGTTCGGCGAGTTCGGCATCCAACATCTCGGCGAACGGATCACCCGCGACGGGCAGCGCCCAGAACTGGTCCTTGTCCAATGCGCGCAGCGCCCATGAGACGGCCACGTCTGGTTCGACGCCGGCTTGATTGAGCGCGTCGTGCATGCCCAGCACCTGGTCATCGGGCAACGAAGCCACGCTGGGCATGCGTGCCGCCGACGTTCGCATGAGGTTGGTCTTGACCATTCCCGGGTTCAACAGGGCGACGCGGACCGAGGGCGCCGCGATCGCGAGTTCGGCACGCAGTGACTTGGCCAGGGCGATGGCGCCCGCTTTGCTTGCGGCGTAGACCGCGCTGTAGGGCGAGGTCACCATGCCCGCCATTGACGCGGTGATCACGAGGTCGGCGGCACTCCCCTGTGCCACAAGTTTCGGAACGAACGTCTTGATGCTGTGGAATAGGCCGAGCAGGTTTACCCCGACGACGAAGTCGTAAGTGGCGTCCGCGGTTTCCCACACCGTGGAACCGGTGGAGGTGACGCCCGCGTTCAGACACACCGCGACCAGCGATCCGAGCCCGGACGCAACCTCGCCGAGGTGGGCGACCGACGCGGCATCCTGCAGATCCAGCCGCACACAGTCGACGGTGGCACCTGCCTCCGTAAACCCGACCGCGCATGCGCCATGGCTGCTTCGTCAATATCGCCGATCACGACGTGCGCGCCCCTTTCGGCGTACGCGCGGGCGAATGCCAGGCCGATTCCACTGGCGCCACCGGTGACGACCGGCGACTCCGCGCGCTCATCGGTAGCTCGGGATCAGCTCTTTGCCGATCAATTCGATGGATTCCATGATGCGGTCGTGCGGCATGCCGCCCATCTGCATGTGGATGATCACCTGGTCCACGCCGCTGGCCTTGAAACCGTCGAGCACCTTGGCGCAGTCGTCGGGGTTGCCTGCCATCACGAAGCCCTCGTTGATCATGAACTCCTCGATCGCGGCGGGATCGGCCTTCGCCGCCTCACGCAGCATGGCGATGTCGCCGCTGCCGAGGTGGGCGTAGCTCGGCGACGGTTGGTCACCCGGCCAGCCGTTGGACATCCAGTCGAAGCCGTGCAGGGTGTGCTGAACGGTGTTGTGTGCCGCCAGTTTGCGAACTTCGTCTCGGTCGTAGCTACACAAGCCGTTGACGAAGCCAGCCGTCTGCTTGTTGACGTGGCCGCAAATCGGCTCGGCCTTGTCGATATTGGCGTAGTACGCCTCGGTGGCCTCGGTCAATCCGTCGTAGTCGGTCTTATGCGCGAAGAAAAGCATTCCCAAACCCTTCTTGGCGGCACGCTCGGCGTTGCCGGGGCCGACGCCGCCCACCCACAGCGGCGGGTGCGGCTTCTGCACCGGACGCGGCACCACGGTGCGGGCCGGCATCTTGACGAATTCGCCGTCGAGCTCGACGTTCTCCTCGGCGAGGAGGCGCGCGACAGCGTCGATGCCTTCCTGCCATTGGGCCCGGGACTGTTCCGGGTCGATGCCGAAGCCATAGAGCTCAGCCGGAGTAGTGGAGCGACCCGAACCCACATCGACCCGTCCGTTGGATAGACAATCCAGCATCGCCACCCGCTCGGCGATGCGGACCGGATGGTTGTAGGACGGCGGGGTCAGCGCCAACCCGAACCCGAACCGGATGTGTTCGGTCTGGTATGCGGCTGCACCGAAGATGACCTCTGGCGCGGACATGTGCGAAAAGCCCCTGAGGAAGTGGTGCTCGGTCAACCAGACGTGATCGAATCCGCGTTTGTCGGCGTGCACGATCTGATCGACGGTCTCCCGGATGATCCGCGCTTCGGCGTCAGCCTCGCTGGGCGGGACGAACATCTCGTAGAAGATCCCGAACTTCATTATGCTCCAATCGATTGATACGGATAGGTGGCGGAGCTGGTGGTACGTACTAAGTCAGGCGGGTGCGTCGTCGAGAACCCAGCGCATGACGCGCCGGATCGGGTAGAACCCGTCATGAGGGAGTCCTTCAACGGCTTGGGCGACTTCGCCGAGTGCGACGATGCGCTGAACACCCATCGATGCCAACGCATCGCGCAGGCCGGCGGCGCGCTGCGGAGGATAGATTCCGACGGTCTGGGTCGCCACGTTCGCGTGGCGCACCGCTTCCTCCAACGACGGGACCGCAACTACGTTGACAGTCTTGGATATCGGGTAGAAGTCGACCGGGTCATCGGATCGCACGACAAGCCCGGCGCCCGAGTAATCGCCCCATACCCGGTAGATCGGTTCGAGCGTCTTGAGAACCTCGACCTCGTCTCGGATCTCGTTCGACAGCGGGGCGGTGACCGCCGAAGACAGCCCCCGCTCCTGACGGAGCTTCTCCAATAGCCGCTCGCAGAACCGGTCGATCTGGTCGATGTCGCCTTCGGCGTAGACGTAACGGCTTGCCGCACAGGCATCCTGGTTGAACAGGGAGATATCGATAGCCGCGCGTTCAGCTGCGTCATCGATGGACGTCTTGTCGGCGTATGCCTCGCGACCCACCATGGAAATGGACACCTTCGGGTCGAACGACACGATCTCAAATCCGGGTCCGGCGTAACGCAACGCGTTGCGGACCGCGGAGTCGCCGCCCCAGACCACCATCTTGTCGAAGAACTGCGGGCGAATGATGGCGCTCTCGGTGGCGGTGTCCCCGCCTTTCCAGTAGACGGCCGAGAATGAGTTCACGGTGGGGTGGTCCGGATCGACGTCAGCCATGGTCCGCAAGATCGCGGCTGCGGTGAACAGGTCGTTGGTCGGCACCTTGATCAGATGCACGCCCTTGGTGAGGGCACCGCGCACGATGGTGGTGACGGCGACAGCTGGTGTGTTGCCGGCGATGACGTGCGCCAGCCGCGGCGGAAAAGCACGGACCCGACCCGGGTTGCCGAACGGGCGCGGAATTTCCTGCCAGCCATCGATCGCTTCCCAGCCGGTCTCCTGCTCGACCTGAAATTCCAAGCTCTTGCGATCAAAGAAAAATGGCACGGAGCGATAGGTGGTCTCAAGGATCCGGCGCTCAAGAGTGTTGTACGCCAGCGAGTGCTCCAGTGCCTCCTGCATGAACTCGTTCTTGTCGAAGTCCAACGCGGCGCCGACCTCGACCAGGAAATCGATGATGTCCCGAATTGGGGTGTCAAATGCCGGGCCTGGTTGCTGACGCAGCCACACCAAGTCGTTGAGGTTGATCTCGGGGCACCGAAACGCACCGAAGTCCTTGGTCGCGTCGATATCCACGCGTCCTTTGATGACATGGGGAACCACCGTGGTGGCGTCGACCGCGGAATCCAAGGGCATGTGAATCTCCTCAATCAAACGGATGCGGTGGCGACCGCGGGAAAGTAGCCGCCGCCGAAGTAGCCGAGCTCCAGGCGCGTTTTGATGCCGGGCGGCGCGGCGCATACTGCGGGGATCGCGTTGACTGCGGCCATCGCTGTGGCGATCGAGGTGCCTCGACCGGTCTCGCTTTCGATGTCCAGCCGGCACGTCAGAGTGGGGTCGCCGGTGATGGTCACCGCGTAATGGGCTTTGCCGGAGGGCCATTGGGGCGCGGCATCGTTGGATACTCGCCAGATCAACTCGTATTCCACGGCCGTCGAGGCGGCCGTGACCGCCTCGATGACGATTCTGCGCACCGCCACGGTGCCGGCGTCGATGCGTCCCCACGGGAGGTCGATCGGGACGTCGGTCACTGCCTTGGTGCGGTTGATGACGAACTCGTCGTAGGTGACGCCAAGCGCGTCAGTCAGCAGCTGTACACAGGGAAAGTAGGGGCTCCAGCGCAGATCGGTCAGATACTCCATCGGCGCCAGGGTGTCGGGGCTCAATCCCATGCCGATCAATTCGGAGACGATCGACTCGGAGGTGTAATCGGACATGTCGACGAGTTCGAGAACGTGCAACCGATCGATTCGGCGCGCCATGGATGTCAGCGCGATGGGGAACGCATCGAAGGCGAAGCCGGGATTGACGCCGGTGCTGTAGAAGGTCGTCTGCCCTATGGAGCATGCTTTCTCGAGTCGTTCGCGCTCATCGGGATTGATTGCTTCCGGATGGATGTGCGTGCTGATCGCCGTTGAGACCACGTTCTTGCCCGACTCGAGCAGCCCGCAGATGTCCTCGATGCACTGGGCTGCGTCGCCACTGTCGCCGAGCGCGTTATAGACAACGCAGTCGGCGTCGATCGCACCAATGTCATCGCCATCGTTGCTAGCCGCGACGCCCACCGGTTCGAGGCCGGCCAGATCGCCGAGATCCTTGCCCGCCTTTTCCGGGTCGTAGACGTACCCTCCCACGACGGCGAAACGCGGATCGGCGACCAAGGCGCGCAACGATTGCACTCCCACGTTGCCCGTGGCCCACTGTACGACTTTGTACACCATTTCAAACCCTCTGCGGTAGCGGGTTACTCGCCGACGGCGCCGCGGACGAACGAGTCGATCGTGCCGGCACACGTCAGCTTGTCGTCGCCACCCTCCAACTCTGAGTACCGGGCGATTTCGGTGACTGCCGGGCCGGTGCGGCCGGTCGGACTCGGGTCGTAGTCCATGACGACGCGGTCGCCGCTGATGATGCCGCCCCAGCGGCCATCGATGGAGACATCGAACAAAGCCATGCGGCCAGTGACCTTGCCGCTACCGGACTCGAGCAACTTCTCGCCGGTGTCATCCAGCAGCAGCGGGATAATCCACCCCGGGAATTCGTAGCGCCCCCATTCGTTCATCCGGCCACCGCTGCTCGCCTCTTGCATGCCGTAACCCTGGGTGAAGTTGTCCAACGTCAGCCCCATGAATTGCATGATCTGCTCGACGTGGTCGGCGGGAAGATCGAAGCCCTTGGCACCGCCGCCGCTGAGGACGTGCGTATCGGGATGGAAGCCGCCCTTGGGTATTCCGCGTTCGCGCGCCGCCTCGACCACCCTGAACAGCTGAGGTGTAAGTCCGACCAGCAGCATCGGCTCGTTCCGGCGAGCAAGGATCTTGTCGATCAGACCATCGAGCATTTGATCGGCGAAATCGCGTCGCAGTTTCAAACCGGCTTCGAACTCCGCGATCTCCGATGGGGTGGCGGTGCCGTCGCCAATGCGCCGCCGCATGCGCGCCATCGCCGACAGGTCGGAGACGCGCAGTTCCGCGTCGGTGAGGAAGTACACCGCGTCGGGACGCCCGACCACGTCTACCAGGTGGCTAAACGTCGCGGACGCGCGGTTGGGGGCCTTGCGGGGCCCCAATACGAACACTGGCCGTGACCGATCCTGGGCGACGCTCTTGGGCACCGTCACCTTGTTCGAGAACGCGATGTCCTTCGCCGTCTGGTTGAGAAACGAGTTCTTACCACTGGTGCCGCTCGTGGCGAACACATAGTGACCGGCCCCGTGAAGCCGCTTGATCCACTCGTCCGAGTCGGCAATCCCTTTCGGATCGACTCCTTCTACCGGCACCTTCGACAACGTGTTGAGCCAAAGGTTCATCCGGTCCCACTGCCCGCGGTCAATAAACGACTCGGGATAGCTCTTATAGGCGGTGTGCGCGAAGAGCAGCGGCACGACCTCCTCGAGGCTCGTCACTTCGGTGACGCCGGCCTTCTCGGCCAACTGATCCAAGATCCGGATCCGTCCGCGACACTGCTGAAACCGCTGGTTGATCGCGTCGACCCAGAGCGGCTCGAGCTCCTCACGGGACTTTCCGGACGGGTCGTCGATGTCGAAGAGTCCTTGGAGGGTTTCGATGGAGTCAGTCACTCCCGGCACTACCTTTCGCGTTTAAGCCCGGCGCCCACACGCGGGCAAGCAGTGTTGTTTAGTTACTTAACAAGGAAGCTAACCACTGGCCGGGTCGCTGTCAATAACCAGCCGTAGGCGGTCGGCCCGTCAGGCGGCGAGACGAGAACCCTTCGCCTGTCGACGTATCGCCTCGGCGATGAGGCGAACGCGCAACGCGCACGAACCTCACACTGGGTCAAATGCGTCGATCAACCATCGGCTGTCGATCCTCAGCAAGTGGACCCTGATGCTGCTGGCCCTCAACACAGGATCGGGATGGTCTTTACTGGTTGTGGTTTGGTTGACGAACATCAAAACGACGGCAGAATTGGGCTGTATTTGCGAGATCGCAGCTCGAACTACTGCAGCTGATGTCTGCACCCCGTTTACCTTGGCGGCCGGGACAACCACCGTGTCAGTGAACTGCTGATAGTAGGACAGGAAGCCGCCGGTGAGATGCGACTTGGCGTCCGCGAGATCTCGATCGAGGCTCTGCGCCGAGTAGGAAAGCATCGCCACCGCGGCATCCGATGCGGCCATCACCACTGCCTGGGATGCTGCCGCGTCGGTCCGCTGATCGGACGGCAACTGGCTGAAGTACAACCACCCCGTCAGTGCGGCAGCCATCAGTATTGCGATTGCCAGCGCCAATCCCGCTACTAGAGTCCGATTTAGTCGGGGCTTGCCAGCTGACACGGGTGCATCGTGGGGCATGGCGTCTGCCTCCGCCGCCTCGCTGGCATCTTCGATGTCAGAAGTCGCCTCCTCAGCGCCGGAAGTGGCCACACGGTCTTCGGCGGTCATGGAATGAACTCGACTTTCGACATCTTGAGCTGGCCGTTGTCCCGGGCGACGCCGACGCTGAGCCGCCACTGCCGCGGTTCTTGTTGGGCACCTGCGGCATTGGTTACTCGCGAGGTCGCTGCAACGAGGATCACCGCGTCGTTATCGCTCATCGATTCGATGCCTGTTGCGGTCACGTTGACTTCGGTCACCGCCTTGGACATCTCGGCAGCCTTCACGAAATCCGGTGCTTGCTTTTCGAAGTCAGCTCGAAATCGACCGGTGGTGCCATCGATGATGCGCTGCACGTCTTCTTTTGCGTGATGGAAGTCGAGCGACATCAGCTTCACAATTCCTTGCTGCGCCGCCGCGGCAAATTCGGCTTGTCGTTCCTTTCGCTGGGCGGCCTGATGGTGTTGCCAGGCCATGTATCCGCTTGTGGCAACTAAGCCGGTGAGGACTATGACCGCGAGTGTGGTCAGGAGTATTTTGGCGCCTGGCTTCGGAATACGAGCTCTCCGCAGCCAGCCTGTCCTGGTACCTGTTTCTGCCGCGCCTTCGGTGATGCCGGGCTCCGCTTTGCCACGTGCACTATCGGAAGGGTGTGGGGCATCCTTGGTCGCTGCCTCGTCCGTGGCATCGGCGCGTCCGGTTTCCGGCACGACGTCATCCACAGATGGCGTCTCGTCGAGCGGTTCGGGATCATCAGTTGCCGAACCGTTGCACTTACTGTCGATCTTGCTGCCGAGGGTCGGCTTTTTCGAGGCGAGTGCTTTCTCGTATTTCAACCGCAGGACGCGGGCGCGGGCACTCGCTGCGGCAGCTGCCGCTTCTGCCGCGGCGGCTTCTGCTTCTTCCGCCAACGCAAGTGCCTCGTCAACATCGGGAGCTTCTACGACACTGTCGTTCGTCCCTCGACGCCGTGATGCCTCTGGGGCAACGTCAGCAGACGGCGAGTGCGGCCGGTCCACTCTCGACCTGATTCCGCGAGCTCTCACCGGCCGGGTCCAGCCGGCTGGACGACACAACACTGGCGCGCTATCTCGCGAAGCACGCGCTGGTGAGGCCGACCTGTCGCCGTGCCTCCCCGTTGGTTCATCGCTGCTTGCTTTCTGCTGTCTGGTGCAACCGAGCAGCGGACACAGTGCCTGTGTCGATTAAGTTACTTAACAAAAAGATATCCGTCCGTTGTATTTTTCGGTCACGAAGGCCTGCTGGGAGCGTTGTTTAGCCGATCCGGCGAAGAGTGAAGGGCATCTCGATGACTAAAGGCTTGTTGACACCGCAGGCGCCGCTGGCGCCTATGGTGGTGTCCGCACCGGCCAGGTGACTGGTCTGGGTGTGGTCCAGCTTTCCGTTGTCGTATCCGAAGAACCGATATTGCTGCTTGCCTGGTGCAGTCGTTCCGTCGGGACATGGAATCCAGTTTGGAACTTGGTGGTCGAGCATCCAGCGGTCCACTGAGAACCGCAATCGCGCTGTCCAGCCCTGGTCGCTGGTCACCTGACCGGTACACTCAGTGGGATCAGAGCAGCTGGAAGCGATGGTCCAGGTCGCCCTGACGGTCGTTTCGTCGATGAAGACCTCGCTTGTCTGCGCCCACTCGCCGTTAGAGATCGCCTCGTAGGTTCCGTTCAATTCGATGCCGTAACCGGACGCGTAGGCGACGGGCGCCGGACCTCCCGCGCTGAATGCGATCGCTGTTGCTGTGGCTCTGGCGACCATCGGGGATATGCGCATCGTTCCCTCCTCACCGCTTTCTCCCTGCCGGCCTAGGTCGTCGGCAGTAGTTCCGTCCATGACCGCGGCACTGCGCCCGAGGGCAGATTCACGATCTGCTCAAGGTGTCCGTCGGGAGTCATGTAGCGCCCAGTACGGGAGTCGTAGGTCGCGACCGCAACCGAGGGACTCCTTGATCCGATCGATCCGAACGATCCGAACGCGCTCGGCGCCGCGGGCGCGGCACCGCCGCCCGGCGGTTGATCATCACCGGGCGCTGGCGGTGCGGGCAACGCAGGGCCTGGCGGCACAGCGCTTGGTGCTGGCGCGATCGGCGGAAGTGGAGTGCCGTCGACAGGGCCGAATGTCAGCTGATTCGGCAGCGCTCGGCTGTCAATGGGAACTCCTTGGGAGATGAGATTCGGGTCGAGGGGATATGGCCCGAGGGTGTGCTGCCGCATGGTCAAAGGCTGAAAGCCCTTCGGGTCGTTACACAGTTCGACGGTCGGCGCGCGTTTGCCGGGATGCTCCATGCAGGGAAAGTTGCGCGCCCCGCGGACCGCGATGGGCGAATCCTGGGGCAGCTTGCAGTACAGCCCGTCCGGCGCGTCAAGAGTCGTGGTGTCGGCGGGAGATCGCCATTCCGATGGGGGAAGGAACCCGACCGTGCAAGCCGGAGGGTCGCTCAACGAGAGGGTGAAATCGCCTCTCGGTAAGCCCAGGGGATCGTTGAAGGGCACGCCGTAGGACTGATTGGCAGCGATCACTCCGGGCAGCAGAACCAGCACCTGCTCGAGAGAGGGGTTGTAGGTGACCAGCACCTGTCCCAAGGTCTGCAGATTGGCAAGCAGCACGGGCAGCGTCGGTTTGACCTGCTCGAGAAGGCGCGAAACCTCCTGCGCAAAGCCCGGTCCGCGCTCAAGGATGGTCCGCACCTGCGGATCGTGCGCTGCGATCTCTCCGGTTACTCCCGCCAGGCTGTGCGCCCACGTCCGTATCGCATCGGAGGTCTGGACCTGCGAGTCGAGAAGCGGCACCGAGTCGTCGATAAGCGACCGGCTCCGATCGGAGACAGAGTTTGCGCTGTTGGCGATGGTTGCCGACGAGTCGATGAGGGAGCCGAAATCATACCCCGCCCCGTTGAACGCGTGGAACGAGTCGTCGAGTAGTTGACCCAACCGGTCCTGGGGGATGCTGCCGATCAGTGCGCTGACCTGATCCAGCATCGGCCCGACCGCCTGGGGAGTCACGGCATCGGATTTCTCGATCACCGACCCGTCATGCAGGTAAGGCGCCGCGTCGGTGCGTGGCCGCAGATCGACGTATTGTTCGCCCACCGGGGAGACGCTGCGCACTTCGGCTTGGAGGTTGGCGGGGACCTTCACCGAGCTGTTCAACGACAACGTTGCGTCCGCTCCGTCTGAGGTCAGGTTGATCCCGGTGACGGTGCCGACGTGCAGACCCCGATAAGTCACCTCACTGAAGCGGTAAAGGCCTCCGGTGATCGGCAGCTTCAGCGTCACAGTCATGCGGCCGATACCCAGCAGGGTAGGTACCTGCATGTACACCAATGTCATGGCAAGGATGCCGATGGCGGAGACGATGCTGAAGATGGCGAGCTGAATGCGAACAAGACGGCTGAGCATCAGTGTCCGCCTTGGTCGAGCGGCGCTAAATCTGTCGGCAAAGTGCCTGCCGGATACGGTCGGGAAAATGGCTGCGGCGCTGACGATCCAGCGGGCACCGGCGCGCCAACAGCGGGGACGGTCATCGGCGCTCCCGCAGGGAGCGGTGCAGGGGGAACGACGGTAAACCCGTCTGGCAGGTGATCGGCCACCTCGGTCGGCAGCGGGGCATACCCGTACCGCATGAAATACGGATCGCCGGGCGCCGGCGGTTCGGGATCGTCTTCCTGGCCCCAACGGGAGCCGAGGAACAAGCTGCGTTTGAGCCGGGGAACCGAGATGTCAAACGTGGCAAACAAATTCATGTAGTCGCCGCGCGCGCCACGGTCGATGACATTTTGGGTGTAGGGCATCGTGGAAGCAGCAACGACCGCCCCCACCAAGTCAGGCCCTACGTCCGCGAGGGATTGGATGGTGGGCTCGAGGTTTTTCAGGTCGCGAACCAGGTCGCTCTTGGTGTCACGGACCAGGGCGGTGGTGGTGTTGCTGAACGACCCCAACTTCTCGAGCGCAGCCGTCAAACGAGGTCGCTGTCTGATCAGGATGCTGATGGCTGCGGGTATCCGCTTGAGAGCACGGTCGATGACATCGCGATTTCCTGCAAGCGTGCCGGCGAACCGATTCAGATCCTGAATCGTAGCAACGATATTGCCTTGCTGCTCCTGCAGCACGCCGACGAAATTATCGAGGCGGGTGAGCAATTCGCGGATTTGCGGCTGCCGTCCCGCTAGCGCCACATTGAATGTCTTGATGATATCGGTGAACTGACCGAGCCCGCCCCCGTTGACCACGGCCGACAGGGACGACAACGTCTGTTCTGTGGAGGGGTATGTCGAGGTGTCGTTGAGTCCGATGGATGCACCCGACATGAGTCGTCCCGTTGGCTGCTGCCCGATTGGCGGATCGATGGCCAGATGTAAGGATCCCAGCAGGCTGGTCTGGCCCACCGAGGCAACGGAATTGGCGGGCACAACCACATCAGGCTTGACGGCAATGTCCACATCAGCGTGCCAGTTCTCGACGGTAATCTTACTGATGCTGCCCACGACAACATCGCTCATGAGAACAGGTGAATTTGCTTCCAGCGTAGCAACATTAGCAAATTCGACGTGAAAGACCTGAGCGTGCGGACCCCGCCCGACCGCACCGGGTAGCGGCAGCGAGTTCAAGCCGTGGAAGGCACACCCGGTCGATGTCACCGCGACGACGCAGGCGGTGGCGGTGGCGCGCCGAATGGCCGATGAGGGGCTCATGCTGGTGGGGTCCCTTCGGCCGGGGGTGCACCCGCGGGTGATGGCGGTGTTGGCGCTACCGCATCGGGAAGCAGCAGCCTGTCGGTCGTGGGCGGTCCCGGCAGGATGGTGGGCGGCCCGAGCATCGGCGAACCTGGATACTGCGCGGGGATTGGGCCCGCTTGAACGCCGGGCGGCGGGGCGTACGGGTTCGGCCCCACAGCGGGTGGCGGGGCAGGTATGCGGGGCGCGACGTCCTCGTTGAGTCCGGTGTAGGCGGAGATTGCCGGCGGCGGTTCGGGTGCGCGTGTCCAGCCGTTTCCACCAGGTGCCAGGTTGGGGTCGGTATAGATGATTTTTTCCGGACGGGGTGTGGGCATCAGGAAGGGGTTGGTCTGCAACGGCAGGTTATTGAAATTGAACTGGCGTGCTGCCGGCCCTAGATATTGGCCGCACAGTTTTCCTGTTTCGCGAGAGGTGACATCCTCGATGGCGCCGACCATGCTGCACAAAAACCACACCGGGTTACTGAAGTTGTTTATGCTGAGCGAGCCGTTCACCGTCCCGACCGCCGGGTTGTAGATGTTTTCGCTGTTGGCCAGCTCGGTGGGCGCAACGTGGAGCAGGTTTTCGATCGATGCGCGGCTGTCGACCAGGTTCTGGGTCACATTACGCAAGCGTGATAGTTGCTCGGCGGTCTCGTTGCGACTGCCGGCAACGAATCTCGTCACTTCCTGGACCACGGTCGACAAGTCGTTGAGTGCTGCGTCCAGATCGGAGCGGCTGTCGTTGATGACGCTGGTCAATGTCGCCAAACGGTTTTGAAAGAGCACGATCTGTTGACCCGAGTCCCGCAAAGCAGTCACGAACGTTTGCAGATTTTTGACGATGTTGGTGATGTCGCCACTGCCCTCGGCGAGAATTCTTGCGGTGCCGGACAGTTGGGACAGTGTCTCCCGCAGCTTCACGCCGTTGCCGTCACCCAGCGCGTTGGCCGCGCTGTCGATGAAGCGTGAGATCGACGTACCCGACACGTCGCTTTGCGGGCCCAGATCGGTTGCCAGCCGCATCAACTGCCTTTTCACCTCGTCCCATTCCACGGGCACGGCGGTGCGGTCGAGCGGGATAACCGCACGGTTTCGCAGCTGCGGCCCGTTGTCGACATAGGGAGGGGTTAGTTGCACATAGCGTGCGGAAATCAGGTTCGATGCGACGATCACCGCCTTGACATCGGCCGGGATCGGCACGTCGCGATCAACGCTCATCGTCAGCTTGGCTTTGGTGCCATCGGATTCGATCGCATCAATGGTGCCGACCTTCACGCCCGCAACGCGGACCTGATCTCCGGTATAGATGGCCGTCGCAGTGCTGAAGTAGGCGATGATGATCTTGGGTGCGAAAAACAGTTGGCGAACCACGAACGCGGTGCCGGCGGCAAGCAGGATGACGAGCACGGCCCCGGTGGCACGCCTTAATCTGCTACGGGGTGCCATGATGAGGAAGATCTCCTGGTTGCGGGATTCCATTGACAGGGAAGGGTATTTCCGCGCGCGGACCGGCATGATCTGGTGGCTGCCCGGCGTTGACGCCGCGGCGGAATCCGAAGGCGTAGTCCATGAACGGTTGAAGAATCTGGGAGGGTACGAGGTTAGGGGTAAAAGCGTTGTAGTAGGCGCCGTTGGCCACCGTCTCGCCCTGCGTCAACGTGTATTTGGCAAGTCCAGGTAGCGCCTTACTGATGTTGTCGCGGTTCTTTTCGAGCACCGCGTTAACTCGGTTCAGGCGTTGCAGCGTTGGCGCCAGAACCTTCTCGTTATCGGCGACCAGTCCGGACAGGTCGCGGCTGACGGCTGAGGTGTTGGCTAGTAGGCCGACGATGGCGTCGCGGCGTTCGACGAGAACGCCCAATAGATCGTTGGCGTTGAGGATCAGCGTGTTCACCTGCTCGCTGCGCTGCGACAAGATCGCGGTGACGTCACTGGCGCTGCGTAGCAGCTCGCGCAGCGAATCGTCGCGGTTGTTCAGGGCCTGCGACAGTCGAGTCAGTCCGTCGAACGTCGGCGCCAATTGTGGCGAAATGCGGTCGATCGTTTGCGCGAGCGTATCCAGCGACTGGTTGAGCGATGCGGTGTTAATACCCGCGGAGTCCGTGGTGAGGTCACTGACGGCATCGGTCAGCGAGTAAGGCGATGAGGTTCGGATGGTCGGGATGACATCAAGCTGCTTCATCCGACCACTACCCGCCGATTCCAGGGTCAGCACCCGCTCCCCAAGCAGTGTTCTGGTTCGGATGTGCGCAGTCGTTTGGGAGCCGAGTCGGTACTTGCTGTCGATGGCGAACACGACGCGAGCTTTGCCGTGTTGCAACGAGATGTCTGTAACTGTTCCCACCTTGATGCCCGATATCGTGACCGCGTTGTCGACAGCAAGGCCACCGGCCTCCGAAAACAACGCTTGATAGCGCGTGGCGGTGGCGTACAAGAAGAGCTGCTGCGGGCGCAGCAATGCGACGATCACAAGTAGGATGACCAGGGCGCCAAGAAATCCGACGCGAATCAGTCGCGAACCGCGGTATTTAAGCATCAGGCTCCGCGCACCTGCCGGTCACTTGCTTGACCCACGGGAAGACCACGGTGCGACGTTGAAGGTCGCTGGCACGGAACGTGATGCCGCAGAGGTAATAGTTGAGAAAGCTGCCGTAAGCACCGAGACGGCCCAGCTTGCGATAATTATCCGGGGCACGCCGAAGTCCGGCATCGAGGCGGTCTCTTTCGTTGTCGAGAAGCGGGGCCAACCTGTTGAGCTGGTTTATCGTGCCGGCCAGCGGCGGGCGCGCTTGAGTGAGGAGATCAGCGACGGAGGCGGTGCCGTTGTCCAGCGCAGAGATCGCTTCGCCAATCGG
This sequence comes from uncultured Actinomycetota bacterium, assembly GCA_963715905.1. Taxonomy (GTDB): domain Bacteria; phylum Actinomycetota; class Actinomycetes; order Mycobacteriales; family Mycobacteriaceae; genus Mycobacterium. Next base: position 27,888 of record CAVQSX010000035.1, read on the forward strand.
ATCGCGGTCGGCCGACAACCCCGTAATCAGCTTCTCGAGTCGATCGATTGCGGTGGAGAATTGGTTCCCGTCGTCCGCCACGGTCCGCAGCGTTGACCGCAGATTCTCGATCAACTGCTTGATGACCTCGTTGTGATCGGCTAATCCATTGGTGAACGAGGACGTTTTGGACAGCAGCGATTCCAGGGTCCCACCCTCGCCTTGCAGGACCTGAATGAGCGATGTCGTCAACGCATTGACCTGAGCAGGATTAAGGCCCTCGATTACGGGTTTCAGCCCACCCAACAGCAAGTCGAGATCCAGCGCCGGCGCTGTCTGGTCCAAAGGAATCCGAGAACCGGCCGACAGTAGCTCAACCGAGCCTGAACCACGGGCCAATTCCAGGAACCGGTCGCCAACGAGATTGAGATAGCGCACCACTGCTCTCGTGCCGGTGGTAAGCGAGATTTTGCGGTCGACATCGAAATCGACCACGATGTGCCCGTTGGGATCTAAGGACAAGTCGTTGACGGTTCCCACCCGCGCACCGGCGACTCTGACACTGTCTCCGGATTTCAGTCCCGAGGCGTCGCTGAACACGGCCGAATACGACGCCGTCGAACCCGTCTCGCCCTGACTGAAGATCAAGAACAGGAAGGCGGTCAGCAGCACCATTACCAGTGCGAAGATGGCGAATTTTACTGCGTCGGTTGATATTTTGGTCATCCCGGTTGCCCCGTTTGCGCGGTGTTACGGGGCGGTCCGTCGAGGGGCCCAAACAAGAATTGCTTGAGTGCGTCAGAGTTTAGCAAGATGCCCTGGTTACCGTACTGCCACGGGTTGGAGCCGGTGTCGGCGACGATCGACGGCGGCCTAAAGCCCGGCTGCATGGCCGGCAAACCCAGCTGCTGACAGTACGTTCCGCCCTTGGCGGCAACCTTAGGCAGGTCCTTAGGATACCGGTAGCGTTCGATCCCCAAGTTGAAAGTCGCGTCGATGTCGACTCCCGGATCAGGCAGCTCAGGAACCTTCATGAATGGGATGAGTCCACCGATCCCGCATCGCAGGCTGTCATGGTAGTGGTTGAGAATGTCCGTAGTGGGCACCAGAAGCTGCGCCACACTGGTCAGCGGTTCACGGTTGGCGCCGATGACGTCATTGCCGATGCCAGCCAACGCGATACTGCTCACCAGAAGTGCATCGAAGTTCTGCTGCTCGTCGACCAAGGTGTCGCTGAGTCGAGTGGCGTTATCGGCCGTGGCGAGCAGATCGGGGGCGGCGTCGGCGTAGGCATCCACTACCTCAGGCGCGGCGGCGAAGTCGTGGCTCAGATTGGGCAAGCTGGGCTCAATCTTGGCCAGGAAGGCGTTGAGATCGGTCAATGTCTGGCCGATCCTTTCCCCGCGTCCGTTGAACGCCTGGGCGATTGCCCTCAGTGTGGCGTTCAATTTCGGTGGATCGAGCTTCGACAGTACGGAGACAAGTCGCTGGAAGGTGGTGTCGATCTCCACCGTCACATGGTTTGAATCGAGCACCTGATTGCGCCCCAGAGGTCGCGGCGACGGTTCACGCGGCGCCTGCAACTCGACGAATTTGGCGCCGAACACCGTCGACGACGTAATGTCGACATTCACATTCGACGGGATCAGATGCAACGTCGATGGATCCATCGCCAGATGCAATGTGGCAGTGCCATCGGGGCGGTGCTCGATCGTGGACACCTTGCCCACCTGCACGCCACGCATCCTGACCTTGGCATCAGGATTCATCACCAAGCCCGCTCGCTGCGAAATCACCGTCACAGGAACCGTCTCGGTAAAGCTGCCGCGAAACAATCCCGCCGCCACCGCGATCACGACCCCGATCGCCACCAGCGCACCCAACCCGGCCAGCGGCCGAACGTACCGTCGCGCGCCGAGCCCATCAGGTTCCGCGACGAGCGCGGCTCCGGGTACCGGATTGGGTCCGCGGTGTTGTTCCATCGTGTCGCGCCCTAACGACCCAAGATGAAATTGCCGTAGGCGCCTAAACGTGAGTACGTACGCCAATGATGGACCGGTCGCCAGCCTCGTTCGCGATCAACCGAAGAAATCCCGGGCTTAAGGGTCGACGAATGATCGTGCGACCGAACCAGGTCCAGGTCGCCACCCAGCAGCCTCCGGACCGACCACTCCGTCTCGCGCCGGTGCAGACCACGGCGCCACAAAATATTGCATGAACAATATCATTGTCCGCACTATATATCACCGTGCTCAAGGCTGGTAGGGGTTTTAATCCCATATTTGCAGTGGCACACGATTACTTCTTCACGACGCTCAGCGCGTTCAGAACCGCGGTTACCGCGCTGCCTTCCGTTCCAGGCGTTCGCAATTCGGGTCCACACCCTTGGCGGCAACACTTCAGCTTGTCGTCGCCACCCTCCAGCTCGGAGCACCTGGCGACTTCCGTGACCGCAGGCATCCGGTTCCACTGCCCGCGGTCGATGAATGACTCCGTATAGCTTTGTATGCGGCATAGCTTTGTATTCGGCGTGTGCCCAGAGCTGCGGCACGACCTCTTCGAGTCCCGTGACTTCGCTGATCTTGCCTTCTCGGCTAGCTGGCCAGGATGCGGATCGTCCGCGGCACCGCTGAAACCGTCGGTTGATCGCGTCGATCCAGAGCGGCTGGGGTTCCTTCGACGTCGAAGAGTCGTGGAGGGTTTCGATGGATTCAGTCACTCCCGGCACTACCTTTCGCGTTTAAGCCCAGCGCCCACACGCCGGCAACCATTGTTGTTTAGCTCCTTAACAAGCAAGGTATCCACTGCCCGCGCCGCTGTCAATGACGAGAAACTCGCCACTCCGACCACGGGGTGAACGATCAGCCCTGTGGGGCCTACGTTCGCACGCGAGACGAGAAGCCCTGGCCTAACGGCATATTGCTTCTTGTGTTGACTTCACAACCAGCGCACGTCGGGGTTTTGACGCCCTACGGTGACACCGTTCATCGAAAGTTTGTCGCCTGCGCTCTTTCTGAGGTGATCTACGCTCAAGTCGCCAAGTGCGTTTTCTTGGACATGGTAGGCAGCACGGCGGTCATGAACACTTGCGCGACCATCATGCCCCCGGCCTGACCCGCAACAGGTTCGACACGGTTGGGCGGCGGCACGCGGGAAACCTATCACACGGCCAGATCATTGTGTATGCAATTCAATTGCACTTGCAATTGAATGTGTTAGCGTGCTGTTTCGCCGACATAAAACGCGCGTTGGGTGTCCCGCTCGATCGACGAAAGGAGAGCGCGCGTGGGAAAGCTCAAAGTAGTCCAGGTCGCGACCGGCACCGTGGGTACGCACAGCTTGCGCACCATCATCGGTCGCCGGGACATGGAGCTGGTCGGCCTGCTGGTCTTCAACCCCGAAAAGGTCGGCAAGGACGCTGGCGAACTCGCCGGCAGTGGGCCGGTCGGTGTCGTGGCAACCAACGATTTCGACGAGATTCTCTCGCTAGATGCTGATGTGGTGGCCTACAACGCTTTAGGCGAAACACATGACCCCAAAGCCGCGCTGGACCAGATCTGCGGCCTCCTCGAGTCCGGCAAGAACGTGTGCTCGACGGCAGTCAGCGTGCACATCTATCCCGATATCGTCAAGAGCAGCCCGCTGCGGGAACGCCTGCAGGCCGCCTGCCATGCGGGCGGAGTCTCGTTCCACAGCTCTGGGATTAACCCTGGCTATATGATGGACGTCTGGCCGATCGCGCTGTGCCGATTATCGCGCCGGATCGATACCATCTACATGACCGAGATGGTCGATATGTCTCGCTACACCTCCCGCCAGATCGGGGACTTCATCGGATTCGGACGGCCGGTTGAACAGCCGACGATCCAGCTGCCGAAAGAGGTCGTGGTCGAGAGCTCGTTCTACGCCTCGCTGCAAATGTTCGCCGACGCGACCGGCCTGCAGATCGACGACGTGACCCTTGACTGGCACGTCGCACCATCACCACGCACGATAATCACTCCGGTGTATCGAGTCGAACCCGGCCAAGTCGGGGCAGTGCGGATCGTGTTGCGTGCGTACAGAGATGGTCAGCTGCGCGTGGAGAACCAGTGGGTGTGGGTTCTCGGCGAGGACGTCGCCCCGGCCGACTGGCCGTACGGCGATGGGGCCTGGACCGTTCGCGTCGTCGGCGATCCCGCCCTTGAAACCCGCATCGATGCCAGCACGCTATTCGATGCCCAACAGCCTGACGTGCTCATGACTGCTGTCCACGCCGTCAATGCAATGCCCGCCGTGGCCGCGGCGCCACCCGGCATTCACACACACCTCGACCTGCCTCTATTCAGTGGCGGTTTTTTCACCAAGGATTGATCGGTAGTTCCGACCGGACAAAGTCCAGGCAGACTACTCACAGTCAGTGGGAGGGAAAAGACAACTTTGACGGCGACCATCTCATTCGCGGACCGTGTGGCGATCGTGACGGGCGGCGCCCGCGGCTTGGGTGCGGCCTACGCGCGAGAACTCGCACGCCGTGGCGCGGCGGTGGTCGTCCACGACAATGGCGCCGCACACGATGGCACGGGATCGGATCCCGAACCGGCCGCTGCGGTCGCAGCCGAAATCGTCGCAGCCGGTGGCCGCGCACAGGCGTGTACCACTGACGCGAGCACGCCTGACGGCGGGCGTGCGGCAGTAGAGTTGGCCACCAGCCATTTCGGCCGACTGGATGTCGTCGTCGCAAACGCCGGCATCGTCCACTCCGATCCGTTTGAAGATTGGACCACCAACCGATTCGAAGCCTTAATCCGCCACCACCTCCTGGCCGCCTTCCACGTCGTGCGTCCAGCATTTGCGGTGATGAAGGCGGCAGCCTACGGTCGATTGGTTTTCGTATCCTCGGCGGCCGGAGTCTTCGGCCAGCCCGGCCTGGCCGGCTATGCCACGGCCAAGACCGGGATGTTGGGACTAATGAACGTCGCCGCGATCGAAGGTGCGGAGTTCGGCATCGCCGCCAATGCGATCATGCCGATGGCCTATACGCGCATGGCATCGGCCATCCTCGGCGAGGCGGCAGAATCGCCAGATGCGCGAGCATTCCTCGAAACGTTGCGGCTCGATCAGGTGGCCCCAGTTGTCGCATACCTGGCAAGCGAACACTGCACGATGACTCATACCGTGCTCAGCGCCTTCGCCGGGCGGGTAGCGGCGCTGCAGATCGGAGTAACCCGGGGATGGTCGGGCTCCGATCTGCGACTGACCGCCGAGGATGTGGAAGCGCACCTGCCGGAGATCATTAATGCCGACCAAATTCTGGTTCCGCAGAACATCTTTGACGAAATGGCCCACGCGACAACGTTAAGCTAGTGTTCTATGCCGGCTCTGCTGTCGATCCTCACCATCTGCAGCCATCAACTCGAACGTGAGGTTATCCACTCCGCTTGATTTCACGGCGGACGCCCTATGTCATGAATTCGCATTCGAATACGCTGCCACCATAGCGACTCCCTACTTGAACATTCAGAGGGCGGTCTTGTACTTGTGGAGTCAGCTCACGTTAGCGTCCGTGCGATCGTCGCGGCAAACAAGACGATACGCTGCGGCCTCATCTCGATGAGCCATAACTGGCGCCAAGTTCAAGATCTCGACGCAAGCATGCGGCAGGTGGGAACCACTGGGAGACGTTGGTAGCCAACGACCGCCCTACGCGGGCCAGCCACAGATGAGCAATGTGCCCGTTCGAATCTCGCCGCCCACGATCCAATTGTTCGGCGACTGCCACCGACAAGTCGTTGAGCCTGCGGTAACGCCGGCGTCGACAGCGTCCTGACGCGTCAGGCGCGACCACTTTCTTGCGCAAGCTTTAGCGCAAGCTCATCCGGAGGCGTCGGGATAGTTCCGAAGCCGTCGAAGTGCTCGAAGGCGACCCGTACATATATCCCGGTCGCTGTGAATGACAACTTTCCGCTGACGCAGCTGGTGCCTTTTGCGGAAATATGGATCGCGCGGCCCTTCTCTCCATCGACTTTCGCTGTGATGCGGTGAGTCTCATGAAGGGGAACGGGAGCCAGGTAGTCAAGCTTAAGCGCGCGCGTTACGGCGGGCGCGCCGATCAGCCAAACGCTGAAGCCCAGCAGTTCGTCACAAACGCCCGCGATAGCACCGCCGTGTGTCAAGCCGGGCCCACCGATGTGTCGCTCATCGAAGGCGAAATCCGTATAGATCTCGTCACCCGTGCGCCATACCTCCAGGTGAAATCCCGATGCATTCTCGCTGCCGCAGCCGTAGCATGTTGCTGTGTGTCCGGGCAGTAACCGCGGTTCGGGATCGGCAGAAGCGGTAGTTGACGCGATGTTCGGATCCGGGCAGTCCATACAATCTCCACTCAGCGCGCAGGGCCCCGCCAAAAAACTATTGCGTGGGTGATAGTACATCCGGGCGCGCGTACCTCCGTCGGTCGTGCGACGACTGGCCGATTTAAGGTGGGTAACTGAACGCTCGGCGGCGTTCGGTATCTAGAGCGTCGGGGCGAGCGACTTGATGACGGTGCGGACGGTCAGTTCCGCCCGGCAACGTGAGTAGCCTCGCCCTTCATGCAATATGGGGTAGACGATTCCGCCAACAATGGCGTCGGCGACGGCTTGGGCGGTCGGCTCAGCCACGCCCTCGGCTACCAGACGTGCTTTCACGGTCTCGTGTAGCGGCATGCTGAATCCGTTGCGCAGTCGCGGCGCAGCGTCTTCGTGTGCCAGCGAGGCGGCCATCAAGATGCGCAGCATCGCCAAGTTTTGCTCAGTGGTGAGGGTGGCTGCGAGATTTCGCGCCCATGCGACGAGATCCAAGGTCAGGTCGTCGCTGTGCGCCACGGCGGTGGGGATCTTGCCGACAGTCTCGATGAGCACCTCGGCGACCAGCGCAGGGCGACTGGCCCACCAGCGATAGATCGTCTGCTTGCCGACTCCGGCACGCACGGCGACCGCTTCGATGGTGAGGCGATCGAATCCGTGCTCCAGCAATAGTTCACGGGTTGCCGTCAGGATCGCCACTCGCGACTTTTCGTTGCGCCGCCGCACCGCAGTCACCTCGGTGGGCACATCCGACCAATTATTCTGACCCATGAGTGTGAACCACTTACCGAAGTTCCAGCCCTTTCGCCAAAGCGCACTGCGGAAGCGCACCGCCGATGCTGATGCGACGATGACATGGGGCCCTGCTGATCCATCTCGCACATCTTCCCGGCTATTTCAGGGTCGATCGTCATTCACGAACACCGCCCTTCGACAGTCGCACTTAGTTATGTGCTCAGACCCGAGTCGCAGCAGCGTGCTGGCAACGCCTCTCCTATTCAGGAGCGCCACCACCAAGGAAGCGCCATGTCAGCATTGACAATCGATGTCATTACTGTCAATCTAGACGAACTCGGAGGGAAGTCCAAGTGCAGGGACGAGTACCCGGTGTAGGTAGCTCCGAAGAGAGTCCTGCGACCGCGTGGCAGTGCCCTCAAATGTCAATAACGACAAAAGAAATCGCATATACGTCTCGGTCATCTCATCGAGGTCTGACTCCCTGTCGGGGAGGTAGGAAAGGATCGGCTCAAGAAAATGGCGGACGGTGGCGACCACGTCGGGGGTCAAGACTCTTGCGCGTGCGGCCGGTCCTTCAAGCACGGCAACCACCGGCGAGATTGCCGGGTTCCGTTTGAATTCGGAGTATGCCGAGACGAGGAGTTCGACGACGAACCCGGCTGCTGTCGTATTTTTGCGAGCGACGGCCATGATTCGCTCGGACGCTTCAGACGCCTCCTTCTCCAACGCTTTGACGATGATCTCGTCCTTGGTCGCGAAGTATTTGTAGATCGTCTGACGCGATACTCCCGATTCTTTGGCAATCGTCGTGAGCGACGTCCGCTCCAATCCGAGGGTGGCCAGGCATCGGGAAGCGGCGTCAATGATGTGAGCGCGGGGATCAGCCGGCGTGCCGTGCTGACGCCACGCCACTCGGCGCGGAAGTCCTTCGCTCTCACCCACTGTCGTCTCCCACTACATACCGCTGATGCGGTGCCTGGTTCTTGCATCATGTCAGGTCGATTAGTCGGCGAGGGCAGGAGGCCGCAGCGACACCCCGTAAGCACCGACCATCCGATGACGCGAAAGGTGCAGTAGATGGGATTCCTCACACCTAACCTGCCGACGCTCAAGATGGACGAATGGGCCGCCTACCCACGCGGAGAACGGATTCGAAGGATGGCGGCGCATTGGGCAGAATCCGGCGCCGGAACACCCACCGTGTTGCATGCCTTCTATCTCCTCAAGATCGCGCTGTACATCGTGGGTGGCTGGCTGTTCGCACTGACGACGAGCGGGATCGAGGGCTTCAGCAAGGTGGGCCAATGGTGGGCTGAGCCGATCGTTTTCGAGAAGGTCGTCCTGTACACGATGCTGTTCGAAGTGATCGGACTTGGCTGTGGTTTCGGCCCGCTCAACAGTCGGTTCTGGCCCCCCATGGGGTCGATCCTGTACTGGTTGCGCGCTGGCACGATACGGCTGCCACCGTGGCCGAACCGGATTCCGCTGACCCGCGGAACCACACGCACCCCAATCGATGTCGCGCTATACGCGGCGTTGCTGGTGCTGCTTCTGGTCGCGCTAGTTTCCGACGGCACCGGAACCATCTCCGCACTCGACACTGCGATCGGACTGCTGCCGCTCTGGCAGATCCTGGCCATCCTCGTGGTGCTGGCGGTCCTGGGCCTTCGCGACAAAGTCATATTCCTGGCCGCGCGAGGCGAGGTATACGGTGGCCTGACGCTCGTCTTCCTCTTCGCCGGCACCGACATCATCGTCGGCGCGAAGCTCGTCATGCTGCTCATCTGGGTCGGCGCTGCGACCTCGAAGCTCAACAGACACTTCCCGTTCGTCATTGCGTCGATGTTGTCGAACAATCCCTTCATCGGGTCTAAGTGGATCAAAAGGCGCCTCTACACGCGATATCCCGACGACCTGCGGCCCGGCCACTTGGCCAACGTCATTGCGCACTTCAGCACCGCGATCGAGATGCTGGTGCCCCTTGTGCTGCTCTTCTCGCACGGGGGCTGGCCTACCGCGGTGGCGGCATTCATCATGGTCGTTTTCCACCTGAATATCGTCTTCGCGATACCCATGGGAGTACCGCTCGAGTGGAACGTGTTCATGATCTTTGGCATGTTGTCACTGTTCGTCGGACATGCCGACATCGGCGTCTTCGATCTGCACAACCCCATACCGGCGCTGCTCCTGTTCGCCGTCATGGTGGCCTGCATCGTTACGGGTAACGTTGCGCCCCGCAAGGTCTCGTTCCTGCCGGGGATGCGGTACTACGCCGGCAACTGGGACACCTCCCTGTGGTGCATCAAACCGTCGGCGCAAGAAAAGATGGAGGCCACCCTGGTGGCCATTCCTTACATGCCGAAGGCGCAGCTCGAGAAGTTCTACAGCAACGCCGAGCGGGCCGAGATCTCGAAGCACCTGGGCTTCGCGTTTCGGGCGATGTTTGCCACCGGTCGAGCCTATTTCACGCTGCTCGATCGGTTGATTCCGCTCGACCAACAAGACGATTACGTCATCGAAGATGGAGAACGCATCGCTACGTTCGCCATTGGCTGGAACTTCGGTGACGGACATTTGCACAACGAGCAGTTGATGGCCGCGCTGCAGCAGCGGTGTGGTTTCGAACCCGGCGAAGTGCGGGCGCTCATGATTGACGGCCAGCCGATTCACCGCCAGCAGATGCAATACCGACTTGTCGACGCGGCAAGCGGCGAGCTCGAGAGCGGCCATTTCGACATCCGCGAACTCGTCTGTCGTCAGCCCTGGGAAGCCGACGTGCCCGTCCACGTACACAGCAGCGGACACCTCGGCGTCACCTGAAAGCATCATTGTGAGAACTGACTTCGACGCTGCGATCGCCGGTCCGGCCCAAATGGTCCTGCGGCCACGGTGGGGCTCGCGCGTGCCCGCTCCCCCGGCGATAGTCGTCGAGACAAGGGGACGAGGTCGGTCGCGGCACCCGGTCACGTGAGCTCCAAACACTTTCCTAGCTGCAACGCCAGATCAAACAAAGCTCACACTTACAGGAGGATCGTGAACGACAACGGCGGCTTCAACCTCTCGACAGTGTTCGCCGAAGTGGCGGCCGCAATCCCCGACGCGACTCTACTGGTCTGGCGCGACCGTCGTATCACCTACTCGCAGATGGACGCACGTATCGACGCGGTCGCGTACTTCCTCGTCGGTGCGGGCCTAGGCTGCCACACCGAACGCCCAGCTCTGGCCGACCACGAATCCGGCCAGGACCATCTGGGAATCTACCTGCGCAACGGCAACGAGTACCTCGAAGCGATGGTGGCCAGCTATCGAGCCCGGGTGGCCCCGTTCAACGTGAGCTTCCGGTACGTCGAAGAAGAGCTGATCTATCTCCTCAACGACGCCAAGACGAAGGCCCTGGTGTACGCCGCCGAGTTCGCCCCCCGTGTCGAAGCGATTCGGGCGCAGGTTCCCACGCTGGAGATTCTGATCCAAGTCGGTGACGAGTCGGGCAACGCACTCCTACCGGACGCGGTCGCTCATGAATCGGTCGTCACGACCCCGATGCCTGCGGCGGGCATGCCGACCCCGAGCCCTGACGACCTTTACATCCTCTACACCGGCGGCACGACGGGTATGCCCAAGGGCGTGCTATGGCGCCAACACGACATCTTCACCTCGTCGATGGGTGGGCGCCCGTTTGGCCGTGATGACGCGTTCGTGTCATATACCGAAATCGCCGAGCAGGCCCGTAACGCTGTGGGTTCGATGTCGCTGCTGATGATTCCCCCCCTCATGCACGGCGCTGCGCAGTGGGCCGCCTACTACGTCATCACTACCGGCGGCCGGTTGGTCATCCCGGACGACGTTGACCGGATGCGCGCGGACAAGGTTCTGCGCCTCGCCGAACGCGAGCGGGTAATGAGCATCCCAATCGTCGGTGACGCCATCGCCCGGCCACTGCTCGACGAGATTGAAAAGGACGACTACGACCTGTCCGGGCTGTTCATCATCAGCAACGGCGCTGCACCTCTTACGCCGTCGGTTCGCGCTCGGCTCGTCGCTGCGTTACCTCACGCGATCGTGACCGACTCCGTGGGATCCTCCGAGACAGGTGCGCAAATGACCGCCAGGGAATCCAATCAGGACAGCTCCGCCGCACCAGCGTTTACACCACTACTCGACACCTCGGTAATTTCCGACGACCTCAGCCGGGTGCTCGATCCCGGTGAGGGCGAGGGATGGCTGGCACGCCGGAACCTGATTCCTCTGGGATATTTGGGCGACAAAGCGAAGACTGCGCGCACCTTTCCGACGATTGGCTCTACGCGGTGGTCGGTACCTGGCGATCGCGCCCGATTGCTCGCCGACGGCAACATCGAATTGCTCGGCCGTGATTCGGTCACCATCAACTCCGGCGGGGAGAAGATCTTTGCTGAAGAGGTCGAGCGCGCGATCGCGGGGCACCCGGCCGTCTATGACGTTGTAGTGGTCGGTCGACCGTCCGAGCGCTGGGGTAGCGAGGTCGTCGCTGTCGTCCAACTCGTCGAGGAGGTCGTCGTCACCGACGACGATCTTATCGACGAGGCCCGCAAGCACATCGCGTCCTACAAACTGCCCAAGGCAATCATCCGCACCCCCGCGATTCTGCGGTCCCCGGCTGGTAAGGCCGACTACCGCTGGGCGACGGCTGCCGCCATGGACCAGGCTGGAAACAACAGCGCCCGTTAGCCGTTCATCCGCGGCACCCCGAGGCCACCATGCCGATAATGTGGGCCCGGATCTCGTTCGTGTCGCCAACCAGGTCAGACCTTCGCATCGGGTGGTAGTTGTGCGTAGGCCCGCTCGAGCAACGCGCGCGCCGCCCATTCCACACGTGCTTGCGCCTCGTCGAGCGACATGCGCCCGTTTAGCATTCGCGTAATACCACTCGTTAGGGCAGCGTTGAGAGCGAAACTCAGGTTCGGTACGTCATCAGGCGGAAAGCCATGCAGGAGCCGCTCAAACATCTCGGCGTTCGTGCGGTGCATCCGGTCGATCGTCGCCGCGACGTCCGGATGGGTTGACGTCATCATGTGCAGCATTAGCGCGGTCATTTGACGATTGCGACTGAATGCACGCTGGGCTCCGTGAAGGTAGGCAAGCACTCCTGACAGCTGATCGTGATCGTCGTACCTACTCGCGGTCAAAATGCGGCGCGTCAGGCGCTCCTGCCAGTCCTCGAGCGCGGCCGCGAGCAGGTGCTCTTTGGACCGGAAATACCGGTACGCCGTCGCTAATGAGACACCTGAGCGTTGAGCGACGTCCCGCATCTGTACGGCTTCGTGCCCGACGTCGCCGATGGAATCGACCACGGCTTCGATGATCTTCGCTCGCCGGATGAGCTGCCGACTCGTCATGCTGGTAAGGGGCACCACGTCCGCGATCACGGTGGCGTTGTTCCTTCGTCCACCGCGTCCGCGTGCCGGTGGAGCGCCCGACCCAGTCGCTGTCGTTAAGGACGGTTCGGGGGCGCGGGCTGCTTGGGCAGGTGCGTTCTCGTCGACGGCGATACCTCCGGTTCAGACTGCAAGGTGACATGCTCCAGCTACAACACGTTTCTCATTACGGCACATCATACGACGCCAACGCCCAATCTGGGGAACCATCGATCCAGCTAGATTGCGTACACGTGTTGACAACAACTAGAACAGTGTTTCAGTATTGGGCGAGCGCGGGTCTCCTCGCTAGCGCGATAAAAGAGTTGCCCTAGCTCAATCTCGTCAGCTGGGCGCAGCGCCAATGATCGGAGAGGCAATGGCCGGATCACACGGACTGCCGGTTATCGACACCATGATCGGCTTCCCAAAGGAAGGCTTCGAACAGTACGACTTCATTCGCAAGCAGACCAAGGACCGCGAGTCCAAGGAGAACCTCGAGTTTCCGGTCGAGTACATGTTCAAAGAGGTACCGAAGGAGCTGCCGGCGGACGATCCGATCTCGGTGACACTGCATGAGATGGACCGGTTCGGCATTGAGAAGGGAATGGTCGGCGTTTCGGACGAGACCGCGCAACTGGCGCTCAAGCAACATCCAGATCGTTTCATCGCTTCGGGAGCCATCTTCGATCCCAACGACGTGGTCGGTTCTGTGCGCACCCTGCGGCGCGAATACGAAGAGTTCGGCATCCGGTCGACGTCGGTGTTTCCGGCGGGGGTGTTCCCGCAAGTGCCCATCGACGATCCGAAGATGTACCCCATCTACGCGACATGCGTCGAGTTGGGCTTACCCATCTTCGTCTGCGCCGGCATACCCGGCCCGCGGGTACCGTTCGCGTCACAGGAAGTGGCGAGGATCGACATCGTGATGTTCGACTTTCCAGATTTGGTGTTCGTCACCCGGCACGGATGCGAGCCATGGGAGGAACTCGCGGTCAAGCTGATGCTGAAGTGGCCGAACCTGTACTACTCGACGTCGGCCTTCGCTCCGAAGTACTACCCGAGGGCCATCATCGACTACGCCAACTCACGCGGCGCCGACAAGGTGCTGTACGCGGGGTACTTCCCGATGGGTTTATCACTTGAACGCATCTTCCGCGATATGCCCGGGGTTCCGTTCAAAGATGAGGTGTGGCCGAAGTTCCTGTACGGCAACGCTGCTCGTATCCTCGGCCTCGAGGCCTGAGTCACGATGCCCCTGGCAATTACCGACGAGCAGCACCAACTTGCCGACGCCGTGCGCGAGTTCGCGGCGCGTCACGCCCCCATTGCCCAGACCCGCTCGGAGTTCGCGAATATTGCCGCCGGCCAACTGCCCACCTGGTGGCAGAAATTCGTCGATAACGGCTTCCACGCGGTGCACCTGCCCGAGAAGTTCGGCGGCCAGGGCGGTTCCCTCGCGGACATGGCCTGCGTGGTCGAAGCGGCAGCCGCCGCGCTCCTGCCGGGTCCATGGCTCTGCACCGCGACTGCAGGCGCCGTCGCCTTGTCCGGAGACATCGCCGATGACGACGCCGTCGGAGTCTCGCTGTTGCGCGACTTGGCCACCGGCGCAACGGCATGCGTCGTACTGCCCGAGTACTCAGATTTCCACGCTCGCCCTCACAACACGGGTTGGCGGTTGACGGGATCGTCGGGTGTGACGCTCGGCATCTGTTCGGCGCAACACGTCGTCGTACCCGCACGAACCGATGACGGTAGCGAGGTGTGGTTCGTACTGGACACGACCTTGGGCCCGCTAACGGCGCGGCCGCTCGACGGAACCGACCTTTGCACCGACGTCGGAGTTCTGGAACTCAAGGACCAACTGGTGTCCAAGGACAAACTCCTCAGCGGTATCGACAGTGACCGCGCGCGCTGCATCGTCGTGACGCTCGCTGCATGCGCTGCGGCCGCAACCGTACGGTGGAGCCTCACCGCCGCGACCGACTACCTCCGCACTCGTGAGCAGTTCGGCAAACCGATTGGAACCTTTCAGGCGATGCAGCACAAAGCGGCTTCGCTACTGGTGAACACCGAACTTGCCGAGGCGGCGGCGTGGGATGCCGTACGCGCAGCAGACGATTCACTCGAGCAGCATGAGCTCGCCGCAGCATCGGCCGCGCTCATTTCTCTGGCCCCAAGCCCCGACCTGGTGCTCGATGCACTGTTGATGTTTGGGGCCATCGGCTTCACATGGGAGCACGATCTGCACTTGTATTGGCGGCGTGCCACCAGCCTCGCAACATCGATTGGGCCGCGCACTCGCTGGAGCCGCGAGCTGGGCACCCTGTGCCGCACCACGCAGCGGTCGACGTCCCTCAACCTCGGTGAAGCGGAATCCGGCTTTCGCGTCCAGATCGCGGAGCTCCTGGACCACGCGCTCACGTTGAAGAACGACAGCCCCTCCCGACAGGATCAGCGACCCGAATTCGACATCGGACCGCGACGCGACTTCTTAGCGAAATCTGGCCTCGTAGCGTCTCACCTACCCAGACCCTGGGGCCTCGACGCCACCGCCCTGCAACAGGTGATCGTCGCCGAAGAGTTCGAGAAGCGGCCCGAACTCACCCGCCCGAGCTTGGGCATCGCAGAGTGGATGGCGCCCACCATCATCGACGCCGGTTCCGAGCCGCAGCGCGATCGGTTTGTGTGGCCCACGCTGCGTGGAGTGTTGCAATGGTGCCAGTTATACAGCGAGCCCGGCGCCGGCTCCGACCTCGCGTCGCTAACCACGCGCGCCACCCGTGTCGAGGGCGGCTGGCTGATCAACGGACGGAAGATCTGGACCTCCCTGGCCCAGCATGCCGGCTTCGGCGCGCTGTTGGCGCGCAGCGATCCGGATGCGCCCAAACACCGTGGGCTGAGTTACTTCCTGGTCGATATGCAGTCGGAGGGCATCGAGGTGTCACCGATCATGCAGGCCAACGGTGGCGACAAGTTCAGCGAGGTCGTCTTCACCGACACCTTCGTCCCGGATGCCATGATGGTGGGCGAACCAGGAGGAGGATGGGGCCTGGCGGTAGGCGCAATGGCGGTCGAGCGGACCGCCATCGGCGGATACGTTGCGATGGACCGCACGGGCGCGGTGCGTCGTGTGGCCGACGCCGAGGGACCCGATCAAGACGCCGCAGTTCGTGCGCTGGGCGAAATCGAGTCCTACGCAAACGCTCTCAAAGCCTTGGTCACCCGGGAGACGCTCCGGTTGGTACACGGGCAGAAGCCGGGGCCTGCCTCCAGCGTCGCCAAGGTCGCTTTGTCCGTCCTGATCCGGCGTGCCGCCACCGCAACGCTGTCAAACACTGTGCGTGCTGGGATGGTCCAGAATTCTGAACCGGAAGTGTTTGCGCCTTATTTCGGCCTGCCCTCCGAACTCATCGGCGGAGGAACCGTCGAGATCCAACTCACCGTTATCGCCCAAATGATCCTGGGTTTGCCTCGCAAATGACGAGCGGCTCGTGCATCGATCCCGCCCAGCGCAGCAGGTACGCCAATGACAGTGATCCTCTGTGAGCATACCGGTATATGCGTAACACTGTTCTCGTATCCTGTCCAGTCCGATCAACCTCGGTGACAGAATCATCGCATTGACGCTATTCAAAGTCTTGATTGGGCTTGTAATATCTAAAACAGTGTTCTACTTTAGTGATGTCAGTCTAGCCGCTTCGCAGCCGTCAGCTGCAACTCTCGCGCGCCAGACAGTGAAAGGACCCTCTTGCCATGGCCGAGCTCAACTTCCAATTCTTCGACTGCGACAACCACTATTACGAGGCGCTTGACGCATTCACCCGGCACATCGAACCCGAGTTCCGAAAGCGCGCCATTCAGTGGGCCAACATCGACGGAAAGCAACGTCTGATCGTCGGCGGCAAGGTCAACCGATTCATCCCGAACCCGACCTTCGACCCAGTCGCGAAACCCGGTGCGATGGACGAATACTTCCGTGGTCGCAACCCAAAGAGTGCCGACATGAACGCGCTTTTCGGCGAACTGGAGCCGATCCCCGCGGCTTATCGGGACCGCGACGCCCGACTGGCGCTGATGGACGAGCAGGGCATGCAAGGCGCCATCATGTTGCCCACACTGGGCGTCGGCATGGAACAGGCGCTGTTGCACGATCTCGGCGCCCTTGCAGCCACGTTCCGCGCCTTCAATCGGTGGATGGATGACGACTGGGGCTTCGCCTACAAGGAGCGGATCTTCGGCGCTCCCTACATCACCCTGTGCGATCCGCAGAACGCGGTTCGAGAACTCGAGTGGGCGCTGGAACGCGATGCGCGCTTCGTCGTCATGATCCCGGGCCCGATCACCACCTCTGAGGGCATGAAGGCTCCGGGTGACCCGATGTTCGATGACTTCTGGCAGCTTGCCAACGATTCCGGCATCACCGTCACCTACCACTCGGGCGAGACGTACTACTCCAAATACCTCACCGCCTGGGGAGAACCCGACTACATCATGTCCTTCCAGTCGGCGATCGGGTTCCGGACCTTGTTCTCCGGCAATGCCTTACAGGACACTTTCGCGAACTTCCTGCTGCGCGGGCACTTCCACAAGTTCCCAAACCTGCGCATGGCGTCCATCGAAAGTGGATCGGAATGGGTGTTCCACCTATACGAAAAGCTCACGAAGGCCTACGGAATGATTCCCCACATCTACAAGGAAGATCCTCGCGAGACGTTCCGGCGCCACGTTTGGGTCTCACCATTCTACGAGGACGAACTCGCTAGCTTGCTGCAGCTCGTCAGCCAAGAACACATCCTGATGGGGTCAGACTTCCCCCATGTCGAGGGTCTCGCGGATCCAAGCTCGTACATCAAAGATCTGGAGAACTTCGATTACACGCCTGAACAGTGTCGCACCGTCATGCGCGACAACGGCATCGGGCTGTCCATCCGCCGCCCTGCATGAGGGTCGCATCACCGCTCCCAGGCGTGAGTGCGAGGTGAAAATCGCCAAATCGGGCTTGGCGTCAATCCTGCTAGAGGTCGGTGAAGACAATGCCGCGGTGCTGCTGATCCGCTCACCGCTGCCCGAAGAACTGGACACCGAGCGCGATCTTGGTGGGCTCTCACGGCTCGGTCTTGATCTCGAGGCCGTCGACGAACTGATCGCCATGGCCGTCGAACGAAGTGAAGGTGGAGGCGGTGATGGAGAACGGTTCCAGCACACTCTGTCTCGGCGGTATGCCGATCTCGTCCAACACTGGATCGCGGGGCGCGCAAGTGGGCAGTCCTAGCCGCAGCCTGCGAGTACGGAAGGAACATTGGCGTTGAGCGACACGCTTCAGCAAGTTCTGGCTGCTCGGAAGTCCGAGCAAGGTGTCGCGGTGAAGTACGGCGACCGCCAGTGGACATGGAACGAGTATCTGGCCGGCGCCGAGGTCCGTGCAGCCGCCCTCATCGCAATGGCCGACCCGGACCGGCCCTTCCATGTCGGTGTGCTGCTGGGCAACACCCCCGACATGCTCGAGCAGATGGCATCAGCCGGTCTGGGTGGTTATGTGCTCTGTGGTTTGAACACCACCCGACGCGGCGAAGCCCTGGCCGCCGACATCCGCAGGGCTGACTGTCAGATTGTCGTGACCGACGCCACCCATCGGCCGCTGTTGGCCGGACTCGATCTCCATGGGATTCGAGTGTTCGACACCTCGACACCCGAATGGCAAACAATGATCGCCGAGTCCCCCGATGAATTCACCCCGTACCGTCTAGTCGAGCCACTCGACACCTTCATGATGATCTTCACCTCTGGAACCAGCGGCGATCCAAAAGCCGTGCAGGTATCGCACTTCATGGTGTTTGCCGCCGGAATGGCTCTTGTACAACGCTTTTCACTGTCGCCCATCGACACCTGTTATGTGTCGATGCCGCTGTTTCATTCCAACGCAGTGGTCGCCGGATGGGCACCGGCGGTGGTGGCGGGCGCAGCGCTCGCGCCCGCCAAGTTTTCGGCATCAAGTTTTCTCGACGACGTCCGCCGGTACGGAGCCACGTACATGAACTACGTCGGCAAACCCCTCGCCTACATCCTGTCGACTCGGAAACGATCTGACGACGCCGAGAATCCGTTGCGGGTCGCATTCGGCAACGAAGCCAACGAAAAGGACATCGACGAGTTCAGCCGGCGGTTTGACGTCATCGTCGAGGATGGCTTCGGCTCCACGGAGAACGCGGTTCACGTCATTCGTGAACCGGGGATGCCAAGCGGATCTATTGGCAGAGGCACGCCGACGGTCGCGATCTACAACAGAGAGACGATCAGCGAGTGCGCGCCGGCGTGCTTCGACGACTCCGGCGGGTTGGTGAACTCCGGTGAGGCCATCGGTGAGCTCGTAAACACTGCGGGCGGAGGCTATTTCACCGGTTACTACAACGACCCTGAGGCGAACGCCGAACGGATGCACCACGGCTTCTACTGGTCGGGCGACTTGGCCTACCGGGATGAGCAGGGCTGGATCTATCTGGCCGGCCGAACTGCCGATTGGATGCGCGTCGACGGGGAGAACGTGACGGCCGCTCCAATCGAACGCACCCTGCTGCGCCATCCTTCGGTGAGCCGGGCCGCGGTGTACGCGGTGCCCGATGAGCGGGTCGGCGACCAGATCATGGCTGCCCTCGTTCTCAACGATCACGATGGTCTGCGCCCTGCCGATTTTTCGGCGTTTCTTGCGGCGCAATCGGATCTTTCGCCCAAATGCTGGCCGCGATACGTGCGCATCGCAGCGGCATTGCCGACGACGGCAACGCACAAGACCTTGAAGCGCCAACTCATCGCCGAGGGACCCGTCGCCGGCGACGGCATGCTGTGGATCCGCGAACCACGGGGAACCGCATATCGTGAATCGACCAGTCGGGTCCGCGGTTGACCATACGCAACGCTACCAGCACGTTGTCGTTCCGACGGCAGTCTCGGCGTAGCTCAACGTGTTCTCATCGCTCCAGGAGGTGCCGACGGTGTCAACGTTAATACCCTCCGAGCCAGCGGAAGTCACCAGTTCGTGGCTGGCCGAGGTGCTCGGCACCGGCGTGGTCGACGTGTCAGTGACGCCGGTCGGCACTGGGCAGACCGGTGCCACCTATCGCGTTACGCCGACCTACTCGGCGGGCCGCTCTGGGCTGCCCGACACCTTCATCGTGAAGTTGCCGTCTCAGGACGAGGCCGTCCGCCAGCGGGTCGCAGGCGGATACCGCTGCGAGTTTGCGTTCTATACCGAGGTCGCCGACACGGTATCAGTGCCGCTGCCGCACTGCTTCCATTGCGAAATCGACCGCGAAGGGGAAGATTTCGTGCTGCTTCTGTCGGATCTTGCTCCTGCTGTTCAGGGCGATCAAATCGCAGGGTGCAACCCAATTGAGGCGCGCTTGGCTGTCGAAGCCCTCGCCGGATTACACGGACCGAGATGGTGCGATCCCCGATGGCTGGCCTTCACCGGCGCGATGATGCCAAAGCTCGACGCCGATGCGGCGAAAGGAATCGGCGACCTGGCGATCATGGCAGCAGACACGACGATCGACGTGCTGGGTGAGCGGATGACGGCCGCAGACCGCGGGACGCTCTGCGAGGCCGCGGCACTCGTCAGCACGTGGGTTCTCCTCGAGCCCCATCGTTTCAGCATCCTGCACGGCGACTACCGCATCGACAACCTGTTGTTCGACACCGAACGCGCCAAGGTGACCGTCGTCGACTGGCAGACCATGTCCATAGGTCTGCCGGCGCGGGACCTCGCGTACTTCGTGGCGACCAGTTTGCTTCCCGAGCAACGGGCGCAGACCGAGCACAAGCTAGTGGGCTCGTATCGAGAAGCATTGCAGTTGTATGGCGTAACGGGTTACGACATCGACTCATGCTGGCGTGACTACCGGCTCGGAATGCTGCAGGTGCCGCTGATCACCACTCTCGGATTCGCGTTCTCGGCGGCCACTGAACGCGGCGACGACATGGTGCTGGCGATGCTGTCGCGCGGCTGTCGCGCAATCCGGGAACTGGGCACGCTAGATCTGATCCGGGAGCTGTCGTGACAACCCTGCTGCCCGAACTCGGTTGTTACCTACTGGCCGGTCAACCGCGATCAGCCCGGGATCTGGTCGGCGAGGTCATTGATGCCGAAAGACTGGGTCTGGGAACGGCATTCATCTCGGAGCGATACAATAAAAAAGAGGCTGCTTCGTTGTGCGGTGCCGCAGCCGCAGTCAGCACCAACATTCAGATCTGCACCGCGGCAACCAATCACAACACCCGCCACCCGATGGTCACCGCCGGTATGGCACGCACCATGCAGGACCTGACCGGCGGTCGGTTCACGCTGGGCATAGGTCGCGGCATCGCGATGCTTCAGGGAGCTTATGGAATACCGAAGGTCAGCACCGCTCAGATGGAGGATTTCGCGGGCTTGATGCGTCGGCTCTTTCGCGGCGAAACGATCCTCGGGCACGATGGACCGGCCGGAAAGTTCCCCGTGCTGCACCTTGACGGGACACTCGACGAGCACCTGCCGATGTGCGTAGTGGCCTTCGGGCCAGAGACATTGAAACTTGCCGGCCGCTGCTTCGACCAAGTCGTCCTGCATACATATTTCACTGACGAGACTACCCGCCGGTGCGTGCAGACCGTGAAGGCTTCAGCGGAGGAGGCCGGACGCAATCCCGACGACGTCATCGTGTGGTCCTGCTTGGCAACCATCGGCGATCACGTGCCTTACCCTGATCGCCTTCGCAAGACTGTCGGCCGACTGGGCACCTACCTTCAGGGCTATGGCCAGCTGTTGGTTGACACCAATGAGTGGGATTCCGCTGCGCTACAACGGTTTCTGTCCGATCCGATTGTCAGTGGCGTGGCTGGTCTCGATGTGGTGGGCACGACCGAACAGTTGGAGCATGCAGCGAATTTGATCCCACAGGACTGGCTGATGGCGAGCGCGACCGGCAGCCCACAGGAGTGCGTCGCCGCAATCGACCGGCAATTCGCGCTGGGCTGTGACCGCGTCATCCTGCACGGGTCCACCCCTGACGAATTGACACCGATCGTGGCGGCTTACACAGCACGTCGCGACAAGGATGGCTAGCCAGTAGTTTCCGTGACGCTGCACCTAACGTGCTGCGGGATCTGCCGCCCGTTGTCGCCACATTGGTTTTGCGACGGGCGACGCAGAATGACCCGGACCGGTCACGCCCCGATCAGACTTGCAACGCGCGTACGGTGATACGCCGAGTCGCCGTACAGTAATTGGGTGCTCTTTGCACGCCGCAGATACAGGTGCGCGGGGTGCTCCCAGGTGAAGCCGATGCCGCCGTGAATCTGAATATTCGCGTAGGCGCAGTGCGTGAAAGCATCCGAACACCTCGACTTGGCGACACTGGCAGCAAGGGCCAGGTCTGCGGAATCGTCATCCATAGCCCAAAGACCTTGATAAGCAGCCGATCTCGCGCACTCGACATCGAGCAGCATGTCAGCGCACTTGTGTTTGATCGCCTGGAACGAGCCGATCGCCCGGCCGTACTGAAAGCGCACCTTAGCGTACTCGACAGCCATGTCCAGTGTTCGCGCCGCTCCACCGGCCTGCTCGGCCGCCAAACCCAAGGCGGCAAGATCGAGCACGCGTGACAGCACCGGCTCCGCGTTGCCGTCCACCCCGATGAGCCGGGCGGGCACGGAATCGAAACCCAGCCGCGCCTGCTTGCGTGTCAAATCCAGGGTCGACAGCGCCCGCGCGGTCAGGCCGGACGCACCGGATTCGACGGCGAACAGGCTCAAACCGGCCTCAGTGCGGGCCGCGACCAGGATCAACTGCGCGGTCGCACCGTCGATCACGTAGGACTTGTGCCCGTCGAGCACCCATTGCCCGTGAACTCGTCTGGCGCGCAACTCAACACCCGAGAGATCGGGGCGCCCGTTGTCCTCCGCGACCGCCAATGTGCCGCGCAGCTCACCGGTGGCAAGGCGCGGCAGGTAGTCGCGCTTGGCGTCCTCGTCGTCGGTGCCGGTGAGGGCACTACCTGCGAGCACGACGGTGGAGAAGTACGGCGCACACAGCAGAGCGCTGCCTGATTCTTCGAGCACCACACCCACCGCCGCGAAGCCTTGGCCCAAGCCGCCGTATTGCTCAGGAATCGCCAGCCCGACGATGCCCAACTCCTGCCCGAGCTGTTTCCATACTCCGGCGTCGAAACCTTCCTGCGTCTCCATGAGACGACGCACCTCCGACTCCGGTGATACCTCTGGCAGAAACTCGCGTAACAGGCCACGCAGGTCATCCTGCTCTTCGGTGAATGCGTATTTCATGACCGTGCTCCTGCCCGGTGAGCGACTTGCGACGCCACCAGATCGAAGGCGGTGCTCACGGTCGCGACCGCCTCGGGTACATCAGCGACGTCGAAGTCCGGAATCTGCGCAGGCCGACCGGCCGCCTCGGGGAGGATGACGACGGCGGTTCCGTGTGCAGTGGTTTCGTCGCGCTGGTTGACCAGCGCGACCTCGACGATGACCCGGTTGGTCAGCGGGTCGACCTCGACGACGGTGCCGGACACATAATGCACATCGCCTATGTAGTTGAACTTCTTGACCGCGAAGGACAGCTGCCAGATCCACGCGTCGTCGCCCATCCAGTTCGTGATGAGGTGGACCATCCAGTTGGTGCGCATGAACCCATAGTCATAGCTTTGCGGCTGCCCGATGCGGGCCGCCGCGGACTGATCCCAATGGACGCGGATCGCGGCATCCCACCCTCCGAACCGGTCCTTCTTGTAGAAACCCGGCATCCGTTGCCGGTTCTTGTAGGACAGCTTCAAGGCTCCGAGGCCGAGATCCCCCATGCCGATCCCGGCATGCCAGCAGACGATGTCGCTCACCGTCATCGGCCCCTTGGCGATCGGCCCGAGCGTGTCGCCGACCGCAACGTCACCGACCTGCAGCGGCGTCGCACCGCGCCGCCACTCACTTGCATAGAGCCGATCGATCCGGTCGAGGTCCTCGTCGGAATACGACGGGGATTCCACGTGACGATTCTTGCCTGCCGCACGGGACTTGTCTCGGTCCGCATGCCAGTAGTCGAGGAACCGGACGGCGTATGGCGAGCCCGACTCGTTCTCCCACGCCACCCGGTGCGACACCAGCGCGCCCTGCCCGCCCCCGAACGAACTGGTCTTCAACTCGGCGGAGAACATCGACTGCTGGCGTTCAAGGACGTCGCCCGCCCTAACCGGCTTGACGAACACCCATCGCTCACCACACATGTACTGGCCGATGTTCAAGAGCGGATCACCCGCCTTCATCTCGGCGCGCTGTTCGTCCGTCCATTCGACGGGGCGCCACTTGCCCGCGGAGTAGGGATACATCGGCGGGGCCAGCGGCGCCGCCCACGACGACGACTGCGAGTAATCAGGATCGCAGTAGAGCGGGTTGTCATCGCCGTACCCGTGTGCGAACTGCCGGAACGAGTCGACCGAGCAGATCTCATTGTGCATCCGTGCCGATCGCCGAACCGGGATGCCGATTCGGCGCCGCACCGCCGAGAGCGTCTCCTCGTCGAGCACGCGTGGGCTCCCCGGTGTCGCGGTCACGAGCGACGCACCTTCGCCCAGGGCGTGTTCCGGTCATCTCCGGGTTCCTTGGGTAGCCCCAGGATCCGCTCGCCCAGAATGTTGCGCTGGATCTCCGATGTGCCACCAGAGATCGTCTTCGACTGCACTCGCATCAGCGACCACGCAGTCTTCTCGCGGAACTGATCATCCGCGACCCACGCCTGCCCGGCGACACCTTCCAGATCCACAGCCAGGTCCTGCAACTCCTTGGCATGTTCAGTGGCAAGCACTTTCAGCACTGAACCCTCCGATCCCGCCGCCTCTCCGCGCTTGCGGCGCGCGGCCGCTCGCCGGCTGGTCACCTGCACGATGAGATCGTCGATATAGGCCTTGGCCAACCGTTGTCTCAAGAGCGGGTCGGCGACGGGGGCGTGCCTGCGAACCAACGCATCGACCGAGCGTCCCGTCGTCGTTCCAGGCAGCGCACCACCACTGCCCGACGCGGATTGGCGCTCGTTGAGCAACACCGAGACGGTTATCTTCCAGCCGTCGCCCAGCTCGCCGAGGCGCATGTCATCCGACACCACGGCGTCGTCGAGAAACACCTCGTTGAACTCGACGTCGCCTGCGATGTGGCGCAGCGGACGGACTGTAATCCCGGGTTGGTCCATCGCAATGAGGAACACCGTAATCCCTTCGTGCTTGGGCACATCAGGGTTGGTCCGGGCCAACAGAATTCCGTGCGTTGCTTCGTGGGCGAAGCTGGACCACACCTTTTGCCCGCTGACCCGCCACTCGTCGGCGTCGCCGCTGCGGACTGCGCGGGTGCTCAAGCCGGCGAGGTCGGATCCGGCGCCAGGCTCAGAGAACAGCTGGCACCACACGTGCTCGCGGCTCACGATCCGTAGCAGCAGCTCGCGCTTCTGCTGCCCAGTACCCCATTGCATGATCGCCGGACCAACGAGATCGAGACCGATCAGTCCTAGTGAAAAGTTCGGTACCCGGTATCGACTCAACGTGCGCGACACGGCGATCGCCGTGGCGCGGTTCGCGCCGAGACCCCCATACTCCTGCGGCCACGTGGGGGCAATGTAGCCAGACTCACCGAGCCGCCGCCACCACTGCGCTTCGTCGAGCCGCCCGCGTGCGGCCCGCAACGCGGCGGCGTCACCCGCATCGATCGCGGCCACCCAATCAGAGGGCAACTCGGCGCGCAAAAACGACTCCACCTCGGCGGCCACCGCAGCGACATCCGTCGGTACCGCTTTTTCATCATTGGGTTCGGCCATCTGCGTGCTTATCCTTTCTGCGCTAACCGATCACACGTTGTGCGCGCAGTTCACCGATATCCTCAACGGTGTAGCCAGCTTGGGCGAGCACCTCGTCAGTGTGCTCGCAACGCCGTGCCCGCGGCCGCTGCGTAGGGGGTGAATCGCTAAGCCGGGGGGCCGGAGCGGGCTGAGCGACGCCGTCCCAGTCGACGAACGTGCCTCGGCCACTCAAGTAGGCCGAGGAGGCTGCCTCCCGAAGACTTAGGACTGGGGTCACACACGCGTCGGTGCCGTCGAAGACCAACTCCCAATGGTCGCGGTCGCGATCAACGAACACAGCGGCGATCGCTTCGCGCTGGGCCGGCCAGCGTTTTCTGTCGTGCTGGGGCCAATCGGCGGGATCCATTCCCAGCCCGGTCAGCAACTCGGCGTAGAACTTCGGCTCCAGTGCACCGACGGCCACGTAGCGATCGTCGGCAGTGCGGTAGGTGCGGTAGAACGGCGCGGCGCCATCGAACAGATTGTCTGCGCGGTTCTCGGACCAGATCCCGGCAGCCAGCATGCCGTGGAACAGCGTGGTCAAGGATGCGACACCGTCGACCATCGCGCAATCGATGACCTGACCCGTTCCGGTGGTTGAGCGCTGGATCAGAGCAGCCAGGATGGCGATCGCCAAATACGTTGACCCACCACCGAAGTCACCGATGAGATTCAGCGGTATCGCCGGTGGCTCGGATGCCGAGCCGATCGGGTGTAGTGCGCCGGCGATGGCAATGTAGTTAATGTCGTGCCCCGCGACCAAAGCATACGGACCACTCTGACCCCAGCCGGTCATCCGCGCGAAAATGAGCCCCGGGTTCGCCGCCCGAAGCTGGTCGGGGGCGAGCCCGAGACGCTCGGCCGCGCCGGGCCGCATGCCCTCGATGAACACGTCGGTCGAGGCGAGAAGTCTTCGCAAGACTTCGGATCCGCGCTGACTCTTGAGATCGACGCCGATCGTGCGCTGGCCGCGCGTCCTGGGATCATCGGCGGAGCCCAGCCCGCTAACCTCCGCGGCCGCGCCCGGCCGATCAACGCGGATAACGTCGGCGCCCAGGTCGCTCAACAACATTGCTGCAAGCGGTATAGGACCTGGGGCGGACAGCCAGACGATCCGGACACCGCCCAGTGCGCGATGGTCGGTTTCGCGGCGCTCCGCCTCCGTCACCGGCCCTGCCACACCGGCTCCCGCTTCTGCTGGAAGGCCAACGCACCCTCTGCGGCGTCCTGCGAGGCGAACACCGGATCAAGGATCTCACTCTGCCTGGTGAAGGCATCCGCGACCCGCCATTCGGGCGATTCGACGACGACCCGCTTACCTGCTGCGACCGCCAGCGGGGCGCAATTGCCGATCGCCGTGGCGAGTTCGTCGGCCACAGCAACCGCTTCGCCGTCGGCCACGACGCGGTTGATCAATCCGAGGTCAGCCGCACGAGCGGCGTCGATGGGCTCACCGGTCATCAGCATCTCCAGCGCCAGGGCCTTGGGAATCCTGGTGGCCAGACGCAACGCGCCCCCGCCGCGCGCTACCAGACCGCGCTTGACTTCAGGCAGGCCAAAGCGTGCACTTCGGCCTGCCACCACGAGGTCACATGCCAGAACGATCTCAAACCCACCGCCCAATGCCCAACCCTCGACCGCCGCGATCAGCGGCTTAGCTGGGGGCGCCTCCACCAACCCGGCGAAGCCACGCCCGGGTACGTAGGCGCGCTCACCCCTGGCGAAGGCCTTTATGTCCATCCCCGCGCAGAAGTTCTCGCCGGCACCGTGCAGGATGGCGACCCGAAGGTCAGTGGATTCGTCAAGCCGGGTGAACGCCTCCGCCATCCGACGCGACACGTCGGCATCGACCGCATTGCGCTGGGCGGGGCGGTTGATGGTGATCACCAGGGTGCTGCCCTCGGTTCGGACGATCACTGGCTCATCGGTCGAAGTATCAGTCACCTAAGTCCTCCGGCGATGTGTTGTGGGGAGACAAACGATTCAAGACATAGAATATGGTTCAACAGAGAGATCCGTCCTGGACTTCGGCGAGACACAGACACGGAAAGGAGGGGCGCATGGCATCGGGTTCCACGACGCGTTCCGCTGGAACCGAGGAGGCCTATCAAGTCCCCGCCGTCGAGCGTGCGTTCACCCTGCTGAGATTGATCGCCGAGGAGGGGCCGCGGACGCTCGCCGAACTCGTAGAGGGCAGCGGACTGAATAAAAGCACGACGTTCTACCTGGTCCGTACCTTGAGCAACCTGGAGGTGCTGCGCTACGACGAACAGACGCGCCGGTACTCGCTGGGCCGCACCTTGGTCCGCCTCGGCGCCGCGGCGTCGAGTTCCCATGACGAGATTGCCGCGACGAAGCGAGCGGTGGCGAGCCTGCCGGACGCCTTCAACGTTACGATCGTCCTCTACCGCAGGTTCGACGTCGGTCGAGTCGTGATTGTCGACAAGGTCGAACGTAGGTCCGGCGTGACCATTACCGTCGACATCGGATCGCCGCTGCCGATCCAGGGCGCGTCGTTCGGCCGTGCATTTCTGGCCTTCGACGAACCCGGACGCGTCGACGAGGCGCTGCGCAACGGACTGCACGCGTACACCTCGAAAAGCCTCACCAATGTCAGCGCGTTCCGCAACGAACTCGCTCTCGTCCGTGAGCGTGGCTGGGCCCTCGACGAGGAGGGCTTCGCACTCGGCGTGAGCACGGTTGCGGCTCCGATCTTCACTGCCGACGGCTCCGTATCGATGGTGGTGGCCGCTGTCGGGTTCACCAGTCTGCTCAACGGTGACACCGCCGACAATTGCGGCAGCGTCATGCGTAGCCTGTGCGACGACCTGGGCCTCCCACACACTCAAGCATTTGGCGATCATCGCGGTGGCATCCGGATCGCTCCGTCCAGCCGCACCGTTTCACCGTTGACATAGGAGTTCTCCAACAGCGCCGACGCCATGTGGGCGTAGTCATCGGGACTGCCGAGTCGGCTCGGATTCGGTACCGATGCCTCGAGCGCCTCGCGGATGTCGGCGCGAAGTCGGCTGAGCATCGGAGTGTCGAACACGCCCGGTGCGATCGTATTGACTCTGATGAGTCGGCTGGCGAGATCGCGAGCGGCTACCAGGGTGATGCCATGGACCGCGGCTTTGCTTGCCGTGTAGGAGGTTTGACCGATCTGGCCGTCGAATGCTGCTGCCGAGGCGGTGAGTACTATCGCCCCGCGTTCGCCGTCGATTGGCTCGGCTCGCGCGATCTCTCGGGCCCCTAGCCGCAGGACGTTGTAGGTGCCGAACAGGTTGACCTTGATCACCTCGGCAAAAGTGTCCAGCGGCGCGGCGTTACCGTCCCTGTCCAGGATGCGTACCCGGTCACCGCCGCGGCCCGCGCAGTGCACCACGCCGCGGATCGGACCGTGCTGATTGCCGAACGAGGTGAACGCGTCCGACAGCGCGGCGTCGTCGGTCACGTCCGCTCTGGCATACGCTGCCACGTGGGCTGAGGTGGCGCCGTCGGACGGAGCCAGGTCGATGACGCAAACGGCCGCGCCCACGTCGGCTAATCGGCGCGCCGTGGCCTCCCCCAGGCCAGATCCGCCGCCGGTGACGACGACGGTAGCTCCCTTAAGATTCATCTACCCTCCTTGGTTTCGGTTCGATGCGAGCGAGCGTTTGACTCAGCGAATGTGGCTCATCAGGTGACGGCCTCGATGATCGTGGCGTTGGCCATGCCGCCGGCCTCACACATCGTCTGCAGGCCGTAGCGCAGACCGTTGGCGCGGAGGTGATGAACGAGTCTGGTCATCAGGATCGCGCCGGACGCTCCGAGCGGATGCCCCACGCCGATGGCGCCGCCGAGCGGATTGAGATGGTCGAGTTCGGCGTTGGTCTCGACCCCCCACGCCAGTGGCACCGACGCGAAGGCCTCGTTGACCTCGAAGGCATCGATGTCCCCGATGCTCAGCCCGGTGCGCTTCAATACTCGTTGCGTTGCCGGAATGGGCGCGGTCAGCATCACTACCGGATCGTCACCGACGACTGCCCCGCCGCAGTATCGCGCCAACGGCTTGCGTCCGTGCCGCTGCGCGGCCTCTTCCGACATGATCAATAGGGCCGCCGAGCCATCCGAGATCTGCGATGCATTCCCGGCGGTCACCACGCCGTCCTCGGTGAAGGCGGGACGCAGCCCGCCTAGCTTCTCCATCGACGTGTCCGGTCGAACTCCCTCGTCGTGGCGCAACGTCTGCTCTCCGGCTGGATACGGCACCAACTGGTCGTCGAACGCACCCGCCGCCGCGGCCGAGACCGAGAGTTGGTGCGATCGCAAAGAAAATTCGTCGAGTCGGCGCCGGCTCAGTCCCCAACGCCGAGCGATCTCCTCGGCACCGAGTCCTTGGCTGAAGGAATCCCGCTGGTAGCGAGCGCGCACCGCGGGTCCGTATGGCTCGCCGGTTGCGCGGGCGGCGCCGAGAGGCACCCGGCTCATCGATTCGACACCGCCGGCGATGACAACGTCATAATGCCCGGCGGCGACGCTGGCAAAGGCGAACTGGATCGCCTGCTGGCTCGACCCGCAGGCGCGGTCCACCGTCGTGCCCGGAATCGTCTCGGGCCACCCTGCCGCCAGCACCGCCCATCGGCCCACGTTCGCGGACTGGTCTGCAATCTGGTTGACACAGCCCCAGATGACGTCCTCGATCGCCTCGGGCTCGAGCCCATTGCGCGCGATCACAGAGTTCAGGACGTGGGCTGACAAGTCGACCGGGTGCACGTGCGACAGCGCTCCGTTACGGCGCCCGATCGGGGTGCGCACTGCGTCGACGATGACCGGTTGATGCATTCGTCTTCCTCCATCGCGTTCTATATGCTAACCCTGTTTCTATCCATAGAACCTAGCTGAGATGGGAGCGGACATGTCAACCCTCCTCGACGATGACGAGCTGCAGCTGCAGCAGGCGGTGCGCTCGTTCATGGACAAGCGGGTTGCCCCGCTGGTCGCCGATCATGAACGCGCCCGCACCTTCCCGTGGGAACTGCTGGCAGAGCTGACCCAGTTCGGATACATCCGCGGCTGGGTCCCTGTCCAAGCGGGCGGAGACGGGCTGACCGCGATGATGCAGGCGATTCTCATGGAGGAGGCAGGCCGCACGTGGGGTTCGCTGCGCACCACCGTCAATGTCCAGGGCATGGTGGCGCGCACGCTGGCTAGCGGCACCTCCGAGCAACGGGAGCGATTCCTGACGCCGATGCTCGATGGCACCCGATTCGGGTGGTTCGGGCTCACCGAGCCCGATGCCGGGTCGGACGCCGGATCTTTGAAGATGCGGGCTCGCCGGCGCGGAGACAGTTACGTGCTCAACGGCAGCAAGATCTACATCACGAACGCGATGGGCTGCGATTTCGGTGTGGTGTTCGCGCGGGTGCTCGACGACGCGGGCAGCGATCAGGGAATCACCGCTTTCCTCGTCGATTCCGCGGAATCGCCCTACGGCTGTTCCGACATCCCTCACATGCCGGTGCGATCGACCACCAGTTGCGAACTCACTTTCGACGACGTCACCGTTCCCGCAGCCAACGTGCTGGGCGAGGTCGGCGGCGGATTGAGGCTGGGGATGGGCGCGGTGAACATTGGGCGGTTGAGCATGTCGATGGGAGCGGTTGGTCTGTCCCAGGCGTGCCTGGAGGCATCGATCGACTTTTGCCGGAAGCGCGAACAGTTCGGTAAGCAGATCGCCGGATTTCAATTGGTCCAGCAGATGGTCGCCGAGATCGCCACCCTCACTTGTACGGCCCGACTGCTCGGCTATCACGCCGCCCGCACGCTCGACGCCGGGGAGCAGGGGCGCTACGAATGCTCGATGGCCAAGTATTACTGCGGCGAGTCCGTAGGTCGCGCCGCGACTTTGGCCCTTCAACTCCATGGTGGCGCCGGACTAATGGAGGAGTCGCCGGTGGAGCGGTACTTCCGCGACGCCCGCGAGGCAACCATCCCCGAAGGCACCACCCAGATGCAGATTCTGCATCTGGGTAAGCACCTGTTGGGCGTCTCGGCCATCCGGTAGACCGCCGTCCGGCATAGTCACGGCGCGAAGTATCTTGTCAGTAAATGTTTTACGTGTGGCCAACGTGTCACTCCTCTGTCGGCCGCAGATCCAATAGCGGGGGTGCGCCGAGGGCGAACGCCGGTCTACCCACGATTCGCCACGGAACTCCGACGAGGCGACGTGTCCCCCACTCCGGGTGCGCCACGGGTCGGAAGAAGTCACGGGTGCGGAGATGCTGATCGACCACAATGTCCTCGGGGGCCATTACCTGCGCTGCGGCGACCCCGGCATCTTGTAGAGCAGACACAAGCTTGACGGCGTCGGCGCCGGCCACGGCGTCTTGCAGCGAACCGTCCAACTGCGCCTCGTTGGCCTTGCGTGATTCGGCGGTCGTGAATCGTTGGTCGGTGAGAGACGCCGGGTCACCGAGAGTCGCACACAGCCGCCGCCACTGCTCGTCGTTCCACACAGCGAGCGCGATCCATTGCCCTTCAACCGCTGTCGCGAAGACGCCGTGTGGTGTGAACGGAACGAGGTGGTTCGATGCGTCCTCCGGTCCGGCGCCCTCGATGCCGGCGTGGGCTGCGGCCAAGAACTCGTTAAAACGCGAGGCGACCAGATCCAGCATCGAGAAATCGACGGACGCGCCGGAGCGGGAATGGGGGCCAACCGCCCACGCCGCGATCACTGTCGCAAGTGCGACTCCGCTGACTAGGTCGGCCCACGGCAGGTCCAGGTCGGCCGCGCTGCCGTCGGAGCCTCGCGTCAGATAGGCCAACCCGCCTGCGGTGTGCAAGTTGTATGCGTAGGCGCGGTAAGCCGACCAGGGTCCCTCATAGCCGAATCCCGATGAACTGACGGCCAGCATGTCAGGCCGGCCGCGAAGCAGGGTCGCAGCGTCGACGCCTAGTCGGCGCGCACGGCGCTGCCCGAAGTTCTCTAAAACCACGTCGGACTCGGCCACCAGTCGGGCCAGGGGGGCGGCGTCCCGTGACATCGGAATCACCATGCTCTTCTTGGAGTGGTTCATGGCGGCGAAATACGCGCTGTAGTCGGGCCCCGCGATCCCGTCGATGTACGGGCCTCGTCTGCGGTAGATGTCGAGCCGATCGGGATCTTCGACCTTGGTGACGGACGCCCCGATCGCACCCAACAGCGCGGCGGCGAGTGGGGCGGCCAGCACATGAGCGGCTTCGATGATGCGTAGACCCTTGAGGCCTGCCGGCCCATCCCGACTGGGCGTAGCGCTGTTTTCCACATTGAAAGGAAGTCCGATGGTGCGGAGTGACGTTGTGCCAGCGGCGATGTCGCGTAGCGAACCGCGGGCTGCGAAGTGCGGCGAGTCCGCGAGATCATCGGCGCTGTACATAGCCGCGATGGGAACGCCTTCCGCCTGAAGCCTGCGCTCGCACTCGGTCATCGACCAGTCGGCAAGTTCCGCAGCAAGATTGGCGTCGAGTTCGTCGGCTCGATGGATGCGCGCCGGGCCGTCGCTGAATTGCTCCGTCCAGGCTGGGGCGTCGATCGCGCGCACCAACGCGGTCCATTGGTGGTCCTCCATCACCGAGATGCGCACCAGCCCGTCCCGGCATTGGTAGTAGCCTGCTGGCGCGCCGTAGCGCCGCGCACCCGTTTCACCCGCGCTGTTGAGCAAGATGTTGGTCACGCGCAGCAGCGGGCCGGTCACGACGACAGCCTCCTGCGCCGAAACGTCGATGTGTACTGGTGCGCCCGTACGCGTGAATTCGCCGATCCCGTGACATGTGGCCAGGGAGGCGACCTGGCCGGCAGATAGCAACGCTTGGTTGCCCGCGAGCTTGATTGGCCAACCGGTCCGGCTATCAGTTACTGAGGACAGCAGCCCTCCGGCGGCGGCGATGGTCAGTTCGGTACCCCGCCAACGCCGCCGTGGACCGGTCAGTCCGTATGGGCTCAACGTCACCCACACGGCGCGGTTCTCAGCGTGGACGTGGTCAAGGTACTCGTCAACGGGCATGTCGGACAACGGGCCCGAACCCTCGCAGCGGTCGACGACGGTGACCATGGGCGAGGCGGGAACCGATTCACGCGACACGTTCTTGTCGCTGTCGAGGACAGTGCTCAGGACGGATACGCTGTGGCCGTCCAGCGTCAGCGCTGGAACTCGTCTGCGCAGTGTTGAGTTCGAATCGGACACGGTCGTGACGTCTGCGCCCAGCGCGGCAAGCGTCGCCGTGGCAGCGGCTCCGGCTACGCCATCGCCGTATTCGGCAACCACGACGCCACGAAGGAAACCCGGCACGTCTCGAATTTTGCTTTGGTTCATCGTGATTCCACCGTGTTTGGTTCAGTCAGCCCGGCGACCAGATCGCGCTTGCGCACCTTTCCGCTATCGGTTCGGGGAAAGTCGTCGACGAAGTGGACGGCGACGGGAACCTTGTATGCCGCGAGCTGACTGCGCACGTGTGCACGTAAGTCGTCCTCGGTAGCGGCCTCGGTCAGCCGCACCCACGCTGCCGGAACCTCTCCGAGCCGCTCGTCGGGTATCCCCGCCACGGCAGCTTCCAACACCGCAGGGTGACGCATCAGTTCAGCCTCGATTTCGGCCGGCACGATCTTCAGTCCGCCGCGGATGATGAGCTCGCGCTTGCGGCTGGTGACGTATACGTAGTCGTCGGCATCGATCTGGCCGATGTCGCCGGTGTCGATCCAACCGTCTGCGTCGGTCACCGACCCCTCGCCAATAACTTTGGGGCGCAGAGTTTCACTGCGTACCCAGATGCTGCCCGTGTCGCCGGTCCGGACCGGCTGGTTGTCCTCATCGCGGATCTGAACCTGTACCCCGCGACTGATCTTGCCCGCCGCCCCGACGCGACGGTTTCCGGACAGCGCATCCTCAAGTGGTTCGACGGCTACGGTGCTGACCTCAGTGGAGCCGTAATTGCGTTGCACCGGAACGCCAAACCTGGCCTCGAACTCTTCGCGCCAACTGTCAGGCAATGGTGCGGTACCGCTGGTACACAAGGTGGCCGGAGGAGCCAGTGCACCTACCTCGTCGCCGGCATCGAGCAACATCCGAACCATCGTCGGTACCAGGTTCAGCGTTTCGATGTCCCACTTGCGGACGAGTTCGGCGTAGCGGACGGGCTCGAACCGGGACATGACCAGCAGCGGCCGTCCTCGCCACAGCGTCGAAATCAGACCGTAGATCGCGCCGGCGTGGTTCATCGGGCGGGAGTCGACTCGCACCGGGCCGCCGCGACGAGGCGGGACGCGGCGCGTCTGGGTCGATGGGCTTGCGCGCGACGCCGTCGATGAATCCCCAGATGCCGCGCTTGGTGTGGACGACGGGTTTGGGACTGCCGGTCGTGCCCGAGGTGCAGATGACGATCCCGGGAGCCTGTGGATCCACCCGCGGCAGTTCTGGCATCAGACCGTCGTCGAGGCGAGCGGTCGCAAGGTCATCGACGTCGATGATTACGTCGGCAGCCAAACCGAGTTCAGCGGTGACAATCGTGCGCGCCGGGTCGATGCTGGCGAGCACCCGATCCCGCTCGGCGCCAGGCAGTCGGGGCGACACGGGCGCCGGGACCGCACCCGCCAGCCAGATACCCATCATGATCGCGGCGAACGCTCCGCCATTGGGTGCACTGAAGGCCACTGGGCGCGATGCGGTTCCGTCCAAAGCCTGAGCCGTCTGGTTGGCCGCATTCGCGATCATCTTCCACGTCCATGTTCGGCCACGGTCCTCGATGACGGCGGGGTAGTCACTGTCCCGGCGGGCCCAGGCGAGGATCGCCATGCTTGGCAACAAGCCGTCCTTCGTCGGAGTGAGCACGCTCAGACAACCATCGGCGTGCAGGCACAGACGGAAATAGATTCCGCGGCAACGGTTGTTGGGTGGATCCACATTGAATGAAGCCTTCCTGCAGTGACGGCACGGAGGGGGTGGTGCGGTCGGGCTACGGCGCGAGTCATGACTGCCAGTCGGGTGGACGCTTTTCAGCCAAGGCACGCGGGCCTTCGGTGCTGTCGGGATGGGCCCAGTGCATGCGCAACAGTGCCCAGCCGTACTCCTGCGCGTCGCGGTATCCCGTTTCCAGCGACCCCCAGATCGCCTGCTTCGACAACGACACGGCTTGCGGCGAGTTGGTGGCGATGTCGCGCGCAATTGCTTCGGCGGTGGACACGAGTTGGTCGGCGGGCACAATCTCGTCGACCATGCCGAGTTCGTAGGCACGTCGGGCCGATAAGCGGTAGCTGCGCCCCTGCAGGGTCATCCGCAACGCTTGTCCGAGGGGTAGCCGCTTGGCCAGTCCGATGTTCTCTACGGCGCCGACCATCCCGGCCGATGTGTGGGTGTCCATGAATTCGGCGTGCTCAGCGGCAATGATGATGTCGGCGTCCACGACCAGGTGTAAGCCGCCGCCGTTCGCGAGGCCGTTGACCGCGGCGATCACCGGTTTCCATACCCGGTTCTGGTGTGGCGAGACGCGGATTTCGTCGCTCATCGGGCCGTTGCCTGCGGCCACGTGCCCGGTCGACGCGACGCGGCCTACGTCGGCACCTGTGCAGAAGTGTCGTTTGCCGGCCCCGGTCACGATGACGCAGCGAATCTCGGGATCACGCTTGACTTCGGTCCAAGCGGCCTCGAGAAGCCGCTTCATCTGCGGGCTGAACGCGTTGCCATGGTCCGGCCTGTTCAGCGTGATGTAAGCGAGGTGCCCATCGGTGCGGTAGAGCATGTCTGCGTTCGAGTCGCTGAGATCGACTGCTGGCTCGGTCATCGTCCGAACACTGCGTCGCGCTTCTCGGTCCGGGCCAGCAGAGCTTCCCTGGCGTCGGCATTGCCCGACAGCTGGCCGGTGAGGCGCTGCTCAAACTCGTAGCCAGATTTGAGGTCCATCGACTCGATCGTGTTCATGCTCTCCTTGGCGGTGCGCAGCGCCGCCGGGCTGTGCCGGGCGATCTTGGTCGCGATGGCGATGGCCTCGTTGAGCACTTCCTCGTCGGGCACGACTTTCAACACGGCACCGAAGCGCTCCATGTCCGCGGCGGCCATCGGCTCGGCGTTGAAATAGAGGTAGCGCACCAAGGGTTGGGGCAACAGCCGCGAGAGGTGTTTGGCCGCCCCCATGACGCCGATCGCCACTTCGGGGCAACCGAGCTGGGCGCTCAGGCCGCAGATGGCGAAGTCGCAGGAGGCGGTGATCGCGAGGCCGGTGCCCAGCGCCGCGCCGTTGACCGCAGCGATCACCGGAACCGGGCAGTCATAGATCGCCCAAAAGGCCTCCCGGACGGTTTTCATTCGCCCCGGAGCGTTCTCGGGCGTCATCTCGACGAACTCGGGCAGGTCGTTGCCTGCACAGAAGTGCCGGCCGCGCCCCGTGAGCACCACGACCCGGACGCCAGGGAGGTTCAGGTCGAAGTCGGCGAAGAAGTCGCGGATTTCTACATACATGGCACCGCTGACGGCGTTCACAGGAGGCCGGTCCAAGGTGACCACCGCAACGTGGCCGTCGATTGCGACGGACAAAAACTTCAGTTGATCATCCAGCTGCACTGGCGTCTCCTCGTGGCTACTGTTCGGGATTGGTTTCCACCCCATCGGGGTGCTGATGTTGTGACTCGCTCAGTCCAGGGTGAGTGCAGCCACGCGGCGGCGGTGCCATCGCGAGTCGCCGAACAGCGCTTGGTCCAGGCGTGCGCGCTTGACGTAGAGATGCATGTCGTGTTCCCAGGTGAAACCGATGCCTCCGTGCATTTCCACGGCGTCCTCGGTTATCTGGGCGGAGGCGTCGCAGCAGTACGCCTTCGCGCGTGAGATCGCCACGGCCGCATCGGCGGGTGCCTCGTCGTATTTGTCGATGGCGTCGGACAGGGAGGCGCGCGCGGTCTCGAGCGCGATGTACATGTCGGCGCACCGGTGCTTGACCGCCTGGAACGATCCGATCGGCCGGTCGAACTGGACACGTTCTTTGGCGTAGGCGATGGTCATCTCGAGGGCTTGCTCGGCGACGCCGAACGCGTCGCATGCTGTCGCCAAGGCCGCGCGGTTGAGCAGGTCGACGATCAGACGTTCCGCTTCAGCCCCCCGCGCCAATAGCTCGGCTTCGCCGACCTCGATCGCCTCGACGTGCAGGTCCGCGAACCGCCTCGTGATGTCGAGCATCGGCGCATCCGTCCACACCAAACCCGAGGCTGTTGGTGCGACGGCGAACACCAGGATCTCTCCGCCTACATCGGTGACTGGCAGGACGATTACATCCGAGCCGTCGGCGTCGAGCACGTAGGACGCCGCGCCCGTAATCGCCCAGTGATCCCCGTCCCGCACGGCGGTGAGATGGTCGGCTCGGGTGCGGGCGACAACCGCGGTGGCACGTAGGTCGCCGTCCGGCAGGCGGTGTAGCCACTGCGTGCGCGGCCTCTTGGGCCCGGCGCCGATCAGCGGACCCGCAGCCAAGGCCGAGGTCGCAATCAGACCATTGCTGCAGAGCCGCCGACCCATCTCGACGAGGACCACGGCGAAGTCGCCGAAGGTCCCACCGGCGCCACCGAGGTCCTCGCTTACCTCGATGCCCGGCCAGCCCAGCATTGCGAACTGTCGCCACAATGCCTCATCGAAACCACCGGCTGTCTCGGCGAGCGCGCGGACCTGCGCTGAGCTTGATTTGGTGGCCAACATGTCACGCGCGGCGTCGCGCAGCTCGTCACGGAGATTGTGCTGCGAGGTTTCGGTAACGCTCATCGGGAAGCCTCCTCGGGAATTGCGTAGATCAGGACGCTACTGGTTCGCGGGGCAGACCCAGGACCCGTTCACCGATAAGCGAACGCTGAATCTCGTTGGTACCACCGGCGATCACCCAGGCGAAGGAGTCGATGTAGTCGAGCATCCAACGGCCGGACTCGTAACCGGCCGACACCGGTTTGAAGGTGAGGCGATGGGTATCGAGACCGGCCAGCGACACCCCGAATGCCATCATCCGTTGCAGCAGTTCGCTGTAGAAGACATTGAGGATCGACGATTCTGGGCCGGTCCCACCGTGGCGGACCAGATCTTCAACCATCTTCTTGCACATCCGGCGGAACAGGATGACTTCTGTCTGCAGCGTGACGAATTGGTCGCGTACGAGGTCGTCCTCGATTGCAGACCGGCCGCCGATCTGTTGGTCGCGAACCAACGACTCCACCATGGACATCGCTGAAGCCATGCGTTCTGACAGCTCCAACAGGGTCAGCCCGCGTTCGGCGGACAGCGTGCTCTGCGCAATCTTCCAGCCGTTGTTCTCCTCGCCCACGAGATCGGTGAGCGGTATCTCGACATTGGTGAGAAAGATCTCGCAGAACTCGGCTGCTCCGGTTGCCTGCCTGATCGTGCGGGCTTCCACCCCTGGCGAATTCATGTCGAGTAGGAAGTACGAGATACCCCGCCGTTTAGGTGCGTCCGGATCGGTACGCGCCAGCAGCAGACAGCGATCCGCGAATGCCGCACGGCTCGACCACACCTTCTGCCCATTGACTACATAGACGTCGCCGTTTCGGACGGCTCGCGTGCGCAGGCTCGCGAGGTCGGATCCAGCGCCGGGCTCAGAGAAGCCCTGACACCACACCTCACCGTCGAGGATCGCCGGCAGGTGGCGCTGCCGTTGCTCGCGTGTGCCTGCGTGCATCAACGTTGCATAAGTGTGATTGAGGGCGACGAAGTAATTGCGCAGTGGCGGCGCATTGAGTCGCGAGAACTCTTCGAAGATCACGATCTGCTCGGGCAAGGAGTAGCCGCCCCCGCCCCACTCCTTCAGCCAGTGCGGCGCCGCATATCCCCCGTCGCGCAGCGTGCGCAGCCAGTCGCGCTGGAATGCGCGGAACTCATCATCGACCGTCGCTCCGAATCTCGATTCCCATCCGGAGGGGATGTGCTCCTCGGCCCACGCCCTGACGGTCGCGCGGAAGTCGGACAGGTCGTCATTGGTGCCCATGGTGCTCCGTCATCTCGGTCAAATCGGTGTCGGGCAGCACCGCAACGTCAGCCGCCCGCGTAGGTGTTTGCTCAGCCAGTGGTGTCCCACTCGAGGGGCAGCGTGCTCATCGCGATGATCCCACCGTGGAACCGGATCTTGGAGGGATCCGAGATTCGGTAGTCGGGAATGCGACGGTGCCACTCCTGCAACGCGACCATCAGCTCGCTGCGCGCGAGGTGCGACCCGAGGCAACGGTGCGGCCCGACGCCGAACGTGATGTGCCGGTTCACCTCTCGGTCGAAGTTGGCCGCACGCGAGTTGGGGAACTCGGTTTCATCGCGGTTGGCCAAGCTGAGCAGTGCGACCACTCGGTCACCGGCCTTCATGTGCGCGCCGTGGAACTCCACGTCACGGCTTAGCCGTCGCCGCTCCTTCGCCACGACGGGATACAGCCGCAGGAATTCCTCTACCATGACCGGGACGCTCGCTGGCCGTTCGACGACGCGGCGGCGGGCATCCTCGTGGGTGGCCAGGAACCGAAACGTCCAACCCAATGCGGAGGGCAGCGTGTCCAGGCCGCCCAAGAAGACTGTTGCGGCTAGGTTCACACAAATCTTCATGTCAATAGGCGCGCCGTCGATCTCGCCATTGGCGATGCCCGATAGCAGGTCCCCGCGCGGGTCGCCGCGACGCTCGGCCAACTCGCCACGCACGATCACCCGAATCGCCTCCCAGGCGTTGTCGCGCTCTGCTCCGAAGCTGTGCAGGTACTTCTCGGCCAGCTGGCGGAACTCGGCGCGCCTGTCCTCGGCAATCCCGTACAACTCGGCGAAGACCGCGATCGGAAAGTGCTGCGCGAAGTCGGCGACCAAATCACATGAACCGGAATTGGCGAATCCGTCGATGTAGAGATTCGCCAGCTCGCGGACCCTGCCCTCCGCCTCGACGGTCTTCTTACGTGATAGAAGCGGCAGCAGCACCTGGCGAAGCTTCTGCAGTTCGGGAGGCTGGGCGAACGATGGCAGCAGTGGTTCTTCGGTGAAGACCTCAGATTGGAATGTCTCCGCGTCCTGCAGCATCTCGCGGCACTGACCGAACTTGCCGATCACCCAGAAGCCGCCCTCGTAGAAGTCGCCCTCCTTTGCCCAGAAAGGATCGAGATCTACGTGAGCCTCGAAAGCTTCGAACGGGTCGTGCTCGATATCCCGCGCGAGCTGCAGATCGACGGAATCGACGATGTGCACTGTCATCTCGTGATTGATCCTCTCGGCTTGACGCACACCCGAAACCAGCGGGAGGCGACGCGCACAGGCTCCGCGTGCCGTATCCAAGTTTATTGACCTTGCTATAATTCTTACATAAGATGACGAAGTCAAGCGA
Organism: uncultured Actinomycetota bacterium; assembly: GCA_963715905.1. Taxonomy (GTDB): domain Bacteria; phylum Actinomycetota; class Actinomycetes; order Mycobacteriales; family Mycobacteriaceae; genus Mycobacterium. The sequence continues at coordinate 68,537 of CAVQSX010000035.1, forward strand.
GCCGCTGGCGAAACTGCGGTTCTGCGGGTGCGGACGGACCACATTGTCTGCACCCGCGAACGACGCTGAGATCGCAATAGATTCGGAAACGCAACCCGCAGCACAGGAGGCACTCCATGGCGAAGATCGTCGACGCCGACTCCCATATCTTTGAGCAGCCTGGGATGTGGAGCCATTACATGCCGGCCTCGCAGCGACATCTCGCGCTGGAAATCGAGGAGGACGAACTGGGCTTCTCCTGGTTAACGCACCGCAACAAGCGTCTGCTGCAGTGCTACATCAGCCAGCCCGGCGAGTGGTGGGAGTCCTACGGCGGCCCCCATCAGCGCCAACGCGCGGGTGAGCCGGCCCAGGTTCGTTATACCGACATGCCGGTCACTTACCACGATCCCGCTGCACGCCGCGACGCCCTGGACGGTTGGGGCCTCGACCAGCAGGTCCTCTTCCCAAACTGGGGACTGAACTTCGGCCTGTACCTGCAAGGCGACGACGAGTCCGAGCGCGCCAACATCGGGGCCTGGAACCGCTGGGCAGCGGACATCGCCGGCATCGGCGACGGGCGCCTACTGCCGGCCGGTCACCTCAGCCTGCGGGCCGAGCCCGAATGGATAAGCGAGCAGCTCGAAACCATGGCGGCCGCGGGAATCAGGCAGGTGTTCCTCCCAATCGGGCTTATCAACGGCAAACGACTGTCACACCCGGACTTCGAGCACGTCTGGGCACAGATGGTCGACCTCGCCCTAGTGCCCACCTTCCACATCGGAGCGTTCGCCGAGCGAACCATCGCCGATGGCTACCAAGACGGAGACATCATCCAGTACATGACGTTGCAGAGCCTCGTCATGAACGGACTCGAGGCCCAGATCGCGCTGTGCGACCTGGTCACCAACGGGCTTTTCGATCGGCATCCCAAGCTGAAGTGGGTGGTGGCGGAATATTCAGTGGGCTGGATACCCGAGTTCCGATTCAAGCTCGACATGGGTTACGACATCCACTACAAGGTCGTCGGCAAGCACAACCTCACCCTGGCCAACAAGCCGTCCACGTATCTCGACGAGCACATCCGGTTCGTCTCGTTCCCCAACGAGCGACCAGGCAAGGTCATGGATCACTCGACCGACAACATCATGTTCGGCAGCGACTATCCACACGCCGAAGGCTTGCTCAATCCGCTCGAGGACTATCGAGCGAAGGTGGGCGATCTGGGGGACCGCGAACCGGCCTTCTACGGCGGCACGCTGACCGACGCGCTCGACCGCGCCAGGGGTGTGCACTCCCTGGCTCGCCAGTGAGCGCCACCCGAGTCGCTCTGCCCCGCTTCCTCACTCGGTGCGCTAACGACGAATTCATTCCGCCGCCGCTGAATGACATCGAGCGGACTGCGGCTCGGTTCGCCGCCGAGGCGAGCGAATCCGCCACGGAGCGCCTGAATGTCCGCGCCGCCACGTATGCGGAATCGCGCCGGGGTATCGCGGCAGGACTGCTGGCCGTTAACAAGGCGAACAGCGAGGAATTCTTCGTGGTCCCAGGAGAAGCCGCGTTCGACGATGCGGCGGCCGAAGACGCCTTGGGCGGAGACGAACTCATCATCGACGTCCAGACTCACTACATCGCCGACCGGCAGGCATGCGAGGGCAGTCGAAAGTTGATCCGGCAAATGTACCCGTTGTACGGCCCGGATTGGTGGGGCGGACTCGGCGAGAGCCAACTGCTCGACTTCGCTGAGTATCTGAGGTGCGTCTTCACGGAGAGTGAGACGGCCGTGGCCGTGCTGAGTTCTCCCCCGGGCCTGTCTGATGAGCGCATGCTATTCAACGAGGAAATGGCCGCGACCCGCCTGCTGCTCGAAAGATTTGGCGCGGAGGGCCGTCTACTCAACCACGCGGTCATCCACGCCGGCGTCGACGGCGAGATCGGTCAGATGGCGGAGGTCGAGCAACGCATCGGCCCGGTCGGCTGGAAGGTCTACACCATGGGTGCGACCAGTTTCAACGACGTCGGCAAGATTCACGGCTGGTACTTGGACGACGAAATCGGAACCGCGTTCCTGGAGAGCGTCATGCGCACCAACGTCCGCGTCGTCTGCGCCCACAAGGGCTTGAGCGGGCAGGTCCCGACGGGGTCCCCCCGTGACTTCGGCATCGCAGCCAAGCGCTATCCCGACATCAAGTTTGTCGCCTACCATTCCGGTTTCGAACCGGGCGACGGGCGGCCGACCGACCAAACCCGCGAGGGCCCTTACGAAGAGGCGACCGCTCATCTGGGTGTGAACCGCCTCATCGAGTCGATTCGGGTCAACGAGGTCGCACCGGGCTCGAATGTGTACGCCGAACTCGGCACCACGTGGTACTGCCTCATCAAACGGCCACTGGAGGCTGCGCACGTGTTGGGCAAGCTGCTCAACGCCGTGGGTCCCGACAACGTGCTCTGGGGAACTGACGGCATCTGGTACGGGCCTACCCAGGGCGCGGTCGACACATTCCGAGCCTTCCAAATTCCGGAGTGGATGCGCGAGACGTACGGATATCCCGAACTCACACCGGAACTCAAGCAGAAGATCCTCGGGATGAACGCTACGAAGGTGTACGGGATCGATCCGGTGCTCGCCCGACAGCGCCAAAGCACGGGCGATCTCGCTTGGATCAAGGGTGTGCTCGAGGAGTTTCGTCGGTCCGGCACCCCGGACATGTGACCGTTTCGCACCCAGCGACGAGGACGAAAGGTCTTGGGATGAATGAATCGGGGGATGCCGATAGCGTAGCCACGGGAGCACGACTTGACGCGATGCAGCGTCAGCTCGACGTCCTCGTTGCGAAAGAACATATCCGGGATGTGCTGTATCGCTACGCACGCGGTGTCGACCGCAAGGATGTCGACCTGCTCAAATCGTGCTACCACCCCGATTCGATTGACGCGCACTGGTCGTTTATCGGAAGCGGCTTCGAGTTCTCCGAGGAGATTCTCGAGCCACACCAGATGGGGCAAGTGCCTGTGTTCAAGCACTTCATCACGAACATCCTGATCGAGCTCGACGGCGACCGGGCGTTCTGTGAGAGCTCATACCTCTTCTCGCAGACAATCGGGCTGACTCGGAAAAGGCATGCAGCGTTGACGAGCGAAGGTCGCTACCTCGACGTCTTCGAGCGGCGCAACGGCGAATGGCGCATTTTGCACCGGCTGCTGGTGCCCGAGTCCGGCAACTGGTCGCTGCCGGTGCCGACGCCGGGTCCAGTCGGGTTTCCCATGCCGACTTGTGACCAGTGCACCGGCTCGTTCCCAAACGATCCGGTCTACCGTGGCTTCGGTATCAGTGAGATCCTGCCGGACCAATTCCGATCCCGAGAGGACAATTGGGCTGCGTCGTTGGATCATCTCCGCGCGATTGTGCAGGCGGAGAGCAACGTGTCGTCATCGCCCGATACTTAAAGCGTTCGTCGCCCCACCAAGCGGACACACCTGGTCCGATACCGTCACGTGAGCGTTATCGCCGATTCGGGACAGTTCATCGCGCCGGCTCGGGCCTGGTCGACTAGGTCCTCGCCGATCTCGCCATCGATGACCTCGCCGCGGCCCTCGTCGTCGGCCGTGTACACCTCGGGAGCAAGGGCGTAGCAACGCCCGTGTCCCTGACATGCTTCGCTATCGATGAAGACGTGCATCGATCCTCCGTATGACTGATCGTGGACCTTGTGCCGGGTGCCGGCGCGGTTCGGATGTCGTATTTAGCCAGGCGATCACGAACTATTGCTGGACAGCGTCACTCCCCCGTCCACCACGAACTCGCGTCCTGTGATGAAGCTCGATTGCGGCGATAGCAGAAACGTCGCAATCGCACCCATGTCGTCAGTGGTGCCCATCCGGCCCAGGGGGGCGTCGGTGCCCAGTTGTTCCAGCTGCTGGTCGGTCATGCCGGCCGCCGCTGCCGAGGCGAGAATCATACCGGTACCCTTAACTGAATGCGGGTGCAGCGAGTTGACCCGAATCTCATGTGCGGCAAGGTCACCCGCTGCGAACTTACTGAAACCACGAACCGCCCAACGTGTGGTGCCGTAGCCGGCGAATCCCTTTGTCGCCATCACGCCCGACGTGGATGACAGGTTCACGATGCTGCCCGGGTAACCGCCGTCGGCCATCCGCTTGCTGACCACCTGGGTGCCGACCCAGGTGCCCTTGAGGTTTACGTCGATCATGCGGTCGAGCTCGGCGTCAAGTTCGTCCCAGAAGTGCCGGTAGCCGTAAAACACACCGGCGTTGTTGACCAATCCGTCGATGCGCCCGTGTTCGGCTAGCGCTTCGTCAACGGAGGCTTCCCACTCCTTGCGTGAGGTGACGTCAAGGCGATGCACGCGGTCACCGGTGTCGATGTCGGTTCGCCACACCGTGGCGCCGCGTTCTTCGAAGTAGTCGGAGAATGCCGCACCGAGCGAGCGTGCGGCACCGGTCACCATGATCGTGAGTCCGGCAAGTGCGTCGTAGTCCTTTATGGCGTTACTCCCAATGGGCCTGAGGGGCGGGGTCATGGCACGTCCTTCCTGGCGATCATCGTGGGCGCGGCCGTCCGCCAGTCCGCCACGCCGTCCTCGGGTTTGGCGACGGGCAATGCATCATCGTGCACCTCGGCCCAATGCGAGTGATTCAGTTGATGCATCGAGAAACAGGCGTTCAGCGCGTTGTGGAAGCCCATGTTGTCGACGGTCTGATTCACCGACTCCTTGATCAGCATGGCGGACATGGTCGGGGTCGCGGAGATCCGGCGCGCGAACTCGAGAGTCCTTTCGGCAAGTTCCCCGGTCGGGAACACCTTGGAAACCATGCCCAGCCGGTAGGCCTCGTCCACGTCCATCGAGTCACCGGTCAGCATCAGCTCCTTGGTTTTGCGGGGACCGAATTCCCAAGGGTGCGCAAAGTATTCGACGCCGCACATGCCAAGCCTGGTCCCGACGACGTCGGCGAAAGTGACGTCTTCGGCGGCGACGATGAGGTCGCATGCCCACATCAACATCAGACCTGCCGCGAAGACCGTCCCATTAACCTGGGCGACGGTGATCTTGCGCAGATCACGCCACCTTCGGGTGTTGTTGAAGAAGTAGTGCCACTCCTGCAGCATCCGCCGTTCCGCACCAGCGCGTGTTCCACCGTGCCGGCTGTAGGTTGGGTGCTGGTCCCGGCCGGGCGTTCGCTCGGTCACAGCCTCCGATGAGCCCATGTCATGGCCCGCCGAGAAAATCGGCCCGGCGGCTGCCAGGATCACGACGCGCACGGTGTCGTCGGCCTCGGCTGTGGCGAACGCGTCGTCGAGCTCAACCAACAGGCCACGGTTCTGGGCGTTGCGAGTCTTCGGCCGATTGAGGGTGATGCGCGCGATCGTTCCGTCATCGAGTGTCTCGTAGGTCACGAAGCGGTAAGTCATGTCGCGCTACCGATCTGGTCGTGGCCGCCCGCGGACGACCCGTTGACAGGGCGATTGTCATGGTCCGCCGGCGGACGCCAGCAGGCTTCCAAATTCTCAAGGTCGCCGATTTCCTTGTCGCTCAGGCCCAACCAGTTCTGCAGGACCGTCGTCGTGTCAGCGCCCAGGCGGGCACCGGGCCGGGTCGTGCGAGGCAATCCGAGCGCGACTTGATCGGGCGAGGCGGGCAGCTCCCGCCACCCGATGTCGGGATGGACCACGTCGCGGTAAAACCCACGAGTGCGCAGCTGGGGATCGCGCCACAGGTCCTCGAGGTTCTCCACCACCGCAGCAGCGAGTCCGGCCCGTTGTAGCTTTAGCGTCGCCTGGTATGGCGTGAGCCTTGCGCACCATCCGGTGAGCGCCGTGCGAAGTGCAGTCGTGGCGTCGTGACCGTCTGCGTCGATGTCACCGAGTTCGAGCAGTGCACACGCCGCAGCGACGTCGGCCGGGTCTTCGAGGTCCACCGCGATCCACTCGTCTTCACCGAGACAGCCGAAAACCCCGGACAGCGCTGACCCTGGAACGTCGTTGGGCCCTTGGCTCCACGCCGGTCCGCCGTTGAGGCTTGCCAGATACAACGGCGCCATGAGCGCCGCACCTGTCTCGGCCTGGGCAAGGTCGATGTGAACCGCGGGTCCGCCGCGGCGCACCGATTCAACCGCGGCGAGTATCGCCGACACCGCATGATGTGCTCCGACAAAATCGAAGTGCGTGCCGTCGAAGGCCCAGCTTGACGCCAGGCCAAGGTAGTTCGCGATATTCGACGCGTAGGCGCGGTACCTTGCGCGCCGTCCGGTCTGCCCGTACCCAGTTAGCGAGGCCATCACCAGACCCGGGCGTCGCCGGCTCAGCGCTTCGAATCCGCAGCCCCACCGGTCCATCTGGCCGGGACTGAAATTCTCCACCACCACGTCGACCTCAGTTACCATGCGGCGCAACAGGTCACGGCCGGGTTCGACGTCCATGTTGAGGGAGATGCTGCGCTGACCCGAAGTGAGGCTAGCGAACATGTTGGTCGTTCGTATCCCGGAGGGCTCGTGGATATTCGGGTGATCGAGGCTGAAGTAACTGCGCAAGGCCTCCGGTCGCCGGGGCGATTCAACCTTGGCAACCTCTGCCCCCAGGTCAGACAACATGGTCGCGCATACATTGCCGACGACGAAGGTGCCGAAGCTGATAACACGCAGCCCGGCTAGTGGTCGGGGGTCAGGCGACACCGGAGCCCCTCCATGTCGATAGCTCCGTAGCGCTGATACCCAGCTCCTCGCAGAGCGATTCGGTGTCAGAGTCGCTGCCGCGAGTGGGCCGTCGTTGTACCTGCAACGGCGGATCCGACCGGAACGGATGCCCGGGAACGCGCACCGACCCAAGTTCGGTCGATTCGACGGTGACGAAGAATCCCCTGTCCGCGATATGTGGATCGTCGGCCAGTTCGCCCGGCGCAAAGCTGAGCGCACACGGCAACCCCGCCGCCTGGGCCCGGTCCACGAATTCCGCTGCGCTCCACTGCGCGAGGTAGGGCTCGATGAGTTCGGTCAGCAAGTCAAACAGCTGCACCCGCATCGCGCGGTCTTCGTAGAGTGGGTCGGCGAGGTCTTCTGGTCTGCCGAGCACGTCGACGAAGATCGACCAGTGGTGCAGTGCGTGTGCGGCGATGTCCACCCGACCGTCGCGGCATTGCCACACTCCGCCGGGCGGTGGCCCGAAGTTGGTGCGGCGATCGGGAATTCGGCCCGACGTATCGAACTGGTCGATGGTCAGCTTCTGCCACGACGCCGCCTCGTGCACCGACAGGTCGATGGCGACGCCACCCGTGCGATCGCGCCCGGTCAGCAACGACGCCTGCACGATATAGGCGGCACGTACCCCCGCTAGGTCGAACATGTGTGCTCCGGGCATCGCCAACGGCGGGCCCTCCATCCGGTCCCGTCACAGACATCAGCCCACTACCGGCGAATGCCGTGAACGGTGTTGACCGCCAATAACGCTGCGGACCTGTAAGCCCGTAGGCGGTGACTGCGCACACGACCGCGTCGTCGGCCGCCCAGTCCAGCGTCGGTCCCGGATTCAACCCGACGACGGCGCGACCAGGGCGCGTGGTGACCAGCACGGCGTCGGCACTTGCGCCGATCCGCCTCAAGAATGGCAGCGCTTCGGCGCTCGTCCAGTCTACCGACACTGAACGCTTGGTCTGCTGCAAGTACTCGTGATCCAGACTTACTCGACCGCCCGACGACGACGTGGCGAGTGGCGGGACACGTCGCGAGTCTTCACCAGCGGGCCGCTCGAGCACGATCACATCGGCACCCAGGTCGGCCAGCAGCCGGCCTGCATAGCTGACTAAGCGCCCGCCGACCTCGACGACACGCTTGCCACGCAGCGGCGCGTGGATTTCGGTTGCCGCGACAAGCGATTCGGCGCTCATCTGTGGAGTACCGAGCTGAGGTCAGGCGCGGGCATCGACCCGCGACTTGGATTCCGCGTCCTTGACCGCATTCTCCTTGGCAGCGGGAATGATCTCTTCGGCGAAGATCTTCATCGCCTCCAGAACGTGTTCCTGCTCCATGGCGCCTCCCTTGTTCAGGGTGAGAATAAAGTTCTCCCAGCCGTGCTCATTGTTCATGGCGCGGATCTTCTCGATAATCGAGTCCGGGCTGCCGATGAAAGCGGTCGGCATCTGGAGGATCTTGTCGTAGGGGTCGATGTCGCGCGACGCGATGGTGTCGTACCAGTTGGAGTAAGCCTGGTAATCCTTCGGCACCTCTTCTCCCCGCTCGAACGGCGCGGCGTACTGCTGGAGGAACTGCATGTTCAACCTGACGCTGTCGCGCGGGTAGTCCACCGCGAACTGCTCGTCATGGCTTGTAAACGCGGTAGTCAGCGCCCAGGTGTCCGACACGTCCCGGTCGACGTTGTGCTTGTCGTGCGCCGCATAGAGCAACTCGAGGCTCTTAGAGAGCTCGGGGTCAGGAATGTAGGGGTTTCCGACCATCATCCCGTAACCCTTCGACACCCCCCAGTCGATCGTCGATGCGGTCCGGAGGACCGCGATGTAGAAAGGCACCTTTTCCTGTGTTGGCCTCGGGAAGATGTTGATGTCCTCTCCGCGAGTGAACTTGCCTTCCCATGAATAGGTTTGGTGCGTGAGAAGGTTCTCGATGACCTCGACGGCTTCGACGAAGCGCTCGGTGCTTTCCTCCATCGGAATGCCGAACTTCTTGAATTCCTTTTGCTGGTAGCCGCGGCCGAGGCCGAGGTCGAATCTGCCGCCGCTGATCGCGTCCACCATCGCGACCCGCTCGGCCATGCGAATCGGGTTCATGAACGCCGGGATCACTACCGCGGTACCGATGCGGGCGTGCTTGGTAACAGCGGCCACCGCGGCGCCGAACACGAACGGGTCAGCGATCGTCCCGTAGGGCGAGAAGTGGTGCTCGCCAAGCCAGATCGTGTCGTAGCCCATGTCATCGGCCGCGCGGCACTGGTCGAGGTTGCGCCTATACACAACGTCTCCCGACAGCATCGGGGGCTTCTCGCCTAGGATGAAAACTCCGAACTTCATATGCCAGATCCTCTCGAGGGGTTAGTGGTGTCGTGCTGCTCAGCGCTCAACGAGGGCCATACCGTTGTCGCGCATGACCAACTTCTGCCCGGCCTCGTCGAGCATGTCGAGGTGGTCAACGAGCTGGCTGGGGAAGGCCAAGCCCTCGGAATGCGGGAAATCGGAGCCGCCGAGGAGAACTTCAGGACCGACCTTGTCGATGACGTCGGCCATGTCGTCCTCCCAGAACGGCACGACCCGGAAGTGACGTTTGAAGATTTTGCTCGGCCGCTCGGGCAGCTGGCCGCCGATCCACCGGCCGTTGCGCCCCATGCCGCGCATTTTGTCAAGCTTGCGCACGAACAGCGGAATCCACTCACACCCGTGTTCAGCCGACACGATCATGAGGTTGGGGAACCGTTCGAACACATTGCCGTAGATCAGCGAGCTGAAGGTCTCCTGAGCCGGAACGTCGCCGTAGGCCCAGTACCACTGCCAGGCCGACTGGGTGAAGAAGGTCGGGTTTTCGTCCTCGCCCCATTCCTTGCTTCTGCCGGCCTTGTATCCGGGGGGCGCTTCGTTGATGTGGTAGCTCACAGTGGCGTGTGCGTCGTTGATTCGGCCCCAAATGCGGTCGAAATACGGGTCGCCCGGGGAGCGCCCGTACGCCGGTCCCGGCACCATCGCGACGACTTTGCCGCCACGCTCGAAAAAGTAGTCCAGTTGTTCGCAGGTACGGTCGATGTCGCGCATCGAGAAAATGGGTGCTACGAACATGCGGTTGTCGCGAGCGAACCCCCATTCCTCTTCGAGCCAGCGTAGGTAGGCCCATGTCGAGGCGTAGAAGAGATCGTTGTCGGTCAGCACGTGCTCGGCCAGCAGGCCGATTCCGGTCGAGTAGAGCATGCAAGCTTCGATGTTCTGTTTGTCGAGCTGCTTGAGCCGCAGATCGGCATCGCCGAAGGCCGGATCGGGATCCATCCACTGGTAGGTGCCGGCCTCGCCGGAGCCTTTCTTGATTCCTTTGAGCAGCTCCTTGAGCGAGCCCGGGTGTGGCACCTTGCCGTGGTGCCCGTCGCTTTCGCGGGCGTTGCCGTCGAATTTGAACAGGGTCTTGCCGTTCTCCACGACGATGCGCAGGGTGCGGTCCTTGTACTTGTTCTCGATGTGGCGGGTGTAGCAGTCCTCCCCTTCGGTCAGGTGCTGATCGGCGTCGAAGATGCTGTACTCGGTGAAATTCTTGTACTCGAGGTACTGTGACGTCACTTTGCCTGGGCTGTAATCGGTTTCAGTGTTCAACTGTTGCTGCTCCATGTGCTCGCTCCCTCGACTGGTAGGAGAATTCCGTTGATGAATGACGCCGCCGGCGATAGCAGGTAGCAGATCGCAGTGGCGACCTCCCATGGCTGCCCGCAGCGGCCCATCGGGTACTTGGCGAACCGCTCGACATTTGCCGGGGCCGCAAACGCGGCTGCGGTTCGCTCGGTCACGGTCCCGCCTGGCGCGACTGCGTTGGTCCGCGGTTTGCCGCGTAGCTTCACCGCCAGGTGTCGGGTGTACCCGACAACACCGGCCTTGGCCGCGGGATACCAATCCGGAGTGGCGTCGACTCGGAGATTCCCGGCAATCGATGCGGTGAAGACGACACTTTCGGCCTCGGTGGCGTGCGCGGCCAGGAACGCCTCCGTCATGGCGGCGTAGCCGCCAACCGCTTGGCGCACTCCCTCAGAAACCGACATTGGGGTGGTGCTCGGTGGCCCAGCGTTGTTGACGAGATACTGAATGCCGATGTCGGTGACGTCGTGCCAGGCCGCCTCGATCTCAGCGTCGATCGAGGTGTCGACACGGCGACACGTCACTGTGCCCTTTGCCGAGGCCAGTTCCTGGGCCAGAGCCTCAAGCCGCTCTTCATTGATGTCCCAGGCCAGCACGGAGACCCCACTCCGGGCCAGTATTCCGGTAACGGAACGTCCGATGCCGCTGGCCGCTCCGGAAACCACCGCGGTCTGACCCGGCTCGAAACCCAAGCCGGAGAAGTCGTACAGCGGCTCCTCGGTCATCGTCGCTCGATTCGGTAGGCGCGCACCGCGCCTTTGCCAGTGCCGGCATGAAGGCTCTCGGAGGTGACCTGCGCGGTGACGACGAACAGGGTGTCCTCGAGCTCACCGCCCAGGGCGCACGACACCGCCCAGGATCCGGGGGTGGAACGCGAGGCGAGAATCGCCCCGCCCTCGGCGACAAGAAGGACCTTGGAGGTGAACGGACAACACACCCAGACCGCCCCGGTGGGGTCAAGCGCGATGCCGTCTGGCTTGTGCTCGCCGAGTTCGGCGAATAGTTGTGGGGGGCCCAGGGATCCGTCCTCGGCGATGGCGAACTCAATTAACCGATATGCCTGAGTTTCGGCTGCGATCAAGGTGCGACCGTCGGCGCTGATGACCATCCCATTCGGGACCCGCAGGTCGTCAGCCACCACTCGCGTCTCGCCGTGTTCGTCTACCAGGATGATTGGACAGCGCAGGACATCACCCGGCCTGACACCCGTCAAATCGGGCAGCGTCGACACATAGGCCCTCCCCTGGGTGTCGACGACGAGGTCGTTGAGGGTGCCCCGGTAGGACGCACCGACATCGGCCACCGAACGCATTGACCCATCCGGCGAACCACGCAGCAGCCGCCCGTTGTGGACGGATGCGATGAGCACGTCCCCGTCTGGCAGCGGCCCGAGCCCCGAGGGCTGCCCGGGAACGTAAAACCGGTTGGTCACTTGCCCGCCCAGGTCGACCGACGAAACACGGCGGGAGAAGAAGTCAGAGAACCATAGCTCTCGCTGGAACCACCTCGGAGACTCGAGAAAGCCCAGCCCTTGGACCAGGATTCGTTCCGAGCCGATAGTCACGTCGCCGGTCAACCCAGCGATGCGCTGCGGCGACGTTGCTTCCGGTGGCGTCGTTGCCATGGTTCTCGATGCACCTCCCACAGCAACTTGATTGGACCCAGCGCTTCGTGCGCGTTCAGACGAATGAATGGCAGTCAGTCGAGCCCGATTGCCCCGACGTCTCGGCTTCGCATCTCGGCCAAACCGCACTTCCGACTTTTCATTGCGCTTACTATAATATGGCGAGTCGATTAAAGCCAATAGCTGTCCGGATCATGACTCACCCGCCGAGTTCGGCATGACAGAGGAGCATCCCGGTGCCCAGACCCGTTATCCGAACGTGTGATACGTGCTCCTGAAGCTGCGCGGTCATGATCGCGACGGTGAAGGCCGGAGCGAGCACTTCCGAGCGGGTGGTCGCAACGCAGGTCACCGCGCCGCCGGTGGTGATGCCGACGGCTGAGACCACGCCGCCGTCACGTCCCGTCTGACTGCGCAGAAAGGAATCGATGAGGTTTGAACTGAGCGAGGAGCAGGAGTTCCTCGTGGAAACGACACAACGCTTCCTCGCCAAGGAGCTACCGCCTACCGCTCTGCGGGCGTGGACACGTAACGCCGCCGGCGAAGGCTACCGTCAGTGGTGGCGCACGTGTGCAGGTCTCGGCTGGGCGGGGATATTCGCTCCCGAGTCCAGCAACGACTACGGTTCGGTGTCCGGCACACCGGTCATCGACGCCGCGATCGTCAGCGAGATTGCCGGCGGTTCACTGGCGCCGTCGGCACTCCTGGGAGCCAGTGTGGCAGTACGGGCCATTGGTCGTGCGTGCCCCGACGACACCGCAGACCTTCAAGGTCTGCTCGAAGGCAGCCGCATCGCCACGCTTGCGCTCGAAGAACCCTCGGGAAATTGGAATCTCGACACCATCGCGACCGCCGCGCGACGAGACCGCGGAGATCTGGTCGTCACGGGAATCAAGGTCAACGTACCCGACATCACCACCGCCGATATCTTCGTCGTGACATGCCGGGTCGACGACAGCACCGGGCTAGTCCTGGTACCAGCAAGCGTGGCCGGCGTGGGCGTCACACCCGGGCAGGGCCTCGACGTGTTGCGTGAGTTCGGCGAGGTCCATTTCGACAGCGTGCGCGTATCCGCCGATGCCTTACTGTGCATCGGGTCGGGGTCCGCTCGATTGGCAGAGGAAGCGCGACGCCTGGCGACTTGCCTGCAGCTTGCAGAATCCGTCGGCGCGGTTGACCGGCTCTCCACCCTGCTTATTGAATATGCTCGCCACCGACATGCGTTCGGGCGCCCGATCGGTGGCTTCCAGGCGCTGAAGCACCGAATCGCGGACATCACGCTGTTGGTTGAAAGCTGCAAGGGCGCGGCCGATGCCGCCGTAGACGCGGTGTCGAACGATTCCGAAGACGCCGATTTGCTCATCAGCGTCGCGAAGTCCTACATAGGCGACCGCTCGATCCGCATCGCCCAGGAGTGCACGCAGATGTTCGGCGGCATCGGACTGACGTGGGAGCACGACGCCCACCTTTACTTGCGGCGTGTTACTAGCAACCGAGCACTGCTCGGTACGCCCGAGCAGCATCGTCGACGCGTCACCGAAATCTTGCGCGTTCGCGACGCAGTAGGAGGAAAGGATGTCCACTGAGATGGATCTCGAGGGGTTCCGTCGCCAAGCCCGCGCTTGGCTGCGCAACAACATGGAGCTCAAGACGGGACTGCCCACCCCGAGTGACGCGGAAGACCGGCAACTGCAGGCCAAGATCGCCGACGCAGGCTACGCAGGACTGCCCTACCCGGTTGAATACGGCGGTCGCGGCCTGACCCTGCGTCATCAGGAGGTGTTTCACGAGGAGGCGGCGCCCTACCGGCTGCCAGCGGGTCTTGGCGTCTCCCTGGGCATGATCGCGCCGACCCTTCTTGATTGCGCCGCGCCCGAGTTCCTCGCTGACCACATGCCGAAAATCCTTCGTGGCGAGGAGAAGTGGATCCAACTTTTATCCGAACCCAATGCTGGTTCGGATCTCGCGGGCTCGCTCACCAAGGCCGACCGAGACGGCGACCGCTGGATCGTCAACGGATCGAAGGTGTGGAGCACCGCCGCGGCGGTCGCCGACTACGGGTTCTGCCTGACCCGCACCGACTTCGATCGGCCCAAGCATCGCGGCCTATCGGTGTTCGCAATGCCCTTGCGGGCGCCGGGTGTGACGATCAACGTCATCGTGAAGTCCGACGGCTGCGACGACGAATTCTACGAAGAGTTCTTCAGCGATGTCGCGCTGCCCGCCGATTCCCTCATCGGCGAGCTCAACGACGGCTGGTCGGTCGCTCAACGTCTCTTGTTCCACGAGCGCAACTTCTCCGGCGGCGTCGGCTACGCCGTCGGGTTGCGTCCCAAAACCCGGGAATCTGTGTCTATCGATGACCTCATTGCCGCCGTACGCACGCGTGGTACTTCTCTCAATGACCACGAGGAGGATTTACTTGCGCAGGCATACATCAACGCGTTGGTGCACAATCAGCTGAGCAGGCGGGTGTCGTCCGGGTACACAACAGGCAGCCTCAACGGCCCATGGGGGTCGCTGCTCAAGTTGAGTTCAGGCCTTAAGGAGCATCGACGCGCCGAGATCGCCGTCGAGCTTTGTGGTCCGGCCGCGGTCACGTGGAGTGACGGTTCCGACAACGGGCCAGTCGGTTCATCATGGCTCAATGCGATGGTGATGTCCGTCGCCGGCGGCAGCAACGAGATGCAGCGGAATACCATCAGTGAGAAGCTGCTTGGTCTGCCCCGCGAGCCGGCCCTCGACCGCGACATCTCCTTCCGCGAGTCGCTTCGGCGTCGCACACCCGGCGGCCAGGAACCGTAGGGACAGCCGTTAAGCGCCTTTGCGTCGTTTAGCCGGTTTACGGCCTCCGCCTTTTTCTTCGGGCACGGCTCGCACGGCGACGTGGTCAGCGATCAGGTCTGCCAACGCGTCCTGACCGGACTTGGCGCGCAACGGCTTTTGCATCACCATTCGGGCGACCATCATGCCGACCGGGCCGGCCCAGAGCAGGGTGGCGATCGAGTTGGCATGCGGTGTCGAGTGGTCGATCAGGCCGGCGATGCGAGCCAGCGCATCCTCCAAGCCAGCGAATTTTTTAGCATCCATCGTTCCCCGCATCGCGCGGGTGGCAATGAGAATTTCCAGGGCGCCCATGGCGGTGGGAGTGGAGAACATCTCCCACGCCGAGGCCGACAGCATTTCCGCTCTGGAGCGAAGGTCAGTCACCTCTTGAACGGTGTCTGCGAGTTCATTCAAGGACTCGACCAGCGTTTCGAAGCCGTGGTCGATGACCGCGGTCAGCAGCCCCTCGCGATCACCGAAATGGTACTGAATTACCCCCCACGAGACTTTGGCCCGCTCCACGATGTGTCGCGTGCTGGCCGCGGCGAATCCCTCTTCGAGGATGCACCGAACTGTCTCCTCGATCACCAGCTCGCGCGTGCGGTCGGCACGGAGCTGGCCACGTTTGCTTTGCCGCCCGGGGGACGGTCGTGCGCGCGAGGCGGCAGTCATGCTGGTGAACCTCCACGGCGAAACGTCTCTCGGATGCCTGCGGGCGCGTTGCACGTCGCCGACTGCGGGGTGACCTGTCGACGGCGCATCGCGGAGGCATTCATCGGCGTCCACGCCGCCCGACCAACAACCACGACCACCCTTCCGATCCGAATCGCCAACTATCAGTGCACGGCGCCTATCACCGCCGGCAACCGCGCTGCCAGCGCTTTCTTATCCCGCAATGTTATTGCATGTGTCATTCGGTGTCACAACTAGCACCAAGGCGTGCAGCGACGGCACATGCTCAGTTCTCATCTGCCACCACACCGATGTATGTGCCGTACACGCGGAGGCGTTCGCCGTCGCGCTCCAGCTGGCCGATCAGTCGTGTTCGTCCCCCCGCCTTAGGATCGCGATCGCCCACAACGTCAATGCGGACGTCGATCGGTCGCGAGGTCGCGGGGTCGGTGATCTCGACCAGCACGGCGATCGTCTGTTCGTCGTCGTCCCAGACCACACCGTTGATGCGGTGCCTTGATGTCAGTTCCATGATCGTCGAATCGCGCCTCAGCAGGAAGTGAATCAACACGCACAGCTCACCTGCGCGGGGAGGTACGCACAGCGTCACGCTCACCGAGATGCTCTGCGAGGTGTGTTGTCGATCGGTGGGAGTTCGTCGAGGAACGCGACGACCTCCGCGGCGAGAGCGGCCGGGTTGCTGGACTGGATGGTGTGCCCGGCATTGGGAATCGTCGTCCACGACGCGCGCGGGATGAGCCCGGCAAGTTCGGTCGCGGCAGCTGCGCTCGTGACCCTGCTTCGTTCGCCGCGCAAAATCTTTGTTGGGCAGTCGATCTTACGAACAATCCGACGCAAGTCATCGCGCAATTCGAGTTTCATTGCCAGGAATTGGCGGCTATCGTACTTGAAGGCCAGCTGACTGTCGTCGGCCCACCGCAGGTTGGCCGCGACGCTGTCAACGCGCGCAGCGTTCCCGGGAAGCCCGGCTGCGAGGTAGGTTTCCACCTCCTCGAGGTCGGCGAAACTCCGCGCGGTAGTGACGAAATCACCCACCGAACCGATTCCCGCTGCGTCCATTTCGGGTGCCACGTCGACCACGATCAAGCCCCTGAGTACGGTGGGGCGCCGTCCGGCCCAGACCATCGCGCCCATTCCGCCTAGTGAGTGGCCAAGCACGACAACATTTTCAAGGCTCAGTGCGGCGATGATCGCATCGATGTCATCGCAGATTTCGGCCGATCCGTATCTGTTCGGCTCAACCCAGTCGCTTTCGCCATGACCGCGCAGGTCCAGAGCCAGACAGCGCGCGTGACGACGCAACAGGTTCCCAGCCAGGTCGAAGGTGTGGGCATGCAGTCCACCTCCGTGCAGCATCAGTAAATCGGGCGCTCCTGCGGAGTATCCCGGCCATTCCAGGTAGTGCAGTGTGGGTCCAGAGGCTCGACGCACCATCCCTTCAGCGGGCAGCACGAGATCGCCGTCGGGGACTTCATGGCGCTTCGCGGCGCTGTGCAGCCGCTCCCATCGGACCGTAAAGGAGTCAAGTCGCAGGGTGCGCAACGATGGTTGCCCACCTGCGCGCCGGCGCCTATTCATAGACCCGCCGGGCGGTCACGGATAACGCCGTCGGCCAACAGCTGATCCACCTCGGCGGCGGACTTTCCCAGCAACCCAATCAGCACGCTCCCCGTATGCTCCCCATACGTCGGCGCAGGTGTTCTTATCCAATTCCTGCTGCGGCCGGCAAACGTGAAAGGCATACCGGTGGTCTTGAACCGACCCGCCACCGGGTGCTCGACAACCTCCCAGAATCCGACCGCTTCGAGCTGTTCGTCGCTGAGTAGGTCGGCGGGGGCGACCACCCGGGCCGCACCGATGCCGACACGGCGAAGGTCGTGAACGACTTGCGCTGCGGTTCGTTCCGAAGTCCAGCAGCGGATGGCTTCGTCGATCTCATCGGCAACGGCCCGTCGCGAGAACTCACCCCTTAGCGATGTATCGGCGGCAAGCCCGGGCTGTCCGATCGCGGTCGCGAACGCAGGCCAGTCTTCGTCGCGCAGGACCGCAATGGCGACCCATGAATCCGCCTCCGCGCAAGGGAATACTCCCTGCGGGCAGGATCCGGGCCCTCGGTTTCCATCCCGGCTCGGGGTGATGCCGTCACGCGACGCTTCGACGACGGCTTCAGCGGCGATATTGATTGCCGCTTCGACCATGGCGGCTTCGACATGGATGCCCTCTCCGGTGCGGTCGCGTACTTCGAGCGCAGCGATCGCCGAGAACGCCGCGTGTAATCCCGCAATGGGGTCGCACGGTCCACGGGGGACCACGGGTGGGCCGTCCGCGGGACCTGTCATCCACGCCATCCCGCTGGCCTGCTCCATCGTCTGGGCAAAGCCCACTCGGTCACGCCAGGGACCGTCGAGTCCGAATGCCGGCATACGCACCATTGAAACTGCGGGATTGGCGCCACGGACGACGTCCCATTCCAGGCCGAAGTGCGCCATGACACGAGGTGAGAAGTTTTCAATGACCAGATCGCAGTGACTGATCATCTCCAGTGCAGTCTCCCGGCCCCGCGGGTGAGTCAACTCGAGGCTCACGGCGTGCTTGTTTGTGTTGCTGCACAGATAAACCGGCCCCCATTCCCACCATTGGTCCCATGATGGTGGCCGGCCGTTGGCGAACCGCATGCCGTCGGGGCGCCGGACACCTTCGACCTTCATAACGTCGGCGCCAAGCGCGGCAAGCACCGCGGTAGCAACCGGCCCAGCCCAGAACGCAGTCAGATCCATAATCCTGACGTCAGAGAGCGGAAGTGGCTGCTGGCCGACGCCCATCGTTTCGTTCTCGACGGACCGTATTGTCTCCCAGCCTATTTGGTCTGAGTCGGCGCCCAACGCGGGAGCAGGCATTGGATTTCTAGTGACTAGGGCCGGGCTGCGATAGGGAACGCGTGGGTGAACCGCACCATCGGGGGCTTTCGTGAAAACGTCGCGCGCGATGAAGTGATCGACTTCAAGCACCGAGTTCGGCGTTGAAATTGGTGCGACGGGGATTCGCAAAGCCGTGGCGAACTCGATAATGTCCTGCGTCTTTTTCGTCTTCGCCCATCCGTGTACCGCTGATAAGAACTCTTCGCGTCGGCGGATCCGGCCCGCGAACGAGGCCAACTCTGTGTCCTCGATGAGGTCGGGCCGGTCGATGAGTACCAGGAAGTCCTCGAATTGCTGCGCCGTGATCGTGCAGAATCCGACCAGGCCGTCGGCCGTGGGGACGATCGAAGGCAATTCGATACTGCGGCTACCGACCGGTACGTCGACACCGAGCACACTATGGGCCATGGCCCCCAATGCTCCCATCGAGGTGACCATGCACTCATAGATTGAGACGTCGACGATCTCACCTCGACCGGTACGGCGAGCCTGCCGGATGCAGGCCGCCGCGACGACTGCTGCGAAGGTGCCGGCAACCCATTCGCCGATCCTGCCGCCCGCCTGCAGCGGTTCCTCACCGGGCCAGCCGCGGCTGCCAATCGAACCGCACATCGCTTGCAGCACAAACTCGTTGGCAGGCACCCCCGCTTCAGCATGGGGACCTCGGCATCCGAATGGCGTCACCACAACAATGACCGCCGACGGCGATGCGATGCCCTGCACCACCTCACGCGGGGTCGCTCCGTCACGGAGGTCGGTGATCACCACGTCAGCGGCTTCGATCAGCCCACTCGCCGTACGCGCAAGAACCGACCTCTTTCCGGCAGCCAGGTAACCGAACAGCGCGCCCGAAGGGGCGCTGGGGTTACCGCGAAATCGCCAGTGCCGCATAGGATCGCCGTCGGACGGCTCGACCTTGACCACATCCGCGCCGGCGTCAGCGAGAATCTTGCCGCAGTAGGCCGCAGCGATGCCCGACGACTGCTCGATGACCCTCAGGCCCGTGAACGGCAGCTGCGGAACGTGGGCGCTGACGGCCGCGCTGGGCACGTCAGTTGCCGAGCACGTTCGCACGGTCGGCGATGCCTCCCGCTTCGACTTTGAGCGCTTCGGCCTTCATCGCACCGTCGCGCGCCTGGGCGAACGCCTGCTGCATCTGCGACCAGAGTTCACGGTCCTCGGCGCCGGCCTTGCGCCCTACGTGGGTTACGACGTCGACGTCAGTGGCCTGTGACCGCAGATATCCCGCGCGGGCGTTGTCCTTCGGGATGGACTTGAAGGGGTCGAACGAGTACGCCTTGATCGCATTCTCATGAGTGATCTTGTTGATCACCGAATCGTCGAGGTGACCCATGTTCTCGACGATGTCCTCCGGGGCGAACGGCCAGTTGCTATCGGAGTGCGGGAAGTCCGATTCCCAGCACAGCATGTCGTCGTTGAACCAGTCCAGGTTCTTCACGCCGACCTTATCGCTGATGAAGCAGGTGTAGATGTGACGTCTGAACACGTCAGTCGGACCGTCGTATCCTGGCGGGAATTTCGGTTCCGTCCAGCCCGAATGGCGGTTCAGCACATGCTCGCTGCGCCACAGGAAGTACGGAATCCACCCTACGTCGCCCTCCGTGAGGGAGAACTTCAAATCGGGGAAGTCCTGCCAGAATTCCGCCCAGATCAATTCGACCAGGGTGTACATGCTAGAAATCGATGAGCCGGTCATCATCACCGATGGCGGAGCGTCCAACGAGAACATCGGCGTTCGCGACGATGAGCCGACGTGCGTGCACAACACGGTCTTGTTGTCACAGGCGGCAGCGAACAACGGATACCAGTAATCGGTGTGGATGCTTGGCATCTGGAGAGCTTCCGGATTCTCCGAGAACGTCACGGCGTGACATCCCTTGTCCGCCAAACGCTTGATCTCCTTCGCGGCCTCCTCCACGTCGAAGAGGGGCAGGATGCCGCAAGGGATGAACCGACCAGGGTAGGCGCCGCACCATTCGTCGACGTGCCAGTCGTTGTACGCCTTGATCATAACCAGATTGATATCGGGATCTGGGCCCTGGTTGAGCACCTGACCGGAGAAGCCGGTCCAGTTGGGAAAGTTCAGGCCTGCCAGCAGGCCGCCCGCATTCATGTCACGGATGCGTTCATCGACGTTGAAGCAGCCAGGCCGCATCTCGTCGTAACGCGAGGCGTCGATGTTGTACATGTCACGCGGCTTTCCGGCGACGGCGTTAAGGCCCAGGTTGCGTCCACGCAACTTGCCGTAGTACCACTGCTCCTTACCGGATTCCTCGACGATCACCCGCGGCGCATATTCCCTGAAGGCCAGTGGAACGTGGGCCTCAAACATGTCGGCGGGCTCGGCGATGTGATCATCGACGCTGATCAGGATCAGGTCATCGGCTTCCATTATTCCTCCTAGGATCGCGCGGTTACCACGCCACGCGCGAAGTCGATCAGACTGCTGGAACAACTGACTTCGTTCGGCATCAACGGCGTGTTCACTGGAGACGGGGGCCCAGTGATCCCCACCCTTTGGGGGTTGTAAAAAGTTCGAATCGATTCAGGAGGACCATCTTTCACCCGTCCGTTCGACCGGACCGGTGAGGGACCGTAGCCGCTGATATCACTTGGACCAGAAGTCTGTCGGTCCTGCTGACTGGGGTGTTTCATCGCGCCACCATGCCTCCGTCTACCAAGAGCGTTTGTCCAGTGATGAAGCTGCCCGCATCGGAAACGAGCAGCAGTGCCGGCGCTACGATCTCCTCGACGGTCGCGATCCGATTGAGTAGCGCTTGGCGGGCCAACGAAGCGGCGAATTCTGGCGGATTACCCCGCACCATGTCGGTGTCCACAGCTCCGGGGGCCAGGGCATTGACACGGATCCCTGCCGAAGCGAACTCGGCGGCCATCGAACGAGTGAAGGAAACCATGGCGGCCTTGGCGGCCGAGTACATCGATACATGCGGCGAGAAGATGAAGGCTCCGGCGGAGACGATGTTGAGGACCGCGGCGTGTTCGCTGAGCCGCAGATGCGGAAGGGCGGACTGGACGAGAAACACAGGGCCCTGCTGATTGACCGCGAACGACTTCGACCAAGCGGCCGGCGTGATCTCGCCGAACGGCTGGGCCAGAGCATTGGCCGCGTTGTTCACAACGATGTCCAACCCACCGAACTCATCGACAGTTCGTTCGACGAGCGCGTCGATCGCCGCCAGATCGCCCATATGCGTGGGGACTCCGATGGCGTGACCATCCAGCGACGATCGCAGGAAGGCCGCTGTCTGTTCGCAGGCCAGAGCCTTGCGGCTTGCGACCGCCACATTCGCTCCCGACGCGACGAGCCCCTCGGCGATGGCGCGGCCGATGCCACGGGTACCGCCGGTTACGATCGCCGTTCTTCCGGCGAGATTGAACAACGACATCAGCGACGAGTTGGACAATGTTCAGACTCCCATCTACGCGCAAGAGGCCATGGCGTTGGCGTGTAACATTTTTCGTCTGATCGGACCATTTCGGCGATGTTCTGGCCAATGGCCCGCTATCGTCCACGACGTGGTCATAGTCAAGGCGGTAGCGGATGAGCACTGACGGTATCGTGCTGGTGCACGGCGGTTTTCACTGCGCAGAGTGCTGGGATCTCGTTCTCCCTCATCTGAACAGGCCCACGGTGGCTGTTGACCTCCCGGGGCGACGCGCATGCCCCGCCGATCTCGCCACTGTGACGCTGCAGGACTGCGTCGCGGCAGTCTTGGACGCGGCAGACCACGCCGGATTCGACAGATTCATGCTCGCCGGCCATTCGATCGGCGGCGTGACGATCACCGAGACGGCGTGGCAACATCCAGAGCGGACCAGTCACCTTGTGTACATCGCAGGGTTGGTGCCTCCGCCGGGAGGCAGTGTATCGATGGTCATGAGTGGCAGCGATTTTCCTGGCGGAGCGATGCCGATGATCGACGAGCCCATCGCCAAGGAGTTGTTCGGCAATGACCTCGACGATCAACAGTGGGCGCAGTTCTGGGCCGCGTGTGTTCCGGAGACTGCCAACGTGCTCAACGCACGACTGGGCGGCTATCCATTCAACGTGCCTGCCACCTATGTGAGTATGACCGACGACGTTGCTGTCCCCCCAGAGCTTGCCGAGACGATGATGGCCATCATCGGCGACCACGTGTCTAGCCGCGTGATCTGCGCAGGGCACTCGGTGATGTTCTCCAAACCAGTTGAGTTGGCCAGGGTCATCAATTCGATTGCAGACCAGGCGAATTGAGTGTTTCCGGGGGGACGCAGACACACCCCTAGTGTTCGGCTGCGGCGGCTTTGCGCAGCTCGAGACCAACCGCTGAGACGCCACGAACCGGTGGGCATCCTTTCTAAGTGTAACCAGCGCTCCCTCTGCTACCGAATCTGCGCCTACGGAACATCTCGACGTGTGGAGCGGCCTAGTGTCTACGGTCACGGTGAACTCGAGCCGCGTAGCTCTGCGAGTTCGGCATCGAGCTGCAGCGCGAACGGATCATCCGCACCAGGTAGCGCCCAGAAGCGGCCTTCCTCAAGCGCGCGTAGTGCCCACGAGACGGCCACGTCCGGGTCGACCCCCGTTTGGTTGAGGAAGTCGTGGCTGACCTGCACCAGATCGTCAGACATTGAGGCGCCACCGGGCAGCCGCGCGACTGATGTTCGGATGAGGTTGGTCGCGACCACCCCGGGGTTCAACACTGCGATCCTGACTGCGGGCGCCGCCGTACTCAGTTCCGCGCGTAGGGACTTCGCTAGCGCTATCGCTGCGGCCTTGCTTGCGGCGTATGCGCCACCGTAGGGCGTGGCCACCATTCCGCCCATGGACGCCGTGATTACCAGGTCGGCGGCCGCTCCCTGCTCCACAAGTATCGGGACGAAGGTCTTGATGCTGTGAAAGAGCCCACGCAGGTTTACTCCGAGGACGAACTCGTAAGTGGTGTCAGGGGTTTCCCACACAGGCGTTCCGCTCGCAGCGACGCCGGCGTTGAGGCATACCGCGGTCAGGGGACCCAGGTCGGATGCCACCTTCCCGAGGTGAGTGATCGACATGGGGTCTTGCAAATCAACCCGGACGCAGTCGACTGCCGAACCCGCCTCCAACAGCTGCACGCGCGCCTGCTCCAGCGCTAATTCGTCGATGTCGCCAATCACGAGGTGCGCGCCCCTTGCCGCGTAGGCTCGGGCGAACGCCAGGCCGATACCGCTGGCACCGCCGGTGACGACCGCGACACCCGCGGTCGACGATTCCGGCGTCGAACGGGTCATTGGTAGCTCGGTATGGGACCGTTGCCGATCACCGGTTCGAGGTGCTTGGTAAAGCCCATGTCGTAGTCCTCTGCCCGCCTCAGCGCCCATCGATGAGCCCTCAACCGAATGTCGACCTATGGGAATCGACCGAAAAAAACATTACGATCGCTATATTACATATCAGGCCTAGGCGTCTCCATAGCGAGGAGCAAGACGATGAAGTGTCAAGCGGCGGTTCTGCAGGGCGTAGGCAAGGACTGGGAGATTCGCGAGGTAGACCTTGACCCACCCCACGCCGGCGAGGTGGTGGTGAAGATGGCGGTGGCCGGCATCTGTCACTCCGACGATCACTTCGCCACCGGGGATACCGTGCCGAGCGAGGACATGGTCGAGATGATGCGCGCAGCCGGGGTGCCGATGCCGAGCACGTTTCCCATGATCGGCGGGCACGAGGGAGCCGGGGTCGTCGTGGAAGTCGGCGAGGGGGTGCACAGCCTCAAGCCGGGCGACCACGTCGCAACGTCGTTCATTCCCGCATGTGGAAGCTGCCGATGGTGTGTCACTGGCCAGAGCAACATCTGTGACGCCGGCGCCCACCTGAACGACAAGGAGATGACTACTGACGGCACGGTGCGGCGTCGCCTCGGGGATGAGGCCTTGCTGGCCATGATGCAGGTCGGCACTTTCTCGGAGTACATCGTGGCCTCGGAACGGTCCGTCATAAAGATCGACGACTCGATCCCGTTCCACGCAGCCGCGCTGGTTTCGTGTGGAGCGACGACCGGGTGGGGATCGGCAACAGTAAGCGCCGGGACCGAATCGGGCGACACCGTAGTCGTGATCGGCGTCGGTGGAGTTGGCATGAGCGCGGTGCAAGCTGCACGCGCTGCGGGAGCCAGACAGGTAATCGCAGTCGACCCAGTCGAATCCAAACGGGAGGCGGCTCCGTCCTTTGGGGCGACGCACACCAGCCCGTCCGCCGGTGAAGCACTAGAGATGGTCCGCGAACTCACCCTCGGCGTGATGGCTGACCGCGTCGTCGTCACCGCCGGTGTCGTCCACACGGACCTGATCCCGGTAGCAATGATGCTGACTCGCAAGGGCGGGACGTGCGTCCTCACCGGCGTCGTTCCGCTCGCCGAGTTCTCGGTCCCGATGATCCTCACCGACATGATCTATTCGAACAAGACACTCAAGGGCACGCTGTACGGCGGTATGAACCCTCGGGCCGACATACCAAGACTCCTGGCCATTTATCAGTCGGGCGGCTTGAAACTCGACGAAATGGTGACGCGGCGCTACCGGCTCGACGACATCAACGAAGCCATCGGCGACCTGCGCGATGGCCGAAACATTCGCGGCGTCATCGACTTTCAAGCCATCTAAGCGAACCCGTGGTGGTCTCGACAACTAGTTGCCATCCGAACAAGAGGTACCAGAAATGACCGTCCTAGATCCCGAGTTGTTCCAACCCGACCCGCAGCCGCGCGAGGTGAAGTACACCGTCATTTCCGTTGATGATCACGTCGTCGAGCCGGCACACCTATTCGACACCTATCTACCCGCGAAGCTGCGGTCGAAGGGACCGAAGATCGTCGAGGCCGCAAACGGCGCCCAGGTGTGGGAATTCGAAGGAGCGATCTACTCCCAGGTAGGGATGAACGCCGTTGCCGGGCGGCGGCAAGAAACCGTCAAGATCGAACCGTTCCGATTCGACCAAATGCGTCCTGGTTGCTACGACATCCACGCCCGGGTCGCGGACATGGACCTCGGGGGCATCTGGGCGATGCTCAATTTTCCCTCGATGATCACCGGGTTCTGCGGACGGGTATTCGCCCACGCCAAGGACGTTGAAGTGGGGAAGGCCTCGGTGCAGGCGTGGAACGACTGGCTGTGGACAGAATGGTTCCAGGCGTATCCGGACCGGATCATCCCGTGCGGAATCGTCTATCTAAGTGATCCTGCAGCGGCAGCCGACGAGATCCGCCGCAACGCCGCCCGCGGATTCACTTCCGTGACACTGCCAGAGCGACCGCACGCCATCGGATTGCCGACACTGTGGGATCGAACGCATTGGGATCCCATCGTCGAAGCCTGCGTGGAGACCGACACCGTGATCTCGTTGCACGTAGGCAGCTCCGGCGGCTACCCGTCGCCGCCGGGTTCGCCGATGCTCCAACTCGGCTCGACAATGTTCGGGCAGCTGTCGTTAGGGGCCTGCGCCGAATGGCTCTGGTCCGGTTATCCATTGGACTACCCCACGCTGAAGATTGCGATGAGCGAGGGTGGAATCGGATGGGTGCCGATGCTGATCGATCGCCTCGACAACATCGTGGACCGTTCGGGCTACGGGTTGGGTTGGGACGTCCGTCCGGCGGACGTGCTGCGACGAAACTTCTGGTTCTGCACTCTCGACGATCCGTCCACGATCGCGCTGCGGCACGTGATCGGCGTCGAGAACATCATGGTCGAGACCGATTACCCCCACGGCGACGGCACCTGGCCCGACACCCAGTCCGTCATCGAGAAGTACTGGGGTGACATACCCCCCAACGAGCTCCGGATGATGTGCAGCGGGAACGCAGCGAAGCTCTATCGCTGCCCACTGCCCGCCGTCGTACTACCCCGCTGACTGCGCGCACCAGGTACTGCTGCCATGACCTTCACCCGCGCCGCGGCCACGCGCATCCCAAACACCAATCGTGGTTGACAGCGTTGACACACGAACATACGTTTTACAAAAGTGTCTAACCGTGCGGAACGGATAAATCAGATGAATCCGATCGTGACCGACAACTCAACGACTCTTGCTTGGCAGGAGGAATCCCGTCGGTCTGCTGACGTTCA
This sequence comes from uncultured Actinomycetota bacterium, assembly GCA_963715905.1. GTDB lineage: Bacteria > Actinomycetota > Actinomycetes > Mycobacteriales > Mycobacteriaceae > Mycobacterium. The sequence continues at coordinate 95,047 of CAVQSX010000035.1, forward strand.
TGGTGCGACAGGAGGCTGCCGTGGCTGAGCAAACACCGGCCGACCGCGACGAGCACTACGTCGTGATCTCCGCCGACGGCCATGCCGGAGCCGACATACCGCACTACCGGCCGTACCTCGAATCCAAGTGGCTAGACGACTTCGATGCGTGGGCCGCCGAGTACATCAACCCGTTCGAAGATCTCCAAGGCGACGACGGTTCGCGCAGTTGGGATTCGGATCGGCGACTGGCTGACCTCGAAGCCGACGGGCAGGTCGCCGAAGTGCTTTACCCCAACACCATTCCTCCGTTCTACCCCATCGGTTCCCTCGTGGCGCAGCCCCCGCCAGTGACCGCACTCGACGCCGAGCGACGGTGGGCTGGCCTGCAGGCGCACAACCGGTGGCTTGCCGACTTCTGCGACCAAGCGCCGGGCCGCCGCGGCGGGATCTTCCAAATCACGCTGCACGACCTGGACGCGTCGATCACGGAAATGCGGTGGGCCAAAGATCGCGGATTGTTCGGAGGCATCGTGCTGCCGGGCGCCCCGCCCGGCGGCGACGTCCCACAGTTGCATGATCCGTACTATGAGCCGCTCTGGCAGGCCTGCGCCGACCTCGAGATCGTGGTGAACCACCACGGCGGATCGGCGACTCCGGTGATGGGGCCGACGGGCGTCGATCGGGTGCTGTTCATGCTCGAGTCGCCGTTCTACTCACATCGGGCGTTCAGCGCTCTGGTGCTCAGCGGCGTCCTCGAGCGGCATCCGAACCTCCACCTCGTATTCACCGAACAGGGCACCGCCTGGGTGGGCGACGAGCTGTTGAAGCTCGACTACATGGTGGAGCGCCTCGCCACCTCTCACGGGTCCAGGGAAAGCGCGTGGGGTCGAGAGGTCGCCGAGACACTGTCGCTGAAACCGAGTGAGTATTGGGCGCGCCAGTGTCACGTCGGGTCGAGCTTCATCCGCGCCCACGAGGTGGCCGATCGCGCGTCGGCTGGCATCGACCGGATCATGTGGGGCAGCGACTACCCACATCAGGAGGGCACAGGCCCGTACACCGTCGAGGCACTCAGGTGGGTCTTCTCTTCGGTGCCCGAAGGCGAGGTGCGGTCGATGCTGGGCGGTAACGCGGCCAAGCTCTATGGCTTCGACCTGGATCTGTTGCAACCGCTGGCCCAGCTCCACGGCCCGTCCGTCGCCCAGATCGCTGAACCACTCCCGCCCGGGGTGGTGGACCGCGAGGCCGAGCGCTCACCGGCTTTCATCGGTTACAACTTCGACGCCGCATGACGTCGAACCGCCGCCGGCGAGAACGCCGGCATCCACATCGAGGAGCCCGTCGTGGCCAATAAAGACAACGACCCCTACGTCGTTATCGCTGCCGACAGCCACGCCGGCCTGCCGACCGAGCAGTACCGACCGTATCTAGAGAAGAAGTACTGGCCTGAACTCGACAACTTTCTTGCCGAGCAGCAATCCATCCTTGAAGCGATCACCAAGCTGGGCGTGACGAATTCGAAGTTCGCCAAAGACTGGTTCGAGGAGCACGACGAGGAACTCGTCGGCAGCTGGGACGCGGTTCGCAGGGACGCGACGCTGGACGCCGACGGTGTCGCGGCAGAGGTGGTATACCCCGACGCGGACGCGGTCGAAAGTAGAACTGCCGTTCCGTTCGGAGCCGGTCTCGGGTTGTCCGGCGACCTCGACCCCGAGCTCGGCCTGGCCGGGTCGAAGGCGCACAACCGCTGGCTCGCCGAGCTGGTCGCGGCGAGCCCCGAGCGTCGCTGTGGTGTGGCACTCGTGCCGATCACCGGGGAAATAGATCAGGTGCTTGCAGAGATCGACTGGGCGAAAGAAAACGGACTGGGCGCAGTGATGATCCCAGCGCGGTGGTGCAACCAGACCCCATACCACGACCGCCGCTACGACCCGGTCTGGGAGCGGTGCGAGGAATACGAGATGCCAGTGGTCACCCACTCAGGATCTGCTGAGCGCGAGCAATACGGCAACAACCTGGGCATCTACGTCACCGAGGTCACCTGGTTCCCGGCCCGGCCGATGTGGTTCATGCTGTGGTCCGGAGTGTTTCACCGCTACCCCAACCTCAAGTTCTGCACCACGGAGAGCGGCTGCTCGTGGATGCCGTATCTGCTTTGGTCGTGGGATCGGCTGTGGATCGGCCAGCAGGCCGGGTTCCAGAAGCTGGCCAGCGGAGCCTTCGCCGATAAGGTCGAGATGCTGCCATCGCAGATCGTGGACCACAATTGCTTCACAGGCTTGGCGAACGTCAAGCGCCGCGAACTCGGGATGCGCTACGAGATCGGGATCGATAATATGTTGTGGGGAACCGACTTTCCGCACCCCGAGGGGACATGGCCGCAGACCCGCAAGGCACTGAAGTCGACGTTCTTCGATATCCCGGTCGCAGAGACGCGCCGGATGCTGGGCGAATCGACTGCCGAGGTATTCGGATTCGACGTGGCCGCGCTCAAGCCGCTCGCTGAGAAGATCGGCCCCACGCCGACCGATCTGGGCCAGCTCACCGACAGCCAGAGCGAGGCCGACCTCGTCGCCCGCTGGGCATCAGTGAAGGAGGTTGGGCGACATTGGTTGACCGACCACGATTTCCCGCTGGTTGCGGTCTAAGCCTTCTGACAGGGAGTTGCGCGTGGGCACGTCCGTTGGGCAGTACTGCATCTACGTCCAGGATCTTGAGCGAGCGGAGCGGTTCTACTGCGACGCCGTGGGTCTCGAGGCACAAACACGCACTGAGATCCCCGATGTGCACGAAGTCGTGCTCGCAGCAGCGAACGGCGGTGGTCGCCTTCAGCTCGCCGAGCGGTACCAGAACGGCAGCACTATCGACCACGGGTTCGCGCTGTGGAAGATCTACATGAATGTCGATGACTGCCGTGAAATTTTCGATCGTTGCGTCGCGGCCGGCGCCACCGCGCAGATGGAACCCGCGAGGCTGGATCGCTGGCCGGTGACCGTCGCCATGGTCGAGGACCTCGACGGTTACTTGGTCGAGCTGGTTCAGGTGCACCACGGAACAGCAGCGAGCGCGTGAAGGATTTGCGCGGCAAGGTCGCGGTGATCACCGGCGGTGCGGGTGGCATCGGCGAAGCGATGGCCGAGCGCTTCCTCGCCGAAGGCATGCGGGTCGTCATCTCCGATGTCCGTGAGGAGGCGCTGGACAAGACAGTGTCGGCCCTGCAGGCCGACGGCGGCGAGGTGCTCGGCATCGTCAGCGACGTGTCTCGGCTGGAATCGGTTGAGGTCCTTCGTGATAAGACGTTGGAGCGCTTCGGTGCGGTCCATGTCGTGTGCAACAACGCGGGCGTGGCCGCCGGCGCGCATGGCCGCTTGTGGGAACATGAGGTGAACGACTGGCGGTTCGCGTTCAGCGTGCACGTTTACGGGGTGATCAACGGTATCAATGCGTTCGTGCCGGCCATGCTTAAAACAGGCGACGAGGGCCACATCGTCAACACGGCCTCGCACAACGGCGGCTTCGCGCCCGTCGCCGGGGCGCCGGTGTATGCCACCTGTAAGTCGGCCATCACGACCATTTCCGAGTGCCTGTGGGGCCAGCTCCGTGAAATCGATTCGCGCATAGGTGTTTCCGTGCTCTTTCCGTCAGGCCGGACACAGGGGATCCTCAACACTGGGATCTGGGCTGCTCCCGAGCGACCGGCCGAGTTCGCGGCTTCGGTTCCCGTCGACACGACTAACAAGATGCAGATGTGGATCGACATGCAGGCCGCCGCGGGAACCCCCGTGGCCTTCACCCCGCTGTCAGAGGTCGCCGAAACCGTAGTCGACGGCCTGCTCTGCGACCGCTTCTGGATGGTCGAGGAGGGACGCTTCGAGGACTTGGTCCGCCAGCGCACCGACATCATCCTGCAGCGCGACTACCCCAACTACCAATTCCACTGATCGTTATCCCTCTGACCCCGAGACCAGGGACTGGTGCCATGAACTTTTCGCCCACTGCGGACAAGCTGATCCCCGACCTAACTCCAAAGGATGAGCTCGTGCTGTTGGCGCGCACGCTGTGGCGGGAGGGGTACAACGACCATCTGGCTGGCCACATCACCATCAGCCTCGGCGATGGGACGCTGCTGTGCAATCCGTGGCTATTGACATGGGACGAGATCCGTCCGTGCGACATCATCCGCATCGACCTGGAAGGAAACCTCGTCGAGGGTGATTGGCCGGTACCACTGGGGATCCCGTTGCATCTCGAACTGCATCGCGCCCGCGATGACGTCCGGGTCGCCATGCACAACCATCCGCAGTACGGCACAGTGTGGAGCGACATGCGCGAGGTCCCACCGGCCCTGGACCAGAGCTCGAGCCTCGGCGGCGGTGAGTTGGTACTCGTCGACGAATATGCGGGGTCGGTAGACAGTTCCGAGGCGGCCGCCAAAACCGTCGCCGCGATGGGCGATGCTGACCTGGCATTGCTGGCCGGGCACGGTGTATTCGTGCTTGGCTCAACCGTCCGGGCCGTCCACCAGCGCGCGGTCGCGCTCGAGCAGCGCTGCCGCAACGCTTGGTACGTGCGGGCCGCCGGTGGCGTCTTGGACTCGCCGTTGCCGGCGTGGTTCAGCGAGCAGTTCCGCAGATCCGACGGCAACGGGTTCCGGGGATTCTGGGAGGCCATGGTCCGCGCGGAGCTGCGTGCCGACCCGACGTTGCTCGACGCCCCGGAGTGCTGATGTCTCGGCCAGCGACGTTGATTCCGCTCGGTGCCGAGTACATCCCACCGGCAAAGGACATCCTGGCGCTCCAGCGCGCCGCGTTCCTCCGTGACGGTATCCCCGACCTTGCGGCTCGCATCGATCGCGTCCAGCGGCTGCAGGCGATGATCCTGGACAACTCGGAGGAGCTGGTGGCAGCTCTCGCGGAGGACTTCGGCACCCGGCCTCGGGAGGTCTCGTTGCTTGCCGACGTGGTGGGTGCCATGGGTGATCTCGAGTACCAGAAGAAGCATTTGCGGTCGTGGATGCGTAAGGAGCCGCAGGGGTGGTTGCGGGCGCGGGCGGGCCTTCGGCAATACATTCGACGCGATCCGCTCGGCGTGGTCGGCGTGATCGGTCCGTGGAATTTTCCCGTGCAGCTGACTGTGTTACCCGCAGGCACGGCGTTGGCGGCGGGCAATCGGGTCATGGTACGTCCGTCGGAAGTGACAGCCTGCACAGCCGATGTGCTCGCTGGACTGTCACGCAGGTACTTCGCGATCGAGGAACTGGCGGTGATCACCGAAGCGCAGTGCAGTGGAGCCGATTTCGCGGATCTGCCGTTGGACCATCTCTTCTTTACCGGATCACCCGCCGTGGGCGCGCAGGTGGCCCAGGCTGCGGGTCGGCATCTGGTTCCGGTGACACTCGAGTTGGGTGGTAAGAATCCCGTCGTCGTCGATGACAGTGCAGACATTGCTCAGGCCGCTCGCCGCATCGCCGCCTCGCGCATGGTCAACGGGGGCCAAGTGTGCATGTGTCCCGACTACGTGTTCGTACCCGAGTCCGTGCTGAACGATTTCGTGAATGAGCTAATGAACGCGTGGGCGGATACCCTCCCGCAGATACTGACCAACCCCCAATACACGTCCGTCATCAACGAGCGTCACTTTGACCGCATCAATGAATTAATCGACGATGCCGTCTCGCGCGGCGCCACCATTCGGCAACACCTGCCGTCCGGTGAAGCACTCCCGGACCGCCAGACCCGCAAGATCGCCCCCACCGTGCTGACCGACGTCTCACCTGGTTCTTCGATCGAGACCGACGAGATCTTCGGGCCGGTATTGGTGGTGTACCCGTATACCGCACTCCGCGAGGCCATCGATCACATCAACAATGGCCCGCATCCGCTCACCATCTACTGGTACGGCGACGACAACGATCGCTTCGAGATCTTGCAAAGCGCAACCCGTTCCGGCTCTGTCAACGGCAACGACTTCACGGTGAACTTCCTTGGAAGCGAGTTGCCCTTCGGAGGCGTCGGCAACAGCGGCACCGGCGCCTATCGCGGAAGGGCTGGATTCACAACCTTCACCCACGCCCGAGCGGTTGCCTTCTCCCGATTGCCGGTGAGCATCGCGAATTCGATGTCACCCCCCTTTGGGCGCCGCGACAGAGGATTGATGGTGTTGCAATTGTCAACCTTCCGACGGCGAAACCGCGGCGCCCGCCCGCGCCCCACTGTCGAGGAGGTGCCCCGCTGATTGACCGCCTGCGTTCAAAGCCGCTGCGGGTCCCGGGGCGATCGCTGAACGCAAGACTGCAGGTGAACCTCACACGAAAGCTTCTGGAGATGACCAATGCATGTCCGACCCGCCTACGCCGATGAAGTAGTACTCGACCCGTACGACTACGACTTCCACGAAGAGCCGTATCACTCCTACCGACGGCTTCGCGATGAGGCGCCGCTGTACTACAACCACGAGATGAAATTCTGGGCACTGTCGCGTCACCGCGACGTGCTGACGGGTTTTCGCAACAGCAGTGCTCTGTCCAGCCGTTATGGGATCTCGCTGGATCCGACCTCCCGCTCCCCGCACGCACACAAGGTGATGTCATTCGTGGCGCTAGACGACCCCGAACATTCGCGGCTACGCGCTCTCGTATCGAAGGGCTTCAGTCCGCGGCGCATCCGCGAGCTCGAGCCGACCATCACCGCCATCGCCGTCCAGCATCTGGAGGCCGCGCTGCAGTCGCACACCTTCGACTTCGTCGAGGCATTCGCAGGCAAGTTCCCGATGGACGTGATCTCCGAGATAGTGGGGGTACCCGCAACCGACCGGGACTGCATCCGCGTGCTCGGCAATAACGTGGTGCACAGAGACGACGGCATGGCCGATGTCCCCGAGTCGGCGATACAGGCATCCGGTGACCTTGTGGCCTACTACACCACGCTCGTCGCCGAGCGGCGAAAGAGGCCTCGCGACGACCTCACCAGCGCCTTGATCGCCGCCGAGATCGACGGTGATCATCTCACTGACGAAGAGATCAGCGCGTTTCTCTTTCTCTTAGTCGCCGCGGGCAATGAGACCACCACAAAACTGCTTGCCAACGCACTGTATTGGGGATCTGTTCACGCTGAACAGTTGGCGAAAGTCCATGACGACCATGCGCTGATCCCGTCGTGGATCGAGGAGACGCTGCGCTTCGACACCCCAATCCAAATCCTTGCACGAAGCGTCTCGGGCCCACTGACGCTCTACGGCACCACGATCCCGCACGGAGACGTTCTGCTGCTGTTGCCTGGTTCCGCCAACCGCGACGGCCGGGTGTTCAAGGACGCCGACTGCTACCGAATCGGCCGTGACATCGGAGCCAACCTCGCAACATTCGGCAGCGGTGCGCATTTCTGTTTGGGGGCACACCTGGCACGCATGGAGGCCCGCGTGGCGCTGGTCGAATTGCTCAAGCGGATAAGCGCATTCGAGGTGGACACTGCCGGCGCCCTCCGCGTCCACTCCACCAATGCCCGCGGGTTCGCACGGCTCCCCCTCACCGCTGCGCTCCGCTAGTCAGAGATTCAAGGGTCTCCAAAACCGCGTCATGAAATCGATGGCCGAGCCCGCCACTCATACGCCTCATATAAAGTGCACGGTCGCGGCGATCGATTCGTCCATGAACAACACTGAAGTCGCGCAGAGCAGCCTTTGACGCAGCCATGCCGAGTGCTGAGCTGAGCGGATAAGAGGGCACCCGCGTCTCGCGTCTCGCAGCTCGTGGCGCCACAGCTGACCGTATTCTGCACGGGTGGTGAGTATGCGGACGGGCTCGCGCTGATGCGCACCAGGGGCTGGGGCGGCGTGACGCCAGCCAGCGACGAAGAGGCTGCGCAGCGCATACTGACGGCCGCGAAGACCATGATCGACAACGGCGAGGACGTCAAGATAGCCGATATCGCGAGGATGGTCGGGATCACCCGGCAGACGGTCTACCGGTACTACCCGAGCACGGATTCGCTGTTGATGGCTGCCGCCTTGGACTCGGCTGGGGGATTCCTCGACGGTCTCGCTGAGCACATCGCTGGAATCACCGATCCAGCACACGCCGTCGTCGAAGCAATGGCGTACACCCTCGAGGCACTTCCTGAGGATCACTACATCGGGCTTCTGTTGTCACCAGAGCGGTCGGGCGCCTTCAGCGCCCGCATCACCAGCGACACCTCGGTGTCGCTGGCCCACTCAATGCTCCACCGGTTCGCAGTCGACTGGGAAGCCGAAGGGTTCAACGAAGACGACATCGACGAACTCTCCGAACACACGCTGCGGACTATGCAATCGTTCGTGCTGGATCCTGGGCATCCGCCGCGCACCGGCGACGAGCTCCGCGCCTACTTCCAGCGTTGGATCGGCACCGCGCTGCGTCACCGCAACTGCGCGCAATCCAGCCAGGCCGGGCCGCGCCGCCGATCAAGCAGACGACCGAAGAGACTGGACGCCAAAAGTTGAGCCGCTGCCATCGCTTGACTTCGCCAAATGCCATATCCGATATCAGCGCCTCGCGTGCCAACATCCCTCGTTCGGCCGCGGGCACATGACGATCGAAACGTTCGCGATGGTCTCAACCACCGCCATCACATGCTTGGCCGTCAGCACGGCGTACTTAGTTCGCGTCCACGGGGGCTCGATCTCTTCAACGAAGTGCCACAAGATGAGCGACGCGATGCGGGGATCGCCGCCACCGAAGATCGAGTCGCGGTGATCAAGAAAAGCTTGAACAGCGGGGTGAACGTTGCTTCGATGTTCGCGATGTAGGAGACGTGAAACTCAGAGGAAGGGGTCGCGAAAAGATCGTCGAAGATGTCCGAAGCCTCGCGCTGGGTTTGCTTAACCCCGGGACACTGTTTATCAACGTGTTCATGTGCTTGCGGTGCGCACATGAGTGCTGGCCTTCCTGCCGCACAAAGGCGTCAGTCTCGTCAGCAACGGCGTGGTCCGTCGCATCCCATAGGGCACTCATGATGTATTTCTCGAACGGCACGGCGAAGAAGGTGAATAGGTTGCCGAATACGCCTACCAGCGGGTTCGCCGACTGCCATTGAAACGGAACCGACGTGTCGAACGTCCACAAAAGCTTGCGAATCACCAAGTCAGTTATGGGCGCATCCCCTGGGTCGACATCTACTAATACTTCGACGAGCATACATCTGATAACTTTGTATGGTCTAACGGTTGGCGCCAAGACCCGAGTCCGCGTGCCAACTGCTCGCCTACTCCATGCTCGACGATCGCACCGGAACCAAGACAGGCAACTGGACTCCTTATGCACC
>CAVQSX010000036.1:0-70206 GCA_963715905.1 uncultured Actinomycetota bacterium
CCGCTTGTTTTTTCAGCTAGACGGCCTACAGGTGAGTGGGAACCACTCACCCGAAACGGGCCGGTACGGCCCCACGTCCACACCGCGTCCACATTCGATCTGTACCGCGTTTTGCAACGTCCGCGTCAGCTACGCGCTGGCTTGAGGCACGGTGTCACCCGTGCGCGTTACTGTCCGAGACATGGACTCTGTTGCCGAAACGGCGACCGTGGTGATCCGGCCGTCTCTGCGGGCAGCCATTTACCCGCATACAAGGGAAGACGTGTACGAACTGCTGCACGAGCTGATTGGCGACGGTCATGAAGTGATGCTCCAGCTGCCAGATCCCGGCCAGTTTTCGGTACAGAACTCGCTAGAGACCGTTGGCATCTACATTCTCGGCGGCGTTGCCACGCCCGTCCTATCGCTGATGGCGACGGACATCTACAACGGCACCAAGCGGTGGCTGGTCAAGCGCTTCAGCAAGAACGAGAAGGCCAGTGCACAAGTGATCACCATCTACGTCAACGGCAATCCGACCCTACGGATTCTGGGCAGAAGCGCCGATCACATCGTGGACATGACACCTCAGCGCAGGGATACCGATGAGTGATAGCGCCACTGAAGAAGACTCGGCTGAGCGCGAGATTCTGTATCACTACACAGATGCGGGCGGGTTCGCGGGAATTGTCCAGAACCGCAAGTTGTGGGCTACTGACATTAGGTTCCTGAACGATCCACTGGAACTTAAGTACGCGTGGGAGGCGTTGCTCACCGCCTTGGAAGCGGCTAAGACGGATAAGCCCGAATACTCTGAGGCCTACGATGCTGCCTTGCAGGCGATTTCGATGACCAACGCAATTGACCCCGAAGCCATCGAAGATCGTCTCTTCTCGACGTCGTTTTCGGCGGACGGCGACGATTTCGGCCAGTGGCGTGCGTACGCCGATGACGCGAAAGGCATGGCGCTGGGGTTCGACAAGGAAAGCATTACGCTACTAGAGGTCCCGTACTTCCATCACGCAGAGCACGGCCAGCTTGTTCAGATGACAGCAATTGTGTCAGATACGAACAAGCAGATTCCGTTCGTCTGGGGTTCGTTCACTCAACCCGTCAGTTACGGCGAAGAGGGACGTCAGCGTGCCATCGAGACTGTGCTCTATCAAATCGAACGGTCGTGCGAGAAGAACGGTGACGGGCTGCTTCCAAACAGGCTGTACAACATCATCAATCGAGTTCCACTGTTCCTGTCGATGCTTGCATTGGTTAAGAAGACGACCTATCAAAGTGAGCGAGAGTGGCGGTTCACGATCCCGGAACACCTCGGATCGTCGTCGCTGTCGATGAAGAAAGCTCTAGGGAAAGTCGAAGAGTTCAAATGGGCCGCGCAAGGAGCCCTCGAAACCGTTGACGTGAAGTTTCGGCCTGGCGGGAGGGCCGGTCTCAAGCCGTATACGGAGATCCCTTTCAAGACTGAGGCGCTCGTCCGGGTCGTCATCGGGCCCAATGTTGAAAGCCCTAGGCTCGCGCTGTCTACGGCGCGGCAAGTGCTGGATCGCTTTGGTTTCCGGGAAACCGAAGTTGTCGCCTCCGAGCACGCGTACCGCGTCTAGCCTTCTGTCATGACTTCCGCATTGACGACGTGGTGATGACCAGCGAGCCTTGCTCGTTCGGCGGGCAAGAGGCAGTAGACAAAAGAACGCGCCCAGCGCGTCCCAACCACCTACGGTACGTAAGCCGGGTGCCCGACAGGACCACCTGCGAAACCGCCCCGCGCGCGGAACTCGTCTAACCCAGCCACCTATGGGCCGTGAGGTTGAACCCCCCCTGCGGACTGTAAATCCGTCGGGCTTTCCTGGCGCTCGGGATCGCGGCTAGCACTGTTACGTCGCGTAACACGCCGACGCATAGCCGCATGGCACAGAGACGTCCCGTAACAACACCATCGAATAGTTACCGCAGATCAGAGTGTGTTTCTGCAGGAAATACAAGGGGTTCGAATCCCCTTAGCTCCACTGAGTTTGAGCAGTTCAGGGCACTTATCGTCCGCTATGGAACTTGCTCCGTCCGCAGAGCGACTGGACCATCAATCGGGTCCCCCTCACCAGGACGTCGTCTGCCGAGCAGCCGCATTCAGCTGCAAGCTCTCGAACTGTAATCACGGCTCTCCCGCTGCCGATCCTGGCTCTCCAGTTTATTGGCGGCCGTGACAGACACCGGTTTCGACTTCCGTCGTTTGGGGATAGGGCGCGCGGGCCACATTTTTCCAAAACTTGTACCGCCACGTATAGCGCCGGAGCGGTCGCGCGTGGCAGTGCAAGTCAAGGATTTCGAGCCACCCCCTCCCAGATCTGTTGGCCGACCTGTGCGCCAGCCAACCAGGACGTTTGTGTCCGATCTCGGAGAGGTCAGCGGGCTCCCTACGTGGCTATCCGTCGCTCAGCTTGCCCCGGTCGGCGATATTGCACAGAGGCTACAGATGGCAAGATAGGGCAGTCCAACTGCAGTTATTGACACATATCATCCTATAAGGGACTATATATGTATGACTGACATAACTTCGGAAGTCGCATCCGAGATCCTGGGTGTGTCGCGGCGTGAAGTGCGTCGGTTGGCTGCCGAGGGCCGGATTCAGGGGTCGCGTCATGTGGGTAGGACTTTGGTGCTCGACGCAGCAGAAGTGCACCGGCTGGCGCGCGGGCGTAGGCGCCCGGGGCGGCCCTGGTCGGAAAGGGTTGCTTGGGCAGCTCTAAATCTTCTGTCAGGCAAAGAGGCGGGTTGGCTGTCACTGCCGGAGCGCACACGTTTGATGCATCGACTTCGAAAGATCACGGCCGAAGACCTCGAGTACCTCGCGATGCATCGCGCTCGGGTAAAGCGTTTTCGTGGCCGGGAGTCAGTGCTCGACGACCTTGAGGCGTACATCGTTCCTACAGGTGGTTCAGCTTTGGATGACGCACAGCTAAGGCCGTTAGGGCTGACCGGGACAACGCGGTCGCTCGACGGCTATGTACCGCTGACGGAATTGCAACTCTTGACGGAGAAGTTCGGGCTGGTTGAAAATCCCTCGGGGAACGTGACCTTGCGCGGGGTAAGCGTCGAGGATGCGTTCGAAGATGGCATCACTCCGCGCGCTGCAGTTTTTTTGGATCTGGCGGGTTCTCTCAATACACGAGAAAGCGTCGCAGGATTGCGTGAAGCTGGCAGTCTGATTGCCGCTGTGGCGGCATAGCGCGCATGGTGTCCGCCCCCGATTGTCCGCAATGGTCAATAGCGATGCCAGCGGGCGGTTGGGGTCCTCCATGGCCGCAAGCGGTCGAGTTAGTCGAAGCTATTTCCGGCGATCGCTGGACGCTAATTGGCGGGCTCATGGTCCAGTTGCATGTTGCCCATGCCGGCCTGGGTATACAGAGAGCAACGACGGACGTCGATATGATTCTGCATATCGAGACGGGCGCGATCACCTTCCCGGCCGCAAGGAAAGCTCTTGAGGGCCTCGGCTACGAGCTCGAACTTCCACATGGGAAAGGCAACCCAATACATCGGTTCAAGCGCGACGATGATCGAGTCGACGTGATGGTTGCAGACCACCTCGCGCCGGCTCTTGTTCCAGAAGTAGGCGGCCGCAGATTGTTTCAAGTCCCCGCTGGCACCTCCGCGTTACGGAAGACTGTGAACTGCACGATCGAACGCCAGGGAGAGCGCAACCTTACGTTTAGCGTCCCTGACGCCCTTGGAGCATTGGTGCTGAAAAGCGCTGCCTATAGGGAGGACTCACGTGACCGCGATCGACACTTGGATGACGCCGCATTGCTGGCGTGCACCGTCCAAGATCCGTCCCGCGAAGTTGACCGACTCGAAGGCGGCAGTGACAGAGGTCGGATACAACTGCTTGCCAGAACCCTCGACGACGCGAGCCACCGGTCGTGGCAACTAGTTCCCGAAGAGTTACGAGAATACGGAAGACACGTGCTTGCCGTAATGAGCCGCGATCCGTCGCCTGGTCAACAGCCGCGCCGCATGGGCAGAACCAAGGCCACTCTTAGCCACGAGAGCTGAGGTGACTGTCCTTTGAGGCTACTGTCCGCAGTTCAACCAGCGTGGTTTGGTAGGTGGCGCTTGACCAACAGCAGTTTGGCCGTATGTCGTAAGGGGACTCGGTTGATGCCAAAGCGTCTCAGAACTAACCATCCGGCTACCGACACCGCTCCCGCCGCGACCGGCACCCAACTCGGATACGCCCGAGTCAGCACCGGACACCAGTCTCTTGACCAGCAAGTCGATGCACTCACGGGTGCGGGCGTTGAGACGGCCCGCGTCTATAGCGACAAGCTGTCGGGCATGTCTACACGGGAGCAGCGTCCCGGCCTCGCCGCACTCCTGGCCTATGCACGCGAGGGCGACGCCATCGTCGTGGTTGGCATTGACCGGCTGGGCCGCGACGCTGCTGAGGTGATGACGACCATCCGCGAGCTTGGTGGGCGGATGATCGTGCTGCGGTCGCTGCGCGAGGGCATCGACACCTCGAACGCAACCGGTCGGATGGTGGCCGGTGTGCTGGCCAGTCTGGCCGAGCTTGAGTTGGAACTCGGTCGGGAACGTCGCACCGCCGCCCGTGAGGCACGACGGGCACGCGGGCGATCCATTGGTCGGCCCAAGTCATTAGACGAGTCGAAAGCTGCCCTGGCGCTCGAAGGCGGCGGAGGAGGCGAGGGCATCCGCTCGCATCTCGGCGAACCTTACGGACCAGGTTTCTATGCCTTCGGTGAACTGCTCGCCCAGTGGCGCGCCGCCGGGAACATGCAAGGAATGGAACTCACTTCATGACGGCCAGCACCCACACACTGGACGCCCAAACGCGGAACGAGGAGCCGTTCGCCTAACCATGAGCACTCCAAGTCGAGAACTCGCAGAACTGCTGGACCGCGAAAAGATCCGGGACTGCCTGGCCCGGTTGGCCCGCGGCGAGGACCGCCGCAACGCGCAACTCATCGTGGGGGCTTACTGGCCGCAAGCGATCATCGACCACGGCATCTTCACCGGCACATTCGACGAGTACCTGGCCTGGGTCATTCCCGGCTCTCCCGATATTCCGGTCACACAGCATGTGTTGGGGCAGAGCATCATCGACCTGCACTCCGACACCGCACTGGTGGAGACCCACGTCCTGGCATATCACCGGGTTTCCGGCGAAAGTGGGCATCACGACACCATCATCGGCGGCCGCTACCTGGACTGGTTGGACAAAGTCTGCAATGAGTGGCGGATTTCGCAACGCATCATGATCTACGACTGGATGCACGATCTTGGCGCGTCCGTCGACTGGACAACCGGACTTATGGGCATGCCGTTCGACACCAATCGCCACGCCGGACGCGCCGTAGCTGATTACAGCGAGGTATTCTTCGGTGATCGCTCGAAGTCTGCGACGCAGGACGCCACCGAATGATCTCGCTGACGGGCAAAGTCGCCGTCGTCACCGGAGCCAGCCGCGGTATCGGCAAAGGCATCGCACTGGCCCTTGGCGACTGCGGCGCCACGGTGTACGTCACGGGCCGTACCGTTGCAGCCGCCGGGGGTGAACTGCCGGGAACCATCGGTGAGACAGCCACTGAGGTCACCCGACGCGGCGGCACGGGGATCGCCGTGCAGGTCGATCACGCGGTCGACGATCAGGTCGCCGCTCTGTTCGACCGGGTAAAAGTCGAGCAGCGCCGGCTCGACATCCTGGTCAACAATGCGTTTACGTTGCCCGAGGACCTCACCGACGCAAAACCGTTCTGGGAGAAGCCTGTATCCAACTGGGACATGGTCGACGTAGGAGTGCGTTCCAATTTCATGGCCGCCCGCCTTGCCGCGCAGATCATGGTTGCTCAGGGCACCGGACTTATTGTCGCCACGTCGGGCTACGTCGGTGTCACCTATACGTACGGGGTCGTCTTCGGATTGTGTAAGACCGCGGTGGACCGGATGGCCCGCGATATGGCCATTGAGCTACAACCTCACCATGTCGCGTCGGTATCGCTGTGGCAAGGACTGACGATGACTGAACGCGCACAACGCAATCTGGGCGCCCGCCCCGAGATGACGAAGTCGATCGTCACCCGCCCCGCGGTGGCCTGCTCTCCGGAGTTCCCCGGCCGGGTCATCGCGGCACTGGCCACCGACCCAGACCTGATGAACCTGTCCGGGGGCACCTTCATCACCGCCGAACTCGCACAGCGATATGGGATCACCGACATCGACGGCAAAACCATCCCATCACTGCGCGCCGAACGGGGATCCCCTATCTGGCAACCAATCACGGGAGCAACCCATGGACGCTAACCAACTTGCCCGGTTCGAACACCTGCTAGCTCGTCAGGAAATCACGGACTGTCTGACCCGCTTCAGCCGCGGCATTGACCGCTTCGACCGCACCCTTTTCCTCTCGGCATTTCACCCCGACGCCGAGATTGCTGCGGGCGACTTCGTTGGCGGCCCAGCCGACCTGTACCAGTGGGCACGCCACATGCACGAACTGGGACAGATCGCCACGCTGCACAACTTGCTCAACAACACCTGCGACGTCGACGGCGAGATCGCTCACTCCGAAACCTACTACCTGTTCGCCGCTCGCAACCGCGACGAATCCAATTGGCTCGCCGGTGGCCGCTACTTCGACCGCCTCGAGCGTCGTCACGGCCAGTGGCGGATCGCCTTGCGCACCAATGTGATCGAATGGTCCGGAATGCTGCCGACTATGCCGATACCGTTCGTCGACGTACCCGGAATCGGAATCAACGGCGTTTCAGGACGGGACAGGACCGACCCGTCTTATCAGCGGCCACTCGTCAACCACCGCGGCTTCCACAATCCGCTCACTCCCGCTGGGAGCTGAAGTGGCTCACAATTACGACGGCGTCGCGACCGCCGCGCGACTCGAACCTGACGGGTGAAGTGGCTAGGGCCATAGCCCAGGCCCTGAACCTTTACAGCAGTGCGTCATCGGCCACGACTTCGACAGCCGCCCGGTCGCCGCGTTGTGTCAGCGGATCAGCCTTTCACCGACCGACGGGCCAGTGTTCGATCGTGATGTCATCCATGGGGAAGTCGGTGGGGTTGCCCGTTGCCAAGTGAGCCTCGATGCCGGCGGTGGCGGCAGCGATCAAGCAGTCAGCCTGGTGAAGGGTGATCCCTCTGCCGGCGAACTGGCGGCGCCACTGCCCAGCGCGAACTCCTTCGGAAGGGCCCAGGGGTGCGCACCGCAAGCCGCGCACCAGCCGTCGTGCTGCGACCTCTTCACCGGGAAGCAGTCCGCGCCAGATCTCCTCGACCGAGATCGCGCAGGTCCACGGTTCGTCACCCTGGCGGCGTAGAGCCCGCAGGCGGTCGCCAGCCGGACGGCCACGGAGGGCGTCGATGAGTACCGTCGAGTCGAGCAGGACTCTCGCCATGTCAGCCGACGCGACGCTTGTCGGCACGTTGGCGGCGGACCCATTCACCGGGATCGTCGTCCCATTCGTGACCCTCGTCGGGGATGGTCCCAAGGGCAGCCTCAATATCGTCCCATCGCCGCTCGTCATCGAGTCCGCGACGAATCAACTCTGCGATGAATGCGCTACGTTGCCGGCGTCCGGCCCGCTGGTCGAGCTCGGCAACGAGCTCGTCATCCACTGTAATGTGTAGTCGCATGGGCTGAGTATAGCCCACTAGGTTGGGCCGTCCGCTGTACTGAGGACGCCCTGGGTGATGTCGGCGGACGCGGTGGATGAGATGAGATCGACGTCCTCTATGTGGAAGGAGTGCCTTCGGCTACTCGATCGCCTCTGCGATGGATGATCTAGCCTCACCCGATCCGGTTCGCCCCGGGTGGCGAAGGCCTGTCATCCGGCCGGGTCGAGATGGCCCCGCACGGAACGCAGTTGAGCCGAAGTCCCGAGGGCGATCAGAATCGTGTCGGGATCCAGGCGTGTGTCCGGAGCCGGGTTCGTGATGAACTGGCCACTCGCGATTCTTATGGCCAGCACCAACGCCCCCGTCGTAAACCCAAGCGCCGCATCGGCCAAACGCCGACCGACCATAGGCGAGGCGGGACTGATCTTTATTTCCTCGATTCGATAGTCGAGAGTCTCGTCGTGCATAACGACGTCGAGGAACTCGGCCACGTGCGGGTGCAACGCAAACGCCGCCATCCGCTGCCCACCGATCAGTTGCGGATTGACGGCCCGGTTGGCGCCGGCCCGCAACAATTTGGACCTCGAGTCCTCCGTGCGGGCTCGGGCGATGATCACGAGATCGGGTCGCAACGCTCGACTGGACAAGGTCACGTAAACGTTGTTCGCATCGGTGTTCAGGGCCGCGATCAGCCCATAGGCGTGCCCGATGCCGGCGGCCTGCAGGATGTTGTCGTCGGTGACATCGCCCAGCAACGTCGGATACTCGAGACCCTGCAGGCAGGTGGGGTCTTGGTCGACGACGACGACCTGTTCCCCGAGCGCGTCGAGATACAGCACGGCGGCCCGACCAACGCGGCCCCCTCCGCAGATGATGAAATGCCCAGTCATCTCGCGTATCTGCCGGTCCATCCGGCGCCTCCTCAGCTGCTGGCGTAGGTGTCCCTCGATGAGCGCTTCGAGGAGGATCCCGAACGTGTATAGCGCGGTTCCCACACCTACGAGAATCAGCACGATCGTGAACAACTCGCCCACCGTGGACAGCGGGTGAACCTCGCGGAAACCTACCGTTGTGATCGTCGTGACCGTCTGATACAAGGCGTCGACAAATCCGAACCCGAGGATCGCATAGCCGACAGTCCCGGCAACGATCACCAACAAAAACGCCAACAGCGCTCTGCCAATCCGCCGCAGAGAATTCACCTCGTAGATTCTGCCGCGGCGAAGAAATAGCTACGCGGGCAGATCCACCCGCAGCGCCAGGTGTTCATCGAGTATTCGGCGCAGCGCGGCGTCCATCGCATGCGCAGATGCGAGGTCGCGGCCGAACCGGCTGTCCACCGCGACGATCACGCCCTCACGCAGTTCGGCGGTGTCAACCTGATCGACGAACGGATCGAACAATGCGGGAGGCGTGGCCAGGTAATACAGCGCCCGGCGCGATTCGTTCAACCCCGCGGCATACATCAGTCCGTGTTGGGTGATCACAAAGAGTTCCGAGGTGATCCTGGCGTTCGGGGTCTCGGCTTTGGCCCATGCCGTTGCCGCGCACCGGGTCTGTGCCAATCGGTCCGGGACGTCGTCGCTCAGGGTGAGTAGCCTTTCGACGAGCGCTCCACCCGTTCGCGGATATGCGTCGATGGCGGGCCTGAAGTATCGCTGGAAGATTTCGCCGAAAAAGTCGTACAGTTGCTTGCTCATGGCAGCTCCCCAGGTTTCAGACTGACACTTAGATTGTGCGCCTGTTTTGCCGTTCAGGTGAGCACCAGTTTGGCCGGGATGGATCTCCTGACGCCGAGGCCACATTTCACCGCGCCTTCATGCACGCTTGGTAACCAAGTGCTGGTGCTTCGGCCTGCCCTCCTTTTCGTCAGGAGCGCCGTCCGACTCGTGTGGAACTCCAGGAGGGGGCCCGTAGCGGTCTGCTTGTGGGACGGTCAGCGGCGGGATCGTAGGGCACGGCGCGCGTGCGGCCAGAACGGGAGTCCGGCGAAGAATGTGGCTCCTGTCGCGATGACGCCGACCGCAGCATCCACGCTTTTGCGGCCGTCGGAAGCCCAGTACACATCCTCCAAGTCGAGCAACAGCGCCAGTTCGTCGACGACGAGGGCAGCCGCCGACCCATACGCGATCGCGACAACGGGATGACGCCGTTGCTTCTCCGACCCGCGCAATCCCACCGCCCCCACTGCGGCGAGCAACGCGATGCCGATGTTGTAGTGATGGAAGTGTCGGCCACCGAAACTGATGCCCCCGCCCGTCGGACCGTGCCCGCCACGAATCCAGTGGGTGAGGATCCTGAGGCCGGCGAACACGATCGTGAACGCCGCCCACGACATGAGCCCCGATTGCTCGGCCGGATCGAGCCGTTTACCCCACTCGTCGCGCAACCGGGACCATCGCCCCGCGTCTCGGGAAACCTCACCAACTAGGGAGGAGGCAGCAGTGGGGTGCGCGGGTTGGCCCGCGCGCGCAGAAGAACCCGACCTCGGATCGGACATTTTCTCACCTCCGAGCGAAGACGACGGTGACACTGTAGTCGCGCACGGTGACCCAGCGGCTCGGTGACGTAGCCCATCACCCGTGTCTGTTCTCGGGTATCGTTCGGCAGCGCCGCGGGCAGGGGGCCGGAACTGTTGAACCGCTGCCGGTGCTGGCCGCGTCACGGCGACTCGACACCACCACTTTGTTCGGTTGGTTTCGTGTCGACCCGGTCACCGGTGTGCAAACCGGCAACCAGATTCGCGTCCTTAAGCGATCCTGTCGGTGGGCGGGCGTCGGTCGACGGTACCGATGGTTGCCGCGTTCAACATCGTCTGATGCGGCGGGTGTATTTGGTCAGGCACAGGGTCATCCACTTCCGTGTCGGTTGTAGCGGTCCACTAGGGGTACGGCTTGCTATTAGGATTGCCGCTTGCTGTTTCGATGAAGTTGAAAGATATTCACCGCGGCCAGCCACATAAAGAACAACGGAATAAATGGAGGCTTTATTTTTAGAGGAAGTACGTTGGCTGGCACCTCCGGCTGCAAGTGCACATAGGTGGCACCGCCCATGTTGGCAATCAGCGCGGCGGAGGCAGCGGACACGATCGGGCCGTACAGATTCGAAGACTTCCGTCTCAAACAAGAAGCCGAAAGCAGGCTGAGGCCAATGGACATTTCTCCGGCGATGCCCATTGGAATGCTGAATCGCGGCAGGCCACTTTTGGCGATCTGAACATCGAACCAGGTACGAAATGGGTTGAAAAATTTCAGGAAGCCAAACAAGAATATGGTCGAACCCAGAAACATCGAATTATATTTCACAATCTTATTTTCTGAAGTCGGCTTCATAAGTTTCGCTTTCTATGCCGGCCGTATTGTGAGGATGGTTTTGGGGGCGAAATCATCGCAGGTTCGGCAGTGCTGGCGGCAGCTTTGTGCGGCGTTGCTCACCGCGCATCCGGGTGCTCGGCGATATACCGGATAAAGCCGATCACATCGTCGGCGACCAACCGGCCGATGGCGCCGCTCGAGTACACAGCGAGCCGAAGCGTCCCGTCTGGCGCCAAGATGAAGCCGGTCGATTGCAGATAGTGCGGGTCGTCGTTGACGTAGGCGCCCGTCACGGCAGCGACCTTGTCGGCGTCCGCGCTGTGGCCGACCGGGAAGCGCAGCTTGCGCTTGGAGACTAGCTCGGTGGAGGTCTCCTCATCATCTACAGACAGGGCGACGACCTTGACGCGTAGCTCGGTCAGTGTGTCGAAAGCGCGAGAGAAAGCGGCCAACTGAGCGTTGCAGTATGGGCACCACGACCCGCGGTATATCAAGACGACGCCGTAGGAGCCGGCGAGATCACCCGGCAGCGAGATCGTGCCGCCACCGACGGCGGGAACTTCGAGCGCGGGGAACTGCTGACCGTAGTTCAGGCGGGACATCGGGTCCTTTCCTAAGGGTTGGTGGACTACCTGAGCCATCGTGCGCTAGCTAGATTGGACTATCAAGTCCAATCTAGCTAAAGTGCCGAGATGGCGCCAAAAGAACGCCCCGCTGCGGCGGGGCTAACGGCTCGCGGTGCGGCGACCAAAGCCCGAATCGTCGCTGCAGCTGCAGCACTCATCCACAAGCAAGGCGTGGCCGGCACGAGCCTGGACGACGTGATGGCGGCGACCCACACCAGCAAGTCACAGCTCTACCACTACTTCGCCAACAAGGACGCGCTCATTCACGAGGTTGTGCAGAGCCAACTTGAACATGTCATCTCTGCCCAGCAGCCCGTTTTAGCCGAGATCTCATCGTGGGACGGATTACAGCGGTGGTGCGATCACCTCGTCAGCATGGCCCATGCGACGCAAGGTGTCGGGGGCTGCCCGCTGGGCTCGCTCGTAGGCGAGCTCGCCGAACAGTCCGATTCGGCGCGGCAAGTGCTTGCGCAGAGCTTTGCCGAGTGGCAGTCGTATCTATCCAGGGGCTTCGCGGCCATGCGCGACAACGGCGAACTCGCTGCCGACGCCGACCCGGACGAGCTTGCATTGACAGTGTTGAGTGCGCTGCAAGGCGGACTGCTAATGGCGCAGACCATGCGTACCGCCCGACCTGTCGAACTCGCTCTGAACATGGCGCTCGGGCATATCGCTGTCTACCAGCGCGGCCCGAAGCCAGCGGGACGCCGACATTGATGCTGTTGAAGGGGCCGTGTTAGTGAGCGAACGAACCGAATCCACCGCTGTTGACGCCGTCAAGACCAGAACGAAACCACACGTAATGAGCGGGATCGAAGCGGATCGAAGCGGATCGAAACCGCAGGATAATCGGTATTTTTCTGGTCGAAGCTGGGGCTGGAATCCCTTTAGCTCCAACGGGTTTCTGGGTCAAGCCCTTCGCTGAACAGTACGCGGCAGCTAGCAATCCGGGAAATGCCATTCTCATTGATGAGTTGGTATTTCTCGTAAACGCCATGGTGATTCTTCTTGAGCGAGAGTACGTTGTCGAGATATGAAAACGGTGCGTAGTTTCTGCCGCATCTGCACATCTGTTTGCGGCATTCTCGTCGACGTTGAGGGCGACGAGGTGCTCCGCGTCCGCGGCGACCAGGAACACCCGTTTTCGCAGGGTTACACCTGCAACAAGGGCCGTGCACTGCCGCAGCTGCATCATCACCCGGACCGTCTTGAACGGCCGCGAATGCGAGTGGGCGGCCAGCTGCAGGACACCACGTGGGACGCCTGCCTTGACGACCTGGCTACCCGGCTGAAGGAGATCATCGAACGTCACGGTCCCGAGTCGGTCGGCTTCTATTTCAGCACCATGGAGAGCGCTGGATTCCGGATGGCCGAAGCCCTGCACGCGGCGATCGGCACCCCAGCCAAGTTCAGTCCGCTGACCATCGACGGCACCGCCAAACCGCTAATCTCTGATCTGGTAGGTGGATTCATGGGGCTGTCGGGTCGAACGGACCTCGACAACGCCGACTTCCTATTGCTCGTCGGGGTCAATCCGGTGGTCTCGCACGGCCATGCGATCTCGATGCCCAACCCGACGGGCACGGTGCGCGACATCGCCAAGCGGGGACAGGTGTGGGTAATCGATCCGCGGCGCACCGAAACCGCCCGACTGGCCACCGGCCATCTGGCGGCGCGTCCCAGTACCGATCACGCGGTACTGGCCTATCTGGTGCGCGAGATCCTGCGCGACGGCATGAAAACCGATGTGCAGGTTCAGGGTATCGACGAGCTGACAGCCGCAGTCGAGCCGTTCACGCTCGAGCACACCGCGGCGATCGCCGGCGTCACGGAGTCCGAGCTGACGCGGCTATGCGCGGCGGTGCGCGGCGCCAAATGTGTTGCGATCGAGACCGGGACCGGCGTCACCATGACGGCCGACCGAGGCAATGTCACCCAGTGGCTGGCGTGGGTGCTGATGATTCTGACCGGCGCCATGAACCGTCCGGGCGGAACCTGGTTCCACCCCGGATTTGCCTACCAACTTGAAGTTTTCGGTGATCTGCTGCCGATCACACCGCCAGAGGGGGCGTTCGGCCCCGGCCCGCGCAGTCGCCCGGAGGCGCAAGCGTTCATCAACGAATGGCCTTGTGCGGTACTGCCCGACGAGATCGCGGCCGGCAACATCCGCGCGCTGATCAACGTGGGCGGCAGCCTGGTGACATGTATGCCCGAGACCGGGAAGTTGATCCCGGCACTGCAGAGCCTCGAAGTTTTCGCCACCACGGAAATCATCAACAATGAGACGGCGGAACTATCCACGCACGTGTTGCCGACGAAGGATCCGCTGGAACGGCCCGACATCACCCTGCACGACGTCCTGAGTTCACGGGTGTCCGTGCAGTACAGCCCCGCCGTCGTGGACCCGGTCGGCGAGCGTCGATCGATGTGGTGGGTTTTCGCCGAGCTCGGCCGACGGCTCGGCTACGACCTTGGCACCCTCGGTGACCCGGACACCAGTACCGATGACGACGTCCTCGCCGTTCTGTTGGCCGGCGCCCGGACGCAATTCGACGAAGTGGCAGCGACTGGTTGGGCGGAAGCTCCACAGCCGTTACCCGCGCCGTGGGTCGATGACCACATTGCGCGGATGGGCGGCTGGCGGCTGGCGCCGCAGCTGCTGGTCGATCAGCTTGCCGCCCTTGAGCCGCCCCCGCCGCTGGTGATGATCCCGCGCCGACAGCGCAAGAAGTTGAACGGGCAGCTCGATTTTCTCGGTGAGCGTGCCGAAATCTTCATCAATCCCGATGACGGCGCCGCCGCCGGCGTTGTGGACGGTCGCCCCGTGACGGTCCGCAGCGCAAATGGCGAACTGACCGGCGTGGCGAAGGTCGATGACTCGCTTCGGCGTGGTGCGGTGTCGATTCCGCACGGCCACCACGACGCCAACGTGAATCGCCTGACCAACAAGGACGACATCGACGTGGTGACAGGCATGGTGCGCTATTCGGGTATAGCCGTCAGCCTGCACCCGGCGTAACTCAAGTCGCACTAGAATAGCCTCCGTGCCGCGCGCATCCGCGATGGGAACGGAACGCTCTTCGCTCCGACACTCGGTGGGTTATGCCTTGAAGACGATCCGTAGCGGCGCCGACTTGGATCGGGCCCGCTCGATCGCGTCCGCCAACTCGTCGAGGGAGACGGTCCCACCGACGATCGGCATCGGGTCGAGCTCACCGCTGACCACGAGGTCGAGGCACTCGTACCAGTCTGTGACCTCCGGGCCGCCGCCCCACTTGATCTCCAAGCCCTTGAGATGGGCTACGGAGGAGGGTATTTCGTCGATGTGCGCGCCACCCACACTGTAGATGCGCGCGCCGCTCTGACAGCCGTCGACGACTTCGGTAAGGACGCCCTTGACGCCGGCGCATTCGTAGACGACCTGAGCTTTGCGGCCCATCAGGGCCATCCGGTCATAAACCTCCTCGGACGATCCCCAGGCGAGTTGACGCCACGCCGCATACGGCGACTCCTTGGCGGGGTCGACCACCACGTCGGCGCCGAGCTTCAGCGCGAGCTCGCGTCGGCTATCGGAGAAGTCGCAGGCCACGATGGGGCCAGCACCACGCAATTTGAGTGCAGCGATGACTGACATGCCAATCGCACCCAACCCGATGACGAGCGGCACCGTGCCCTGAGATGAACCACCGGTGGTGCCGAGCCGGGTGTAGAACCAGCCGACAGCCATCGCGTCGCTGACGGCGATGCGCTCGACGGGCAGGTCGTTGGGGACTGGGCGGGCAAGGAACTCGGTGAGCAGGAAGTACTCCCCGAAGCCGCCGGGGGCCTCGGGCGCCATGCCGATGATTCGCATGCCGTTGGCGGTGAAGAGTGCCGGCGGAGACGTAACATGGGTGCCGATCGGCCACTCCCGCTTGGTGTCTGGGCCATACTCCACGACTTCGGCGCAGTACTCGTGGCCCATGATCACGTCTTCTTGCGGGGCATCCACGCGCATGCCCGATTTGTCATCGCGCGACACGTCGGGATGGTCCATATAATGGTGGTCCGACGCACAGATCGCGCACGCGAGGGTGCGCACCAGCAGCTGTCCGGATCCAGGTACCGGCGTGGGTACCTCACGCAGAGCGAGCTGGCCGTCCCTCAAAGAAACTGCCCGCATGGTCATTTGACTCCTCGGTCGATGGGATGGATGTCAAGGGGCCCGTGGATGGTCGCTGCGATCGTCCAATCGTCGCCACCATCGCGCTTTGGCACAGGCGCGACGACATCGAAGCGTCGGTGAGACTGTTCCACGGGTGCTCCTTCACGCATCAAAAGATCCGCTGAATGGTGTCAGCCACGGATCGTGTGCTCCGAGTTCGCGATTACTGAGGCGATGACGGTACGGGTGGTCAGTTCGGCCCGCTGGCGGGTGTAGCTTCGGCCCTCGCGCAGGATGGAATAGACGATGCCGCCGACGATGGCATCCGCCGCGACTTGCGCAATCTGCTCGCCGACGCCCTCGTCCAACAGGCGCTGCTGCACGGTCTCCTGCAGGGGCGTGCTGAAGTCGGATCGCAGTCGGGCCGCGGTGTCATCTTGCTCCATGGAGGCGGCCGTCAGAATTCGCAGCATGGCTGAGCCGCGCTCGGTCGTCAGGGTGGCCGCGAGATTCTTCGCCCACCTGACTAGATCCGCGGTGACGTCATCGGTGTGCACGGTGGGCTTGAGGATCGTATCTGCATCCTCGAGCATGACGTCGGCAACCAGTGTGGTTCGACTGGGCCACCAGCGGTAGATGGTCTGCTTTCCCACCCCAGCCCGCGCGGCCACCGCTTCTATTGTCAGCGCATCAAATCCACGCTCCAGCAGTAGTTCCCGGGTTGCGGTGACGATCGCGACGCGCGACTTTTCGTTGCGTCGCCGGGGCGGCGGACCGACCTCAGCGACCATCACCGGATCCTAGACGTCTCGCACGACGGTCACGGGCCTGACCGTGCCGGCTTCGTCGGACCGCCGCGGCGCCGACCGCAAGGTCGAGATCGATGGGCATGTCGGTTTCTCCTCGTCGTAGCGCCCAAACTCACGGGGCGGGCATCGCCGGGCGGCCTTTACAGACCGTGGCGCTGCCCAGTAGTGTGCCACAAGACGAGACGTTGCGTCTCGAGATGATCGCAATCGTGTGCATCGCTGCGCTAGAACTCGAGGAGGTCCGGTGTCACCCACCAACGAGGCGATCACGGCGCTTCTGCACCGGTACGCCACGGCGATCGACACGAAAGACTGGACGCTGTTCCGCTCGTGCTTCACGGCCGACGCCGTCACCGACTACGGCGACATCGGTCAGTGGTCGGACGTCGACGGCATCACCGACTTCATGATTGCCGCGCACGACGGCATGCGGGACACCAAGCACATGCTGCACAACGTGGTCATCGACGTCCGTGACCGCGACAACGCCACGGCGGTCACCTACGTGCACACCGTCCAGTCGTTCGCGCACGATCCCACGCAGTGGATCGATGCCGTGGGGCAGTATTCGGACGAAATCGTGCACACAGAGGAAGGCTGGCGCATTGCCCGCCGCGTGTTCCAACACACGCGAATGTTTACCAGCTACGACATCCGCCAGCAGGGCGCGTGAGGCCCAACAATACGATGGCACGACGGTCACTCGTCATCGGAGCGAGTGGCTTCCTCGGCTCGCACGTCACTCGGCAATTGGTGGAACGCGGCGACGACGTGCGGGTGCTGATCCGCACGACCAGCTCCACCCGCGCGATCGACGGCCTACCCGTCGAACGGTTCCACGGCGACGTCTTCGACGACGATGCCTTGCGATCAGCCATGTCGGGGTGCGATGTGGTGTTCTACTGCGTTGTCGACGCACGCCCATGGCTGCGGGATCCGACGCCGATGTGGCGTACCAACGTCGAAGGGTTGCGCCACGTCCTCGACGCGGCCGTCGAGGCCGACCTGGACCGGTTCGTCTTCACCAGCTCAATCGGCACCATCGGATTGGTCGATGCGGGTCTAGCCACTGAGGAGACGCGGCACAACTGGGCCGACGTCGGCGGGGACTACATCCGAAGCCGCGTCGAAGCCGAGGACATGGTGTTGCGGTACTGCCGCGACCGCGGGCTGCCCGTTGTCGCGATGTGCGTGGCCAACACCTATGGTCCGGGCGACTTCCTGCCGACTCCGCACGGCGGGCTGGTGGCCGCCGCGGTACGTGGTGCGATGCCTTTCTACATCGAAGGCGCGAACGCAGAGGTCGTCGGTGTCATCGATGCCGCGAAGGCCTTGGTGCTGGCCGCCGAACGGGGCGTTGTTGGGGAGCGCTACATCGTCTCCGAGCGGTTCATGAGCGCCCGGGAGATCTACGAAACAGCTTGCGGCGCTGTGGGCGTGACGCCCCCCAAGAGAGGCGTCCCGTTGCGGGTGATGTCCGGTGCCGGCGCGATCGGTGAGCTGGTCTCGCGGGTCACTCGCCGCGACACCCGGCTGACACCGCTCACCGTTCGCCTGATGCACATCATGTCGCCGCTGGACCACTCCAAGGCCACTCGCAACCTCGGTTGGGAGCCGGAACCCATCGCCGAGGCGCTCGCGCAAGCGGCGCGATTCTTCCTCGACCGAAGACGTGGATCACCATCGGTCAGCAAGGAAACGACATGACATACCGAGGCGTGCAGTGGTCCATCGGCAACGTCGGGCGAGTGGCGTTGCGGGCCATCAGCGAACAACCATATCCACTGTCACAGCGCGCAGTTGGGGCAATCCGACAACAGGGCGCGCGCGACCCACTCGACTCGGCCTAGGGATTCGTCCAACGACAATTTTTCGGTGAGTAACGCGGCGAGAACGCCGCTCAGCGCCGCGTTGAGACCGAAGGTGATGAACGGGACCGTCTCTGGCGCAATGCCATCGAGCAGGCGGCCAAACATCTCGACGTTGTTGCGGTTCATGTGATCGATCGCTGACGTTGCGTGCAGATCAGTCGACGTGGTCGTTTTGAGCATCAGCGCGGTCATTTGGGGGTTGCGGTGAAAGGCGCGGACGGCCCGTCGTAAGTAGTCGAGTACGCCAGGCAACGGCTGGGCTGGCGTCTTGCCGCCGGATGCATTGATGCGTCTCGTCAGTCGCTTTTGCCAGTCTTCCAGGGCCACCGCAAGGAGGTGGTCCTTCGAACTGAAGTACCGATACACCGTGGCCAGTGCCACGTCTGAGCGCTGGGCGACATCACGCATCTGAACCGCATCGGCGCCCACATCGCCGATCAGTTCAATCACCTCTTCGAGGATTCGAGCCCGGCGGATCAACTGGTTGCTCGTCATGTCCGCAAGGGCAACTACGGTGTCCTCGCCGCCAGCGATCCGAGCGCGCCCGTTGGATTTCTCCTGAGTCACGAAGCCGATATCGGGCGTGTTCACTGTCCACCTCCGGCTTGACTGGAACGTCGATCAGACGACATTCGAGAACCATCTTCTCGGTACTGACCAGGATTCTAGCCCTAGATGCGCAGCTCGGCGCAGTTCCTACCGTCGGCATAGTGAAGATTTCGCAAAATAAGCAGAACCGTGTTTCAATAATTGCGCAGTCAGCACTGGTGTGTGTAGCCCGCGCCGCATGATCGGAGGACGCCATGGCCGGACCCGTTGGTCTGCCGGTGATCGACACGATGATCGGATTCCCCCACGCGGGGACCGCTCAGTACGACTTCATCCGGAAGCAGACCAAGGACCGCGAGTCCAAGGAAGACTTTGACTTCCCGGTCGAGTACATGTTCAAGGACGTGCCGAAAGGTCTGCCGACCGACGATCCGGTTTCGCTATTACTCCAGCAGATGGATCGGTTCGGCATTGAGAAGGGCATGATCGGTGTTGGCGAACCCTCTGCAGAGCTGGCTTTGAAGACGTTTCCGGACCGCTTCATCCCCTCCGGTGCGATCACCGACCCGAATGACGTGATGGGTTCGGTGAACGCGATCCGCCGGGACTACGAGCAGTTCGGGATCCGGGCGACGTCGGTCTTCCCGTCGGGAACGTTCCCGCAGGTACCGATCGACGATCCGAAGATGTATCCGATCTATGCCACCTGCGTGGAGCTGGGGATCCCCATCTTCGTTTGTGCCGGTGTGCCGGGACCACGAATTCCGTTCGCGCCGCAGGAGGTATCGCGGATCGACATGGTGATGTTCGACTTCCCGGATCTGGTGTTCGTGACTCGGCACGGCTGCGAACCATGGGAAGAACTGGCGGTCAAGCTGATGCTGAAGTGGCCCAACCTGTACTACTCGACGTCGGCGTTTGCGCCCAAGTACTACCCGAAGGCGATCGTCGACTACGCCAACTCCCGGGGCGCAGACAAGATCATCTACGCCGGTTACTTCCCGATGGGCTTGTCGCTGGAACGCATCTTCGGCGACATGCCCAAGGTTGCATTCAAAGCAGACGTATGGCCGAAGTTCCTCTACGGCAACGCCGCCCGCGTACTTGGTCTGGAGGCCTGACGGCGTCATGGCACTGGCGATCACCACCGAGCAGGAGCAATTGGTCGACGCGGTCACCCGGTTTGCCGGTCGGCACGCGCCGATCGACAAGACCCGGGCTTCGGCCGATTCGATCGCCGCCGGTGAAACACCCACCTGGTGGGAGGAGTTCACCGCACAGGGCTTCCACGCCGTGCACCTGCCCGATGATGTCGGCGGACAGGGTGGCGGCCTGGCCGATATGGCCTGTGTCGTCGAGGCCGCCGCTGCTGCGCTGCTGCCCGGTCCGCTGCTGGCCACCGCCACGGCAAGCGCGGTCGCCGCACTGGCCGATGCGCCGGAACTGCTGACTGAGCTGGCCCACGGAGCGACCGCGGCCGTCGTGCTGCCCGAACAATCCGACGTCCGGGCCACCGCCGACGGGGGGGCCTGGCGCCTGTCGGGTTCGACTCAGAGCACATTGGGAATCTGTGCGGCTCAACGTGTTCTGCTGGTCGCGCACACCGACAGCGGTGAGCTCTGGTTTGCGCTGGACACGAGCAATGCCGCCATCGCCGTCACACCGCAAGAGGGCACGGATCTGTGCACCGACGTCGGCGAGCTGCGCGTCACCGACCTGGTGGCGACGCCGCTCACCGGAATCGACACGGCGCGGGCCCGCTGTCTTGTCGTCGCCCTCACCGCGTGTGCGACCGCTGGCACCGTGCGCCGGTGCGCGGATGCGGCCACGGACTACATCCGGACGCGTGAACAGTTCGGCCGGCCGGTCGGCGCATTCCAGGCCCTGCAGCACAAGGCGGCGGTGTTGCGGGTCAACACCGAGCTGGCCGCGGCCGCCGCCTGGGATGCGGTGCGCGCCAACGACGAATCACTCGAACAGCACCGGCTGGCAGCGGCGTCGGCCGGGCTGATGGCGATCGCCACCGGTCCTGACCTGGTCCTCGACGCAATGCTGATGTACGGCGCGATCGGCTACACGTGGGAGCACGACACGCACCTGTACTGGCGGCGCGCCACCAGCCTGGCAGCGTCGCTCGGCCCGACAACGCGATGGAGCCGCGAGGTGGGGGAGTTGTCCCGCACCACCAAGCGCTCCACAGCGCTGCACCTCGGCGATGTCGAGTCCGAATTCCGCGAACAGCTTGCCGCGACGCTGGATCGGGCCGCGACGCTCGCCAACGAGCACCCGTCCGAGGACAGTCGTAACCCGGGCCTCGCCAGCGGTGCCCAGCGGGATCTGCTTGCCGGCGCGGGTCTGGTCGCCCCGCAGCTGCCCGCGCCGTGGGGCATCGACGCCTCGGCCGTGCAGCAGGTGATCATCAGCGAGGAGTTCGGCAAACGCCCCCAGCTGGTGAAACCGTCTCTCGGCATAGCCGAATGGATATTGCCGACGATCCTGACCGGGGGATCAGACCTGCAGCGTGAGCGCTTCGCCGAGCCCATCTTGCGTGGCACCGTGCGCTGGTGCCAGCTCTTCAGCGAGCCCGGCGCCGGCTCGGACCTGGCGTCGCTGACCACCCGGGCGGTCAAGGTCGACGGCGGTTGGCTGGTCAACGGCCACAAGATCTGGACGTCGTCAGCCGATCGGGCGCACTTCGGGGCCATGCTTGCCCGCACCGACCCGGATGCGCCGAAGCATCGTGGAATCGGCTACTTCCTGGTCGACATGAGCTGGCCCGGCATCGAGGTCTGCCCGATCAAACAGGCCAGTGGCAACGCAGATTTCAACGAGGTCTTCCTCACCGACGTGTTCGTGCCCGACGACATGCTCGTCGGTGAGCCCGACGGCGGCTGGGGCCTCGCGGTGGCGACGATGGCCGTGGAACGCACCGCGATCGGCAACTACGTCACCATCGATCGCTCCGGCCCGCTCCGGCAGATCGCGAACGTCGAAGGGCCCGAACAGGATGCGGCCCTGCGCGCGCTCGGCGATGTCGAGGCCTTCACCACCGCAATCAAGGCCATGGTGCTGCGGGAAACGCTGCGCTTGGTGCAGGGACAGAGCGCGGGCGCGACGTCGAGCATCGCCAAATACGCGATGGTGTTGCTGTTGCGCCGGGCCTGGACCGCGACGCTTGCCCTGACCGGGCGGGCCGCGATGCTGGTGGAGTCCGACCCGCCGGTCGTGCAGCCCTACTTCTGGATGCCATCCGAACTCATCGGCGGCGGCACTCCTGAGATCCAGCTGACGGTCATCGCATCGATGATTCTCGGCCTGCCACGAAAGTAGAACTTTGTTCTCACGTAAAGCACTGTGAAAACCTGAATACCGGAGATAGTTCTTATGAGACATGAAACGTCGTTCTGCGATTCTATCGAAGACAACCCTTCGCGCGTAGCCATCGAAAGGACGTGGTCGCGATGACAGCTCAACTCCCATTCAAGTTCTTCGATTGCGACAACCACTACTACGAAGCCGAGGACGCGTTCACCCGTCACATGGAACGGGAGTTCAAGAAGCGCGGTATCCAATGGGCACAGATCGACGGCCGGCAGCGACTGATGGTCGGCGGCAGGGTCAACAGGTTCATCCCGAACCCCACATTCGACCCGGTCGGTAAACCCGGTGCACTCGACGAGTACTTCCGCGGGCGCAACCCGAAAGGCGCCGACCTGAACTCGCTGTTCGGAGAACTCGAAGCCATTCCACCCGCGTACCGTGACCGCGACGCCCGGCTGAAGTTGATGGACGAACAGGGAATGCAGGGCACCATCTTGTTACCGACCCTCGGGGTCGGCATGGAGCAGGCGCTCTTGCCCGATTTCGATGCCACGGTGGCGACGTTCCGCGCCTTCAACCGCTGGATGGAGGAGGACTGGGGCTTCGCGTACAAAGAGCGAATCTTTGCCGCCCCGTACATCACCCTGTGCAGGCCCGACGACGCCGTACGCGAACTCCAGTGGGCACTCGAACGCGACGCACGGTTCATCGTCATGATCCCCGGCCCCATCATGACCGAGGTCGGCATGCGCCCACCCGGAGACCCGATGTTCGACGCCTTCTGGCAGCTGGCCAACGACTCCGGCATCACGGTTTGCTACCACTCGGGCGAAACGTATTACTCCAAGTTCATGACGGCTTGGGGCGAGCCAGATTTCATGATGTCGTTTCAGGCGCTGTTGAGCTTCCGGACACTGTTCTCCGGTGACGCCATTCAGGACACCTTCGCCAATCACCTGCACAACGGGCTCTTCCTCCGCTTCCCCAACCTTCGGATGGCGTCCATCGAGAGCGGATCGGCGTGGGTGTTCCACCTATTCGAGAAGCTCACCAAGAGCTACGGGCAGATTCCTCAGATCTACAAGGAGGATCCGCGCGAAACCTTCAAACGCCACGTGTGGGTGTCGCCGTTTTACGAGGACGAACTCGCGAGCCTGCTCAGGCTGGTAGGCGTGGACCGCATCGTCATGGGATCGGACTTCCCCCACGTCGAAGGCCTGGCCGAGCCCGCGGCCTACATCAAGGACCTGGAGAACTTCGACTACACGCCCGGACAATGTCGAACCGTCATGCGGGACAACGGCATCGAGCTCTCGATCCGCCGCCCAGTGTGAAGGTTGAGAAGGCCGGCCTGGTTGCTCTGCTGCTCGAGGTTGGCGAGGAAAACGCGGCGGTCCTGCTGGCCCGCTCGACGCTGCCCGATGAGCTCGACACCGACTGCGAACTCGAGCCACTGCTGCAGTTCGGACTGGAGCGCGATCAGGTCGAGGAATTGGCCCGGCTCAGTATCGGCGGCGTCCAACCCGACGACGTGAACACGCGACGCAGGCGCGACGACATGGAGAAGACCATCTCGCGCCGATGGGCCCAACTCGTCGGCCACTGGGTGTCGTAGCCTCGAGACCGATGCCATCCATCGCAACTAAAGAAAGAAGCAGGTCCCATGAGTGCATCCGCCAAACCCATCCGTGTTTTTCAGGTGGCCACTGGCAACGTTGGCTCGGAGATGATCAAGAGGATCGGTCATCGACCTGACCTGGAACTCATTGGTTTGCACTGCTATTCGGCGGACAAGATCGGTCGCGACGCCGGTGAGATCGTCGGTCTGCCCCCGATAGGTGTGCGGGCCACCGGCACCGTCGAGGAAATCATCGCCGCCAAACCTGACGTCATGACGTTTCATGGTGTCTTCCCCGACGAGGACCTCTACGTCAAGGTCCTCGAGGCGGGCATCAACGTCGTCACCACCGCCGACTGGATCACCGGGTGGCACCGCGACACCAACCACCCGCACCCGTCGGGCAAGCCGGTCACGCGCCTGCTGGCCGAGGCCTGCGGGAAGGGCGGTTCGACCTTCTACGGCACCGGGATGAACCCGGGTCTGAACCAGGTCCTCGGTGTGGTGTGCTCGGCCGACGTCGCCGAGATCGAGAACGTCACCACCCTGGAATCCGTTGACGTGTCGTGTCATCACTCCAAGGACACGTGGATCGAGGTCGGCTACGGGTTGCCGGTCGATGACCCGAGCATCCCCGGCAAGCTGGAGAAGTACACCCGGGTCTTCGCCGACAGTGTGCTGATGATGGCCGACTGTTTCGGGCTCGAGCTCGATGAGGTGAAGTTCAGCTACGAGCTGGGCGCCTGCACCAAGGACGTCGACCTGGGCTGGTACCAGATGCCGAAAGGTTCGCTGGGCGGCAACTACCTCAAGTATCAGGGGATGGTGGACGGGGTCCCGCGGGTGGAGACGCACCTGGAGTGGCAGATGACCCCGCACACCGATCCGAGCTGGGATATCAAGGGCTGCTACATCACTCAGATCAAGGGCGATCCGTGTGTCTACAACAAGCACATGATTTTCCCGAAGCCCGGCGTGGACCTGTCCAACCCGGACAATTTCGCCTCCATCGGCATGACCGTCACCGGCATGCCGGCCCTCAGCGCGATCGCGGCGGTCGTCAAGGCCCCGCCCGGGCTACTGACAAGTGCAGACGTGCCCCTGCGCGGCTTCGCCGGGCGGTTCAACATCTGAGCGAGCACCCGAAGTTGGGGATGCCGCCAGGCGTCGGACGCCCCTCCTACTGGCCGGCGTTTCGGGCCAGATCGATGGCGTACTGATTCACGAAGGTGCCCGCCGGCGGATCGCCTTTATCGCAGGTTCCGTCGGATTCACCGGGGCGTTTGATCCACAAGTAGGCGTCGGCGTGCGCGCCCCCGGTGGCTGAGGTGGGCGGCGTGCCCAGCGCTCGACCGCTGGGGTTGCACCAGTTGAGCCCGGTGTCCGGCGCCGGTCCGGCACCGTTGCGTGACGTGTCGATCACGTAGTGCGAGCCGTTAGTGAGCCCGGAAATCGCCTCGCCGTAGCCGATTTCGTCCCCGGTGGTGAAGAAGTTCGCGGTGTTGAGGCTGAAGCCGCGCGCGTTGCCGACGCCGGCCTGTTTGAGCCTGTCGGCCATGTCCTCAGCGCTATGCCAGCGCAAGTGACCGGCGTCGACGTACACGGCCGTGGCCGGATTGCGGGTCAGCGCGTCGACGGCGTAGTGAATCAAGTCGTAGCGTTCTTGGCGCTGGTCGGCCGACAGGCAGTCGGCCATGGCGAGTGCGTCGGGTTCGAGGATGATCGCCGTCCGTGACGCGCCCACGCCGGAGGCGATGCCGTCGATCCACCCTCGGTAGTCGCTGGCCGAGCCCATGCCACCCGCGGCGAAGCTGCCACAGTCGCGGTGCGGGATTCCATAGATCGTCAGCACCGGGATGGCGCCGGCAGCCGTCGCGTCGCCAGTGTATTTCGCGACCGTGCCTGCCGACGAGCCCGGGACGACCCAGTACGCCTGCGGCGTGTTGGCGATGGCGGTCAGCGCGGGGCTCGGCGGATCGGCGTGCTGCGCGGCGCTCATCGCCGCGGAACCGGGATTGACGTAAAAGGGCGCGCCGGCGAATGGGTTGGCGTCATCGGTCAGGCGAACCGCCGGGACGGAACCGACCGGCAGCAGGCCGGCGAGAAAAGCTATGCCGGCAACGGCCGCAACCGTGAGAGAAGGGGCGATCCACCGCGCGACTGCACCAGCAGCTGAGAACATCACCTCAGGAAAAGTAGTGCTCCAGAAGATTGAACGCCAATCGCCGACGGCAGGTGCCGGCACGTCGGCCGATCGCCGGGCAGGTTTGCCTCATCCGGCCCCAGTCGCGCGATCTGGGGTCCGCTCATCGACGAGTTGGGCCGCAATGACGTGGTGACACTGTCGCCGCCGGGCTTCGGGGCGCCGCTGCCGCAGGACTTCATCACGACGGTGCAGGGCTACCGCGACTGGCTGGAACGCGAACTGGGCGAGATCGACGGAACCATCGATCTCGTCGGTCACGACTGGGGTGGCGGTCATGTCGTCAATGCGGTGATGCACCGCCCGGAGCTCGTCCGGAGCTGGACCAGCGACGTGCTCGGCATCTTCGACGCCGAATACGTCTAGCACGACATGGCCCAAATCTGGCAGACACCTGGCGCCGGTGAAGAGCTCGTAGCCACCATGATCAGCGGTTCAATCCGGGAACGATCCGATCAGCTCGCCGGGCTGGTCATCGACCATGACGTCGCAACGGCGTTGGCTGCCGCGCAGAACGCCGACATGGATCGGGCGATTCTCGCCCTGTACCGATCGGCGGCGCAGCCCGCCGCCGATAACGCCGGTCGCAACCTCGAGGCCGCCGCAGTGCGACCGGGGCTGTCCATCCTGGCCACCGAGGACACCTTCGTGGGTTCGCCGGAGATACGTCGGCGGGCGGCCGATCGGGCCGGCGCGCGCACCGAAGTGCTCGAGGGTCTCGGTCACTGGTGGATGGTCGAGGATCCGACTGGCGCCGCGGCGGTGCTCACCCGGTTCTGGGATTCCCTCTAGCCGCAGCCGACATCTCAGGGGATCAAGATGTAGATCATCCCCGGGACATCTTCGACGGTGCGGGTGTCGAATCCGTGGAAGCCGGCGGTGCGGTATCCGTTCTCGACGGTGGCCCCGGGGCCCATGTTCATTTCGGTGATGGTGATCTGCCGTCCGTTGACGGCGTCGACCCAGGCGACATGTCCGACACCGCCGACGAGCGAGCTGCTGAAGACCGCGATCGAGTGCGGCTGCGCTTCGCCCACCACGGTCAAGCCCGCCGCTTGGGCTTGGTTAGCCCAGTTTTCGGCGCTCCCGGTGAGCGCCTTCATGTAGTAGCCGGTGTGCTCGTGTATCTGTTCCTGCGCACCCCACGTGCAGTAGCCCTCGTAATCGCTAAGTGGGTTGTGGTCGGTCATGGGGCTTGCGGTCTGGTCCGCTGTCGCATCGGCGCCGGCCGGTGCCGTGGCCAGTGCTGCTACCAGCGACAGTGCGGTGCCCACGGCGACGGTGGCCACAATTTCGTTGGTGTTCATTCACCGCCCCTGCGGGAGATGCCCTCGTCAAGGAGGTAGGTGCGCGCGGGGAGGCGCTCGGAGGCAGCAGCCCTCAGCCGGTTCACGTTCTCTTTATCGCCGGGCGGCCAGCATTCGTTTCACAATGTCGGCTACCAGTTGAAAAGGACTACTTCAGCGGGCGGTCAGATACCGAGTTCCTGATCGATCTGCGCCCAATACTGGGGGCCGTCCGGGGTCAGCAGAATCCAGTCGTGAATCTCGCCGTTGGCCAGTACGAAGCTGAACGGGGCCCCTGCGGTTGCGGCTTCTTGCTGGAGGACGAGCGCGTCGGGCGAGAGTATGTCCAGGTTGCCCGAATAAACCGTTGTGTGCGGGAGTCCGGTCAGCGACCCATTCAGCGGACTCACCTCGTAATTGGACACAGGAAGATTTCCCGCCCAAATCTTGCCGAGTTCTTGTGCCGGCCCGAAAGGGAGCAGGGGGTCTTGGACGAGCCCGATATTCGGATTGGTCATCGCCAGATTCAGCCACGGCGACAGCAGAACCATCGACGCGGGCACTTGTTCACTCTGGGTCACCATGTATTCGGTGGCCGCCAGTGCGAGGTTGCCGCCCGCGGAATCACCGATCACGCTGACGTGCGATGGGCGGTGTGCGCCGACTTCCATGTTGATGAGGCCGGCCATTTTCGGTACGACCGTGGCGGCGGTGCCTCCCTGCTGCAGCAACGGGTAGATCGGTACTTCGATGGTCGCGCCGGTCTGGTAGGCCATCACCGTGTAATCGAGCCAATGGAAGATCGAGGGCGGGAAGATGAACGCGCCGCCGTGAATGGCAACCACGTAATTGCCGTCCGGATGCGCAGGCGTGATTTGCACGACGCTCATCCCGTCATACGTTGTGTGCTGGACCGTTTCTCCCAGCAGCAACGGCAACAACTGTGGCGGGGTGTTGCCGATAAACAGCCCTAAGACTGGATTGTTGCCCGTGAACAGCGATAACAATGGCGAATTCGGCGTTGCGATTTGAGTTTCGAGCCCGGAAAAGGCCAGGAAAGGCTTTACCGGGTACAGCACCGCCTCTTCAAGTCTGGTTACCAGCGACGGTGTCCCGGTGTAGGTCCCGGACTGCGTTGCCGAAAACGGCGGAACAGCCGGCATCCCGAAGATCCCGTGGATAACCGTGTCGGCCACTCCGGTGACAGTCGCGGTCAATGTGCCGGAAGTCTGCTGAATTTCCTGCTCAACGATGGCGAACCCGTTGGCCACAAACCTGTCGAATTGGCCCAGCAATGGCGATGCGTTGGCGGCCTCGGTGCTGGCATAGGACCCTGCACCGGACTTGAGGGTCTGCACAAACTGGTCATGAAACGCGGCCGCCTGCGCACTTAGCGCCTGAAATTGGCGCGCGTGGCTGGAAAACACGGCCGTGATCGCCGCGGACACTTCATCGTCGGCGGCGGCCAGCGCTGCGGTGGTCGGGGCCGCGGCCGCTGCATTGGCCGCGCTTACCGATGAACCGATGCCCGCCACGTCTGCCGCCACCAACCCCAATACCTCCGGAGCTGTCACCACAAAAGACATCGCTGTCTCCCTTCCCCCTCGGTCGGCGTTGGCCATCCGCGATATGAACGAGACCCCTGGTCTGAGCATAAGTACTGCGCCGGCATTTTCGGGGCTTTGGCGGAAACTTCGCCACCGCGGCCCGCGACGGGGCGCCAGCCGGCGCACGCCTAGAAGGTTGCCCGGGCTGGAACTTAACCGTAACGTTAACGGTAACGACCATGGTAGCTATTCCGTTGTCCGGACAACGGTTGCCCAGCCATGAGCGGCCTGCCCGGCCACCGGGTCAGCGAGGAGGTTAACGTGCCTCGATGCAGGTAACAGATCGACAGCCCTGCCATCCGGCTTTTCCGCAACATTGAGGTGCTCACCATGGTCGAACGCGGTGCCATCCTTCGCGCGATCGGCGATCCGCTGAGCGTCGAGGACATCACGCTCGCACCGATTGCGCCCGACCAGGTTCGGGTGCGGATCGCTGCCAGCGGTGTGTGCCATTCCGACCTCTCGCAAGCCACTGGCGCGCTCCCGGTGGGCACGCCCTGCGTCCTGGGCCACGAAGGCGCTGGCGTCATCGAAGCGGTTGGCTCCGAAGTGCACCACGTATCGGTTGGGGACCACGTGGTGATTTCCTGGGTGGCGGCGTGCGGGCAGTGCTGGTTCTGTGAGCACGGCGAGGTGCACCTGTGCCGTAATGCCATCCGTGACGTATACGCGATGCCGTATGCCACGGACGCCGAGGGCGCCCCGCTGTTCACCTCGATGGGCGTATCCAGTTTCGCAACGGCCACGAACTGCCTGGCGCGCGCCGTTGTCCCGATCGACCCCGAAATCCCTTTGGAAATAGCGTCGTTGATCGGCTGCGGCGTCGCTACCGGAGCAGGGGCGGCGCTGAACACCGCGCCGGTCGACCACGGCAGCTCGGTGGCCGTGATCGGGCTCGGCGGGGTCGGCCTGGCGTCCCTGATGGCAGCCAAGGTTCGCGGTGCCGCCGAGATCATCGCGGTCGACCCGGTAGCTTCCCGCCGGGACGCCGCGATCTCGCTGGGTGCCACACATGGGGTGGACCCGGCCGACGGCGATGTGGTCCAACAGATTCGGTCGATCACGGGCCGGCGGGGCGCAGACTTCGTCTTCGAGGCTGTCGGTCGCCGCGCCACGATCGAGAGCGCGATCAGCGGCACCCGCCGCGGCGGCACAACCTGCATTGTCGGTGCGTCGCCGCCTGAAGAACTGGTCTCTCTATCGGCATATGACCTTTATATGCACGGCAAGACCCTGGTGGGCTGTCAATACGGCTCGGTGGTTCCCAGCCGGGATTTCCCGCTCCTGCTGAACCTCTGGCGAACCGGACGGCTTCCACTGGATCAGCTGATTACCGGGCGGATAAAGCTGGACGACGTGAATATCGCGTTCGACGATCTGGTCCGCGGCTCCGGTATCCGAGCCGTGATCGTCAACGAGTAAACACACATCGAGATCGAGGCAGGTGCAAGTGGACGACATCGACGGGCCGACGCAGGGCGACTGGCGCCGGTACCCCTACCAATTGGTACCCGGTGACTCACAGCTCGACTTCCCGGCCGCGGAAGGCACCCACCCCGACTACCAGTCGGATACCTGGTACCTCTCTGGGCAGCTGACCGGCGAAGCTTCTGGGCGGCACTTCGCGTTCATTGTGATCTTCAACAGAAACCGCCCCGTCCCAGAAGTTGTCGCCGACTTCTACACCCTCGCCTTGTTCGATGTCGACCAAGGCACTTACGGCTCATTTACCGACTACGACATGCCGCCGAAGAACATGGAGCCCGGCGCACGTCCCAAGCTCAGCAGTGCCGAGGGCTACCTGGACCTGACGTACGACAGCAGCGCGGGAACAACCACCTGGACGGACGTGCCGCGACGGCGCGGGGGAGTTGATGCCCTACACGTACGACTTCGCCGCTGTCGGCCGCGATCACGCCTCCGCCGCAATGGAACTGCGACTGCGGCTGACGCCCACGCGTCCGCCGGTGCCGGTCGGCGGATCAACGCACAATGGCAAGATTATCGCCTGCCTCCAGGACGACACCTACTCCTACTTCCAGACCGGAATGCGGATGGTGGGGACGCTGCGCTGGGGTGACGTGACCGAAGAGGTCGTAGGACATTCCGGTCACATCGATCGGCAATGGTTTCCCCTCTATGCCGGCGGCGGATCCACCGGCGGCGACGCCCGCGGGCAGGCCCACGAGTGGCACACCATCAGCCTCGACAACGGCGTCGACCTGAGCGTGTGGCGGCAATTCGACCGCCGGGTGGGCAATGTGCTGGTGCCGTTTACCGGTGTCACGGCTACTTACGCTGACGGCACCGCACCTGCATGCGTCGAGGACCTCGAAGTGACTACGACCGGTTATGTGCGCTGGCCCAACGAGGTTCGCCCGCTGATGCGACCTCCGTCAAAAGCACGGTACTTACCGGACCGCCACACCCTCAGTTCCAAGGAACTCGAACTCGAGCTGATCTGCGAGCCTCTTGTTCACGCTCCCGCACATGCGCTGCCGATCGAATACCTGGAAGGCCCCTGCCGCTACCGCGGGACCATGGGCGGAAGGCCCGTCACGGGTTTCGGTATCGCCGAGGCCACCAACTCGATGTACCGGGATTGGGAGTTGGTTGACGTTCTTGCAACGCAGGTCGCCCGTCAAGGCTCCGAGTCCGAGAACTGGGAGCCCGCGATCGAGCAGCTGCGGTCGCTGGTTGCGCGCCGTGACACGAAGGAGGTATTGGACTACCTCGATCGCGAGATCCGTCCGCTGCTCAGTGCGTTGCCCGATGACGAGTCCGGTGGGCTGCTCGAGATATTCGACGATCTCGCCAACGCCGCGCGTGACGGCCTGAGTGATCCTGCACCACGCCGGCATATGCGTCGCTGACATCGACGAGGCGCTGCGCTTCTACCGCGACGGCGTTGGCCTCAGTGTCGTGGCCGACAAGATACTTGAGGCCGATCTGGAATCCCTGCTCGGTGTGCACACGCGCAGAGTTCGCACCGTTTTCCTCGGCGCAGTCGATCACCCGGACGGCGGGATTGTCGAGCTTCTTGATCTGGGCCTGAAGGACATCGCGGACGCGGCCCAGACCGGGCTGCCGAACCGTGGCGTGTTCCTGCTGTCGTTTCAGGTGGACGTGCCCGGAGTGCTCGCACGACTGGAAGACCTGGGCCTGGGCGGGCCGCCCAGAACCATGGCCACTCCACGGGGCGGTCTTGCCGCGACCGTCGTCGACCCCGATGGCGTGATGGTGGAACTACTGCCCGCGGGACGCGGGGTGTTGAGCTGAGTGGCCCAAGCATGCGGTGCGCGCCTATCGCAACGAGACCTGAGCCTCGGACATGAGGATCGCGAGTGATCTCCCGCCAACGCAGACTATTAGTGCTAAATTAGCAATGAAAGCTGGGATCGACGTGGCGTGGAGTGCCGAAGGGGACTTTTGGCGGGCTGCCACCTGCCGGGTGGCTGGGAAATCACAAAGGAGTGGTCCCGATGCGTAGCCTGCTACTGCGGCTGTCGGCACTCGATCCCGACGCTGCAACGGCCGTGCGTGTTATCGACTTTTTCGACGCACTCATTGAGCACCGCGCCAGCGCGGAAGCGCTGGTTCGCGCGACCGCTGGGCTCGCCGAGTGCGGTTGCGGAATACGGCTCGCCGACGGGCGGCAGTGGCGATTCGCCCCGACCGGTGAGGCTCTCGACGGGGACCCGCATACCACGTCAGGCCAGGTCGATTTTGAGGTCAACAGGGTTGCGGGCACGCTTTGGCTAGAACGCGAGGGTGCCGGCGGACCGATGGACGACTTGGTGCTGGAGCGGGCTTCTCTGGTCGCGCGCATTTTGCTTGCTGATCATCGTCCCCGGCGAGTAGCCGGGGTGGTCGACCCATCCCTGATGGAGGTGGCGCTCAGCACGCACGAATCGCTTGCCGATCGATCGAGAGCGCTACGCCAGCTCGGCCTGGTACCCGATCAACCGGTGAGAGTCGCAGCGCTGAGCGTCAATGCCGGTCGGGATCCAGCCGTCGAGGCGGTCACGCTCAGCGCCCTCGCGCAACCCGCGCGATCGGCCTATGTTGCGGTAGTCGGCGGTGTGGCCGCGGTGGTGTTCCAACAAAGGGGCGCATGCGAATCCCCCGCGCCAGACCTGCGCGCTGCGCTGCGCGGCCGCAGTCAAGAACAGCGCCTGCGCACCGGCGTCAACATCGGGATCGGCGCAAAGGCCGACGGCGTGGACGCTCAAAGGTCCTGGCAGCAAGCGCTGATGGCGTTGCGGTTCGCGCCACCCGCTGACACCTGCCAGTCGGCGGGCGATCCCGGTGAGGCCGTCATTGATTATGACGAGCTCGGCGTACTCGCTCTGCTAGCCGAGATTCCACCCGAGCGGTTGACCAGCGATCCCTACGTGGCAGCGTTGGACGTCTTCGGCGCCACGGAGAACGGGGCGCTGGACATCGCCACACTGGAAGCCTACTGCCGGACAGGGTCGCTTCGTCGTACCGCTCAAGTGTTGTACC
Source organism: uncultured Actinomycetota bacterium (assembly GCA_963715905.1). Taxonomy (GTDB): domain Bacteria; phylum Actinomycetota; class Actinomycetes; order Mycobacteriales; family Mycobacteriaceae; genus Mycobacterium. The sequence goes on from CAVQSX010000036.1 coordinate 33,490, forward strand.
TGCACCACAGCACTGTCTCGTTCCGGCTTGCGCGCATCGAAGAAGCCATGAATTGGCAACTCGACGATCCGGCGGAGAGATTCCGTGCCCAGTTCGCACTCTGGGCGCGTCGACTACTGCACAGATCTGCTGCCGCCGTGATCGAGCAGGCCGACCCATTGCACAGTCGTCGGCAACCAACCGACAATCGTCCGACGGATGGCTGATGACATCAAGCTAATTGTGCGACATCGTGTTCAAACGAACCGGGGATCTGCTGGAGGCTGTTTTGTAAAGTTGGAGTTCTCTGGCTAGCGAACTGCGCGCATTGGTATGACCAGGTGAACATAGTCAAGGTCGGGGAGTAATCCGTTGTCCCGCTCGGTATTGCGCCCGCTTTCGGGTCTGCTCACCGTCGCGACGATCGTCGGCGTGGTCATCCTTGCGGCGCAGATGTTCGCGGCGTGTTGACGCCGGTCGTCCCGGTGACAGTCATGTCCAACCGTGCGGCCTGGTGATGAATCCCGACGCCAAAGTCAAGATGCTGGACGTCCAGGTGGGCAAGGTGTCCTCGATCGAGAACCTACCCAATGGAAAAGCGGCGATCCATCTGGCGATGGATCCGTCGCAGCTTCACCTGATACCCGCCAACGTGTTCGTCGACATCGCCTCAACCACGGTTTTCGGCGCAAGTTCGTCGAGTTGATTCCGCCGAAGAATCCAGTGCCGCAATCGATGCATCGCGGCAAGTCCTCGACGCCAGCATGTCACCGTCGAGATCAACACTGTGTTCGAACAACTCTCGGCGTTGTTGATGAAAATCAATCCGATGAAGCTCAACTCGGTATTGAGTGCCTGTCTTCGGCACTCAGCGGCCGTGGTCAGCAGATCGGCGAAATGATCGCCCATCTGGACCACTTCTTCGCAACGATCCAGCCCAGGCTGCCGCAACTTGAGCACGAATTCGACGTCGCCCGGTTGTGCTCGACGCCTACGCTGATGCTGCTCCGGATTTGATCCGATTGCTGGACAACACGACTCGCATCAGCCAGACCATCGTCGATCAACAGGACAATCTGGGCGCGACACTTTTAGGTGTCATCCGCTTGGCCGAGCGAGGTAACGATGTGCTGGGGTCAAACAGACAACCGTTGACCGATCTGCTGCGTCTGCTCACGCCATCGACGGAGCTGCTTAATCGCTACCACGTCTCGCTGAACTGCGCCCTGGCCGGCATGTTGCCCTTCGTGCACACTGCTCCCAGCCCGGTTCCCGGCCTGGTGGGCATGGGCAGCTTGGTGCTGGGCAAAGAACGTTACCGGTATCCGCAGGATCTGCCGAAGGTAGCCGCAAAGGGCGGACCACACTGCGCAGATTTCGGTATGCCTGATATCGGACCTGCGACCCTGCCGCCCTACCTGATCGCGGACGTCGGAACCAGCACAGCTCGCTATGGCAACCAGAGCATCCTGCTCAACTCTGACGGACTCAAGCAGATGCTGTACGGACCGATAGACGGGCCGCCGCGCAACACTGAGACAGGTCGGGCTGCCGGGATGAGCGCCGTACGCGGGCCCGCGATCAAGTTCTCCGGCTTCTTCATCGTCATGACGTTGTTCACTGGCGTGCTGTTCATGGTGTTCTCGCAGCAGGGCACCCGCGATACCAACACCTACTCGGCGGTGTTCGCGAACGTGTCGGATCTGAGGGCCGGCGATTCCGTGCGGGTCGCTGGAATCCGGATCGGCACCGTGTCCCGCGTCGAACTGAAGCCCGACAAGAACGTCGTCGTGACTTTCGATGCGGACCGCACCACCGTGCTCACCTCGGGTACCAAAGCCGTGGTGCGCTTTCTCAACCTGGTCGGGGATCGCTATCTCGAGCTGGTCAACGAAGCCGGATCCACCCGCATCGTCCTGCGGGTTCACAGATTCCGGTTGACCGCACCGCGCCGGCGCTGGATCTTGATTTGCTCTTGGGTGGCTTGAAACCCGTCCTGCGGGGTCTGAGCCCGGCGGACCTGAACGCGCTGACATCTTCGCTGTTGCAGGTACTGCAGGACAAAGGGGCCGTACTGGATTCGGTCATGTCCAAGACCTCATCATTCTCACAAACCTTGGCCGACAACAACCAAACCGTCGAGCAGGTCATCGACAACTTCGGCGCTGTGCTAAACACCTGTCGCGCAACGACGATAAGTTCTCGGCAGCCATCGACCGCCTTGAGCAACTCGTGTCCGGGCTGGCAGCAGACCGTGATCCCATCGGGAATGCCATCGAAGCCTCGCCAACGGCACCGCATCCCTGACCGATCTCCTTGCCCACGCCCGACCTCCGTTGAAGGCCACGGTCGACCAACTGGGCCGGCTCGCGCCGCTGCTGGATGAGGGCAAGGGGCGACTCGAAACGGGACTGCAAAAGGCGCCCGCCAACTACTACAAGCTGACCCGACTCGGATCATACGGAAGTTTCATCAACGAATACATCTGTTCCCTCGCACTACGATTCACCAACGGCCAGGGCGGGACGACAGTTATAAATTGGGTCCACCAAGAGGGCGGAAGATGCGGTGAGCCTAAATGCTGAAATACCGTGGAGTCAAACTCATTCGAGCCGGATTCATCGGTGTCGTGTTGATCGTGCTCGTCATCGCCGTCGGGTTGCAGCCCCAGCGCTTGGTGAATTGGGTCACCACCGTTCGCTACCACGCTCTCTTCGCCGAGGCGGGAGGCTTGGAGGCCGGCAATGACGTGAAGATATCCGGGATCAAGGTCGGCGATATATCGGATCTGACCCTGCACGACGGCAAAGTAATCGTCACCTTCACGGTCAACGCGCAAGTCGAACTCGGGAACGAAACCAGCGCCCACATCCGCACGGGATCCCTACTCGGGCGACGGACACTGACCCTGAAGTCTGCAGGCAGCCGAACCTTACAGCCCTTAGCAACGATACCGATGTCGCGTACCTCGTCGCCGTACTCATTGTCCGACGCGATAGGTGACCTCACCACCGATGTGGCTGGAATCAACACAGATTCACTGAATCACTCGTTGGATGCGTTGTCGGCACCATCGGCAAAATCGCACCCCAACTCGGCCCCACCTTCGACGGGCTCAGCCGACTGTCCCGGCCCTGAACAGCCGCGACGAAACCCTGGGCGAATTGATTAAGCACGCGGCCGACGTGACTGGCGTGCTGTCAAAGCACAGCCAGAAGGTCAACTCCTCATCCTCAGCGCCAACACCCTGCTCGATGTCCTCGCCCAACGACGGCAAGAGATCGTTGACCTGCTTGCCTCGATATCAACAGTGTCGCGTCAGCTATCGGGTCTGGTAGCCGACAACGAGAAGCAACTCAGACCGGCGCTTGAGAAGCTCAACTCGGTCACCGCAATGCTCGAAAAGAACCGCGACGCTCTCGGCAAAGCCATACCAGCGCTACACAAATACGCGATCACACAGGCGGAAACCATCGCCACCGGGCACTACGCCACCGCTTACATCTCCAACCTGGTGCCCGGAGAATTCCTACAGCCATTCCTGGACTACGCGTTCGGATTCCGGCGGGGCACCAACGCCGGACAGCCACCTGACAATGCTGGACCGCGCGCTGAGTTCCCAGGGCCGCACCGCGAGATCCCGGTGCCGCCGAGATGACCGCATCGATGCTTCGCGCCAACCTCCGACGCCGCCCAAGCAAGATGGTGGTGGCCGCCACTGCGCTCGTTCTGATCGGAACATTGCTTGCCGGCATCGTCCTCATCTTGCGCGCCACGTTCTTTGGGCCGAGGACCATTACCGCCTATTTCGCCTCCGCCACCGCCATCTATGTCGGCGACAACGTGCGCGTGGCGGGGCTCAAAGTCGGGACCATCACCGCCCTGGACCCCGACGGCGACCGGACCAAGATGACACTGACGGTCGACCGGGATGTGCCCGTGCCCGCTGATGCCAAAGCGATCATCGTGGCCCAAAACCTGATTGCGGCGCGCTATGTCCAGTTGACGCCGACCTATCAACCCGGCGGCGGACCCACGATGGCCGACGGCGGGGTGATTCCTGTTGAGCGCACCGCGATCCCGGTCGAATGGGACGATGTCAAGGACCAACTCATGCGATTGGCGACGCAGCTGGGGCCCGACAGCCCCACGTCGACAACTGCGACCGGCCGATTCATCGACACTGCCGCTAACGCTATGGGGGGCAACGGAGACAAACTCCGTGAGACTTTGGCGCAACTGTCCGGTGCCGCCCGTATTCTCGCCGACGGCAGCGGCAACCTTGTCAGCGTCATCAAGAACCTGCAGGTATTCGTCAACGCGCTGCGCGACAGCAATGAACAGATCGTGCAATTCGGAGACCGGCTCGCCACACTTACCAGCGTGCTGGACGAGAACCGCTCGGACCTGGGTGCCGGAATCACCGATCTATCCACGGCCATCGGCGACGTAAAACGCTTCGTCGCCAACACGGGCAACCAGACCGCTGAGCAAGTCGCGCGGCTAGCTAACGTCACCCAGACCCTGGTCGACCACCGCGATGCCTGGAAAACCTGTTGCACCTCGCGCCGACAGCGGTATCGAACACCTACAGTGCATACGACGCCGACACGGGCACCCTGCCTGGAACGTTCGTGTTCAATAACTTTTCCAACCCCGTTGACCTCTTCTGCGCGGCGGTAGGCGCCGTTGAGAACATCACTGCACCCGAGACTGCGAAGCTGTGCTCTCAGTATCTGGGTCCGGGGCTGAGGCAGCTCAATTTCAACAGTCTGCCGTTCCCGATAAATCTATTCCTCACCAAATCGACGGATCCCGGCAAACTCATCTACTCCGAGCCCAACCTCGCTCCCGGTGGCAGCGGTCCGACCCCCGGCCCCCCCGAAGAACCTCCGGCAATGTCGGCGTACCCGCCGGCTTCGCCGCCGGCACCTATGGGGTTGCCGGGCTTGTTGTTGCCAGGTGGGATATCTCCACCGCCGAATGGTCAAGGCCCCACACCCCCGCCTGGTGAAGGGACACCATCGCCGTGACTAGCACCTTGATACAGCGCATCGGCGCCCTCTGCTGCTGCGTTGCGCTCACCGCGACAGGCTGTGCGTTCAACGGCCTCAACTCGCTGCCGCTGCCGGGGACGGTGGGCCGCGGGCAAGGTTCGGTCGTCTATCACGTCCAAGTCTTGAATGTCGGTACCCTGGAGCCTAATTCGCCAGTGATGGTCGGGGACGTGATCGTTGGCAGCATTTCCAGGATGCGGGTGGACAACTGGTACGCCGACGTAGAGATCTCTGTCAAACCCGACGTGGTTGTGGCCGCCAATGCTCGGGCGACGATTGGGCAGACCAGCCTGCTCGGGTCAATGCACCTGGCGCTCGATCCACCGGCAGGCCAGCCGGTCACTGGCCGGCTACAACCCGGATCGATGATTGGGCTGGACCGGTCGTCGACCTATCCCTCCACCGAGCAAACCCTCTCGTCGGTGTCATCATTGATAAACGGCGGCGGGGTAGCGCATTTCGGCGACATCGTGCACAACCTCAATGCCGCCCTCAACGGTCACGAAGACCAATTCGGGACTTGCTTTCGCGCCTGGACGACTTCGTCGGCGTCCTCGACCGTCAGCGTGGTGGCATCGTCGCATTGTTGGGCGGACTCAACCGGTTATCGGCGACGCTGGACATCCACTCCGGCAGTATCGATCGCGCTCTCGATCACGTGCCCGCCGCGTTGGAAGTCCTCAACCGCGAACGGCCTAACATCACAACGGCATTGGACAAACTGCGCGTCTTCAGCGAGGTGGCCACGCGGTTGGTTCACGATTCCAAGTCGGACCTGGTGACTAACCTGCAAAATCTGGCGCCAATCGTGCAGGCTCTCGCTGACGTCGGACCTGAACTAACCGACACACTGCTGCAGGCAACGACGTACCCTTACACCCAAAATTTCATAGATCGCGCCATCCGAGGCGACTACATGAACCTGTTCCTAACGATGGACCTCACCGTTCCGCGACTGAAAAGCAATCTACTGCTCGGATCACGGTGGGCCCAGCCGGGCGCGGAACTTGTTCCAGCCCCGGGTGATTTCTGGAACTACAGCCACAACCCCTTGTCGGCACCGCTCACCGGGCCGCCGCCCGCCGCGCTGACAAGTTGACCGCTTCCCGCCAACCGGCGGCGGCTGATGCTCAGCCGACTCGTCGGAATTCCAGTGGATCATTTTTACGATCGCCTCGATCGTGGGAATTTCCGTGCTCGTCACGCGATACTTGCAAGTACCGGCGCTTTTTGGGATCGGCCGCATCACTGTCACATTGGAACTACCCGCCGGTGGCTGGCTATACCGGTTCGCAAATGTGACGTATCGCGGCGTCGAGGTCGGCAAGGTCATCGCCGTCAACATCAAGCCCGGCAATCGCGTCGAAGCGACGATGTCGTTAAACAGTTCACCGAGGATTCCCAGCGATCTGCGGGCCTACGTACGGAGCGTCTCCGCGGTCGGCGAACAGTACGTCGATCTCAAACCCCGAGCCAACCGGCCGCCATATCTGCACGACGGCTCCATTATTCCTTTAAGTGCCACCACCATTCCCCAGCCCGTCGGACCCGTACTCGACAGAACCAGTGCGCTGCTCGGCAGCATCCCAAAAGACCGGTTCAACGATCTTGTCGATGAAACATCGCGTGGGTTCAGCGGCGCCGGTTTCGATCTCGGCTCCCTGTTCGACTCGGGCGCCACGCTGGGCCGAGATGCCGACGGCGTGGCAGCGAACGCTCGCGACCTGATCCAGGACGCTGCCCCACTCGTCGATACGCAGGTGGCAACGGCCGACGATATCCGCCTGTGGGCGCACAGCCTTGCCGGCGTCACCGAACAACTCACCGTCAACGACCCGCAGCTGCGCACTGTTCTGCAAAGCACGCCCGGCTTCTCCCGGGATGTCGGGAATCTGCTGGATCAACTCAAGCCGACATTGCCGATCCTGTTGGCCAATCTCACCACTGTCGGCCAGGTCTTACTGACCTACAACCCCGCCGTCGAGCAGTTGATGGTTTTGCTGCCGCCGGCCATTGCGGCCAGTCAAGTGGCGTTGCCGAAAAACAGTCCGACCGGCATGGCGTTGGCCAACTTCACCCTGCAGTTGAATGATCCGCCACCCTGCACAGTCGGATTCCTACCGCCGTCCTCGTGGCGTTCGCCGTCCGACACCTCGCCGATGGACACCCCAGACGGGCTGTATTGCAAACTGCCCCAGGATTCACCGGTCGCGGTGCGAGGTGCACGTAACACACCTTGTATGGATAAGCCGGGGAAGCGTGCCCCCACTGTCGAGATATGCAAGAGCGACAAACCGTTTGAGCCGCTGGCCGTGCGACAGCACCTGGCCGGGCCGTATCCGCTCGACCCGAACCTGATCCAGCAAGGCGTCCTGCCCGATTCGCGAGTGACCGATAACGACACTCTCTTTGGTCCCGTCGAAGGCACGTCGCCAACGCCGCAGGGGCCGCCGGGACCCGTGCCGGCCAGCGCGCCGCCTGCACCGCCGCAATGGCAGCCGGGTCTCGACCCCGACTCCACGCCGCCGGGCGACGCGTCGACGCCGAGCCCGGAAATCACAGCCTCGACGGCACCAAGCTCCTATGACAGACACCCGGCGGCCGCAACGGTGTCGGGGGCAACCTACAACCCGCGCACGGGAACCTACCTTGGTCCTGACCGCCGGTTGTACCGGCAGACCAACATCGGTGCAGCCGCCAGGTCCTGGAAAGATCTGCTGCCACTCAGTTAGGAGCCGAGCGCGCGGCGCAGCACCGCCAGCGACTCGGCTCTCTCACGTTGGGACACGCCCGCGTACTCGACAAGGGCCGAACCGTGAAAAGTACCTGGAAACAGGTGCAACTCCACAGTGACTCCAGCCGCCAATAATGCCTGGGCATACGCAATACCCTCGTCGCGCAGCGGATCGAACTCCATGACCGCGATGTAGGTCGGGGGAAGGCCGGAAAGATCCGTTGCACGTGCCGGCGCGGCATACACCGAAACATCATCGCCGCCAGCGCGATTAGGCCCAAGGTAGCAGTCCCAACTAACCACGGCCGCCGGGCGATTGAACAATGGCGTCTCGGTAAAAACCGTCATGCTTCCGGTAGCAAGTCGGTCATCCAGCTCAGGAATGGTCAGAAATTGAAAGGCGATGTGGGGGCCGCCACGGTCGCGGGCCAGCAACGCCAGGCCGGCACAGAGTCCGCCGCCCGCGCTGCCACCGTGGATGACGATGCGACCGGCATCGATGCCCAATTCATCACCGTGGGCGGCGGTCCACACCAGTCCGGCATAAACATCCTCTAGCGGTCCAGGAAAAGGAGTCTCCGGCGCCAGCCGGTAATCCACGGCGACAACAACGACCCCGAGCTCGCGTGCAAGCATCACATTCGTCCGGTGATTCAGCTCGAGATCACCGACGGTAAAGCCACCGCCATGCACGTCATAGATGGCAGCTGGGGTGTAGTCACCCGTCGGCCGGTAGATGCGGATGGGGACCTGTGGGTCGCCGACGGCGCCGGGAACCAATCGATCTTCGATGGTCACGCCGGTCATATCGACAGGCGGCAGTGCAGCGAAAAGCTCCCCCATCTGCTTGCGCTGGGCTTGCAGGTCCACGTCTCGCATGTCGGGCAACAGCGGTATCGCGGCGGCAATTTCGGGATCGAACGCGTAGGTCATCGCTGCTCCAGAATAGTGAGAAGGACTATATGAGTTTGCACGTCCGAGGACGATTGTGCGCCCGACGTAAGTCGGAAAAACGGTCCGTTAAGGCCGACGACCGCGCAGGAAGAAGCTGCGTCAACACGAGGTCTTCTGGGTCTCGTGATGTCCGCTGCGGTCAGGTTGCTCTGCTGATACATTTGTCCGTCCGCGCCAACGTAGTGGCCAGTAGGGGGCGCGAGGCCGCCGGGTCTGGCGCCAAGAGGACACTGCGAGAATCATGTCGGAATTTCACCCTGATCTGAGACTCGCCCGGTTCATGCCTACGCCGGGAGGGGGAGAACGGCTCGCGCGTTTGGTGCGGCGGTTCAAGGTGCCCGCTGCCCGGGTGCCCGATGACATGTTGGTCGAGAATGTGACCGTCCCCGGCCGTAACGGGGGTCCCGGTGTCCGCCTTCGTTTCTACCGGCCCAGGGCGCTCACTGGAATGACGCCGTCGCTGTTGTGGATGCACGGCGGCGGGTATTTCATGGGCAAATGTCGAGCAGGACGACTGGCGCAGCATGGCGATCGCGCGGAGCCTCGGTATCACGGTCGCGGCAGTGGCCTACCGGCTGGCACCGGAGCACCCTGCGCCGGCCGCACTGGATGACGCCTACGCGTGCCTGACCTACCTTCACGAGAACGGCGCCGCCCGTCAGATCGACCCCGAACGCATCGCGATCGGCGGGACGAGTGCCGGTGGCGGACTTGCCGCATCGCTGGCACTGCTGGCCCACGATCTGGGCGAGGTAAAACCGGTCTTTCAGCTGTTGGCCTACCCGGTACTCGATGACCGCTCGGCGCTGCGCACCGATCGCGACGACCGCAACGTTCGGATGTACACGGCCGACAGCCAGAAGTTGACGTGGCGTTGGTATCTGGGGAATGAGTTTGGGAGCCAGGAGGTGTCGGAGTATGCGGCACCGGCACGTCGGGCCGATCTGAGTGGGCTGCCGCCCGCCTGGATCGGGGTGTGCACGTTCGACGTGCTCTACGACGAGGGAGTCGATTACGCGGGGCGACTCAACGACAGTGGTGTGCCGTGTGATCTGCACGTGGTGGAGGGCGGATTTCACGGGTTCGACGTGTTGTTTCCCCGCGCCGGCGTGACCCGCACCTTCCGCGACGCACAGGTTCGAGCGCTTCGGGCGGCGCTGTTCCCGCCCGAATAGCGGTCAACCGGCCGTCAGCTGATCTTGTCCAGCTCGAACGGCATCTCGATGGTGAGCCACTTATTAACTCCGCACGCGCCGCTCTCGCCGGTCGTCTTGTCCCTGCCGGCAAGTCTCGATGACCCATTCAGTAGGTTGCCGTTCGCGTCGACGGCAACGAAGGAAAAGAGCTGGTGTCCCACATTTGTGGATCCGTCGGCACATGTTTCCCAGTTGGGCAAGTCACGTCTGACCAGCCACTGATGCCCCGTCATGCATGATGAGTGGCGCGCTCCAACCCTGGTCGCTGCTGACCGTGCCTGCGCAATCCTGGGCGTCGCTGCACGAGGAACTCACCGTCCATACGCTTCGCACCGTCGCCTCATCGTGATTTGAATCCGTCGTCTTAGCCCAGTCGCCAAGCGACGTGGCGTTGTAGCGTCCGTTGATGGAAATGTCGGCGGACGCCCCGGCTGGTGGTGGCGTGGCCGAAACGCCGATCACGATCGCAGCCACCAGCGCCGCGCTGCGGATGTTGCCCTCAACTCTTCCCATCATTCGCTCCTGTGCGTTCGTTGGGTACGGCCGCCGACTTAGCAGCTGACGGATTCAGTCCAGGTGCTACATCGAAACGATCGCTGGTCGTCATACGTTGGGCTGAAACAGTATTGGCAATTTGACGGTTTCCCGCAGCAGCGTCGATGCACCCATCTGCCGGCCGTCGAGCACCCGGTAGTTTGGCCATCGGCGCAGGATTTCAGTGAAAACGATCCTGGCCTCCAGCCGCGCCAACTGTGCCCCCAGGCAGAAGTGCTCGCCGATGCCGAACGCCAGGTGCGGGTTTGGCGAGCGGGTCACGTCAAATTCGTGTGCATCTGCGCCGAAGACCGTCTCGTCCCTGTTGGCGGCGGCATAAAGCATGATGAGATACGAACCTGCGTCGATGTGCTCGTCCCCGATTTCGACCGGGCACGTCGTGGTACGTGACATTGCGACAATCGGCGCGACCCAGCGCAGCATCTCCTCGACCGCGGCAGGAATCAGCGACTCGTCGGCCGCCAACGCGGCGCGCTGTTCGGGATGATCAGCGAGCGCGGCCAGCCCACCGCTGATCAGACTTCGCGTTGTCTCGTTGCCCGCGACCAAGAGGGTCATGCAGAAGCTCAGCTGTTCGGCCCGCGTCAATTCGGCGTCGGCGACGACGGCGCTGAGCAGATCGTCCTTCGGTTCGGCCGTTCGCGCATCGAGCCTTTCGTTGAAGTAGGTGAAGAAATCAATCGCGACCATGGCCCGCGGATCGGTCGGATCGGTCGCGGCGATAGCGATCGCGTCGGACCAGGTCCGGAAGGTTGGCAGGTCCTCGGCGGGCACACCCAGCATGTGCGCGATCACCAGGATCGGCACGGGAGCGCTAATCGCGTCGACCGCGTCGACCGCGTCGACCGGTGCCGTCGGGTCGATGGCGTCCAAGGCGTCCCTGGCTATCCGTTCCACGACCGGCGCCAACTCGGCCACCCGACGGACGGTGAACGCCGGTTGACGATGCGCCGGTGGGTGACGTGCCGTGGCGGGTCGATGTACAGGATGGAGTCGCCCGCAGCGACCTTTCGTTTGCGGTCGCCGATCAGGACGCCCTTGGCGGAGCTATACGTCGCGGGGTCCTTGCTGATCCGCGAGATGTCCTCGTGGCCGGCGACCACCCAAAAGCCCTCGTCCTGGTGAGGGGCGACGGGGCAGGCACGGCGGAGGTCGCGAAGCTCATCATCGGGTTGGTCCTGCCAGAACAACGGGTCATGGACGTTCGGTGTCTTCACCGGTCACCTCCCTGCCTCAACATAGCTGAGTCTTGCGGTATAGGTTACGGTAAAGATCTTGCCGGGCACTGCCCGCCCAATCGACATCGGGAAAGCGCAGTATTTCAACGCAAATGCGTGCGACGGGTCGGGAAGATCGCCCGGGTCCCGTACGCCGCATCCGCGCGCAGTCGTTGACAACCGTCGCACCCGCGTGTGACAGTGCTTACGACCTAAACCGAAAACACTATTTTCGGCTAATGGCTCCCCGAGTGGGAGAAGCGGAGGAATCGTGGCTGATCGCGACAAGCCAATGGCGTGGCTGCCGTTCTCGATCGCCGAGGCGGCGATGTCAGGCAGCGATGACGGTGACCAGCTGGACCTGCCGCAGGCGTGGACGTACCTGATGGAGCGGCTTACGAGTTCGGCGGCGCTCGTCGAATCGGACCCGGTCAGCGGTAACCGGGTTGATCTGGCGGCCGGCATGCGGCACTTGTTGGTGCTGCTGGCAGCCGGTATCGACACTGCTTTGCGGGTCGACCCCGACCCGATTCTCGGCGTTCAAGCCACCAGCACGGATGACGTCATCAGCTGGGGGATGGAGTGCCCGGACGGTTTGTATACCGGATCGGCTCTGCGCGGTGGGGAGAGTTACCGCTTGTACGGCAACCGCGGGACGGCTCGCTATGTCGGGTTGCAGACGATGAATGGCATCGTCTCGACGTGCAATGCGCTGGTCGACGAACTTGAGGTGGACGACGATGGGAACTTCGAGGTTATCCTGTCCGCCGATGAGCAAAGCGGCAACTGGATGCGTATCGAGGGCGAGAATCCCACGTTGACGGTGCGTCACTTCTTTTACGACTGGGACACCGAAGTGCCGTCGTCGTTGCAGATCGAACGGATCGGCGGCTCGGCGGGTGCGAAAGTCCGCTCCGTCGATCAGGATGTGGCCGTGTCGCGGCAACTGGTCGCGCTGGGGGATTTCGTCCACGACAACCTGAAGTTCTTCCTGGACTTCGGCGAAGCGCCGCCCGTCAACGGTTTCTTGCCGGGAATCGATCGCAGCGCGATGGGCGCGGCCGCCGAAAACAGGCCGGTAATCGGGCGCTGGGCACTCGATGACGATGAGGCGCTGATCCTCGAAGTCGAACCGCCCGAAGGCGTCTACTGGAGTTATTCACTGGGCAATCCGTGGTGGGAGACCATTCACTACGGACGCCACCAGTCCAGCCTGAACGCTCAGCAGGCGGCGGTGGATTCCGATGGATTGGTTCGGGTGGTGCTCAGCGCCCGCGATCCCGGAGTCGCGAATTGGCTCGACACCGCCGGCCACAGCAACGGCGCGATGATCCTGCGTTGCGTTCGCACCGAGACGGCACCGACGCCGATGGCACGAGTGGTGAAGTTCGACAACGTCGCATCGGCGCTCCCGCCCGACACCAAACTAATCAAACCCGAAGAGCGGCAGGCAATCCTCGCGGCGCGACGACGTGCCGTATACGAAAGGTTCGTGCATTGACATTCTCAGCCGACGATCTCGAAGATGGCGCCCGCATGGCTACCGGTCTGGACGATTTCGGTTCGTCCTACTACCGAGAGGGACTCGAGCGCACCGTCGACGCTTTGAACACCGAAGCCGGCCTGAACGACATGGGCGGCGTGATCCAACACGCCACCATCAGCAACGCGCTGATCCAGCGTCTCAAGATCGAGGACGCCTACAGACAGCACCCTGAGATGGAGGACGAGATCATCGAGGGCCCGGTCTTTGTGATCGGTCTGCCCCGCACCGGCACAACGGCATTGAGCCAGTTGGTGGCCGCCGATCCCCAGTTCCGGTCGCTGCGCATGTGGGAATCACAGCAGCCGACGCCTCCGCCCGAGGCGGAAACCCAGCACACCGATCCCCGGATCGCGCAGGCTGAAGCGGGCATTGAGATGCTGAATGACATGTTCCCGCTGATGAAGACGCTCCACCATTCAGAGGCAACCGCGGCCACCGAGTGCCAGGATCTGATGGGAATGAGCTTTCGTACCTTTCACTTTGACGGCGTTGTTCGCGTTCCGAGTTATCTGTCGTGGCTGATGGACTGCGACATGCGCGAGACATACACGTACCATCGACGGGTTCTGAAGCTTTTACAGTGGCACTGCAAGCCGAGCCTGTGGCATCTCAAGACACCCGTTCATATATTCGCCCTCGATGCGCTCGTCGACGCATATCCGAACGCGAAATTCATGTGGAGCCATCGTGATCCGACCAAGGTGCTGGCTTCGGTGTGCAGCCTTATAAAATATGTGCGCAGCTGGAGCAGTGACCGCGACGACGCCGACGAACTCGGCGCCGAGCAGCTCGCGAGTTGGGCCGAGGGAGTACGGCGGGCGATGGACTTCCGTAAACGGGTAGGTGACGACCGTTTCGCCGACGTCTCCTTTGCTGACCTGCAAGTGAATCCGGTCGGCGCGCTGCAGGACGCTTACAAACAGCTGGGCTTGGGGTTCACCGATGCGACGCTGCGCTCGGTCGAGCAGTGGGCCGATGGGCACAAGCCGGGCGCCCGTGGTGCGCACGACCCTGACCTGTCCGACTATGGCCTGACGCCCGACCGGGTCCGGGCCAGCTTTGCCGAGTATCTCGCCACCTACGACGCGACAGCTTGACCGGACCGGTGACAGAGAGCAGTGAGCAGGCTGCCGCCCGTGCGACGCGGCGTCGCGACAAACTCAGTCCCGACCCCGACGTGCGCCGCGCGATTGTGGGAGCCGCCGCGAAAATCGTCCGTGAGCAAGGCGTGCGAAGTCTCAACATCGCCGAGGTGCTGGAGCGGTGTCAGTTAGGCACACGTGCCTTCTACCGGCACTTCGAATCCAAAGATCAACTCGTGGCAGCGGTCTTCACGCAAGCTGCTACCACCGAGACGCGCCGGCTGCGAAGCAAAATGAGAGCAAGTGAGACTCCGATAGACGCCGTAGCCGCCTGGATCGACGCCCGACTTGATGTGGCCTCTGACAACCGCGTCAGCCCAGGTCTGCGCCAACTGTCGCTGGAGGCGCAAACATTGATGTTCAACTCACCCGAACTCGTTCAAGGGGCATTCGGCATAATTCTCAAACCGCTCGTCGAGCAGCTCGAGCGTGGTCTGCGTGAGGGTGTGTTTAACGATATCGATCCGGTGACGGACGCAGAGATCGTGCAGGGTGCGGTCTGGGCATGCACCCAACGGCAATGGGTGACCCAAAATACCGTGCGCCCTGACATCCGTAGGCAGGCGATTCGCGTGTGTCTGCGCGCATTGGGCGCCACGCCCGAAGCGGTCGCCGAAGTCCTCGCCGCTCGGGGTACCCGCAAGCCCGGACATCAGTAGCTGCGTCGTTATCCTCAACAGCACCGAGTAGAAGGAGTCACGATGGACCTGGGGTTAGCTGGATCGAAAGCCGTTGTCACTGGGGGTAGTAAGGGCATGGGACTGGCCATTGCCCAGACGTTGGCAGCCGAGGGTGCCAGCGTCGCGGTAATGGCCCGAGAACCGGCGGCGCTGGACAGCGCGGTTGAGTCTTTGCGGGCGGCGGGCGCTCCCGAGGCCGTCGGAATCAGCGTCGACATGTCCGACGCGGACTCCATCGCCGCCGGCTTCGCGCAAGTGTCGCAGCGTTGGGGACAGCTGAACAGCCTGGTACACACCATCGGCCCGGGAGACGGCTATTTCGAGGAGATGAATGACGCAGACTGGGAAACGGCGTTCGCACTCGGCACAATGTCGGGTGTGCGATCGGTTCGCGCGTCCCTGCCGATGCTGCGTGCCGCCGAGTGGGCGCGAATCGTGACGTTGTCGGCTCACTCTATTCAGCGGCAGAGCCCACGAATCGTCGCCTACACGGCCGCCAAGGCGGCTCTCACCAGCGTCACCAAGAACTTATCCAAAAGCCTTGCCAAGGACGGCATTCTGGTCAACTGCGTGTGCCCGGGAACTATTGTCACGGCCAGCTTCACGGAAAACCTCAAAGACATCCTTGCCGCCGACGGCCTAGACGCCAGCAACCCCGTTCACGTCATGAAGTGGATCGAGGACAACTTCCATCACCCCTGCGATCTTGGCCGTGCCGGCCTACCCGAGGAGATCGCCTCCATCACCACGTATCTGGCATCCCGGCGCAACGGCTACGTCACCGGCGCCACCGTGAACGTCGATGGCGGCTCCGATTTCATCTGACACAGGCCGGGCTATTGCCTCGCACGCGTGGTCCGCCTCACGGTCGCTGCGAGCACATCCTCGGCACGCGCGATAATCGCATCGAGAGTGAACTCGAATTCAACGTCGTCGATTTTGTGTCCCTTGGTCTCCAGTTGGTTGAGCAAGGGATGCGCGGTGGTCACCCCGGTGACTCGCCGACGGCCGGCCTGCTGCGGGCCGGCGTTGAGGCATTCGATCATCGCGGTGCCGCGGCTGTGAGCGGACAGGGCGAGGTAAACCGTCAGTGCGTCGTCGGGCTTGAATCCCGCATCATTCACCATCGTCTTGACGACGTTCTCCATGTTGTCGACGGAGGCGTGGGTCGCCTCTGGACTCAGTTCGCCGAGGCGCATCAAGATGAGTTCGCAGAGCACCGGGTTTTCTTGAAATACCCGGCGCATCTTCCGAAAGTGGTTGCGCAGCCCGTCCTGCCAGGCTCCGCCCCCTTCGAACGGCGTCGTGAAATGGTACTGCTTGATTGCGCGATCCGTCATCGCGTTCAACAAGTCTTCCTTTTTACGGAAGTGCCAATAGATACTGGTCAGCGGTACTCCGAGGTGTCGTGCGACAACGGGCATACTCAGCCCGCTGATCGATACGTCCTCGGCCAACTCGAACGCACCGGTGATGATGTCCTCGACGTCGAGCGACCCGCGTGGGCGTCGCTTAGGCTTGGCGCCGCGCCCGCCTGACGCCGCGGCAGCGCTGGAATCGGCCATCTTTCGCTCCTCAACTGATAACCACCGGTGCCGAGGCTTGCCGCTCGGTTACGGCGGAGCCCCTCGCCCGAATGCCTCGAGATCGCATAAGATCATCGTTACCGTAATGTTCACCATAACAGCTTCGGTCATTGCCGGCTGAGTGAAAGGCAGCGCATTGAGGATTCCGTCGTACGACAAGCTGTTCATCGGCGGCCGGTGGGAGAGTTCGTCGACCGCGGAGCGTATTTCGGTGATATCGCCGTATACCGAGCAACCCATTGCCGAGGCGCCGAGCGCCTCCGTCGTCGATGTCAACAAGGCGGTTGCGGCGGCGCGCCGGGCGTTCGACCATGGCCCTTGGCCGAAGATGTCGCCCTTGGAGCGGATGGCGAAGATCGAGAAGCTTGCGGCCGTGTACGGCGGACATGTTAACGATATGGCCGATCTCATCACCGCCGAGATGGGCTCGCCGACCAGCTTTTCCAGACTCGGCCAGGCGACGGGGCCGCTGTCGATGATGCAGTTCGCGCTCGAGGTGGGGCGGGCGTTTCCCTGGCAAGAACGTCGCGCGGGCTGGCTCGGCGAGGTCCACCTGCGCAGGGCGCCGATCGGTGTGGTGGCCGCCATCGTGCCGTGGAACGTGCCGCAGTGCCTGCTCATCCCCAAGCTCATTCCCGCGTTGATCGCGGGTTGTTCGGTCATCATCAAACCCGCGCCCGAAACCCCACTGGACTCGTTGTGGCTCGCCGAAATGATCGAAGAGGTGGGGTTGCCTGAGGGTGTGGTGTCGGTACTGCCGGGCGCAGGTGACGTGGGCGAGGCGCTGGTGCGCCACCCTGGTGTCGACAAAGTCGCCTTCACGGGCTCGTCGGCGGTTGGCCGGCACATCGCGGGTATCTGCGGTCTGCAACTCAAGAGGGTCAGCCTCGAACTCGGTGGCAAATCGGCGGCGATCATCCTCGACGACGCCGATATCGGCCGGACTGTCGCCGCGCTGAAGATGGCCAGCCTGATGAACAACGGGCAGGCATGCGTCGCGCAAACTCGGATCCTGGTCAGCCAGAAACGCCATGACGATGTGGTCGACGCACTGGTCGAGATGATGTCAGGCCTGGTGGTCGGTGATCCGGCCGACGAGACGACCGACATCGGACCGCTTGTCACACAACGGCAACAGCAGCGGGTGCAGGGCTATATCCGCAGCGGTGTCGAGGAGGGTGCGCGGCTGGTTCTCGGCGGCCCCGACAATCCGAATGGCTGCGGCTGGTTTGTCCGCCCTACACTTTTCGCGGATGCCTCCAACGACATGCGCATCGCCCGCGAGGAGATCTTCGGGCCGGTGCTGACCGTCATCAAATACGCCGACGAGGCCGATGCGGTGCGCATTGCCAACGACAACGATTACGGCCTCGCCGGGTCGGTTTTCACCCGTAATGTCGCGCACGGCTTGGAGATCGCCGCCGGTGTCCAGTCCGGGACGTATGGCATCAACATGTTCATGCTCGACATCAAGAGCCCGTTCGGCGGGATGAAGCAGTCCGGAATCGGACGGGAGTTCGGCGAGGAGGGGCAGAGCGAGTACGTCGAGGTGCAAACCATCGTCAGCGCCAGTAAATTACCTGCTTTGCAGGAAGACAGGTGACGGGGCACGCCGGCGGCGTGCACCCGGGTCCGCCCGTCGCCCACATTGGACCCTCGCTCGGCCATCGTCGCGGCTGAACTGGGCGGCACTTCGGCCTATGCTGGCAACGGTCTGGGTTGTTAGTTGCCGAGTTAAGGCGGGAAGATCATGGCGCTATCTGACATAGTGATGCGGATAGTCGGCTTCCTGCGGGCGGGCTACCCTGACGGTGTTCCTACCCGTGACTACGTCCCACTGTTGGCGCTACTTCGCCGACGCCTTTCCGACGATGAGGTCATTGCCGTTGCCACTGAACTGCTCTCCGGCAGAAACGGTCCAGTTGATGGCACCGATGTGCGGGTCGCAATCACCAAGCTCACCGACGAGATGCCGTCGCCAGAAGACACCGAGCGGGTTAAACAACGACTGGCCGCAGTCGGTTGGCCGGTCAGTGACTCCTTCGGAAGTCCCGACTAGACGCGAGCGATGACCGCCAACGGGCAGAGACTGTTGTCTCGATGCCCATAGTAAACGGCGCCGACAGTTCCTATAGTTGGCGCTGCGGGCCTCGGGTACCGGCTAACACGCAGGAGCGCCGATAATGACCGCCGACGAGCCTCAATCGGAAGGAACGACGACGCGGGTGACCGAACAACTACGGGACATCAGAGAATTCAGTGGCGACCCGGACGCGTATCGAGACGAGCTGTTCCGGCGCTGGACGGGTCTGCTCAGCTACCGCTACATCGGTCGGCGCCATTCGTCGATGAATATCGGTGAGACAGATGACACCGTCACCATCCGCCGCGACATGCGAAACGAGGCCGGCGGAATCATGGTGGCGCCGTTGGCTATTTCGTCGCCTGAGGGTTGCGAGACCGACCTGGTGGCCGTGCCGAACCCGGTGATCGCCTCGGTGCAGATCGTCGATCCGGGCTACGACGTGAAACGGATCGAAATCGTCGGGTCGGGCAACGTGCACCAGGGCCGCATGATGGGTTACGGGCGCTGCAAGATCGTCGACGCCGACAACCCGGACCGGGTGATCGCCTTCAACGAGGGCCAGGGTGCCATCATCGGGACTCCGCCCGACGGCCTCGACAAAATGGATGTCTCCGGTACCGATCTGGTAATCGAGGACTCCGCGGACCTGCCCCCGCTGTGGGAGGCGTTCGGTGCGTCCAGACGTCCGGACGGCCATTGGGTGCTTCCCAAGCTCAGCTTGGAGATGGCATCTCCGGATGCGGCTTTGCACATCGGGCCACAGCACGTCGTGCTCGAAACCGCAGCGATTGACCTTGCTGCTGAGGCGACCGGAACCAGGAAGCTTCAGGTCGTGAGCTGGCATGTGATGTTCATGTCGCGAGGCAAGGTCGGGCCATTCCGGGTGGACGGCACTGCTCACACCAGCGGATCGGGGAAGGTCGGGGTCCGCATGCTGCTGCACGACGAGGGCAACGGCGACAAGGCAGTGACGTCGGCTGCGGCGATTTTCGAGATCATCGACTAACAAAAGGATCGAATGATGGCTAAGGCAAGAGAAGCTCGTCAATGGGCCCGCCACGCCTTGCACGGTATCGGCGACTCGCTGTATACGCCGTTCAGCGGAAAAGACGGCGACGACATTGATTGGGAGGCGTACCGCACGCTGGTGCGGCACTGCGTCGGAGCCCTCGGTCACCCGATGCTCTGGGTGACCAGCGGTGTCGCGGAGTTCTGGTCGTTGACACTCACGGAACGCAAGAAGTTGCTGGAGGTCGCCGTCGAGGAGGCTCGCGGCATCAACCCGGATGTCATCATCCAGTCCTGCACGGCCGCGTTGTCGGCGAAGGATTGCGTGGACTTGACCCGGCATGCGCAAGAGACGGGTGCGGACATCGTGTACATCCAGACACCGATGATGGAATTGCATGGCGGCGAAGGGGTTCTGAACTACTTCCGCTATGTCGCCGACCGCACCGACATCGCGCTGGGAATGTTCAACTCACCCAGCTCGGGTTATGTGCTGAACCCGCAGGAGGGCGCGCGCATCGTCGAGGAGATCCCCGCCGTGTGCGCGACGAAGGAGGGTTCGTTCCGTCCGCACCAGAGCCGGATGTTGCACGAACTCGCGCCGGATCTGGTGATCTGGGAATGCGATACGACGGTGTACCGGGCAGGTTGGCTGAAGAGCGGAATCGTCGGTCCTGGCCAACTAGGTACCACCGGCTATCTCTTCGAGACGCCGCAGAAGCGCGTCATCTCCGGGTACTGGGAGCTGGTCTGGAACGACAAGCTGGTCGAGGCGATGGACTACGCGCACGAGTCCGGGATGGACCAATTCGAGCTCGACATGCGCGGGTGGTTCACCCGCTATCCCGGCCGGCCGGACTACTTCACCCACTGGGGTGGCGCGTTCAAATACGCCGCCTCCGTTCTCGGTCTGCCCGTCGGGTCGTATCCGGAATCGCGCCCGCCACAAGCGAAATTGCCCGACCAGGCACGCAAAGACATCCACGCGGCATATCTCCGCTACGGCCTGATCGGCGACTGACCCACGTCCTTTTCCCGGCGGTGAACGCGATGAACGGGCGCCCCGGTTGATCTAGACCGATCCTGACCGAAGCGGTAAATTCCGGGGATGTCGATTAATCGCCGTAAGGTCTTGGGTGGAGCGGGCCTGGCCGGCGCTGCGGCCGCGACCGGTGTAGGCGTTGACCGTTTTATCTCCGACGGCACTCCCGGCTATCCCACTGGTAAGGAAGAGCCGATGACCGATGATGCGGCACGCTTTGGTAATCCGCGCCTGCCCGCTGAGACGATCACCTCGCAATCGCACCTGTTCCATCTGGGCGCTTCCCCCGTTAGCAAGCATGACGGGGGGTCATTTCAGCAGGCGAGCGAGGATAATTTTCCGATCCTCAAGGGTCAAGAGGCCAGCGTCTTGCTGCTCACGTTGCAGCCGGGAGGTATTCGCGAACCGCACTGGCATCCCAGTGCGTGGGAGCTGAACATCGTCATCAGCGGGGTCGCGGCCTGGGTCGTCATCGACGGAAACGGAAACCACGAGAGTTTCGACCAGCACGTCAACGACGTCGTGTTCGCACCCCAGGGTTCCTTCCACTACTTCGAGAATCGCGGTCCGGACGACATGACGATCGTGATCATCCAGAACACCAGTGCGCCGGAAGACAAAGACAACATCGGGATAGGTGAGTCCCTCAGCAGGCTTCCGCCCCGAGTGTTGTCCGCCGTCTTCGGCGTTCCCGCAGACACATTCGACAAATTCAAGAAGATCGACAACGCGATCACCATCCTGCGATCGCCGTAGCTCAGACGCCGAGTTCGATTTTATCGAGGGGGTTGGAGCGTTCGAGCATGCCGTAGGTCTGCTCGCCGTCCCAGCGGTAGCGCACGCCGGCCTGCTGCAGCGCAGGGAAGTTCGAGTTTTCCTGTTTCATTGCCCGCACCGAAAAGGTCTCGTCGGTGTGGTGAATGTCGTGGGTGGAGTACACCGTCTCACCCTCGATGTGCACTCTGCCGTCGGCAGTCTCGAGAATCATCGATACGTCCTCGCCGACTGGCTGTAGCCGGGTGAGCCATGGCGCCTGCACGGCGCGCGCGGGGATCAGATTTCCGTCGCCGGTAAAGATGTAGCCCTCATTGAACGTCGGCTGGCCGTCGGGGCGCGGCGGATAGGCGATGTAGCCGAACGCCTTTCCGCTGGGGAACAGCGCGGACTGCCAGGCGTGGCCCCAGAAACCGGCAAGCTTTCGCACACCTTGCCGCCGAATCCGCAGGCCGCTTCCGGTGAAGTCTTGGGTGTCGCCGGCGATGGTGACGGTGCCGGCGGCCCGAAAGAGTTGTTCGTACCGAGGACCGCCCATCAGTGCGCCCTCGACGGAGTTCTTGATCGTTTCGCCCGCATCGCGTTGAAGGGCCCCCTGAATCCAGGGCGGCACGGCCATTTTCGCCTCGACGTGGAAGGCGACATCGACGAGCGGTCCGTTGGTTTTCCCGGCGATGAGCCCCGCCGACGAGGTCTGCGCCGCCTGTCCTTCGTAGCTCATGGTCCAGGTTGCAAACGGCTCGACGCAGCGGAATACCAAACCGGCGCCTCCCAATACGGTGGGCTTACGGTCAAGAGACTCGGGCGGCACGGACGGGCCACTTCCGCGAAGGCGATACACTCGGCCGTCGGGGAAGGCGATATTAATCTGTGCTTCGTGATTGGCCCAATTCGCGGCGACGGCCTCGACCCCGATGCGCGGCAGACCGATTTGCCCGCGGTCGTCCACGGTCCAAAAGCTCACGGAGTCACGCATTTCCGGGTCCTCGGGACGCTGGGCGAACATGTATTCCCGGGACGGGTCGATGCCGCCGGTGAGGTCAATCGACATGTGGTTCCTGTCGGTCAGGGAGCGGAGTGGTTGGTCCAGCGGTTGGCGTGCTCGACGTAGCGGGCGAAGCGTGGCCGGACCGCGTCGAAGTCGATGCCGAACTCGACGGGGTCGGCGCGCGAACTGGGTTCACGTTCCGTCGCGGCCTGGGTCCACCAGCTCTGCATTCTTTGCTCGAACTCGTCGGTTACCGGCTCGCCGAGCCACCCGTATAAGCCGGTAACCTCGCCGATCGGGTCTGCCTGCATCGCGCGAAAGTCGATGTCATAGAACCGCTTTTCACCTCGGCTCGAACGGAATTCAAGCGCCCGGTCCATGCCCAGCGACCAGTGCTCGACGTTGAGCCGGCCGATGTAGGGGCGGTCCACCTGGTCGGTAAAGGAGCCGATGATGTCGGCGTAGAGGTCGGCCACCGACAGGATGACATCGGTCGGATCGCGGTGGGTCATCACGTAGCGGGCATCCGGAAAGGCGGCGTCGACCGCGTCGAGCCACAGCACGTGCGACGGGCATTTGAGCCGCCACTCTTTGGTGGGCTCACCCCATTGCAGCAGCTTCATCACTTTGCGCTGATAGGCCAGCGTGGCTTCGAGGTCTGCTTTTTCGACCAGCCAGGCCGAATAGCTGGGTATCTGCGCGAACGACTGGAAGATGTGCGATTTGAAGTCCAGGGCCATCAGCTCGTGGCATTCCATCGGCCCGTGGGTATCGGCGGGCACGTGATAGCGAGTGCCCAACATTTCGCCTTTGTCGGGAGGTACGCGGGGGTCGACGCCCTGCACGGTGGACGGTGGCGGGCACGGTTGCGAGGATTCCCACCGTCGCAGGTATCGCACAGCGGGATCTTGCGCAAGCAGCATCGACAGCGCCGTCGACCCGGTGCGGGGCAGCCCGAGTCCGATCACCGGCGCAAGGATCGTCTCGTCGTCGATCTCGGGATGGCGCCGGTACCAGTCCTCGACGTGCAGCCGCTGTCCCAGGTATCCGGTGATGCGGCCGTAGATGAACGCCTCGCCGCGAGCGTTGAGTCCGGCTTCTTCGCGCAGCGAAGTCAACAAGATCGCCAGACCCTCTTCGAACGAGTCGTCGCCGAACTGATTCAAACCCGTTCGTTCGACGGCGGCGTCCTTGATCGTGTTAAGGGTGGTCATTTGAGTTCCTCTGCCGGCTCGTCAATTCACGGCGCCGCGGGTCACCTGCGGGCCGGGCGCGGCTCGATGTCGCGACAACAGGCGCGCTGCCTGACCCGGCGCACCGAGTTGGAGCATTGCGGCTAACGCCGTTTCGAGGATGACTTCCTGCTGCACACGGCTACCGCCGATCGACGGGAGGCCGGCGAGCGACTCGAGGAGGTAGTCGAGTGCGGCGCGCGGCTCACCCTGCGTCAAGGCGATGAGTCCTTCGCCGATGAGGCGCAACGTCGTTGCCTGCGCGTCGGTGGCCCCCGGCACATCGATCGCGCGGATCGCGGCCGGATCATTCGCGGCGGCCAGCACCAGCAGCGCGTGGAACGCGATAAACGGCGTCTGCGGCGCATACGCGAGTGAGCCGACCTCGGCGAGCAGTGGCATCGGGTCGGGTGGAGTCACCCAGTCCGGATGCAGGCGTGCGCGCCATGCGAGTGAACCGGCATCGACGAGACAGCGCACGTCTTTTGACTGGGGCGGGGCGAGAAACGCTGCGTATCGCCGCGCGGCGGCGGCCGCGTCGCCCATGGCGAGTTCGTGCAGGGCAGCGTGCCACTGAAAGTGCGGGAGGTAACGCTGTGTGCTGCCGTCGCCGGGGATCCAGTCCGTCAGCCATTTCAGCCCGGCTCCGTGCGCGTCGGTCTCGTAGTGCACGTGCGACAGAGCGTGCGCGGCGTTGCCGTTGCCGGGGTCGAGTTCGAGTGCGGCATCGGCCAAGTCGGCCGCGTCGTACCAGAGGCCCTGCTCGGTTCGGCCGTAGGCGCGCAGCCCCAGGTACCAGGGCGCCTCGCCGTACACGCCGGTGAACCGCTCGACGTACTGCCACGCGTCCGGCAACGCGTCGCCCGCGCCCGCGAACGCAATCGAGGGCGCGAGCACCAGCAATGCGACCGCGTCGTCGGGGACGCGGTCGAGGTGGTCGACGAGTGCGTCGGTGCCGGCAGCGTTTCCCTTTTCGCACCACGTTGCGATGGCCTCGACGTGGCTGCGGTCTTCGTCGCTGCCGTGTGCGAGCGCCGCGCGCGCCCGGGCGAGATGGCCGGTGACAGCGTCAGGACCGCCGGCTCGGTCGGGTCGTTCGGTGGCAATCATCGCGAGCGCGACGTGTGCGCGTGCGTGGTGCGGATCTTCGGCGACCGCGGCGGCGAAGGCGATCGAGGCGCCGTCTTGGACGGCGAGCAGGCGACGAACCCCCTCGGCATAGGACGCGGACGCGCCACTCAATTCCGGCGCTGTCCTGATCAGGGCGGGTGTCCGGACCGGGCGGTGGCGGGTTTCGTCGGCGAGCAGCTCCGCGATGGCGGCTGCTTGGGCGCGGATTTCGGGAATCGCGGTGGTCTCCCACACCTCGCCCTGGCGAATCGAGCCCAGACACAGGATGTTTGGGACCGTTTCCCCGGCCCCGTCGATGAGGTAGCCGTCCGGATCGAGCCGCACGCCGACACCGCTCGGGTGCGGTGACGCGACATCGGTGGCCAACAGGTTCGCCCAGAGCGCGCAGCGGTGCAGGGACCGCCGATCCCATGCGGTGCCGGTGGCGACCACCACCGCGTCAGCGCGCCGGCGCAGCGATCCGTCGCTCGTTGTCACGACCAGCTCAACGCTGTTGCCGTGCAGCGAGACATCGGCGACCTCGCCCGCCTCGATGATCAGTTGACCATTGTCGATCGCGGCATGGATCGCATCGGCAATCGAGGGCGGCATGCGGTGGCGAAGGACCTCCCACTGCCGCAGGTCCTCGCGCAGGAACCGGCGCTGGTCCTCCCACCCCAACGACCGCCACAGCCCGGCCGTGCGCGGCCGCAGTGCGTCGATCACTTGTCGCCAGTCGCAACCGTTTCCGCGCGCGCGCGCGAGATCCGCGGCAAGCGCGGTGCGCACTTGCTCCAGGGAGACCTCGGCAGCGAGTGCATCGATGTTCGGTAACTCTGTCGGTGCGCCGGTGACACGGAACCGGCGCGGCAGCGCGCCGTGCCGCGACAGCAGCGTGACCGTGGCGCCGCGAGCAATGAGATGCAGCGCGACATCAACGCCGGTGAGTCCCGAACCGATCACCAAGACGCTCGCGGGCCGACGTGCCCCAAGCGCTGCGAGCGCGCCGGGCGCCCACGGATCCAGCACAACCTGGCCCTCGGTGCCTAGGGCCAGCACCGGAGCGAAGGCACGTTCCAACGAGTCGGGCATGCCACCTTCGGGGCGTCCAGCCGCGAGCACGACGGTGTCGGCCGACAACGAACGCCCATCGCTGAGCGTCACGCGCGCGGGTGCGCCCGGCAGCAAACCGACAACCTGCGCAGTCTCGATCCGCACCTCGGCGGCCGCGAGTTGTTCTTGCAGGTAGCGCCCGTAGGCAAGACGTGGCGCGAAATCCTGCACCGGCGTGACAGCTCGTTCGTCGAGCCAGCGGCAGAAGTGATCGGGATCGTCCGGCCATACCGACATGCGCTGCGCGGGAACATTCAACAAGAACGTCGGGTCGTTGGTGCCATACGCCGCACCGGTACCGGGACGACCCGACGCGTCGATCAGCGTGATCTGCGCTTCGGGTTTGCGCCGGCGCAGATGTATCGCGGCGAGCACGCCGGCAGCACCACCACCCACGATCACGACGCGCATCATGACGGAAGGTTATATCTTGCGGGCGAGATCGGATGCGGCTGACGACAGGGTATGTAGCGACTGTTTGCTTAATGAAAAAGTGCTACGATTGCTACATGCAATCATCCGGCTACGACATCGCCGAGCATCGCGATCACCTCGAGATTCGGGGAGTGAGCCGAGATGAACTCGCTGAGGCGCTCGAGCTGGTCGAACCGATCCGCAACCTCCGGGCTGAACACGTCGAGGCTGTTCGCGGCGAATTGCTGCAGGTGCTGATGAGCCGGTACGTAAGCCTCATTCCGCCGGCCTCGGTTACTCAGGTACAGCAATTGGCGACTCATCGCGCTGCGCTCCTCGCGACACCTGTTCTCACGCATCAAACGCTGAGCGAGCTGCGAGGAGACAAAACCGTATCGAGCACCAGAACTTGGCTGGCTCGACGGCGGGATGTTCACGCCCTCTTCACCGTCAGCTACAACGGCAGGACTTTAATTCCGGCGTTCCAGTTGGACGAACGCGGCGAGCCGCGGGCTGAGTTGCAGCCGATCTTGTCGGCACTCGACGAAGGCGGTGTCCAGGGCTGGTCACTTTGGACCTGGCTTACGAGACCGACCAGCTTCCTATCCGGCGGTGTTCCAGAGGAGATTGCACGTACCGATCCAGAACGAGGACTGCACGCGGCACAACGGTTCGCGGCTGGCCCAATTGCGTAGAACAACGGTCGACCCGGTATGACTGCTCCGTACCCGCCGCAAGTCATCACTTGCCCAAACCCATCGGGTTGCCGCGTAGCAACAACACTGCCGCCGTTGCAAACAGTCACGCTGACCGCAGGCACGCTTCTATACCGCGTCTATGACGGGACGTGGGGGTACGACGAACACAACCCGGGAAAAGGTGACACACGATTTGCGCCGATTGACGATCCCGAGACCAAGAAACGGCTCCCAAACATGTACCTGGGTGAAACGCCCACCACCGTCTTGCTCGAGAGCGTCTTCCATGATGTGCACGAAGACGGAAGCAACGTCATCTACGAACAACACCTAAGTCAAAAGCTGCTGGCGCACGTTCAGGTACCGGTCGATGCGACGCTCGGGGACCTGCGCGATTCACAGTTATCCGCCCTCGGTCTGCAGCGCCACCAAGTCGTCTCGAGTCCTGCTGAGCATTATCCGTGCACACGACGATTAGCCGTCATCGCTCTCGCGCAACCACACAACCCGCCGCTGCAGGGACTCGTCTGGCATTCCAGGCAAGCCGAGCTTGCCCGGAAACCGCCACAGGAGGTCATCGTATTGTTTGGTGACCGTTACCCATCGAAGCGTGGCCAATGGCAGAGAATTGGCCCCGGTTCGCAAAATCTCTACCAAGGCCCGGGCCGAGTGCTGGTAGACGCTATTGCCGTCGAGTTGGAAGCCGTAATCGAGACCGGAAAGCCTTAGCCCGTTGGGTAATCAAGGTCGACGCGAAAGTGCACCTACCGACGCGTTTACCGAGTGAGCCTGTCGGTAGATGCACTCTCGCGGAATTTAGCGTCAGGCGAGGACGAGTGCGGGCACGTCGGGCTTGTGCACGATCTTGTTCGGTACCTTGAACAGGTCGATCATGTTGCCGCCCATCACCTTCCGTTGGCCCTCTTCGTCGAGGCCCTGAAGGTCTTCGACCAGGGTGATCGGATCGGACATGCCTTCGGGGTGTGGCCAGTCGGATCCGAAGATGATCCGGTCGACACCGCACAGGTCGGCCATCTCGGCGAAGTCGTCCTCCCAGAACGGAGCGACGTACACACCGCGCTTGAACGCCACGACCGGATCCTCAAGGAACCCCTGCGGCATCTTCGAGTAGACGTCCTTGAACTGTTTCAACAAAGTGGGCACCCACGATGCGCCGTTCTCGACCGACAGGATTCGCAGATCGGGATTGCGGGTCAACGCGCCGTGGCAGACCATGGCGGCCACGGTGTCCTCGATCGGCCGCTTGCCCATCGCGACCATCCGGAACGACGTCGGCGAGAACGGTTTGAACTCGGTCGCGGGCTCCCAGTCGTTGAGGTACTCGGAGTATCCGCTGTCCGAGGCGTGCATCGACACCGGAATACCGGCCTTCACGCATGCGTCCCAGAACGGGTCGAACTCTTCGATGCCCATGGAGCGACTCCCGCGGTAACCGGGCACCGGCGCGGGCCGGACCAAGACGGTCTTTGCGCCGCGCTCCAGACACCACTCGAGTTCTTCGAGTGCGCGATCGACGCTGGCCAGGTTGATGACCGGAGTGGAGAAGATGCGGTCCTCGTAATTGAACTGCCAGGTCTCGTACATCCACTGGTTCAGCGCGTGGATGATGTCGAGGATGAGGTCGGGATCGTCCTTCAGTCGCTCCTCGACCAGGCTGGCCAGCGTCGGGAACATCAGGGTGTAGTCCAGGCCGAGCGAGTCGAGGACCTCGAGGCGGGCCGCCGGGTCACGGAACGCCGGGATGGCCTTCATCGGCTTGCCCATCACCTCGCGGAAGCTCTTGCCGCCGCTACCGTGCCGGAAGTAGTCCTCTTGGGCACCCGGCCGCGCAACCACCTCGAATGTCGGGTTGGGAATGTAGTCGCTGACCACGTTGCGAACCATGATCTTGGTCCGGCCGCGGACGTCGATGTAATCGATGACGCCCTTGCGGTGCTCCGGCAGGAATTGAGTCAGCGCTTCCTTCGGCTCGTAAAAGTGATTGTCGGCATCGAACACCGGATAAGGAAGATGGCGTGATGGCATGGGTGGTCTCCTGAAGCAGTCTGGTCTTGCGCGTGGTAATTACGTTACCACCTTCGACTGTAACGCAGCAACGCCCACCATCAAGGGGTTGGTCACACCGGGATTGCGCAGGTCAACGGGGTTTATCCGGGGGAGAACCGACCCGGACCCACGCGTCGTAAGAGAATGACGTTACCGCACGCCGTCGGCAGCGGGTGCCGTCGCCGCACGGTCGCGGGATGTGCCGCGGTGTCGGACGTACGCTCGTGTCATCATCGCGCTGTGACGGCATCATCGGCAGGCCCGCAAGGCGAGCAAAACAGACCACAAGGAGCGATCAATCCCCATGAGCAAGAATCGAATCGCGGTTGTTGTCGGTGCGGCCTCCGGAATCGGGTGGGCCACCGCCAAGGCGCTGGCGGCCGAGGGCTGCACGGTTACGATCGCCGACCGCAACGCCGCGGGTGCCCAAGCTCGCGCGAAAGAACTTGGTAATCAGCATAATGCGGCGACGGTCGACGTCGTCGACGAGGCCTCGGTGCAGCGGCTCTTCGAGCAGATCGGCCGTGTCGACGTCGTGGTGAACTGTGCCGGATTCGGCGGCGTCGGGCTGATTACCGAGCTACCGGCCGATCAATTCCGTGCCGTGATCGACACTTGTCTGGTTGGCGCGTTCCTGGTCATCAAGCATGCCGGCCGCCATCTCGGCGAGGGCGGCGCGCTGGTATCGATTACCTCTCTGAATGCCCGCCAACCCGCCGTCGGGATGAGCGCCTATTGCTCCGCCAAGGCGGGGCTGGCGATGCTCACCGAGGTTGCCGCGCTGGAGCTGGGGCCACAGGGCATCCGCGTCAACGCCGTGTCCCCGGGATTCGTCCACACCCCGCTCACCGAGCCGGTTTTGAGTGTCCCCGGCGTACTCGACGATTATCTGGAGAACACTGCACTCGGCCGGGCGGGCACACCCGAGGACGTCGCCGACGCCGTGGCCTTTCTGTGCTCGTCGAAGGCTTCGTGGATCACCGGCGAGGTGCTCGACCTCAACGGCGGCGCACATCTGAAGCGCTACCCGAACGTCATCCAACATGTCATGAAGCTGGCTGAGCAATAGGGCTGCCGTTGGCCGCGCGGCTACCCGGCCGCGTTGGGAAGCAGCGCCGGACAATTGCCCATCTCGTCGGTCGCCAGCTCGAAATGCCACAGCTCGTTGGCATAGATCCGGCACAGCCCGAAGCGGGACCCGTGGGCGATGAGCCATTGGTCGGCGCCCGCGCCGCCGACGTCGACTGCCTCGCCGGTGACGTGCTTGGACATCGCCGGCGTCTGCACATACTGTCGTGCCGCGGCGAGGCTGCCGTAGGTCCGCACGGCGTCGTCGAGTAGTCGCTGCTGAAACTCCGCCGAACGCCAGCCCGAGGTGATGGTCATGGTGATGCCGTCCGCGGCAGCCGCGGTGGCGGCACTCTGGATGGCGCTCAACAACGCGGGGTCGAGGCGCCCGATCGCTGAGTGTTGTACGTCGAACGGTGTTAGCGTGCCGCCGTTTGGCAGGGAACCATCGCCGGCGTCGGCGGGAGTATCCAAAGGAACGCTGTGGTCGGCAAGTCTGGTCGGCGGCCCTGACTGATCGAGCGGTCCGAGCATGCCGAATGCAAGAGCAATGGCGGCGGCCAGCACAACCAATCGCATGCTCCGCCTCCTAGCTCTATGTGCCCCCTGCTTCGGTGACCAACATAAGTCAGACGTGGGCGGGCATGCTGTCCCAGCCGCGAACGGCCGACGACGATGAGAAGACGGCGTTGGGGCGGTCGATTTCCCAGTCGGGGAATCGGTTGAGTACTTCGTCGAGTGCGATGCGTCCTTCGATGCGGGCCAGCGCGTTGCCCAGGCAGTAGTGCGCCCCGACGCCGAACGTCAGATGCTGGCGCGCTGGGCGGGCGATGTTGAAGTCCTCCGCATCGGGGCCGAACCGCTCATGGTCGCGGTTGGCTGCGCCTATCAACGTCAACATCGCGCTGCCCTCGGGAACAATCTGGCCGTAGTACTCCACATCGCGCGTGACATACCGCGCCGCCTGCAAGGCCGGCGGCTCATACCGCAGTATCTCTTCGATGGCTCCGGGCAGGAGAGCTCGATCGGCAGCCAGGCGGCGGCGTTGATCGGGGTGCTCCGACAGCAGCTTTCCCGACCACCCGATCAGACGGGTGGTCGTCTCTGCTCCGGCAACGGCAACAACATTCATGAACACCAACAGTTCTTCGCGATGGAGGCGGCGCAGCGTGCCGGTTTCGTCTTCGAATTCGGCTTCGAGGAGCTCTGTGGTCAGGTCGTCGGCGGGATTTTTCACACGCCAGTCGATGAATTCGGCGAACATCTGACCAATGGTCATGACGCCGCCCCGATTATCCATCTGGCCACCACGTTCGATGGGGAATTGTCGGCCGTGGCCCTCTTGGACACGCTTCTGGAAATTTTCCGGGATGCCGAAGAGCATGCCGACCACGCGCAGCGGCATGATTGAACCGAGATCCTTGACGAAGTCGAACCGATCCCCGCCGACCAGGGGGTCGAGGCACCGCGCGGTGAATTCGCGGACCTTGGGCTCGAGAGCATTGATCTTGCGTGGCGTGAACGCTCGAGAGAGCAGATTGCGATGGATATCGTGGATCGGGGGATCTTCGAAGATGACGGTCCCGAGGGGAATCTCCATGCCGGACTTCAGAATTTCCAGTACCACGCCCTTGGCGGAGCTGAAGGTGTGGTAATCGACCAGTGCGCGATTGACGTCGTCGAACCGGCTCAGTGCGTAGAAATCGTGGGGCGCGTTGTAGTACAGCGGTGCGTCGTCCCGCAATCGCTTGAACATCGGATACGGGTCAGCGTTGAGGTCGGTGTCCCATGGGTCGTAGTAGATCTGGTTGGCTGTCTCAGCTGTCATGTTGATCCTCGTTCGTTTCGGGGAGCGCACGAACTCAGCGCGAAGCTGAGGGCTGCCTCATTCGTGTCCGGGCAGTTTGATTACCGACACATACATTTCGAGAATCGGCCGGTAAAGGTCGACGTCATCGAGTTGGCTTCCCAGCATGACGGAGTCAGTGGTGGCGACGAGCACTTGGGCGAACGTCATTGGCGGGATCCGAAGGGCTGCGCCGAGCCGTTCGATGCCCTCGACGATGAACTTCCCGAGCGCCTCGACAACCTCTGATCTCTTGGCGGCCACCCGTTCCCGCGCGTCGGGGTTTCGAAGTAGATAGAGGGTGAATTCGTGGCCCAGCGCGGCGTGCTCGGCGCCCCGGTCGATGCTCAGTTGGCGCCAGCGCTGGGCAATGTCGTCGAGTTCGCGCGCTCCCAGCTCGGTCGCCGCCGACAGCACTTCGGCGAAATTGTCGAAGTACCGGCGCCAGTACCGGTCGCTTACCGCCAAGAACAGATCTTCTTTCGCGGCGAAGTGCTTGTAAATGGCGCCTTTGGTGTAGCCCGCTGTATGTGCGATGTCGTCGAGAGTTGCTGACGTGAATCCTTTCTCGGCGAACACCTCCTCCGCGGCATCCAGGAGAAGCGCACGGGTGTGCTCGAGGCGTCGCTCCCGCGTCCAACGCTCAACCATGCCAGCGATTGTGCCAGGGAATCTCAGAAACCGCTTCATCTTTGAGATACTGACTGGTATGTTAGCGGCGACGTGGCGGCCGAAAGACTGTGATCAATGACTGCCCCGCCGACCGAAGACGACAACGACGAGCCCGAATGTTGAGCTCTTAGCCGATGCGTATCCGCTGGTCGAGCGGATACGTGAGCGCTGTACTAGCGAGACGCAGAAGGAGCCAGTGCCATGAGCGCACCGTCAAAGAAGACCGCGCCCCCTGTTACCGAGTCGCTTCCAGGAGCGGCATCGCTCGGCGCGCAGGTTCAGTCTCCCATCAAGCCCGTTCGGATCTGGGCCATCATCGGCGGCGCCATATTGGCTTTCCAGCTGTACGTGTGGATCAGTTGGATCACCGGACCCAATTTCGAGCGTGTGCCAACCGGGCCGAGCGATCCGCCGATGTACATGAAGGCGATTCTCATGACCTGGACGGGCGTGATTGTCGTCGGCCTGCCGGCCAGCCTCTATTACTTCATCATCAGGCCTTGGCGGCGGGAGCGGCGAATCACGCTTGACGGCATGCTCTTGGTGGCCTGCGGTCTGCTGTTCTTCCAGGATCCGCTGTTGAACTACATCAGCACGTGGAGCACCTACAACACCTGGATGTTCAACCGCGGCTCATGGGTGCAGAACATTCCGGGGTGGATGTCGTTCGGGGAACCGGGCCGCATGATGGCTGAACCCGTCTTGATGAACGCACCGGGCTACTCGTTCGGAGTTCTGCTCTGCACGATGCTTGGCTGCTGGGTCATGCGGCGCGCAAAGTCGCGATGGCCGAACATCAGCAACATCGGACTGATCGGCGTCTTGATCGTATGGACGTTCTTCTTCGACTTCTTCATCGAGGGCCTGTTCCTCATGCCGATGGGGCTTTTCACCTACCCCGGTGCAATCCGATCTCTGTCGATCAATGCCGATACCTATTACCAGTGGCCACTTTACGAAGGGATCATGTGGGGAGGGGTCCAGGCAGGTCTGTGCGCCCTGCGCTACTTCACCGACGATCGTGGCCGCACGTTCGTTGAACGGGGACTCGACCGTGTCCAGGGTGGCTTCGCCAAGCAGCAACTCACGCGCTTCCTGGCCATCTTCGCGGCGTGCAGCATGTTTTTCTTCGTTTGCTACAACATTCCAGCGCAGTGGTTCGCCATGCACCAAGATCCGTGGCCTCAGGACCTCCTGAAGCGCTCCTACTTCTTGATGGGTATCTGCGGAGACGGGACTGACCGGCCCTGCCCCGATCCCGCTCTACCGATTCCTGACAAACACTCAGGCTACATCAATCAGAACGGCCAGCTGGTACTTCCGCCGGGCGTGAAGCTTCCCACGACCGTTCCACTCGAGCGAGGCAAGTGAATTTTGTCGATCAGTCGGATGCGCATGCGCTGTAAGACAATTCAAAAGGAGGCCGCGTCATGACAGAACTGTCGGACACGAAGAGTGCCCCCACTGTTACCGAGTCGCTCGACGGCTCGGCCTTAATCGGCGATGACGCTCAGTCCAAAGTCAAACCCGTCACGATCTGGGCGGCCGCCGGCGGGGCACTCCTCGCGCTGCAGCTATACGTATGGATCAGTTGGATCACCGGGCCCTATTTCGAGCGGGTGCCGTCAGGCCCCGGCGATCCGCCGATGTACATGAAAGTGCCGCTCATCGCGAATGCGGTCGGGGCCTGGATCGGCCTGCCGATTGCGCTGTGGTGGTTCATCATCCGGCCGTGGCGCCGCGAGCGGCGGTTCACCCTCGACGGCATGCTCATGGTGTCGATGGGCCTGATGTTCTTCCAAGATCCATTGCTCAACTACCTGAACACCTGGTGTACCTACAACACGTGGATGCCCAACCGCGGCTCCTGGTCATCGAATATTCCCGGATGGGTATCGCCGGAGGTGCCGGGCCATCAGGTCGTGGAACCACTTCTAACGAACGTGCCAGGGTATTCATTCGGAAATCTACTGATGGTCATGATCAGCTGCTGGGTGATGCGCAAGGCCAAGGCGCGCTGGCCCGGTCTCAGTAATATGCGGTTGATCAGCGTGACCTTCGCGTTCAACATCCTCCTCGACTTCGTCATGGAGGGTTTGATCTTCTTGCCCATCGGGTTCTACGTCTACCCCGGGGCGATTCGGGCGGTGTCGATTAATGCCGGCACCTATTACCAATGGCCCGTCTACGAAGGGCTGATGTGGGGCGGTGTGCTGACCGCGCTTTGCTGTCTACGCTACTTCATTGATGACCGCGGCCGGACCGTTGCCGAGCGCGGATTAGACCGCGTCCGAGGCGGATTCGCCAAGGGGCAAATGGTCCGGTTCCTGGCGATCTTCGCCGCCGTGAGCGCATGCTTCTTCTTTTTCTACAACCTCCCCGCACAATGGCTCGCAATGCATGCTGACCCCTGGCCCGCCGATGTCCAACAGCGTTCCTACCTCAACGGCGGCATCTGCGGCGACGGAACCGATCAACCGTGCCCCAATCCTGTTCTGCCGATGCCGACAAAACGCTCCGGCTACGTCAACACCGACGGAAAACTCGTTCTTCCTGATGGCAAGGAGCCTCCACCAGTTGTTCCTTTCCGGGGCGGGAACTGACGTGCTGGCCAATAGTCAACCAGTCCAATCTACTTCCAGCGCACCGTTCTACCGGGCGGTCGGCGATGAGGTGGAGGTCTTTGGCGCGGCGGCGCGCCGCGGTCTGCCGGTTCTGTTGAAGGGCCCCACCGGATGCGGAAAGACGCTTCCGTGGAGGCGATGGCCCACGGGCTCGACCGCGATCTGATTACCGTTGCGGGGCATGAGGATATGACGTCGGCGGATCTGGTGGGCCGTTTCCTGCTCAAGGGCGGAGAAACGGTCTGGGTGGACGGGCCCCTGACCCGGGCCGTGCGAGAGGGCGCCATTTTCTATCTGGATGAGGTGGTCGAAGCCCGCCAGGACACCACGGTAGTTATCCACCCGCTCGCCGATCACCGCCGCGAGCTCCCGGTCGATCGACTTGGTACGACATTGCCGGCGGCGCCAGGGTTCCAGCTAGTGATTTCCTACAATCCGGGCTACCAGAGCGTGCTGAAGAACCTCAAGGAATCGACCCGTCAGCGCTTCGTTGCCATCGAACTCGGCTTCCCGCCCGCCGAGACCGAGGCTGAGGTGGTTGCCTACGAAGCCGGGATCGATTCCGGGACTGCGCGTTCCTTGGTAAAGCTCGGTAACGCCATCCGAAACCTGGATAACTCACCGCTGCGCGAAGTGTCCTCCACCCGGATGTTGATCCTGGCCGGCGGCTTGTTCGCAGAAGGGCTCAGCCTGCGCAGTGCCGTCCAGTCGGCCGTCGTCCAGGTTCTCTCGGACGACAAAGATGTCGTCCGAGCGCTCGGCGAACTCGTCGATGCGGTCCTGCCCCGGACGTGACCGACTCCGAGCTGGGGTCCCCTAACCGATTCCGACTTCTCGCCACTTTCATCGCTGGGCGGTCTGTCGCTATCGCGGAGGCACCGGAAGGCCAGGTTGCCCACACGGACGGGCAGGTCATATTCGTCTCGGCAGGCCGACCGGATGCAGAACAGCGCCGCGAGATCGTGCTGCAGAGCGCCCTGCTTGGTGCCGGGAGCCTGGATCAGAAATGGGTGAAGGCTCTGCGAGGACGTCCCTCGGTTGCACGCCGCTACCTGGCAGTCGAAGGTCACCGAGTGCTTGCAGGGCTTGCCGGGGAGTTCCCGCTCGCAGCAATGCTTTGCCCCGACTAGGTACCGAGCACCGCAACCGTCTACGAGTCACTCGAAGTAGCAAAAGGCCGCGTCGAGGTCCCTGACCCACCGGCGTGGTTCGGAGTCATCAGACCCTCCCGCCTGCTCTCGGCTTCCGCGGCAGTTCGTGGGCCGGCCACCAACAAAGAGCTGCGTCTGGAATTCGACCCCTTCGACATGTCAGACGTGCCCGAGGCGG
>CAVQSX010000037.1:0-11561 GCA_963715905.1 uncultured Actinomycetota bacterium
GTCAGCTGCCGAATATCCTTGGCGCCGGTCATGATGTCGCCGCCGTCGTAGTTGAGGTTGTAGGCGGCCATCTGGGTCGTCGAGCGAACTGTCCGGCCGACGACCCGCTCCCGGAAACCTGGGGCGAACCGCTCGATCTGGGCGATGATCGCCTCGGTCGCGTCGCCGGTGTAGCCGTTGGGGACATGCGCATAGCTCCACACCGGGTGGGTGTTGCCCACAGAGCGTTGCGGGTCGGCCAGATACTGCTGACCAACCAGCACGAACGGCCGCTCGGGCATGCGTCCGGCATGGATCTCCCGCTCGGTTGCGGCAAGCTCAGAGTAGGTCCCGGCCAGATGCACCGTGCCGGCCCGGTGAGCGTCCGGGTTCATCCACGGCACGCCCCCCTCGACGGCGAAGTCGACTTTGAACGCGCCGGGGCCGCGCCGGAACCTGGTGAATGCGCGGGAAACTCGGCGCGGAAGGCGGTCTCCCAGGATGCCGGCGACCGCACGTGGCGCCAGGTCGAACATGGTGACGTCCGCCGGCGGCAATTGCGAGGCCGTCTGCACCCGAACACCGGTCTCGATCTTGCCGCCCAGATCGCCCAGCAACGCCACCATGGCGTTGGTTATCGACTGCGATCCGCCTTGGGCCACCGCCCAGCCGTGCCGGTGCCCGGCTGCGATGATGCCCGTGCCGATGGCGGAGGTCATCGGATAGTGCAGCGGGCGGAAGGCATGGGCCGCAACACCGCCGAACAGCGCCCGCCCTTCGTCGGTACGGAAGAACCGGGCAAATGCGGACGCCGGGAGCACGGTGGGCGCACCAAATCGGGCCAGCATCAAGGGATGGTGCGGGAACCGCAGCAGCGGCCGCATGATGTCATCGCTGAGTACGTCGAACCGGGCCGCCGAGTAGCCGAACGCGAGCCGCCACCGCGCCCCGTCGCTCCGCAGGCCGGCCGCGGTCTGCTCCACCGAGCGGTGCAGCACCCCGGCACCACCGCCGTCGAGGGGGTGGACGCAATCGATCTCTGGCCAGCGCCACGAGAGGCCGTACCGCTGCAGGTCGAAGCCGGTCAAGAACTGGGAGCCGACGGCCATCGGATGTATCGCCGAGCAGTGGTCGTGCAGCAGACCAGGGATTATCGCTTCGCTGCTGCGGGCCCCACCGCCGACTTCGTCGGCGGCCTCCAGCACGGTGACCTGTACGCCTTCGGCGGCCAAGGAGATGGCGGCGGCGAGCCCGTTGGGGCCGCCGCCTACCACTAGTGCGGTGCTCATGCCAGCGCTCCGTGACCGTGATCTTGGTCTTGAACTTTGGCGGCTCCTCGCTTGGTGCCGCTCAGTGACCAGGTTACGTCGATCGGGATGGGGCCGTTGGGCAGCCAGGGCTGCTCGGCGACGGCGTCGGCCACCTTCCAGGTGCCACGTTCGATCACCCCGAGCGCGCCGTCGATCAGCTGGTACTGCTGGACGCCGCTGCCCAGGGCTTCGGACTCCACCCAGGCGATGACGCATTCGCCGGGCTCGAACTCGGCTTCGCGCTGCACGGCACGGATCAGCTCTTCGTTGTGCAGATGACCGTCGCCGAAGTTGAATCCGATCAGCGAATTGCAGACGAATTCACCTTCCCGCACCGTGCGGCTGTCGATGTCAGGCAGGTGCGTCAATAGCAGCGAGAACAGGCCACGAGCCTGACTGTGCATGCTTCGCCAAGCGATGGTCTTCTGCAGGGTGATCTCTGCCCACTGCGGCTCGTAGCCGGCGGCAACGAACTGGTCGATCTGGTTGGACGCCGAGCGGGTGACGCTATTCAGCTTCTGCTCGGAGCCGGGTGCGAAGGCCCACACCGCCGAGGCCCAGTTGCCCGCGTACTGACGCATCGAAGGTAGAAAGGACACCTTGTCCGGTCGCAGATTGCCCAGGATCGGGAAGAACAGCAGCACGGCCGCGATGATCAGGGCCAGCCAGGGCGGCGTCATGTTCCAGGGCGCGTATCCGTTCCAGTTCGGGAAGCCGAGGAACAAAAAGACCGTGGTGTAGGCGAAGACCACGTTCCATTCCAGCGGCACCGCGAGCGGGAATGTCGAGACGATGAACAGGTGGAACCCCACCATCAACAGCACCGCAGCCAGCGTCACCCACTTGTTTGTGGAGAAGAACAGGATCAGCGGGGCCGCGATCTCGACCGTGGTGCCATTGACGTGGGCCATGAAGTTCGCCAGCCCCGATGGCTTCAGGTCGCGCGGGAAGTCGCGGTAGTGCGCCCGCCGGATCCATTTGAACGCCATCGGCGTATTGCTGACCATCGGCGGAATGACGTTGGCGAAGTGCTTGCCGAACTTCGAGAAGCCGGCACCGATCCACACCACCACGATCACCGTCTTCAACGCGATGATCATGTTGACGAACGGCAATACCGCGAATAAAACCAGGACCGGCAAGTACTGCTCGCCACGGGCGGCCAGGAAGATCGTCTTGTCGCGCAACCCGTTCAGCACCAGCAGCGCAATTGGCGCGACCAGCAGGGCCGGATTGATCAAGCCCGATATGTTGTCCGGCAATGCTTTCGAGAGCGAATCGCTATGCACGCCCGGCGACAGCAGCGGTATGGCCAGGCTCACCAGCAGTGCCAGGTAGAGCCCGATGTCGAGCCAGGTTCGCCGGTTGCCATTGGTGAACGGGACCCACTTCCATGGTCGCAGCCGGATGGTTCCAGGTCGGGCCCAGAACAGAATGCCGCCGGTCATCGGCTTGACCTTGCCGGCCAGCGGCCCCCAGGAGCCGGCCACACCAATGGCCTCGAGGAGCACGGTCCACACGATGATCTTTTGGTAGACGATCGGTTGGTTCCACCATTCGGTCACGTGCCAGAAGGCAGGCAGCCCCGACGTCGCCGTCGCGACGGTGATGCCGGCAACCGCGAACAGCACGACGAGCTTGACGATATAGATGGTATGGATCATCTTCGGTGAGCCGAAGCCGTTCTCGGCCCAATCGATGGCCAGGATCCGCATTCGTTCCATCAATGGCTTTTTCAGGAAAGTGTCCGGATCGACATCGGGGAAATACGGCTTGGTGAACCCCATGGCGGTGGCTCCTTTGCTGCTGGTCTTCGGGATCGACTGAATTAGCCGCAACATTAGGAATTGGGCGTGCCGCAAAACAGTGGCCGCCAGACGAAAATGCGTGCCGGTGTTGTCGCCGGAAGACAACTGTTGACCGCGCGATTCGGCAACACGGCATTGACAGCGAGGTCTACCGTCAAGAGCGTGGCGAAAACGCAGTTCGAGGACGAGGTTCAAGTCAGCCGCCACGTCGCTGAGACCGCCGAACGCTTGCACGTTCGGCTGGCGGACTTGGCGTCGGGGATGCGCGGGTCCCTGGAACTCCAAATCCCGGAGTTGCGCGGTGACGAACGAATCACAGAACTGCTGGGACCCAGCGTCGAGGGCAACGTCGATACGATTCTGCGTGCGTTGCGCTATGACATAGCCGTTGAGCGGGTTGAGGCGCCCACCGCAGCCCTGGAATACGCGCGGCGATTGGCGCAACACGGGGTGCCGGTGAATGCGCTTGTTCGCGCCTATCGGCTCGGTCAGCGGCTGATGAACGAGCTGGTGTTCACCGAAGTGCGGGCGCTCGATATCTCAGAACAGATGCGGTACTCGGTCATCGAGGCGATCACCGCCACGCTGTTCGAGTACATCGACTGGATTTCGCAACAAGTGGTCGCCGCCTACGAAGACGAACGCGAACGATGGCTGGAGAACCAGAACAGCGTTCGCGCCCTGCGGGTGCGCGAAATCCTGGCCGCAACCAAGCCCGTTGACGTCGATGCGGCTTCTAGGTCGATCCGCTATCCACTGCGGTGGCACCACCTCGCGCTCGTCCTCTGGTACCCGGAAGCGAGCACTGACGGCCAGGAACTTGCCGGGCTGCAACGATTTCTTCGCGAACTGGGCGAAGCGGCGGGTGCGGGCGCCGGCTCGCTTTTCGTCGCCGCCGATCGAACCTGCGGATGGGGTTGGCTGCCGTACCGGGCATTGACAGGCGACGTGGCCGACGTCGCAGTGAAACTCCGCCAGTTCGTCGGGACGCGTCCCGATTCGCCGAGCGTGGCAATCGGGAGGGTGGCCGCCGGCGTCGAGGGTTTTCGCCAGTCACATCGAGAGGCCGAAAGCGCCCACCGCGTAGCGATGGTCGGCAAGCGCGAGCCGACGGTGATCGCGGCAACCGATCCCGGTGTATCGATTGCGGGGCTGCTGAACGGCGACATTGCCGATATCCGGGTGTGGGTAGCCGAGGTGCTGGGTGATCTCGCGGGCGACGATGAGAGCGACGCGCGGTTGCGTGAGACGCTGCGGGTGTTTCTGGGCTGCGGCTCCAGCTACAAGGTGGCGGCCGAGGAACTCAATTTGCACTTCAACACGGTGAAATATCGGGTGGGTCGTGCCGTTGCCCGGCGCGGCAGCGAAATCTGTTCCCATCGTCCCGAAGATCGGCTCGACGTAGAACTGGCGTTGCTGGTGTGCCATTGGTACGGCCCTGTCGTTCTGCAGGCCGCTGTGCAGGCGAAATGATCAACGAACTACGCGGCGGCGGGCGCGGCTAGATGCGGGGATGTGGTGCGCCGCGGGAAGTTCGCCGCAACGCGATCTTGGGTGGAAGTCCGCGCCTGGCCGGTGAGAATGTGGACAACGGTGATGACCGCCGGCAGGAGTACGGGAGACAAGACCATCAGGATGATGAGGGTGGGCAGGAACATGGATTCACCTAACTTGTGACTGAATATGCTGTGGCACCAGATGATTCGTACGGACGACAATGATTCGCGGGAGCGTGGTGCGGTATTCGAGCTGAAACCTATCGCCGTCGTCGCACCACGGCGATGTCCTTGACCGACCAACTTGCGGCAAGCTGTTGTCTCCGGGAGACAAAGCGTCGCGGAAGTGTTCCATCAGCGCGTCCGCGCGTCATACACCAGCAGTTTCGCCGCAACGTTGTTCGCGACAACTGCGGACGATGCGCAATTGTGTCGCTGCGGACATTTCCTTGACGCCAAATGTGGCGAATGATGAGCGAATGACTATTAGCGATGAAAAGACCGCTTTCGAAGGTCCACTGCATCAGCTTGCCCGCAGCGCGTGGCAGATGCTTCTGCTGATTGGCGTCCTGGCTGTCACCCTGGGTGTCATTGTGTTGGCGTGGCCTGGCCCGACATGGGTAGTGGCGGGGATCTTGTTCGGCATCTACCTGGTGGCGTCCGGCTTCGGCTATATGGTCGCGGCTTTCGCCACGCACTCCGGCCCTGCAATGAGGGTGTTGGAGTTCCTCACCGGCGCCGTGTCGCTGGTACTGGGGTTCTTCTGCTTCCGCAACGTCTACGACTCGATCGTGTTTTTGGCCATCTGGATCGGCATCAGTTGGCTTTTTCGTGGGGCGACTCTGCTGACTGCGGCTCTAGCCCTCGACCGCGTCCCCGGACGGGGCTGGCAGGCATTCGTTGGCGTGGTGACGATAATCGGCGGCGGAGTGCTGATCATCTCTCCGATCCGTTCGGTCCCGATCCTGACCCTGGTTGCCGGTTGGTGGCTGATCGCCATCGGCATCGTGGAGGTCATCAACGCACTGCAGGTTCGGCACCGGCTGAAGGCGCACACGGCTTAAGGCAGTCGCCGCTCGACCTCGAAAGCCAGACACAGCTCGGCGAGATCCTTCGGCCGGGACAGTGATCGGCTGGTGAGTTCCTCGATGCGGTGCAGGCGATGCCGCACGGTGTTCGGGTGGCAATAGATTGCCGCGGCGGTCTCGTTGGCGGACCCGCCGGCCTCCACCCAAGTCCGGAACGTATTGAGCAGCAACATGCGTTCCTCGTCCGGCAACGAGTTCAGCGCCCCGAGCACCGCTGACCTGATCTTCGCCATCACGGCGGGGGCGCTGACCGCCGCGACGGCAAGCGGGGTGTCGTCGAAGACGGTGACGAGCGAGTCGGCCAACGACTTTCCGGCGACTGCGAGCCGGGCGAATCGAAGTCCGTCGCTGGTTTCGGCCAACTCGTGAAACGGCGGACTGATACCGACTCGGGCGGTCGCGGCCTGCCGGAGCACCTCGACAAGGGTGCCGAGGGCGGCCGGTTTCGCGTGGCCCCGCAGATGGACGATGCCGACCTGTAAGTCGGGCAACAGCCGCCACGCCGATCGGATGTCGCGGAGCGAAAGCTTGTTTTCGATTGTCGGTAATCCGAGCTTCCCGATCGCCGGCAGCTCCGCCGCCACCACGACATAGGGTCCTGAGGTGGGTAGCCGCAGCAGATCTGCTGCTTCCCAAAGGCTTTGGGCATCGGTGATCCGGTGGTACAGCAGCGCCTCTACCAACGCAGATCGCTCTTCCTCCCGCTCCAGGATCTGGGCTGTCAGTTGTTGGCGATAGGCGGCGCTCATCGCTTGGGTGAAGATGTCCTGCGCAATGAAGACCCGTGCGGTGGCATCCAGGATGGAGTCGGTGGGTATTGCGGCGGCGCGCGCAGTGGCGATGGTCTGTTCCCACATGAATCGGAATCCGATCCGGTAGGCGGTCATGACCGCGGGCAGCGGCACGCCCGCGAGCGCGCGCGCGGTGCCGGTGTGCTCGGCGGGCGACACGTCGACGTCCACGTTCCCGGCGAGCGAGTCGAAGATGAAGGTCACGTTTGCCACGCAGCTTTGGGCTACCTGATCTTTTGCGACGACCGTGCCGTCGCGGTATGCCTCGATCTCCCGGCAGAGCAGATCGGCCATTCCTTTTCCCAATTTTGCGGCCCGGGCCAGCATCAGCTTGCCGAGCTCGGCGATGTGCGGATCAGGGGCGGCGCCTCGCTGGTCGCTGCCGGCTTTCGATGCCACGCTCATACCCCGAACCCTATTCCGGAAATTGCTTGATGTGGATGGTCACATCGAGCCGATCTTCTTGTTGTTTTCCTCGACATTGTGGTGCGGGGACGCCCTGATGATGATGGAAACCAGCAGCACCAACCATTCGGAGGCAGACCATGACCGCTCTAAGCGCCAATCTGATCGCATCAACACATCGCCACCCCGAACGCGTTGCGTTGCGTTGCGAGAATCTCGAGTTCACCTTCGCCGAGTTCGACGCTGCGGCCGCGCGGGTGGCCACGCTCCTGGAGCAGGCCGGCGTCGAGCCGGGCGATCGGGTGGGGGTGATGCTGCCTAACACGCCCGCCTTCGCCATCGTGTTCTACGGCATCATGTACCGCGGTGCCGTCGCCGTTCCGATGAACCCACTGCTCAAATTCCGCGAGGTTTCCTACTACCTGTCCAACAGCGGCGCCAAAGCGCTATTCGCGGCTCCCGCTTTCGCCGACGAAGCCACCGCCGGCGCCGACGAAGTGGGCGCTCACTGCTGGCTGGTCGATGATGCCGCGCTGGCCGAGCTGATCGCCGACTTGCCCCGCCAGGATGCACCGGTGGAACGTGGCCACGACGATGTCGCGGTCATCCTGCACACTTCCGGCACCACCGGCAAGCCCAAGGGCGCGATGCTCACCCACTCCAACCTGGGCCGCAATGCCGAGGTCAGCGTGCGCACCCTGGTCGAGACCGGTCCGGACGATGTGGTGATGGGTTGCTTGCCGCTGTTCCATGTCTTCGGCCTGACCTGCGGGCTCAACGGCTCGGTTCTGTCCGGCGCGACGTTGACGCTCATACCTCGGTTCGAGCCGGGCAAGGCCCTCGAGGTGATCCAGCGGGACGCAGTCACGGTGTTCCAGGGGGTACCGACGATGTACTCGGCGCTACTGACCGTGGCAGATCAGGCTTCGCCGGCGGCGACGCGCAGTCTGCGAACCTGTGTCTCCGGCGGTGCGGCACTTCCTGTTCAGGTTCTCGCCGATTTCGAAAAAGCTTTTGGCTGCGCCGTTCTCGAGGGTTACGGACTTTCTGAAAGTTCTCCGGCGGCCGCGTTCAACCATCCGCACCGGGAGCGCAAGGTTGGTTCGATCGGTACCCCGATCGAGGGCGTCCAGATGCGGGTAGTCGACTTGGACGGCGTCGAGGTGCCACAAGGGCAGACCGGCGAGATTCAGATCCGTGGCCACAACGTGATGAAGGGCTATTGGAACCTGCCCGATGCAACCAAGGCCACCATCACTCCCG
Organism: uncultured Actinomycetota bacterium; assembly: GCA_963715905.1. Taxonomy (GTDB): domain Bacteria; phylum Actinomycetota; class Actinomycetes; order Mycobacteriales; family Mycobacteriaceae; genus Mycobacterium. The sequence continues at coordinate 8,141 of CAVQSX010000037.1, forward strand.
AGGGGTGGCTCAACACGGGCGACGTGGGCCGCGTCGACGAGGACGGCTACTTCTACATCGTCGACCGCACCAAGGACATGATCATCCGCGGCGGGTACAACGTGTACCCGCGCGAGATCGAGGAAGTGTTCTACGAGCATCCGGAGGTGGCCGAAGCCGCCGTCATCGGCATCGCGCACGACTCCCTCGGTGAGGAGGTAGGAGCCGCAGTCGCTCTCAAAAAAGACGCGACAGTGACTCCGGAAGAGCTGCGCGACTATGTGAAGGCCCGGGTGGCCGCATATAAGTATCCCCGCCAGGTCTGGCTCGTTGACGCGCTGCCCAAGGGCCCCACCGGCAAGGTCCAAAAGCGCGACATCACGGTTCCCCGAAACTGAAAGGACACAATGATCATGGGTTCCGCGCCGAAAGCCTTAGTTCCAGCGGCCAAAGCCGACGAACTGGCAGCCCCACTCGACCTGCTCCTGACCAGCGCCACCAAGCCATTCGCCAGCCGAATGATGCCGAACACCACCTGGGCCCGGTTCGGCGCCCACCTCGCGCAGCACCCGGGTGCCGTGGCCGACCGGGTCGGCACCCTTTCTCGCGAACTCAGCGCGATCGCGGCGGGTAAGTCCCACCGTGCCCCAGCGCGAGCTGACAAACGCTTCACCGACCCTGCCTGGCAGGAGAATCCGCTGCTGCATCGGATCATGCAGGGCTATCTGGCGGGCGCTGAGACCGCCGAGGGTCTACTCGACGACGCGCAGCTGGATTGGCGTGACAGCGAGAAGATGCGGTTCGTGATGGACAACCTGGTCGAGGGCTTGGCACCGACCAACAATCCGCTGCTCAGCCCGCTCGGCTGGAAGGCGCTGATCGACACGGGCGGCCTGAGCGCGCTGCGAGGTGTGAAAGCTTTTTCCCGAGACATGCTTTCGAAACCTCGGGTGCCGGCGATGGTCGAGCCCGACGCGTTCGTAGTTGGCGAGGACCCAGGGGGGCTAGCGATCACCAAGGGTGCGGTGGTGCTGCAAACCTCGATGTTCGAACTGATTCAATACGCACCGCAGACACCTAAGGTGCGCGCCGTTCCGTTGCTCATGGTGCCGCCGGTGATCAACAAGTACTACATCATGGACATCGCGCCGGGGCGCAGCATGATCGAGTACTTCGTGCAGCAGGGCCAGCAGGTGTTCGTCATTTCGTGGCGCAACCCACAAGCCCGCCATCGTGATTGGGGCTTCGACGCGTACGGGGCGGCGATCATCGAGGCAATGGATGCGGTACAGACCATCACGGAAACGGACAGCACACACCTACTGGCGACCTGTTCGGGCGGCATTCTCGCGGCGATGGTCGCGGCCCATCTCGGCAACATCGGTGCGGGTGATCGGATCGCCGGCCTCAGCTTGGCGGTCACCGTGCTGGATGAAAATCGGGCCGGTTTTGCGGCCGCGGCAATGAGCGAGCGCGCGGCACACGCGGCGATTCGAGTTTCGGCCAGAAAGGGCTACCTCGACGGGCGTGACATGGCGGAGATGTTCGCGTGGCTACGGCCCACCGACCTGGTGTGGCGGTACGTCGTGAACAACTATGTGCAGGGCCGCAAGCCGGCGCCGTTCGACGTGTTGTTCTGGAACGCCGACACGACTCGGATGGCCGCCGCCCTACACCGCGACATGGTGCTGATGGGGCTGGGCAACGCGCTTGTCACTCCCGGCGCGGTCAGCATGCTCGGCAGCCCGGTCGATCTGGGCAAGATCACCTCGGACGCGTACGTCATCGGCGGCGTCGCCGACCACATATCTCCGTGGCAGGCCACCTACCGCAGCGCGCGCCTGCTCGGCAGCAAGGACAACCGCTACGTGCTATCGACAAGTGGTCACATCGCGGCACTGGTCAACCCGCCCGGCAATCCCAAGGCGTCATTCCGGGCTGGGCCGGTCGGCCTGGACGGTCCAGAAGATCCGGAAGAGTGGCTGGAATCCGCTCAGAAGTCCAGTGACTCCTGGTGGCCGGACTACGTCAGCTGGCTGGCCGAGCGCAGCGGCCCGGATGTCGATGCGCCGAAAACGCTTGGCTGTGAAGGACTGCCGCCGCTCGGTCCGGCCCCGGGCGGTTATGTGATGGAAAAGTGAAAGCCGCGCGCCGGCTGACAACGGTGAGCACTGTTGGCGAACACCGCTACGTCACGGCCGGCGGTCAGCGGATCCGGGTGAACGTCCGCCCCGGATCCGGCGTTCCGCTGGTGCTGTGCAACGGCATCGGGGCCAGCCTGGAAGTGCTCGATCCGCTGGTGGAGCAGTTGGACACCACGGTGATCAGGTTCGACGTTCCCGGGACTGGAGGATCACCGACATCCATTGCTCCTTATGGATTTCCCTACCTCGCCTGGGTGCTGGGCCGGCTGCTGTCCAAGCTGGAAATCGGCGTGGTGGACGTGCTCGGGCTGTCCTGGGGCGGGGCCCTTGCGCAGCAGTTCGCCTTCCAGAATCCGCGCCGGTGCCGGCGCTTAGTTCTGGTGGCGACCGGTACCGGATTGCTCATGGTGCCGGCCCACCCGAGGGTCCTGGCGAAGATGGCTACCCCGCGCCGGTTCTCCGACCCCGGCTACGCGGCATCCATTGCCGGTGAACTGTATGGAGGTAGCGTCCGCACGCACGGCGACGAGGTGGCGCGCCTGTTCGTGCGGCAGCTACACGCCGGATCAAAGATCGGCTACCTGCACCAACTGCTCGCGGGCTCGGTCTGGACCAGCCTGTTCGCGTTGCCTGCGGTGCGACAAGAGGCCTTGATCGTGGCGGGCACCGACGACCCGATCATCCCGGTGATCAACGCCCACATCATGAACGCGCTGCTGCCCCACTCGCGGCTTCATCTGCACAACGGCGGCCATATCGACCTCGTACAGAACGCCGCCGAACTCGCGCCCGTCATCGAGAAGTTTCTGGGCGATCCCGGAGAACGGCCATGAGCGACAACGACTTCGACAGGTCGGATTTCTACTCGTTTGAGCACCTGCTTACCGACGAAGAGCGTTGTCTGCTTGCATGCGGTGCGCAAATTCATGATGACCGATGTGGCGCCGGTTCTGCTTGAGCACTGGTCGCGTGTCACCTTCCCATTCGAGATCGTTTCCGGGGATGCGCGAACTGGGCGTTGCCGGCCAGCCATACCACGGCTTCGGCTGCGGTGGACGCCGTTAACTCCTCGACAGCATGATCGCGATGGAGCTTGCGCCAGGGACTGCTGATCGCCACCTTCAACGGTGTGCACGGCTGACTGGCAATGGGGTCGGTCTTCTGTGCAGCGCGAGCGCTTCCTTCCCGCGATGGCTCGCTACCAGACAAAATCGGTTCGTTGGGCTGACCGAACCGGAGGTGGTTGGGGGCCAAGGACGTGGCCGACCAGCAGGTGGAGAGGCTTTGTGGTGGAGAAC
>CAVQSX010000038.1:0-16937 GCA_963715905.1 uncultured Actinomycetota bacterium
TCCATCACGCCCGATCAGATCAGCGCCTGACATTGCGGGCGCATTAGCCGAGCGTGAAAGCCTCGGCGGAGGGCTCTCCGCCGAGGATGTTGACGATGTTGGTGGGAGAAACCCTGCAGCGGCCAACCTACGACAAATAAGCCTTGAGCGGCCCATGAATCTTGAGGCCTCGCGCCTCGCGCAGCCTCCCGCCTATGACGACGCGGTCAGCGTTCTGCCGCACCCGTTGTCGCAATCCGCATGCCGTGCAGCGATGTTTGCACGTACTGCTCGAGCACCTGCTCTCGCAACGGTTCGGTTGCGGGCAGGGTGAGCAACAGGGCGTAGAGGCCGACCAGGAAAAATAGTCCGCTGTAGAACGGATCGACGCCGGGTGGAATCGCCGACCGGCTGTGTGCGCGCCGCAATTCTTCGATGACGACCACGATGACCGGATGATTGGCCCAGACTTCCTCTGGCGGCCGGGCAGCCGAGAAGTGAAGTGCGAGAAAGTCTTTGAACAGCCGGCTGCCGAGACGGCGCTCCAAGCCCTGCAGTGCGGACACGATTCGGGTGAGTGTTTCTCGCAAGTCGTGTGATTCCGCGAAGAACCGAGTGAGCTCGAGCGCAATCCGGTCCTCTTCACGACGTTCCAATTCGACCAAGACGTGTTCCTTGGTTGGGAAATGGAAGTAGAAAGTCGCCGGGGCTACTCCTGCTGCTGCGGCGATCGCCTTGACGTCCGCGTCGGCGACTCCGGCCCGCCTGAACTCTCCGATGCTGGCGCCAAGAAGCCGCTCCCGGGTGCGCTCACCCTTGCCACCGCGGGGTTCGTTGTTGCGCGGCATGACCAGCTTTCCATCTCAGGATCTCGGCAATATGTCCATCGTCGTCGATCGGGTGGAGGCGCATCGGCGCGTCCAGAAAACTGATTCTAATCAGAAACTATTCCGCATGAGCATCTCGCGTGGTTACATGACATCGAGACAGAACAGCCCCATGAACTGCAGGAAACGTGAGTAACGTGTACAAGCCCCAGCCAGTTGTTGCTTTGTAGCCGGGCAAAATAACTGATTGACATCAGAAAGTGGATCCGATGCAGATGATCGCCGGGGTTGATGACATTCCACGTACCTCGAACGTTCGCACTCAACAGATGGCCCTATGGACCACCGCCGTCTCGTTGGTAGTTCTGCTGATCGCCAACCTCGTTTCCCGGATTCTGACCGTCCATGTCCCCGCAGCTGTCGGCCGACGAGGTTGCCTCGTTCTACCGCGCTCACACGGCCTGGATTCGTTTCAGGCATGGTGACCTTCAATCTGTGCGGAATCATGCTGCTCCCGATGTTCGGTGTGGTCGTGGTGCAGATGAAGCGGATGACCACTCAGAGTCAGGTGTTCGCCTACGTCTTCCTGAGCGCCACTGTCAGCTGCTCGACGATCTTCGCGTTGGCCGACATCTTCTTCGCCACCGCGGCGTTCCGTCCGGACCGTGATCCCGAAATCGTGCTGGTGCTGAACGATCTCGGGTGGCTGGTGTTCGTCGCGCCCGTCGGCATGGCGCTGGTACAGAACATCATGCTGACGTTGGCGATCTATCAGGACAACGGCGCAGATGCGGTATTCCCGCGTTGGGTGGGGCACTTCTCATTGCTCGTGGCCATCGCGATGGCGCCTTCGGCCCTGTCGGTGGCTTTCGACTGCGGGCCGTTCGCGTGGAACGGCGTGATCTCGTTCTGGTTGCGCAACATCGCCTTCGGGACTTTCGTCGTGGTCATGCTCTTCGTGCTTCGCAAGACCGTTCACCGGCAGGCGGTCGACGAAGGTCTGTTCCAGTGAGTGTCACGGGAGCTCGTCTCCCGACCACGAAAAGGCGAAACGGAAACGGTAAATAAGCGCGACCTCAACATTGTCTTCTGGATATTCCCGGCCTTCTTCGGCGTGTTTGGCATCGTCTTCGTGCCGTTGCTTCGGGTTATTCCGCCGCCGCGTCCAGACGTCGGCTACGCCGGCATGAAGATCTTCTTCGAGGCGCACCATACGACGATCCGCATCGGGCTGGTCCTGCTCTGCGTGGCGTTCGGCGGGGCAGCCGTCGCCAACGGGTACGTGGCATATCAGATGAAGCGGATGACGTCCGGTCCGGTGTTCGCATACGTGTATATGGGCGGCATGGCTGTGGGGGTGCTCCCGGGCATGCTGCTGGTCGCTGTCTGCTTCGATGCGGCCTCCATGCGCCTGGACCGTGCTCCACGCGTCGTCGGCTTCCTGTACGACCTCGGGATGTTGTCGTTCAACGGCTCGTTGGGCTGTTTTTCCACCGCATATCTCGCGTTCGCAATCGCGATTCTGGTGGACCGGAACAAGATCTTCCCCAAATGGCTTGCCTATCTGACGATCTGGCAGATTGTCACCGAGATTCTCGCCACCATGATGTGGGTCTCGCCCGCTGGTCCGTTCTCCTGGAACGGCTCGATGACCTTCTGGCTGGGCACCGCGATCTTCGCGATCTGGCTGAACTGCCAGGGGCTGATGTTGAAGAAGGCCACCGATCAGCAGCCCGCGGGAACTCGGCCACCGGAGTGAAGGCGAGGAACAATGACTGAATCACCTTCGACCTCGGCGGTTCTTCCCGACCCGTCTCCGACCACGGGGTACCAGGGCGCCACATCTGCCCGGCGACGGCGCCATGTGGGTCATGGTGCTCGGTGACATGATCATCTTCGGTGCCTACTTCCTGATCTACATGGTGCACCGCGCAATGGCACCTGCGGCCTTCCTCGCGGCCCAGCAACACCTCAATGTCACCGTCGGCGTCATCAACACGATGGTGTTGCTCACCAGTTCCTGGTTCGTGGTCCGCGGTGTGTGCGCGGCGCGGGCTGGGCAACCCGAGCAAGCGGTTCGACTGCTATTTGGTGCTGGCGTATGTGGACTCGCATTCATCGCCATCAAGGCCTACGAGTGGTCGACCGAGATCACGCACGGGTACACCGTGCACAACGCCTTCTTCTCGTTCTACTACGTGCTCACCGGAGTACACGTCTTCCACGTGACACTCGGACTGCTGATTCTGGGCTTCTGCGTGCGCGAACTGCGTGTCCCAGCGCGGCCAAGGATGTCCATCGTCGAACAAGGGGCAACGTACTGGCACATGGTCGATCTGCTCTGGGTAGTCATTTTCGGCTTGCTCTACGTGATGAGATGAATCGATGACCAGGGCGACTACTACCCCGAACTCTGCGCGAGGAAGCACTCGGGCGGCGACGATCACGTGGATCGTGCTGTGCGTCCTCACCATCGGAACCTGGTGGTTGTCACCCGCGCATTCCGGCGTGGCGGCCGTTGCGAGCGTGTCGATCAGCGTTGCGGTGGTTGCGCTCGGATTCATCAAGGGCCGCTTGATCATTCGCTATTTCATGGAGGCCAGGACGGCGCCTCGCTGGCTTCGCTTGGCCACCGACGGTTGGCTGTTGGTGCTATGGACCGCCGTTCTGGTCATTTACCTGGTCTGATGGCCGGCTCACATGTCGTTAGATGAGACCATGACTGACCCTGATTCCAGCGAGGATGTCTTCATCGAGGTAGCCAATCCGGCAGACGGCACGGTTGTGGGCCGGGTTGCCGCGGAATCGGCGCAGACGGTGGGTGCCTACGTTGGGGACCTTCGGCTTCACCAGGAACGTGTGGAGCCTATAGGTCCCCGTTGTTCTTGATATTTGTTGCTCACCTTCACGTCGACGGCATAATATACCGACGCCTTTTACATTGCCGCCGAGACCTTGCCCTCGGAGATCGGCGAGACCGTCGAGCGGTCGATGGCTTCGTCGTCGAGCAGGCCGCGGGTGCGGGCCCCACCTGATCGGACACAGGACGGCCGGTCACTGTGGAGCGTTCCCGGGCCGTGACCTGCGTCTGGTCACACAGCCCGTCTGCCTGCTCCTCGCCGTGAGCGGCAGCCCCGCGCCGATGGAGAACTCCACCGCCGCTCGACGGGTGGGGGTGGCCATGATGCCGTGGCAAACTTCCGCCGTTGTCGAGCGGCACCGGGCGAGCGACGCTCTATCCCCGCGCTCTAACGGTGGGGCGAGCCCTTGCCGTCGGGCTGGAAAAACCGTACTAAGTCAACATCATCAGGCCGAGCGCGAAATAGGTCTGGAGGCCGGGACTGAGACGCGGCGAACGCGGGGCCGCACCGGCCGGCAAATCTCCGGCGACGCCGCGAGCGACGGCGACGACGGCGGGCGAGCTCGTCGGTTAGACGCGGACGGGGCGGCCCAATGCGCCCGATGCGCCGAACGGCTGATCCCGTGCACCCTGGAACTTGGCGGCAAGGACCCCGCGCTAGTACTCGCCGACGCTGATATCGATCGCGCGGTCAACGGCGTGGCATGGGTGGGGGACTTGGCGAACCCGGCCTGGTGTGCACTTCGGTTGAGCGGGTGTATGTCGAGGCGCCAGTCTATGACGAGTTCGTCGAGAAGCTGACCGCAAAGGTCGCGTCGCTGCGGCAAGGTCATGACGGTCGACACTTCCAATTCGACGTCGGGGCTATGGCGAGTGCGGCTCAGCGAGACATCGTCGCGCGTCACATCGACGACGCCGTCGCCAGCGGGGCCAGGGTGCTCACCGGAGGAAAACCCACCGGCACGGGCACCTTCTTCGAGCCGACCGTGATCGTCGACGTCTACGATACGATGGCCTGCATCCGTGAAGAGACGCGGTCAGACCCTGCCGGTGATCAAGGTCGCCGACGAAGCCGAAGCCATCCGGCTGGCCAATGATTCAACCTTCGCCTTGTCGGCGTCGGTGTGGACGGCCGACATCGATCGGGGCCTGCGCGTAGCGCGCCGGATTGAGGCGGGTGCGGCTGAAAATGTCAACGACGTGATGGCTAACGCGTTCTGCGTCGCAGTTCCCATGGGCGGTTGGAAGGAATCTGGACGGGGCGCGCGGTTCGGCGGCAGATCCGGAATTTTGAAGTACTGCCGTGCGCAGGCCATCACGGCTCCTCGACTGCCCACACCGTCAAACGAGATCATGTGGTACCCGTCCACACGCCGAGGTGTGGGGTTGGCGATGGCCGTGATGCGGGCGACCGCCGCACGTGGGCTCCGGAGATTCGGGCTCAAGACCCCGCCAAGCAGGGCTGAATTCTTGATGGCAGCAACGAAATCTCGACTCGCTGTCCGGCCCCGAACCTGATTGGCCCGCTGTCATGTCTCCGCCATGGCGCCGTTGCATCTGCGGCAGCGCTGGGATCGGTTTCGAGGTCCAGCGATCCAAGGGCGCGTGGCGCAGCGAAGGAAAATGAGATCAATGATCCCCACAAAACAATATGGTCATTCTTGCCTGAGGTGCGTAAAGTCTTGCACGGATTGGGCTTCGTGGAGTAGATGGGGGCTGGCGACTGCTAGAGCCGCCTTCTGGGGTCGGCGAAAGGAGACATTCGGTGGGCCGGCACACGGGTTGTTCAATGGACGACCGGCGCGGTAGCCCGCCACGCCGTTAAGGCGGTTCTCGAACGACCAGACCTCGACCTAATCGGCGCCTACGCGTTCAGCGCTGAGAAGGTTGGCCGCGACGTCGGAGACCTCATTGGGCTCGATCGCACGGTCGACGTTCTGGCAACGGACGACGTCCAGGCATTAATCGACCTCAAACCCGATTGTGTCCTCTATATGCCGCTGCACCTCGATCTCGAACACATGACACGTCTGCTGCGAGCGGGCATCAACATCGTCACCACGGCCGGGTTCGTAACCGGGCGTTCGATTGGTGCCTCAGCACGCAACGAGTTGCACAACGCCGCGCTGGCTGGCGGCGCGAGCTTATTCGGCACCGGGATCCACCCCGGTCACACCGACTATCTGGCCGCCGTGGCAGCAGGCATGTCCTCCGAAGTGAACTACGTGCGGGTAGTGGAAAGCATGGACCTGAGCCTGTGGGCCGCCGACGCCAATCAGGATGAGTTCGGTTGGGGGCGTCCTGGTGGGGCGACCCAGGTCACGCGGAAGACATCGAGAAGGCGACAGTCATCGATATCGATTCCCTGGACCTCATCGCCGAGCTGTTCGGCTTCGAATTGACCGACACCCGATGCGAGGTCGACTTCGCCGTCGCCGGTGCCGATCTCGACATCCCCGGCCGCCCGATACGCAAGGGTCATGTGGCTGGAATCGACATCCGTTGGATCGGCAGCTCGGCTGGAATCGACGTGGTCGAAGTCGCTCTGCGCTGGACACTGGGCTCGAATCTGGAACCGGCGTGGGAGGTCGGGCAGGGGTTCTCGCTGGAATTGCGCGGTAACCCTTGCGTGACGGTGCGCCTCGACATTCTGCCCGCCAACATCGAGTCCCTGACCATGTCGAGGAGGATGGCCGGGATCGGCCGTCTGATGACCGCGATGCCGGCCGTGAACGTGATCCCGTCGGTCGTGTCGGGACCGCCGGGGATCATCACCTACGCCGATCTTCCCCCGATAACGTCCCGGGTTGTCCCGAAAGCCTGACGCCGCGAGGGATCGACCTCGACCACCCAGAGGAAGGTGACTGCAATGCCGCACGCCAAGCCAGCCGATCTACCCAATGCCGGCGGGGGCCGTTGGCCGCATCAAAAGACCATTTCCGGTCGGTGCAATGGGGAGATCTGGAGGTGGGGTACACGACCACGGAGCACGCCCTTGATACCACCGAGCTCCTCAAGATCGGCGGACTCGCCGGCGGCGTGTGCCCGTGTCCCCATTACGGCTACGTGTTCGAAGGATCGATCACCGCCGTGTACCCCAACACCAGCCGGCCAGACGACGTGATCACCGCCGGCGAGGTCTACTTCATCCCGGCCGGTCACGTGCTCAAGTACAGCGAACCGACAAACCATCTCGAGTTCGATCCGCGTTCGCACTGCAGGAATGCATGGACGCAATGCAACGCGTCGCAGACGTCGGTCCAGCGCCCGAATAATGGTTCGATGGCCACGGTCATTGGGACGGCGTATCCGGTGTGCCCCGGCTCCCGCGAGAATAACTTCGTCCTTGTTGAAACGAAGAGGGACGTTCTACTGTGACTGTGTGTTTCGGTCTGGAATTGTTGCGCTGGATATGACGTGGTAGCGGTGACCCCTAGTCGGGTGATCCCCGCCGAGCTAAGAAACCGCTACGAATCCGAGGGCTGGTGGACGGCGGAGACGCTGGGTGCGCAGCTATCCAATGCATTAGCGGCACAGCCCGATTCGATTTTTCGAATCTATTCGGAGGTCCGGCCTTACACAGGAACGTTCGGCGACGTCGAGCGTATTGCTCGCCGGCTGGCCGCGGGCCTACGGTCTCGCGGCGTCGGTCCCGGCGACGTCATCGCCTTCCAGCTGCCGAACTGGGTCGAGGCGGCGGTGACGTTCTGGGCGTCGTCGTTCCTGGGGCGCCGTCGTGGTGCCGATCGTGCACTTCTACGGTCGCAAGGAACTCACTACATCATCCCGGCACGGCGCGGCCGAAGGTCTTCATCACCACCGAGCACTTCGGCCACATGACGTTCCAGCCGGACTTGTGCGCGGACATCCCCGATCGTCGGGTTGGTCGGCTCAGGATTTCGAGGGAGCTGTTGGCCGACGAGCCGATGGCCGGCGAGCTGGCACACCGACCGGGGGAGCCCGGCGCTCATCGCCTTCACCTCGGGAACCACCCGCGACCCCAAAGGCGTGATCCACAGCCATCAGACGCTGGGATTCGAGACCCGCCAGCTGTTGGCCAACTACCCGCCTCGACCGCGGCAGGCAGATCACCGCCACACCCGGTGGGCCACTTCATCGGCATGGTGGGGGCGTTGCTGATCCCCGTGTTGGAGGGCGCCCCGATCGACCTGACCGACGTCTGGGATCCGGGTCGCGTGCTCGAATTTGATGGAATCCGAAGGCATGTCTGATTGGGCGGCGGACCACCGTATTTCGTGACCAGCCTGATGGACCATCCGAATTTCACCGGACCGGCATTCCAAATTCGCGACGGTCGGGCTGGGGGGTCGACAGTCCCGGTCGTCTGTCACACAGCGGTTGGCCAACCTGGGACTAGTTCGTTTTCCGTTCGTACGCAGCACCGAGCACCCGTCGATCACCGGCTCGGGTGCGAGTGCTCCTCGAGGACAAGCGGCTCCTCCACCGACGGGGACGCACGCCCCGGGGGTGGAGATTCGCCTCACCGAAGAAGGCGAAATCCTTTCCCGGGGACCGGATTTGTGCCTGGGGCTACACCGATGACGCGCTCACCGCGAAAGCCTTCGACGACGACGGTTGGTACCACACCGGTGATATCGGCGTCCTCGACGAGGATGGCGATCTGACCATCACCGACCGCAAGGCCGACATCATCATCCGCGGCGGCGAGAACATCAGTGCGCTCGAGGTCGAGGAGGCTGCTGCTGACCATCCCCGGCGGTGGCCGAAGCGGTGGTGGTAGCCGCGCCGGATGCCCGCCTCGGTGAGCGCACGGCCGCGGTGCTGCGTGTCAGGGACGGGTCACAAGCATGCCCTACGCTGTGATCGAGGTGTCGCGCCCATTCGACCGCTGCCGGGGCGGCCCGGCAGAAGTGGCCCGAGGAGTTGCACGAGGTGGACCGACTACCCCGCGTACCCCCAGCGGCAAGGTGCAGAAGTATGTAGTGCGACAACAAGTTAGATCCGCCAAGGGCGAGGAGAAATAAAGTGGCTGGACGGGTGGATGGCAAGGTGGCCTTCGTTACCGGCGCGGCACGCGGGCAGGGCCGCAGTCACGCGGTCAGGCTGGCGCAGGAGGGCGCCGACGTCATCGCGGTCGACATCTGCCGGCACATCGAGAACACCATGGAACCGTCGTCGACCCCTGCGGACCTCGCCAAGACTGCGGACCTGATCAAGGCGTTGGATCGCCGCGTGGTGACCGCCGAGGTGGACGTGCGCGACTATGATGCGCTCAAGGCCGCAGTCGATAGTGGCGTCGAACAACTCGGCCGACTCGACATCGTGGTCGCCAACGCGGGAATGGGTACCCCCCGGCGCCATGCTCGACGAAATGGACGAGCCGCGGTGGCAGCAGATGATGGACGTCAACCTCAGCGGGGTGTGGAAGTCGGTCAAGGCTGCCGTGCCGCACCTCAAAGCCGGCGGGCGCGGTGGATCGGTGATCCTGACAAGTTCAGTCGGCGGGTTGAAGGCTTACCCGCATGTCGGGCACTACATCACCGCCAAGCACGGCGTCGTCGGATTGATGCGCTCGTTCGCGGTCGAGTTGGGGCAGTATTCGATTCGGGTTAATTCGGTACACCCGACGCACGTCGCGACACCGTTGCTGCACAATGATGCGACCTACCGGACCTTTCGTCCCGATCTGGAGAACCCGGGCCCGGACGACATGGCCCCGATCTGTCAGAACTTCCACATTCTGCCGATCCCCTGGGTGCAGGCCGTGGACGTCAGCAACGCGGTGCTGTACCTGGCTTCCGACGAATCACGTTACGTGACGGGGGTTCCCCTTCCAATCGATGCCGGCAGCTGTCTGAAGTAGGCGCGGCCCTCGTCGCACCTGCGTCAAGATGCGGTGATGAGCATGTCTTTCCACGTCTTCGGCGTCTTCGATGGCACCAGATCGGACTGTCGGTAGAGCTGGCCGTCAGGTGTGACGTAGCGGCCGGTACGGCGGTCATAATGCAGCACCGCAACGGAGGGCGCTGCGGCAGAGCCGTTGGAATTCAATGCATTCGGCTCAACCTGCGGGCTGCCAGTGACGTCGGTGCCGGGCTGCTGTGCTGGTACTTCGATCGGTGGAGGAGGCGGAAGTGCGGGAGGGGGACCAAAAGGCAATCCCGGTGGCAATGGCGTTCCGTCAACCGGGCCGAAAATGTTCCAGGGCGTCACCCGGTCATCGGGCGGAACGCCTTGGGATATCAGGTTTGGATCCAAGGGATACGGGCCCAACACGTGCTGACGCTGCGCAAGCGGTTCGTAGGGTTTGTCGCTGTTGCAGATTCGACCGTCGGAGCCCGTTTTCCCGGGTGACCCATGCAGGGATAGTTGCGCGCGCCGCGCACGGAGATGGGGAATCTCTGCGGGAGCTTGCAGTACAGACCGTCGGGGGTGTCCATCTCCCTCGTGTCGGCGGGACCCGCCATTGCGAGGGCGGGAGGAATCCAACGGTGCAGGCCGGCGGGTCGGAGATAGTCAGGGTAAGCCGCCCAAGCTAGGCCGATCGGGTTGTTGGTGAGGCCGTAGGAGCCGGAGGCCGAAACGCACGGAGGCAGCAGCACCAGAAGTTGTTCCAGCGCCGGGTGGTAGGTCACGCCGATCTGACCGATAGTCGTCAGGTTCGCCAACAGGACCGGCAGGGTGGGCTTCAGCTGAGTGAGAAGCCGGGAAACCTCGTGGGTGAAACCGGGTCCGGTCTCCAGAAGCGTGCGGAACTGCGAGTCGTCCGTCACGAGCTGGTCGGTGAACCGGCCAGATGTGCGCCCAAGCCGCATCGCATCGCTGGACTGGACCTGCGAGTCCAGGACGGGCCGCGTCGTCCAACAGCGCGCGGGTGTGGTCGGCGGTGTCATTGGCGTCGGTAAGACCTTGGACCACGAGTCGAGCAGGGACCCTAGATCGTAGCCGGCTCCGTTGAAAGCCTGGAACAACTCGTCAAGGAGTTGGGTGACTTTGTCTGTGGGGATGCTGTTGACCAACGCGCTCAGGCGATCCAGCATCGGCCCCACCGGCTGCGTAATCCGTGTCACGCGACGCGATCACCGACCCGTCCCGCAGGTATGGCGCTGACTCGGAGCGCGGGACCAAATCGACGTATTGCTCGCCGACCGCGGAAATGCTGTGCACCGAGGCTTGCACGTCGGCCGGAATCTTCGGCGACGTGTCGATCGACAACGTGGCTTCTGCGCCGGTTGCCGTCGGGCCCACCGCGGTCACCTTGCCGATTTGCACGCCTCGGTAGGTGACGTTGCTGAACCGTAGAGGCCGCCGGTGCTGGGCAACTGCAACTTCACGGGTGAGCCGGCCGATCCCGAGCAGCGTCGGCACCTGCACGTACTCAAACACCATCGCCGACATGCCGATCACCGACGCGATCGTGAAGATCGTCAGCTGAATGCGGACAAAGCGTGTCAGCATTCAGCGACCCCCGGGCGATGACGGCTGGTCAACCGGGGCTATGAGACTCGTGTCGGGTGCCGCGAAAGCCGGTGCCGCCGGCGCGGCGCCGGCAGGCGGCGGCCAGCCGCCGGCGGCGGTACGCCCAGGCTCAATGGGGTGTAGCTGTAGTTCATGGTACCAGGGATCGCCCGGGGCGGGCACCAGTGGTGCGTCGGATCGCCCCAGCGAGTGCCGGCAAACATTGTCCTTTTGAGCCGGGGCACCGTAAATCGGTGACGGCGAACACATTGAAATAATCTCCCCGAATGGCCCGGTCGATGAAGTTCTGGGTGAACGGAAAGGTCGGCAGGTATCCCGCGAGAATGCTGAGATCTGGTCCCACGTCGGCCAGCGCGGCGATGGTGGGTTCGAGATTCTGCAGGTTCTTCACCAGGTCGGCCTGAGCATCGTTGATGAGCCGGGTAGTGGTGTTGCTGAAGATGCGAAGTTTATCCAGGGCCGCGGTGAGGCGCGGCCGTTCACGAATCAACACCTCCAGCGCCGGCGGTATTTTGCGCAGCGCTTGCGATATCACGTCGCGCTGGGACGCGAACGTTTCGGCGAGCCGGTTCAACGCTTCGATCGACGCGACGATCTTCCCGCGTTGGTCATCCAAAACTCCGACGAAATGATCTAGTCGGGTCAACAGTTCGCGGACGTCGTTCTCGTGGCCCGAAAGTGCGGTGCTGAAGTTGTGAACGATGTCGCCGATCTGCCCCAGGCCGCCCGAATTGATCACGACCGACAGCGACGACAAGGTCTGCTCCGTCGACGGATACGTCGACGTCCTGTCCAATGGAATGGTGGCGCCAGGCTCGAGGCGTCCCTTGGGCCGCTGGCCCAGCGGGGGATTCAGCGCCACGTGCATGGAACCCAGCAGGCTGGTCTGTCCGACGGTGGCGACCACGTTCGCGGGCACGAACACGTCGGGTCTGACGGAGATTGCGATGTCGGCGTGGCCGCCCTTGACCCGCATTCTGCCGACGCTGCCCACCACGACGTCGGCCATCATCACGGGCGAATTAGATTCTAGTGTACCGACATTGGCGATCTCAACGTGATAAATGTTGGCACCCGGTCCCCGCCCCACCGCACCAGGGAGTGGCAGCGAGTTGATTCCTTGGAACGTGCAGCCACTGAGATCATCACGCTTGAAACGATGGACAGTGTTCGCCGCGCTAGTTCATGGGTCATGGTGCGGTGCTCCCTGAGCGGCAGGCTGCTGATCGCCTGGCGCCGGCGGACTTTCGGCGGCATCAACATGTCCTGCCAGTTCCTGGGGGCGATTCGTTCAGCCCGGTGTACGCGGACACCGCCGGCGGGGCTTCGGGCGCGTCGGGGCCGGCCCGTTCACCGCCGGGGGCCAGATTCGGCTCGGCGTAGATGATTTGCCCGGCGGCACGATGCGCTGCAGCATCGGGTTGGGCGGAATGGGTAGGTAGTTGAAGTTGGCTGTCGCAATGCCGGGCCGAGGTATTCCGCGCACAGCTTCCCCGTCTCGGGTGCGGTGACGTTTTCGACGGCGCCGATCGCGCCGCAGATGAATTGGTCCGGGTTGGAGAAGTTGTGGATGATGAAGCTACCGATGGCGCCGGGAGCGTCGGGTTGTAGATGTTGTATCCGTTGGCGAATGCGGTGGGGGCGGCGTGCAGGATGTTTTCGACATCCATCCGATGGTCGACAAGGGTCTGAGTGACGTTGGCCAGCCGCTGCACCTGCTCGGCGGTCTTGTCGCGGGTCTCGGCGACGAATCGCTGCACCTCGCCGACCGCAATCGACAGATCCGACAGCGCAGCATCGAGATCGGATTGGCTGTCGTTGACCACGCTGCTCAGAGTCGCCAGCCGGTTTTGGAACTGCACGATCTGTTGATTGCTGTCGCGCAGCGTGGTGACGAAGTTCTGCAGGTTCTTGATGATATCGACGATGTTGCCGCTGCCGTTGGCCAGGATCCGGCTGACACCGGAGAACTGTGAGAGGGTCTGCCGCAGCTTTGCGCCGTTGCCGTCCAGCGCATTGGCGGCGCTGTCGATGAATCGGCTGACCGACGTCGACGACGCAGCCTGTTGGGCCCAAATCCGTTGCCAGCCGGGTTAATTGGGAGACGACCTCGTCCCATTCGACAGGTACCGCGGTCCGGTCCACGGGGATCACGGCCCCGTCGCGCATATTGGGTCCGGTCTTGTGTAGGCGGGAGTGAGCTGGACGTAGCGCGCCGCCACCAGATTCTGCGAGACGATCACCGCCTTGGCGTCGGCCGGGATCGGCACGTCGCGGTCGACCTCCAACGTCAACTTGGCCTGGCTCGGCATGGGTTGGATGGACGATACGGTGCCGACCTTGACGCCGGACACCCGTATGTCGTCGCCCGGATAGATACCGGTGGCCGAGGTGAAATAGCCGGTGATGGTCATCGGGCGAAGAAACGTCTCGCGGACGAGGAGTGCCGCGGCCCCACGATCAGGCCCACCAGGACCACTGCTGTCGTCGCGGCAAGCCGCTTCCTGGCGATCACCGCGAACCTCCCGGAATGCCATTGTGCGGCCAGGGGAACAATGCCCGTGGCATGTTGGGTCTGCCGCGGCGGAAGCCGAAGTAATAGTCCAAAAACGGCTGGACCAGTTCGGGTATTGCAGGTTGGGCACAAAGGCGTTGTAGTAAAAGCCATTCGCCACGGTCTCGCCCGAGGTGATCTCGAATTTCTTCAGCCCAGGCAACGTCTTGGCGATGTTGTCGCGGTTCTTCTCCAGAACCGCGGTAACGGCATTCAATTTGTCGAGTGTCGGCGCCAGTTTGCTCTGGTTGTCGGCAACCAGGCCGGACAGTTCTCTGGCGACCGCAGATGTGTTGGCCAACAGCCGGCTGATGGCGTCGCGCCGCTGTACCAACGCCGAGCAGGTCGTTGCCATCGAGGATCAGCTGTTAACCTGTTGGCTGTGCTGCGAAATGATGCCGGTGACGTCGGTGGCGCTCTTGAGCAGAGCGCCCAGGTTCCACCGCGGCTGTTGAGCGCCCGGGACACTCGGCTCAGGCCGTCAAACGTCGGGCCGAGTTCCGGTGCGATCTGGTCAAGCGTCGCCGAGAGCGCGTTCAGCGATTGGTTCAGCGTGTCGGTGCTGGTCCCGGCCATGTTGGTGGTCAGGTCGGAGACCGCTTCGCTCAGCGAATAGGGCGAGGACGTCCTTGATCAGGGATGACGTCGCAGGCATGCATGCTGCCGCTGCCGGCCGGCTCTAAGGTCAGCACCCGCTCGCCGAGCAGCGAACCGGTACAGATGTGCGCGGTGGTCTGCGATCCGAGTCGACCTTGCCCTCGACCTGGAAGGTGACCAGAGCATCGCCCTCGCGCAGCGAGACGTCGGACACGGTGCCGACCTTGATCCCGACACCATCACCTTGTTGCCCGGCGATTCCGCCGGCCTCGGAGAACAGCGCCTGGTACAATCGTCGTCGCCCATGACACCATCTGCTCCGGTGCCAGCCCGACGGCGATAATCAGCACGATCAGCACCGCACCGAAAAAGCCTGATCGAATCAGTTGCGCCCGCGATATTTCAGCATCAGGGCTCCGCGCACCTTCCTTCGTTTGCCTGAGCCAGGGAAAGACCGCGGTCCGGCCCTGCAGATCGGTGACGCGGAACTCAGCCCGCAGATGTAGTAGTTGACGAAGCTGCCGTAGGCACCGGTACGGGCGAGTTTGCGGTAGTTGTCGGGCGCCCGTTGCAGCGCGCCACGATGAAGCCCTTGCCGTCTTCGAGCACCGGAGCCAAGCGATTCAACTGGTCGACCGTGCCGGCCAGCGGCGGCCGCGCAGCGCTCAGTAGACGGCGATCGACGCGGTGCCGGTGTCGAGGGCCGGATGGCGTTGCCGATGGGGTCGCGGTCGCTGGAAAGATCACTGACAAGACGCTGCAGGCTATCAATCGCGCCGGAGAACTGATTGCCGTCTTTGGCAAGGGTTTCCACCACGTGTTGAGGTTGTCGATCAGCTTCTCGACGGCCTGGTCCTTGTTGGCGACATCGTTGGAGAACGACGAGGTCTTCGACAGCAGCGATGCAGGGTCTGGCCCTGACCCTGGAAGACCTGCAACAACGCCGCGGCAGCGCGTTCACGTCATGCGGATTCAGGCCCCGGATAACGGGCTTCAGGCCGCCGAGCAACAGATCGAGATCCAGCGCCCGCGTTGCTGGTCAGCGGAATATGCGATCCCGGCGGCAGAATCCTGGTCGATCCCGGCCGATGATCAGTTCGAGGTAGCGGTCCCCGACCAGGTTGAGGTAGCGGATGGCCGCTTTGGTCCCCGTCGTGAGTGCGACCTCACCGTCGGCGTCGAATTCGACCAGGACGGAGTTGTTCGGCTGCAGCGACACGGCGTTGACCGTGCCGACCCGAATTCCGGCTAGCCCCACCGAATCCCCGGTCTTCAGCTGTGAGGCGTCGGTGAATACCGCCGAGTAGCCCTGCGTGGCGCCCGCGCGGAACCGGCCGAAGATGAAAAAGAGGAAGACAGTAAGCGCCGGCATTACGACAGCGAAGATGCCGAATTTGAGAGCCGTTCCGACTGAATTCCCCCCGGAGCGACTCAACCCGGCTGCCCGATCTGGGCGGTGTTGCGGGGCGGCCCATCGATGGGCCCGTAAAGGAACTGCTTCAGAGGTCGGAGTTCAGCAGATTCCCCGGGTTTTCGTACTGCCACGGGTTGGCGCCCATATTGGCAACGTCGAAGGGCGGAAATGTGTTGAACGCCAACGGCAATTCGTGATCACACTGGGGGCCGCCCCGGGCGGCTACTTTGGGCAGGTTCTTCGGGTAGCGGAGCGCTCGGCGCCAAGACGCAACCCACCCAGCACTTCGAGACCGGGGACCTGGGTCGGCGGCTGCTTGGCCAACGGGAACATTCCCCTCAGTCCGCAGGTCAGCGCGGAATGGTATTCGTTGGTCAAATCGGTGGTGGGCACCAGCAGATGTATGACATCGGTGAGCGCCTGCCGGTTAGCGCCCACGACGTCGTTACCCAGGTCCGCCAGCCCGATCGCACTGATCAGGAGTGCGTCCAGGTTTCGCTGTTCGTCGACGAGGGATTGGCTGATCCGCGTAGTATTGGCAAGGGTTTTGACTAGGTCGGGGGCCGCGTCGACATAACCGAGGGATACGTCGGCGGTGGCCGCGATGTCGTGGCTCAGATTCGGCAGGCTCGGCTCGATCTTTGCGAGAAACGCGTTCAGGTCGTGCAGGTTGGCCGAATTGCCCGCCTCGCCCGCTTAGAGCGTTGGCGATCGCGCCGAGCGTCTCGTTGAGTTTGGCGGGGTCGATTTTCGCCAGCACCGAGCTGAGTTGCTGAAAGACGGTGTTGATCTCGACGGTGACCCGGCCGGATCGAGCAGCTGGCCGGCGCGCAGAGGCTCAGGCGAGGGAGGGTCGGGGGGAATCAGCTGGACGAACTTGGCGCCGAACGCCGTCGTTGCGACGATGTCGACGAGGACATTGGCCGGAATCAGGCGGAGCCGGGACGGGTCGATGGCCAGATGAATTGCCGCCTGCCCGTCTGGGTGTCCTCGACGGAAGTGACGGCGCCGACCAGTGCGCCGTGCAGCTTGACCTTGGCGCCGGGGTTCATCATCAGACCCGCGCGAGCGGAAATCACGGTCACCGGCACGGTCTCGGTGAAGCCGCCGCGGAACTGTGTCAGCGCAACGGCGATGAGTCCGGCGACCACCAGTAGGGTCGCCAAGCCTGCCAGTGCGGGTGCGGAGGCGCGACGAGAGTTGCGGGCCGCACCGGCCGGCACGGCACCCGCGGGCATCGCATCC
>CAVQSX010000039.1:0-13097 GCA_963715905.1 uncultured Actinomycetota bacterium
GCCGGGTGAGCACTGGTCGAGTCGGATGCACGCAGCTAGATTGAATTTTTCAGTGCCGCGATGGTTTCCAGGTCGTCGAGCGCGGTGACGCTGCGTGCCAGGCCTTCCATGGCGATGTCTTCGACCTGCATTCCCCCCATCCCGGCCGTGATCAGCGGGGCGATATAGGCGTACAGCGCGCCTTGCCGGTACCGCAGCCAGAGATCGTCGCGGTCCAGGTCGGGTCCGCCGGCGGCCGCCAGCGCCCGTCGGTAGTCATCGAGCAGGTCGCGTTGAGCGCTACGGCGGTCCTCCGGCGTCAGACTGGTGATCAGGGTGTAGGCCAGTTCGCGGCAGGGATGCCCGCGCCGCACCGCCTGCCAGTCCAGCAGTCCCGCTTTGCCGTCGCGGAAGTAGACGTTTCCCGGGTGGGCGTCGCCGTGCATGACGGTATGTGGCGGAGTGTCGATTAGCGCGGCCACCGCGCGGTAGTTGTCGGCGATGAAGCGACCGTTCTCCACCGGGATGGTGGTGCGTTCGGAAAGCCGCTTGATCGAGGTGTTCATCAGCGAGCTCGTCAGCAGCGAGGTGACATCACCCGACGGGGTGTAGAGCCATCCCAGCGGTCCTCGTCCGTCCTGGGGAAGGCGGTTCCAGAAGGTGGCGTGCAGGGCGGCGAGCAATTCGACGATGAGACTGGCTTGGTCGATGGAAAGCGGGTGCAAGGTATCGGGAAATTCGCAAGAGTCGGCGGGCAGGTCTTCCAAGACCAGCAGGTACCGGCCCGTCCAGGTATCGAATACCGTCCCATAGGCTTTCGGCACCCCGTTGAGCTCCGGGGCGAGTTGGCTGTAGAAGCGCACCTCGGTGTCCCCGAGCCGGCCGAGTTCACCCATCAATCGGGTGGCGGCGGTCTGAGCGGCGATCTTGACGAACACCGTGTCGGGTACACCGTCTCCGGTCAGTGCCAGCCGTGCCCGCGACGAAGTCCCCGCATCGCTGCCCAGTACACTGACCGAACGCACAGTGCTGCCCATGACTTTCGACAGCAGCGCGGCGTCGATAGCCTCGACCGCGCGTGGCAATCCCGCTCGGCCTCCCAGCACCGCGTCGGTGGTCACCCGGCCGATGCCCCGGCCCAGATGAGCGGTCAGGCCGACGACGTTGCGAGCCTGTCCTACAGCGTTTTTCATAACCGCCCGTTCTGGTTAGTTGTACTGCGGCAACGCGACCTGAGCGCCGCCGCGCGGTCAGGACAAAGCTAACGCAACGCCTGGACATCAGACAATAATCGGCTATTGTCTGATTGGTGGCACGAGTGCGCGCACCAGAAACTGCTCGACGAACGCGCGTTTGTCGGTTGCGGCGCGGTTCCGCCAGGACGGCGCGAGCAAAAACAGCGCCGTTGTGTGCAACCACTCCGCGATGGAGCGCAAGATCCAGGTCCTGGTAAAGGCGGCCCGCAACCTTCCACCGCTGGAACAGCGGCTCGTAGTGCCGCAACAGCAGATCCACGATGGGTTGCGAACCCATTTCAAGAGCGGCGGCCACCGCGGTGCTCTCGGCGGCGAACAGCGATTCGTTCAGCGGATCACCCTCCACCGACCCCACCGGCACCAGCACCATCTCGGGCAACGAAGAGACGGGGTCGTCGGGATCGGGCAGGGAGCGGACCAGATCACCGACAGCCGCGTCGACACGCAGCAGCAACAGCGCCAGCAGGACCTCGTCGCGGCCCGGGAAGTAGCGGTAAACAGTCGAGCGGGACACACCGGCCTCGTCCGCGACTTCGGCCATCCGGATCTGGGCATTGCCCCGACGCACGATGCACCGGCCCGCGGCGTCCAGGAGCCGCCTGCGGGCCTCCTCGTCATCGAGGATCGCGCGGTCATCGCCCCACCGCCTGCTCGGTTGCATGCCGTCGATGCTACGGGATACGTTGTGCCACGGAATATCTGGCAAGTAGCCGAGCCTCCCGGGCCAGTTAAGCACTGAACGGAAAGGGCAATCATGGGTTACTCCGCCGCCGATGAATCGTTCACTCACCAGCTTCCGACGACGTTCGATCAGGTGCACGATCCCGACCCGACGTGGTCGGACCGCTGCTACTTCTTCGCCGCCTCGCCGGACGGCACGATGCTGCTGGCCAGCGGCTACGGCAACAATCCGAACACCCGGACCGGCTATGGGCTATGTCAAGGTCAGCCTCGCCGACGGCCGGCACTGGGATATGCTGGCCGGGCGGCCGGTCACCGGCGACGACCGCGGCGAGGTAGGCGCCGGGCCGATGCGCTGGACCTGTGTCGAGCCGCTGAAGAAGTGGCGGCTCGACGTCGAACCCAACGACTCCGGCATCGCCTGGGAGCTCTACTACGAACCCACCGCCCCGATGTGGGAGTTATTGCCGATGAAGGTGCGCGATAAAGACGGCCAGCAGCTGGCGGACATGTATCACATGAAGGAACCGGGCCGGTGGACCGGTTGGGTGGAGATCGACGGTCACCGCATCAGCGTCGACGGGTTCCACGGCGGCCGGGACCGAACCTTCGGCGTGCGCGTCGCCGACAAAATCGACTTCTGGCTGTGGCTGGACGCCGGCTTCGAAGACCGAGCCATCGAGGCCTGGATCATCGAATCATCGGACGGCACAGTAAATTATGTCGACGGCGGGATCACGCATACGGATGGCACGCTGTCCAAGCGGTTCGTCAAAATCGAGCACGACGTGGAATTCGACGGCGACCGCAAACGGCCCGCACGCGCCGTGCTGGTCTTCACCGACGAGGACGGGAAAACCTACCGCGTCACCGCGGATGCTCCACACCAGGCTGTCAATGCCTACTACGGGATGCCGATGTCGCACCGCAAGTACCAGGATTTGGGCAATGGTGGCTATTTCATCCACTTCCTTTGGAACAGCAACGATCCCGGACAGATCAGCGAGACCGAAGGCAAGTCGATGGCGTTGGACCAGTTGATGCGCTTCCAGCTTGACGGCGACACCGGTTGGGGCATCTTCGAAATACTGATGGGCGGACAGTGCTACCCGCGCTACCCGAACTGGACGGCGATGGATATGTCGGCCTTCAAGCAGGACAAGACACCGGCCGATCGCCGGCGCGCGGATAGCTAGGATCGTCTGGTCGAAGGAGTTCGTCAATGACGCTGGACACCAACATAGCTGGGCGGCTGACCGGGTGGCTGCGCACGCAACTGCCCGACGCCGAAGATGTCGGCATCGAAGGCCTCGACCGGGTGAACTTCGGACATTCCGCCGAGATGATGGTCCTGACCATCACGACGCGGGACTCGCGCCAAGACGTGGTGCTGCGGCTGCGGCCCAAACCGCCTGCGCTGCTGGAACCCTACGACCTGGCACGCCAGTTCACGATTCTGCGCGCACTGGAGCCCACCGCGGTCCGCGTCCCCCGGGCACTATGGCTTGAGGACGCTGGCGATGTGCTCGGACGGCCGTTCTTCGTCATGGAACGCGTCGGCGGCGACGTCTACGAGATGGAAGTCGCCCGCGGGTGTGACAGACGAAACTGCCGTGCGGATGTGTCAGAGCCTGGTCGAACAACTCGCGGCGATCCACTCGGTCGACCTCAAGCAGACGGGGCTCGATGCGCTCGACGACGGAAGCGACCACCTCGACCGCGAACTCAACCACTGGGCCGGGGAAATGGATCGGGTAAAACGTGATTCGCTGCCCGCCCTGGAACGGCTCCTTGCGGCGCTGCGCCAGAGCAAGCCCAAGCCCTGTTCCAGGGTCACTTTGGTGCATGGCGACGCCAAGCCGGGCAATTTCGCCTTTGTCGGCGGCGAGGTCAGCGCCGTCTTCGACTGGGAGATGACGACTGTCGGCGACCCGCTGACCGACATCGGTTGGCTCGAACTGCTCTGGATGCAGTCCGTCGGCATCACCAGCCACCCTGCGGCGTTGCCCGTCGACGCACTGCTCGCGCATTACCAGGCGGTCAGTGGGATCGAGGTCGCAGAACCGTTCGTGGTACCGCGCACTCAACGCCTACAAGATGGCCGTCATCTGCTTCATCGGCGCCATGCTCATCGACGGCGGTCATAGCGACGATCAAAAGCTGGTGCTCGCCGCGTACGGCACCTCGATGCTGACCAAAGTCGGCCTCGGCGAACTCGGCATCGACGAACCTCTCGACGACGGCCCCGTCATGCCTAGCCAGGAGCGCATCCAGCAAGTCCGGGCACTGGCCACGTGATCTGGCCACCCTGGCTTTACATATTTTGGTGAAAGTGTCACGCTGTTACCCGATAATTTCCTACGAGGGAGGGCTATGCCCAACGACCAAGGATCGCTTACCGATCGCACGTTGGTGGTTTCCGGCGGGAGCCGCGGTATTGGTCTCGCCATCGCGCTCGGCGCGGCGAGGCTGGGCGCCAACGTCGTCCTGCTGGCCAAGACCGATCAGCCCCACCCGCGATTGCCCGGGACCGTCCACACGGCGGCAGCAGAGGTCGAAGCCGCCGGGGGCAAAGCCCTGGCCGTAGTCGGCGATGTTCGCAGTGAAGAAGACGTCCAGCGCACTGTCGATGCCGCGGTCGAGCGGTTCGGCGGGGTCGACCTTTGCCTGAACAACGCCAGCGCGATTTCGACCGACCCCACCGATCAGTTGTCCGCCAAAAAGTTCGATCTGATGCAGCAGATCAACATTCGGGGCACGTTCCTGCTGACCAAGGCGTGCTTACCGCATCTACGCGATTCGCCCAACGCCCATGTGCTCACCATCTCGCCGCCGCTGAACATGAACCCGCACTGGTTGGGTGCCCATCCGTCCTACACGTTGTCCAAGTATGGGATGACTCTGCTGTCACTGGGCTGGGCGGCCGAGTACGCCAGCGCCGGGTATCGGTTTCAGCTGTCTGTGGCCGCAGACCTATATCGCGACGGCTGCTGTCGCCAATTCCGCAGACGCACAAGCGATGCTAGCGGCATCGCGGAGCCCGGAGATCATGGCCGACTTCGCGGTCGAAATCTTCTGCGGCGCGGCCAAGGACGCCAATGGTCAGTGTTACATCGATGTCGATGTGCTGGCCGCCGCCGGAGTCGATGACCTGTCCAGGTATGGCGGTGGGGAGCACCCCATCATGGATATCTTCGTCGACGAGTAGCCGTTGTGCTACAGGTCCTTTGGGGCGAGGAGCTCGGCCAGGTGCAGCCCGTCACGTGCGCCCAACTGCCGGACTTGGGTCCGGCACGAGAAACCGTCGGTCAGCACGATCGCCTCTGGAGCTCGGCGCACGGCGGGCAGCAGCTCGTTCTCGGCGATGGCGACGCTGATGTCGTAGTGACCTCGTTCGGCCCCGAAGTTTCCGGCTAGGCCGCAACAGCCGCCGACCACCTCGCGTCGAGATGCCAAGACGTCGCAGTAGTTCCAGGTCCGTGCCGAACCCCAGCACCGCTTGGTGATGACAGTGTGGTTGCACGACAGCGGAGGTGCCCGACAGATCGGGTGGCTGCCAGCCATCGGTACCGTTGAGAAGTTCCGCCAGGGTCCTCACTGCCTGTGACACTTTCACCACATTGCCGGTGCTGCCAAGCAATTCGGCGGCATCGCTGCGGAAGACCGCCGTGCACGACGGCTCGAGGCCGACGATCGGGATGCCGGACTCGGCGGCGTCAGATAGGCATGCGACGCTACGCCGCAGCATCTTTCGGGCGGTGTCGAGCTGTCCGGTGCTGATCCAGGTCAACCCGCAGCACAGCCGCCCCCGCGGGATGCGGACCGAGTATCCGGCCGCCTCGAGCACCGTCACTGCGGCGATGCCTACCTGCGGGGTGAAGTAGTCGGTAAAGGTGTCGACCCACAGCATCACCGGATCGCCCGCAATGCCGGGATGGCGGGCGAACCACCGGCGAAACGACTGGGCAGCCAGTGGCGGCAATTCGCGTCGAGAATCGACACCCGCCAGCCGTTTGCCGGTGCCCGCGAATCGCCCTGCCGCCAGCCAGTTCACCTGGCGCGGCGCCAGCGATGCCAGTCGTGCCCAGCGGGGTAGCCAGCCCAGCGCGTAGTGCGCGGCCGGTCGTAACCGATGGCGGTATTTCTGATAGAGGACTTCCGATTTATACGTGGCCATGTCGACTCCGGTAGGGCACTCCGACGAGCACGCCTTACAGGACAGGCACAGGTCGAGCGATTCCAACAATTCTGGGGATCGCCAGCCGGACGCAAGGGATCCGTTGGCGAGTTCCTGCAAGACCCGGGAACGACCGCGGGTGGAATCCTTCTCGTCGTTGGTGGCCCTAAAAGATGGGCACATCACACCGGCGCCATCGCGATTCCGGCACTTGCCTACGCCAGTGCAACGCTGGACCGCAGCGCTGAAATCGCCGTTGTCGTGCTGATACCCAAAACCAAGGTCGGCCCGCATCGGCTGGGCGGAGACCAACCGCAGGTCGGCGTCTGCCGGACGTGGCCGCACAATGACGCCGGGATTGAGCAGGTCGTCGGGGTCGAAAAGATGTTTGACCGCGGCGAAGGTATCGATTGCTTCCGGCGAATACATCAGGGGCAGTAACTCACCCCGCGCCCGCCCGTCGCCATGCTCGCCAGACATCGACCCGCCGTAACTGGCGACGAGTCGGGCCGCCTCGGTGAGAAAGTCGCGGTAGATGCGGCGGCCCTCGGGGCGGTGCAGCGGAAAGTCGATCCGGATATGCAGGCAACCGTCGCCGAAATGCCCGTAAGGCACGCCGGTCAAGTCGCTGTCGGTCATGAGCGCCTCGAAGTCGCGCAGGTATCCGGCCAGATTCGCAGGCGGGACCGCCGCGTCCTCCCAGCCGGATAGGCCGGGGGGATCAGTGGCCCGGGCGGCCAACCCGGCGCCGTCTTCCCTGATCCCCCACAACGCCGAAGCTGCCTTCGCTTCCGTCACGATCCAACCATCGATCGCATCCGCCGCTGCAATGACATCTTTTGCGCGGGAATAGACTTCGGCGGGTTCGTCGCCGCCGATCTCAACGAACAACCAGCCTTTGCCATCAGGCAACGCGGGCACAGCAGCCGCGCCCTTGCGCTGGCGCACGACAGCGACAATGCGGGCATCGATGCCTTCCAAGGCCACGGGGCGGTGCGACAATATCGCGAGCACCGCCCCGGCGGCGGTTACCATATCCGGGTAGCCGAGCACCACTAAAGCGGTAGCCGTCGGCGCACGCACGAGCCGCAACGTCGCCTCGCGGATCAGCCCCCAGGTTCCCTCCGTGCCGACAAATGCTTTTGCCACGTCGAACCCGGACTCGGGTAGCAGGTGCTCAAGCGAGTAGCCCGATACCTGGCGATTGAACCGGCCGAACTCGGTTCGGATCAACGCAAGCCGCTGACTGACCAGCACGCGCAACGCCGACAGCGTCGGCGAGGTCGCGGGATCCGCGGTTGGGTCCACACGCAGCAGCTCACCGGTTCCAGTCAAGATCTCCAGCCCGACAACGTTATCCACGGTGCGCCCGTAGCCCAGAGCGCGAGAGCCGCATGCGTTGTTGCCGATCATTCCCCCAACCGTGCATCGGCTGTGCGTGGAAGGATCGGGGCCGAACCGAAGACCGCTCGGCGTCGCGGCGCGCTGCAGGTCATCCAGAATGACACCGGGTTGGACGACAGCGGTCGCCGACGCGGCATCGATATCGTGAATTCGGTTCAGGTGACGGGAGAAATCCAGCACGATGCCGGTGCCCACCGCATTGCCGGCAATCGAAGTGCCTGCACCTCTCGGGGTCAATGGCACGTGTAGCGCGCGGCTCACTTCGGCGACGGCCTGGATCTCGTCAACGTGTCGAGGGAACACCACCACCGCGGGCAGGACACGGTACAGCGACGCATCTGTCGAGTATTCGGCGCAGCGGCGTGCCGATCCATCGACATCGGTGACTCCGGCGTGCCGAAGCGCACCGATGACGTCATTCTCAACCGCGCGTGCCACTGCGCGATCGTAGTCCACCTCGGTGCCTCGCGAACCAGCGAAAGCCTCGCCCAAGCACCGCGAGCAGACGCAAAAGCCCGCGACGCCGGGCATGCGGGGGCTTTTGCGTCTGCTCGCGCCTCAAGCTATTCGCAAGGCCACTCGGGTCGCTCGTTTCGCACTCCGTCGACATGGCGGAGCTTTACAAAACACGCCAGAAGTGTCACGCTCCCTAGGTGCCAATATCAACCGCCTCGACCGCCGGCGCGACCGGCGCCGTCTGCATCCGCGACGCTTAGGACTCCGCGCTATGCCGAGGTTCTCTTACGATCCCTTCGACCCGGTGGTGATGGCCGATCCGCGGCCCTATTACCGCGTGCTGCGCGACGACTACCCCGTGTACTACATCGACAAGTGGGACACTTTCGCGCTATCGCGCTTCGCTGATATCTGGCAGGTGCTGGAAAGCAACGACGGGACGTTTGTGGCGTCGGAGGGCACGTTGCCGGCCGCGACGGTGTTGGCAGTGCACAACGACGGACCGGTCGCGGATCCGCCGCTGCATCCCATGCCGTTTCACGCGAACTTCGACACGCCGATCTACGACGATGTGCGGCGGTGTACCTCAGCGCCGTTCCGGCCCAGGGCGGTCGGGAAATTGGAAGAGCGAATTCGCGAGCTGGCCAACGAGCGCCTCGACGAATTACTCCCGCGCGGGAGATTCGATCTGACCCAGGAGTACGGTGGCATCGTCGCGGCCTCGGTGGTGTGCGAATTGCTGGGTCTACCAGTCGGTCTCGCCCCCGATGTGCTGGCCACCGTCAACGCCGGCAGCCTGGCCCAGCCGGGAAGCGGCGTGGAAGTGGCCAATGCCCGACCGGGCTATCTGGAATATCTGGTGCCCGTCGTGCAACGCCGCCGGGCCGAGGCGGCCGACGGCACATCGCCGATCGTGGACAGCCTGATCGGCTACCGACAGCCGGATGGCTCCGAGCTCAGCGACACCGAAGCCGCCGTTCAGATGCTTGGCGTGTTCATCGGCGGCACCGAGACGGTGCCGAAGATCGTCGCGCACGGATTGTGGGAGCTGAGCAGCCGGCCGGAACAGCTGGCGGCGGTGCGTGCCGATCTCGATGCCAACGTGCCGATCGCGCGCGACGAGATGATCCGTTATTGCGCGCCCGCGCAGTGGTTCGCGCGAACGGTCCGCAAGCCTTACTCAATCCACGGGACGACGATCAACCCGGGTCAGCGGATCATCACCCTGCTGGCCTCGGCCAACCGCGATGAGCGCGAGTATCCCGACCCCGACGAGTTCATCTGGAACCGGCCCATCGCCCGCTCGCTGGCGTTCGGCCGCGGCCAGCACTTCTGCCTCGGCTTTCACCTGGCTCGTCTGGAGATCGCCGTGCTGGTGCAGGAGTGGCTCGAACGCGTGCCCGCATACCACGTCGACGCCGAGGCTGCCTCCAGGCCGCCGTCGAGTTTCCAGTGGGGCTGGAACAACATCCCGGTCGAGGTCTGACCGTGTGGTCCT
This sequence comes from uncultured Actinomycetota bacterium, assembly GCA_963715905.1. Taxonomy (GTDB): domain Bacteria; phylum Actinomycetota; class Actinomycetes; order Mycobacteriales; family Mycobacteriaceae; genus Mycobacterium. The sequence continues at coordinate 9,452 of CAVQSX010000039.1, forward strand.
ACCGGCTCGTCGCGCCGTACACGTTCGAGAGAAATGATCTGCCGGACAAGTCCGCTGAGTGCCTCGACGAAAGCCAGGTGCTGGTGCGCTTTTTGGCTGCGGGAATCTGCGGCAGTGACATTCCCGGATTCCGCGGCACCCAGGGCCGTCTGCCCGGTGACACCGGCCCCAGCGTCGCTGGAATGGACGGTTTCCCGATCCACGAGATCGCGGGCGAGGTGCTCGCCAGCAGGCATCCCGAGCACAAACAGGGCGACTTGGTCGTGGGGTGGGCCTCAGGATTCGACGGTCTCATGCAACGTGTGGTGTCCCACGGCGACGGACTCGCACCCTATGACCCCTCGCTCAGTCCCGAACGCGCAGTGGGACTTCAACCGCTGGCGTGCGTGTTGTACGCGGTCGAACAGTTGCCCGATCTCCGCGGCCGTCATGTCGCGGTGATCGGCCAGGGCTCGATCGGATTGTTGTTCTCCTATGTTGCCAAAGCGTTTGGGGCGCGTCATGTCACCGGTGTGGACCCGGTCGACCGTGCCGGCATCGGCGAGGCGTTCGGTGTCGACACGATCGTGCGGGCCACCAGCGACCGGTGGGTAAAGCACCTGCCCGCTGACCGTCCCGACATCGTCATCGAGGCCGTCGGCCATCAGGTGGCCACGCTTGGCCATGCGGTAGAGGCGGCTGCGTTCGGCGGCACGGTGTTTTATTTCGGCGTCCCGGATGACGACAGCTATCCCGATCAGTATGCGCACCGTGTTGCGGAACAACCTCACACTGAAATCGGGAGTGACACTTGATCGGCGACGGGTGCTTGGCCGTGCCGACGAATTCGCGCGCCAACATCCCGAATTGCTGGAGCGCTACATCACACACGCGCTGAGCGTGCATGACGCGCAGTCGGCCTTCGACCTGGCGTGCCGGCCGGCACCCGAACGTATCAAGATCGCCCTCGTCGATGAGTGAGAAAAGGAAATTCGCGATCTGCTGGCGGCGTACGCAATCGCCCTTGATGTCGATGATTTCGAGGGCTGCCTAAAGCTGTTCGCCGACGATGGGGAGTTTCTGGTGTACGGGAAGACCTGGGCCGGCGGGCGGATCCGCGAGATGTTTGCCCGGGCCCCCCGCGGCATGCATTTGTGTGGCGCGACGCTCGTCGATCTGCATGGCGAGACGGCGACCGTACGAAGCCAGATGCTGTTCGTCGACTCATCCACCCATCTACTCAGGCCGACGCTGTATGACGACGACTTGGTCAAGTCTCATGGTCGATGGCAATTCCGCCGCCGGCGGTGTCAATTCCTCACTGCCAATGGGCTTTCCGATAGACCACAGGAGCAGCATTCGTGATATCAGGTAATCGTGTCGCCCTAGTGACGGGCGCCGCCCGCGGGCAGGGTGCGGCGATCGTCAAGCGGTTACGCCAAGACGGTTTCAAGGTCGCCGCGTGCGATGTGCTGGCCGACGAGCTGAAAGCCAGCATCGAGGAACTCGAAGACGCCGAGGTGATCGCGGTCCCGCTCGACGTGACTTCGGCGGAGCAATGGACCGCAGCCGTCGGCCAAGTGGTGGACAAATTCGGTGGGCTGACGACGCTGTGCAACAACGCTGGCATGCTGCACCGCGCGTCGCTGGCCGACGAAACGCCTGAGGGCTTCGAGCGCAGTTGGCGGATGAACTGCCTCGGGCCTTTCCTGGGCATGCGGGCCGCGCTCGACGCACTCAAGCAGGCCGACGGCGCGGCGATCGTCAACACCTGCAGCACGGGTGCCGTCCGGGCGTTCCCTAACCACGCCGCCTACGGCTCGTCAAAATGGGCGCTGCGCGGCTTGACCCAGATCGCCGCCGCTGAGTTCGGGGAGTTCGGCATCAGGGTCAACGCGGTGTTCCCCGGACCGGTCGAGACGTCCGATGCTTGACGACGTCACGCAGCAGCGCCTGGCCGCCACGGCAATGTTCGGCCGGATCGGTAAGCCGATGGAGATCGCCGATGCGGTGGCGTTTCTGGTCTCCGACCAAGCGTCGTTCATCACCGGAGCCGAACTTGTCATCGACGGCGGCCAAACCTTGCGGATCGGATGACAGGGATGGCCAAAACCCTTTCGGTAGGAATCATCGGTGCCGGCCCCGGAGGCCTCGCCCTCGGAATCTTCCTGAAGAAAGCCGGCTTTCGTGACTTCACCATCTTCGACCGTGAGGACGGTGTCGGCGGAACCTGGCGCATCAACACCTACCCCGGCCTGGCCTGCGATGTGAAGTCGCATCTGTACTCGTATTCTTTTGATCTGAATGCGAACTGGTCACGGCTCTGGTCGGGTCAGCCGGAGATCCTCGAGTACTTCGAGCGCTGTACAGAGCGTTACCAGCTCAGCGCACATCTGCAGCTCAACACCGAAATCGTCTCGGCCCATTGGCATGCCGACTCGGCTAGCTGGCAACTCACGACCGCGCAGGGTGAGCGGCACAGCTTCGACGTCGTGGTATCCGCGGTCGGCTTGTTCACCCGCCCGGTGCTGCCCAATCTGACGGAAGAGGAGCCTTTCACCGGCAACGTCATCCATTCGGCTCGCTGGGACAACGCGGTGCCGATCAAGGGGTCGCGAGTGGCCGTGCTGGGCACCGGATCGACGGCCGCGCAGCTGCTCCCGGAACTGGCGAATGTCGCCGACAAGGTCTACTCGATTCAGCGCTCGCCTACCTGGATTCTGCCCAAACCGGATCGCCCGTATACCGCTCGGGAGAAATGGCTATTCGCTCACGTTCCGTTCACCAAGAAGCTCTACCGGACCCGGCTGTGGTTTCGCAGCGAGTCGAACATCTCCGTCATCGAGAACGGCAGCGACAAGACGCAGGAGTTCAAGGCGCTGGCCGTGAAGATGCTCGAATCCACCGTCGATGACGACGATTTGCGTCGCAAGCTCACGCCGGAGCACCCGCTCGGCTGTAAGCGGCTGGTTTTCTCGTCGGATTTCCTACCGGCGCTTACCCGCCCCAATGTTGAAGTGGTGTCCAGCCCGGCGCGGGCGCTGCGTGCGCGAACCCTGGTGACCGAGGACGGTAGCGAACTCGACGTGGACGTCGTGGTCTGCGCGACCGGATACGCCGCAGCCGACTATCTCGGCCAGATCGACGTCGTCGGGGAGGGTGGCACGTCGTTGCACGACACCTGGCGTGACGGGGCCTACGCGTATCTGGGCATGGCCGTCCCCGGGTTTCCGAACTTCTTCATGCTCTACGGGCCCAACACCAACGTCGGCTCCAACAGCGTCATCTTCATGCTGGAAGCCCAGGCGCACTACATCGTGCGTGCCTTGAAGTATGCCCGACGCAAACGCAAGTCATATATCGCGGTGCGGCCGCAGGCGATGGCGGAGTTCGTCGCCAAGATCGACGGGTGGATGGAGGGCACCGTGTGGACCACCCGGTGCAACAACTATTTTCGGGCCGCCAACGGCCGCGTCGTGACGCAGTGGCCGCGGAGCGCCCGCGCGTTCTGGGGTATGACGCGGCGGTTCAACGCCCGCGACTACATGTTCGCCCCGATGAACCGAACGTCGAGTCGTCGGCCTGGAAACGGCACAATCGTCCGACAAGTCGACGTTGGATGCACTTAACCGCTGAGCCGCTCTTCGAGCAGCCCGACGGCGTCGAC
>CAVQSX010000040.1:0-890738 GCA_963715905.1 uncultured Actinomycetota bacterium
TACCTCGCCGACCGGGACATCGTTCATGTTTTCGTCGACCACTAGAGCAGCGACCGTCGGGATCACCTTGCCAACCGATCCGCGCTTGCGGATCGCATCTTCGCCGAGCAGCACGCAGGTGACCGGAGACATCTCGGTCTGACCGAACGCAGCCAGTATCTGTGTTCCCGGGAACGTCGCCGACATCTCCCGTAGTAGCGCATCCGGCGCCGGCGCGGCCCCCCAGGACATGACCCGCAGCCGTAGGTCACGCGGTTTCGCTTGCTGCTCGGTACACACCGCCTGCCACTGCGCGGGCACCAAGAAGATGCCGGTGACTTTTTCTGCCGCCAGCGCATCGAGCAACTGTCCGGGGTCGAACGCGCCGAGCGGATAGATCACGGTGGGCACGCCCAGTAGCAGCCCGCCCAGCATGTTGCCGACTCCGGCGATGTGGAAAAACGGGACGCCGATGAAACCCACGTCGCTGTTGATGTCGGCGCCGTTGGTGTAGAGGCCGCTCATCGTCTGGCCAGTCAAATTGGTGTGGGTCAGTACGGCGCCCTTCGGGCGACCCGTGGTACCCGAGGTGTACATGATCAACGCCGGCGAATCGTTGGGCACGTCGACCGCCTCGGGCCGTTGACCTTCTTCGCCGAGTAGGTCGTCGTAATCGAACATGGTGTCGTCGATTACGCCGCCGGCCACCACGATCATGTCCAGCAGCGGTTGGATAGCGCGGACACCAACAGCCACCGGGGCAAGCACCGCTTCCGTAATCATCACGTGTGCTTCGCAATCCTCGACCAGAATGGCGATTTCGGCGGCCGTGAGCCGGAAATTCAGCGGCACCGCGATGGCCCCAAGCGAGTTTGCGGCCAGCACCGATTCGATGAACTCGGTGCGGTTGAGCATCAGGATCATGACCCGGTCGCCGAAACCGACTCCCCTCCGGTTCAACGCGCCGGCCAGCGCCGCGACCCGATCCTGCAGTTGCGCCCACGTCACCGTGTTGCCCAGGAATCTCAGCGCCGCCGCGTTGGGCTGCATCAGCGCGTGCCGTTCCAGCTGGTTGACCCAGTTCTGTCGACGAGCCAGGTACGGCTGCTCGTTGACCTGAGGGGCGTGGGTCAGGTGGCTGGCCAATTGCGCGGTCACTTACCCCGGTCCTTCACTCGCGTCTTCCGTCCCGTCACTCGCGCACCGCTTGCGCCAGGTTGATATTTGATAAAACATGGTGTTACCTGGGTCACATTAGGGCTTTAACGCCCTGGTGACAAGTCCTCGACAACACCCTCCCAAGCCCCGTACAGCCCCCTGAAAGCCCTGGCAGTTCACGTGAACGCACCTACACCAACGCAGCTTTCCCACCAGCCGCAGAAGCGGCGGCAGCTGCGCCGGGCTCAGTTGTCCGACGAGGTGGCGGGCCACCTTCGGGTGGCGATCATGTCCGGGTCATTGCGCCCTGGAAGTTTCATCCGCCTCGACGAGACGGCCGCCGAACTCGGGGTCAGCATCACGCCGGTGCGCGAAGCCCTGCTGAAACTGCGCGGCGAGGGCATGGTTCAACTCGAGCCACACCGCGGCCACGTCGTCCTGCCCTTGACCCGACAGGACATCGACGACATCTTCTGGCTGCAGTCAACAATCGCCCGGGAAGTGGCCGCCGCTGCCACCGCCCACATCTCCGACTCCGAGATCGACGAGCTTGACCGCATCAACGACGCGCTGGCGACCGCCATCGGAGCCGGCGATTCCGAGACCATTGCGGGGCTCGAGTTTGCCTTTCATCGTGTTTTCAACCAGGCCAGCGGCCGGATCAAATTGGCCTGGTTCCTGCTGAATGCCGCGCGCTATATGCCGGTGCTGGTGTACGCCGCCGACCCGCAGTGGGGCGCCGCCGCGGTCGACAATCACCGCAAATTGATCGCCGCGCTGCGCAGGCGCGACTCGGCCGCCGTGATCGAGCAGACCGCATGGCAATTCACCGACGCGGCGCGCCGGCTGACGGAGATGCTGGATCGGACGGGAATCTTCACGCCGCCCTCGCGATCGCCGCAGTCCTGATGGCGACGACCCGCTTCGGCCGGCTACGCCGCCCTCGCGATCGCCGCAGTCCTGATGGCGACGACCCGCTTCGGCCGGCTACGCCGCCCTCGCGATCGCCGCAGTCCTGATGGCGACGACCCGCTTCGGCCGGCTACGCCGCCCTCGCGATCGCCGCTAGCCGGCGGCTAATTGCTCGGAGCGCAGCTTGAGGTTTTCGGCGAGCTGGTCAAGGACGTTGTTGAGGAGCATCTTGACCATCGGCGCGGGCACCGGCATGCTGGGCTCGACGTCGACGTCCACTGTCAGCAAGCTCGAGGCGCCAGTCGCCACCACGCTGAACAGTTGCTCCTGCTTTGCGAACAGCTCACCTTGCTGCATGACGGTCTGAATCTGGTTCGCCCCCGGGTAGTACACGGCCTGGATGTAGGTACCCTCAACGCCTTGCACCACGGTGTCGAGCCGCAACTGGCTCGGACGCCCATCGTCGTAGCGCGCCAGTACCCATGCACCCTTGATGCCTTCGTTCCACTCCGGATAGGCCTCGAAGTCGCCCACGATAGCCATGATCGCGGCGGCGTCGGCACCGACCTCGACGGTCTTGCTCAAAACTGCCATTGCCGAAGCATACCTGGCGGCTCGGGGCGCAATCTGGGCGAAACCCGTTGGGGCCTATTGGCTCACGCACGCCGTAGAAAGCAATGCGCGGATGGTGTCGGGGATGTGGACCGGTTTGCGGCTGGCCCGATCGACGTAAACGTGCACCCAGTGCCCGAGCGCGGTGATCGGCCGCGCCTCGTCGGCAGCGCCTTCCGGTGCGGCTTGCCGGCCGGCACTGAACAGGCCGAGCCGATAAGTGACGCTGCTGTTTCCCAATCGGGTCACCGCCAGCCCCACGAGGAGGCTTTCGGGGAAACCCAGTTCGGAGAAGTAGCGACAGCCCGATTCGGCGACGATGCCCAACGAGGGCATGGTGACCGGGTCCAGGCCGGTGTTGGTGGTGATCCAGGCATTGATCGCTGTGTCGAACAACTGGTAGTAGACGGCGTTGTTGAGGTGGCCGAACATGTCGTTGTCGGCCCACCGGGTAAGAACCGGCCACAGCACCGGGAAGTCGCTACTGGTGAGCCCGTCCGGCCCAGGCGACGGAACTGTTGGGGGTGAAGCCATGGTTGTATTCCAACATGTTTCGCGCGCGGGGAATCTCAGGCACCGTGGAATGCGGTCGACAGGGCATCACCTTGCATGGTGAACAGCCGCTCCGAGCTCGGCAAGTCGGGTAGCAACGAATCGAATCCGTGGCAGGTCCGGCCAAACACATGCAGCTCGGTTGACACTCCCGCCTCCATGAGCCGACGCGCGTATTCGATGGCTTCGTCGCGGAAAGGGTCGATCTCCGCACAGGTGATCAAAGCCGGTGGCAGCCCTTCTAATCGGCTGCGCCGGGCCGGCACGGAATCCGGTGCCGGCGGCTCGGCACCCAGGTAGTGGCGCCACATCAGTTCGGCGGCCTCGCCGTCGAAAGCGGGGCTGGTCCGGAACTCCGCCTTGGATGCGGTAGCGCGATCGTCGAGCACCGGCTGGTGCAGCAACTGGAACGCGATAGGCGGCAGCGACTTTTCCGCCGCACGCTGCGCGAGGCACGCAGCCAGGGCGCCACCTGCGCTACTGCCAGCGACGGCCAAGCGCGCTGCATCCACATCCAGTTCGGCCGCTTTGGTGACCACCCAGTTCAGCACCGCCATCGCATCGTCGAGCGCGGCCGGATAGGGGTGCTCCGGAGCCAGCCGGTAGTCGACCGACACGACGGCGCAACTGGCGCGCCGCGCGAGCTCAACGCACTGGCGGTGATCGGTGTCGAGATTGCCCAGCGCGAACCCCCCCGCGTGGCAGTAGACGACCACCGGTGCCCGCCGAACCTCACCACCGCGATAAATGCGGACGGGGACCAGGCCGGATTCAGGGCCGTTCTCGAAGGCCACGTTGTCCTCGGTGATTTGGACGCCGGGTACCTCAAGTTCTCCGAAGTCCTCCCGACGGCGCTCATCGAATGGCGCGCGCATCAGCCGGATCGCCCTCAGCGAGAAGGTGGTTCGCGTGGTCGCAATGACGCGCAAGCGTGGGTCGAGCCGGGCGGCGCCGTCCAATTCCGTCACTGCTCCGTCGCCTCGCGCAAGTGCTCCGCCGCACCGCGCCGCAGCGCCTGCGACTCGGCCGGCAGAGTGATCATCCGAAAGCCGAGCTGCGCCATGGCGCGACCGGTCTTGCCCTCGATAGCGTGTATCCCGGTCACCAACCCGGCCGCGGTCGCTGCGCGATGGATGCCCACGATCGCGTCGTGGACTTCCGGATTTCTGGTCGCCCCGACCACGTCGACACCCATCGAGATCGCCAGATCGGCCGGCCCGATATAGATTCCGGCCAGACCGTCTACAGCGCAGATTTCATCGAGGGCCGACATGGCCGCCGCCGTTTCGATCATCGCGAACACGCTGGCCCGGGACTCGAGGGCGGCGGGGTCGTGGCCGAGGCTCGCGCGCAGCGGACCGAAGCTGCGGATGCCCGTCGGTGGATACCGGGTGGCGGCCACCGCCGCGGCGGCTTGGTCGGCCGACTCGATCATCGCGATGATGACGGCGTCGGCGCCGGCGTCCAGCACGCGCCCGATCGGTGCCGCATCGGCATTCGGCAACCGCACCGCGGTGGCGAGCGGCAGATGCTCGATACGCCGCAGGATGCCGCTGATGTCGGCGTCGTCGAAGTAACCGTGTTGAGCGTCGAAACCCACGTAATCGTAACCGGCCCGGGCGAATTCCTCCGGTCCGAGCAGGGTCGGGCCGGTGATCCAACCGCCCCATATCGGCGTTGGCCGGCCCAGCGCCAGCTGCAGGTTGCTCCGGGCGATCTCTGCCATGACTTATCGCCTCACTGCAGCGGCGACGGGGGCAGAGCCTGCAGAATCGAGTCTTCCCAGCCGTCGCGCAGTGCCGGCGCCACACTCATCCAGGTGACGATCTCGGCGGGCGGGCTGTCTTTCCAGGACGGGTAGTGGTTGGCGAAACAATCCCAACCTCCGTCCAGCGCCCAGTAATGGATGACCTCGTTGTAGCGGAAGGTCGTGGTGAACGAGCCCAGCCAGCGTTTACCGGTGCGCTCCGACCACGGCACGTAGAGTCGTTCCAGCTCGCGGATGTAGTCGTCCTGGCGCCCGGGCTTAGTCTGCATGATTTCTTGAATAACCAGCGGCGCACTGAAATTGGCCTCGACAAGCTGGGCCAGTGGCTTGTTGCTCGGCCCCGGATACATGATTCGTCCCTCACCCGAAGCACCGATGCCGGCCAAAAATGCCGACCATTTGCCGGCGGCGGCCGCATGGCTGCCGTTCCCCGCTTGCGCAGCCCCGATCTTCGCGTACTCGGCGAAGTTGTCGATCTCCCAGATGATCGTCACTTGCGGCCAGTGGCCGTTGTAGGGGGTGGATTCCCAGATCGCGAACAGCCGCGCGCCGAGCTCGTCCATCATCGGCTGGTAGATGTCGACGAACGTCTCGGTGAAGCTGGCGCTTCGGCCAGATCCGAGCGAAATCGTTTCGTGCAGGTAGAGCTTGGTATGGCCGTAATACTTCTTCATTTAGAGGCCGAGTCCATTTGGGAAGCCGAGTCCATCGCGCTAGCCGAGCCGAATGAGCTCTGAGTCGACCGGCAAGCAGGCCGACAAGTCGCTCAGTAATGTCTCGGTGGGATCGACTGCGTCGCAGCTGATCCCAGCGGCCGCAAGCGCGTAGCCCTTGAAAACCCGCGCCCCGGAACTGAGCACGTGCTGCACTCTGGTCATCTCCCGATTGATCCGCAGAGGCCACCCGTCGCCCCACAAAGCGACTTCGGTCGAAGGTCGGTCTAGCGCGTTGAGCAATCTGTCTCGGACTCGCGAGTCTGCGCTGAATGCCTCGGCGCTGACGGCCAGGCTTTGACTCGTCGCGCCGCTCCCGACCGATGCGAACTCTGGCGCCAACTCGTCGCGGAGGCCCGAGGTCCGCAACCCGAGAATCCGCAGCGGGCGGGTGTCGAAGCCGTCCGGCAGCAGGACGGTCACCTCCCAGCCGGCCATCATCCGGTCGTAGAGCCAACCCCCGGCTGACTGCACGACGTCGACGGCGTTGGCAGCTACCACGTCGAGCCGGTAGCGCAGGCACTCGTCGTTCGTGCCGGGTGCTCGCGTTGGGCCCACCCGGCCGCTCGCGCGGGTGTCGAAAATTGGAGTGACCATCAATTCCGTTCCTGACACAGCACCGCTCCCGGGGACTGCCCGGATTCGGCGAATCGGGTGACGCGACTCACCAGACAGCGTGACATTTCGACGGAAATTTGTAAAGCTGCCCTAGCCGATCACGACCTCCGGCGCACCTCGAGTTCGGCGAGGACCTCGTCGGTGTGCTGTCCGAGTTCCGGTGCCGCAGAACGCGGCGCCCACGGGGTGCCATGGAAATCTGCGGGTGTGGCGGCCATCGCGATGCTGGACTCTCCGTCCGGGACGTCGACGATTCCGCCCGCGGCGTGGAACTGTTCATCGGCCACGATGTCCTCGAGGCTGTTGATCGGTGACCAGAAGAAGTCCGGTTCGCCCGCGAAGACCTCCGCCCACTCCTCGAGCGACCTGGTCGCGAAGATCTCGTCCAACTGCGCCACCAGCTGCACCGCATTGACGGCGCGCGCACGGGGGTCGGAGAACCGGGGGTCGGTCAACCACTCGGGACGGCCGACGGCACGACACAATGGCGGCCAGTGCCGGTTTACATCGAGCCCGACGATCCAGAATCGCCGCCCGTCCGAAGCGGCGTAGTTGTTCATGCACGGGTTGCCCATGGTCTCGCGTTGCCCGATCGCTATCGGCTGCCCGGTCAGCAGATAGGTGTTCAGGTCGAAGCTCACGGTGTAGGCGCCCTGGCGGTATAGCGAAGTGGTCACCAGCTGACCCGTTCCGGTGCGTTCGCGAGCCACCAGTGCTGCACAAATGGCGGCGACCAGGGTCATGCCGGCCGAGTGATCACCCATACCGCCCCGTTGGAACGGGGGCGTATCGCCAGGGCGGGTGAGCAGATGCGCCAGACCGGCACGCGACCAGAACGCTGCCACGTCGTAAGCGGCTCGGTCGGCATCGGGCCCGGTTTGCCCATACCCGGTGATCAGGCCGTAAACCAGGCTGGGGTTACGGGCGGACACCGACTCGAAGTCGAGGCTGAGGCGTCGCAACGCACCGGGCCGCAGATTCGTCACAAAAACATCTGCATCAGAGAGTAATTCGAACGCAATGCCCAGGTCTGCCTCGGTAGTGAGGTCTAACACGACGCTGCGCTTGGAGCGGTTGTCCATTTCAAACGGCGGGTTGACCCCGAGGTCGCACCCCAGCATCAGTCCGAACATGCGCCCCGGGTCACCGGCCGGCGGCTCGATCTTGATGACGTCGGCGCCCCAGTCGGCCAGGATCCCGCCTGCGGCCGGTCCGGCCACCCACACTCCGAGCTCGACTACTTTGATGCCTTCTACCGGTCCGGCCATGGGTTAGTTCCTACTCCGTGTCATCGACGCGTCACCAGCCGGACCGCAGCTATATCCGGGGTGCTTACACTGAAAGCCATGTCGTTGGTGGCCGGACATGGTCCGCTCAGCTCCGATCCCGCGGGGCGATTCAGTCCCTCCGTGCCCGCCGGCCTCGTCTACGTCGAGCCGCATCCTCGGCGCGTGCAAGCTGTCCAGGATGGTCGTCTGGTGATCGACACCGAACACGCGCTAATGGTGCACCGGCAGGGCCGCCCGCTCAGCTATGTGTTCCCGGCCGGCGAGGTCACCGGCCTGCCCTCTGAGCCCGAGCCGGAAGCCCCTGGTTATGTCCACGTCCCGTGGGATGCCGTCGACACCTGGCTGGAGGAAGGCCGCGAGCTCATCCACTATCCGCCGAACCCTTATCACCGGGTGGATTGCCGCCCGACGAAGCGTCGACTGCGAGTCGTTGTCGGGGGCACCACTCTGGTGGATACCGACGACACGGTGATCGTCTTCGAGACCGCTGTCGCAACGCGGCTCTACGTCGACCCCGCACACGTACGCACCGATCTACTGAGGCGTTCCGATACGACGACCTACTGCAACTACAAAGGGTTCGCCACCTACTGGTCCGCTGCCCTCGATGGCCAAGTCATCGACAACATCGCCTGGAGCTATCCGGACCCACCACCCGAAACCCTGCCCATCAAGGGATTCCTCAGCTTCGACGACACCCGCGTCGACGTCGTGGCCGAGCTACCCGTCGCCTAATGCCGCGAGAGTGCAACTGGCAACGCATTTCCCGAGTGGGGCCGTCGGTAGTTGCACTTTCGCGACCTTAGTAGGCGGGACGTCCGAGCTTGAGCTCATGCTGGGCGATCATGTTGCGGAAGACCTCTAAGGTGCCGCCGTAGATCCCCACCGGCAGAGCCAGCCGGGATATGTGCTCCGCCACGCCGTCATCGGCCGAACCCGGGGCATCGGTCGGCAACGCCGATGCGGGCCCCAATATGTCCATCAGATCCCCGGAAATATCGCGCATCGTTTGCGCGATAGCCACCCGTCCGAACATCCCGGGAGTGGACAGCCCCGCCTCCATCCGGGCGACGCTGCGCCCAAGCCGGTATTTCACCGACTCGTCATCGGTTTCCGCCACCACCGCAGCGGCCTTGTCCACTGCTTCAGCCATCAGCGTGCCATGACTTGACATCGCCGAAATATGCTGCAAACCATGGTCTTCGGGGTCAGTAATGCCATGCTCGGAGGCCAGCGCCGAGCGCATCACCGTCCAGCCACCATTGACCTCACCGATCCGGTAAAGATCGTCGACCCGTACGTCGCTGTAGTAAACGATGTTTGTGCGGTCGCCATCCAGCGTGCGGATACCCTGAATCTGGATTCCAGGCGAGTCGAGCGGAACCAGAAACATGGTCAGGTTCTTGTGCTTGAGCCCTTGCGGATCGGTGTTGGTAAGCAGAAACACGTACTTCGCGTTCTGCGCGTTCGAGGTGAACATCTTGGAGCCGTTGATGATCCAGGTGTCTCCGTCACGCGCCGCGCGAGTTTTGCAGGTCGCTACATCGGAGCCACCTTCGGGCTCGGTGTAGCCGAGGCACAGCCGGATCTGGCCCGACAGCACTCCCGGCAACACCACGCCGCTGAGTTCCGGTGTCGCGAACTGCTCGACCAGGTGCGCCACCATTGCCGTGGTGCCCCAGTGGTACCAGGGCGTGTGGGCACGGGCGATCTCAAGTTCAAAGATTCGCCGGCGGACCGGACTGAATCCCCCTTCCGCCTCGGACTTCCAGTCCGCGGCCAGATAGCCCCCGTCACCCAGCGCCAAATGCACCTTTTCATCGAAGTTCTCGCCGAACTCACGATCGCGCCGCAGAACCTCGTCGGTGACGTGTTCAGCGACGAACGCCCGAGTCTGCTCGAGAAAGGCGTTGTCTTCGGCCGAAAGCGCGACGTACGAGAAGTCCATTAGACCGCGTCGATCACCTGGGTGCGGAACCGCTCGAGGGTCTCGAGCGCACGCGCCATGCTGTCGCCGGGCAGGTGCACGCTCACCCACGTCACGCCCAGTTTCGTCAGCTTTTCCAGGCCGTCGAGATAGGCGTCGGCGTTGAACTGATCGTCGGCCGGGCTGCCGCCGTCGAAGTTCGCGAACGTGATGTCGATCGCCGACCAGTCTCTTTCGGCCGCATCGCATCTGCGCCGCAGATCGTCGACGCCTTCACTGAGACGCTCCAGCGAATCGATGGTGGCGGTGCCGGCCGTCTGGGCCAGTTGAGGCGGGGCGGGGAACGGACACCAGCCGTCGCCGTACAGCGCCACCCGTTGGCGGGCTGATGCCGTGTTGCCGCCGATCCAGATCGGCGGATGCGGATCACTGACGGGGCGGGGATGCGCGGTAATGCCGCGCGCGGAGAAATGCTTGCCCTCAAAGGACACGTCGTCGCCGGTCCAGATCGCCCGAATCACCTGCAGCGCTTCCTCGAACAACTCGGCACGCTCGTCATAGGTGACACCCAACGCCGCGAATTCCCGCTTGAGATAACCCACGCCCACCGCAAGGGTGAACCGGCCACCGGAGAGCAGGTCCAGCGACGCGCCGGCCTTAGCCACTACGAACGGGTTTCGATACGGCAGCACCACGATATTCGGGATCAGCCGCAGTGTGGTCGTGCGGGCCGCCGCGAAACCCAATGCGACAAAAGGATCTAACGCGTCGTGACCACCGGCCTCAAGCCACCGCTGCGATGGTGCCGGGTGGTCGGTAAACCCGAAGCCGTGAATTCCCGCCGCTTCGGCGGCTGTCGCCACCGTCCCGATAGCATCCCCGCTCAGAAACTCCGGGTTGTAGGGATGCGTGTGCATCGGGTGCGTGATCGTGAAGCGCATCTATGTCCCTAAATGTTGCGAGTCAATAGTTCTCTACACCTCAGAACCGTGCGCTGGCGTCGATCGACGTGTCGGTGGTGCGCAGCGGCCGGATCAGCGCCTCCTGGGCGAAGGAGCACAACAGCTCACCTTCCTCGGAGTGCACGGCACCGCGCACGTAGGACATCCCGGCGCCAACCTGGGTGCTCTCGTGCGTGTACAGCAGCCAGCCGTCCCAGCGAACCGGTTCGTGGAACGCGACCGAGATGGTCATCGGCGCGGTCGACACGGTCAGGTGGGCCTGGCTGGTGCCGATGCCCGCATGAGCACGCATGGTGGTGGAGATCCCCAGATGTCCGGTGAAGTAGGCGAGGAGCGCCTTAGCCAGATCGTCTCGGGCCGGGATCGGGTCGTAGTGCAGCCACGCGTACAGCTCCGGCGGCCCGACCTCATCGGGGCTGTTGACGTCGACAACGTCGACCAGGCGCAGCTGCCGTCCAACCATCGGCATTTCGGAGTGGTTCGCGTCGGCCGGAGCGGCGACGTCGGGCCGCGGCAGGTGGTGACGGATGACGTCGCCGGTCGGGACGTCGGCCAGCACCGTGATGCTCAGACAGCGTCGCCCGTTCTGGTGCACGGCGACAATCGCGGTGGCGGTGGACCGGCCCTCCGCCACCACGTCGAGGACTAGTTCGATCGGGGGCCCGACAACGACGGCGCGAGAGAACACCGCGTGCGCCGACCGTATCGATTTGTCGGGGAATCGCTTCGCCACCGCCACAATCGCCTGCGCGAGCACCTGGGTGCCTTCCACCACCTGACGCTCGTCCTGGCCGGCAACGCCGGTGTCGCCGGTGAACCGGTCGGGCCCGTCAGCCTGTACGTCGAAGAGCTCGAGCAGGCTGTCGACCGACCACTGCGTCTGATCGGAGTCCGTGGTCAAATCCGTCTCACCTCTCGCCATTAAAAGATGCCTTACCGCGACAGCGGTCCATTGCTCAGCGTGACACTCTGGGTAACATTTGTAAAGCTAGCTTGCTCGACCCTAGACCACCCGGCCGGGTAGGAATTCAGCAGGCCAGGAAGACACAGAGAGGCAACGCAATTGGGCATCGTGACGGCCACTTCGGAAACCGCCTTCACCCAGTCCGCTGAGAAGGTGTACGACTTCGTCACCAACCCGGAGAATTGGACGAAGACTTACCCGGGCAGCGCGCATATCGCCAACTTGCCCGAACTCCCGCTCAAAGTCGGCGACACCTGGCAGGAAGCGGGTCCGGAGGGCGACCGCATCTTCAGCTGGCAGCTGGCCATCGCCGTGCGGCCCACAATGTTTGTGTTCACCTCGGTCGGTCGGCTCGGCCACGACCGCGACGACCCCGAGGGCGTAAACACTGGCCTCGAAGGCCGCATCACCGTGGAGTACCGGTTCGGCCGGCCGGGGCAGGACGTCACGCTGTTCACCCGGACCATGACGATCGAGGCGTACAAGCACGCGCCGTTGCCCGATCAGCTCTTCCAGCAGGCCAACCCCGCCAGGATCGACGCCTACCACGCAGCCGTCGCACGCGAACTCGAACGATCACCCGATTGACACCAGTGCCCGCGGTGCATGACACTTTTGCGATGTTTTGTAAAGTGGGAGATTCGCCCAAAGGCACGCGCGAATGATCCCCGAGCCGCTGGCCAACGGGTTCTGCTTCGGCGAAGGCCCACGCTGGTTCGAGGGGCTGCTGTGGTTCTCCGACATGCTGGGTGAAGCCGTGCACACTGCCGACCTGCGTGGCTCACTGACCACGTTGGCGCTGCCCGGGCACTCCCCCTCGGGTTTGGGCTTCCGGCCAGATGGTTCGCTGCTGATCGTCTCGACCGAAGACCGGCAGGTATTGCGTTATGACGGCGAAACCGTCGTCACCATCGCCGATCTGAGTGAGTTGGCTCCGGCGAACCTCGGCGACATGGTGATCGACGACACCGGCCGCGCCTACATCGGATCCCAGGCCTTCTCGGGCGGCGTCATCATCCGCCTGGATCCAGATGACAGCCCTACCCGGGCCACCATCGTCGCCGAGGACCTCGACTTCCCCAACGGGATGGTCATCACGCCGGATCGCACGACGTTGATTGTCGCCGAGTCGATCGGCCGGCGGCTGACCGCATTCACCATCGACCCCGACGATCCTGACGGCAGGCTGCACGATCGGCGGGTATTCGCCGAAGACCTGGACGGGCCACCCGACGGCATCGCACTCGATGCCGAGGGCGGAGTATGGACGTCGATGACACTGGCCCACCAGTTCGAGCGGATCGTTGCGGGCGGCGCCGTCACTGATCGCATCGACATGGGCGAGCGTGTTGCGATCGCCTGCACGCTCGGCGGCCCCGAACGCCGCACCCTGTTTTTGCTATCCAGCACCGAAGCGTTTCCGGAACGCCTTGTTGGCACTCGACTCTCGCGACTTGATGCCGTGACGGTAGCCGCTCCCGGCGCCGGCTTGCCCTAGACCCGAGAGGTAGCAGATGACCGACGCTTACTACGAGCGCGTGGACCCTGTCCAAGACGGAGCCGACGCCCTGGGCGAGAAATTCCGGGCGACCGATCTGGTGCGAAGCACCTGGACGGCGGCAATACAGCACGGTGCGCCGGTGTCGGCGTTGCTGGTGCGGGCACTGGAACGTTGCGCCCAGCGCGACGACACCCGGCTCAGCCGGGTCGTCATCGACTTGCTGGGCCCCGTGCCGGCTGACGGTGACCTCTGGGTTCGCTCGCAAAAGGACCGCGGCGGCAAACAGATCGAGCTGGTCAGCGCCGAGATGCTGGCCCTCGGCCCGGACGGGCAGCCCCGGCCCGTCGCCCGCGCCAGCGGTTGGCGGCTGCAACAGCTCGATACGCAGGCCGTCGCGCACGCGCCGACGCCTCTACCCGCGCCACTGAGCGAGGCCCGCAGCCGCGACCTGGCTAAGGATTGGGACCGCAACTACGTGCACAGCCTGGACTGGAGATGGCTGACCAATCCACTCAACCCCGGCCCGGGAGAATCCTGGATCAAGCCGCTCGTGGACCTTGTCAAGGGCGAGACCATGACGCCACTGGAACGGCTGTTCGCGGTGGCCGACTGCGCCAACGGCATCGGCAGCAAGATCGACATCCGCAAGTGGACGTTCCTCAACACCGATCTGGCCGTGCACGTGTTCCGCGTTCCCGACGGGGAATGGATCGGTATTCGCGCAGAGACCAACTACGGCCCGGACGGCATCGGGACGACGGTCGGCACGTTGTTCGACGAGCGGGGCGCGATCGGCGCCATCCAACAGTCGGTGCTGGTGCGCCCGCGGCCCGAAAAATCCTGACGGGGGAGGGGGAGTTATGAGTCAACCGGTGGAGGCGACGAGCGCCGAGGTTGATACTTCGACGCGGCTGAGGATCCTGGCGGCCACCGCCGGCGTGCTGGGGCGCAACGGCAAGACCAAGCTCAGCCTGTCCGAGGTTGCGGCACAGGCGGGCGTCTCACGCCCAACGCTTTACCGTTGGTTCGCATCCAAAGAGGAGTTGCTCTCGGCGTTCTCACACTACGAGCGGCAGATCTTCGATAGCGGCCTGGCCAGGGCAACCGCGGGGCTGAAAGGGGTCGACAGGCTCGACGCGGCGCTGCGGTTCATCGTCGAGTACCAGCACTCGTACTCGGGCGTACGGATGGTCGACGTCGAGCCCGAGCACACCCTTGCGGAGTTCGCCCGCGTCATGCCGCAGATGCGCGATGGTCTGCAACGGCTGCTGCCTGGACCCAACGCCGCGGTTAAAGCGGCTGCGGTGATCCGGATTGCCATATCGCACTATATAATTCGCGGCGATGATGCCGATGATTTCCTGGCGCAGCTACGCCTTGCGGTCGGAATCAAGGCGCCGGCAGAATAGCTGCGCAGCGCCCGTTAAAACTCTTTGTGGTTTACGTCGGTCACCAGGCCGCCGTCCATGACGAACTCGCTGCCGGTTGAGTACGAGGACTCGTCACTGGCGAGGAACACCACGAACGTCGCGACCTCCCGCACCTCGCCAGGACGGCCCAGCGGGATGGTGACAAGGTCTTCCGGCAGGTGCGCGGTCATCGGGGTGCGGATGAAGCCGGGGTGAATCGAATTCACCCTGATGTTGTGCGGCGCCAGCTCCAGGGCAGCGGATTTGGCCAAGCCGCGCACCCCCCACTTCGACGCCACATACGGGTGCACGGCCGGCGCGCCGCGCAGGCCCTCGATCGACGACACGTTGATGATCGAGCCACCTCCGGCCGCGATCATCGGCTCGACCGCCACCCGCATGCCCAGGAACGTGCCGGTCAAGTTGACGTCAATCACCCTCTGCCACTTAGCCAGATCGAAATTCTTCAGCTGTCCCAGCGCGACGGTGCCGGCGTTGTTGACCAGGACGTTGAGCTTGCCGAACTCGCTGGTCGCGGTCGCTACCGCGGCGTCCCACTGGTCGGGCTGGGTGACGTCGAGGTGCACGTAGCGCGCGGAGTCGCCGATCTCCTCAGCCAGCGCCTTGCCCTGGTCGTCGAGGATGTCGCCGATCACCACCTTGGCGCCTTCCGCGACGAGCAGGCGCGCATCTTCGGCGCCCATCCCGCCGGCGCCGCCACTGATGAGCGCGACCTTTCCCTCTACCCGTCCGGGTCGTTCCATGGGAGGGTTCCCTTTCCGTTCGATGGTCGTTCGAGCTGATTCGACTAGCTGCTGGACACCAAGTTGTTACGGGTGGAATCCATTGCGAAAAGCCCTTTTCCGGTGACCAGCGGCAGATCGAGAGTAGTCCTGATTCCGGGTGGCGCCGCGATCACATCCGGGATGGCATTGACGATCCGCCCGGCAGCGCCCGCGATCGCGGCATGGTTGTGGTCGCCCTTGCGACTGGTCGGAACGATGTCCACGGCGTAGGACGGCTCTCCGGTGATCTCGACGCGGTACGAACCGCCGCCGGCCGCGGGCTGCTGCAAGTCAGGTCTCAGGTCGGGCCGCAGCCGGGTGATGTGCTCGATGACGATCGCGGGGTGGCCCTTGACCATGCCGCGGATCTCGAACTGCAGCACCGCCAGGGTGCCCTTGGCGACCCTTCCAATCGCGATGTCGAAGTCTTCTGGAGCCGGCTCGCGCTGGTAGGACTCGACGATCTCGTCGACCTCAATGCCCAGGCCGGCCGCCAACTGGCGGATGGCGGTGCCCCAGGCGATGCTGAGCACGCCCGGCTGCAGCAGCATCGGCACCTCGTCCAGGGGCCGGGCGAACCCCATGTAATGCATGACCTCTGTGCCGTTGTAGGACGCGTAGTCGTGGATCTCCATGCACCGCACCTGCTCGATGCGCTGACAAGTCCCGGCAAGCGCGAACGGTATCAGGTCATTGGCGAACCCCGGGTCGACACCGGTAATGAAGATGCTCGAATTGCCCTGTTGGGCAGCAGCTTCCACGCGCCCGATGTACTTCTCGGGCAACACGCCCCAGGGGTATTGCAGCAGCCCGGGCGATGATCCCACGACGTTGATCCCGGCGGCCAGGATTCGCATGACGTCGGCCATGGCATCAGGCAGCCGGGTGTCGCCCATGGCGCAGTAGACGACGCACTCGGGCTTGGTCGCCAGAATGGCGTCGAGATCTCCGACCGCCACGATGCCCGTTACCGTCCCGGGTTCCAGTCCGACGCCGCACAACTCCCCGGCGTCCTTTCCTACCTTTTCCGGCGTGGATACACACACACCGGTCAACTCGAACAGCGGATTGGTGATCAGTTCGGCTAAGGCCAGCCCGCCGACATTTCCGGTGCCGACGTGCGCGACGCGGATAGCCATGGGAGTCCTCCGTCTCTGTGGGGCGAACGGTGAAAACTTTTCTAGACACTAGTCCACAATTTTTGGGGGCGGACGGGAGCGTGCGCGCCGACGTTGATCACGGCAGTGCGCCCTGCCCCAGTTGAGCAAATGCCAGACTTCCAGGCGTCACCGCTCTACCCTCGGTTGATATCAGCGTTCGCGCTCGCTAGTTAGTGGCCGAAGGGCCCGGGTTATCAGGTTGGACGGGGATATGCGGTACGTGATTACTGCCCCGGATGCGTTGGCGGCGACGGCCGCCGACGTGGCGAGGATCGGCACGTCGATCGACGCTGCCAGCGCGGCGGCGGCGGGCCCGATAAGCGGTATGCCGGCCGCGGCCGAAGACGAGGTGTCGGCGGCCGTCGCGAAGCTGTTCGGCCTTTACGGTCAGGAGTATCGGGCACTCGTCGGGCAGGCCGCGGCGTTTCATAGCGAGTTCACCCGGGCACTCGCCGCAGCCGGAAACGCCTACGCGCTAGCCGAGACTGCCAATGCCGCACTGACGGGTAGCGGCGCATCGCCGGCCGCCTCGATCGCGTTGATCATGGGCGGCACCGCCAACCCGCTACCTGATCTCGATTATGTGCTGGGCATTAGCACCTCGTACATCCAACGCCTCTTCCCCGGGGCCCAGCCCATCCAACAGTTCACACCCGAGATGTTCTGGCCGGTTACGCCGCAACTCGGCGCCCCCTTCTCGACGTTCGGCCAATCCGTCGCCCAGGGCGTCACCGCGCTGAATAGCGCGATCAACCATCAAATCAACACCCTGGGAAACAACGTGGTCGTGTTCGGCTACTCACAGAGCGCCACGGTCGCCACCAATGAGATAAACGCCCTGATGGCGGCTGGGTCGCCCCATCAGGGCCAGCTGTCCTTCGTGCTTGTTGGCGATCCGAACAACCCGGTCGGCGGCCTGCTCGAACGGTTCCACGGTTTCTACATCCCGGTCCTGGATGTCGCTTTCAACGGTGCGACGGCGCCGAATTCGCCCTACCCGACTTCCATCTACACGGCCCAGTACGACGGCATCGCCGACGCCCCGCAATATCCGCTCAACGTTCTGTCGGACGTCAACGCCATCATGGGCTACTTCTACGTGCACAACACCTATCCCTTTATGACGGCCAGCCAGGTCGGCAGTGCGGTGCCATTGCCGACGTCGCCGGGCTACGCGGGCAACACCCACTACTACATGCTGATGACCCAGAACTTGCCGCTGCTGCAGCCCATTCGCGACATCCCCTATGCCGGCCCCCCGATCGCCGACATATTCGAACCCGACCTGCGGGTGCTCGTCGACCTGGGCTACGCCGACTACGGAACCGGCGCAAACTACGCGAACATTCCGACCCCGTCCGGGCTGTTCTCGGTGCCCAACCCGTTCACCGTCATCCCCGACCTGATCACCGGCGCCTGGCAAGGCCCGTACGCCGCCGCGGTGGAGATCGGAGTGGAGTCCGGATTGGTCTCGCCGTCCTACTTCCCGACCACCTACCCGTGGGTTCCGTCCGTGGACCCACACCTGAACTTCTTCCTGGGCCAGCCGAGCACGACGCTGCTATCGACGCTGAGTGGGGACCTCGGGGACATCCTGGAACTCATTCCGCCGGTGTTCAACTTGAACATCACAACTTAAGCCCTCAAAGCCCGAGCGGAGAATGCTCGCGGATCGACTCGTCCCGGATCAGCCCCCGCAGCAGCGCGGTACTGAACTCGGCCGCGATTTCCTTGGCCGTTCGTCGTCCGCTCGGGCGCAGCCAGCGATAGCTGCCCAACGTCATGCCGATGTAGCCCAGTGCCAACACATGCGAGTCGCATTGGTAGAACTCACCGCTGGCAATGCCGCGATCGATGAGTCCGTGCACATGCTCATAGACCTGAGCTTCCTTCTCGCGGACCTCGGCGACCTGTTCGCTGGTGAACCACTCGGTGATATACGGCTGCTCCTGGAAGTACACCGCGGCCCGCTCCGGATTTTCCGCGATCCCGGCGAGCAGGCGGACCGTGTACTGGTAGAGCGCTTCCCGAGCCGTCCAGGACGGATCGTCGTGCACGGCTGCCAGCGTGCCTTCGGCAGCCTGCCGGTAAATGTCGAACAGGATCAGCGACTTGCTGGCGTAGTAGTGGTAGACGGTGGCCTTGTTCAGCCCGATCACATCGGCCACGTCGTCCATCCGGGTGCCGTGGTAGCCACGGCCCGCGAACAACTTGGTGGCAACAGTCAGCAACTCCTCGCGGCGCGTTAGCCCATTGGTGGTGCGGCTGGCGGATGACATCTGTACTCACAATCGTCGCTGCCAGGGACAAGAGGGCCCGGCAAGGCAAATTATCAATCAACTGGTTGGACAGCTTAGGCAACCACCCTGGTGGACTCTCCTATCGCCCCGACACGGATGGGATTAGACTTGCGCCTGACCGGTTGAGAGGTAGGGCTAATGGATCCGAGTCCGGACTACGACGGCAGCGACGAGATCGAGTACTTCATGCGCTACCTCACCTGGGGCCTACGCGGGGTTCAAGACGGCAACGGCTATCCGCCGCCGGCCTACCCACCCGTCTGAGAACCGACCCGCCCGATCTACAGCGCTTTCAATTCTTCGGCCACCTCGGTCACCGATTTCTTTGCGTCGCCGAACAGCATGCTGGTTCCTTCGGCATAGAACAGCGGATTGTCGATGCCGGCGAAGCCGGAGTTCATCGACCGCTTGAGCACGATCACCGATCTCGACTTGTCCACGTTGAGAATCGGCATGCCGTAGATGGGGCTGGTCGTCTCGTTGCGGGCCGCGGGGTTGGTGACGTCGTTGGCGCCGATCACGACCGTGACGTCGGTACGGGCGAACTCGTCGTTGATGTCGTCCATGTCTTTCATCGCGTCATAGTCGACTTCAGCTTCGGCTAGCAGCACGTTCATGTGCCCCGGCATCCGGCCGGCAACCGGGTGGATGGCGTATTTCACCGGCACACCACGTTCTTCCAACAATTTGGCCAAGTCCTTGACCGCATGCTGGGCCTGCGCGACGGCCAAGCCGTAGCCCGGCACCACGATCACCTGGTTGGCGTACGCCATCTGAATCGCGGCGTCGGCGGCCGACGTGGCCTTGACGTGCTTGTCACCGGCGGCACCGCTGGGCGCCACGCCGCCGCCACCGAAACCGCCCGCGATGATGGCCGGAATGGAGCGGTTCATCGCCTTGGCCATGAGGTTGGTCAGGATCGAGCCGGAGGCACCGACGATCATGCCCGCCACGATCATCGCGGTGTTGTTCAAAGCCAAACCCGCCGCTGCCGCCGACAGACCGGTCATCGCGTTGAGCAAGGAGATGACCACCGGCATGTCGGCACCGCCGATGGGCAACACCACCATCAGGCCCAGCGCACCGGCGGCGACCAGCAGACCGATCATCCACAGCAACGGCACGCCACCGCTGCCGGGCTGCGCGTGCAGCCCGATGACCACCGCGGCCGCTACCGCCGCAGCCAGCAAGAGCGCGTTGACCGGCTGCTGCGCCTTTCCGAAGCCGATCGGTGATCCGGAGATGATCTCCTGCAACTTGCCGAACGCGATTATCGATCCCCAGAACGAGATCGACCCGATGATCGCTGCGAACAGCGACGCGACCACGATGTGCACGGTCGGCGATTCGTGGTGCTGAAAGGAGGAAAAGCCTTCGGTATCAATGAATTCCGCGAGCGCGATGAGCGCGACCGTGCCGCCGCCGACGCCGTTGAAGAACGCCACCAGCTGCGGCATGGCGGTCATCTTGGTCAGCCGCGCGGGCGGCACGCCCAGCACCACGCCGACGACCAAGCCGGCGATGATCAGCACCCACTGGTCGGTGTGCCGGATCTTGATCAGCGTCGCCGCGACGGCGATAGCCATGCCCACCGCGGCGATCAGGTTGCCACGCACCGCGGTCTTGGGCCCGGTAAGGCCCATCAACCCATAGATGAAGAGTGAGAACGCGAGTATGTAAAGACCGATGACGAGGTAATTCATTTCGCCGCCGGCCCTCCTACTTTCTCGGCCTTAGCGGCCGATGCCGGCTTCTTGCCCTTGAACATGCCCAGCATCCGGTCGGTGACGATGAAGCCGCCGATGACGTTCAGCGTGCCGAACACCACCGCGACAAACAGAATGATCTGCACCGCCAGCGACGGGTGCTCGACTTCGCCGAACACCACCAGAGCGCCCAGCAGCACGATGCCGTGGATGGCGTTGGTCCCCGACATCAGCGGCGTGTGCAGCGTGTTGGGCACTTTGGAGATCACCGCGAATCCGACGAATCCGGACAGCACCAAGATCGCCAAATTGGCCAATAGCTCGTCGTACATCTAGCCGTCCTCCCCGCGAGTAACACAGGCCGCCGCGACGACTTCGTCGTCAAAGTCCGGGGCCAGCTTGCCCTCTTTGATCAACAACTCGAGCAGCGCCGTGATGTTCTTGCTGTAGAGCTCGCTGGCATGCTCGGGCATGGTGGCCGGCAAGTTGAGCGGCGCGGCGATGGTGACGTCGTGTTTGACCACCGTCCGGCCGGGTTCCGTCAGCGCGCAGTTGCCCCCGGCCTCGCCGGCGAGGTCAACCACCACGCTGCCGGGCTTCATCCCCTGCACCGCCGCCGCAGTCACCAGTTGCGGTGCCTCACGGCCGGGAACGAGCGCGGTGGTGATCACGACATCGAACCCGGTGATCGCTTTCTCCAGCGCGTTTTGCTGTTCAGCCCGTTCCTGTTCGGTGAGTTCGCGGGCGTAGCCGCCCTCGCCGGATGCCTCCACGCCCAGCTCCAACCACTGGGCTCCCACCGACCGGACCTGATCGGCCACCTCGGGCCGCACGTCGTAGCCGGTGGTGCGGCCGCCCAACCGTTTGGCGGTTGCCAGAGCCTGCAACCCGGCGACGCCGACGCCGAGCACCAGTACAGCGGCCGGTTTGACCGTTCCGGCCGCCGTCGTCAGCATCGGGAAGAATCGAGTGGACTCCGAAGCCGCAAGTATCACGGCTTTGTACCCGGCCACGTTGGCTTGCGACGAGAGCGCATCCATCGCTTGTGCTCGCGAGATGCGGGGGATCGCCTCGAGCGCGAACGCCTGCACCCCGGCGGCGGTCAATGCGCCGATCGAGTTTTCGGCATTGCGGGGTGCGAGGAAACCGATCAGCGTCTGCCCGCCGCGCAGCCTGGCGACCTCGCCGTCGGTCGGCGGGGCGACCTTGACGACGACATCGGCGGCCCACGCATCCCCGATGCTGGCACCGGCCTCGGTATACAGCTCATCAGGGAGCAGCGCGCGATCGCCCGCGCCGGACTCGACCACGACCGCCAAACCGCTGTTCACCAGCGACGCGACGGCCTTCGGTACCAGCGCCACGCGCCGCTCGTCCATCCCGGACTCGGCGACCACCCCAACTGTCGTCTGCGCATCTGTCATGGCGCGTACATCTGCTTTCCACTTTCCTTACATACCGACACTTGGCGGCACCCTGATCGGACTGCTCCGACACCCTACCGGGCTACCAAAGCGGGAAGTCTTGGCCGTGCTCTGACGCCGGCCGGGGGCCGAAGTAACGCCGCTCGGATTCGGCGATCGGCACGTCGTTGATGCTGGCTTCGCGGCGCGCCATCAACCCCGTGTCCGAAAACTCCCACAGCTCGTTGCCGTAACTGCGGTGCCACTGTCCGGTGTGGTCGCGGCACTCGTACTGGAACCGCACCGCGATGCGGTTGCCACGGAAGCCCCATAGACCCTTGCGCAGCACGTAGTCGAGTTCGCGCTCCCACTTACGGGTCAGGAACGCCACGATCTGGTCCCTGCCGACGATGTGTTCGCCGCGGTTTCGCCACTGCGAGTCGGGCGTATACGCGTGGCTGACCCGCTCGGGGTCACGGGTGTTCCAGGCGTCCTCCGCGGCCTGGACCTTCTGGGTCGCGGTTTCGAGGGTGAACGGCGGGAACGGAGGCAGGGATTCGCTCATAACCTATATCGTGCGCGTCCCCGGCCGGTTTTCCACCGCGAGCAGACGCAAAAGCCCCCTCTCACCGGCGTGTCGCGGGGCTTTTGCGTCTGCTCGCACCACTTAATTCCGGGTGTCCTATCGTGGCGGACATGGACTTCGCGATGTCGGCCAAAGCCAGCGACTATCACAGGCGACTGTCCGACTTCATGACCGAGTACGTATTTCCGGCCGAGGCCGATTATGACAAGTACCGCCACGAGGCCGGCCCGGACGACTACACGGTCCCGCCGGTCGTCGAGGAGCTGAAAATCAAGGCCAAAGATGCCGGCCTGTGGAACCTGTTCCTGCCGGCCGAGTCGGGTTTGACCAACCTCGACTACGCTCCGCTGGCCGAGCTAACCGGCTGGAGCCTCGAGATCGCACCCGAGGCATTGAACTGCTCGGCGCCGGATACCGGCAACATGGAGACGCTGCACCTGTTCGCCACCGACGACCAGCGTAAGAAGTGGCTGGAGCCGTTGCTCGCCGGCGAAATTCGCAGCGCATTCTCGATGACCGAGCCGGCCGTGGCGAGCAGCGACGCCCGAAATATCGAAACCTCGATCATGCGCGACGGTGCCGATTACGTGATCAACGGGCGTAAGTGGTGGACATCGGGCGCGGCGGACCCGCGCTGCAAGATCCTCATCGTGATGGGCCGCACCAATCCGGAGGCCGCGAGCCATCAGCAGCAGTCGATGGTCCTGGTCCCGATGGACACTGAAGGCGTGACGGTTGTCCGCTCGACGCCTGTCTTCGGCTGGCAGGACCAGCACGGTCACTGCGAGATCGTCTACGACAATGTCCGCGTCCCAACCACCAATTTGCTCGGCGAAGAGGGCGGCGGCTTCGCGATCGCGCAGGCCCGGCTGGGACCGGGCCGCATCCACCACTGCATGCGCGCGCTCGGCGGGGCCGAACGTGCGCTGGCCCTGATGGTCGACCGAGCCCGCACCCGGATCGCGTTCGGTCGTCCGCTGGCCGAGCAGGGTCTGGTCCAACAGGCGATTGCCAAGTCCCGCAATGAAATCGACCAAGCCCGGCTGCTGTGCGAGAAGGCGGCGTGGACCATCGACCAACACGGCAACAGAGCAGCCCACCTCCTGGTCTCACAGATCAAGGCGGCCGCTCCGCAGGTGGCGTGCGACGTCATCGACCGCGCGATCCAGGTACACGGCGCCGCGGGCGTCAGCGATGACACGGTGCTCGCGCGGCTATACGGCTGGCATCGCGCCATGCGGATATTCGACGGACCAGACGAGGTGCACATGCGAACTATCGCCCGGGCCGAAATCGGCCGGGAGCAGTCACCATTCGCCGCGGCAGTCACGTCACATGACTGAGGCGCTGCGTGAACTTTCGGGCGCGTGGAACTTCCGCGACGTCGCGGACCACACCCCGGCGCTCCGCCCAGGGCGGCTGTTCCGGTCGGGCGAACTGAGCCGCCTGGACGACGATGGACGGGAAACGCTGCGCCGGCTCGGAATCCGCGACGTCGCGGACCTGCGCGCAACTCGGGAAGTGGCCCGACGCGGTCCGGGACTGGTTCCCGACGACGTCGAGGTACACCTGCTGCCGTTCCCCGATCTCGGCGAGGAGGGGGACGAAGAAGAGTCCGACGCCAACGGTCAGGCTCCGCACGAACAAGCATTTCAGCGGCTTCTCACCGGCGAAGGCGGCGATTCCGACGAATCGGTGAACGAGTCGGCCATTCGCTACATGGTCGACGAATACCGCCAATTCCCTTCGCGCAACGGAGCACAACGCGCGCTGCACCGCGTCGTCACGTTACTGGCTTCCGGACGCCCGGTACTCACACACTGCTTCGCCGGCAAGGACCGCACCGGCTTTGTCGTTGCGACGGTATTGGAAACCGTTGGCGTGGAACGCGACACCATCGTTGCCGACTTTCTCCGCAGTAACGACGCGGCACCGCAACTGCGGGCCCGCATCTCAGAGATGATCCTGCAGCGGTCGGAGACCGAACTGACCCCGGAAGTGCAGACGTTCACCGAGGCTCGGCTTTCCGATGGGGTCCTCGGCGTTCGCCCGGAGTACCTGGCCGCCGCGTGGCAGTCGATCGATGCCGACTACGGCTCGCTGGACGACTACCTGCGCGACGCGGGTATCACCGAAGCCGACGTGGACCGTCTGCGCACCGCCCTGCTCGCCTGAGCTGACTCCAGCTGCCCTGGCGCCCGGCTTCCCGAGAACGGCAGAAATACAGGTAGTAAATCCCAGACAGACGTTGACGACCGGCATAAGGTGATTTGAGTGCCGGTTCCAGCGATGCGCCGGGTCATCGGTCTAGCAGCGCCTTCGGGTACCACGAAGAGAGCCCCTGCCATGAAGGGAAGAGCCGATGACTAGCTTGATCGCGGAACCCCACCTGTTCGCGACCGCCGCGGCGGATACCGCGCAGATTGGTTCGGCGATCAGCGCGGCAAAGGCGGCGGCCGCCGGCCGAACCACCGGTCTGGTGGCCGCGGCCGAAGATGAGGTGTCGGCACTCACCACGACCCTGTTCAATTCGTATGCCCAGGACTATCACGCGCTCCTTGGCCAGGCGACCGCGTTTCATGACGAGTTCGCCAGCTTGTTGGCCACGGCCGGAAACACTTACGCGGGGGCCGAATCCGACATCGCGGCGCTGCTCGCGCCGCCTGGGGCCAACCCGGGAGTCGCAATCACAAAGGCCGTGGACCCGACGGTTGATGCCTTCCTGATCATGACGGGCAGCGGCACGGCGACACCTGGTACGACCTACATGAACAACGTTTCCAGCCGCTTTTTGACCGGTATCTATGCCAACCCCATCTTCACCAACCTAGGTCTTACCATCCCCGTGACCACTGCTGAGGGGTTATATCCGTTTACCGGTACCAAAGACCTGACGCTGGACATCTCGTTGGCCCGCGGTGTCACCGCACTCAATAATGCGATTAATCTGGCGTTCGCCACCCCCGGCACCACCAACGTCTCCGTGTTGGGGTACTCGCAGAGCGCGATCATCTCGTCTATGGAGATGCCGAAGCTCCTTGCCGAGGGCTACGTAGGTTCCGCGAATCCGGCCCTGAATCAGGTGTTCTTCACACTGCTCGGTGATCCGTCCGCTCCCAACGGCGGCCTGTTCGCCCGATTCCCCGGTCTGAGCCTCCCGAGCCTGGGTGCCACATTAGGCCTGGCGACCCCGAGCAATGATTTCCAGACGACCATTTGGTCGCTCGAGTACGACGGCTTCGCCGACTTCCCGCAGTATCCGATCGATTTCCCCGCCGACCTCAATGCACTCGCGGGCATCGTGCTTGTGCACGGGACCTATCCAACGCTCACGACCTCACAACTTGGGTCTGCCATCACCTTGGGGCAGTCGGGTGCCCCATCCCTGACGACGTACAACATGATCCCCACCCAGAACCTGCCGCTGCTGGACCCGCTGCGCATCATCCCGGGCATCGGGAACCCGCTCGCAGACCTGATCCAGCCGGACTTGAAAGCCATCATCAACTGGGGCTACGGGAACCCAGCGTACGGCTGGTCGACCGGACCGGCCGACATCCAAACCCCGTTCGGCTTCCTGCCGCCGCTCGGCGACACCCTCGCCCTGGGTCCGGCCTTGACCAGTGGCACCCAGCAGGGAATCGGGGCGTTCATGAGCGAAATGTCCGCCCAGGTGCCGGCATCGCTGCCTGCCCTGTCGCTGCACTCCCTATCGCTGCCCGGCATAACGAACGCGCTAATGGCACATCCGGGGACCGGGACACTCGCGGCGCCCACCCCGACGTCCATCCAGTCCACGCTCACCGGTTTCCTCGAGGGCCTAGAGAACGCGAACACCAACATCGTCGGAACCGCGACGGGCGATATCTCGACCGCTTACTCGACGTTGCTTCCGACCGCAGATATTGCGTTGGCCCTCGGGGTCACACTCCCGTCCTATGACTTCAACCTGTTCACGAACGGGATCATTCAGGCGATCAACGGCGACCCCATGGGGCTGGTCAACGCTATCGGCGACCCGATCGCGGCTAACGTCGGGCTGGCCACGGTCGCTGGCGGTTTCGAACTCATCGCCATCGTGAATTCGCTCCAGACGATCTTGACCGGCACACCGAATCCGGGTCCGTTCTGATCGGCGCGCCCCACCGGTATGGCCTTTTGACAACGGATAATCCAGTTCCGCAGGGGCTTTCAGTCGTCATCAAGCGGCTTTATCAACGCTATTGAGGAACGTGAAGTATTCAACATAAGCTGAGCAGCGCTGGCTCCGCTTAGGTGGTCGCGAAGGGAATAGCCGATGTCAAGCTTGCTCGTGCAACCGCAACTTGTATCAACAGCTGCCGCGGATGTGGCCGGTATCGGCTCGACGATCAACACGGCCACTGCGGCCGCGGCGGCCTCGACCACCAGTGTGGCGGCGGCGGCCAGTGATGAGGTCTCGCTGTCGGCCGCGGCGGCGTTCGACACCTACGCCAAGGATTACCAGGCGCTGCTCAGGCAGGCGGCGGCGTTCCACGAGCAGTTCTCCGCAGCGCTGGCCAGCGCCAACGCCGCCTACCTGGAAGCCGAGGTGGAGGCCCAAACCCTGCTATTCGGCCCCTCCCCCGGCGGTGGCGGCATGGCCGATCCGCCGCTGCCACCGCAGCTGCAGGGAACCCAGATTGGCGTGATCATCGGCGGCAGCGGGCTGCCGATACCGCCGCCAAAGTACGTCACGAACGTCCTCAACTATGTCAACCAAAACTTCATGGTGCTCCCGGCCAACGCGCACCCCCTGTTCACGCCGGAGGGGCTGTACCCGATCTTCGGTGCCAAGGAGTTACCCCTCAACACCTCGGTCACTCAGGGCATCCAGATCCTGGATTACCAGATCAACGCCACGCTGACTGCCAACCCCACAGGCAGCGTCGCCGTTCTGGGCTACTCGCAGAGCGCCATCATCTCCTCACTAGTGATGGACCAGATCGCGCATGGCCAATGGCCCTACCCCAACGTCCCGACGCCAAGTCAGCTGGGCTTCACACTGCTGGGCAACGAGATGAATCCGAACGGTGGAGCTTTGGAACGCTTCGTCGGTCTGAACCTCCCGAGTCTGGGCATCATGGGCTACGGTGCGACGCCATCGAGCACGCCTTACCCGACCGCGATTTACACGCTCGAATACGACGGCTTCGCCGACTTCCCGCAATATCCCATCAATTTCGTTTCGGACCTCAACGCCATCGCGGGCATCGCATTTGTGCACGGGACTTATCCGATGATCAACCCGGCGACGCTCCCCCCCGGCGACGTGATCGAGTTGCCAGGGTCGTCGACTCTCCCGGGTGGCACGGGGAACACCAACTACTACATAATCACGCATCCGAACCTGCCGCTGCTGGAGCCGCTGCGGGCACTACCGGTCATCGGAAACCCATTGGCAGACCTGATCCAACCGGATTTGTCGGTCATCGTGAACCTCGGCTACGGCAGCACAACTCAGGGCTGGTCACCGGGGCCGGCCAATGTGCCCACCCCGTTCGGTCTGCTCCCGCCGGTCAGTCCGGGCGCCGTCTTCAGCGCACTGGCCGCGGGAGCCCCACAGGGAGTCAACTCATTCATGGGCGACGTCCACGTGGAAGCCCCAATCGTGGCCGCCAGCCTTTCACCCGCCGGTCTGACGTCGATGATCGCGTCGGCCGGAACAGGTGCCGGGGCCGTGCCCGCCACGCTGACGGCGGCGTTGTCCTCGCCCGACAGCTTCATCGACGCGCTGAAGTCAGCGAACAGCTCCTTCGCCGACGGCCTTTCGGGTGGGCTCTCGAACGCCTATTCGGTTCTGCTCCCGACGGCTGACATCGCGAACGCGCTATTGATCTCCATGCCGTCCTACGACGCCAACCTCTTCCTGAACGGTGTGCAGCAAGCGATCAACGGCGACCCCGTCGGTGGACTCGTCTATGCGGTCGCCGCTCCGATTGCCGCCGACACGGGAATAGTTACGCTGGCAGGCGGTATCGAACTCATCACGATCATAGAAGCGCTCTAGGCACACAGGATTCCGGCCGATCGCAGTACACCCCCGGAAAGGACGCGTCGATGAGTTACTTGACCACACAACCGGACTCGATGACGGCGGCTGCCGCAGACCTGGACGAAATTCGTTCCGCGATCGGTGCGGCCAGTTCGGCAGCGGCCGGTCGAACGACCTCCCTGGTTGCGGCAGCGCGTGACGAGGTGTCAGCCGCCACCGCGGCACTGTTCAACACCTATGCCGCGGAGTATCAGGCGGTTGTCGCGCAGGCGTCTTCGTTCCACGGGCACATGGTCCAGCTGCTGTCCGGCTCCGGTCTCGCGTACGCGGAGACCGAGATCGCCAACGCGCTGCTGGGTGCTGGCGGCGGTACCGCGAGCCCGGCAGCCAACAACATTGTCGATTTGGTCCTGGGCGCCAGCGGATACCCGATACCCTGGCAAATTCCGCAGTACGTAACTGAGCTTCCCATTATTTATCTCGACCAGTTATGGAACCTCCCAAACGTATTCGGCACCATCATCCCCATAGCCACACCCGAGGGGCTATATCCGCTTACCGGCATCAAGGACCTGACCTTTGACGTGTCAGCGGCCCGCGGCGTCACCATCTTGGACGGCTATATAAAGTCGGCAGTCTCTTCCGGTGCCACACAGATAAATGTCTTCGGCTACTCGCAGAGCGCAGACATTGTTTCCCAGGAAATGATGGCCCTCAATCCCACCAATACGCCCGGCGGGAGCCTGCTTCCCCCCGGCACGACCCTGAACTTCACCCTCGTCGGTGATGTGAGCAATCCCAACGGCGGCCTGCTCGCGCGCTTCCCGGGTCTGAGCCTGCCGAGTCTGGGCCTGACGTTCGGTCTCGCGACACCGGACAACTCATTCCCAACCAAGATTTACACGATCGAATACGACGGCTTCGCCGACTTCCCGCAGTACCCGATCAATGTCCTGTCCGATGTCAACGCCTTTTTCGGCATCATCGAATTGCACGGCCAATACCCATACATGGACCCCAGCACCGCCACTCAGCTGACGAACACGACGGGCCACCCACTCACCGACTACTACATCTATCAGACGCAAAATCTTCCGCTGCTCGACCCGATACGGGCAATCCCGGTGATCGGCCAGCCGATCGTTGACCTGATCCAACCCGATCTGAAGGTCCTCGTCGACCTCGGCTACGGCAGCACCACCCAGGGCTGGTCACCCAACCCACCCAATGTTCCAACGGGATTCGGCGTGATCCCGCCGGTCAGCCCGGGCACCGTGCTGACCGCTTTGGCTGCCGGCACTCAACAAGGCATGGGTGCATTCGCAACCGATATCAGCACCATGGCATCATCGCCCGCGAGTTTCTCACTGGCGGGTATGACTTCAAGCCTGGGGGCGCTGGGATCGACGGCCGCGAACGGCTCTGCCCTGCTCCCCGCGATGGTGGCCGCGTTGTCCTCGCCGGCGAGCTTCATCTCGTCTGTGCAGGGCACGAACGCGTTTCTCGCCGGCGCCGTCTCGGGCGGGCTATCGGCGGCGTACGCGACCCTACTCCCGACGGCCGACATCGTGAACGCACTCGCAATCTCGATGCCGTCCTATGACATCAACCTGTTCCTGGACGGGGTTGAGCAGATAGTCAACGGCGACCCTGTCAACGGGTTCATTTACGCGTTCGGGGCTCCGGTTGCCGCTGACGCGGCGTTGTTGACGCTCGCAACCGGCTTCGAATTCCGCGTCCTAGAGCATGCGGCCGTATCGATCATCGATGGCTTCATACCCCCGATGCCGTCGTCTCCGTCCACCCCGGTTAGCCTCTGAACCCCGGGCGGATCAGGGTTCGAGAACAAGCTTGCCGAGCACCCCGCCGTCGGCCAGGCACTGCAGTGCCGCCTGACCCTCTGACAGTGGAAAGCGCTGCGGCGGCGGTGGTTTCAGCCCCAGGAAGACCAGCTGGCTCAGGCCCCAGGAGAACAAGGAGGCCGAACCGGGCACCTTGTTCAGGTATTCGCCCCACGCGACGCCCATTACGCTCACGTTGCGCAGCAACAGCCGGTTGACCTTGACGGTGGGAATGCCGCCCGCCGCGAAACCGATCACCAGCAGCTTGCCATCGATAGCCAGCACCCGGATCGCGTCATCAAAGGTCGGGCCGCCGATGGGATCGACGACGATGTCAACGCCCTCATCGTGGGTGTACTCACGCACCCGTTGAGCCCAACCGTCAGCCAGTGGAAGCACCAGGTCGGCGCCCAGCGATGAGACGTAGTCCGCGGCGTTCTCGCGGTGCACCACGGCTATCACTTTGCTCGCGCCCATTGCCTTGGCGATCTGGACCGCCGCCGTGCCCACACCGCCGGCGGCACCCAGCACCAGCACCGTGTCGCCCGGCCGCATCGCTGCGCGGCGCGCCAGGGCGAAGTACATGGTGTTGTAGTTCACCAACAACGACACCGCCTCGGCGTCATCGAGTTCCGCGGGGCTGCGCATCACATTGCCCGCCGGAACGGCCACCTGCTCGGCATAGGCACCCAGGATGCCGAACGCCGAAACCCGTTCGCCCACATGGAAACCTGAAGATGCCGGTGCGGAACGAACCACACCCGCGGCTTCCATGCCGGGAACGAACGGCGGCGGCAACTTCAGTTGGTACTCGCCCTTGCTCAGCAGCAGGTCCGGAAAGCACACCCCGGCGGCACGAACATCGATGACGACGTTGCCGTCGTCGTCGGCGACATCGTCGATATCGGTGTACACCATGCCGCCTGGGCCGGACAGCTTCTGTACTACACAGGCTTTCATGACCCCTACAGCTTGAAGTCGGCTTTTTTCGCCCCGGAGAGGTCGGTAATCTCCGCCCAGTGCGAGGCGATGTCCTCGACTGATGGCGGCTTGTCGAAGTTGGCGCCCTCGTTCTGGAAGAGCGCGACCTGCTGCACCTTCCCACCACCGACGACGAAAACCGAAGCGGTGTTGGGGTTTTCCTCGGTGCACAGATAAGCCACCACCGGAGCGACGAACTCGGGCGTGAGCTTCTCCAGCACCTCCTTCGGCAAGATGTCCTCCGTCATCCGGGTGGCCGCGATCGGGGCGACCGCGTTGACGTGGATGTTGTACTTGGCCCCCTCCTGCGCGAGCGAGTTGATCAGGCCGACCAGGCCGAGCTTGGCGGCTCCGTAGTTGGTCTGGCCGAAGTTGCCGAACAGCCCGCTGGTTGAGGTGGCGACGACGACGCGGCCGTAGCTCTGCTCGCGGAAATGCGGCCAGGCCGCGCGCAGCACGTTGTACCCGCCGTAGAGGTGCACCTTGAGTACGGCATCCCAATTCTCGTAGGTCATCTTGTGGAAGGTTCCGTCGCGCAGGATCCCGGCGTTGCTCACCACGCCGTGCACGGCGCCGAACTCGTCGAGCGCGGTCTTGATGATGCCGGCCGCACCGTCCTCGGTGGCGACGCTGTCGTAGTTGGCGACCGCGCGCCCGCCGGCCTCGCGGATCTCGGTGACGACGTGGTCGGCCATCGCGGATCCGGCGCCCGAGCCGTCGCGAGCTCCGCCGAGGTCGTTCACGACGACGCTGGCGCCCTCTCGGGCGAGTGTCAATGCGTAGTCACGCCCCAGCCCTCCTCCGGCTCCGGTGACGACGATGACGCGATCCTGCACTCCGGGCATCAGTTTCCTTTCGGTCTTTTCGGTCTGTGTCTTATCGGTTCTGGTCTTAACGGTGGCGCCGAAGAGTGGGGCTCAGAAGATCTTGCGGGCCATCTTGAAGGCCCGCGCGGTGTACGGCGGGTAGGTGAGGCTGGACAGGTCGGGCCGGGTCGGTTTGGTCAACACAGACTTGCGATGGCTGAACTCGTCGAAGCCCCACTTGCCGTGGTAGGCGCCCATACCCGAAGCGCCGACTCCGCCGAACGGCAGTTTGGCCGTGGACACTTGGAAGGCGAGATGGTTGATGAGCATGCCGCCCGCGGGCACCTCCTTGATCACCCGCTCGCGAGTAGCACGCGCCTTGGTGAACAGATACGCCGACAGCGGCTTGGGCCGCGCATTGACGAAACGTATTGCCTCGTCCAGGGATTGAACGGTGATCACCGGCAGGATCGGCCCGAAGATCTCGTTTTGCATCAGCGGACCCTCCGGATCCGGGTCAACGACGACCGTCGGGTGAATGCGCAAGGTCGCCGTGTCACAGCTGCCGCCGACGGTGACCTTGCCATCCGAGCCGGAGAGATAACCGCTGAGCCGGTCGAACTGGCGCCGATTGACGATGCGCATCCCGTGCGGTTCCTTTGACCGGAACTTCGTGATGGCCGCGCCGATCTTGGCGACGAGTTCGTCACGGATCTTCGCGTCGGCCAAAACATAGTCGGGTGCGACGCACGTCTGCCCGGCATTGAGCAGTTTCATCCACGCGATCCGCTTGGCCGCCACATCGACGTCCGCGTCGGCCGCGACGATCACCGGGCTCTTGCCGCCCAGTTCGAGCGTGACCGGGGTCAGATGGGGCGCCGCGCCTTCGTATACCTTGCGACCGATCTCGGTGCCGCCGGTGAACATCACCCGGTCCAAGCCCTGCGCAATCAGCTCCTGACTCACCGCGCCGTCGCCCTCGACCAGCGCGATCGCGTCATTGTCGAGATACCGGGGCACCAACTCGGCCATCAGCCGGGACGACGCCGCGGCGATTTCGGAGGGCTTGATCACGACGGCGTTTCCGGCCGCGATCGCTCCAACCGCGGGGCCCAGCGTCAGGTAGAACGGGTAATTCCAGGCGCCGATGATCAGCACGGTGCCGTAGGGCTCGTATTCCACCCAGCCGCGGCCGGGCAGCTGCGCCGCCTCGAGGAGCCGGTATTTGCGGCGCATCCACTTCCGCAGATGCTTGGCGGCGTACTTGGCTTCGCCAGCGGTGGTCGCGATGTCGGCGATAAAGGCCTCGAAGGGATTGCGGTCCAGATCCTCGGCGAGCGCGGCGGCGATCGCGGGTTCGTTCTCCTCCATGAGCCTTTGCAGCTGCAGCAACTGCCGCTTGCGCCACTCAATGTCGCGGGTGCGGCCAGTGGCGAAGGTCTGGCGAAGCCGGGCTACCGTCGCGGCGACGTCGACCGGCGCGGCTGCCGGAGTTCCGTTCTTGGCCGCGGATGCCTCGGATGTCCTCGGTGCAACTGATTCGGTGGTCATCAGCGTCCTTCCTACTCGCGCACCTTCCCGGAGATGCCCGGCGTTTTACACGCGCGGGCACTCATGGGTGATAACCGCGATCCTAATCTCCCGGTTAGCAGAGCAGTAGGGAGATCCGACTCCGACCGTCAGGACTTGGTTGCCGTCACAAAGGTGTTTGCGAACGGCCTGTCGTCCGATTGCGGCGCGCGGCCCAACCGCTCTCCCTCTTCGCGCGCACTCACCGTGCGGATCGTCCAGCCGTGCGCCGCGAACCAGTCACCGCAGTCGGGACGGCCCTCGTCGTCAAACCAGAGGTCGAACGGATTGAACGAGGTGTCCTGACCGCGCGCCGCACGCTTGGCCTTCAGTTCGGCCCATCTCTGCTCGGCCTCCCGGCGCTTCTCTTGGTCGACCCCGAAGTTTTCGACGGCGAGCTGGCTGCCCGATCCGCTCAGCGTGTCGATCGACCCGAACATGGCTTCCTGCGCCGCTGCAGGCAGAAACGGCAACAGCCCTTCGGCCAGCCACGCGGTCGGCTTGCTCGTATCAAAACCGTTGTCGCGCAACGCTTGGGGCCAATCGTGGCGCAGGTCAACGGGGACAGGGCGGCGGTCGGCGATTGGTGTGGCGCCGTGGCCGGCGAGGGTCTGCGCCTTGTACTCCAGCACTTTGGGCAAATCGATTTCGTACACGGCGGTACCGGCCGGCCAGTCCAGGCGGTAGGCGCGCGAATCCAGGCCAGCGGCCAGAATCACGACCTGCCGGATTCCGGCCCCGGCAGCGTCGGCGAAATAGGCGTCGAAGAAGTGGGTGCGGACCGCCTGATAGTTGATCATCTGCTGCGCGTCCGCTTGGGAATTGGGTGAACCTTGCTCGGCATCATCCGGCTCCGGCGTCCACCATGCGGTCACCTGCTCGCGGACTCCCGCAAGCTCGGGCGTGGACACCAGCGGCTCGGCGAATTCGTCGCGAATGAGCGGGTTAGCGCTGGAAGTTTCGGCTGCACGGGCCAGCGCGACCATAACCGCCGTCGCCCCGACGCTGGTTGCGATGTCCCAGGAGTCGTCGACGGTGCGCGCCATTACAAGCGTTCCCCGATCACAAAGTCCGAGAATGCGCCCTTGTCGTCGGCGAACGGCACATTCTCGATCCAGCGGCCCAGCCGGCGCATCTCTGCTGTCGCGTTCTGCGCTTTGGCACGCCAACCGTGCTCGTTGAGCCAGTCCGTGAGGTCCGCCCGGTCGTCGTCGCGATACATCAACTCTCCGACGTCGACGGTCTGCTCCAGACCGATCTCGTCAGCCACCCTCTTGAACCGCTCGCGCATCTGTTGCCGGCGTTCTTCGGCGTGCGACGGTGCGGTCTCCGCCGAAACTCGGCTCCCCACCGCACTCAGCTCACCGATCTGGGTGAACAACCGGTCCTGAGCTTCGCCCGGTAGGTACATCAAGAGGCCCTCGGCCAGCCAGGCGGTCGGTGCCGCCGGATCAAAGCCCGCGGCGCGCAGAGCAGCCGGCCAGTCCTGCCGCAAGTCGATGGCCACCTCGCGGCGATCGGCCGACGGCGTCACTCCGTTTTCCGTCAACGTCTTCGACTTGTAGTCCAACACCTGGGGCTGGTCGATCTCATACACCGTGGTGCCGGCCGGCCAGTCCAGCCGGTAGGCGCGCGAATCCAGCCCCGACGCCAGAATCACCACCTGCCGGATTCCGGCGGCGACAGCGTCCTCGTAGTACGCGTCGAAGAAGTGCGTCCGCACCGCCTGGTAGCCACGCATGTGGTGAATATGGGACGCCGAGTCGGCGTCGAGCGCTTCCACTTTGGCCACGACTGTCGGGTCGAGCATGCCCTCCCACAGCACGCCTGCACCCGCGTTGGTGACTAGCAGTCGCGCGTAGGGGTCGCGGATCAGCGCGTCGGGCTGGTCGGTTTCCACGGCGCGCGCCGCGGCCACCATCACCGCGGTGCTACCGACGCTGGTCTTGATGTCCCAAGTGTCGTCGTGGGTGCGTAATGAGCTCATTGCGTGGGCCGGTCCTTCGCTTAGTTGTGTTTTCGGTAGTCGACGTCAGCTGGATCGTTCGCCGAGACGCGCCCGCAACAGCGTGCTGCGTACGGCCTCGTCGGCCAGGTCTTCGGGCACCGCGCGGCCCAGTCGGGCCATCTCTTCGCGGTTGTTCACGCTGTGCACCTGCCAGCCGTGGTCGGCCAGCCACTGGGCGGCATCCGAACGGTCCGGCTCGTGAAAGGTCAGCGCCGCGACGTTGACATCGAGACCGAGGCGTTCCCGCATCCGCTGCCAACGCTGGGTGTTGCTCCTCGAATTCATGCCGAACAGCTCGATAGCAACCTGACTGCCTGGTGCGCTGAGCGCGGTGAACTTCTCGAACAGCCGATCCTGAGCGTCGCTTGGCAGGTACGGCAGCAACCCCTCGGCGAGCCATGCGGTCGGTTGGGTGTGGTCGAATCCAGCGGCCGTCAGTGCGGCCGGCCAGTCGTCGCGCAAATCCACCGGGACGGGTCGGCGCCGGGCCACCGGGACCGCGCCGTGCGATTCGAGAACCCCGGTCTTGTACTCCAGTACCTTCGGCTGGTCGATCTCGTAGACCGCGGTGTCCGGCGCCCAACTCAGCCGGTAGGCGCGGGAGTCCAGTCCGGCGGCGAGAATCACGGCTTGCCGAATACCGGTGTTTACCGCGTTCTCGAAGTACTCGTCGAAGAAGTGCGTGCGTACCGCCTGATAGTCGGTACCCAGCCGATGCACCCGTTGGCCGTGCGGATCACCGTCCAGCCAGGCCAACTGCGGGTCCGCGAGCCTGGTCCAGGCCGGACCGGCCGATGACACCAAGATCAGCGCGAACTCATCACGAATCAACGGGTCGGATCCGCCCGTTTCCACCGCCCGCCCGGCGGCGACGCCCAGGGCGGTGGCGCCAACCAGTTCGGTAATGGACCAACTGTCACCAGTTGTCCGCAACGAAGGCGGCAGTCCGGGCGAGTCGTCAAGCTCAGTCATGTCCGTGCCATGCTACCCGAGTAAGTTAGGCAAACTATACGCTTTGTGCGCCACGTCACTGCCCGGCGGCGCCGAGGCCGCGCTCGCGCCTAGGTCTTGGGTACCAAGAGGGTGCCGGCCAGCAAATGGCGCAGTGTCTCGGTGATGGCATCCATTTCTTTAGGGCTCCGCACGTAACCGGCATAGAACCCCACGCCGCATAGCACCACTAGCAATGTTTCGATGAGAGAGTTGATGTCAGCATCGAATGCAAGCTCTCCGTGGTCAATGGCGTCCTTGACCGCCCGGCCCAGAAATTCGCGGCAGATTTCGAGAGCTTCGTTTTCGGTATTGTTCAATTCCGGATGCCGCTGCGACTCGAAGACGGTGGTTATCAAAAACGCGGACCCCGCTGGATTGTCGAAATTAGCCCGCAAGGCAAAGGTGATGAATACCGCCAGTCGCCTGACCAAGGCCTCCTCGCGTTCGGCCAGCTCCATGCCGAGCCTGAGCACGCGTTCGTTGGTTTGCTCGGCTACCGCCCGATATAGCCCCCGCTTGCTGGCGAAATAGTGATTGATTGCCGGACGGGTCAGCTCGGCACGGACGGCGATCGCCTGGAAGGTCGCCCCTTCGTAGCCGCGCTCACTGAACACTTCGCGGGCCGCGTCGACAATGCGTTTACGCGTCTCGTCGGCCTTCGCCGCGGGTGGACGGCCCGGTTTGCGACTTCCCAGTGGCGGCATTGGTAAAGCATGCCACTAACCGCGGTGTGGCAATAGCGCATTTGGCGGGACATTGCCGAATTTTCCAGTTTGGTAGTCCTCGATCGCCTCGATCAATTCGGATTTGGAGTTCATCACAAAAGGACCATAATGAAATACCCGTTCTCGAATTGGCCGTCCCCCTAGGATCAGCACATCGATTGCTGTGGTCCGGGATGAATCCTGGATCGGCCGGGCTGCGACGCTGACCCGATCGCCCGGTCCGAGCACAGCCAACTGACCCTGGTGCACGGGGTGCGAGACCGGGCCGACGTACCCACTCCCG
Source organism: uncultured Actinomycetota bacterium (assembly GCA_963715905.1). Classification (GTDB taxonomy): domain Bacteria; phylum Actinomycetota; class Actinomycetes; order Mycobacteriales; family Mycobacteriaceae; genus Mycobacterium. Next base: position 37,524 of record CAVQSX010000040.1, read on the forward strand.
GACAACACATAAACCAGCGCGTTGAAATCGCGCCTCCACGGAATGTTGAGTCGGGCTCCGTTTTCGATGGTCGCGTGCGCCAACGCGATAGGCGTGTGGGTCGCACCGGGTCCGCGGTGGCCGTCGACCTCACCGGCGATGATGCGGACCAGCGCTCCGCCGTCGTCAGACGCGATCAACGTCGCGTCGTCGCCCTCGATGGCCTGATACCGGGGCGGGGTGAACTTGTCTTTCTTCGGCAGATTCACCCAAAGCTGGACACCGTGGAAGAGGCCACCGCTGTCGACCAGTTCGGCAGGCGGGGTCTCTATATGCAGGATGCCCGAGCCGGCAGTCATCCATTGCGTGGCACCGTCGGCGATCAGGCCGCCGCCGCCGTGGGAATCCTGGTGCGCGAACTTGCCGTCGATCATGTAGGTGACGGTTTCGAAGCCACGGTGCGGGTGCCAGTCGGTGCCCCGGGGTTCGCCTGGCTGATAGTCCACCTCGCCCATCTGATCCATGTGTACAAAGGGGTCAAGTGCCGCGGTGTCGACCCCGGCGAATGCCCGAACCACGGGAAATCCCTCGCCCTCATAACCTCGCGGGCCAGTGGTGATCGATCGGACCGGACGCTCAGTGTCGGCTGGGCCTGCCGGGCGCACCCGGGGCAATGTGAGTGTGTCTGCGGTGATGGCAGGCATGTCTACCTCCTGTTTTACAGTTATCTATATAACCGGACTGCAGTCCATTTATTCCGCGGGTGTTCGGCCGGCCGGCTGAATAGGATGGCGTGATGGGTGGGATGCGGATGTCGTGGGTCAGGCCAGCAGCGTGACGGAACCGACAACGGAACCGACAGAGGATGATCCCCAGCCCCACGTAGCCCCCGTTCGCGCCGCCGGTGGGCGATTCGGCGCGTCGATCAGAAAGGCGGGCTATCTGCAGAAGTGGTTGCTGCTGGGGACCACGATCGGGGTGCTCTCCGGCCTCGGAGCGGTCGTCTTCTACCTCGCCCTGAAATACACCGGCGAGTTTTTACTCGGCCACTTGGCGGCCTACCAGGTCCCCCGGCCCGTCGGTGAGGGCGGCGGACACGGCTCTCCCGGCTTCGCGCGCCCGTGGGCGATCCCGCTGATAACCACGGCGGGTGCGCTGCTGTCAGCGTTGATCGTGACCAAACTCGCCCCTGAAGCCACCGGCCACGGCACCGACGAGGCCATCGAGGCGGTACACACCGATCCCCGCTCGATCCGATTCCGGGCGGTTCTGGTGAAGATGGCGGCCAGCGCGCTGACCATCGGCTCGGGTGGTTCAGCGGGCCGCGAAGGCCCGACGGCGCAAATCTCCGCCGGCTTCTCCTCGTTGCTGACCCGACGACTACATCTGTCCGACGAGGATGGCCGGATCGCGGTGGCGCTGGGTATCGGCGCCGGCATCGGCGCGATCTTCGCCGCGCCGTTGGGGGGCGCGGTGCTTGCCGCGTCCATCCCCTACCGCGACGACTTTGACTACCGCTGCCTGTTGCCCGGCTTCATCACCGCTGGGACCGCCTACGCGGTGCTCGGATCTTTCTTGGGCTTCGACCCGTTGTTCGGCTACATCGACGCCGAGTATCGCTTCGAAAAGCCTTGGCCGCTGCTGTGGTTTGTCGTGATCGGTCTGGCCGCAGCGGCGATCGGCTACACCTACGCCTGGGTCTTCCACGCCGCAGTGGCACTCACTCACCGGCTGCCGGGTGGCCCGGTACTCAAGCCGGCGGTGGGTGGACTCTTGGTCGGCCTGTTGGGACTGCTGATACCGGAGATCCTGAGCAGCGGCTACGGCTGGGCACAGCTGGCAGCCGATCGGACCTCGCTGATGCACATCCCGTTGTGGATCGTCATCGTGCTGCCCATCGCCAAAATCATCGCCACGTCGCTGTCCATCGGCACCGGCGGATCCGGGGGGCTCTTCGGTCCCGGAATCGTCATCGGAGCTTTCGTGGGAGCCGCCATCTGGCGGCTGGGCGAATTAACCGGCCTACCCGGTGTGCCCGACGGGCCCGGAATCTTCGTGGTGGTGGGGATGATGGCCTGCTTCGGCAGCGTCGCACGTGCGCCGCTGGCAATCATGATCATGGTCGCGGAGATGACCGGGTCGTTCTCCGTGGTTCCGGGAGCGATTCTCGCCGTCGGGATCGCGTCGATGGTGATGTCTCGCACCAACGTCACCATCTACGAGGCGCAGCGGCTGGATCGCAAGACCGTCGAAGCCGAGCGCGAACGTCAGAATCGGGGCTGACTGTATTTCCGCTGCAATGCAGCTATAATGCAGCTATGGTGGCGATCACGATCCGAGGCATCCCCAACGACGTCCGTGACGAGCTCGCCTCGCGTGCAGCACGGGCCGGGAAGTCCCTTCAGGAGTATCTGCGTGGCGTGCTAGTGGCCTCTACTGCTCGACCGACATCGGACGACCTCATCGCCCGGGCCCGCGCACGCGTGGAAGCCACAAATGTGCAGATGCCCGCCGAGGCGATCTTGGCGGCTAGAGACGCCGACCGGCGGTGACCGATCGCATCGTCTGCGACGCCTCAGCAGTTGTCGCCATGCTCCTCGACGCCGGTCCAGCCGGCCGATGGGTCGCTGACGTGCTGACCGGCGCGGATATTTTCGCGCCAACGCTGATGCCGTTCGAATGCGCCAATGTCGTTCGGCGCCAGGAACTCAGCGGCGCAGTGTGCACCGACCAGGCCGCTCAGGCGCACGCCGACCTCGTTGACCTCAGCGTTGAGCTGTGGCCTTATGAGGTCCTGGCGGATCGCGCGTGGGGACTGCGGAGCAACCTATCGTGCTACGACGCCGCCTACGTCGCACTCGCTGAAATTCTCGATACATCGCTCATCACTTTGGACCATCGAATCAAGCGCGCGCCAGGACTGCGCTGTCAGGTCGTCACTCCTCCGCCGGCCTGAGCCGGCGCCGGTGCTGACATCACAGTCCAGCATAGCCACGGCTACCTAGTCAGACTAGTCACACTAGACCGTTAGCTAAATGTCAGATCAAGTGAATGCGCTGCACGGGCAGCCGGGGACCGCGACGGGGTTCGTATGCCAGGCCGCTGGCTTCCAGCAGGCGAACGACCCGGTGGCGGTGCGGACGCATCGGCTCGAGCAACTCGAGCATGACCGCGTCATCGACCGGGTGGCCCAGCAGTGTCCAGCCGATCATCTTCGCGACGTGGTAGTCGCCCACCGAAACCGCATCGGCATCACCGAACGCACGTTGCGCGGTCTCGGCGGCAGTCCACTCCCCGACCCCCGGCAACGATGTCAGCGCTTCACGGGCTCGCGCGGCCGGCCTGGACACCAGCGCTTCCAGCGATGCGGCCCGTCGCGCACACGCCACCACGGTCTGAGCCCGTTTCGGATCGACATTGGCGCGGTGAAACTCCCACGACGGGATGTGTCGCCACACCTCGGCCGACGGCGGCACCCGCATCGCGGCCGGCGCGGGTCCGGGAGCGGGCGTCCCGTACTTGGACACCAGCACACGCCACGACCGAAACGCGTCAGCACCGGGCACCCGCTGCTCGATGATTGCTGGGATCAGCGCTTCCAAGACCTGTCCGGTACGTCCCAGGCGTAGGTGTGGAAGCCGCCGGTGCGCGGCGGTGACCGTCTGATCCCGCGGCACAAAACCCGACGCGTCGTCGTCAGCGCCCAGCAGCTCGGGCAGCATCTCGAGGAATTCCTCGGCTCCATCGCCCCACGCCTCGCACTCGGCCGTGTCGGGCGCCTCTGTATGGGGCGCTGTGTGGCGCGCGCTGATCTTTGCCGCCACGGGTCCGCTGGGCAGCAAACTGGTCCGCCAGACCGTCCCATCAACGGCCACCTGGAAGCACGGATCGCGCGGTCCCCGGCGCAGCGGCGCGAGAGTGTTCCAGAAGCCGGCCGCCCCGGGGAATGTGACCGTGCGCTCGCTCTTCACCCACTGCCCCCGCTGTCTCGCCGATTGACCACAGCTGTCTGCCAGGACAGTATGGCGATGTGATGACGCCGTTCGATGGCCCGCAGTCCGAACTGGCATGGATGTTCCTGCAGTGCGTCAGCGAGGGCGGCGACGCCGAAGAGGGCTTCGCGCTGCTCAGCGACGACTTCACCTATTGGAGCATCGTCACCCGAGTTTCCGTCGACAAAGAGACGTTCCGGGAAGCCAATGAACGGCGCAGAAAAATCGTCGAGATCAATATCGACCTGCTTCGTTGTGTCAACGAAGGAGACACCGTTGTGATCGAGGCGCTGGTCTCGGGCGCCAACACCGACGACGTCCAATACGACACCCCGCTCCTTTGTATCTTCGAAACGCGCGACGGGCTGATCGTCTCGATACGCGAATACAGTGACACCAGGGCTGCGGCTGTATTCGCCGATTGATCCGCCGGTTAGCGCTATTGCGCCAGCACGCTGATCTCCGCCTTGTTCGGGTAGAACGCGACATGCCCGGCAATCGCCGCCACCGCGGGGTAGGGCTGCTCGTATGTCCAGATCACGTCCTCAACAGTCTGGCCCGCCGCGGTGGTCACGCTGTAATAGCTGGCGTCGCCCTTGAACGGGCAGTAAGTGCTGGTGTCGGTGTGAGTCAGCTTGTCTTGAGCCAAATCACCGATCGGGATGTATTGCACTGCAGGCAAAGTAGCCTCGCGCAATTCCAGCGCCGCCGTGGTGTCGGCGACGAGTTCGCCGTTAATGCGAACCTGTACCCGTCCATTGGTCGGCTCGATGCTGATCGGGTGCCCAGCGCTTGGCTCTAGGATTTCAGGGTGGCTCATGGTTGATTCCTCCTCGGACGCACGTGCTCTGTATAACGCCTGCCGGCGGTCAACACTTCCCGGTTCATCAGGCGATCCGGCGTGCGAGCCTGCGCGGGCGGCGCCCAGACTGCGAACAGATCCCGGTCACGACGAACCAGGCCCTGAAGGCAGTTTCGGCGATCGAGCGTCGCGCATCGCCGCCCAAAACCGGGCGGCCTCGCGGATCGACTCCTCCACCGGGCGCGGCTGCCAGCCCAGTTCGCGGTGCGCCTTGCTGCTGTCTACGTCGGCTTCGGCGCGCATCATCCGCACCGACGCGAGACTGAGTTCGGCATCTTTGCCGGTGAACCGGGCCTTCAGCGTGCCGAACGCAGCCAGGGCGTACAGCATCGGCACCGAAATCGACCGTTGCGGCGGCGGCACACCTGCCTCGTCGGCAGCGATCCGCACCACCTCTTTCAACCCAATCATGCGTTCGGAGACGAGGTATCGCTCGCCGATCCGCCCGCGCTCGGCGGCCAGGATCATGGCCCGGGCGGCGTCGTCGACGCCGACAACTTCCAGCTGGATGCCGTCCATGATGAACGGTAGCTTGCCGAACACCGCGCCTGCGATGAAGGCGCCGTGCGGGGTGCGGCCCCAATCGCCGCTGCCGTAGGTCGTTGACACGCACATTGCGACGGCTGGTAGGTCCGCTTCGGCGACATAGCGCATCACCAGATCTTCGGCTTGCACCCGGGATTGCACATACGGAGTCAGTCCGCGCGGATCGATCGTGTCCTCTTCGGTCGCCACGTGCCCGTGCCGCCGACCCACCGTCGTATATGTGCTGGTGAAGATGAACTTGTGCAGGCCGGGTTCCTTGACCGCGACATCAAGGACATTCCGCAGGCCTTCGACATTGGTGCGGAACAACGGCGACGTGTCACGCAGCCAGGCGCGGGTATCGACGACGCAGTAGTAGACGTCGTCGACGCCATCCATCGCCTCGCGCACCGTGGCGGTGTCGAACACGTCGCCCTCGAATCGACTGAGTTCGAGGTCATCGATGCTGCGGGTGTTGGCGTTCGGGCGCACCATCGCCCGAACTTCGGCACCGCCGGCGACGAGCTGACGCGTCACGTGCGAACCCAAAAAACCGTTGGCACCGATGACCAGCTTAGGTTTTGCGCTCGCTTCCGGGTTCACTTCCGGGGTCATGCAAGCCCACCACCATTCTCTTGCATCCAGCGCGCTGCGTCTTCGTCGAGCGTGCCGAGGGCCTGCGCCTTGCGGCACCACTTCATCGCCGCGCGCAGGAATCGCAGCGGGTTGTAGATGTCTTCTTGACGGCACCACAGACCGTCGCCGGCGTAAGTGACGATCGAGATGTTCGTCGCGGTGATCACGCTCCCGTCGCCGGGGTCGGCCATCGGGTTGTCCAATTCGCAGACGATGCGTCCGGTCGGTTCGTCGATGACCGACCACAACGACGGGAACGCGACCATATGGCTGCCGGGAAAAGTCGTCATCGTCCGCTGTATCCAGGCGCGCACTTCGTCGCGGCCGTGCATGGTGCCGGCCGCGTGCTCGACGTACTCGACGTCGGGTGTGTAATGCGAGACCCAGGCCTCCCAGTCACGTGATTCCGCGGCCCGCGCGACGGTCTCTTCGAACTTCTCGAACGCCGCGGCGAGTTCGCTATGGGAGAACGACCGCACGGTCACATGGGCTCCTTCACGCCGTCCCAGCTCATCGGCGGAGTGTAGCGTGGGAATCGTCTGGCCGATCAGGAGGACTCGGGAGGAATTGCGCATGACAACCACTGAAAAAGCCATTCTGGCCGGCGGCTGCTTCTGGGGAATGCAAGACCTGATCCGCAAGCAGCCGGGTGTGGTCTCAACCCGGGTCGGTTACACCGGCGGCGACGTCGTAAACGCGACCTACCAAAACCACGGCACCCATGCCGAGGCCATCGAAATCGTTTACGACCCTTCGGTTACCGATTACCGCGCGATGCTGGAGTTCTTCTTCCAGATTCACGATCCGACAACGAAGAACCGGCAGGGTAACGATCGGGGAACTAGTTACCGCTCGGCGATCTTCTTCGCCGATGACGAGCAGAAGCGAATCGCGCTGGACACCATCGCCGATGTCGACGCGTCTGGCCTGTGGCCCGGCAAAGTGGTGACTGAGGTCAGCCCGGTCGGCGACTTCTGGGAGGCCGAGCCTGAGCACCAGGACTACCTGGAGCACTACCCCAACGGGTATACCTGCCACTACATCCGCCCCGGCTGGAAGCTGCCGCGGCGCGAAAGTACGACGCCGAGCCTGAACTGAGGGCTGGGTTTTCGCGACGTCAGACGCGTTGAAAGCAGGCTGGATGCCGTTAACGCAGTCTCGTCGCGACCTCGCTGAACACCGGCGCCCAGTAGTTTCAGCGCCGGCGTACGACAATCCGGCCGCCGTCCTTCGGGACGAACGCCACCCCGCGGCCGTGCCAGCGCTCTCCGGGCGCATCGGTAGTCTCGATGATGAAGTGGCGCAATACTGTTCGAAGCACTACGTCCATTTCCATATTGGCGAACGCCGCCCCCACGCACCGCCGAGTCCCACCGCCGAACGGAATCCACGACGGCGCCGTTGGTTTTGTTTGAATGAAGCGTTGCGGGTCGAAGCACTCGGGATTGGGGAAAAGGTCGGGGTTGCCGTGTATCTGGCCGATGCCGACAATGATCGAATCCCCACGTGGAATCACCCATTCACCGAGTTGGAAGACTTCCGGATAGACGTGGCGGCCGGCCAGATCGATCACAGTCCTGGCCCGCTGAACTTCCAGGATCGTCGCTTGGCGCAGCTCGTTGCCGCCATTATCGGCTTCCTCGACCAAGGCTGACAGCACATCGGGGTGGCGGCTTATCCGCTCGAACGCCCAACCCAACGTGGAGGCGGTGGTCTCGTGTCCGGCCGCCAGCAGTGCCAGCAATTCGTCACCAATGTCCTTGCGCGACATGGTCGAACCGTCTTCGTAGCTGCTGCGCAGCAACAGCGCGAGCACGTCGGCCCGATCGACGAAGTTCGGGTCTGCCCGTTCGTCGTCGATCAACTTGTTGATGACGACGTCGTACTTGCGGCGCCATTCGTCCAGCCGGCCCCACGGACTGTACCGGCCATAGCTGCGATTCGGTATGGGCAGGCTGGCCAAGCGCGAACCGAGCTTGACCCACGGTGGGATGAGCCGGCGCAGCTCGTCGAGTTCGGCACCGTTCGCCCCGAAGACCGCGCGCAGGATCGCGTTGAGCGTGATCCGCATCATCGGCGGAACGGTCTCGAAAGGCTGCCCCTGCGGCCAGGACGCGATTTCTCGCAGCGTCTCTTCCTCGATGATGCCTTCATAGTGCTTCATGCTCTTGCCATGGAAGGGCGGCGCCAGTAGCCGTCGCCGGCGACGATGATCATCGCCTTCGAGCGCGAATACCGAACCGGGGCCGAAGAGTCGGCTCAGATTCGGCTGGATGTTGCCCAACTCGTCTGGGCTGGTGGCGAAGATCTGCTTCGCCAGCTGCGGATCGGCGACCGCGACGACGCGACCGTAAATCGGGATATTGAGCGTGAAGACGTTGCCGTGCTTTTTCACCAGGTGCCGCATCATCCATCGCCGCGCCGTCGCAAAAGCCAGGGCCTGAAACACCTTTGGAAGGCGGGTCGCCGGTGGCATCCTGACCGTGGGGGCCGCCGGTGTGGACGTGGCAACTTCAGTCATCGCGGTGCTGCTCCCAACATCTGTCTGCCTCGAACCAGGGCGGCCCGGAGTGGTACGACGGCGTACCGCAGATCTTCCCCGGTACGGTACTCTGTGGTACCAGGCCTGACAAGCACGGAAAGGGGCGCGCGTGACAGCGGTGGCGGGCGATCCCCTTCTCGGGCCCGTTCTCGAGCAAGTCCTGGCCGAGCCTGACCCGTTTCGGCTCAGACTGCTCGAAGGCCTCGCCGCCTCGATCGTTGAACGCGGCTACCGGGCCAGCACCGTCGCCGACATTGTGCGCCACGCGCGTACGTCGAAACGCACGTTCTACGATCAGTTCTCGAGCAAGGAACAGTGCTTTCTGGAGCTCCTCCAAGCCGACATCGAGAACATGGGCGCGAGCATCGATGCAGCGGTCGATCCCGAGGGCGACTGGCACCAGCAGATTCGTCAGGCCGTCCAAGCCTATGTCGACCACATCGAATCCCGGGCCGCCATCACTTTGAGCTGGATCCGCGAACTCCCGTCGCTGGGCGACGTCGCCCGCCCGCTGCAGCGCCGCGGCTTGCAGTTGCTGTCGAAACTGCTGATCGATCTAAGCGCCAGCCCGGGGTTCCGGCGGGCCGAGTTGCCGCCGTTGACGGCCCCGCTGGCGGTGATCTTGTTGGGCGGCCTGCGGGAACTGACCGCGCTTGCCGTCGAAGATGGACGATCCGTCAGGGAGATCGTCGAGCCGGCGGTGGATGCCTCCATCGCCTTGCTCGGCCCCCGCCACTAGGGAGGATCGCGATGACACCGCCGACCATGCGCGCCGAGCGCTTCTATGCCGAGACTAAAAAGGTGGTGCTGGAGGATATTCCGATCCCCGAGCCGGGGGCGGGCGAAGTTCTTGTCAAAGTTGCGTTCTGCGGGATCTGCCACTCGGACCTGAGCCTGATCAACGGAACGTTCCCGATTCAGCTGCCGGTGGTGACCCAGGGCCACGAAGCATCGGGCACGATCGCGAAACTGGGTCCCGGCGTGACCGGTTGGGCCGAAGGGGACCGGGTGATCATCGCCGCAGGCCGGCCGTGCCAAAAATGCCCGAACTGCCGCCGTGGCGACGTGGTGAACTGCCTACGAATCCAGTTGATGGCCTTCGCCTACGACGGCGCGTGGGCCGAATACACGGTGGCACAGGCGGCGGGCCTGACGCGGGTACCGGACAACGTCGCGCTGGAACAGGCCGCCATCCTGGCCGACGCGGTGTCGACGCCTTACGGTGCCGTGGTCCGAACCGCCAAGGTCGCGGTCGGGGAATCCGTCGGGGTATGGGGTGTCGGCGGGGTGGGCACCCACATCGTTCAACTCTCGCGGTTGGTCGGAGCGGTGCCGGTGATCGCCGTCGACCTGAACCCGGCCGTTCTGGAACGAGCCCTTGAGGTCGGCGCGGACTACGCTTTCGACTCCCGCGACGACGGGTTGCCCGACAGGATCGCCGAGATCACCGGAGGCCGCAAGCTGGATGTGGCCTTCGACGCCGTCGGCCTGAAAGTGACCTTCGAACGGGCGCTCGATTGTCTGACCGCGGGCGGGCGCCTGGTGGGCGTGGGGATGAGCGCGGAATCACCAACTATTGGGCCCACGTCTGCATTCGGGCTGAGCCACAAGCAGGTGCTCGGTCACCTCGGTTATCAGAACGTCGATATCGAGACCCTGGCCAAGCTGGTTTCGTCTGGGCGCCTGGACCTGTCGCGGTCGGTCAGCGAGATCGTCACGCTCGAAGACCTGCCGTTGGGCATCGAGAAGCTGGAGCGCCAGGACGGCAACCCCATCCGCATCTTGGTGAAGCCCTGAGAAACGCCGCAGGCGCGCGCGACACGTAAACCACGCACACGACACGCCGAAAAATGCTGCCGTGGTTTATATTTCGATGTCCAGGAACGCGCGGATCCGGTCCAGCACCAGCTCGGGTCGCTGGTCGACGATCCAGTGGCCGACGCCGTCGACCAGTTCCATCTTGAAGTCGCGGACCCGATCTCCGTACCCTTCGACCAGGGCCGGGATGCACACCGGGTCGTCAGTACCAGTCAGCCATCGAACCGGAACGTCGACGCGGGCGTCGTCGAATTCGCCGCGCATCCAGCTCAGCATCTCCCCGGTCTGAAAGCTGCGGTACCACCGCGACCCGGCCTCGGCGTGGCCGGGCTGACGCATGCAGTCCGCATACAACTTTATGTCGTCGTCGGGCAACGTGAATCCGCCCCCCACCCAGGACCCCAGCAACCGCAAAAATCGGGCATCGGGGTTGCTGATCACCCGCGGGCCAATCACCGGCAGCGACATCGGGATCTGGTACAAGAACCGCCAGACGTTGCGGATGCTCGACAAGTCGCGCTTGACCCAGGGCGCCACGGTGTTGATCCCAAAGAAGCCGCTTACCTTTTCTGGATGGCGCAGCATCATGATGAACGCGACCGGTCCACCCCAGTCGTGGGCCACCAGCTTCACCTTCTCGACGCCCATGCGGTCCAGTACGCTCGCCAGGTCGTCGGCCATCTCATTCTTGGTGTAGCTGGATCGTGGCGCCGAGCTCCAGCCCGCGCCGCGCAGGTCGGGACACAACACCCGGTAGCCGTCAGCCGCCAGCGGACCGATCATGTTGTGCCACTCCCACCAGTTCTGCGGGAAGCCGTGCACGAGCGTGACCGCCGGACCGTCGGCCGGCCCCGCCTCGGCGACATGGATCGTGACGCCGTCGCCCAGCTCTAGGTACCGGTGTTCGACTCCGTCCAGCGCGGGCATGGTGACCATGTTTGAGAAGGTAGTCGACCGAACCTATTTGAGGAACCGTTCGACGTATGGCGCGAAGCGTTCGCGCAGGGTTTCCTCCTTGAGCCCAAACATCTCGCATGACGTTTCGACGTTTCCGAGTCGGCCGCGCTGGTGGCCGGCCAGGTAATCGGCGATTGCGGTGCGCACTGGCGCGTCGAAGCGCTCGCCGGCCAAGGCATAAACCTGCTCGGCGGTGCCAAGTTCGTTGGACAGAAAATCGTCAAAGCGGATATCGATTGAACGTTGCGGGCCGATGGTGTCCCGATCGCGAACGAGTGCGTTGAGCATCTGCTCCAGACGGTCAATCCAGTAGCCCGCGATCCGTTCCACCGGCACCGGCGACCGGTGCATGCGGGCGGAGTAGGTAATCATCGCGATCATCGACAGCGCCACCGGCACGGGGTCGCGATGGGTGAACACGACAATGCTTTCCGGAAAAACACGATTCAGCACCGGCACCTGCTCGAGATGCTGGGGCGACTTGAGCAGCCAGCGCCGCCCTCCGCGCAGGAACTGCATAGCTTTGAGTTGCCTGGCGAGGTATTCGTAGTGCGACGTTTGGTCCTGGGCCCGGTAGTAGTCCCGCCAACGGGGCACGTCGGCGAGTGTCTCGAACAACATTGTCGAAATATCGTTGGCCAGCAATTGGATCTCTTCGTGGACATGATCGGTCGTCATCTCGTGCATGAGCGCGAAATGCGGCATCACGGTGTTGATTACGCTGACCGCGACGTCCATGCGATCCCGCCGCGGATCCGGCGCGACACCCGCCTCGGCCGGCAACGGAAACGGCTCGACACTTTCCCAGTACGGCATGGTGCGGAAGGTCGACGGCGTCGCCAGCAGATTGTGCAGGTGGGTGGTGCCGGTGCGGGGCAAACCCGCGATCACCACCGGCGAGCGCACTTCGATGTCGTTGACCTCCGGATGCCGGCTCAACAGGTCGGTCAACAGGAGCCGGTTCTTGAGTAACTGCAGCAGCTGTCCATAGAAGTTGACCACCCCCGCCTCGTGCAGCCCGTCAATGTCGCGCAGCGCGGCGAGGTAGACGTCGAGCCGTTCCCGGTAATCGTCGGGACCGAAATCGTGCAGACCGGTGTCGGCACTGGCCTGGGCATGCAACGCGTCGGCATCCAACGGGCAGAGCGAGGCCATCGAGGCCATCATGTCGATGACCTGCTGGCCCTCCTCGGTGAATCGGGGCTGGGCCAGGTCATCTAGGCGAACGGCATCGGTCACGCGACTTATGTTACCCTGAGTTTCGTAATGGTAGTGGACTCTGGCCGACCCCGGGACCCACGCATCGACGCGGCGGTGCTCAGCGCGACGGTCGAGCTACTCGCTGAAACCGGCTATCCCGGACTCTTGGTCTCCGCCATCGCCCAGCGGGCCGGCACCAGCAAGCCGGCGATATACCGACGCTGGCCGAGCAAGGCGCACCTGGTGCACGAGGCGGTGTTCCCAATCGGCGCGGCGACCGCGCTTCCCGACACCGGATCGCTGCCCGAGGACCTGCGCGAGATGGTCGCCCGTTCAATGGCTTTCCTGACGACACCGGCGGCCAGGGCGGCCGTGCCGGGGCTGGTCGGCGAAATGGCTGGGGACCCGACTTTGCATTCGGCGCTGTTGGAGCGGTTCGCCGGCATCATCGGCGGCGGGCTCGGCGAGTTGCTGCAGCGGGCCGGGGAACGAGGTGAGGTCCGGTGCGAGGTGACCGCCGCCGAATTAGCCGAAGCGATCGCGGGCATCACGCTGATCGGCCTGCTCACCCACGCCACCGAACTCGACGACACCTGGGTCGACCGCACAACCACGTTGTTGCTGAAGGGAATAAGAGCATGACGCACGAATCGACCGCCGCCTGGCAAGAGCTGCTTGCGACCGTCGGGAGCCTCGACCGTTCGTTCCTCGAGGGCGACCGCGCGGTTACCGACGATCGCCACGTCGCCGATGGCTACCGCACGCTGGCAACCACATTGGGCGTGGCGCTGGATACCTACCTGTTCGCCGAGCCCAGCCGGCCGCAGTTCGTGGCGGTGAACACGCCGTTTCGGCGCGATCGTCGATGGGGCGGCGACAACACCGACGCCTATTACTTCATCTGCCCGGTCGATCCGGCGCGGCGTTACCGCATCAGCGGCAATCGCGCCGACAGTGTGTACTTCTCGGTGACCGCGTACAACGAGCCATCCCCCGGCGCGTGGTCCGACCGCGTCGTTGCGATTGTCCGGGACAGCGATCTCGACATCGACGCCGACGGCAATTTCAGCTTCGAGCTCCCCCCGACTCCCGACGCGGCCGTCCTGATGACCCGTGATTACCAAGCCGATCCATTGACCGGGCGCCCGGTGGTGTGGAATATCGAGGCGCTCGACGAGCCTGACCCGATCCGGCACGGCGACGCCGAAACCGCCGCGGCTCTGCGGGCGACCGCCACCTGGCTGCGCACCATGTTCGCCATCGTGCCAATGGCGGTTGGCACCCGGGTAGAAGACGATCATGCGCTCGGGCACGAGACCGTACACGCCGCAAACCAATTCGCCGAGCCCTACCAGGTGCCCGACGCGAACTTCGGCTGGTCGGCGCGCGATGCCTGCTATGCATACGGCAGTTTTGTGCTCGACGACGATGAGGCGCTGGTGATCACGCACCGGCCTCCGTCGTGCAGATTCTGGAACCTGGTGGTGTGGAACCAGTTCATGGCCACCTATGGCGCCTTTGAGGGGCCCGACGCGCGGTGTTCCCTCAACGGTCACAGCGCCGCGCTCAACAGTGACGGCTCGGTGACGATCGTCTTGTCACGCGCGATGACCGCGCACCCAAATTCATTGACAGCGCTGGGATATCCGCGCGGCAACCTCGCCTTCCGCTGGTTCCTCAGCGAAGCGCTGCCGGAGCGGCCCGAAGTCACACTCGTGAAGGTGTCCGAGGCGCCAACGGCCGTCTATTAAGCAGCGCGGATCAGCTCGATGCCACGGCCCAGGGTGCTCAGCTTGGCATCCAGCGTCTCGCCGGCGGGGTAGAGCCGCACGGTGTTCACGCCGGCGTCTTTCCAGACCGCGAGCCGGGCGCGGACCATCTGCTCGGTCCCGATCAGCGTGGTGGCCAGCACCATCTCGTCGGTCACCAACGCGGCCGCACCGTCGCGGTCGCCGCGCTGCCAACGCTCATGCACCTCGACGGCGACGTCCGCCCAGCCTTGCCGGCTGTAGGCCTGGTTGTAGTAGTTCGTGCTCGAGGACCCCATGCCGCCCAGGCTGAACGCGAGCTCTTTTTTTCGCGCCGCCACCATGTGGTGCAGCTCGTCTTCGTCTGAGGCGAAGGCGATTTCGGCGCCCTGGCAGATGTCGATGTCAGCGCGCGTCCTGCCGGCGGCCGCCAGTCCCTCGTCAAGGTGGGCGAAGTAGGCGTCGGCGGCGCCTTCCGGGACGAAGCTGGTGCCCAGCCAGCCGTCGGCGATCTCTCCGGTCAGCCGCAGCATGGCCGGCGACAGCGCCGCCAAGTAGATCGGGATGGAGTGCTGGGGCGTGGCGGACAGGCGCATCGGCACCGCCTCCCCGTCGGGGCGTGGAATCTGGAACTCCTTGCCGGAATGCGAGATTTTGCCGCCCGCGAACGCCTGCCGCACGATGTCGACGGTTTCGCGGATGCGGGCCAGCGGGCGGCTGAACGAGAGTCCGTGCAAGCCCTCGATCACCTGCGGGCCCGAGGCGCCCAGGCCGAGCAGGAACCGGCCATTCGACAGGTTGGACAGCGTGATCGCGGTCTGGGCGACCATGACGGGTGACCGGACGCCGACCTGCAGTATTCCGGACCCGAGCAGCATCCGCTGGGTCCGGGCCGCAAGGTAGCCGAGCACCGACGGCGCGTCCGAACCCCAGGCCTCGGCGACCCAACAGACGTCGAGGCCTAACTTTTCCGCCTCGATCGCGAACTGGATGACTTCCGCCGGGTCGCGGGACAACTCGATCGTCGTGGCCGTGCGCATCACCGCACCCCGTGCTCGGCAAGCCTCTTGAGCGCCGCCGCGGTCTTGCCCATCGCAGTCTCGAACTCGCGCATCCGCACGAAGACGATCTTTTGCTCCTTGTCGGGCATTGACTCGATCGCCGCCGACAGCCCCGAGGGGGCCGGCCCCATCTGCATCCAAAACGTCAGGGTGGTTCCGCCGTCGCGGGGTGTCAGCCGGAACCGCCAGGTCGCCGCGGGATTGTCGGGATCACCGACCGCCCAAGCGAAGTCGTGTGGTTCATTGAAGGACACGATGTGCGAGGTGGTGCTCCATCGCCCGAAGGCGTCGTGCTTGTTGTGTCCGACAAACTTGGCCCCCAGCCGGGGACCGGCGGCTCCGTCGGCCCACTCCACGGACTGCAACTCGTCGCTGAAGGTCGGCATCAGCTGGATGTCGGAGACCAGGCCCCAGACACGGTCCGGGTGGGCGTCGATCCACGTCGAGACCTCCACCGTTGGGCAATCCGAATAGCGCGCGCCGGTCCATTCCACGAAGCCCATTGTCCCCCGCTTCACCCGCGGGGAAACACCGGGCTTATGCGGCGACGGGCACCCGGTCGGCCGGCTTGTTGGCCCCGCGCATGCGCAGCACCGACAAGGAGTCCGGAAGGGTGAGCCTGACGATCTTGCGAACGACGGAGCCGAACTGATGCGGCAGCGGGCCGCTGTTGTAGGAGACGCCGTAGCGTTCACAGATCTCTCGCACCTCGGGTGCGATGTCGGGATACCGGCGAGCCGGCATGTCCGGGAACAGGTGGTGCTCGATCTGGTGCGACAAGTTGCCCGATAGCAGATGAAAGATCTTGCCGCCGGTCAGGTTCGCCGAACCGAGCACCTGCCGGAAATACCATTGTCCGCGGGACTCGTCCTTAGTCTCCTCGACGGTGAATTCCTGAGTGCCGTCGGGGAAGTGGCCACAGAAGATGATCATGTAGGACCACACGTTGCGCATGAGGTTGGCCGAGAGGTCGCCGGTGAACACGAACGGCGCGAACGGTCCGGCCAACAATGGGAAGGCGACGTAGTCCTTCAGTACCTGCCGGCGCGTCTTTTTCCAGATGGCCTTGATGGTGTCGCGCTTGTCGCGGAGCCTGATTTCGCCGGTGCGGATGCGTTCGGTTTCCATCTCGTGCAGCGCAACGCCGTACTGGAACAACACCATCAGCAGGAACGCGTAGACCGGGTTACCCAGGTAGTAGGGGTGCCACGGCTGGTCTTCGCTCATCCGCAGGATGCCGTAGCCGATGTCGCGGTCCATGCCCACGATGTTGGTGTGGGTGTGGTGCATGTAGTTGTGCGAGTGCCGCCATTGGTCGGCCGGGCACGCGGTGTCCCACTCGAAGGTGCGGCCGGAGATCGCCGGGTCGCGCATCCAGTCGTACTGGCCATGCATGATGTTGTGGCCGATCTCCATGTTGTCCAGGATTTTCGCGATGCCGAGCATCGCGGTGCCGGCCAGCCACGCCGGCGGCAGAATCCCGGCGAACAAGAGCGCACGGCCGCCCACTTCCAGCGATCGCTGGACTTTGATGACGCGGCGGATGTAGTCGGCGTCTTCCGCGCCGAGGTCTGCCATCACGCGTTCTTTGATGGCGTCGAGCTCGCGGCCGAATTCATCGGCCTGCTCGGGGGTCAGGATGATCGTGTTCTGGGACATCATTTTTCCTCCCAAAGGTTTGTGGGACTTTAGAGCGCGAGTTCGACGTCGCCGACGGGGACGGACACGCAGATCTGCACGTCCTCGTCGGGGATGGTCGAGACCGCGCCGGTGATCAGGTTTCGCACGGTTCCGGCGGTCTTGCGCCGGGTGCAGGTGTGGCAGATGCCCATCCGGCATCCGTTGTCGGGTTTCAAACCGGCCGATTCGGCCTGTTCCAGCAGCGAGCGTCCGTCATCGACGACGTTGACACCGCTGTCCGCGAAGGCGATTCGGCCACCCGACGGATCCGCGGTCGGTTCGAACACCGGCGGCACGAAGCTCTCGGCGTGCACATTCTCGCAGTGCTCTCGGACCGCTTCGACCAAAGGGGTTGGGCCGCAAACGAACACCAGATCTGGTGCCGGCAGCGCGGCAGCCAGGTGCTCTGGTCCGAACCGGCCGACCAGGTCGCCGCCGTCTGATCGGGTGTAGCCGTGCAGCACCCGGACGCCGGGCAGATTTCTGTATCGGGCCAGTTCGTCGCGGTAGCACGCCTCCAACTCGGTGCGCGCGTAGTGGACGAACGCTACGTCGGCATCCGGAGTTTGGGGGTGGCCCTCGGCAACCAGCGTGCGCAACATGGCCATGACCGGCGTGATACCGCTGCCGCCGGAGACGAACAGAATCCGCCGCGGCCGCTCAGCGGGCATTACAAAGTCGCCGCCCACCCCGGCAAGGCCGACCACCATGCCGCGACGGGCACGGTCGTACAGGTGGTCCGAGACCAGCCCGCCCTCATGGCGGCCTATGGTCAGCTCGAGGTTGCGGCTACCTTCGGCGTTGGCCGGTGAGTAGCAGCGAGTGTGCCGGCGGCCGTCGATGTCGACCGCGAGGTTGACGTACTGACCGGCTTTGAGGGTGCAAGAGGAGGTGAAGCTCCCGTTCGGAGCGAGGGTGAGGGTGACGCTGCGCGGAATGGTCCTGCGCACGTCGATGACCTTGGCGCGGGCCTCGCCCAACGCCCACGTCGGCGCCAGCTGCTCGGTGTACCGGTCTACGCCATGCGGACCGGTGAGCAGGTCTACCAGGTCTGAACCCAGCACTCGCTTCCGGCAGGCCTCCATGAAGGCGCGGCCCGAAGTCTGCGTAGCTTGAGTGAACATATGTACACCGTGCGCGCAGACTATGCAGCTAGTCAAGGGATTCCGCGGCCCTGTGGTAGGATTCACACAGTGAACAGCCGTACTCCCAGCACGCGACAGCATAGGTCTTCGCGCGAGCGTTCACGTGAAACCCCTTCACGGGAAGAGCGCAAAGAGGCCACCCGGCGGGCCATCATCGCCGCCGCCCTCAAGCTCCTGCAGGAGCGCAGCCTGAGCAGCCTGAGCCTGCGCGAGGTGACCCGGGAAGTCGGGATTGTGCCCGCGGCGTTTTACCGTCACTTCGAGTCGATGGAAGCGCTCGGCCTGGTTCTGATCGACGAGTCGTTTCGCAGCTTGCGTGACACCCTGCGCGGGGCCCGCGCCGGCAAGCTCGACCCGAATCGGGTGATCGAGTCGTCCGTCGAGATCCTGGTCGCCAGCGTCGCCGAGCGACGCGAACACTGGCGCCTCATCGCCCGGGAGCGCAACAGCGGCCTGTCCGTGCTGCGTTATGCGATTCGCACCGAGATCCGGCTGATCACCTCTGAGCTGGCCACCGACCTGGCGCGCTTCCCCGGGCTCAACGCCTGGAGTACCGAGGACCTCAACGTGCTGGCGACCCTGTTCGTGAACGCGATGATCGTCACGGCGGAGGCCATCGAGGATGCCCAGAGTTCCGAAGTGCTAGAAGACATCCGGCGCACCGCGGTGAAGCAGCTTCGAATGATCGCCATCGGTATCGCCGGCTGGCGAAGCGAGCCCTGATACACCGCGTTGCCTTGTCCCCGTTCCCGATACGGCGCGGACGGACAACGCCGCTGCATCCTGTGCGGAGCTTATGCGCGGCTTATGAGAGCCTCCAGAATCCCGGGATTCATCTGACGGATGGCTGAACTAATCGCTAACTATGAGACAGATGTTTATAGCGGATTAGGAGGTACCCAATGTCTTTTGTGATCACGGGGCCAGAGGCCCTCGCAAGTGCGGCTTCAAATTTGGCCCGTATCGGTTCGTCAGTGAGCGAGGCTCACGCGGCCGCGGCGGCATCCACCATGGATGTGGTTGCGCCCGCCGCAGATGAAGTATCGGCAGCAGTCAAGTCAGTGTTTTCTCAATACGCGTCCGAGTATCAGGCATTGAGCGCCCAGGCCGCGGCTTTTCACTCCCAGTTTGTGCAGGCTCTGAACTCTGGCGCAGCCAACTACGCCACGGCCGAGGCCGCCAACGCCAATCCGCTGCAGGCCGCCGAGCAAAGTGTCTCAGCGGCGGTTAACGACCCGTTCCTGCAATACACCGGGCGCCCGCTGTTCGGTAACGGCTCAAATGGCGCGACCGTGAACGGTGTGGGCACGGCAGGGCGGGCCGGCGGCTGGTTGTTCGGCAACGGGGGCACGGGTGGGAACAGCACCAACATCGGAGCGACCGGCGGCGCCGGTGGCGCCGCCGGCCTGTTTGGCAACGGCGGAACAGGCGGCACCGGGGGGGCGGGAGGCACCGGCGGCGCCGGCGGCAACGCATGGCTCGTCGGCACCGGCGGCACCGGCGGCACCGGGGGCGCGGTCACAGCCGGGACCGGCGGTACTGGTGGCACCGGCGGCATCGGCGGATTCATCGGCGCCAGCGGCACCGGCGGTGCCGGTGGCACCGCAACAACCGGGACCGGCGGGACCGGGGGAGCAGGCGGCCACAGCAGCCTCACCTGGGGCCTAGGTGGCGCCGGAGGCAGCGGCGGCGCTGCATCGGTGGGCACCGGCGGGGCCGGTGGCAACGGCGGCGCTGCCCGCGGCCTGTTCACCGCCTTCAGCGGCGTTGGCGGCCACGGCGGGGCCGGTGGCGCGGGCGGCGGGGCCGGTGGCAACGGCGGCGAGGCCTCGACCTTCTCTCCCGTCGGGATGGGTCTCGCCCAAGGGGGCGCCGGTGGCACGGGCGGCACAAGCGCAACGGGTATGGCGGGCACCGGCGGGGAAGGTGGTCTTACGGCCGCCACCGCCTTCATCGGCATCGACCTCGTCCAGGGCGGCGCCGGCGGCGGCGGCGGCGCCACCACAACCGGGGTTGCCGGCACGGGGGGCAACGGTGGCCTGGCGGCGGCGCCCGACCTCTTCGGCTTCGGCACGGCCCAAGGAGGCGCGGGCGGTGCCGGCGGCGGCGCCAGCGGCACGGGCGGCACGGGCGGCGGCGGCGGGAACGGCGGCCTCGGGGCGACCCTCATGGGGTTAGCGGGCGGCGGCAACGCGGGCGCGGGGGGCGACGTCGCCGGCGCCGGCCTGGCGGGTGCTGGCGGAACGGGCGGCGGCGCTGCCTCGTTCCTCGCCGCTGTCGGCGGTGCCGGCGGTCACGGCGGTGTCGCCGGGGCCGCTGGAACTGGCGGCAACGGCGGCGACGGCGGCGGGGCGCTGAGCTTCATCGGCGGCGGCGGCAACGGCGGCGACGGCGGCACCGGCGGCTTCGGCGGCGGCGACGGCGGGAACGGTGGCGATGCCTCGGTGACGTACCAGGGCACTAGCGGCCAGTCCGTGTTCGGTGTCGGCGGCAACGGCGGCAACGGCGTTGACGGGGGCACCGGCGGCACGGGCGGTGGCGGCGGAACGTATGGCGGCGCGAACGGCACGAACGGTAAGCCCTAAAAGACCTGAGCCGCCTGCGTCAACGCGGCGACCGCCACATCGGCCACATCGTGGGACCGCCATCCGGCAGTACGATCTCGTGGGTCACCTCAAAGCCAAACCGTTGGTAGTAAGCAATATTCTGATGTTTACTCGACTCCAAATAAGCAGGCGCATGCTCTGCATCGACCCGGTCCAGGCGCGACCGCATCAGGACCTGTCCATAGCCTTTACCGCGCACCGTCGGATCGCTGCCAATGACGGCCAGATACCAATGCGGTTCTTCCGGATGCTCGCGCTTCATTATCTCGTGTAAGTGACGCACCTGCGCGGACCGGAAACCGAACACCCGAAAGAACAACGGCAGCATGGCGAACTGCTCTCGGCCCGTTTGCTTCCAGCGGTTCGGCGGGTCCCACAGCGCGGCCGCGCCGATTCTCGACCCGTCGCAAGCCACCTCCGAGCCGCCGCCGGCCAAATGATGATGTCGGGTGATTGCGGTGAACATCCGGGCCAGGCTTGCCAGCCGCTCCGCGTCGTCGGGAAGCAACCAGGCCATCACCGGGTCGTCGTAGAACGCCCGGGCCATGACGCCCGCCAGTTCCCGGATATCGGCCTTTTGCGCCGGGCGCGCTTGCGGGGTCATCTAAGCCAGGCTAGTAGTCCCGGTTGCTTCCGCGGCATGGTCTTCCAGCTCCGCGAATTCTAGAATCACCGTTGTGCCGCCCTATCGCGATGTCGCCGCTTATGACGATCGTGCCGGGCAATATGAGCGAGGCTGGCGCGGCCGGTTACACCGCACGATCGCTGAGAGCACCGCCGCGTTGGCGACGTCGACCGAGGACCGTCCGCGCCGTGTCCTTGACGTGGGATGCGGAACCGGTTACCTCCTGCGAACGCTGGCCACTCATTACCCGCAAGCCGCAGAGCTTGCCGGAATTGACGCTGCTCCCAACATGATCGACACGGCCAGACACTTGACCAACGATAAGAGGTTGACGTTCGCCGGCGGTGTTGCCGAGCAGCTACCCTATCCCGCTGGTTCGATTGACCTCGTGGTCAGCAGTACCTCGTTCGACCACTGGTCCGATCAGTACGCCGGGCTCAGCGAGTGCGCTCGGGTGCTCCGTGCGGGTGGCCACCTGGTTCTCGTCGATCAGTTTTCCCGCTTTCTGATTCCCACACTCGCTGTCAGCCGACGGGGCAAGGCCCGAACACGCGCCCGCGCGGACCGACTGCTGCTGCGCGCGGGCTTCGATCACCCGCATTGGCACCGAGTGCACGCCGTCATCATCAACGCCGCGGTCGCCATGAAGCGCCATACTTGAACCCATGCCGCAGGTTCCACCGGCCCGCCACCTGCTCCGTGCCAAAGACCTGGCCGATACCCGCTACGCCGAGCCCATCACCGTGGATGATCTGGCCTTTGCCGCCGGGCTGTCGCGCGCGCACTTCAGCCGCATGTTTTCTCAGACCTTCGGCGAATCACCACGCTCCTACCTGCGCTCGCGACGGCTGGAACGAGCGGCCGCGCTGCTGCGCTACACCGACCGGTCCGTCGCCGACATCGCTGTCATGGTCGGCCTGCAGAGCGTCGGTTCGTTCACCAGCAGCTTCGCCCGCGTGTACGGGTTGCCACCCGCGGCCTACCGGGCCAGCCTCCCACCGGCCTCGGCGTACGCGCGGGTGCCGAGCTGCATCCTGAGCCGTGATACCCGGAGGGCCGCCGACAGCCGCGGCAAGACAGCACACGGGGAGAAGACGGGCGACGCGGACGGACCGTAGCGTCGTTCTCATGTTGAAGATTGCCAGCGCCCATCTGTGGGTGCATGACCAGGATGTTGCCCTGAAATACTGGACCGAACGGGTGGGTATGGAAGTGCGACAGGATGTTTCGTTGCCAGACCTTGGCTTCCGGTGGCTCACGGTCGGCCCACCGGGCCAGGGCGACGTGTCGATCGTGTTGATGTCGATTCCGGGTCCGCCGGTGATGGATGACGCCACCCGCAATCAGGTGAGCGACGTGATGGCGAAGGGTTTCGCCGGCACGGTATTCCTCACCACCGATGACTGTCAGGCCGCCTACGAGAAGATGCGTGCCCAAGGAGTGGAGTTCACCGAGGAACCGCACGAGATGCCCTACGGCATCGACTGCGGATTCCGCGATCCGTCCGGCAACAGTGTCCGGTTGACTCAACTGGCCGATATCGGCGCGAATGGCGCCGGGTGAATACTAGGGAGGCGTTCGCGTTAGTGTCTCGTGTGTCGGCGGCGGCTGTGTTCTCCGATGAGTGGGCGGTCGAGCAAATCGGGGATACGGAGTGGCCACATGAAAGTCCCGGTACTCTCGGCCGCAGCGCTGGGTACTGCATTCGCGGTCGGCATCGGATTGGCCGGGTGCAGTGGGGATAAATCGACGGCGCTGCCGTCGCCGACGGCGAGCCCGTCGGCGGATTACAGCGCATTGATGATCAAGGCGAGCGACATCACCCAGCCCGCCGACTTCATCACCAATGCGCCGCCGACGGGATTCACCACAGGAGCACCCACGACTAATCCGAGCGGTAAGCCCGGAATCGCTGGCGTCTTCAAAAGCCAGGACGGCAGCAGACAGATCAGCGACACCGTCGTGGTCTTGGCGGATGCGACGGCGGCCAAGTCGGCTCTGGATGCGGCTGTCGCCGGTATCGGTAGTTCGGGTCAGTATCCCAACTCCGCAGTCGTTTTCGGTGGGCGACAACGGCACGCTGTTCTCGGGGTCCTCACCGGATCAATCCAAGAGCGTCACGGTCGTGATGTTCACCCAGGGTAAAGCGTTCGTCACGCTCGAATTCGACGGCGCACCAAATGACCCGGTGGACGCTGATTTCGCGAACGATGTGGGGAAGAAGCAGGACGCGGCCATCAAAGCTGGCCTTTCCAGCTGAGAGTTGAGGGCACTGACGCCTGCGGTTGGTTCGCCACATCTACGATGGGGTGGCTCCAGCTTTATCTGAGATACCGGCGCGATGCCGCGCCGGGGAACGGTTTGGCCACGATGTGGGACTTCGAAACAGATCCGGAATACCAGGCGAAGCTGGACTGGGTCGAAAAATTCATGGTCGACGAACTCGAACCGCTCGATCTGGTGGCACTTGATCCGTACGACAAAAAGAACGCCGAGATGATGGCCATCCTGCGGCCGTTGCAGCAGCAGGTGAAGGACCAGGGACTGTGGGCCGCGCATCTGGGGCCCGAGCTCGGCGGCCAGGGGTTCGGTCAGGTCAAGCTCGCGCTGCTCAACGAGATCCTGGGGCGTTCCCGCTGGGCGCCGTCGGTGTTCGGCTGCCAGGCGCCCGACTCGGGGAATGCCGAGATTCTCGCGCTGTTCGGCACCGACGAGCAGAAGTCCCGGTACCTGCAACCGTTGCTGAACGGCGAGATCACCTCGTGCTATTCGATGACCGAGCCCCAAGGCGGTTCCGATCCCGGCATGTTCGTGACGCGCGCAGACCGAGACGGCTCAGCTAACGGAGATTGGGTCATCAACGGGGAGAAGTGGTTTTCCAGCAACGCCAAGCATGCGTCGTTCTTCATCGTGATGGCGGTGACCAAGCCCGACGCCCGCACGTACGACAAGATGTCGCTGTTCATCGTTCCGGGCGAGACGCCGGGCATCGAGATCATCCGCAACGTCGCGGTCGGAGGCGAGTCCGGCAAGCACGGATCGCACGGCTACGTGCGCTACAACGATGTCCGAGTTCCGGCCGACCATGTGCTGGGCGGTGAAGGCTCAGCCTTCATGATCGCGCAGACCCGACTCGGCGGCGGCCGGATCCACCATGCGATGCGCACAATTGCACTGGCGCGCAAGGCTTTTGACATGATGTGCGAGCGCGCCGTGTCACGACGGACGCGCCATGGCCACCTGTCCGACTTCCAGATGACGCAGGAGAAGATCGCCGACAGCTGGATCCAGATCGAGCAGTTTCGGTTGCTGGTGCTGCGCACCGCCTGGTTGATCGACAAGCACCACGATTACCAGAAGGTGCGCCGCGACATCGCGGCGGTGAAAGTCGCCATGCCCACGGTGCTGCACGACGTCGCGCAACGGGCCCTGCACCTGCATGGCGCGCTCGGCGTCTCCGACGAGATGCCGTTCGTCAAGATGATGGTGGCCGCGGAGTCACTGGGCATCGCGGACGGTGCCACCGAGCTGCATAAGATGACGGTGGCGCGCCGAACCCTGCGCGAATACGAGCCGGTGACAACGCCTTTCCCGTCTCAGCACATCCCGACCCGGCGCGCGGAATCCAACGCCCGGCTCGCCGAACGCCTCGAACACTCGATCGCGGAGTTTTAACGCGAGCAGACACAAAAGCCCCCATTTCGTGCCGAAATTGGGGGCTTTTGTGTCTGCTCGCGCCACTCAGGTGATGTAGCGGACGATGCTTTCGGCCACACACGCCGGCTTGGGCGACCCGTCGATCTCCACAGTGGTCGACACCGTCGCCTGCACGGCTCCGTCACCGACCTCGTCGACGCTGACCAACGAGCTCTGCGCACGCACCCGGGAGCCGACCGGCACCGGTGCGGGGAAACGAACCTTGTTCAGGCCGTAGTTGATTGCCAGCTTGACCCCGTCGACGGTGTACATCTCATGTTGCATCCGGGGCAGCAGCGCCAGGGTCATGTAACCGTGGGCGATGGTCTTGCCGAACGGACCCGCCGCCGCCCGCTCCGGGTCGACATGGATCCACTGGTGGTCGCCGGTTGCGTCGGCAAACAGGTTGACGTCTTCCTGGGTGATGGTCACCCAGTCGCTTTGCCCGATGATCTCGCCCGTGGCGGCAGCGAGGTCGGCGACTGACTCGAAGGTGCGCATGGGTAGCTCCATTTTGGTCGTTGAAGGTCGTGGGCAAGCATAGAACCTATGAGGCTGCTGTTGATCGCCGATACCCACGTCCCATCCCGGGCCCGCGACCTACCCGCGCGGGTGTGGGACGAGGTCTCCGAAGCAGACGTCGTCGTGCATGCCGGCGACTGGGTGGCGCTCGAACTGCTCGACGAACTCGAGTCCAGGGCCGCTCGGCTAGTCGCATGCTGGGGAAACAACGACGGCCCAGCCTTGCGGACGCGGCTGCCGGAACGGGTGGACGTGACGCTGGCGGGTGTGCGTTTCACCGTTGTGCACGAGACCGGCGCCGCGGCCGGCCGCGAGGCCCGGATGTCGCGGCTCTATCCGGACAGCGACGTCCTGGTGTTCGGACACAGCCACATCCCTTGGGATACAACGACAAAGACTGGGTTACGCCTGCTCAATCCGGGCTCGCCAACGGATCGCCGCCGGCAGCCGTTCTGCAGCTACCTGACCGCGAGCGTCGACAACGGGTCGGTGACGGACGTGGTCCTGCATCGCCTCGACAAGTAGCTCAGAGCTAGCTCAGACATAGCCAGTACACATAATTACCTCGTAGACAGAGGTATATGCACGCAGTAAAGCCACGCATCGATCCGGTCACCGAGGTGTTCGGCGTCGTCGGCAGGTTCCGTCGGCAGCTGCGCCGATCAGCCGGCCGGGGGTTGGATTCCGGGCGGCTCAGCGAGTCGCAGTCCGAGTTGTTGTGGCTCGTCGGCAAGCGGCCGGGGATCTCGGTGAGCGCTGCCGCCGCCGAACTCGGACTGGTACCCAACACCGCCTCGACCCTGGTCTCCAAGTTGGTAGCCAACGGCCTGCTCATCCGGACCGCCGGCGAGACTGACCGGCGCGTCGGCCAGCTATGCCTGGCCGAGCCCACCCAGCAGATCGTCAACGCATCGAGGGCCGCGCGGCGGGCGCTGTTGTCCGGGGTGCTCAGCGAACTTGATGGCGATCAAATACAGGATCTGACAAAGGGGTTGGAAGTCCTGGATACCGTCACCCGACTATTGCAGGAGCGACAATCATGAACGGATCACTGCCACTGGCGATCGATGGCCGGCACCTGACCTACCGGTACGGCCAGTTCACCGCCCTCGACGACGTGACGCTGCAGGTGCGACCCGGCGAGACGATGGGTCTGCTTGGGCCCAACGGGGCCGGGAAAACGACCATGGTGCGCATGCTCACCACGCTCACCCCGATTCAGCAGGGCCAACTACGCATCTTCGGTATGGACACCCGGCACGAGACTGTCGATATCAGAACCAACATCGGCTATGTGCCCCAACAATTGTCGATCGAACCGATGTTGACCGGCCGGCAGAACGTGGAGTGGCTCGCGCGGTTGTACGGTGTGGCCCGCGCCGAGCGCTCCGAGCGCGTCGATGAGGCACTGGAGGCTTTGGAGCTACTCGACGTGGCCGATCGACTGGCGACAACCTACTCCGGCGGCATGGTGCGACGCCTGGAAGTGGCCCAGGCTCTGGTCAACCGACCGTCACTGCTCGTGCTTGACGAACCCACCGTCGGCCTGGATCCGATTGCCCGTGACGGCGTCTGGACACAGGTTCAAAAGATGCAGGCCCTGTTCGGCATGACCGTCCTATTGACCACCCATTACATGGAAGAGGCCGACGCGCTGTGCGATCGCGTTGCGCTGATGCAACGCGGTGCGCTACGGGCCGTAGGAACGCCGACGCAGTTGAAATCGACAGTGGCGCCGCACGCCACGCTCGAGGATGTGTTCCGGCACTACGCTGCCTTGAAACCGGGAGAAGCACTGGAAGATGCACCGGAAGACGAAGCGGACTCATCGACCATGCGTGAAATCCGATCCACCAGAAGGGTTGCCCGCCGTGTCAGTTGACGCTTCAGAATTGACCCTTACCCGCGCCCCGGGTGGATGGCAGCGAGTCGGCGCAACCCTGAGCGGGGTAGGCGCGTTCGCAATCGTCGAAGTCCAAAAGCTGCAACATGATCGGACCGAACTCGTCACCCGGATGGTGCAGCCGGCGCTGTGGCTGTTGATCTTCGGTACCACGTTCAGCCACCTACGCGCCATCAACACCGGATCGGTTTCCTACCTGGCGTTCCTGGCACCCGGCATCATCGCCCAATCGGCACTGTTCATCTCGATCTTCTATGGCATCCAGATCATCTGGGATCGAGACGCCGGCATCCTGGCAAAACTGATGGTGACACCGGCGCCCGCGTCTGCGCTGATCACCGGCAAGGCATTCGCGGCCGGTGTACGTTCGGTCGCTCAGGTCATCGGCGTCCTGGCGCTGTCCTATTTGATGCGCATCGGCCTGACCATCAACCCGCTACGGATTCTGGCGGCGATGGGCGTCGTCATGCTCGGTGCCGCGTTCTTCGCTTGCTTGTCGATGACGCTGGCAGGACTGGTGCGCAGTCGCGATCGGTTGATGGGGATCGGACAGGCCATCACGATGCCGTTGTTCTTCGCTTCCAATGCGCTGTACCCGGTCGACCTGATGCCCGGATGGCTGCACTCGCTGAGTACGGTGAACCCGCTCAGCTACGAGGTCAACGCCCTTCGGGCCCTGCTGATCGGCACCCCCATGAACCCGCTTGACCTCGTCGTGTTATTGGCCGCGGCAGTGATCGGAATTGCCACAGCTGCAAGGCTTTTACGCCGCCTGGTCGCCTGAGAAACGGCCTGGAAGCAACACCTCTCAGAGAGCCAACCCTGACCCGAATCCGACGAAGCCGGGCCGATGCTCAATCGTTAGCCAACCGCGACTTGAAACTCCGGCCGCGACAATCCAATTACGATCCCCCATTGTGTTCCACTCACCAAGAACGGATTCACCAGCAGAATGCGGCATCCGAAAATGGATGAGAGTTGGGATGGGTAGGAGCTATGAAGTTCTTGGGTGAGATGCGAAAGTTCCGGGGCGCAGCGGCAGGTACGCCGCGACGGCTGGCTCTCGCGGCTGTGGGGGCTGCCCTGTTGTCCGGTCTGGTCGGTGTGGTCGGGGACTCGGCGAGCGCGGGGGCGTTCTCCAAGCCGGGTCTTCCGGTGGAATATCTGCAGGTGCCGTCGCCGTCGATGGGCCGCAACATCAAAGTCGAGTTCCAAGGCGGGGCCCCGCACGCGGTGTACCTGCTTGACGGCCTTCGGGCGCAGGACGACTTCAACGGCTGGGACATCAACACCCCGGCTTTCGACGAGTTCTATCAGTCCGGCCTCTCGGTGGTCATGCCGGTCGGCGGCCAGTCCAGCTTCTACACCAACTGGTATCAGCCCTCGCAGGGCAACGGTCAGAACTACACCTACAAGTGGGAGACCTTCCTGACCCAGGAGATGCCCGCCTGGCTGCAGGCCAACAAGAACGTATCGCCCACCGGCAACGCCGTGGTGGGCCTGTCGATGGCGGGTGGGTCGGCGCTGACCCTGGCCGCGTACTACCCGCAGCAGTTCCCTTACGCCTCTTCACTGTCGGGCTTCCTGAACCCGTCCGATGGGTGGTGGCCGACGCTGATCGGCTTGGCGATGAACGACGCGGGCGGCTATAACGCCAACAGCATGTGGGGCCCGTCCACCGACCCGGCGTGGAAGCGCAACGACCCGATGGTCCAGATTCCGCGGCTGGTCGCCAACAACACCCGCATCTGGATCTACTGCGGTAACGGCACAGCAAGCGACCTCGGCGGCGACAACATGCCGGCCAAGTTCCTGGAAGGCCTCACGCAGCGCACCAACCAGCAATTCCAGAGCACCTACGCGGCCGAGGGCGGGCGCAACGGGGTGTTCCAGTTCCCGGCCAACGGGACACACTCGTGGCCCTACTGGAACCAGCAGCTGATGGCCATGAAGCCCGACATGCTGCAGGTGCTCAACACCGTGAACAGCTCCGCGTAAATACCACCCGAGCCACATCGGCAGCAGCGCCCCGGTCAGCGCTGCTGCCGATGTTTTTGGGGGCGCTAATCGAACAGGTTGCGGCGATCGGCGTGAAAGTACGTGTACCCGGTAGTCAACGCGCACACCGCAGAAGCGACCACCAGCATCCAGGTCCCGTTGACGGCCAGGCTGATGCAGCCGCCAAACGCGGCTCCCAAGGCAAAACTGGCGAACAGCAGAAAGTAGCCCAGCCAATCGGCCGCATTTCCACCGGCGATGTGGCGCTCAATGCCCTGCCCCATCTTGACCAAAGTCCCGGTCACATAACTCAACGGAACCGACACCTCACCATCCTTGACGAATGACGTGTTCAGCGAACCAATGCCGAAGGCCACCAGTAGAATTGGCCCGAAATCAAGGTTGGCCTCCTCCCAGCCTTCGTCGAAGATGTCAACGACGGTGGCTGCCAGCAGGCTGACTGTGGTCAGCAGAGTCGGTCCATGCGGATGCGCCACCCAGAAATGCCGCCTGCACACGGACGCAATCACCACGCCGGCAACGAAACTCAGCAGGATCAGCGCCGCCGAGATCGACAACACCACATCGCCGCGGAAAAAACCTAAAACAGCTCGCTGGGCATTCCCGGTCATGAAGGTCACGAAGTACCCTTCCGAGTGGGTATACGCCGTCGCCCCCAGCACACCCGCCAGGGCCGCCAGCACCCAGGACAACCGGGCCTCACTGTCGTACATCTCACTCGCCACAAGCACATGCTTTCAGAGGCCGGCCCCTGCGCGCGCAGCGATGCCCAGACCGCTAGGCATCAGTCAGCCGGGCAATGGAGCGCAACGGGATCGGCAGCCATCCGGGCCGGTGCCGCGCCTCGTAGCCAACCTCGTAGACGGCCTTGTCGAGCTCATAGCCGGCCAACAGCTGCGCTGAATCTCGCGGGTCGATCCCCGCCGCGGCGGTGTAGCCATCACAGAACGCGGCGCGATTGCGTTCGACCCATTCGCGGGCCCGGGCCGCCAGCTGCTTATCGGCACCCTGGTCTATCAGCGGCCCATAGGCCGCGTACTCGAAGGAGCGCAGGACGCCGGCCACGTCACGCAGCGGCGAATCCGGTGCCCTGCGCTCGTCCAGCGGCTGGCCCGGCTCCCCCTCGAAATCGATCAGCAGCCAGCTTTCCGGGGTACGCAGCACTTGTCCGAGGTGCAGGTCACCGTGCACCCGCTGAACGGTAATCGGCTCACTTGCGAGCTTGCGGAAC
Organism: uncultured Actinomycetota bacterium; assembly: GCA_963715905.1. Classification (GTDB taxonomy): domain Bacteria; phylum Actinomycetota; class Actinomycetes; order Mycobacteriales; family Mycobacteriaceae; genus Mycobacterium. The sequence continues at coordinate 68,271 of CAVQSX010000040.1, forward strand.
TGCTGTTCGATCGGTGCCGCGTATTCCGCCAGTTCGGGAACCAGCTCCACGGTCGACGACAACCGTGCCAGCACGTTGTCGACGGGGAAGGTTGCCTGCGCGCTTCCCAGGCATTCGGCCAGCGTGGCGTGCACCGAGGCGACCGCTTCGCCGAGTCGATTGGACTCGCCGGCGAAGTCGCCGCCGACTTCATAGGCGTACAGGTCGCCCTCGGCGAACAAGTCACGAACGCTGGCCGTCGCCATTGCCCAGCCTTCAGCGGCATTGGCCGCATACTCGGTCACCATGCCCAGCGGGCAGGCACCGTCAGGAGCGCCGTCCGGTGCGGCAATCTCGTAGGTGCCCAACAATTGCGCGACGTGCGGGTTGCCCGCTCGGCCGAGCACGCGGCCCAGTTCGATGTCGGGGTTGATACCGCTGCTCACCCGCCGGAACACCTTGAGGATGGCGCGCCGATCGAAGATCACGCTGGTATTGCTCTGCTCGGCGTCCGAGATGTGCGGCTGCAAGCCCAAAGGCAGCTCCACATCCGGTTCCTTGGCGAACGTCACTTCGGCGCCGGACGAGTCACGCACGGCTGACCCGTCCATCAGTGACAGCAGAAACTGGGGCGCACCCGCGTCATAGAGCGCGTCAAAGGCGTCCCGATCGTCCGCGGAACCGATAGCGGCCACGCCGCTGTATTCCGAGACCAGTTCGGAATCCCAGCTCACGATCACCTGATAGCGCTCCGACGAGCCGTTGGTGTATTCGGCGTCGACCAGCACCAGGTCCAGGTCATCCCGGAGCGGGACGACGAGGCTGGCTTCGGCGATGGACAGCTCGCGGTTACGTCCGGCGTACCAACGTTGCTGTGGAAGCCACTCAGACCAAGGCAGCATTGCAGGCAGTCTGGCGGAAGTCATGGGCGCCGCTCCTCCTCATCGCTTCGCTCTGCATCGTCGCCGGCGGGCAGCTTCATGCGTTCTCCTCAGATGCGGACAACTGAAACCAGTAGAACCCGTGTCCTGGCAATGTCAGCAGGTAGGGCAGCTGGCCTACGCGAGGAAATTCGACGTGCCCGGTCAGCTCGACCGGGATGCAGCCGCTCCAATGCTGCAGGTTCAGTTCGATGGGCTGCGGGAACCGCGACAGGTTGTTGACGCACAGCACAGTGTCGCCATCATCGGCCGCTTCGCGAACGAAAGCCAGCACCGACGGGTTGGAGCCGCCGAGTTCCTGGAATGTCCCAATGGCGAAGGCGTCGTGCCGGCGACGCACCGAGAGCATCATCCGGGTGAAGTTGAGCAACGACGTCGACGTGTCACGCTGTGCCTCGACGTTGACCGCTTGATAGCCATAGACCGGATCCTGGCTCGGCGGCAGGTAGAGACGGCCCGGGTTTGCGGTGGAAAATCCGGCATTGCGGTCCGGTGTCCACTGCATCGGGGTGCGCACGCCGTCGCGATCCCCGAGCCAGATCACGTCGCCCATGCCGATCTCGTCGCCGTAGTACAGGACCGGGGAGCCAGGCAGCGATAGCAATAGCGCGGTGAATAGCGCGATCTGATTGCGGTCGTTGTCCAGCAGTGGCGCCAGCCGCCGGCGAATTCCGACATTAGCCTTCATCCGCGGATCCTTGGCGTACTCGGAATACATGTAGTCGCGTTCCTCGTCGCTGACCATTTCTAGCGTCAATTCATCGTGATTGCGTAGAAAGATCCCCCACTGAGCCATGTCGGGGATCGGCGGCGTCTGCGCCATGATCTCCGAGATCGGAAATCGCGACTCGCGGCGCACTGCCATGAAAATCCGCGGCATCAGCGGAAAATGAAACGCCATGTGACATTCGTCGCCGCCGGTACTGGCCTCGCCGAAATACTCGACGACATCGCCCGGCCACTGATTGGCCTCGGCCAGCAGCACCCGCCCCGGAAATTCGTCGTCGACAACTTTGCGGACACGTTTGAGGAAGGCGTGTGTCTCGGGCAGGTTCTCGCAATTGGTGCCCTCACGCTCGAAGAGATAGGGCACCGCATCCAGCCGGAAGCCGTCGATACCCAGGCCCAGCCAGAAGCGAAGGACGTCGATCATCGCCTCCTGCACCGCCGGGTTGTCGTAGTTCAGATCCGGCTGGTGGGAGAAGAACCGATGCCAGTAGAACTGGCGGCGAACCGGATCGAAAGTCCAGTTCGACTCTTCGGTGTCGACGAAGATGATTCGGGCGCCGGTGTACTTCTCGCTGGTTTCGCTCCACACGTAGTAGTCGCCGTATGACCCGTCGGGATCGCGGCGCGACTCCTGAAACCACGGGTGCGACTCGGACGTGTGGTTCATCACGAGGTCGGTGATAACCCTGATGCCCCGCCGGTGGGCGGCGTCGATCAAGGCGACGAAATCGTCGACGGTGCCGAATTCGGGCAGCACCTTGTAGAAGTCCCTGATGTCATAGCCACCGTCACGCAGTGGCGAGTCGTAGAACGGGGGCAACCAAATGCAGTCGATGCCGAGCCACTGCAGGTAGTCCAGGCGCTCGATGAGCCCACGAAGATCACCCGAACCGTCCGCACTGGCGTCGAAGAACGCCCGGACCAGCACCTCGTAGAAAACGGCGTGTTTGAACCAGGTCGGGTCGGCGGGCAGCGCCGCGGCATTGACAAAATCCTCGGCATTTGGGTGCTCGACTACACCCCCTTCGACGTGGCTGCCTCCCGCAGGAGGATGCTCGGCAGCGGCCGTTGCGTCGTTCATCAGTTCCACGATGCCACGGGTACCCGGGCCGCGTCGCCCGGAATCACGGCCTCCGGCAAACGAATTGGCTGGTCGACCGGCATTATCCTGGCAACTATCAGGCCGGCGGTCCGTCCGCCAAAGTCACGGTCTGAGTGCGGTCGCCGCCCGACGCGGAATGCCAGGACAACGTGACGTTGTCCCCGGGGTGGTGCGGGACCAGCACGTCGGTCATCGAGGTGGGCCCGGTGACGGGCACACCGTCGACCGAGAAGATGACGTCGCCGGCGGAGATCCCGGCCGCGGCGGCGGGACCGCTTCCGACCACCCGTTCGACCCGCGCGCCGTTGCCGTTGTGGTCCATGACGCCCAGACCCAGGAAGGCCGTCGGGCCGACGTGGACCGTGCCCCCGCCGGCGCCGGCCCGGATGGCTCCGGCCACCCCCAGCGCGGTACCGATCGGAATGGCGAAGCCCTGCCCGCCGGACATCTTGTAGCTGTCGGTGGCGGCGGTGTTCATGCCGACCACCTGCCCGCTGCTGTTGACCAACGGCCCACCGGAGTCGCCGGGGCGGATCGCGGTGTCAGCCTGGATCAGGCCGCCCAGGTTCTCCGCGGCACCGGTCAATGTGTCGGTTGCCGAAACGGCCTGGTTGAGCGCGACGACATGGCCCGCCACCGCGCTCGGCGTCCCGCCCCCGCCGCCGGCGTTGCCCAACGCGACAACAGGCTGGCCGACCGCGACCCCGCCGCCGATCGCGGCGGTGGGCAGGCCACCCGCGCCACGAAGCTGCAGCACCGCGACGTCCTGGGTGCGGTCGTAGCCGATTACGTCAACCGCGTACGTCTGGCCGGTGCCAATGGAGAATGCGCTGATGTCGGTGGCGCCCGAGATCACGTGATTATTGGTCATCACGACGCCACCCGGATCGATGACGATGCCGGTTCCGGCCCCTATCGCGTTGCTGTAGCCGAATTGCGTATTGATGTTGACCACCTGCGGCCCAACTTGCCCGACCATCGCCGAGGGGTCCAGCGGGGGTGTTGGCCGCGCGGACACCGGAACGGTCGTCAGGCCCAGGCCCAATCCGACCACAGCCAGCACGCTGACTAACCATGACCACCAGATGGAGCGGTGGTGCGATTTGCTCATCCCGTTACCTCCTGCGTCACGATCGTTAAACTCACCGTAGTCCAGATAGCTGACGCGAACAGTTCACAGGCCCCGGCTGTGGCGTTCGACCGGAGGCGCCACTCGAGCAGACGAGGCCCCGCTTAAGCTGGCACAGTGGGCGGATTCGACCCGAAGGCCAGCTTCACCCAGGCCCCGATCGCGCGATTGGCCACCATCACGCCCGACGGCCTGCCGCACCTGGTGCCGGTGGTATTCGCGGTCAGTGACTCCTCGGACTCGCCGGCCAACCCCGTCTACACCGTGTACACCGCTATCGACGCAAAGCCGAAGACAACGCAGCGGCTGCGCAGGCTGGCCAACATCGAGGGCAATCCACACGTCAGCCTGCTGGTCGACCATTACGCCGCCGACTGGACGCAGTTATGGTGGGTCCGAGTCGACGGCGTCGCCGCGATTCATCGGGAGGGCGGGTTGCTGCACGCCGGGTACCGGCTGCTGCGAGCCAAATACCCTCAGTACCAATCGTTGCCGTTGGACGGCCCGGTAATCGCGGTGACGGTTGGCCACTGGTCCAGCTGGCAGGCCTGAAGCCGCGGCCGAGGACCATCTGCTTCAGTTGACCTATGTCGACCGTCAACGGACTTCCCGCTCACATCCTGCTCAACCACTTCATCGTTGTCCTGGGTCCGCTGACAGCGATCCTGGCGATCATCTGCGCGCTGTGGCCCGCGGCGCGACAAAGGCTGATCTGGCTGGTGCTGTTGCTGGCCTTGATCACGCTGGCGTTGACCCCGGTGACCACCAGCGCCGGTGAGTGGTTGGGCGGCAAGGTGGGTACCACCTCGCCTGTGCTGGCAAACCACGAGCAACTCGGCGAAACCCTCGTCTATATCGTGGCGGCACAGCTGGCCGCCATCGGACTGCTGGCCGCCGTACACATCCGCCAGGGACGCGGACGCGCAGTCAAATTCAACCTGCACGCTTTAATTGCGGTGCTGGTCATCGCCGCCGCCGTCGCTACGCTGGTGCAGACCTATCGCATCGGCGATTCTGGTGCGCGAGCCGCCTGGGGGAACCTGGCGTCAGCCACCCCTGGAAGTTGGTGTGCGGCTAACCCCTTCGAGCCAACCAGCCCAGTGTCTCCGACAGGTCTTGGACTTGCGCCCCGATAGCCCGGCATTCGTCGATACCCTGCTGGTACAAGCCGGACACTGCATCGGACACGAGGACGATTCTGTAGTCGCGCTCCGAGGCCTGGTAAATCGACGCCCGAGGGCAGTTCGGGAAATTGCAGCCCGCGAAAACAATTGTATTACTGCCGGATTCACGCAGATGCCGATCGAGTTCGGTGCGGTAGAAGGCACCCCATCGCGATTTGTACATAATATGCTCAGCCGGCCCAAGCTGCTGCAGACCACCGTCCAGCAGTAATTCATGTTCCAACTCAACAACATTGGGTAACAGCTCGGCGGCGATTTGGGATCCAGCACTGCCCGGTGCGGCGATTCGCGCACCCTGTTCTATCGATCGCCGTCGCACCGGGTCGACGTTCGAACCGTCCGGGCGGTACAACCGGACGACATGCACGATCGGGAGCCGATATTCACGGAAGGCTCTCGCCAACTTGGCCATTGCCGGAATCGCCACATGCGTTCCTGCAATCCGCATCGGAGAGTCATCAGCATAGAAATCCCGCTGCATGTCGATTATCACCAATGCGGCCGATCCGGCAATTGGACGCGTATAGGCGTCTTCGAGTGTCATGGCCGGTCGTCAGGACCGAACGCAGGCGCTGATGTGGTCGTTACCATAACGACGGCCGGGACCCTCTCATGGCGTGGGATTTGCTAAAACGCGCAATGGGTAAAGCACCCATTAGAATATCTTTGTGTCGATCGCACGATCTCGAAGGGCAGACCCCATGCGCCGAGCGGTTCGTTATCTATTCGTTATGGTTGGGATCTCGGTGCTGGGCTTCGTGGGATCGGGCAGCCGCGCCGTCGCCGCGATCCCGGCATCCGAGCCGCTGCCCGGCGTAGCTTCGATTTTGCCAGCTGACGGCGCCGTCGTCGGCGTTGCGCACCCGGTCGTGGTGACGTTCACCGCACCGGTCATCGACCGGATCGGCGCCGAACGATCCATCCGAGTCAACTCGCCGAGCAACGTGACCGGGCACTTCGATTGGGTCGAGAACAATGTCGTGCAGTGGGTTCCAGACCACTACTGGCCCGCCCACAGTCACGTCTCGGTAGGCGTGCAGGCGCTGACGACGGGCTTTAGCACCGGTTCCGCATTGGTCGGTGTGGCGAGCATCTCCTCGCACACATTCACCGTCAGCAGGGACGGCGAAGTGCTCCGCACCATGCCGGCGTCGATGGGTAAGCCCACCCGCCCGACACCGATCGGCAATTTCACCGCGCTGGAGAAGGAGCGCAGCGTCGTGATGGACTCGCGGACCATCGGCATACCGCTGAGTTCGCCCGAGGGATACAAGATCACGGCTCAGTACGCGGTCCGGGTGACCTGGAGCGGCGTCTACGTGCACTCGGCCCCATGGTCGGTGGACCAGCAGGGCAGTTCGAACGTCAGCCACGGCTGTATCAACCTGAGCCCGGACAACGCCGCCTGGTACTTCGATAATGTCAACGTCGGCGATCCCATCAACGTCGTGGCCTAGCGGACATGTGTGGGCAGACAACGACATTCCGGACCTTTCGGCGGCGCTGATCGACAAGTACGTTGCGGTTCTGCAATTACTGGTTCTGCTCTGACCGGTGCAGGGACACCGCGGTGGTGACGGCCTGAAGTAGGTCGGCGAGCTGCTCGACGCTGTTGATGGTGTGGTCGCCGGACACCAGCCGGGTGAACACACCCGCGATGAAGGTGGTCACGGCCGTGGTCTGCGCCGCGAGAAGGCCGGCGTCTTCGGTGCCAGGCTGCAGGTGAGCGATGGCGTCGCGGGTCATCGCGTTGATCTGGGCGACGAATTCTTGCGACGTCTCGGCTAGATCGGGATCGCGTGCGGCCCCCAGCAACAGTTCATGCCGGGCCCTGTTGAGTACGAGTCCGGCTCCGTCGGCCTGCATCATCGTGAGCTCGGCCAGGTGAGTAAACGGCGATTGCGGATCGAGCGGCGCGTCGATCACCGAGCGCAGATTCGTCACATCGATCTCACCGACGCGCTTGGCGACGCCCCGTAGCAGGGCCGCCCGGGTGCGGTAGTAATACGACGTGGTGCCTTCGGGGACGCCCGCGTAGCGGTCGACCTGACCGTGCGTCAGTCCCCGGGATCCGTGCTCGGCGAGAACTTGGATTGCGGCGTCGCACAGTTCGCGCCGGCGTTCGTCTCCATCGCGTTTACGTGGCGTGTCCCGTTTGCGTGGTGTGCTCGTGGCCATGGCTGTATCCAGTTGACTCAGCGGAGTACGGTGCCGCCGTCGATGTTGATGACCTGACCGTTGATCCACGCGCCTTCCTCGGAGAGCAGGAAGGCGACCAGCGCGGCGATATCGTCGGTTTCGCCGACGCGGGTTCCGCGGATGCGTTTGAGCGCGCCGGCCTGCAGCTCTGGCCATTGCGGAACGGAGCGAATCGTTTCTGTCGCAGTGAATCCCGGCGCGACCGCATTACACCGGATACCTTCTTTTCCCCACCGCGACGCGACGTGGCGGGTGAGCGCGCCGATGCCGGCTTTCGCGGTGGCGTAGGCCGGTCGCGCCGGCTCGCCCTGGAACGCCGCTGCCGAGGACATGTTGACGATCGCGCCGCCGCCCCGACCAAGCATGGCGGGGATGGCGTATTTCATGGCCGCCACGTATCCGCGGAGGTTCACCGCCATCACGCGGTCCCACACATCGAAATCGATATCGACCACATCCGTATCGGCCCGGAGCGTGCTCATGTCGGCGCCGACATTGAACAGCAGGTCGATTCCGTCGTGGGTAAGTACGGTCGTGTCGATCAGGTCGGCGACCGAAGCGGGTAGAGACAGGTCGAACGCCATGTGCGTCGCGGTTCCGCCCGCCGCAACGATGCGCTGAGCGGTCTGTTCCGCGGCCTCCTCGGCGATGTCGCCGATAATCACCCGGCAGCCTTCCTCGCCGAGGCGAGCGGCTGTCGCAGCCCCGATGCCGGTTGCGCCGCCGACCACGACCGCAACCCTGTCGGCAAGACCGCGCAGTCCCATGGAAACTCCTTCGGTGCCGGAAACTCCCCGAGTATTGACTTTACCTCTAGAACTCTAGAGGATCGCCTCTGGAGTTCTAGAGGAAGGGCATCGTCATGGCGGGGATTCATCGGGAGCGTCCCGGAGCCGCCGACCTCGCGACGGCTACCGATACTCCCGCGATGCCCCTGGGCAACGACATCTGGATGTCGCCCGGTGTGTCCAACTCCTACGCGATCGCTACCGATGGCGGCCGGGTCATTGTCAACGCCGGGCTGGTGTTCGAAGGCCCGTTGCACCGCAAGGCTTTTGCCGATGTGCCAGGTCCGACCCGCGCCGTCGTCGTCACTCAAGGGCACGCCGATCATTGGGGCGGCGTCAACTCGTTGCGCGACGCGGACACCGACATCGTGATGCACCGCAACTACAAATACTGGCGCGACGACAACGGGCTGCTGATGGGCTACCGCGTGCCGAAAACATCGTTTGCTTTCCAGAAGTTCTCCGACGCCGTGCTCGAGCATTTCAAGACGATCGATCCCGCGACGATCGACTTCTCTTTTCCCGAACCGACCACCACATTCGACCGGCGCCACGACATGACGGTCGGCGGGCGCGCCGTCGAGCTAGCGTGGACGCCCGGCGGTGAGACCACCGACTCGTTGGTGGTGTGGCTGCCGGAGGACCGAATTCTTTTCAGCGGCAACTTGTTCGGGCCATTGTTCGGCCACGTTCCGAATCTGATGACCATCCGCGGGGACCGGTATCGCGATCCGGTTCTTTACATCGAGTCACTGAACACCGTGCTGGCATTCGGACCACAGCGACTGCTCACCGGTCACTTCACACCCATCGAGGGCGCCGACCGTATCGCCGAGGAAGTGACCGCGATGCGTGACGCCATGCAGGCCGTACACGATCGCACCGCCGAGCTGATGAATTCGGGGGCTGACGTCTACACCGCGATGCGCGAGGTCCGCGTGCCCGAACATCTTGATATCGGTGAGGGTTACGGCAAGACGGCCTGGAACGTGCGGGCCATCTGGGAGATGTACACCGGGTGGTTCCAGCACCGCTCCACCACCGAGCTCTACGGTGTGGCGCCGGCCTCCGTCGCCGCCGACGTGGTTCGTGCCGCCGGACCCGACGCGCTCGTCGCGGCGGCCCGTGCACAACTGGCGAGTGGGCGGCCGGTGGAGGCGCTGCACCTCACCGATTTCGTCCTTACCGCGCAGCCCGGCCACCCAGGCGCGCGCGCGGCCGCCGCCGACGCCCACGAGGCGCTACTGGGCGAGACCGAGAACTTCTGGGAAAAGGCCTGGCTCAACAAAGCAATCACCGAATTGAGGACGCCCGAATGAACACCGTCAACTTCGATTTCGCCGGCGCCAACGTGCTGGTCACGGGAGGCACCAGCGGCATCGGCAACGGTATCGCCGCCGCTTTCGCGCAGGCCGGCGCGGCGGTGACGATCACCGGCACCCGCTCCGCGCCAGCCGATTACGACGACGATCTGAGCGCCTTTACCTACCGGCAGTGCCGGATCGAAGATCCAGATTCCGTCGACGCTCTGGTGAACTCGCTGGGCGAGCTGGACATCCTGGTCAACAACGCGGGCGGGCCCTACCCGGCGGGCGACGAATACGATCCCGATGGCTACATCGCGTCGGTCACGCAGAACATGTTCGGCCCCATGCGGCTGACCATGCTCTGCTATGACCGGCTCAAGGCGAGCAAAGCCCCCGGCGGGGCCAGCGTCGTCAACATCGTCTCGATGTCCGCGTTCCGCTCCGCGGTCTTCGTCCCCGGATACGCCTCGTCGAAGATGGGCCTGATCGCGTTGACGATGAATCTGTCCCGCCGGTGGGCCAACGACGGAATCCGCGTCAACGCCATCGCGCCCGGCCTCATCGACACCCGAATGACGCACCCGGCGATGAATATCCCCCAGGTGATGGACGTCGAGATCGGCTTCCACACTCCGCTGGGCCGACCCGGGACACCCCAGGACTGCGCCGGTGCGGCACTGTTCCTGTGCACCGATGCCGCGTCGTACATCACCGGAAGCAGCATCGCCGTCGACGGCGGATACCTGACGGTCTAGGCGGAGATAATGACCGAATACGACAACATCACCAGCGTCGACGACGTCCTCAAGCTGGCCGCGCAACGCACCGGCCTCAGCGAGACCGAATCCGATTCCTGGCGTCCGGGTTTGGCCCTGATACTCGACGATCTCAACAATTCGCCGGCATTCACGTCGTACGGCCGGGAACGCATCCTCAACGACGCCGCAGACGCGTTGGGGCGCCGCCTCCAGATGCACGACTACATCCAGGTTCACCCCGAGGTGCTCGACGCGCCCGTCGAGCGGCCACTGATCGTGCTTGGCATGCCGCGCACCGGCACGACGGTCATCAGCTACCTGCTGGATCAGGACCCGGCACGCCGGTCGCTGCTGCACTGGCAGTGCGTCGACCCGATACCGCCGGCCAGCACCGAGACACTGCGCACCGATCCGCGTTGCGTGGGTCTGCTGGAGGAACAGCGCAGGATCCTGGAAATGGTCAAGAAGGCGAACGTGGCGCTGCCGCACTGGGAGGACGCCGACGGCCCCACCGAGGACATGTTCATCCACAACCAGGACTTCAAGGGCCTGTCCTGGGACTCTTTCCTGTCGACCTCGCGCTACTACAAATGGCTGTTCGACGAGACCGACATGACCAGCACCTACGAGTACCAGAAGCGCTACCTGCAGGTCCTGCAGTCTCCCTCGCCCAAGGCGCCGGGCACGTGGAGCCTGAAGATGCCGTCGCATTCGGTACACATCGACACGTTACTCAAGGTGTTCCCCGATGCCCGGTTGGTGTGGGCGCATCGCGATCCTTACAAGGCGACGGGCTCGTTGGCCAACCTCTGGAAACTTCCCAAAGGGATGGTGCTGCAACCGGATGCGATCGACCTCGAGGCGATGGGGCGCGACGCGGCGGCACAGATGCGATACCACGTCGAGCGCCCCCTGCGCGCGCGTGATCGCATCGGCGACGAGCGCTTCTTCCACATGTACTACCACGAGATGATGCGCGACCCGATGGACGTCATGCGCCGCATCTACGAATGGGCCGACGACCCGCTCACCGCCGAAACCGAAGGGCGCATGCGGAATTGGCTCGCCGGGCACCCCCAGGACCGGTTTGCCCTCAACACCTACAGCCTCGACCAATACGGCCTGACCGTGCAGCAACTCGAACCGATCTTCGCCGAATACCTCGACACGTTTGACATCGAACTGGAAGGCGCACCGTGAAAGTGTCCATGGTCACCGGCCCGGGCAAGGCCGAGGTCGTCGACGCCGCCCGTCCCCAGGTGGGCCCGCACGACGCCCTGGTGCGAATGCGCGCTTGCGGAATCTGCGGCTCGGACACGTTCTACATAACCATCGGCGGTATCCCGCCGCGCCAGGGCCACACCCCGCTTGGACACGAACCCGCGGGCGAAATCGCTGCGGTCGGCGCCGAGGTGGTCGGTATCGATGTGGGTGATCACGTTGTCATCAACCCGATGGCCGCCCCCAGCGGCATCATCGGCAACGGCGGCGCCACCGGAGCGCTGGCCGATTACCTGCTCATCGAGAATGCCGTCCGCGGGGCCAGCCTGGAGGTCATCCCCGACCACATCCCGTGGGAGGTTGCCGCGCTGAACGAACCGATGGCCGTCGCACGCCACGGCGTCAACCGCTGCAAACCCAAGCCGTCGGACAAGGTCGTCGTATTCGGCGCCGGGCCGATCGGACTGGGCGCGACCCTGGCCTTCAAATCCGTTGGCGTGCAGCATGTGGTGGTAGTCGACCTGATCGGATCCCGGCTGGATAAGGCATTGCAGATCGGCGCCGACGCCGTCATCAATTCCGCTGACGAAGACGTCCTGGCACGCCTCGTCGCGCTGCACGGCAAGGGCGAAAGCAGATTTCCCGGCAAGGCCGGCACCGACATTTACCTCGACGCCGCCGGTGTGCCCGCCGTGGTGAATACTGCTCTGGCGGCGGCCAAGAGTGGCGCCACGGTGGCGATCGTCGGCGTCCACAAGGAGCCCGTCCCCGTCGAGTTCGTCAACGTGATGAGCAACGAAATCACGATCGTCGGGTGCATGGGATACCCCGACGAGATCTTTGAGGTAACCAAGGATCTCGTCGCGAACTGGGAGAAGTACGCGCTCATCGTGAGCCACACCATCCCCTTCGACAAGGTCGGGGAAGCACTCGAACTGGCCGGCACGCCCGGGGCCGCGGACAAGGTCGTGGTCTCCTTCAGGTGACGTGGGGCGGAGCGTCCGATGCGCCGAGCGTGAACTCAGGGCGAGATTTTCGCGAAATCTCCACCACCAGTGCACGTTCGGCGCGGGAGCCGGTTAGCCGGGCAGCCCGTTTTTGATCGCGGCATCCTGCTTGCGGCCGATATCCGTCGCCACCCCGGGATCGACCGGATCGTCAGCCGCGCCTGCGAATTCCAGCTTGACCAGCGCCTTGCCCTCGGTGAACAAGAGCACCGTCACCGCCTGGGATTTATCGGGCGAAGTGCCGGAGATCATCGAACCGTTGGAGCCGACGTCGGCCGGTTGCCAGGTACCGGTGACCCTGTCCGAATAGCTGCTCTTGGTGTTGGCGAGCGCCGCCGCCGCGGCGGCCGGGTCGGCAACGATTGAGATGGTATCCCCGATGCGGCGACTGTTATCGGGGTTGGCGAACAGCACCTCAACGCCCGCGACACCATTGGGATTCTGCACCGGCGGCTGAGATGCGTTGAAATCGCCGCCGATGTCGCTCGCCTTCATCAGCAACGCACCGTATCCAGTCGGCTGCGAACTCGACGCAGCCGCCGCAGACGACGGCGTCGGAGCTTTGTTGTCGTTACCGCAGCCCGTGCTCATCGCCCCGACAGTGCCAGCGGTTGCCGCCCAGACGACAAAAGTTTTGCGAGCAAGCTTCATGGGCATTCCTTCGGCGTCGATCAGCGTCCAGCAGCCGCGGCGAATGACGCTACTGCGAAATGCTGACCGGAACAAGCCGCCCATACTGCAGTGTTGCACGGTGAAAGCTCCGCTTATGTGTTAAGGAGATCGCGATGACGGGTCCGGTGGCGCGCGCCGTACGGTTCGACCGCTACGGCGGACGTGAAGTGTTGTACGTGGTGGACATCGACATGCCGTCGCCCGGTCCCGGCGAAGTGGTGGTGGAGGTTCGCGCGGCCGGCATCAACCCCGGTGAGGCCGGCATCCGGAGCGGGGCGATGCACGAGGTGTTCCCGGCCACGTTTCCGTCCGGCGAGGGCAGCGACCTGGCCGGCGTGATTACCGCGGTCGCGCCGGACGTCACCGAGTTCTCGGTCGGCGACGAAGTTTTGGGATTCAGTTTCCGCAGATCGAGCCATGCCACCCACGCAGCCGTGCCGGTGGATCAACTGATCCGCAAACCTGCCCAGCTGAGTTGGGACGCGGCGGGCTCGCTGTACGTGGTCGGTGCGACGGCATACGCGGCTGTGCGTTCCGTCGCACCGCAACCGGGCGAGACGGTCGCCGTATCGGCGGCCGCAGGCGGGGTCGGCAGCCTCGTCGTCCAACTTTTGGCCCTGCGCAAGGTGACGGTGCTCGGTATCGCAGGGCCCGACAACGCCGATTGGCTGCGCGCACACGAGGTCACCCCGATCGGCTACGGGGACGGGCTCGTCGAGCGACTGCACGAGGTGGCGCCCGATGGCATCGATGCGTTCATCGATCTGTTCGGCCCGGACTACGTCCAGCTCGCTGTGGACCTCGGCGTGGCACCCGAGCGGATCGATACCATCATCTCGTTTGAAAAAGCCGGCGAAGTCGGCGCCAAGACCGAGGGCAGCGCCGAGGCGTCGACGCGTGAGGTGCTCGCCGAACTCGCCGATCTGGTCGTCACCGGCGCCATCGATTTCGACGTCGCGGCCACCTATCCGTTGGATCAGGTCGCCGATGCCTTCGAAGAGCTCGAGAAGCGGCACACGCACGGCAAAATCGTGCTGCTGCCGAACGGGCCGCCCTAGCCGGCTCTGGTCGCTCTGCCGCATAGGTCGGTGACAAACATCTCCTGGCAGCGCACCCACCCTTGAGGCCTATTCTCGTTGGTATGCCTACAACGTTGCAGGATCCTCGAGTTGAGTCGGCGCTCGACCGGATGTACGCCGAGTCGAAAGCCCAGATGTCGCGGTTGCGCGGGATGCACGGTCAGCTGGATCGACCGATGACCACCCAGGAACGCACCGAGGCGATGAGCGAGTTCTACATCCCGGTTACACCCGAATCCGGTCGGCTGCTGTACGCGCTGATCCGGGCGACCCGCCCCAAGACGGTGGTCGAATTCGGCATGTCTTTCGGCATCTCCGCAGTCCATCTGGCGGCGGCTGTGCGCGACAACGGCAGCGGCCGGGTGGTGACGACCGAGCTGAGCACCACCAAGATCGCCGCGGCAAAGAAGACGTTCGTCGAGACCGGGCTCGATGATGTGATCACCATTCTCGAAGGCGACGCGCTCACCACGCTCGAGGGGTTGGACGGGCCAGTCGATTTCGTTCTGCTCGACGGCTGGAAAGATCTGTACCTACCGGTGATCAAACTGCTCGAACCGCGGCTGCCCACCGGAGCACTGGTTATCGCCGACAATGCCAGTGCAGCCGACATGAAGCCTTATCTTGACCGCGTGCGCGACCCCGACAATGGCTACGTGAGCTTCAACTCGCTGGTCCGGGAGAACGACAGCATCGAAATTAGCTGCCGCACCAACGATTAAGATCTACTTCAGGGATTCCTCGAGCCACGGTGTCAGCCACTTCACGCCTTCCGGCGTGAGGTGGACACCGTCGCTGCGCACTTTGATGCCGTCGACCTTGGCGGTGTAAACGCCGTCGGGGCATAGCTTCTTGTTCAGGTCGAGAATCCGGACGCCGCTGTGGTGGCTAACCGTGTTGCGCAGCATGGCGTTCCACTGGTTGACCCGATCCGGTTGGTCCTCCGGGTACAGGCGACCGTCCGGCCGTTCGCCGTCCCGGCTGTAGGGCACGCTGGCGACCACCACTCGGACCCCGGTTGAGCCCGCGATGGTCAGGGCCCGTTCGAGTTCGGCGTTGAGGTATTCGTCGAAAGTCGGATCTCCGATATGCGTCCACTGTCCCTCGTTGACCCGATCCACGGTTTCCCAGCGGCCGATGACCAGTAGCGCGACGTCCGGCTGGTCCTGGCTGACCTGCGTCGACCATCTGCCAGGCCAGGAATCGCATTCGGGCCGCTGCTCAAGGGTCTGCCCGATATACCGATAGGGGGTGCCCCGCACCAGGCTGCAGCCGACGACCGTGTGGTCGAGGAAGGAGAACCCCGGCGTCGGGGGAAGGTAATGCATCCAGGTCCAGCCGATCGAATCGCCGAATACCGATACGGTGAACGGCCGCTTGGGATCCCGGGGTCTTGGGTGACTAGCGACGGGCGGCGACGGCGAAACCGCAGCGACCGCCGAGAGGCCGGGCGGCAGACCGGTTTCTCGCAAGCCGGGTCCGGTATTCACCGGAATCACCAGCAATGTCACCGCGGCGGCGCTGGCCACGGTGGCCGCCGCCAGCGGCAACAACGGCACCCCCGACGGTCGCCAGCGCCGGATGGGTTGTTCGATCAGCCACCATGATGCGCCCGCCACTGCCAGCGTGGCTCCGCACCGAGCCGCGAACAGCGGGAGCCCGGACAACCCGGTGCGTTCGCCGCTGAGCACCAAGAAGATTGGCCAGTGCCAGAGATAGACGCCGTAGGAGATGGCGCCCAGCCACACCAGTGGTGGCAGCGCCAGGATACGCGCGATCGCCCCGCGCTGTTCCAATGCCACCGGGGCGACCACGAGAACCGCGGCCACCGCGACCCCGATCAGCAGGCCGTGGCGGAACTCCCCGGCGCTGCCCGTCGCGTAGTGTGTCGCCGCGGCCAAGCCCGCCAGGCCGATGACCGGCAGCGCGCGGGCGACCCGTCGCCCCCACCGGGACCGGATCAGGCACCATCCGCGGTTCAGCGACGGCCAATCCCGCACCAGCAGAGCCGATGCCGCGGACCCGACCAGCAAAGCCTGCACGCGGGTATCGGTGCCGAAATACACCCGGTCGCGGGTGGCATCGGAGGCAAGGACGATGGCCAGCACGGCGGATACCAACGTCCCCAACGTGGCGATGACGAATATCGTGAACCGCACCCCGCCCACGGTGGCCCGTCTGAAGTAGCGCTTCGCTCGCGCCGCCAACAGGAGAGTCACGCCGATCAGCACGATCGGCCAGACAAAGTAGTACTGCTCCTCAACCCCGAGCGACCAAGCGTGCTGCAACGGCGACGGCGGAGCGCCTTGTGCGAAATAGTCGGTCTTCTGGGCCACAAACCGCCAGTTAGCCACCCACAGGAATGCGGCCAGCGCGTCGTCACGTAACCCGGTAAGTGCCTGGGCGGGCAGCAGTTCACGGGCCGCACCCACGGCCAGCACCATCAACACCAGCGCCGGCAGCAGCCGACGCGCACGGCGAATCCAGAATCCGGTCAAGTCGATACGCCCGGCTCGGCCGAGCTCGTCGAGCAACAACGACGTGATCAGGAATCCGCTGAGGACAAAGAAAACGTCGACGCCCAGGAACCCGCCGCCCACGCCGGGGATGCCGCCATGCTGGGCGAGCACCAGCGCAACCGCTATCGCGCGTAGGCCGTCCAGAGCCGGAATCCCCCCGCGTCGCTCCGGTTGGTCCCACGTCGCCCGCCGGCTGACTCGCCGCACCGGAGCAACCCATCGACGCTTCCGAACGGAATCAGCCGGTGCGGGATCAGTCCCGCCCGGCTCAGCGCTGGCTGTTAGCGCGCCAAGACCACCTTCTGATCCGGCGCCGTCGTTGCTGCCGATACGTCGCTGCCCCTCCTCGTGATCTGAGCAAGTTTAGGGGCGGCGTAGTCGAGATTCGCCGAAGACACGCGAAGACACGTGTCGCTCGCGCACCATCAGGGCAGATCTAAATCGCGTTACCCCAGTCGAGTACTAGGCCCCTCGACGGCACGTCGCATCCCACGAACTAACCCCGGCCAGCTTGGAAGCAACTGAGTCGTGCGCGCCTCACTGACCGGCCAACCGCTTGGCGGCCAGTTCCCGAAGCTCGCCGGCCTTGATCTTGGCATTGCCCGTCAGCGCCACTTCGTCCTCACGGAAGAACAGCACGTGGCGCGGGACTTTATAACTCGCCAGTCGTTCCCGCAGGAAAGCCAGAATCTGCCCGGTGTCGAGAATCGCGCCATCATGCGGCACAACGCAGGAGACAACCACCTCTCCCAGCGTGTGGTGCGGAACGCCGACGGTCTGCGCCACCTTGACGCTGGAATGTTCGATCAGGACCTCATCAACCTCGCGTGGCGAGACATTGGCACCGCCGGTCTTGATGATGTCGGTGAGCCTGCCTTGCCAGTAGAGTCGGCCGGCGTCATCGAGATAGCCGCCGTCACCGGTGGGGAAAAAGCCCTCTTCGTCGAGCGTCTCGTCAAGTGGGGTGCCGATATAGCCGAGCATGAGCGTAGGCCCTTTGACACGGATCTCCCCCGCCTGGCCGCGCGGAACAATGCCGCCGGCAAGCGGGTCCGCGATCTTCAGCGTCACACCGGGCAGCGCCACTCCGGAGCTGTCAGCATGAACTTCGGGAGGGGTGTTGGCGGGGTAACCCGTTGTGATCGTGAATGTTTCGGTGTTGCCATAGGCATGGCCCGGCTCATACCACTCGCCCGAAACCGTGGGATGATGGGCGATCGGAGTCTTGAAATCCGCGAACCTCACGCTGCTCAAATCCACCCGATCCCAGTTAGGTGCGCTTTCCAACTGAGCCCACTGGTGGGGCCAGGCGAACGGAAAGTTCACCCGCTCGGCCTGCATGAGCTCGAGCGCCTCGGCCGCGTCGAACGTCGATTGCAGGACGAGGGCCCCGCCGCTGGCCAGCGTCGACCCGAGCACCATCGCGAAGTTACCGGACCAGAAAAAGCCGTTTGCGGTCCAACCTCGAACATGGTCGTGTGGGCTGAACCCGTACATATGCCGGAAGCGCCACAGCTGGATACACACCCCGCGATGCGCGCTGAGGATGCCTTTCGGCTTGCTCGTGGAGCCAGACGAGAAAAACAGCACGGCGGCATCGCTCGGAAGGACGGCTTCGGCGGTCGCCTCGACCAGCTCGCGGGGCTGCCCGCGACCGCAAGCCAGGAACTCATCCCATGCTTCGACGCCCGGCGCCGGCTCGCCCACCAGTGCCAGCCGACGCAAATACGGATATTTCAGCGATTCCAGCGCGCCCGGCCGCGCCTTGCCAATCGCGGGTTCGAGCTCGGCCAGGATGGCCGCGAAGTCCTTCGTCAACACCCTACGCTCGAACAACAGCACCGAGACGGCAGAGGCCCTTATCAGATAGTCCAATTCCGGTGGCGTGGAAAAGGTGCTGAGGGTCACGGCCACGCCGCCGGCCAGAGATGTACCGAACACCGCGGCAAGCCATTCCGGCCGGTTCGTCATCAGAACACCGACCCGGGCATCCTTGGCTACGCCGCACTCGCGCAACGCCCGCGCGACCTCGATCGCGCGCTCCCAAAGCTGGGCATACGTCCAACGTGTGACGCCGTCTGCGGTGCGCCACACCAGCGCCTCGCGCTCGCCATATGTCTGCGTCACTTCGCGCAGGAAGCCCGGCAGCGTGAGCACCCCTAGCCCAGACTCATCCGAAAGCGGCGGCCCGGACACGCTGGAAAGACGTTGTGCGGGTTGAGAGCTCGTGTCGTCGGCCATGGCTACAACGGCAGTTCGACCTCGGCGGTGCAGCCCACCAGCATTTCTCCGTTCTGATTGGTCAGGCGCACCTTGACCTGCACCAGAGGAACACCCCAGGTCGACTCCGCTTGTTTGTCGATGATCTCGGCATCGAAATAGGTCACATCGCCCTCGAATGCGGGCGTACGGAAATCGGCCTTGGAATGCCGCACCATGCCGTCGTGGCCGGCCCAGTAAGCGAGATAGTCAGTGCACCAGGCGCCCATCGTTGCACCGTAGCCGTAGGCGCGCGCCATGCCGACTTCGCTGGCCCGATCGGCGTCGATATGCCCGCGCGATGGGCCGACGTAGAGCCCGTCGCGCTTGCGTGGATCGATCTTCGCGTCTTCTTCGTCGAACGCAAAGTCTTTGCCCCAGCCGGGATCCTGATAGACCCACGGATCCCTGATACCGGGTGGCGCGACCCAGTGGAAGGTGCCCCAGATATTGAACAGAAACGCCCGGTATTCAGTGGTGAAGCTGGCGATGCTGTGCGGACCGATGACGCGACGCGGCAGCGTGTCGCCGATCTTCACCTCGTCGAATCGGGGCGAGGCACCCGTCCGGTTGGTCTCGAGCCATTCACGCCGCAGCCTGTCGACTTCCTCGAGCTCGGTTTGTGTCCAGCGTTTGATGTCGCCGAGCTGATTTTCAAACATCCCGCGCTTTGTCGCTTCCTCGTAGAGATAGCGGATCGCAGTGGAACGTTCACGCGCCACAAGGGAGCCGTGCTGGTTGGTGTGGATGGTATCACCGCGCGAGAACATCGTGGGTCCGGCGAATTTCGTCTCGGTCACCTTGTAATCGTGGAACCGGCGCTCCTGGAACAGCTTGTCCCCGGGCCGTACCGGACAGCCGTAGAACCACCATTCCTCGCCACCGAAGATCAAGTGGCTGTTCGGGATATGACCCACGCATGCGGGCGCCGCGCCGTGCCCGTAGTCAAGAGCCACCGCGATGGACTGCGGTGCGACAATGCCGCCGAACTTCGAGTCGCGAGCGAACTCCTCATCCCAGTGCAGCGGATTGGGGTAATCCATCGCCATCACCCAGCGCCGCACGTCGGATGAAGTACACGGATCCCATAATTGTCCGCCGCCCACCGGCTTGCCCACCCGGTGATCGACGTCGGATAGATCCAGTTGGGCGATTGGTGATTCGGTTGTCTTCTTGGTCATTTTGCTCCCGTCAGCGATTGACGTCGACAACGATGCGGCCGCGCACCTTGCCGTCCATAAGCTCCCCCGCCGAGGCGATCGCCTCGCCCAGCCCGATCTCGCGGGCGATCGAATCCAGCGCATGCGCGTCCAGGTCGCGGGCCAGGCGACCCCAGGCGGCGATGCGCGGCTTCTTGGGCGCCATCACGCTGTCGATGCCAAGCAGGGAGACGCCACGCAGAATAAACGGCGCAACTGTCGCCGGGAAATCCATGCCCTGAGCCAGGCCACACGCGGCAACCGCACCGCCATACTGCGTCTGCGCGCAGGCGTTGACGAGTGTGTAGCTGCCGGCGGCGTCGACGACGCCCGCCCACCGCTCCTTCTGCAGCGGCTTACCGGCCTCACCGAACTCAGCGCGGTCCAACACCGTCACGGCGCCGAGTTGCTGTAGGTACTGTTCTTCGGACGGCTTTCCAGTCGCGGCGGCCACTTTGAACCCGGCTGCGCTCAGTAACGCGATCGCGACGCTTCCCACACCGCCTGTTGCGCCGGTCACGAGGATCTCGCCCTGATCTGGAGACACGCCATGCTGCAGAAGGGCATCCACGCAAAGGCTGGCCGTATAACCCGCGGTGCCAATCGCCATCGCCTGGCGGGTGGTGAACTCGGAGGGCAGGGGAACCAACCAGTCACCGTTGAGGCGGGCACGTTGAGCGAGGCCGCCCCAATGCGTCTCGCCGACGCCCCAGCCGTTGAGCACCACACGGTCGCCCTTGCTCCAGTCGGCGTGGCTGCTGTCGGTTACCACGCCCGCGAGATCGATACCGGGAACCATCGGAAATTTCCGCACAACGGGCGATTTGCCCGTAATCGCCAGGCCATCCTTGTAATTCAGCGTGGAGTACTCGACGTCGACGCTGACATCTCCATCGGGGAGCTGCGCTTCGTCCAAGTCGGTGACCCCAACCGTCTGTCCTGCCTCGCCCTTCTGGATCAAAACTGCTGAAAACATCTGCTTCTCGTCCCTTCCTTCTCAATCGACCAAAGCTCGTGCGCGGCCTAGTTGGGCGCGTAGCCCAAGGTGCTCTTGACCTCCAGATACTCGTTGAACGCGTATCCACTCCACTCTCGACCGTTGCCGCTGCGCTTGTAGCCGCCGAAGGGCGCGTTCAGGTCGAACGCCTGGTTGATCGCCACCGAGCCGGCGCGTATCCGGCGGGCCACCGCGCGGGCATCGTCGAGGTCGACACCCGAGACATACCCGGCGAGGCCGTAATCGGTGTCGTTGGCGATCTCGACGGCCTGGTCGATGTCGTCATAGCCGAGGATGCACAACACCGGCCCGAAGATCTCCTCGCGCGCGATCTGCATGTCATTGCTGACGTCGGCGAAGACCGTCGGCTGGACGTAATACCCCTTCTCCAGCCCCGCCGGCCGACCGGTTCCGCCGGCGACGACGGACGCACCCGCGTCGATGCCGCTCTGAATCAGACGCTGGATCCTGTCGAACTGCGTCTTGGACACCACCGGCCCGATCGCGGTCTTGTCTTCGGGGTCGCCGACCTTGACCTGCTCGGCGACCGCCCGCGCGACTGCGACGGCCTCGTCCATCCGGGAATTCGGGACCAGCATGCGTGACGGTGCGTTACAGCTCTGCCCGGAATTCGGCATCATGCCGGCCACCCCGGCACGCACGCTGTCGGCGAATCCCGCATCGTCGAGGATGATGTTGGGGCTCTTGCCGCCCAACTCCTGAGTCACCCGCTTCACCGTCGGGGCGGCGAGCCGGGCTACTTCGACGCCAGCGCGCGTGGACCCGGTGAACGACACCATGTCGATGTCGGGATGGCTGGCCAGGGCCGCGCCCACGCCCGGACCGTCGCCGTTGACTAGGTTGTACACACCGGCCGGGACGCCCGCGGCATCGAGGATCTCGGTGAATATGTAGGCCGAAAAAGGCGCGATCTCAGACGGTTTCAGAACCATCGTGCAACCCGTCGCCAGAGCGGGGTACACCTTGACGGCGACCTGGTTGAGCGGCCAGTTCCACGGCGTGATCAGCCCGCAGACACCGATCGGCTCCTTGGCGACCAGCGTCGCGCCTTGCTGCTCCTCGAACTGAAAGTTCTTCAGCGCGTCGATCGCCGTCGTCAGGTGACCGATGCCG
Source organism: uncultured Actinomycetota bacterium (assembly GCA_963715905.1). Lineage (GTDB taxonomy): Bacteria > Actinomycetota > Actinomycetes > Mycobacteriales > Mycobacteriaceae > Mycobacterium. The sequence continues at coordinate 90,474 of CAVQSX010000040.1, forward strand.
AGGAACACCTGCGGACCCGCCGCCAGCGACGGCGGCGCGCCGATTTCCTCGGTGACCGCGTCGGCGAGGTCACCCGCCCGCTTCTGGTATTCGGCCAGGATGGCCTGCAACAGGTCCAGCCGCTCCTCGCGACTGCTCTGCGACCAACCGGCGAAGGCGCGTCGCGCGGCAGCGACTGCCACGTCGACGTCGGCGGCCGAGCCGAGGGAGATCTTCCCGGCGACCTGCTCTGTCGCCGGGTTCTCGACATCGGAGGTTTTGGGCTGAAGCGGGTCAACCCACTTGCCGTCGATGTAGAACTTCAAGTAGTCGCGCATGGCTGCTCCTTTTCGCGGTCCTTCTACTTACTGAGTGCCTTCGGCATACCAGGTGCGGAATCGGTCGTACTTCGGCATCTCCTCGGAATTCGCCTTGGGATCGATGCACACGTGCACTACACCGACTTTGCCACTGGCGTAGGCGCGAGCGATCGCCGGGACGATCTCCTCCTCCTTCTCGACGTACTCACCGTGGCAACCGAAGCCCTCGGCAACCTTGTCCATCCGGACGTCCTTACTCCAGTGCACACCGGGCTGCGGCGACGGCTGCTCGAAGGTGCGCTTGTACACACCCACCTCGAGGCCCCACTGGTGGTCCACCCCCACCACACACACCAGTGGGAGGTTTTGCCGCGCAGCGGTTTCCAGCTCGGCGATGTGGAAGAGGAACGCCGAATCGCTGGTCAGCAGCATCACCGGGCGCTTACCGCCTTCGGCCACCGATGCCCCAACCGCGTACGGCAGGCCGGTGCCGAGGTGGCCGAAGTTCTGGTTCCAGATGACGTCGCGGGGTTTGGACTGCGAGTAGGTCCACTGGAAGATCACGGTCGCGCCGCCGTCGCGGACCAAGATGCCGTCCTCGAGTTCGTTGAACGCCTTGGTGGCCTCGACGACGTAGCGGGCCGGGTGGATCGGCGAGCGCCCGGACGGCGCCGATTCCGCCATGTCCGCAAGCTCTTTCGCATCCTTTTCGATCAGGACCTGCAGCGCGGGTGCGGGTTTGCGCGGAGCATCCTTGAGCGCCTCGACCAGCTGCGGCACCACGCCGCGCAGATCGCCGACCAGCGCCACGTCGAACCGGCGGTTGACGCCGATGGCGGCCGGGTCCTGCTCCACGTACACCCATTTGCGGTTCGCATCGTTGCCGGCCCAATGCTGGGTCCGGCCGTAGTGCATCGGCTCACCGAGCTCGGTACCCAGCGCAACGCACAGGTCGGATTCCTCGACTGCCTCGTTGGCGGCCGGGGAGAACAAGTAGGGGAACGTCCGCTCCTGCAGTCCCGGGATGAAGGAGGTCCCGCCGGAGGTCTGGATCACCGGGCAGGCCATGAGCTCGGCTAGCTCCTTCACCTCCTGTTGGGTACGGGAGGTGTGCACGCCGTGGCCCACCAGCAGGACGGGGCTCTTGGCCTCGCGGATCAGCTTCACGGCCTCGGCCAACTCGCGGGTACCGGCGCCCTGGTTGACCAGCCGGTAGCTCGACGGGCTCGGCGCCTCGGCGACATCGAGCTCCTCGAGGATCACGTGCGACGGGAACTCGACATAGGACGGACCCGGGGTGCCCGACATCGCCCTGCGGATGGCCTCGTGGATGATCTCGTCGGTCTGGTCGGCGTACTCAATCGAGCTGCTGTACTTCACCGACGCGGCGAAAAGCGGTTCCTGCTTGACGAATTGGATGCGGCCGCGTCGCACCCGGCGCTCGGTGATGCGGGCCCGCTGACCGCCAAGGAAGATCACCGGCGAGTTCTCGACGAGTGCGCACTGAATCGCCCCGGCGATATTGGCCATGCCCGGGCCCAGCGTGCCGATACACAGGCCGGGCTTCCCCGTCATCCGCGACGCCGCCTCGGCCATGAATCCCGCGCTGAGTTCGTGATGCGGTGCGACCACCGACCAGCCGCGCGCATCCGCCTCAGAGAACATATGCACGAAGTTCGGGTCCGGGATCCCGAACAACGTATTCACGCCCTCGGCCTCGAACAGGTCGAGAATGCGCTTGTAAACGGGCACAGCCATTGTTAAAACTCCTTGATTTCGTGAGCAGACGCAAAATCACCATTTGGCAGGCTATTTCGGGTACCTTTGCGTCTGCTCGTGCTAATTTCGGCGAGCACTTCTGCGGTATGGGCGCCGAGTTCTGGTGCCGGCCCCGCGACGCGACCAGGTGTCTGAGAAAACCAGGTGGGTACGCCCGGAAAGCGCACCGGCCCGTGCGGGGTGTCCACGGTCTCGAACATGCCGACGGCGTTGAGATGCTCATTGTCGAACAACTCGCCGGGGGTGTTCAGCGGCGCGGCGGGTATCTCGAGTTCACGGAAAAGCGCCAGCCACTCCTGCGTCGATCGCTGTTTCAGCGTCTCGGCCAAAAGCCCGTAGATCGAGTCGATCTGGCGTGCTCGCTGCTCGAGCGTCGAGTACAGCTCACTGGCCCACGGTGGCCGGACGGCATCCATGAACGCGTTCCAGTGTTTGTCGTTATAGATCAACGCGGCGACGTGGCCGTCACTGGTGCGGTACGGGCGGCGGTTGGGCGCCACCGCACGCGGATAGACAGCCGGCCCCAGCGGAGGGTCGAAGATTGCGCCGTTGGCGTGTTCGACGAGCATGAATGAGGCCATGGTTTCGAACATCGCGACCTCGACTTCTTGGCCTTCCCCGGTGCGCTCGCGGTGAAAGAGCGCCATGGTCGTCGCGTACACGGCCGTCAGCCCGGCAATCTTGTCGGCCATGATGGTTCCGACGTAATCGGCCTCGCCGGTCAATTGCTGTTGTACCGCCGGCAGACCGCATTCGGCCTGGATCGTGTCGTCGTAGGCGGGCCGGTCGCGATCGGGTCCGCGGCGCCCGTATCCGTAGCAATTGGTGTAGACAATTGCGGGGTTGATCGCGGCGACGTCGTCATAGCTGAAGCCGAGTTTCGCGATCGCTTTGGCACGCATCGAGTGGATGAATACGTCCGCTGTCTCAACAAGCGCGCGCAGCGCCCGCGCGCCCGCGTCGGTTTGCAGATCTAGCACAATGCCCCGCTTGCCCCGGTTGACGTTGACGAACACGCCGTTCATTCCCGGTGCCGGACCGACCGAGACGTACCGGGTGTTATCACCCTGCGGCGGTTCAACTTTGATCACGTCGGCGCCCATGTCCGCCATGATCTGCGTGCAGTAGGGTCCCATCACCATCGCGGTGAGGTCGACTACCCGCACATCGGCCAACGGGCCCGTCCTCGTCGGGCTACCCACGGAGCGCGCCTCGATCACTCGAGCGGTGCGCCAGCTCGAAGCTATAGCGGATGTGCTGGTTATGGCCATCGGGAACGACCGGAAAAATCAATGGCGCCTCGATATTTCGAATCGCGTCCAGATGTTCGCCGACGTCCTCGACGGTCCACGATGGCCGACACACCCCCGGGCTTTCGGCGATGACCGCCCGCGCCACCCGGCCCGCCAGCGCGATGAACATTTCGCCGCTCACCGAGCAGGACTCGTGTGCCAGCCAACCCACCACGGGTGCAACGAGTTCCGAACCCATCGGCGGGTAGGCCGAGGTGTCGATGCCGGCCGCCATTCTTGTCACCGCGGCCGGGACGATCACGTTGCACGTCACCCCGTCGGCGGCGCCTTCGAGCGCCGCGACATTGGATAATCCGATCACGCCGGCCTTCGCGACCGCGTAGTTCGCTACGCCATGATTTCCGTACAGGCCGCCGATCGACGACGTGAGCACGATGCGCCCGTAGCCGGCCCCGCACATGACCGGAAACGCCGGCCGCACCACGTTGAACGCGCCGCGCAAGTGCACGTCGAGCACGGCGTCGAAGTCATCGTAGGTCATCTCTTTCAGGGATCCGCGACGGACGTTGCCGGCGTTATGGATCAGAATATCGATACCACCAAAGTGCTCGAGCGCGGTCTTGACGATCGCTTCGCCGCCTTCGCGGGTCGCGACCGACGCGCTACACGCGATGGCTTCGCCTCCGGCCGCGATAATCTCACTGACCACATGTTCGGCCGGACCGGCATCGACCCCCTCGCCCTCGAGGCTGCCGCCGGCGTCGTTGACGACAACCTTGGCTCCACGCGCGGCGAGTAACAAGGCGTATTCGCGACCCAGGCCGCGGCCGGCTCCGGTCACTACGGCGACGCGATTGTCGAATCGCAACTCGCTCACGAAAGCTCAAGGCCTTCCAGGTCACCCCTGGCGCGCCAATCGGCGAGCAGGTCGCCAAAGGCGTAGAAGCCCGGCGAGTAGAAATCACCGAGGAACGCACCGTTGTCTTTGGCACCACCCTGACCCTCGTTGTTGTAATAGCCTGGGGTACAAGACATCTCGAAGGACGAGTTGTCGATCGCGAGCTCCCGGACCGTTCTGACCCAGCCGTCCTGGCCCTCCTGACTAGGTTCGACGGTGATCGCGCCGCGTTTCTGGGCCTCGGCGATGATATAGGCGATGTGCTCGGCCTGTTGCTCGAACATCGCGGTGGTGTTGGCCGAGACGCCACCCTGGATGAAACCTGTGAAGAACTGGTTGGGGAAACCTCGGGTGGTCATGCCGTGCAGCGTCTGATATCTGTCGTGCCAGTAGTCGAAAAGCGACTGGCCATCTCGGCCCTCGATGACGTCGACCGCGAAGCGCCGACTGATCTCCGTGGAGATCTCGAACCCGCTGGCGAATACGACGCAGTCGACCTCGTATTCAATGCCGTTGGCAATAATGCCCTTCTCCGTCAGGCGCTCCACACCCTTGGATTCCGACACGTCAACCAACGTCACGTTGGGCAGGTTGAACGCCGGCAGGTACGTCTCGCTCGAACACGGCCGCTTGCACATGAAGCGGTAGTACGGCTTGAGTGCCTCGGCGGTGTCGGGGTCGTCGACCAGGGCGTCCACGCGGCGCCGCAGCCGATCCATGATCTTGTAGTCCTCTTCCTCACGGATCGCCATGATCTCCTCGATCCCCAGCGATGCGGGATCTGGGCTGGCGGCAATCCGGGCGCTCACGTTGCGGCCCAATTCGGTCCAGAAGTCGCACACCAGATCCGGTTCGCCGAAGACCACCCCGACAAACGGTGACCAGTTGTGGAAGTTGCGCTTGCGCTCCTCCTGCCAACCGGGCTGCAGGGCCGCCGCCCAGCCCGGGTCGGTGGGTGTGTTGGCGCGCATGTCCACCGAAGACGGGGTGCGTTGGAAAACAAAGAGCTGCTTGGCATCCCGGCCTAGATGCGGCACCAGTTGGACACCGGTAGCTCCCGTGCCGACGAGTGCGACCCGCTTGTCGGCCAGCCTATGCAGGCCGCCGTTGGCGTCGCCGCCGGTGTAGTCGTAGTCCCAGCGAGCGGAATGGAACGCGTGGCCGCCGCCGTCCAGGTATTCCTTTAGACCGGGGATACCGGGCAGCTTTGGCTTGTTGTACGAGCCCTGTGCCATCACCACGAACCGCGCGCGGATGTCGTCGCCGCGGTTGGTGATCAGCCGCCAGCGTTTGATCTTCTCGTCCCAGCGCATGGTATCGACCTGCGTCGAGAAGATCGCGCCGTCATAGAGGTCGAAGTGTTTGCCCATGGCCTGGCAGTGCGCGAAGATCTCGGCGCCGTCGGCGAACTTCTTGCTCGGCAGGAAGTCGAGTTCCTCGAGCATCGGGATGTAGCAGTAGGCGTCGTTGTCGCATTGGATGCCCGGGAAGCGATTCCAGTACCACACTCCGCCGAAGTCCCCGGCCATGTCGATGACGCGAACATTTTGCACGCCAGCCTTTTTCAAGTAAGCGCCCGACAACAATCCGGCGAACCCGCCGCCGAGGACGGCCACCTCGATATCCTCGACGATCGGGGCACGGTCGGCCACCGGGGTGTACGGGTCCACCTCGTAGAGCTCGGCCAGGTCACCGTCGAGTTCGAGGTACTGCGCGGCGCCCTCCTTGCGCAGGCGCTTCTCGCGCTCTTGGGCGTACTTGGCCCGCATCGCGTCTATGTCGACGTCCTGCGCTACATCGGTGGGCCCGCAAGGCGTTTCAGCGGTGGTCATCTATTTCAAAGCTCCTGTGGTTCGCCGGTGCCCATGTATTTCGACAGTTGATGGTGCAGGTTTACGGTGCTGCGTTCGCGGTACGGGTTGGGCTTGGTGCCGGGGAAGCCCAGCGATTTCATGCCCTGCTGCACGGCGGCCATGTTGGAGAAGTCCTGCGGCAAAACCGACCGCCACCGAGGATCGCCCACTGGGGTGTATTCCCAATCCGCTTCGGGCTCTTCGTTCTTCGGGTACAACTCGAACACCGACACCTCGAAAATGCACTTGTCGGGATTGTAACTGGGATGAGGTCGCGCCCCGTAACACAATGCACTGGTGAGGCCCTGCCCGATCTGAAAGTTCGGAAAGATCTGCCATGCGGTGCCGGCCTGACCGAGGATGTCGGCCGGTATCGTCGGCCAGGTCACGCCGCGGGCTTCGTCGTCGCGGCGCGCAGACGCCAGCCAATGCTCGAGAACTTTGTCGGCCGGTGTCCCCTCCGGCAATTCGTCAACCAACCGCCGAGCGGCGTTCACCAGTGTCTGGGTAGTCGTGGCGTTGGTCTCCTCCATCGTGTAGATCTGCATTTCAGCGGTCGATACACGCGGATCGGCGCCCGTGCCCAGGCGGATCTTGGACTTGGTGGCCTCCAGATCCTTTGGAGCGTCGTAGCCGATGTTGCTGTGCTTGCCTTGCGCCTTGGCCCAGCCCTTGAACTCGCCGAACTTGTTGAACTCCGGATGCGTCGTGAAGACGTGGTAGGTCTCGTTGAAAGCCTCCAGCGCGACTTTCCAGTTGCAATCACAGGACAGCCACTTGCGCCATTTGCAGCGCATGTTTTCCAGGCCGAACGGGTCGAGAATCTTCGCGGCGGGAAACAGGTAATCGGCGAGCGGCTCGCAGTCGGGGTCCATATTGATCCACAGCCAGCCGCCCCAGGTGTCGACTTTGACCGGCCGAAGGTGGGTGTTGTCGGGTGTCAGCGCTTGCTGCCAGTCCGGTTGTTCGCGGATGTGGGTACACGCCCCATCCAGACCGTAGGTCCAGCCGTGGAATCCGCAGACGAACGACTTGCGGGCGCGGCCGCGGGCGTTTTTCGCACCCTCGGGTGTGTCGATCAGCCGCCGGCCCCGATGCATGCAGACGTTGTGGTGGGCCCGAAATCCGTCTGCGTCGTTCTGGTCGGTGCGAACCACGACGATCGAGTCGTCGAGGATGTCGTAGGTCAGGTAGCTGCCCACCTCGGGCAGCTCCTCGACGCGGCCCACCTGCTGCCAGACTTTTCGCCACAGCTTGTCACGTTCGGCACGGGCATAGTCCTCACTGATATAGGCGTCGACTCCGATCGTCATCGGCTTCGACAGTTCCTCGGCCGCTGCAGTATTCACGTCCTTGGCGAGGTCAGTCATCACATCCTCCTAATGGTCGCACGGAAGGATTCGTCCTTCAGGAACAACGATGTGTTGTCGGTGCCGAGATGGCTCCATTTGAGGTCGAGACCACCGTCGACGAGCAGCGTCTGCCCGGTGATATAGCTCGACAACTCCGAGAGCAGAAAAAGGATGGCGCCGGCCTGCTCCTCGGGGCGCCCGCGCCTGCCCATCGCGATCGCCTGCCGGTCCCGGTCCGGGTCCTCGTCGACATAGGTCCGCGAGGCCGCGGTCTCGGTGACGCCCGGCGCGACCGCATTCACCCGGATTCCGGCCAGTGCCAGCTCCAGCGCCATCGTCCGGGTCATGGCCGTGATCGCGGCCTTGGCGGTCCCGTAGGCGACGTGAAATGGAGCGGTGTTCATACCGCTGATCGACGAGATCGACACGATGGACCCGGGCAGCTGTTGCGCGACCAGTTCAGCCGCCACGGCCCTGCTCATGAAAAACGCCGTCTCGAGGTTGGCGGTGAAGATCTCGCGCCAGTCGCTGCGGTTCACCCGAGTCGACGGCATCCAGGTCGATGGCGCGGCGCCACCGGCGACGTTGACGAGGCCGTACAAGCTGCCGTCGGTACGCCGCGCCTGGTCGAGCACCGCGGCAACGCCCTCGTCGGTCGAGGCGTCGGCCGCGACGGGCAGCACCGGCAAACCCTGTTGGGCCAGCGGCGCGATGTGCTCGTCGAGGTTTTCCTTTGACCGGCTCACGGCGATCACCGTGGCCCCCGCCCGCGCGACCATCGCGGTCACGGTCGTGCCGATGCCGCCGCCACCGGCGCCGGACACCACCACGATGCGACCGTCGAGTCTGAAGAGATCCTGCATGGCCTGCTTTCGGCGTGCCTTCACTTGTTGTCCGGACAAGATATGAGGTTCTGCCCGTCGGAGAATACTATTCCCATCGCTGTACACGGCTGTCAAGGTCGAGCACGGGTCTTCGGCCGCTATTGTCTGGACTAGCGGGACTTGATAGCGTCCAGCCCAAACGGGCGCTTCCGTCTGCAAGGGAAGGATCACGGCGAGACCATGGGCCTCTCATCGCAGCCATCGCGGTACACCCCCGCGAATTCCCAGCATTCCCAGCCCCGACCAGTCGATGTCGCCGAGTCCTGGCGGCTGGAGCGGGTTACCGCGCCCAGTCGATTGTTCGGCGCCAATGGCCTGCGCACCGGCCCGGACGGTCGTGTTTACATCGCTCAGGTAACCGGCAGTCAGATCAGCGCGCTGGATTACCGCACCGGCGAAGTGGGAACCATTAGCCCCAAGGGTGCCGACATCGTGGCGCCCGACGATGTCGCGTTCGATGCGAGCGGCAACCTATACGCCACCGAGGTGATGGACGGCCGGGTCAGCATGCTAGACACTGCCGGCCGAGCCCGAGTGCTGCGCGACGATATTCCGTCGGCCAACGGCATCACCGTCCATCAGGGCCGGCTCTTCATCGGTGAATGCCGTGAGGGCGGACGCCTGCTGGAGTTCGACCTGGGCGGCGGCGCGCCACGCGTCCTGCTTGAGAATGTGCCGTCGCCGAACGCGATGGAGGTGGGCCCGGACGGCCTGCTGTATTTCCCGGTGATGGGCGCGAACGAGATTTGGCGCATCGACCCCGATGGCAGCCCAGACAGCATTGTGCCGCAACGTATCGCCGGCGATCTCGGTGTGCCCGACTCGGTTAAGTTCGATTCTGCGGGCAACATCGTGTCGACCCAGGTTGCCAGCGGGCAGGTGCTGCGCATCGATCCTCGCAGCGGTGAAAAGCATTTGCTCGCCCAGCTGAGTCCAGGGCTGGACAACTGCACCTTCGTCGGCGACCGGCTGTTGGTATCCAACTTCACCGGCGCGATCACCGAAATATCGCCCGACGGAACAACACGAGCGGTGTTGCCCGGCGGGCTCAACTGGCCGATGGATCTGACGGTGGGGGACGACGGGCGGCTCTACATCGCCGACGGCACCTATTTCTATGCCGCCCAGCCCGACGGGTCTTTACAGACCGTCGGGATGCTGTTCAGTCCCGGCTACCCCGGATTCCTGCGCGGCGTTGCGTCAAGCGGACCCGGCGAGTTCGTCGTAACGACGTCCGGTGGCCAGGTCACCCGCTACCGACCGGGTTCAAACGAAAGCGATGTGCTGGCAGACGGTTTCGACCAGCTCTACGGTGTCGCCGTCAGTCCTGACGGTGTCGTCTTTGCCGAATTGGGCACCGGACGACTGCTGTCGTGGGGCTCGGGCGGCGTCGAGGTGCTGGCGACCGGCCTGCGTGAGCCGGTCGGCGTCGCGATCGACCAAGACGGAGCGTGCCTGGTGGCACAGGCCGGCGCTGGAACGGTGGTAAAGGTCAACGGATCGAGCATCGAGACCGTCGTCGCCGACTTGCAACGCCCGCAAGGCATCCTGGTGCGCAACGGTGTGCTCTATATCGTCGACGCCGGTGCCAAAAAGCTGATCGCATTTGACCTGAACACCCATGTTCAGCAGACCATCGCGTCCGGGTTACCGGTCGGGCCGCCACCGGGAGTGTCCCCTAAGCCGCTGATCGGAATGCCGCCGTTCTCGGGGCCACAGGGCCCCTTCGCCGGAATCGCTGCCGAGGCCGACGGGACCCTCTACATCTCGGCCGACGGTGACGGCAGCGTCCTGGCATTGCGCCGGTTGCAGGACAGCCGCTGATGCCCCAAGCCATCTCCAGCGACCATCGCTACCTGCAGATCGCGCGCACGCTGCGTAAAGAGATCGTCGACGGGGTTTATCCGGTGGGCTCGCAACTGCCGACCGAGCACCAGTTATGTGAGCGATTCGACGTCAGCCGCTATACCGTCCGCGAAGCGCTCCGCCGGCTGCGCGAGGATAACCTCGTCGCGTCGCGGCCCCGAGCGGGCACCCATGTGGTTCCCCGGCCGGCGTCCAGTTCCTATGCCCAGGACGTGATGTCGATCGATGACCTGCTCGCTTTCGCCGCCGGCGCGCAGTTGACCATCAATTCCAACGCGATGGTGACAATCGACGTCGCGCTCGCCGCTCGGACCGGACTCGAGCTTGGCACCGAGTGGCTCGCCGTGTGTGGTTACCGGCAGGCCGACGGCGCGTCGGTGCCCATGTGCCGGACGGAGTACTACATCAACCGCACCTTCGCGGCGGTGGGCAGGCTGCTACAGCGCCACACCGGGCCGATTTTCCCGTTGATCGAGGATCTGTTCGGCGTGAATATCGCTGAGCTGCACCAAGAGATCGCCGCAGTTCAGCTGTCGCCCGAGCTCGCCGCTGGCCTCGGAGTTGCGACGGGGACGGCAGCATTGCAAATGGAACGCACCTATAAGACCTCTGACGGCGAGGTCGCCCAGGTGACGATCAACACGCACCTGTCGTCGAACTTTCGGTACGCCATGACCATGCGCCGCGTGAACAATCAGGCCGGCTGAGGTGATTGCCCGGGCCCACCGAGACACAGCGCTTGCGGCTGAGGCATACCGGCGCGGGCTGTGGGTGCACACCACACTGGCCGATTCACTAGACGCAGCGGCGGAGAGCGCGCCGCGGCGGACGGTGCTGGTGGACGGCGACACTCGGATGGACTGTGCCACGCTGCAGAACCAGGCCAATGGGCTGGCGGGCGCCCTGCTGGCGCGCATGCCGAGGGGCAGCGTGGTGTCGTTCATGCTGCCAAACTGGCACGAAGCCGCGGTGATCTACCTGGCCGCAACGCTGGCGGGAATGGTCGCCAACCCGATCTTGCCGTCCATGCGGGATCGTGAACTGCAGTTCATCCTCGAAGACGCGGACAGCCGGATGATCTTTGTTCCGGGCCATTTTGGCCGCCACGATTACGTCGCGATGTTGGAGCGCGTCACCGCGCAGCTCGAATCGCCGCCCGACGTGGTGGTAGTGCGCGGTGCTGCCGGGTCGAACTTCATCCCGTATAACTCACTGCTTGCCGGGCAGGCCAATACCGGAGAGCTACCTGCGCTGGACCCCGACGCCGTGCGCATGATCCTCTACACATCCGGGACGACTGGACGGCCGAAGGGCGTTCTGCACACACATAACTCGATCCATGCGCTGATCTGCCAGATCCGCGACCACTGGCTCGTCGAGCCGGGCGACACCACCCTGGTCGCCTCACCGATCGCTCACATCGGTGGCTCCATCTACGCGTTCGAGTTCCCGCTGCTGCTGGGCACCACGGCGGTGCTGATGGACCAGTGGAACGGCGACGAAGCGGTCAAACTCATGCGGGCCGAACACTGCACGCACATGGCCGGGGCAACGCCGTTCCTGGAGCAGATCCTGGCCGCCGCGCAGCGCGCCGGGACCCGGCTGCCCGATCTGAAGGTGTTCATCTGCGGCGGTGCGTCCGTGTCGCCAACGCTGATCCGCAAGGCGGCAGCGTATTTCGAGTCGGCGATCGTTACGCGTGTTTACGGCTCGACTGAAGTGCCGGTGACGACGGTAGGTGCGCTGCAAGACCGCGACCACGCCGCCGACACCGACGGCCACGTGGGCGTGGCTGATGTCAAGCTCGTCGGCAGTGCGGGGGCCGGCGAGATCTACGCGCGCGGGCCGCAGATGCTGGTCGGCTACCACCATCCCGAGGATGACGCCGAATCCTTCGATGCCGACGGCTACTTTCGCACCGGAGATCTCGCCCGCTGGGTCGATGCTGAGTATCTGGTCGTCACCGGGCGGGCCAAGGACATCATCATCCGCAATGGCGAAAACATCGCACCCAAAGAGGTCGAGGATATCTTGACCGGCCACCCCGGCATCGCCGAGATAGCCATCGTCGGCCTACCCGATGCGCGGACCGGGGAACGGGCATGTGCCGTCGTGGTGCCCGCGACAACGCCCGGCCCGGATGTCGAGAGCTTGCGCAGCTTCCTGCACGAGTCGGGCGTAGCGACATTCAAAGCGCCTGAGCAAGTCGTTCTTTGGGACGTCCTCCCGAAAAATGAGGCAGGAAAAATACTGAAGCACCAGATCAAGGCGGCGCTCATGAAGAAAGCAGATCAGTGACATGCAGGTAGCGATCGTTACCGGGGCAACCGGCGGAATCGGCTTCGGTTGCGCGGTGAAGCTCGCCGAGACGGGTATGGCGGTGTTGGCGACCGGCCGAAATGCGGACAAGCTCGCCGAGCTGGCCCAATCCATGCGAGAGACAGGAGTCGACTCCGATCGGCTGTTGACGCACGCCGGCGATCTGCGCGATGACGACGCGCCCCGGCGCATCGTGGATCTCGCCGTTGAGCGATGGGGACACGTCGACTTCCTGATCAACATCGCCGGGATCGGCAGCCCGAAGCCCGTCGGCGAAACCGACGACGAATTACTGGACCATTTCCTGGATTTGATGTTGCGCGCACCGTTCCGCCTGATTCGCGAGACATTGCCACACATGCCCGCCGGCTCGGCCATCATCAATGTCACGTCCACCTTCGCGGTGGTCGGCGGTCTGCGCGGGGGCGCCTACTCGGCGGCCAAAGGCGGACTCACCGCACTGACCACGCATATCGCCTGCCAATACGGGGCGCAGGGAATACGCTGCAATGCAGTGGCTCCCGGGGTTATTCAGACCGCGATGACCGAACATCGCATGAAGGATGAGCGGTTCCGGCGCATGCAAATCGAAATGACTCCCCATCAGCGGCTGGGCACGGTGGACGATGTCGCGAGCACCGTGACGTTCTTGTGTTCTCCCGGCGGCGCTTTCATCAACGGTCAGACGATTGTGGTCGATGGCGGTTGGAGCTCCACTAAATACCTCTCAGACTGGGCGCTCACCTCGGAATGGCGGGCCCCTTAACCTCGACTGGTCAGGCGGTTTCGAAGTGCCGCCGGATGCCCGCCAGCATCTCGATGTGCGCTTTGACCCCTTCGCCCACCGTGATCGCGGCCAGTGGCCGGGGCGCCGCGAATCGGATGCGCTCGGTGAGGCGGGTACCGCCGTCGATCGGCTCAAAACTCACCGTCGCACGCAGCCGCACCCCGGGGGATTGATCCGCCTCGGTGGTCACGGTAAGTCCGTTGGTTGGGACGTGCAGTCTCGCCCGGTAGGTAATCTTCATCGTGAACGGCCCCAACGGAATCCGATCAATCACACGATAGCTCTGACGGTAGCCGTCCGGGGTATCTTCACGGGACTCGACCTGCACGGACACGATCAGCGGGTGCACGAGTTTGATGTTGTCCAGGTCGACGTAGAAGTCGCGAACCTGATCCGGCGGTGCGGGCACCTCTTCGGTCAGCGTTCGCTCGGCGTGGGCCGTCCACCAGCTCATAGGGGACAACCTATCTGCCGAGCTCGCGAGCGTTACCGCACGGCGACTCTCAGCCGGATTTCCCGCCCTGCCGTTACGCTCGGGGCAGTTCGACTGAGCGGAGACGGCGACGTGGGTGACGCGGCTACCAATGCAGGCGTGATAGAGCGATATCTGAAGTGCCTGGCCGACCACGATTGGGATGGACTGGCCACCACCATCGCCGACGAGGGCCTGATCCGAGAGGGGCCGTTCCGCGACGTCGTCGAAGGCAAGGCGCACTACGTCGCCTACCTTCGCAAGGTCCTTACCCAACTCAAGGGCCATCGACTCGACCTACACCGGGTCTCGCACGTTGACACCCGGGTGTCATACGTGGAGCTGACCGAGGCTTTCGAGATCGATGGCGTCACGACCGAATGGCCCGAATGCATTCTCTTCGAGCAGGGCGACGACGGGCTGATCTCTCGCGTGAGCGTCTTCTTCAAGCAGCGCGCGACCGGGGGTTAATGCAGGGAGTATGCGTTAACCGGTCTACCATGGGCTCTGTGGATGTTGAGCAAGAAGTTCGGCGCCGCACTGGCGGTAGGTCCGCACGGGTGCGTGAGGCGGTGTTGCACGCGACCCTGGACGCGTTATCGGAGCACGTACCTGGGGACGTAACGATCAGCGAGATCGCCCGTCGGGCAGGAGTTCACGCGACCTCGATCCAGCGGCGCTGGGGGTCGAAGGAGAACGTTCTGCTCGACGCTCTGCTCACCTTGAGCCAGGAGAAATTGCCGATTCCCGACACCGGTTCGTTGCGCGGGGACCTGACCGCCTTTGGCCGGTCGATGTCCGGCTACCTTTCGGCGGACGCGGGTGAGGCGGTGGCGCGGACGCTGGCTTCCAGCCAGGACGATGGGTCCATGGCCGCCAATCGTGAGCAGTTGGTCGCGGCCCGCTACGAGGCCGCCCGGGTCATGATCGACCGCGCTGCCGAACGTGGCGAACTACGTCCGGGAACCAACCCGCAGATCGCGCTCGAACTTCTCGTCGGACCGTTGCACTATCGCGCCCTGATCACCAGACACCCGATCGACGGCGGCTACCTCGAGGAAATGGTCGACACGCTTCTGCGCGGACTGATCCAATAGGCCGTACGGCTAGCAGGACGGGTCGAGCAGCGCACCATAGGTGATCGACCGCGATATCCCGCGGATGTCGGGTACGGGGTAGGGCCGGCCGGTCGGCGGGTTGCCGGCGTCGACTTGTTGGACCATACCGATGACGACGACGTCGTAGACCGGGTCGACCCAGAACCAGGTGCCATGCACGCCACCCCAGTAATAGCTGCCGGCGCCGATCGCACCGCCGTTGAAATCCGCGCGTGCTGGGTCCAGCACGATGCCAACGCCCATGCCGTAGCCGACCCCGGTGAACGGTTGCAGGAAACGCAGCGGCACGCCGTCGGGTAGCAGGTTACTGGTCATCAGCGTGACCGAGGTGGGCGCCAAAATGCGCGTGCTGTGAAGTACTCCACCGTTAGCCAGCATCTGCGCGAAGCACAAATAGTCCTGCGCCGTGGAGTACAGCCCGGCGATCGAAAGTAGATACTTCGGCTTCTCCCCTGCTGGAGTTCCAGCCAGTACCGGGAACGGTGACTGGTCTGCCGCCAAGCTCAACTTCAGGTTTTCGTCGAGCGCGTATCGGGGCACGATGCGCTCGCGATGTTCGGGTGCGACGCCGAAGCCGGTGTCGTTCATGGCAAGCGGACCGAAGATGCGGCGCTCGAGGAAGACGTCGAGCGGCTCACCGGAGAGCCGCTGGATGATCACCCCTTGAACCTCTTGCTGAAGGCCGTACCGGAACAGCGTGCCCGGTTGTGCCTCCAGCGGGAGCTTCGCCAGCTTGATGATGAAGTCCTCGTTGGTACCGCTGAAAAGATCAGCAGCAGCGTATATCTCATCCAGCTTCGGATTGGTGCTGCCCATCGGGACCAGGAAGGCGAAGCCCGCGCAGGTCGCCATCAGGTGGCGCATGGTCATCGGACGGTCCAGCGGAACCAGCTTGTCGCCCTGTTGGACCTGCAGATCGGCGAACTCGGGAATGAACCTGGTGACGGGATCGTCGAGCTGCCACTTGCCCTCCTCGTAGAGGGTCATCATGGCCGCGGCGATGATGGGTTTGGTCATCGAGGCGATGCGGAAGATGGCGTCTTCCCGCATTGGCTCGCGGCCTTCGAGCGTTTGATAGCCGTAACGCTCGAACTTCACGAGCTTGCCGTGGCGGGCGACCATCAGACTGATGCCGGCGTAATGACCCGCGTCGATCTCGGCCAGCATCGCCGTGTCCAGACGATCCAATCGCTCGGGGCAGAACCCGGCCGAGGCCGCAGGGGCCGCGGGAAGAGGGGCCGTTGTCATGACGCACTCCTGGCGAAGTCGGCAATGCTGGCGGCGGTGTCGCGGCTGATGTCGGGACAGAGGACGGGGAGGATCTCGGTGCCGTGAACGGTGCCCATGACCTGGCGGCAGCGCGCTGCCACTCCGTTGTCCAGCAGCAGCCGGTAGAAGCCAATCCCTTCATCGCGCAACGGATCACACTCGTTAACGCTGATCACCACCGGGGGCAGGCCCCGAACGTCCTCGGCCGTGGCCATGCCGGGCCAGGCGAGCGGGTTGCGGGCATTGAAGGCGTCGATGCCGTAGGCCATGGTGCTGCGGTTGTCTTGGAAGAAGAGGAGGATCCCCTCGTTCTCGACCGAGGAGGGGTTCTGCGGCAGCGGCCACTGGCCCGCGATGAAGGGACACATCGCATAGAGGCCTTGGATCAAGCCAAGATCGCCATCCTGCTTCAACTTCATCCCCACGGCGAGAGTCAGATTCCCGCCACCACTTTCACCGGCGACAAGGATGCGCTCCGAATCGATACCGAGCGAGTCCGCGTGGCCGTGGACCCACTTGAGGCCGGACACACAGTCGTTCAGGCCGGCGGGAAAGGGAGCCACTTCTGCTGCGGAGGAGGGGTGCACCGAGTTGCGGAAATCAACCATTGCCACCGCGACGCCACGGGCGGCGATCATGCGGCCCCACGTTTTGTAGTTACCCAGGTAGCAAGAACTGAATTGCATGCGGCCGCCGTGGATGTAGTAGACGCATGGCACAGTCGCGTCGTCGTCGGGCCGGATGTATTGGATCTTGATGGTGTTGCCGTCCGGCGACGAGGTGAAAGTCTCGGTGCGGACGGTCAGACCGTTCGAGGGGGCGATGTCTTCGCTGTCCATGGCGTTGAACAGGGCATTGGCACGGTCCTGGGCGGCCAGGGCTGCCGGGGTGTGCTCCTGCGCCAGCAGTTCCTCCCGGCTGGAGACGTTGGGTTTGGCTGTGCCCAGGTCGATACCCGCGAAGTATGCCTTGATGCGCGGATCGAGGCGGGGGTCGAGTTCAAGCTTCGAGGTCATGCGCCCCTCCCGTGGCCGTCCCGATGTTGTCGACAGTGGAAGCGCAGCCGGCTTGTTAGAGCACGGGTACTGCGTTAAGCAACCTACCTCTCGCGGCCAGTTAAAGCAAGTTCATTGCATTAAGTTGCGTTTAGTCGTGTTGGTGCTTGTCCAACGTCGGCCGCAGGTCATTCGGATCGTTCGGATCCGGCTCACCAAACCATCGCGACGGCTGATGCTGGGCGTACGCGTCATGCCAGGCCCACCATTCATACGGTGCGCTCTGCGGATAACCCTCCGGCGAGTCCTCCCATACCTCTTGGCGCCCCAGCGCCGTCATGTCCAGAAAGCTCCACGTCGTTCCCAGGGCCTCGTCACCGCGGTTATTGATGAAGTAAGTGCGGAAGACTCGGTCACCGTTGTGGATGAACGCGTTGGTCCCGTGCCATTCGTCCACGCCGAAGTCGCCCTGAAAGTCGGTCCCGAAACCGTCGGTAATCGTGTACCACGGCATCTGCCAGCCCATCCGCGCCTTCAGGCGCTCGATGTCGGCCTGCGGCGAAGGCGTGGCGAACACCAGCGTGGTATCCCGGGCGTTCAGGTGCGCGAGGTTGCCGATGTGGTCGCCGATCATTGAGCAGCCGGGGCAGGCATGATCGGGCCAGCCGTGCACGCCGGGCTCGAAGAAGGCGCGGTAGACCACCAGCTGACGGCGACCCTGGAACAGCCCCAGCAGGTTCACCTTGCCTTCGGGCCCTTCGAACTCGTAGTCCTTGTCCACCGCCAGCCACGGCATCCGCCGACGCTGGGCGGCCAGCGCGTCGCGGGCCCGGGTCAACTCCTTCTCCTTGACCAACAGTTTTTGGTGTGCCGCCGTCCACTCTTGGTCCGACACAATCGGGGGGAGGTCCATTTGTTAAGTCCGCCTTTCGGTTTCAGTAGCTTCAGGCCAGCGCGGACAGGCCCGAAGACGCGAGTAGGTATGTGCCGCGGTCCCCCGCACCACCGGTGGCGATGTCCAATACGGACTTGCCGACGTGTTCGGCGTCGAGTACCGGACCCGTGGATTGCACGAAGGTTTCCACATCGACACCTTGCCGGTCGGCATAAGCTGCCACGGCTTTGCCGCCCAGTTCGGTGGCCGGTGTCAGCCGGGGGAGCACGGACACGAAACGGATACCCAGCCCGGCACGTTGCGATTCAACGGCGGCGTAACTGGAAATGAACGTGACGGTGGCCTTCGCGCCTGCATACCCACCGCTCAGCGGTGACCCATTGACCGCGGCGCCGCTGGACATCGAGATCACCGAACTACCCGGAAGTAGCGGGTGCCGTAGCGCACATCGCGTCCAGTGAAACGCCTGCGCGACGTCCACATTCCAATTCAGGCTGAAGCTCTCCCAGGTTTGCTCCTGCAACGGGCTCATCAGCGGAGCTGCACCGGCGCACAACACCAATGTGCGCGGTCGGTACTTCTCGATGAGCCGGCGCGCCGTTGCCGGATCAGCGGCGTCGGCAACCACCGCCGTGAAGCTGTCACCCAGCTCGCCGGCGACCTCGTCGAGCTGCGCACCGGTGCGCGCAACCCCGATCACGTGCGCTCCGGCCGCAGACAATGCGGCGGCGATGGCGCGGCCAAATCCGCGGCCGGCCCCGGTCACGATCGTGCTAGTTCCGACGAGTCCGTCGGCGTGGATGGATGGATTCATGCTCGTACTCACTTTCAGGTGGCGCGGATCGGTTCTACTAATTCAGATACGGCGCAACAGCAAGATTCATCGCCGCCGACCGATTAATTTCGGCAGCACGTTGTCTCTGTACAGATGAAGCGTTTCGTTCCCAGCCGAGATAGGAGCCCGACCATGCAGGCTGAAGAGGACTTCATCGAGCAAGCGGCGCCGTTTCGTGCCGAGCTGATAGCGCACTGCTACCGCATGCTCGGTTCAGTGCATGACGCCGAGGATCTCGTCCAAGAGACGTATTTGCGTGGCTGGCGTGGCTACCAGTCCTTCGAGGAGCGCGCCACCCTGCGAAACTGGCTGTATCGAATCGCCACAAACGCGTGCCTGCGTGCGCTGGAGAGCCGGGCCCGGCGCGTGTTGCCGGCCGGCCTTGGCGATGCCTCAAACGACCCGGATGCCAGCCTGGAAGGAACCGCGGGCAGTCACAAGTGGCTTGAGCCGCTGCCTGACACGTTCACGCCTGAGACGGCGGTCACCGCCCGGCAAAGTGTGCGGCTGGCCGTGATGACTGCCCTGCAGGAGCTTCCGACGCGGCAGCGGGCGGTGTTGATCCTGCGCGATGTCGTGCAGTTCAGCGCCGCCGAGGTCGCCGAACTCCTGGAAACCACCCCCGCCGCCGTCAACAGCTCGCTGCAGCGGGCCCGGGCACACCTTGCAGAGGTCGCCCCGGCCGAAGAAAGCGTGACCGAGCCCGACGACGCGGAGCGCCGTGAACTGCTCGACCGCTATTGCGCAGCCTTCGAAAACGCGGACATGGCGGCGCTGACCGAGTTATTGCAAGCCGACGTCAAACTGGAAATGCCGCCGATGCCCGTGTGGTTCACCGGCCGCGACGCGGTGCTGCGGTTCCTTGTCGCACGCGCCTTCACCAAGGCCGGCGATATTGTGATGGTGCACACTTCGGCGAATGCGCAGCCGGCGGTTGCCGAGTATCGCCGCAGCACCGACGGCGTAATGCGGGCCCATTCGATACACGTGATCACCACCGGTGCCGCCGGGATCGCGCGAATCACCGTCTTTCTGGACGCGGCCCTGTTCAGCGCCTTCGCCCTACCGTTGACCCGGTAGGCTTCCTAATAGTCAAGCGGGTGCACTCGTGGTGGGTGAGGGAATCCGGGAGCACCACAATCACCGTTGTTATCGGACGGCTCAGCTGGCACCACATGTGGACAGTTCCGTAACACCCCAGGAGTATTAGGCGCGGTAGAGGTAGTTGAAGGGTGACTGGATGAAGATTCCCGGCGTTGCCAGCGTGGTCGCTGGCGTGACCGGTGGAGCCGCGCAGGTGGTGCGCGCAGGCGTGGCCAGTGCGGCAGGCGCGGCGGGAGCGGTGCAGCTATTAGCAAACCCGGTAGTGGAGCTGGCCACCCCGGTGGTGGAGCTGGCCAGCCCGGTGATGCAGTCGATGGCCAACTCGACCGGCCGGGCGCTGGGGATCAGCAATCCGCCCGATGGTTCGCGTGACACCATCACCCCGCCGGTGCGTTGGCAGAGCGGGCAACGGGTGCACCTGGACCTGGACCCGTTGCTGCCGTTTCCCCACTGGCACGACTACGCCGCGGTGGTCGAAGAGCCGATCCGCAGGATCCCGGGAGTCGCACAAGCCCACATCGAAGGGTCGTTGGGCAGGCTGGTGGTCGAAATCGAAGACGACGCGGACTACGGCGTTGTCTTGGACGAGGTGCGTGACACGGTGATTGCCGTCGCTGCCGACCTCCGGGAGTCCGAAAATACGTCGGCGCCCCGGTCTGCGCCATTCGCCGACCCGGGTAACCCGTTGGCGATGTTGGTGCCGATGACCGCCGCGGCCATGGATGTAGTGGCGATCGGCGCCGCGGTGACCGGCTGGGTCACCCGGCTACCGATGGCGCCGAAAAGCGCGCGAGCCGCGGCGGCGCTGCTCAAACACCAACCGCGGGTGGTGTCGGTGCTGGAATCGCGACTGGGTCGGGTCGGCACAGACCTAGCGCTCAGCGCCACCACCGCGATGGCCTACGGGCTGACCCAATCGGCCGGTACACCTTTGCTGGACCTGGCTCAGCGTGGCCTTGAGGTCACCGAGGCGGCGGCTCATCGGCAGCGGTGGCGATCCCGGGAGCCTGAGCTCGCCTCGCCCAACCGCCCCCAAGCTCCGGTGGTGCCGGTCATCTCGTCCACCGCCGGTTCGCAGGCGCCGCGGCACGACTCGCTGGTCGCGGCGGCGGGCGAAGCTTCGCACGTCGTGGTCGATGGGGCGATTGACGGCGCGATCGATACCGCGAAGGGCGCGTGGGCAGGTCCGGTCGAGGAATACGTGGGTCAGGCCGCGAACGGGGTGTTGATCGCCGCCGCAGGTGCGCTGCTGGCCGGGGGAGGAGCTTACGAGGCCGCGGAGGCGGTCCTTGCCGGAGTGCCGAAGGCAGCGCATTTGGGTCGGCAGGCGTTCGCCGCGGTGTTGGGCCGCGGCCTGGCAAATGCCGGGCAACTCGTCCTCGACCCTGGCGCTCTACGCCGCCTGGACCGGGTGAAGGTGGTCGTCATCGACGGCGCGGCGCTGCGCGGGGATCACCGCGCCGTCTTGCATTCACGCGGAGACGCACCCGGCTGGGACGACGACCGGGTATATGAGGTTGCCGATGCGCTACTGCACGGTGAAGAAGCACCCGAGCCCGACTCGGATGAGTTGCCCGCTACCGGCGCACGGCTGAAATGGGTTCGTTCGCAGGGGCCGTCGGCAGCGCCCGCTCAGGGGCTCGAATACGCCGACCTGATAGTCGACGGCGAATGCGTGGGCAATGTCGAGGTTGGGTGGGAAGTCGACCCCTACGCGATCCCGCTGTTCCAGACCGCGAATCGGACCGGAGCCCGGGTTGTGCTGCGTCACGTCGCCGGCACCGAGGACCTGACTGCGAGCGTCGGCGCGACGCATCCTCCCGGCACGCCGCTGCTGAAGGTGGTTCGCGAGCTGCGGGCGGATCGCGGACCGGTCTTACTGATCACCGCGCTGCACCGGGACTTCGCATCGACGGATACGCTGGCCGCCCTGGCGGTCGCCGATGTCGGTGTGGCTCTTGATGATCCACGCGCGGCCACACCCTGGACCGCGGACATCATCACCGGTACCGACCTGGCCGATGCGGTCCGGATCCTGTCGGCGATTCCGGTAGCCCGGTCAGCCAGCGAATCGGCGGTGCACCTTGCCCAGGGCGGCACCACGCTGGCCGGGCTGCTGCTGGTCACCGGCGAGGAGGGCACAACCGCCAATCCGGCCAGCTTCCGCCGCTGGCTCAACCCGGTCAACGCCGCCGCCGCCACGGCTTTGGTGTCGGGGACCTTCTCGGCCAGCCGGGTGCTGCGGCTGCCGGACCCCACGCCGCAGCCGTTAACCGCTTGGCATGCACTGGATCCCGAGATCGTCTACTCGCGGTTGGCAGGGGGTGCCCGACCGCTGGCGGTCGAGTCCGGCAGGTCGTCGTGGCGTAGCCGTCTCGATGACCTGGCCTATGCGCCGGTGTTTGAGCCGCTGCGCGGGCCGGCGCGAAACGCCGGACGGCTCGCGCTTGCCACGCGGGCTGAACTTTCCGATCCGCTGACGCCGATCCTGGCCGTCGGGGCGGCCGCGTCGGCGATCGTCGGCAGCAATATCGACGCGCTTCTGGTCGCGGGTGTGATGACCGCCAACGCGATAATAGGTGGGGCGCAACGGTTACGAGCCGAAGCGGCGGCTGCCGAGCTGTTCGCCGAACAGGACCAGCTGGTGCGCCGGGTCGTCGTCCCCGCCGTGGCCAGGACACGACGCCGGCTGGACGCCGCTCAACACGCCACCCGCACCGCGACGGTGTCAGCGAAGTCGCTGCGGCCTGGCGACGTCATCGATCTGGCCGCACCGGAGGTGGTGCCGGCCGATGCTCGACTGTTGGTGGCCGAGGACCTCGAAGTCGACGAGTCCTTACTCACTGGCGAGTCGATGCCGGTGGACAAGCAGGTGGAGCCCGTCGCTGTCAACGACGCCGATCGAGCCAGCATGTTGTTCGAGGGCAGCACAATCGTCGCCGGACATGCCCGCGCGATCGTGGTGGCCACCGGGGTCGGTACCGCTGCGCAGCGCGCCATTTCGGCGGTCGCCAACGTCGAGACGTCTGCCGGTGTGCAGGCCCGGCTGCATGAGTTGACCAGCAAGGTCCTCCCACTGACCCTGGCCGGTGGTGCGGCGGTATCGGGTTTGGCGCTGCTGCGCCACGCTACGCTGCGGCAAGCCGTCGCCGACGGCGTTGCGATAGCGGTAGCCGCAGTTCCAGAGGGTCTGCCGCTGGTGGCCACGATGTCTCAACTTTCCGCCGCCCAGCGTTTGACGGCACGCGGAGCATTGGTCCGGGCGCCACGCACCATCGAAGCGCTGGGCCGGGTCGACACCGTGTGCTTCGACAAGACCGGAACGCTCACCGAGAACCGGTTGCGCGTCGTGTGCGCCGTGACGGGTAAGGCCACCCCAGAAGCGGCCTTCCCGGACAAGTCCGATCCAGCGTCCGCCGCCGTGCTTCGGGCGGCCGCGTGGGCATCCTCGCAGCCCCAAGACGGGCAGGGACATGCGCACGCCACCGACGAAGCCATCCTGACGGCAGCGAATTCGATTGACGGCCAAAGCGATTCCGAGTGGACGATGCTCGCGGAGGTGCCGTTCGAGTCCAGTCGTGGCTTCGCCGCCGCGATCGGCACGCTGAGCTCAGACCCCGCATCGCCTATCCTGATGCTCAAAGGCGCCCCCGAGGTTGTTCTGCCGCGCTGCCGGTTCGCCGATCCTGACGCCGACCTCGGGCACGCAGACTTGTTGGTACACAGCCTTGCCGAGCGGGGTTTGCGAGTGCTGGCAGTGGCGCGGCGCAGCTGGGATCACGACACCGATGATGATGACGACACTGACGCTGATGCCGTGGACGCCGCCGCGCAGGGATTGGAGTTGCTGGGCTACATCGGTTTGGCCGACACCGCAAGGGCATCGTCGCGCCCGTTGATCGAAGCGTTGGTGGACGCCGAGCGCAACGTCGTCCTGATCACCGGCGACCACCCCGTCACCGCACGGGCGATCGCCCGCCAGCTAGGCCTGCCAATGGAAGCGCGGGTGGTGACCGGTGCCGAACTCGCCGGCCTCGACGAGGACGCGAGCGCCAAACTCGTTGCCGACGTTCAGGTCTTCGCCCGCGTCAGCCCGGAACAAAAGGTGCAGATCGTCGCGGCGCTGCAGCGCTGCGGACGAGTGACCGCGATGGTCGGCGACGGCGCCAACGACGCCGCCGCCATCCGGATGGCCGACGTTGGCATCGGGGTCAGCGGCCGCGGTTCGTCGGCCGCCCGCGGAGCCGCCGACATCGTGTTGACCGATGAAGATCTGGGCGTGCTGCTCGACGCGCTGGTCGAGGGCCGCAGCATGTGGGCCGGCGTTCGGGATGCGGTCACGATCCTGGTCGGCGGCAACGTGGGGGAAGTGCTGTTCACGATCATCGGCACCGCGTTCGGTTCCGGGCGCGCACCGGTGGGGACCCGCCAGCTGCTGTTGGTGAACCTGCTCACCGATATGTTCCCCGCACTCGCCGTAGCGGTTACCCCGCAACACGAGGAGCCCGATGAGACCGAATATGCGACCGACGAAGAGGTCGAACAGGCGCGGCGCGAACATCAGCGTGCGGTGCTGACCGGGCCGACGCCCTCACTTGACGGCCCGCTGATGCGTCAGATCGTCACCCGCGGCGCCGTCACGGCCGCCGGGGCGACGGCGGCCTGGGGCATCGGACGCTGGACTCCGGGCACCGAACGCCGCACGTCGACAATGGGTTTGACCGCGTTGGTGTCGACCCAGCTGGCGCAAACCCTGCTGACGCGCCGGCGCAGCCCGCTCGTCGTGGCGACCGCGCTGGGCAGCGCCGGCGTACTGGTCGGCATCGTTCAAACCCCTGTCATCAGCCAGTTCTTCGGATGCACACCGCTGGGGCCGGTCGCCTGGACTGGCGTGCTGGGATCCACGGCCGGGGCTACCGCGATCTCCGCCCTGGCGCCCAATTGGTTGGCCAAGACGGTCGGCGCCATGACTCCCCAGGACGAGATTGAGCTTCCGCTCAGCAAGATCCTGGCTGAGCGCAGCGTTCCGCCACTGTCGTAAAGTCGTCGCGGCCTTAGGATGTCTTGCTGTTGACCGGTACGAGGTCTTCGGTGAGTGCCTCGTCGGCTAGGTCTTCGAGTTCTTTGCCCTTCGTCTCCGGTCCTAACAGGTAGCCGACCACCGTCAACGCCCAGAGGCCGGCGAGCGCCAGGTATGGCGTCTCCAGCCCGTAACGCGTGATCCCCCAGCCGATGACGGTCGGAGCCGCGATGGACACGATGCGGCCGCCGCCGACTGCGATTCCGAAACCGGTACCGCGCAACACGGTTGGGAATAGCTCGGAAATGTAGGTGTCACCGACGCCCCAAAGCCAGCCGAGGGTGGCAATGGAGATCGCGCCAAAGACCAGGTATCTGTCCAGCGAGTGGGAGGTGGCGGCCAGGATCGTTGAGGCGAACTCAACGATTGCAGCGAGGATCGCCGACGGGCGTCGGCCTACCCAGTCCGCGAGCGCGGTCCCCAGGTAGACGAAGACGAATTGCAGCAGGAAGAACACCAGTGCGTAGCGGATCGCTTCGATCGGGGATGCATGAAACCTCTTCACGATGTAAGTCGTCAAAAAGAGCGTCATGCCCCAGTAGCCGACGGCGTTGGCGGTGTAAATGAGCCAGCCGGCGATGAGTCGCCGGCGCACGCCGGGGAGGCGCCAAAGCCGTGGCTTCACAGCGCCGTTCACGACTTTGGCCTGCACGTCGGTGTAGCGGTGCGACTCTTTGATACCTCGCCGGACAAGGAACAAAACGATCGCCGGGATAATCGCCACAATGAACGCCGATTGCCATCCGAAGTGCGGCACCAAGGCCAGCGCGACGGCTGCGGCGAGAACGTAACCCAGTGAGAAGAGGGAGAAGATCACGCCGCCGACGCCGATGGCGCGGGTCTTCGCAGGCCAGACTTCGGCAGTGTATGGCGCGCCGACCGCGAGTTCTCCGGCACCGCCCACACCAGTGAGGAAGCGAAGTCCCGTGAAGGCCGCGATGTTCGTCGTGAGCCCGGCGAGCGCAGTAGTCACGCCGTAGAGCAGGATCGACGCCCCGAGTGTCGCTTTACGCCCCCACCTGTCAGCGGCGAATCCGAACCCGATCGTGCCGATGGTGTAACCGAGCAGGAAAATCGAGCCGATGTACCCGGCTTCGGCATCGGTGATGTGCAATGTTCGCTTGATGTCCGGCAGCACCAGACCATAGATGTTCACCGCGTAAGAATCGAAGCCATAGCCCAGCCCTGCGGTCACTGCAACGAAGAGGGCCTGTTTGAAAGTCGCCGGTACGGTTCGGGATAGCTGGGTCGGGATACTTCCCACGCTGGATGTCACTTCGGGAACGGTATGCGACAGACGATTCCTACAGAAGGGTCACAATCTGCCTGATCAGAACACGCAATCCGCCGACCTCACCACGGTTCATTACGGCGCCTTGTTAGCTAAAGTTCCTGCTCATCGCGATTTATCGCCGGTCAGCTCCTTACGCAGCACCTTGCCGGCGGAATTGCGCGGAATGCCGTCGACGATGTGGATGTCTCTGGGCTGTTCGAAGCGAGAGACCTTGCCTTTCAGATGCTCCCGTAACGCCGCTATGTCGATATCGCTGCCGGGCCGTGGAATGATGAACGCGGCGAGCCGCCGCCCGAACTGCTCGTCGGGGACTCCGACGACGGCGTTCTCGGCGACATCGGGGTGTTCGGCGAGCGCGTTTTCCAGCGCACGGGGATAGACGTTCTCGCCGCCCGAGACGATCATGTCGTCTTCGCGGCCAACGATATACAGCCGGCCCGCATTGTCGAGATAGCCCATGTCACCGGTGCTGCTCATCCGATCGATGACGACTTTGGTGTCCCCACCCGCGGAGCCGTCGGTGGTCAGCTCACCACCGACGAAGATGCGTCCCGTCACGCGCGGGCCGACGGGCCGGCCGGCTCTGCTGAAAATCCGCACCGGGCATCCCGCGACCGGTCTGCCGACCGTTTCCGGCGCACGTCGCAGCTCGGCCGGTGTTGCCAGCGCGCCAATGCCAACTTCCGTTGCACCGTATGCGTTGTAGAGGATGTCGCCATAGGTGTCCATGAACCGTCGAACCAGACTGGGATCGAGCCGGTCGCCGCTGGATATCACCACCCGCAACGATGGCACCGGGTTTCGCGCGCGCACCTGCTGGGGCAACTCCATGATGCGTGCCAACATGATCGGGACCACCGTCAGCGCGTCCGCGCGTTGCAACGACGCCCGGGCGAGGGTGGCTTCCGCATCGAAGCGGCGATGGGTGATTATCGTCCCGCCCAGGCTGACGGCGAGTATCAGCGTGCCGAGGCCGAATCCATGAAACATCGGCGCGGCCAACATGATCCGCGAGCCAACGGTCAGCCGGGTCCGCTCGAGCAGCGTCACGCCGACTCCCACGCCCAAGCTCAGTCGTGGTGAGCGCGGCACGCTCTTCGGCACGCCGGTCGTACCCGAAGTGAGGAGCACGATTCGGCCCGCCGCCGCGACGATGGGCCGTGGGTCACCCGGTTGAGACTGGATAGTCGCAGGATCGATCACCGTGACGGTCGCGGCCGCGTCGCGGACCTGTTCCGCGAATTCCACGTCGGCGAACATCGTCGTGATCTGATGTGAGGTCACCGCGCTGGCCAGCGCGGTGCTGCGAAAATCCGTGTTCATCGGAACTACATCAGCGCCGACCAGTCCCGCAGCGAACATCGCCGCTACGAAATTGCGTCCATTGCGGCACATGATCCCTGCCGCTTGCCCCGGTCCAACGCCCTGACCGGACAGCTCACGCGCCAGCGATTCGGTCTTGGCCTGCAGCTCGCGATAGCTCAACGCGCCGTCGTCGTCGACGATCGCCGTCCGGTCCGGCCAGCGTGCCGCCGCGATAGCGAGCAGCGTGTAGGGATTCGTGCCACTTCGATAGATTTCGCGCGCGAGCCGCAGGGCCGTCAGGGGGCCGGGCGGACCCAACAACCCGGAAGACACCAGTGCCCGTGCCGCCGCGGCGGCGAGCCCGCCCGTCATGGTCGGGCCTGCTGCCTGCCGGCCAGCCGTTTAACGGCCCGAGCTATCACGTTCACATTCACCGTATTCACCGAATGACATGCCAGGTTCCTGATGCCGCGCTGGTTTTGTAACGCCCGTTGAGTTGCAAACTACCGGTACCGGTTGCACGACGGCTCTGAACCCGCGGTCAGGTGACGCGGAACACTCTCGACGCGTCAGCTGCGGACCTGGCGCCGGAAGGTGAGCTTGTCGAACTCTCGGCCATATTCGTCGACCGCTACCACGTCCATCTCACTGACGAAGTACCCCGGCCGCACGTCGACCCGGACGAAGGCGTAGTTGCGGAACCGCACCCGCGACCAGCCGACCGCCTCGGGTTGTTTGCTGCCGTCGGCGGTCCATACGTAGCTGTTGGGCACGAAGGTGTCCGGCAGTGCATTGCCGCGATAGCTTTCCAGTTCACCAGGCTGGAACTCGTATCGCGGCCGGCCCGCGGACCCGACGGTGTAGTAGACGATGCCGTCGGTTTCGGGGTAGACAACCGCACTGTCGGCGGCGACCATCGTGGGCTTGCCGGCGCGGATCGGGTCGGAGCGTTCGAACAAATGGT
Source organism: uncultured Actinomycetota bacterium (assembly GCA_963715905.1). Taxonomy (GTDB): domain Bacteria; phylum Actinomycetota; class Actinomycetes; order Mycobacteriales; family Mycobacteriaceae; genus Mycobacterium. The sequence goes on from CAVQSX010000040.1 coordinate 119,095, forward strand.
TGTGGCCCTGCAGCACCAGGTCGACCTGGTGACGATCGAACAGGTCGGACCACGCCGCGCGCACCCCACCGTCGCTGGCGTGCTGCTTGGTGGTGGAGTAGGCGCAATGGTGGAAGAAGCAGACAATGAAGTCGATGTCGGGGTTGGCGCGGTGAGCCGCCAATGTCCTTTCTACCCAACTATTTTGGGCGCCCCCCGAATAATCCGTGTTCGCGGTTATCTCGTAGCTGACATCGTTGGCGTCCAGCGACAGCACGGCCACGTTGCCGTAGACGAACGAGTACACCGACGGGCACGGCGCGGGCCCGTTGCCCGGGAAGTCCAGCCGCGCCAGATGGCCCCCGTAACCATGGGTGGGGTAGGCCCCTTCCATGTCGTGATTGCCGGTGGCAAACATCCACGGGGTGGTCGAGGCGCTGGCTTCGATGGAGCCGAAATAGACGTCCCACACGAACGGGTTGAACTTGTCGAGACCAGCGGGGGGCTGCGCCACTGAAGGGTCGAACGTGACCGGCTTACCCGCGCCCGATGTGTCGGCATAAGCGATGTCACCGGCCAGGACGTGAAAGTCGGGACGAGACGCGATGATCTGGTTGAGCACGTTGGCGGTGTGTGGCACCGCGGGCTCGTTGTCGGGTTTGTAGTAACTGTCGTCATAGACGCCAGGCGCTAATCCGGGCGGCAGCACTGGGGTTTCGTCGGTGCCCTGGTCGCCCATCATGGTGAACCGGAATGGGGCCGACGTGGCTCGCGTGCTCGGCATCGCGGTCGCCGCGGAACGGACATCGCTGGTGTAGCCGTCCGCGGTGCGCCACTGGTAGAACAGCGGCGCGCGGCCAGGCAGACCCGCCACCGGGGCGTGCGCATAGAACTGCTCGGCGGCCAGCACCCCGCCTCTGCTGTCGGGGATTTGGGTCACCAGGTTGCGGATCTCGGCCTGCACCGAGCCTCCCAGCGCCGGCGTCGGACCGTGATCGAGATAGACCTTGGCGGCGCCGGGGTTGCGGGACAGCTGCGCGGACAGTCGTAGCTGGCTGGCGGCGTCGCTACCGTAGCCGACCCGGCGATTGGCCAGAGTCAGCGGCGCATCCTGCGCGTACGCGCGCGGACCGAACGGTGACGCACCGAGCGCTGCGGCCGCCGCGGCAGCCGCCGACCCGTACAGGAAATTGCGCCTCGACATTCGGTGGCGGCGCAGGTAGGCCTGGTGCCACTCGTAGCGCTCGGCCATCGTCATGCCGACGGCGGTCTGCGGCGCGATGCCGGTATCGGGGATGTCCGCCTCGTCGGGCAATCGCTTGAAGGTCACGAGCAATAGTGGCCTATGCCGGCTCGTCGCCGATGAAGCCCTTGTTACGCATCAGGACGTCCGCCAGGAACCCGTCGTGCGGGATCTCGGGCGCAGAGTAGTAGGTCGGGTGGTTGCCCGCGTAAACGTTGGTGACCGTCGGTTCGGCCAGCAGGTCGTCGATCAGCGCGTCGTCGCCCGTGATCGCGGTGACTACCAGCGAATTCCGCAACGGCGCCGTACCGGCGTCACGAGACCACGGGGACACCCACACGCACGGAAAGGGCAGTTCGACATTGAGCGTGTCGCTGAGCTTGCCCGAGCCGGGATCGCTTATCACGTGGACGGCCGGACGCAGCGCGGCATAGCCGGCACCCAGAGCGGCCACCACCTGATCTGCGCCGAGTAGCGGGGTCGTTCCGGCGGCTTTGACCGCCAGGTAGTTCGCCAGTGCCTGCGCTTTGTCGACCGGCTGGGTGGGCAGGATCGCGCGCTCATCCTCGCTGGGCAGCGGCTTGATCGCCGCCAGCCGCTCGGCGATCGCCTCCGCCAGCGGCACCGGATCGCCCTCGTAGAGCACCGCGGTGGTGTTGACGCATGCCATGCCGCCCAGGTTGGCAATCGAGTCCACAACGAGGTCGATGTGGTCGCGCCAATCGCGGTCGGCGGTGATCAGGATCTTGGTACGTCCCGGCCCGTTCACCATCACCGTGGGATCGTCGGCGTATTTGTCCACCACGTCCTGCCCGCCATACACCAAGGCGAGATCGGCCGAGCGGATGATCTCGTCGGCTGCGCCATAGTCGGTGGGCAGATATGTGGCATCCTCGGGACGAAATCCGGCCAGGCGCAAAGCATTAACCAGCCGGTGCGCGGTCAGCGGCTCGCGACGGGACGGGCGCACCGCCACCCGATAGCCCAGCGCGAGCGCCTGGGGCCATAGGCCGTGCACGCCTGGGCCGTTCCCGGCGGCATGCACGGCGAAGACGTCTCCGCGGCGTGCCCAAACTGCGCCGCCGTTGCGGGTGCGTTCCCCCCGCCAGTCGAGCGCCGCACCCACCGGCCGGGCGGGTCGCACCGCATCGAATGCTGTTGCGGCGCCGTCGGTGACGCCGCGGGCACCGGCACGGGTCACCGCAATCGGCAGCCCCGAAATCCTGGTGGCCAGCTCGACATAGGCGTCGAAGTCCAGGCCGCCGATGACCGCGGTCGCGAACGCGTCGGCCGCGTGGCCCAGTGCCGCCTCGCGATCGGCCACCGGCAGTGGCTTGACTTTGCGTTGCGCGGCTATGGTTCTCGATACGTACAGCGGTGGAACCAGGCTCAACTCGGCAACCGGCACACCGGCCGTACTCATGATCACTTCGCGGTTGCGGGTTCGGTACTGGCCCTGCGGACCGAGGGCGTCGATACACGCCAGATCCGCTGTGATGCTTGGCTGTTCGCGGGCCACGGTCAGTACACGCCTTCGATGACGGCCTCGCCCTCGAAGGTGGCCACCGGCCGCACCGCGCTAACCGAGTCGCTGAGTCGCCCTGCGGGCCCCGGCATCCGGATCGCCATATCGCGTTCGAGATTGTTCGGTATGAACATGCCCTTGCTGATGTGGTTCATCACCACCTGACCGAGCTGGCTATACGGCACTTGATCACCGGTTTCGGGGTCAACCACCCAAAACACGACATACGGCGTCCGCGGATCGAAGACGAACGACCCGCCGTCGACGATTCGGGTGACCGCCTGTGAAAGAACCATGGTGCTGCCGAAGGCCATCGAGATCGTGGTGTCCGGGAAGATGTCGCCCAGCACGTCGAGCGTGTCCGCATCCACGTGTGCCCCACTGAGCAACAGGTAGCGGATCTTGTCGTTGACCAGGTCCACCACGCGGTCGTTTCTGGCGATCGCTTCGAGCAGCGGCGGGGTGGCGTGCAGATTCGCGACGTTCTGCGTCTGCAGAACGAACACCGCCTGGTCAATGACGTGGTCGACATACGCCGCCACTTCCGCCGCGGCGTTGCGGGCGGCGATCTTTTTGACCCAGCGGGGATCGATGTCAATCGCGTGAAACGCCGAGCCGAGTCGCTCGGAGACCAAGCGCGAGAAGTAGCCCACCCCGTGTGGGCCGCTCGGCATCAGGCACAGGAATCCCTGACCGGTAACGAAGCCGCCGGTGGCGAAATCTTCCGTTTGCCATTGGATGACTTGCGCTACCCAATCCGGCATTTGCGCGGTCCGCTTCGGGGCGCCGGTGGTGCCGCCGGATTCGAATATCTGGGGTACCGGGGGGGTTGAGCCATAACCACGCGGTATCAGATCTTCGACCGGCACATCCCGGAGTTCGTTGAGCAGATTGGGAAACATCCGCAGATCGGTGAAGGTCTTGATATCGGTCAACGGGTTGAAGTCCAGCGCCTTGGCCGTACGCAACCAGAACGGGGAGCCGGTGTTCTCGCCGAAGTGCCAGGCGATCGCCGCGCGCAGATAGGCCTCGGGGTCTTCAACTGGTACCGATCTCGGGACGTCCAACAGGGAAAAATCAATGTCGGCCACACCACCGATCCTGTCGCACGCCGAACCGGTCCGCCATGCTTGCGCGGCTCCCGCGGGGTATACAACGTCTGAACGTTGGCCCACATCGCGCCGAACGTCAAGCTGGCGGCACGCTCGGCGACTGACCGCGTAGGTTTCACACGTGGCCCTACCTAACCCTTCGCCCACCAGTACCGCCGTCGTGACCGGGGCATCGTCGGGCATCGGCGCCGACATCGCCCGCGAACTGGCCGACCGCGGACACGGCGTCACCCTGGTCGCCCGGCGCGAGGACAAGCTGCGCGACCTGGCCGCCGAACTCGCAGGCCGCGTCCGTGTCGAGGTGATCGCCTGCGATGTCGCGGATTCCGCGGCTCGCGCCGCCCTTTTCGATGAGGTCGATCGTCGCGGGCTGACGGTCGACATCCTGGTGAATAACGCCGGTATCGGCACCATCGGGTCGGTGACGAAATCACCCGTCGCCGACGAGATCGCCCAAGTGCGGGTGAACGTCGAGGCCGTCATCGATCTGACCACCCGCGCGATCCAGCAGATGGTGGCCCGGGGGCGCGGCGCGATCCTCAACGTCGGGTCGACGGCCGGTTATCACCCATTCCCCGGACAAGCCGGATACGCGGCCACCAAGGCGTTCGTGAAGAGCTATACCGAAGGAGTGCGCGCAGAACTGGCCGGCACCGGCGTCACGGTCGCGCTTCTGGTCCCGGGCCCGGTGCGCACCGAGTTCCTGAAGAACGCCGGCATGGACGAGCGGGCCTTCGCAGACGCGTTCCCGAGGTTCCTGTGGATGGCCTCGCGCGATGTGGCGCGCGCCGGGGTCGACGCGCTCGACGGCGACCGCGGGACGGTGATCGCCGGGCGGCCCAACCAGATCAGCACCCGCCTGTTTCAGGTCATGCCGCGTCGGCTGCTGCTGCCGCTGCTAACCAGGCAACACCCAGGCCTACGCCGGGACAGGTCAGCGAGCTGAGCCGGGCCAGGGCCGCATCCAACCCTCAACCGGCAGCGCGAGCGCATTGCAAAGAGTGCAGATCGTGCGGTACCAGCCGACGGCGGTGAGCAACTCGATTCGTTGTTCGTCGTCGAGGTCGTGCCCAAGTGCCACCCAGGTCACCTCCGACCATGAGCCCGTGCGCTCCAGCTCGTCGACCGCCTCGATCAGGGTCCGTTCCGACGGGCTCCACCGCTGATCGGCTGGGGCATCTTTGCCGCCGGTGACCAACGCGTCGCACTCGTCGTTGCTGACGCCCGCGATCGGGCCCCAGAAGGCGGCCTGGCCACCCCACTCGTACTCGCAGCCCACTAGGGCGCAGATGCGCAGGATCGCGATCGTCCTGGACCGGGGCGGCAAAAGCGCGGATGTGTAAAGGGATTCACCGAGCTTGCGGAGCCGGGTGGCCAGCGCCGGATGCCGTTGCAGGCAACGCACCAGAAGCAGCGGCTCGTAGCTGCGGTCGGGGTGGCCCCAGCTGTTGATGCTCGCGGCATCTGCCTCGCTCCACGGCGGCGCGAGTGGTGCGACTCGAATCACATTGAGAACATACCGAACATCGCGCGCGACGACCGGCAGGGCGAACGTCAGCCAGCCCCGTGATTACGGAGCGCGCCGCGGGTCGGCACCCGCACGGCGCCACGCTTCGGCCGCCCACGGGGTGTAGACAAGCCCGAGCGGCAGCCGGTTGAAGACCGGATTCAACGCGCGCATCAGAGCAGCGAACCGCTGGAATCGCTTCTCCTTCTTGGCGTCCCACGCCAGGTCGCACACTATGCGCATCTGCGCCGGCAGAGTCCCGACGAGGACCAGCCGGGTGTAGGCGTTGAGTGGCGCGGACAGTATTTTCCAGAGCGGCCTCGGGATCCGGCGCGGACCGGGTATCCCTTTGCGGATGTAGCCGGTTCCGTACAGAACGGTTTTGTGCGGAACGAACCGCTCGCACATCTCGTCCCAGTAGGCCAGGAATTCGTCATAGGTTTGCGGCTGGCTGCGCGCGCTGACGCCATAGAGGCCGTACCAGGTCTTGCCCTCGTTGAAGATCTGCTCTTTCTCGTCGCGGGACAACCGGCGGATGAAGGTGTCGGTCGTGTAGATCACCTGGTCCACGAATGTGGCGTGCGCCCAGTAGAACAGCTCCGGATTCAGCGCGTGATACCTCGAGCCATCACTGATGGTGCCTTTGATGGTCCGGTGGAAATCCCGCACCGTGCGGCCCCACACGTGCGGATCCTCGGAGTAGACGGTCTTCATCAATGGCGGCCCCGTTCGCTTGGCCCGACCCAACGTGTCGCTGAAAACCACCGAATGATCGAGGACCCCCTGGCCGAGCTGCTCGATGCAGTTTTCGACTCCCGCGACGCGCTGGAACCCGAAGAACTGAGTGCGGTTATCCCCGTAGAACTTCCAGATCAGCGAGTCGGGCCCAAGCCCCGGCGAGGGGTCGGTGGCCTCGTCAACGAGGATGGGCTCGGCTTCACGAACACCGGCTTCGAAGCCGGCCGCACTGCGCGCCGCCTGGCCATTCTCGGCCGTCATTACCAACCTCCTATGAGACATTGGCACAAAAGTATATCTTTGTTCCAGATTATCAATGACTACTGAAGCGACCGAATCGACTAGGGCTCTCGACGGCACCATCTTGGAGACCGCGCGTGCCGTCTTCGAGACCTATGGCGTCCGTCGCGCCAATATCGGAGACGTCGCCGCCCGCGCCGGAGTCAGCCGCAGCACCATCTACCGCCGCTTTCCCACCAAGGACGACTTGTTCGAACATGTGGTGCGCCGCGAGGCTGAATCCTTCTTCCGCACATTGGACCAGGCGACCGCCGGTCGCAATCCGCAACAGGCTGTGATCGAGGCTTTTGTGCTCGGAGTGCGCCTGGTCCACGACTCGCCCCTGTTTTCGCGGATCGTCGAAAGCGAGCCCGAGCTGTTCGGCCTGTTCTCGCGCTCCCGCGTCTTCCCGATTGGCCGGTTCGCCGACGGAATCGCCCACACCCTGCGCCGATGCGGGGCAGATATCCCCGAGGCCGACCTGGCCAACATCGCCGACGTCCTGCTGCGCGTCGCGCTTGGCATCATCGTGTTTCCCACCGATCGCCTCGATACATCTGATGCCACCGCCGTGCGGGACTACGCCGCTCGCTACCTGGTTCCGATCATCGACGGAACCGGCCGCTAACGCGCCTTCGCTGTGTCGGCACGCTGAACTAGCCTGTAATCGTGGCCGGATCTTCTGGGGCCCCGCGGACCAGGTACGCCAGTTGCGGCGAGATCGACATCGCCTACCAAGTCTTCGGCGATGGCCCGATCGACATGCTGGTGCTGCCGGGACCGTTGATTCCGATCGACTGTGTGGACATCGAGCCGTCGATGTACCGATTTCATCGACGGCTGGCTTCGTTCTGCCGGGTGATCCGGCTCGACCACCGCGGGATCGGACTCTCGTCGCGGGTCCCTTCCCAAGACATGATCGGGCCGGAATACTGGGCGCAGGACGTCCTCGCGGTGATGGATGCCGTTGGATGCGAGCGGGCGACGATTCTGGCCCCCGGATTCACGTCGTTGACCGGACTCGTTCTCGCGGCCGACCACGCCGAGCGGGTGAGCAGCCTGGTGATCATAAACGGCGCAGCTCGCACCATGTGGGCCGACGACTATCCGATGGGCGCCGAAATCGATGCCTCCGATCCCTTCACGACAACAGGGATTGAGCCCGATGCCGTCGACCAGGGCTTCGACATCTTGAGCATCATCGCTCCCTCCGTAGCGGGCGACGACGCGTTCCGCTCGTGGTGGGACATGGCCGGCAACCGTGCCGCTTCTCCCAGCACAGCCCGCACCTTCATCCAGACCATCCGGAAAGGCGATGCGCGCGACACACTGCCGCGCATCACCGTGCCGACGCTGATCCTGCACCGCGACAACCCGGAGTTCAGCCCCATCGGGCACGCCCACTACCTTGCCGAGCACATCGACGGAGCGCAGTTCGTCGAGTTACCGGGCGATGAGGCCCTGTATTGGGTCGGCGACACCGCGCCGATGCTCGCTGAGATCGAGGAGTTCATCACGGGCGTGCGGGGCGGTTCTGATGCCGAGCGCTTGCTAACCACGATCATGTTCACCGACATCGTCGCATCCACCGAGCGCGCCGCCCTGCTCGGCGACGACCGGTGGCGCGACCTGCTGGATAACCACGACACCATCGTGCGTCACCAGCTGCAGCGATTCGCCGGACGTGAAGTCAACACCGCCGGAGACGGATTCGTCGCGACGTTCAGCAGTCCCAGCGCCGCGCTCGCATGCGCGGAAGAAATCGTCACCGCGGTCCGCGTGCTCGGGATCGAGGTGCGGGTGGGTATTCACGCCGGCGAGGTCGAGATGCGGGGCGCCGATATCGCCGGCATGGCCGTGCACATCGGTGCGCGCGTGTCAGCTCTGGCAGGAGACAGCGAAGTGCTGGTGTCCTCGACGGTTCGCGACATCGTCACCGGATCGCGGCACAGATTCGCCGACCGCGGAGAGACCGCACTCAAAGGCGTGCCGGGCGACTGGCGGCTGTATGCGCTGGTCACCGAGCGTGCGATCGTCAGACGTTAACGAACCCCACATTCTCCGATTGTCGAGCCGTTCAGCGGCGCGGCGTAGGCTACAAGCAGGGGATGAAGCTAAGCCAGCCGAGGCCATCCGACGCGATTTTTCTTGTACGGCTTGGTATTTGATCGAAGGAGTTGGCATGACAGACGTGCACATCTCACTGCCTCCGGCATTGCGCCGGGCTTTGGACCTACTTGCCGATCCGCCCGCGGATCCGGATGCCAGCAAAGGTTATCTCGATCTGCTGGGGGCGGCCTCCGACGGGGACGACGCCCGCACCGTCCCGAAAAACACCGGAGCGATCCAAGCGGCTTGGGCGTCGCCGATCGGATCCATGCTCTACGACAACGCCCAAGCCGTCTCGCGTCGGCTGATCAGCGCATGGCAGCACCCCGTCGAGTGGTTGGACCTTCCGAACGGCGGAACTGCGCTCGATGTCGGCTCGGGCCCGGGCAATGTCACCGCGTCGCTGGCGCGCGCCGCGGGCCCGGACGGATTGGCGCTGGGCGTCGACATCTCCGAGCCGATGCTGGCACGCGCCGTGCGCTCCGAGGCGGGACCGAACGTCGGCTTCATCCGCGCCGACGCTCAGCGACTTCCGCTGCGCGAAAACACCGTCGATGCGGTGGTCTCACTCGCCGTGCTGCAGCTGATTCCGGATCCAGCGGCCGCGCTGGCAGAAATGGCGCGGGTGCTGCGACCAGGTGGCAGGCTGGCCGTTATGGTCCCTACCGCCGGAAGCGCTGCCCGGTTCTGGAGGATGTTGCCCGACCTCGGAGCTCACATTTTCGACGACGACGAAATCGGTGACATCTTGGAAGACAACGGCTTTGCCGGCGTGCGAGTGAAGAACGCCGGCACGATTCAGTGGGTGCGCGGCAAAAAGGCTAAAGACTAGTCCCGTTTCACACCCGGGTGGCTGCGTGCCAGGATCGGCAATAACAGCTCAGGCGGCGCGACCCGGAAAAAGGCTGAAGCAACCCGGTTGACCCGACCCGGCACAACGACGGCCTTGCCCGCTGCCAGCCCGTCAATTCCAGCCTGCGCCACCTTGTCTGCCGAAAGCCACATCACCTGTGGCAGAACCGATTCGGCTTCCTCCTTGCTGAACCCGGCCGCCTCACCAAAACCGGTGTCCACCGGCCCCGGACACAGCGCGGTCGCAGTGACGCCGGTGCCACGCAGCTCACCGCGCAGGCTGTGGGTATAGGACAGCACGAACGCCTTGGCGGCACCGTAGGCCGCCTGACCCGGCAGCGGACCGAAGGCGGCCACCGACGCCACGTTCAGCAGCGCACCTCGATGACGCTCGACCATGCCCGGTAGCAACCTGCTGCACAGGTCGACCACGGCGGCGACATCGACTTCGACGAGGTTGAGTTCTTGCTCCGGAATCGATTTCGCGACGGTGCCGAGCGTCGAGAGGCCGGCGTTGTTGATCAGAATGTCCGGCACCATGCCGAGCCCGGCGATCCTTTCCGGTAGCGCCGCTCGGGCGGTCCGGTCGGACAGGTCGGCGGGCAGCGGGTGGGCCTGCGGGCCCAACCGTCCGGCGAGCTCTTGGAGCCGATCGGCGCTGCGCGCCACCAGGACGACCTGGTAGCCGCGCCGGGACAGTATTTGGGCAAGTTCGACGCCGATGCCTGACGAGGCGCCGGTGATGACGGCGGCGCGGCCTTTACCTGGCGGTGGGAGAGCCATGAAACGACCGTACCGGTGCGCCGGCGCTAGCCTCCGAGAACCTGTGCCTTCATAGCCAGGCGGTCCATCGACTCTCGCAACATTTCGGGTGTGGTCGAACGGGCCTTTTCCAGCCGCTTGCTGTCAGTCAGTGCCGTCCAGTCGTAGGTGTGGGTCACGTTGGTGAGAGTGGAATTGATCTGCTCGAGGTGCCAGCGCCACACGTGGCCGGGCGGTTGCTTTCCGGGTTCCGCGGGACACCAGGCAATCTGGGTGCCTTCGATGAATTCCACGACGTGGTTCTCCCGGACCGCTCCACTGGTCAGCGTCGTTTTGAACACGTCGCCGACCTGACGGACGCGCTGCCCCGGGGCCGCCGAGGCGAGGTTGTTATTGCCGTCCCAGCTCGGCTGGAGGGACGGATCGGCGATCAAGTCGAAAATCTTTTCGGCGCTGGCAGACATCGCGCGGGTCGCACTGACGATTCGTTCGGGTGGGTCGGCTTCCATGTACTAATCCAAACACGACGGCCGGGTGCGGGACCGACTACTGCCGATCCCGCGCCTGCCCTATCGAATCTTCGGTTAGCCGGCTCGCAGCGCCTCGGCCGGCCCTGACAGCGCCGCTTTGACGTGACGCGTCAGATCGTCGGCCAGCACCTCCGCGTCTCCACGCTCGATGCCGTCGACAATCTGCCGTGCCACGTCTCGGGGGTCGTTCTTTGGCACATCGAACTCGGTGGTCATATCGGTGTCGGTGTAGCCCAGGTGCGCCGCGGTGACCAGCGTGCCCTGCTTCTCTAACTCGATGCGCAGCGAGTTGGTGAGCGACCAGATGGCCGCCTTGGAGTCGCCGTAGCCGCCGAAGCCACCCAGCCAAGCCAAGACTGAACTGACGTCGACCAGGGCTCCGCCGCCGTTGTCGGCCAGCACCGGCGCGAACGCCTTGGCCACCCGAAGCGCACCGAAGTAGTTGGTCTCGAACACCGCCTTGACTTCCTCGATGTCACTCGCGAGCAGCTGCGGCGCACCCAGGATTCCGGCGTTGTTGATGACGATGTCGGCGTCCGATGCCGTAATGGCCAGCGCTGCAACCGACTCGGGCTTGGTGACGTCGAGCTCCACGCTCACCACCCGGAGGTCCTCGATTGGCTTCGGCGCCCGCGCCGTGGCATACACCTTGGCGGCACCTCGCTGCAGGAACTCATCGACGATGGACTTGCCGAGGCCGCGTTGTCCGCCAGTCACCACGACCGTTGACCCTTTGATGTTAACCATGATCCGTTCTCCTTGACTTAGGTGAAGTAGCTTTGCTTATGTCACCGTAATTGACGACGGTGACATAGTCAACTAGTATTTGGGTATGTCTGGATGGTCTGCATCACACCGGTACGAACTTGAGCCGGCCCCCGGAGGCCTGGGCCTGGTCCAGGACTTCATGAACACCGTCGGCATTCCCGGATACGGCGCGGACCTGCTGACAGACGTTGCGCCGGCGCAGGCCTGGGTCACCGACGCAGCCGGGACCTGGTCGCGGCTGCGTGGTGTCGACGTAGAGTCCCCGACACTGAATGACGCGGATCTGCCAAAACTTCGCGCGATGCGTGGCACCGTCGCGCAGATGCTCGCCGGCCAACACGTGGACGGACGAGGAGTCGGCGGAGTAGGTGCGTCGTTCACACTCTCGGATACGGGCCAGGTGCAACTGGTACCCGCCGGAAGTGGCTGGCGCTGGCTGGCCTCAGCGTTGTGGGGCGAAGTCCTGCTGAGCCAGCAGGCGGGCACCTGGCGCCGGCTCAAGCAATGTCACCGCCATGGGTGCGATTCGACGTTCTACGACCGTTCGAAGAACAACAGCGGGGTCTGGCACAACGTCAAAACCTGCGGTAATGCCGAGAATTTGCGCGCCTCCCGGGCTCGCCGACGCGACCGGGAACGCGCGGCGGGCCTGCCGGCTTAATTCAGCAGCGCTCGACACCCTTGGGCATGAGGCGCGGGCCAGAGGTGAGGGCGCGTGGTTTGCTTTTCAGCACGGCGTGCAGTGCGTCGCAGGCGCGCTCCTTAATCGGAGTGACCAGATCGAAATTGGTGTCGAGGCCGAAGTTGACAGAGCTTTGGCGTGTCAGCACAGCATGAGCCCTTCGTCAGTGCGGCCAGCTGACCGCCTCATGGAATTTCATAACGCCTGTTTTACGAATCCGCCGCGCTGCGGTAAACGGCGCGAAAAGCTGGATTGTGGCTTGGATTGTGGCCTAGCGCACAGGCCTTAGGCACAGGGGGTGGAAACCCGGCACAGCCTTGTGGCGGGGTTTTCTCGAAGACCTGAGCCTATCACGCCAGGCGCACTCTTTAGCTTTACTATGCTTCTGGGCGAGTCATGTCGTCATAGCCGCTCGCTCGACATCCAGCAACTGCTCACCACGGCGTTCTTCGTCGTACGCCTTTCGGCCACCGCGGAGACCGAACAGTCGTTTTGAGATGAGCAAGTAGATCACCGCGCCGACATTGATGGTGAAGGTAACCATTCGCGTCATCGTGATGCCCTTGGCCAGGTCGTGGACCTCCAAGGGCAAAAAGACCGAGGTTGCCACCACGGCGAAGTACTCGCCCCAGCGTTTCAGCAACCACAGGCCGACGCCCTCGATGATTTCCAGCAATGCGTAGGCGACCAGCATCAATGTCAAAAGGGCCAACGTGGACGGTTTGGCGGCCAGCGCCTTTTCCAGCTCATGCACCGCCGTCATCTGGTCGACCTTGAACCCCGCCGCGCGGAAGATCGGCAGGTCGCGGTCGAGCGTGTCCTGGATTGAGCCGCGCACGCCGCGGAACTTCCACACCGCGTACGCCGCCAGCCCGATCGCCACCGCCCGGAACAGCCGTTCGACCGCCAGCGCGCGAATAATGAACGCCTGGCGTAAAGCCTTGCCGCGCAGAATCATCGGTGCGTGATCGGCGTGGCCGCGTCCGTGCGGCTCGCCTAATGTGTATTCGCCGCACCGCAGGCAGCGCCACACCTCGCCCAGCCCGGTGGATCCGCTGAGCCGGGCGGCGAGAGTCTCCTCGTCGGGTGCATACGTGGCGTGTCCCGCGAGCGCGCAGGTGACCAACTCCCACCGGTTAATGCCGCGATCTTTGCGCATGGCCGATCATTCAATCAGAACCGCGGGCTGCTGCGCGGACGTTGGACGATGGAAGTTGCCGCGCCCAGCAGTCCGGTGAGTTCGGTGACGGGGATCTCGTCCAAACGATCGATCGCAGCCACGATATCGGCACGCAGTTCCTCGTCGCAGAATGGTCCGGCGAGCCAGTCAAACTTGTCCACGACACGTTCCCAGGACATTGGCCGGGTCGGTGATCCCTCGTAATCCGACTCCTCACGGCTCAATTCCCGCCCGTCATTCGTCAGGATGTGCACGCGCGCGGCGGTGCGTTGCGGGTAGTCAGCTGTTAGGTCGGCGGCGGGCCTGACGTCGACTCGCGTCAGTAATTCCTGCACATCGCCCCGCATAACCCGTTCGGTCTCAAGCTGTTCGGGGCCCACACCACCATCCAACAGCGCGACTGCGCTCAAGTACTTCAGGTTGTAGTCGGCCTGCTCCTTGGTCCGCGGATGGTCTTTGTCGCCGTACGCTCCGCCGCCGGCGAAATCGTAGGCGCCCTGGAAAACTTCCAGGGATACCCGCGCCACGTCCTGTCCGCGCAGGTTGTTCTCGGTGCGAATTGCCAAGACGGCGTCGATGATGACCTGGCCGTGGATCAACGAGCAGTACTGCTTGAGATAGGTCTGCTTGACGGCGGTGAGTCCTCGGTCGGCGGTGCGGAAATCGATTGGCTGATTGAAGAGCTGCACCAAACCGTGCGGGCCGTCGAACAATGCCTTGGGCCCGCTGACGCCACGGCCCGCCAATATCGTCGTGTAGATCGCACGCATACCGGTGACGGCCGGTGAAATCCCCTTCCAGTTCGAGACCGGTTCAGCGTGCACAGCGGCAAGGGACACATTGTCTGCCGCCGAGGCCGCAATCGCGTTGGCGGTCTGCTCGGCGTCCAGCCCGAACAGTTTTGCCGAACCGCCGGCGACCGACATCGCCAGCTGTAGTGCGTGATTAAGGCCTCGTGCCATCACAGGAACCTGCGCGCTGAACCGGCATTGGATCTCGTAAGCGACGGCGAGGGCCAGCAGGAAATCCGCCCCGCTAGCGTTGACGTGTTCGGCCACTGCCAGCAGCGCACCGAAGTTGTCGGCGGGATGGCATAGTCCGCCCACCGTCAGAAAGGTGTCGAGCAGATCGGGGTAGCGCACCAACACCGTATTGAAAAATGCCGCCTGATCAATCGACGCCCGGCCACCGCCCACCAGGGTGGCCGTCGGGCGACCGGTGAACTGCTGGGTTTGCTCGCGGATTGTCGGGATGAGCTCACCATCCAGTGAGCCGACAGCACAGGCGATGCTGTCCAGCACGTTACGTTTGAGTAATGCCCTAGGCCGTCCGGCCAGATCATCCTGCCTCGCGCCGACGACGAAGCCGGCAAGATCGTCCACAACGTAGTTGTCCGCCATGACGTTTCAGCTTATCGGTGCCACGGAGCGCTGTTGGGACTCGGTGATTGCCTCCGTTTCCTCGTTGAGCTGTTTGCCGATTATCCGGATCTGACGTGCGTTGAGCGGGCACAGCGGGTGCACCGCCACCATCAGCGCGGCGTGGCCACGGTGATCGAAAATAGGCGCGGCGATCGTGACCACGGGCTGTTTCCGGCGACCCGGGTTATCGTCGGAAAGGAAGCCGATGGTGGTGAACTCGACGAGTAACTGATCCACGATGTGTCGCACCGGCGTCGGCATCTGGTCGCTGTCCAGCGTGCCGACCACCTGAACGGCCTGCGCCAGCGCAGGCGTTGTCCAGTCGACGTCGAATCCGCGCTCGCGGGTGTGTTGCAAAACCCGTTCGAGGCGCAGCGTTCGATCGGCGTTGCTGCCCGCACCTCGGCAGATCCACGCGCGTTGCTCCTCTTCGGTATCCCAGGCGGCCAACGCGACGCCGAACGGCGGTGCATACGGGATGCGATCACCTGGTATGCCCGCCGGCTGAGTGGCGGGGTCACCCTCGAACGCGGTGACCACCAACGAATCACCGAATCGTTCCACCACGGAGCCGGCATACCCGACCTCGCGGGAGAGCCGAAGCGCCGCCGAACGAGCCGCGTGCGCCAGTGGCCGCGCAGTGTCAGTCCGCGCGGCCACCACCGCGAGCGCTGGGCCGAGAGTAAAAGTCTTCGCGACGGGATCGCGGCTGGCCCAGCCACGGTCGCACAGCGTCTTCAGGATCGCGTGTGCGGTGGCCTGCGTGACGTCGAGTTCACGCACGATGTCGGAGAACCGCAGCCGCGCATTCCCGGACCGCGCGAGCAGTTCGACGACGTCGAGCACCCGGGCGGTCGGCGCTGACGTCGATCCGCGAATGGCTTGACTCCCTTACGACGAGGTTCCTAAGGTTATCCCGAACATTCGAAATATTACATCGACTATTCGAGAAATATTAGGGCGTGACGCATTGCGCGCTGTCGTTTTGAGAAAAGGCCGGCTAGAGGTCCGGGATACACCGGACCCACAACCCGGACCTGGTGAGCTGCTGCTCCGGACGCTGAGCACCGCGATCTGTGCATCGGACGTGCACTTCATGGACCACCCGGATCTCGGCCTCAATGATCCGACCGGTCGCTCGCTGTATGACCCGGATCAGGACATCGTGCTCGGCCACGAGTTCGTCGGCGAGGTGATCGGGCACGGGCCCGGCTGCTCGGATCAGTTCTCGATCGGCACGCGGGTGACCTCCATACCGATACGCCTAATCGACGGCGGAGCCGGCGGCGTTCGGATCATCGGTCAACATCCCCAGGCCCCGGGCAGCTTCGGTGAGCTGCTGGTGATTTCGGAAGTGGCCGCCAAACCTGTCTCGAACGACGTCTCCTGCGACGCGATCGCATTGACCGACGCGTTCGCCGTCGGCGAGTTCTACGTGCGGTCGGCACAGGTCCAAGAGGGCGAGGTGGCCATCGTGATCGGCGCCGGTGCGGTCGGCCTCTCCGCCGTCGCCGCCCTGGCCAGCCGGGGCATCGTGCCGATTGTCGTGTCGGACTACAAGCCCGAGCGTCGCGAACTCGCCCGATCCCACTTCGGAGCGCAGGTCTTGGTCGATCCCGCCGAGAAAACCGCGTTCGACGCATTCAACGAGGTCCGCGCGGAACGCGGTCTGCCTGGCCCCGCTGTCGTGTTCGAGTGTGTCGGCGCCGCCGGGCTGATCCAGAACATTGTTGAATCCGCGGAGATGGGCACCCGCATCTACTGCGCCGGCGGCTGGTACAGCGGCGACACGCTGGACATCACCACCGCCACCCGCCAAGGCGTCACCATTCAATTCGGCGGCGGCCCGCATCCGCAGGACTGGTACGGAACGCTGGACGCCATCACGTCGGGGCGGCTGGACCCGTTGCCCAGCGTCGGCAAGGTCATCGGCCTCGACGAAGTGCCCGACGCGCTCGACATGGCCCGCCGGTCCGACGGGCCACCACGCATCGTGGTCCACCCGAACGGAGACCCCGCATGACCGAAACCGATCCGCGCCAAGATATCTCTGACTTGCTGGTGCGCTACGCCACCGGGATCGACCGGCGCGACTGGGCGCTGTTCCGCACGGCGTTCACCGATGACTGCGAACTCGACTACGGCGAGATCGGCGTCTGGAACGGCATCGACGCAGTCACCGACTTCATGGAACAGACACACGCGATGGCCGGACACACCATGCACCGCTTGACCAATCAAGCCATCACGGTCGACGGCGACAAAGCCTCGTCCCGCACCTACGTCGACGCGGTGATCATGTTCGGCGACAACCAGGGCGGCGTCAACGCGCTGGGTTTCTACGACGACGAGATCGTCCGGACGGTGGACGGTTGGCGCATCGCAGTCCGCCGGTTCACCCAGGTGCGAGTAGCTACTTTCGGCCAACCGTAACGGAGCAGGAGCATTTGGGTGACATTCGCGACGAAGTATGGACCGTGGGCGCTGGTCGCCGGCGCATCGGACGGTGTCGGCGCCGCCTTCGCCAAAGGACTCGCCGAGCGCGGTGTCAACGTAGTGCTGCTGGCACGCAGGCAGGCGGTACTTGATGATGTTGCGGCAGAAATCAAATCGCAGACGTCCGCCCAAACCCGCACTCTTGCCGTGGATCTCGCAAAACCGGACGCGGCATCCACCATCGCCGCGGCCACCGACGACCTGGAAATCGGATTCTTCGTGTATTGCGCGGGTGCCGACCCGAATTTCGAACCCTTCCTTGCCAGCCCGATCGAAGCCGCCGAGGCGATGGTCCAACGCAATTGCATGGTGCCGATGCAACTGTGCCACCACTTCGCCCCGGCAATGGTCCAGCGAGGCCGTGGCGGCATCGTCATCTTCGGGTCCGGCGCCGGATTAGCCGGCGGACCCAACATGGTCGCTTACGGCGCATCCAAGGCGTTCGACATGGTCTTCGCCGAAGCGCTGTGGGCCGAACTGCACGACAAAGGCGTCGACGTGCTTGGCCTCATCCTCGGCAAGACCAATACACCCGCGCTGCGGCAGCTCGAACACAGCCGCGGCCAGATCGGTTCAACAGACGACCTGCCGGAGGGCGCTGCCGCCGTGGACGACGTCATCGCCGAGGCATTCGAGAACCTGGCCAACGGCCCGACCTGGATGGCGGGCGAGACCATGCGCTTCGCCGCGCAAATGCTGGCTTCGCTGCCCCGCAATCAGGCCGTCGAGCTCTTTGCTCAAGCCGCGGCCGCGGCGATGGGCCCGGATCGCTAACCGCGCGGGTACCCAGCTGGCGGTGCTGACAGGCCAAAACACCACGACAGTCCCAAGGATGGATTTGCCGAGCTCTGAAATCAGCGCGCCCGAGCTTTTCGGATTGTATTACCTGGCCAGCAAATACGGGTCCCCACCCGCCGATCGCTCGGCATTTCCATAACGTTGCTGGCGTGGCATTGAGCAGGTACTTTGGTCACCAGTTGGCCGCCGCCGCGAGCCGAAACCGCCACCAATTGATCGGCACCCGTTGCCGAGTTGAAGGATGACGATGATCGCCTCCGACAGGCCCACCGGCCCGCGCGCTTCGGTCGCAGGCTGGCAGCGGCGCACGCTGATCCGGTCAGCGCTGATCACCGCGATATTTATCATCCCCGCGGTGGTGCTTCGGATCGTCGGTTGGCATCTGGACCCGGTGGAAGCCCTTTTGATCTATGGGGCCGCGGTGGTCTCGGCCAGCTTCCTGCTGGCGTGGGGCGCCGAAGCCGCGCAGATCGACGTCTCCGGTGGACTCGCCATCGCTGCGCTCGCGCTGGTCGCGGTGCTGCCCGAGTATGCCGTCGACCTGTACTACGCGTACGTGTCCGGGCACAATCCGGATTACACCCAGTACGCCGCCGCCAACATGACCGGGTCCAACCGGCTTCTGATGGGCCTGGGCTGGCCGGTCGTGGTGTTAGTCGGCATCCTGGCGGCCCGTAAGGCCGGCGCCACTAAGTCCGCCGGATTGGTGCTGGAGGCCGCGAATCGGGTCGAACTCGGGTTCCTGCTGATCGCCGGTGTGGTCGCGTTCGTCATACCCGCGACCGGCCAGATCCACCTCGTGCTCGGCTTGGCGCTGCTGGCCTGGTTCGCCTTCTATCTCTACAAGGTGAGCCACGGCGACGTGGAAGAGCCGGACTTGATCGGTACCGCCGCCGCACTCGGGGAGTTGCCCGACCGCAGCAGGCGCGTCGCCGTCGTCGGCATGTTCGTGGCATCCGGGGCGGTCATCCTGCTGTGCGCCAAACCCTTCGCCGACAACCTGGTCAGCGCCGGGACCGAGTTGGGCATCGACCGATTCCTGCTGGTGCAGTGGCTTGCCCCGCTGGCATCCGAAGCTCCCGAGTTCATCATCGCGACCATCTTCGCCGCCCGCGGCAAGGGCACGGCCGCAATCGCCACGCTGATCTCGTCCAAGGTGAACCAGTGGACACTGTTGATCGGATCGTTGCCGATAGCCCATCTGCTGGGCGGCGGCGCTTTCGCCTTGTCGCTGGACTCCCGTCAGGTCGAGGAAGTGCTGCTCACGGCCACCCAGACGCTGATGGGCGTCGCGCTGATCCTGGCGCTGCGCTTTTCCCGAGCGAGTGCCTGGGCGTTGCTGGTGCTGTTCGTCGTCCAGTTCCCGCTCGCCTCGACCCAAGGGCGGCTGGTGCTCTGCGGCGTCTACGCCGTGGTGGCGATAGCCGGGTTGATCGTCAACCGCCGCAACGTCGCCGCCACCATCCGGGCGCCGTTCGTCGGAACGGCGATCCGGCACGGCGGTCACCCGCACCACGAACCAGACAGCCCCACGCTCCCGGGGTAGTACGCGCCGCGTATACGGTCCAGGTATGAGTCGAGTTTCGGTTATCACGGGCGGTGCGGGCGGCATGGGTCTGGCCACGGCCAAGATCATCGGCCGGGACCACGCACTGGTCCTCTGCGACGTCAGGCAGGACCGGCTCACCACCGCGGCCGCAACCCTGCAGGACCTCGGGATGACTCCTACGATCGTCAACTGTGACGTCACCGACCGGAGCGCGGTCGATGCCCTGCTCGGTACCGCAAGCGAGCTCGGGGCGATCGCTTCTGTCATCCACACCGCTGGGGTTAGCCCGAGCATGGGATCCGCCGACTACGTCATGCGGACCAACGCACTCGGCACCCTCAACGTCAATGAGGCGTTCCACGCGACGGCCGGCGAAGGTTCAGTGATCGTCAACGTGGCCTCTATGGCAGCCCACCTGTTGCCCGCGGAAATCGTTCCGACAGCACAATTCCCGCTGGCGCTTCACGATAGCGCCGCCTTCATTGACGCCATGATGACGGCTTGCAGCATTGCGCCTGAGGAGATGCGGTCCGGTATGGCCTACGCGGTGAGCAAGAGCTTCGTCAAGTGGTACAGCCAGTCCCAGGCAGAGAGATTCAACGCGCGTGGGCTACGCATCGTCTCTATCTCGCCGGGGTCCGTGGACACCGAGATGGGCAGGCTCGAGGAGGAAGCCGGGGCGGGCGCGATGGTTGCTGATGCGGCAGTCCCGCGATGGGGCAAAGCGGAGGAGATGGCAGAGCTACTCGCCTTCTGTGCCAGCGACAAAGCGGGTTACCTCACCGGCACCGACATCCTCAACGACGGTGGCGTGGTCGCATCGATGACGGAGCGAGCCAGGGTAGCAGCCGCTGGCGGTTGACCGTCACCGGCTGCGGCGTCAGACCAGGTAGTACAGGTCCGTGTGCTCGGTGTGTTCGGGTTCCGAGTTGAACGGCTCCTTGAGCTTCAGCTCGGCGAGCTTGTTGTGAGCGTGCCGAACGGCTTTGAGCGTCGCCGAGTATTCCTCTTCTTCCTCAGGGAAGACGTCCTCTGCGGGGAACCAGCTTTCGAATCCGACGTTCTTCAACAGGCCGAGCGTATCGGGGCGCACCCCGGCCAGCAGGACGGTGACGCCGCGCTCGGTCTCTTCGCGCAGGAACCGCTCGATGTGCTCGATGCAGACGACGTCCGGGTGGCGTACGCGTTTGAGCCGCAGTACCACGAATTTGACCCCCAACTTGCAATCCTCGTCCTCGATCCGCCGTTGTAGCTCCTCCAGGTAACGGTCTAATTCGGGTGCGGCCCCGAAGAACAGCTCGCCTTCCAGGTCGAAGATGACGAGCGGCGGGTCCGCGGGCTCACCCGGAAGGCGTTCGCGGATAACGCGTTCGGGGGTGACAATGAGCTCCCTGGCTTTCAGCTTCGCCGCGCGCGGCAGGAACAGCAGGATCGACAGGATCACACCGAGCAGCACGGCCTTGTCGAGATCGATCGCTATTCCGGTGATCGCTGTGACAATCACCAAGCCCGCGTCATAACGGGATGCCTTGAGCGCATAGATCAGGCGTTTGAAATCGACCAGCCGCGCGGCGGTCACCAGCAGCAGCCCAGCCAGAGCCGGCTGCGGAACGTACTGCAGCAGGGGCGCGAACAGTAACAGCGCCGCGGCAACCGTTGCGGCCGAGACGATCCCGGAAAATCGTGTCGCCGCACCGGACTGAAAGTTGATCGCCGATCGCGATAGCGAGCCCGAACCCGGCAGGCTCTGGAAGAACCCGCCGGCTAGGTTGGCCAGGCCTTCGGCCATGATCTGCCGGTTGTAATCAAGCTTCTGTTGGGTCTGGTGGGCAATGGCTTTGGCGATCGACAGTGCCTCGATAATGCCGACGAACGCGATAGCCAGAGCCCCCGTGGACAGATGTGGGAGCAACTCGGTGTGCACCTCGGGTATATGCGGACTGGGCAGGCTCCGTGGGATTTTGGCGGCAACCGACACCGCCGTGTGGCCGTTGGTTCCCGGAACCGACCATCCCGCGAGATAGGCGATCAGGGCGGTGATGACCAACACGGCAAGCATGTCGATCTGCGGCAATCCATAGCGCTGCACCACCTTGCGCAGGATGACCGCCAGAATCACCGCCGAGGCGCTCAATATCAGGGCGCTGTAGTTGACATGATCGCCGTGGAACAAGGTGAGCCATACGCGACGCAAGACCTGCATGTGGCCGTTGCCCTTATCGTGCACCCCCAGCGCGTTGCCCAACTGTCCCACCGCGAGCAGAAACGACGCAGCGGCCATGAAACCGATGATGACGGACTCGGAAATATAGCGGGTCAGGTTGCCCAGCTTGAACAAGCTGATCACGATCTGGAATACGCCAACCAGGACGGCCAGCACAAACAGCGCCTCGAAGAGTTCCTTGGAGTTCTCCGAATCGACGAACGCAAGCGCCGTGAAGACCAGCAGCGATATGGCGCTCGTCGGTCCGTTGATCAGATGCGACGACGATCCGAAGATCGAGGCGACGATCGTCACGACGATTGCCGAGTACACACCGAACCGGGGATCCACCCCCGCGATCAGCGCATAAGCCATGGCCTGCGGGAACGAAATCGCCGCGACGGTGAGGCCGGCAATGACGTCGTGCCGGCCTTTGATCAGGTTGTAATTCAGCGCAAGGGCCACCTTGTTCCCCTATGCTCCCAACGCCGCGGCGGGCGACGCTGAGATCGTGTCGAGAATTCCGTTGACGCCAAAGAACTGCTCGCGCGCGTCGCTCCAGTCCTTGGCAACGGCACTGACCGGGAAGAGCGTCAGCGGAGGCAGCCGGTCGGTGTGTTTGGCGAGGATTTCTGGCTTGAAGGGCCGATAGCCGTATTGCGCCGCCTGCTCTTGTCCGGCATCGGTGAACAAATAGTCGAGGTATGCCTTGGCGTAGGTGGCTGTCTTAGGATCCGTGACGTTTGCGTCAACCCACGCCACCGCGGGTTCGGCGAGGATGCTGACCGGCGGGTACACGAGCTGGAGTTCGTCCTTGTCGGCGGCGACCTCGCGCAGCGCCTCGTTCTCCCAAGCCAACTGCACGTCGCCGGTCTTGGCGAGGGTGAAGCTGTCGGCTGCGCCACGGGCACCGGCGTCGGACACCGCGACGTGCCGCAACAGCGCCTTCACGTAGGCACTGGCCTGGGCCTGGCTGCCGCCGCGAGTGGTGACCGAGCCCCACGCGGCGAGGACGCTTAATTGGCCGTTGCCCGAGCTGCGCCAATTGGGTGTCACGACGGACACGTCGTCGCTGGTCAGGTCAGGCCAGTCGCGGATCGCTTTGGGATTGCCCTTCCGGACCACGAAGACAATGGTCGACGTGTACGGCACCGAATTGTTCGGTAGTCGCTGTTGCCAGTTCGCGGCGATCAAACCCCGCTTGCTCAACGTCTGCACGTCGCTGATGAGCGCCAGTGACACCACGCTGGCCTTCTGGGTGCGGTCCAGGACGCTGCGCAGCTGTCGCCCCGAGCCCCCGTGCGACTGTTTGATGTCCAGGGTGACGCCGGTATGCGTCCGATATTGCGGGATGAACGCCTTATCGATCGCCGCATACAGCTCGCGGGTCGGGTCGTAGGAGACGTTGAGGATCTGGTTTGACCCGCCTGCGGGAGCGTTCTTGACCACGATCGCGGTCCCGGCCAGGACGATGGCGACAACGCCGACGACGTTCAGCCAGTTGATCCGACGGAATCGGAGACGCGCAACCACCGGACGCGTATCTACCATCCGAGCGTCCCCTCACCAGCGATCTTCCAGACGATTCGGTCTCGTCCGGCGTTCGACATCTTCAAGTGATGTTAACGATTAGGCCACCTGGTGGGAGCCATGAGAATCAGCCTGAAGCTAACTACTTGCGCCGGTGCGATGCACCCAATCCCGAGGCCGTAGCCGCCAGGTCCGGCGCGCGTATTCGAGCTCGGTGTGGGGCCATTGGGTGACGATGCGGCCGGTGGGCGAACGGAAATAGCTGTCGCACTTGGTCCAAATGGTGCGCTCAAGGTCGACGGAAAGCCGCTCGTTGTAACGCCGTTCGACGTCAGGACGCACCTCGAGATACCCGCCGCGGCGCGCCAGCCGAGCCACGGCGCTGGCCACCAGTCGCGCACCGGCCTCGAGGATGTAGACGATCGAGTTGCCGCCCTGATTGGTGTTGGGGCCGTACAGCATGAAGAAGTTCGGGAACCCGCCCACCGCGACTCCCAAATAGGCGCTGGGATCGTCGCCCCAGCGCTCGTGCAGGCTGCGTCCGCCCGTCCCGATGACGTCGATGCCGGACAGATACCGCGACGTCTCGAATCCGGTCGCCAACACGATCGTGTCGACTTCAAAGGCCTTGCCGCCCGCGGTGACAACAGATGTTTCGGTGATTCGGTCGATAGGGTCCGCAACAAGCTCGACATTGTCTTGCTGCAACGCCCGGTAGTAGTCGTCCCCCAACAGCACCCGCTTGCAGCGGAACGGATAGTCCGGTGTCAGCGCGTTGCGAAGCCGCTCGTCGGCCACGGTGCGGCTCAGGAACGACGTCGCAACCTGGCTACGGGACGCCACCACCGGGTCGTCGGCCATCGTCGCGGTGTTGTCGTGCTGGAA
This sequence comes from uncultured Actinomycetota bacterium, assembly GCA_963715905.1. GTDB lineage: Bacteria > Actinomycetota > Actinomycetes > Mycobacteriales > Mycobacteriaceae > Mycobacterium. The sequence continues at coordinate 143,243 of CAVQSX010000040.1, forward strand.
TTTCCAGATCTGCCAACGCAGTCGGCGCACCGCCAGGGGGTTGCGTCGGAATTGCGCCAATTCGCCAGGGCTGTAAGCGCGGTCATCCTTGGGAACCATCCACGGTGGTGTGCGTTGAAACACCGCCAGGTGTTCGGCGACCCGGGCCAGCTCGGGAACGACCTGCACCCCACTGGCCCCGGTACCGATCACCGCCACCTTTTTGCCCGCCGCATCGGCGTCGCGATCCCACTGCGCGGTATGCATGACGGCGCCACCGAAGTCGGCCAGGCCGGCGATGTCGGGGAGCTTCAACGACCCGAACAAGCCGGCAGCGCAGACGACAACGTCGACACTTAACGTGGCGGTCTGGCCCCCGCGGTCCATCGACAAGTCCCACTGCCAGGTGTCCTCGTTCCAGCGGACCGTGCGGACTCTGGTACCCAACGTCAGGTGCCGACGCAGATCGAAGTCGTCGGCCACCGACTCCAGGTAGGCCAGAATCTCGGGCTGCCGAGCGTAGGTGCGGCTCCAAGATCTGTTGGGTGCGAACGAGAATGAGTAGAGATGACTCTGGATGTCGCAGGCGGCGCCGGGATAAACGTTGCGTCGCCAGGTGCCGCCGACGCCGTCGTCACTCTCAATGATCACCAGGTCGTCGACGCCGGCGCGGCGCAGCGCCACCGCCGCGCCAAGGCCGCCGAATCCCGCACCAATGATCGCCACCCTCGGTGCGGGTCGGCGCCGGGTCGCCGCCCGCAGCCGCCCGAAGAGGTATTTCATGGGCCGATCTCAGCGCCGCGAATCTCGAGGCCCTCCATATCGCCGCTTGCCCGCCACGTCTGCAGAATGTCGGCGTATTCCGTGGGTCCACCGAAGAAGAAGCTGCCCTGACGCGTCTTCGCGTCGGCCTTTCCTTCCCGGTTGTAGTAGCCGGGCGTGCAGGTTTTGGCCCGGTCGGCGGACGCGGCCGAACGGGCCACCACCGTGTCGACCCACGCGGCTTCGGCGCCCAATGACGCCTCGACCTCGGTTACGCCGCGCTCAAGTGCCCAGGCGATGATCCAGGCGACGTGGCGGGCCTGCACGTCAAGCAAATAAGGGAAGTTCACCGTCAACCCCGCCTGGGCAATGCTTTCGATAAAGCAGTTCGGGAAACCGTTGGTAGACAAGCCCTGAAACGTACGCACACCGTCGCGCCACCGCTCGGTCAACGTCACGCCTGCACGCCCGATCAGCTCGAAGCCGGCCCGACGGCAATAGTCGGTGCCCACTTCGAAGCCCGTCGCGAAGATCAGGCAGTCGAGCTGAGAGGTAGCCCCGTCGACGACCACTCCCGACTCGGTGATGCGCTCGACCCCGCGGCCGCGGGTGTCCACCAGTGTCACGTTGTCCCGGTTGAACGTCTGCAGATATTGGTCGTGAAAGCAGGGCCGCTTGCAGAAGTAGCCGTACCAGGGTTTGAGCGCCTCCGCGGTGGCGCGATCGGTCACCAACTCGTCGACTCGCGCTCGGATCTCCTCCATCTTGGCGAAATCCGCCAGTTCGATGTCGCGCGTTCGCTCCTCTGGGCTCGATGAGCTGCCACTGTCGTGACGCATGACGGGAAGCTTCCTGGTGATGCTGGTCCAGGCGTCGGCCACCAGATCCTCCTCCGCCTGTCCGCCACCGGTGAGGACCTGAAAGTTCTGTATCCGCCTTTGCTGCCAGCCCGGCTGTAAAGCGTTGACCCACTGCAGATCCGTGGGCTGGTTGGCCCGCACGTCTACTGATGACGGCGTGCGCTGGAAGACGGAGAGGTGCTGCGCCGCCGCGGCCAGATGCGGCACACATTGGACCGCGGTCGCGCCGGTGCCGATGATGCCAACGCGCATGCCGGCCAGGTTCTCCAGCTTTTCACCGGTGTAGTCGTAGTCCCACCGGCTGGTGTGGAACGTGTGCCCGCGAAACGTATCCAGACCGGAGATTCCGGGCAACTTGGGTTTGGCCTGATAGCCGTTGGCCATCGAGACAAATTTCGCACTTATCTCGTCACCCCGGTTCGTGCGGATGGTCCAGCGGGAATTCTTTTCATTCCAACGGATCTCGTGCACATCGGTCTGCAGGCACGCATCGCGGTACAGGTCGTAATGCTTGGCAATGCGCTGGCAATGCGCAAAGATCTCCGCTCCCTTGGCATACTTCTCCGTGGGGACGTAGCCGAGCTCTTCGAGCAACGGGATATACACATAGGACTCGACGTCGCAGGCGATTCCTGGGTAGCGGTTCCAGTACCAGGTGCCGCCGACGTCAGCCGCCCTGTCGATCAACCGCACACTCTCGACACCGAGCTCGCGTAACCGCGCCCCAGTCAGCAACCCACCGAATCCGGCGCCGATGATCGCGACATCGACCTGGTCGCAAATCGGCTCGCGCGCGAATTTCCCATCCACCCAGGGGTCCTCGCCGAACCGGGCAAACTCACCCGCTATCTCCACGTACTGTGCGATCCCGTCGGGACGCAATCGCCGGTCCCGCTCGTCGGCGTACTTTCGTCGCAGCGCGTCGACATCGAACGGCCGCCCAGCATTCTCGGTCAAGGTCTCGACTTCCTTTCCGCGAGACCGACTCTATAACCCGTCGTTGATCGCATTCGCCGAGCGTGCACTCACGGCGGGACTTCGGCGGCCTAAGCGTGCAGTGCCTCCAGCCCACCGACGATGAGCTGCAATCCGAATTCGAACTCCTCTTCCAGTGGCACCGGGAGTTCGTCGGCGACGGCGACCGTAGCGGGATAGCGGGACGGATCGAGGTTGTGGAAAGCGGCCGATAGTTCGGCGTGCTGTTGACCGATCGCCGCAGTCGATCCAGAGAGCTGGATCGCGAAGCCGAGCACGTAACGCGCCAACGTGGCGTAGGCATGAGCGGCGACGGTGGGCCGAAAGCCGTTGTTGAGCAATATCGACAGGCACAGCTCGCGGTTGGCCAACGCGTTGGATCCCGTCGGCGTGTACTCGATAAGCAGCGGCGCAATATGGCCATGCCGGCGCAGGGCTTCAAACATGTTCTGTGCGAGCCGGGTACAGGACTCCTGCCAGGGCCGCGCGGTGGTCGCAAGAGGGTCGAGGTCGACTTCACCGAGTATGTGGTCAATGACCGTGGCAACCAATTCGGATCGGTTCGCAAAGTGCCGATAGAGCGTGGCAGTGCCCGACTCCATGCGCTGCGCCAGCGATCGCATCGACAGCGCGTCGGCGCCTTGCTCGTCCACGAGCTCAACAGCCGCGCCGAGAATCCGCTCGAGGGGCAGGGCCGGGCGCCCACGGGAGCGAGGTGGGTTGACGCCGGCCGGCTCGCCCATCTGGTGTGACCCCTTGCCTTGACATCACCATGGTTAATGGGCACACTGTATCCATTAATTCATTGGGGGTCAACGCCCCCGGCAACGAGGGAATTTCGCCATGCTCCTAGCCCTGGCAGCAGAGCCCTACACAGCTCCGGTCGACCGCGACATGGTCCCGTCCGAGCGGCGCGAATTCGTACGTACGCATCGCACCTGTGTGTTCGGCTACCGCCGCCGCAACGACGGCCCGGCCATGTCCGTCGTCTACTACATCCCCACCGACACCGACGAACTACTGGTGGCCACCATGGCAGGTCGCGGCAAGGCCCGCGTCATCGGACGAGACGGAAAGATCAGTCTGTGCATCCTCGATGAGCGCTGGCCGTTTACCTACCTGCAGGTCTATGCGGACGCGACGTTGGACCCCGACCGTGATCTGGCCGTGGACGTGATGATGGCGGTTGCCGGCCGGATGTCGGGCCAGCCACTCGGCGAGGAGGCGCGGCCACACATCGAGGCGATGTGCGAGCGAGAGAACCGCGTCGTGATCCGGTGCCGGCCCTACGCCACCTTCGCGACACCACCGCGGCACCTGCACCGCAACGACCAGGTTGAACAGCTGACCCACTGGGTGTCTGGCGTGGTTCCGTGGGATGCCGCCGACCCCGCTGCGGACTGATCGGCTACTGCGCGGCCGTGTCGTGGTTAAGTCCGCGCGTAGCGATCGCGCAGCTTGGCCAGTGTCGCCTCGATGCCCGATGCGTTCATTTTCCGGGCGCCTATCAGGCTGTAGTACCTCAGCCCGTTCTTGAGCGCACCGGCACGGTGGTCGAATGTCTCGGTCACCCGGGTCAGCGTCGGCGAGAGCGACTCGAATTCCCAGCGCCAGCGGTGGCCCACCGGATGACGCCACTCGACCACTTCGTTCGGCTTGAGTTGGGTCACCGTGCTGGTGATGCGGTAGGGCACGCCGAAAACCTTCATGCTCGTCGAAAACTTCGACCCTACAATCAGTTCCGCTGGCATTGCGATGTTGCCGCGGACGGAGCCCGAGCCATCCAAGTCGCAATGGCGCCGCGGGTCGGCGGCGAATGCATATAGCTCCGCGGCTGGCGCGGCCACTTCAACCGACCGGCTCACTTGTCGAGGTCCCGCGTCTACGACGGTGACAGTCATGTGGTCTTCTTCCGTTTGTCCGGTAGAGCCAAGTCGACGCTACGCTTCGCCAAGGTGCTCCTCGAGCACTGGTACTGCACCTGGACATGGGAGTCTCGTACTGCTGAGGTGAGCCGCCGAAGGCGGCGAGATATGCCGATGGGGAATACGGTCAAGCGCCAGTGCGATATACCCTGGCGGGGTATAGCCGGAGGGAGCCGCATGACCACAACCGAATACCTGGTGACCGGGATGAGCTGCGGTCACTGCGAGTCTGCCGTCCGAGATGAGGTCAGCCAGATCCCCGGCGTGCACGGCGTGGACGTCAGCGCGGGCACTGGCCGGCTGGTCATCACGAGCTCGGCGCCGATCGATGAGCGGGCCGTACTTGGCGCCGTCGACGAGGCCGGCTATGCGGCTGTGCTCGTCACATGAGAACGCTGCCCGCGCGCGACATCGAGCTCGATATCACGGGAATGACCTGCGCCTCGTGCGCAATGCGCATCGAGAAGAAACTGAACAGGCTGGACGGAGTCAGTGCGACGGTCAACTACGCCACGGAGAAGGCCGCCGTCGCGGTCCCCGCCGGCTACGACGCGCAGGCGCTGATCACCGAAGTCGCGAAGGCCGGCTTTACCGCTTCGCTGCCACGACGCAATCAGGCCCCCGCGACCGACGACCCCGAGCTGACATCGCTGCGCAACCGCCTGGCCGTGGCGACCGTGCTCGCCACTCCGGTGATCCTGATGGCAATGATCCCCATCCTGCAGTTCCGCTACTGGCAATGGGCGTCCCTGATCCTGGCCGCACCGGTCGTCGGGTGGGCGGGCCGGCCTTTCCACGCCGCCGCCTGGGCCAATCTCAAGCACGGCGCCGCCACCATGGACACCCTCGTCTCGGTTGGGACCCTGTCGGCCTTCCTATGGTCGGTCTGCGCCCTGTTCCTCGGAGCAGCCGGCGAACCGGGCATGCGACACCACTTCGAGCTGACCGCCGCCCGCAGTGACGGCGCGGCCAACACCTACCTCGAGGTTGCCGCGGGCGTGACCTTGTTCGTGTTGGCCGGCCGCTATTTCGAGAAGCGGTCCAAGCGGCGCGCCGGTGCTGCATTGCGCGCCCTGGTTGAGCTGGGCGCCAAGGACGTCGCGGTCCTACGCAGGCAATACGGCGCACCACATGCGGCCACCGAGACCCGGATCCCCATCGACCAGCTCGAAGTCGGCGACGAGTTCGTGGTCCGCCCCGGCGAGAAGATCGCCACGGACGGCATCGTCGTCTCGGGCTCATCGGCAGTTGACGCCTCGATGATCACCGGCGAATCCGTTCCCGTCGAGGTGAGCGAGGGTGACGCCGTCACCGGAGCCACGGTGAACGCCGGCGGCCGACTGGTCGTGCGCGCCACTCGGGTGGGCGAACACACCCAGCTGGCGCAGATGGCCAGGCTTGTCGAGGCCGCCCAGTCGGGCAAGGCCGAGGTGCAACGCCTCGCCGACCGCATTTCCGGTGTGTTCGTTCCCGTCGTCATCGGCATCGCGCTGGTCACCTTGGGAGGATGGCTCGTCACCGGCTTCCCCGTCACCGCGGCGCTGACGGCCGCGGTCGCGGTGCTGATCATCGCCTGCCCATGCGCGCTCGGCCTGGCCACACCGACTGCACTGTTAGTCGCCTCGGGGCGTGCGGCGCAACTGGGCGTGCTCATCAAGGGACCCGAGGTGCTGGAATCCACCCGCAAGGTCGACACCATCGTGCTCGACAAGACCGGCACGGTCACCGCCGGGAAAATGGCCCTCGTCGACGTGATCGTCGGGCCCGGTGCCGAACGCGGCACCCTGTTGCGTTACGCCGGAGCCATCGAGGACGCCTCCGAGCACCCCGTCGCACGGGCGATCGCCAGGGCGGCCAGGGCCGAACTCGGCAGCTTGCCCGCCCCTGCGGACTTCGCCAACATCGCAGGCAAAGGTGTGCACGGCATTGTTGACGGCCACACCGTCGTCGTCGGGCAGGACAGCTTGCTGGCGGACCTGGGCCAGCTCCTGGATCCAGAATTGTCGAACGCCCAGGCCCGGGCACAGAGCGACGGCAAGACCGCCGTCGCCGTCGGCTGGGACGGCAGCGCCCGGGGGATCCTGGTGGTCGCGGACACGGTCAAGCCGACCAGCGCCGAGGCGATCCTGCAGTTCAAGCGGCTGGGGCTGACGCCGGTGCTGCTGACCGGTGACAACCAGACCGTCGCAAACCGGATCGCCGACGAGGTCGGCATCGCCCGGGTCATCGCCGGGGTGTTGCCCGAGGACAAGGTCACCGCGGTCCAGCGCTTGCAGTCCGAGGGAAGGATCGTCGCGATGGTCGGCGACGGAGTCAACGACGCCGCCGCGCTGGCTACCGCCAATTTGGGATTGGCCATGGGAACCGGCACCGACGTTGCGATCGAAGCCGCCGACATCACCTTGGTGCGCGGCGACCTACGCGCCGCGGCGGACGCGATCCGACTTTCCCGCAAGACACTGACCACGATCAAGACGAATCTGTTTTGGGCGTTCGGCTACAACATCGCTGCGATCCCGCTGGCCGCGCTCGGCCTGCTCAACCCCATGATCGCGGGCGCCGCGATGGCTATCTCCAGTGCCTTCGTCGTCGGCAATAGCCTGCGCCTGCGGTCCTTCGCAACCGCGATACGCCAGGACGGTATGGGATAGTTGGTCTGGCCCAGCACGTTCGGGGATTCGCAACCGGTGGGCAGATCACGAGTCAGCTTGAGGTTCAGCCTCGTAGAGGGAGGGCGATGCCGGTCCGCAGCGAAGGTCGCGCCCGTTGAGCGACTTCATCGGGCAGCTGTCCTTACTGCACGGCTGGCTGCCTGCGGCGGTGCAGGTGCTCGCTCTGCTCGTCGCCGTCGGCGCGATCGGATGGCGCCGCCGTCGTTGGCTCAAATGGGCGCTGCCGGTCGCGCTGGTCGTCGCGGCGGCCGTGACGGCACTGTCGCATTGGTACATCACGTCGCTGGGTGTGGCCGGGGACCCGGCGCCGACGTCGCTGTGGCTATGGATAGCGATGAGCGGCCTTGCGGCCACGGTGATGTTGCTCGGCTGGGCGGGCGCCCGCTGGTGGCGGCGAGGGCTGGCGGTACTTTCGGTGCCGCTGTGCGTGTTGTGCGCAACCTTGGCCCTGAACGGCTGGGTTGGCTATTTCCCCACGGTGGTGACCGCATGGAATCAGCTGACGGCGGGGCGCCTGCCCGATCAGATCGACCGGCTACGGGTCACCGCTATGCAGGTCGCCGGAACCAGACCGACCAAGGGCGTCGTGGTGCCCGTGACTATCAGCAGCGACGCGTCGCACTTCTCGCACCGCCAAGAGCTGGTCTATCTGCCTCCGGCGTGGTTCGACAGCAATCCGCCGCCACGGCTGCCGACGGTCATGATGATCAGTTCGGCCTTCAACACTCCGGCGGACTGGCTGCGCGCCGGCGGTGCCTTCGACACCATCGACAACTTCGCGGCGCACCACCACGGCTTCGCCCCCGTGCTGGTGTTCGTTGATCCCACCGGCGCGTTCGACAACGACACCGAGTGCGTCAACGGGAGCCGCGGCAACGCCGCAGATCACCTGACGAAGGACGTCATGCCGTTCGTCGTCTCGAACTTCGGCGTCAGCGCCGATCGCGCCAACTGGGGTGTGGCCGGATGGTCAATGGGCGGTACCTGCGCCGTCAACTTGACCGTCATGCATCCCGACATGTTCAGCGCATTCGTGGACATCGCTGGCGACCGCAGCCCCAATGTCGGCAGCAAAGAACAAACGATCAGCCGGTTGTTCGGCGGCAACCCCGCCGCTTGGGCCGCTTACGACCCGGCCACCACCATCACCCAACATGGTCGCTACACCGGGGTGTCGGGATGGTTCGATGTTCCCGCGTCCTCAGGCCCGCGAACCCTCGCCGAGGCGGCCAATCCCAGGCTGGCTAGCAGCACCGACCCCGTCGCCAACCCAGAAGGCCAAGACGCCGCCGCCAACTCACTGCGCAACGTGGCCGCCGCCAACGGGATCAACTGTGCGGTGATCACCCAGCCCGGCAAGCATGACTGGCCCTTCGCCGCCCAGGCGTTCGCCGCGTCGCTGCCCTGGCTCGCCGCGGCGCTGGGCACCCCGTCCGCCGAGCCGGTGTCGCTACCGCAACGTGGTGGCGGCGCTTCGCACTAGCCCCGCACTGACACGCACCGAGTCCAATTCGTTAACTAGCACACGCAGCCTAATCCGGCGAGTCGTCGCTGGTAGTGGTACGGTTCGCTGCTGTGGCTGAGAAGTTTGGCGACGAGGGCGTCCCCTACCTGGGCACGCCCGACGCACGGCACCGCCGCCGATCCTCTAGGGCGAATCGCACCGCGTTTGCCCCTTCGGCCGGTGCCGGCTCCGAGCTGAACAGGCGTAAGTTCCTCGGTTCGCTCGCCGCGGCCACCGTTGCCGCCGTTGGCGCGGCACGGCTGATCGTCGACCCGCAACCGCGGACATTCGCCGAGGCGCCGCCGGCCTCCGCGGCCGCCTCCGGTCCAACCGCCCCCACCTCGTTGTTACCGCCCCCACCCCGGAGCGCCCGCATCCCGCTGCCCGGCGGTGGAGCGTTGAGCACCATCCCCGGCAACGGTGACCTGCTTGCGCTAACCCTCGACGACGGTGTCAACAGCGACGTGGTGCGCGCCTACATACAGTTAGCCAAGGACACCGGCGCGCGAATGACATTTTTCATCAACGGGATCTATGACGCCTGGACCGACCACCGGGCGCTACTGCGACCGTTGGTGGATTCCGGTCAGATCCAACTCGGCAACCACACCTGGTCGCACCCGGATTTGACGACGCTGCCGGCAAGCGAGATCTCCAAAGAACTCAGCCGCAACGACGAATTCCTGAAGAAGAACTACGGCATCGGCGCCAAGCCCTATTACCGGCCGCCCTACGCAAAGCACAACGCCACCGTCGACGGTGTGGCCGAGTACCACGGCTACCAGGTACCGACCTTATGGTCGGGCTCGTTGTCTGACTCCACGCTGATCACCGAGGACTACATCGTCAAGATGGCCGACCAGTACTTCACGCCGCAATCCATTGTTATCGGGCACCTCAATCACCTGCCCGTCACTCACGTATACCCGCAGCTCATCGACATCATCCGCTCGCGGAACCTGCGTACCGTCACGCTCAACGACGTGTTCCTCAAAACGCCGTAGCAGCAACCGGATTCGGTGCTATCAGTCCGGAGCTTCCGGAGATTCTGAGGCTTCTGCGGTAAGCAGCATCCGCAAGGTCTCGCGTAATTCTCTCAATCGTTGCTGTCCCAGAGCCTGTTCCCAGCGTTTTTCCCGATCGAGCGCGTTAGCGCGCAGGACGCGCAGCGCCTGCCGGCCACGAGGCGTCAGCTCGATGAGTCGGGCGCGGGCATCGGCTGGGTGCGGCAGGCGGGTGACGTAGTCATGGCGCTCCAGCCCCGCTATGGCTTGCGCTACCGCCTGACGACTGACCCTGAGTCGCTCGGCCAGATCCGATGCATGTAGCCCACCGGCTGCCAGCGGTACCAGTGCAACCGCTTGCGCAGGGCGGATCCCGTCGAGTCCCGCCGCGGCCAACGCCGCTCTCAAACTGGGTGCACCGGATGTGGCCACCAGGTTCACCAGGGCCGGCACGGTGGGCTCCCAGTCACCATCCACAACGCGTCGCATGGCCATAGAGTGTGCCATCCGGGGACAATTTGACAAGTGCCTTGTCAAATGTCGGCGCGCCTGCCACCATGGGCTCATGCGATCTGGACACGTTCGGGTACTCATCGTTCTTTTCCTCGGAACCCTGGTTGTCTTCCTCGGCGGCTGCTTCGGCGGCGGCCATGCGCTAGGAACACCTGGTTCGCAATCGATCCCGGTCGGACAGTCTTCTCAGACAATCCAGGTGGGCGGGGTCGGCAGGACCTTCAACGTGTACCGACCGCCCGGATTGCCCGACGGGGCGCCCCTGGTAGTGATGCTGCACGGCGGCTTCGGCACGGGCGCACAGGCCGAGCATTCCTATAACTGGGACGGCGAGGCCGACGGTGGGCACTTCCTGGTGGCCTATCCCGACGGCCTCAACCGTGCCTGGAACGCCGGGACATGCTGTGGCGAGCCTCAGCGAGACAACACCGACGACGTCGGATTCATCACGGCTATGGTCGGCGCCATCGGACAAGAGATCCCGATCGATCGCGCGCGCGTTTATGTCACCGGCATGTCGAACGGCGCGATGATGGCGCTCCGACTCGGCTGCCAGACCGACACCTTCGCCGCGATTGCACCCGTGGCGGGAACACTTTTGACCGACTGCTCCCAGGCGCGGCCGACGTCAGTTCTGCAAATACACGGCACCGCCGACGACAGAGTCCCCTACAACGGCGGACCGGGAAAAGCGTTCACGGCCAACGGGACTGCGCGCGTCGACGGTCCTTCGGTGGAGTCTGTCAACGCCACCTGGCGCGCCATCGATGCGTGCGGATCGCCAAACTCAATTACTTCCGGCGACGTGACGACCGAAACAGCCGGGTGTGCCGACGGGCATACCGTGCAACTGATCTCGGTGGCCGGCGCGGGCCATCAATGGCCCGGCGGAGAGCCCAGTCCGGTGCTGGAGCGTCTCGCAGGCCTTCCGGCGCCGTCGACGGCCATCAATGCCACCGATACCATCTGGCAATTCTTCGCCCAAAACCACCGCTGAGCCGGCAAGCGTCGTCCGTTCCTGATCCGTAGGCTGGTTGGGGTGCGGCTTTCGAAATGCGTATCGGATGCACGCGCGGTGCTCGCCTTTTGCTTGTGCGTTGCCCTGTGCGTTTCGTGTGCCGGTCCGCGCCATGCGGGTCGTGCTGCGCAGTCAGCGGAGCCATCCGCGGGGAAGACCCTCGCGCACAGCGGATGTGGGGCGCCGATCACGTCGAAGGTGTTCCAGAAAGACGCCTTCGGGGCCGACTGGTCGAAGGTCAATAACCTAATAGCCTTCAACGCCAAGGGAAGTGACGGCCTTTTCCACATCTATACCATCAACCCGGACGGCTCGAGTCGACAGCAGCTGGGCGTGGTTTCGCCCAGTTTCCCGCGACGCACAACCGGAAGTCCCGTCTGGAGCCCGTCCGGGCAATTCATCGCGTTCGTCGCCGAAAAGTCTGCCCACCCAGGCAACTCGGTGGGCGCCACTCCCGGATGGGGCAGCTACTCGGACCTCTGGGTGGCCACGTCCGATGGTTCGCGGGCGTGGAAGTTGACCGATGTTCCCGCCGACAAAGACCACGGCACGATCATTCCGGAGTTTTCCCCCGACGGCCGCCTGCTGGAATGGACCGAGCGCACCGCAGCCGGCAGGATCCTCAACCCGGGCCGCTTCGCCGGGTACTGGGTGATCAAAGTCGCCGACTTCAAGGTCGGTCCAGACGGCACGCCGTCGTTGTCCGGCATTCGCACCGTCTCGCCCCCGGGCGACGCATTCAACGAAAGCGGCGGCTTCTCAGCGGATTCCTCGTCAATGGTGTTCACCAGCGACTTCGAAACACACAACTTCTGGAAGAACCAGATCTACCGCCTCGACCTCAACGCCGGGGCAACCACCCGACTGACCAAAGGCGACAGCTACAACGAACACCCACGCTACACGCCCGCGGGCCAGGTTCTCTGGATGACCAGTGCCGACAACCCGGCGCGCGGGACCGACTGGTGGACCATGAACGCCGACAGCTCAAATCCTCAGCGGCTCAGCAGCTTCAACAACGACGAGCAGATGTCTGGAGGCAGGGGCTTTGGACCCAGGCAGGTCTACGCCACGGTCGTTCAGACTGCCAACTGGAGCCCCGACGGTCGCTATTTTTACGGCGACGTGGAAACCAACCTGTTGAATGGCGAGAGCGTGATCCTCCGGGTCTCCCTCACCTGCCTCGGCTCCTGACCCCTCAAGGCTGGTTCAGCATGCCGTCAATAAGCCGGTGCAGCACCTGCCCGGTCTCCCGGCGGGCGTGTTTCGGGTCGTCTGCGGTGGCGATGGCCATGGCCGCCTCGTCGAGTGCGCCGATGAGTACGTGGGCCAGCGGTCGTGTCGGTTGCTGGGCCAACTGGCCGGCCTTGATCGCCTCGATCAGTAATTGTTCGGTCATGCCAAGGCTGTAACGCTGGGCGACGTCGCGGAACGCGGCCCACCCCAGCACGCTCGGCGCATCCAGCAGGATCAACTGGCGCACCTCGGGATCAGCGGAGACCTCCAGCCAGGCGTCGACGGCGGCCCGGATCGCGTCCGCGGGAGACGCGGCGCCCGACTCGCCCACCATGGCGCCCATCCGCGCCATCACATCCTGTTCCACGACCTCGACAACCTCTCGGAACAGCGCCGCCTTGTCGGCGAATTGGTGGTACATCGCGCCGCGTGTGACACCCGCGACCGTGGCGATCTCCGGCGTTCCCACCTCCGCGTAGCCCCGTTGGCCCCAAAGCCCGCGGGCAGCCGCGATCAGCGCCTCGCGGGTAGCCGCGGAGCGCTGTTCCTGAGTGCGCCTCTTGATTTCCATACAACCTGTTGGTAACTTACGAACAGACAGACTGTTTTCAACTATATCTCTCGGAGGAGGAGTCCTCATGCCGACGATCGACATTAGTGCCGGAACCATTCATTACGAAGCAACCGGACCCGACAACGGCAGGCCCGTCGTGTTCGTGCACGGGTTCATGATGGGCGGTGAGCTATGGCGCGAAGTCGGCCAAGGTCTCGCTGGTGTGGGTCTGCGGTGCATCGCCCCCACCTGGCCGCTCGGCGCACACCCGGAGGCGCTGCGCCCCGGCGCCGACCAGACCATCACCGGCGTCGCACACATGGTCGCCGACGTTCTTGGCGCCCTTGATCTCGAGGACGTGGTGCTGGTCGGCAACGACACCGGCGGTCTCGTCACACAACTTGTCGCGGTGCATCATCCCGAGCGGGTCGGCGCGCTGGTACTGACCAGTTGCGATGCGTTCGAACACTTTCCGCCACCGATTCTCAAGCCGGTGATCCTGGCCGCCAAATCGAAGACCGTATTCCGTACCGCGATCCAGGCGTTGCGGGCACCGGTCGCGCGCAAGCGCGCGTTCGACGGCCTGGCGCACAGCGACATCGACGATCTCACCGAGGCCTGGGTGCGTGCCGCGCTAACCGATGCCGCGGTTGCCGAAGACCTGCGCCAGTTGTCCTTGTCGCTGCGCACAGAAGTGGCCACCGGCGTTGCGGCGCGGCTGCCGGAATTCGTCAAGCCTGCGCTCATCGCGTGGTCGGCCGACGACGTCTTCTTTGCCCAAGAGGACGGCCAACGACTGGCCGCGACTATCCCGAACGCCCGCCTCGAGGTGATTGAGGGAGCGCGGACGTTCTCGATGCTGGATCGGCCGGATCGGCTCGCCGATCTGCTGTCGGTTGTCGCGGTGCGCGCCTAAGAGTTGACCCGTAATGGGTCATGCAGCCTCCTTCAGCCGCCGCCGGGTCCGCCGCCGGGCCCGGGACCGGCGGGGGCACCGGATGGGTGGTCGCTAGAGGGAGCGGGATGGTGGTGGATCGTACCGGGACAGGTAATGCCGCGAATGCATCCGCAATTGAGGCCGATGATGCAGGCGCCTCCGCCGACGGGGACCACGGGCAAGGCACCGCCAGGAGTAAGACGGCTCGGGGCGGGCTTAGGCGCTGGCGCTGCGCTGGCAGAAGCGCTCGAAGCTATCGCCGCCGGTGCAGATGAACTTGGCTCCGCAGCACCGACGGCCGGAGCACATCCGACCATCAAAAGGAAGAGCCCCACGATCCAGCTGAATTGCACGCGCATCAGAATCACCCGCTACCGATTAGGGTGCCGGGGCCGGGGGCGGCGCGACACCTTGCGGCTGGCCATCAGCGGGAGCAGGCTTGCGGTGTGGGGTACTGCCGGGGCAAGTCAGACCACGGATGCACCCACAGTCGAGCCCGATAATGCAGCCACCAGGCTCCGGCAGCGGGGCAAGCCGGGCGGGAACAACACGCAAGGCGCCGCCGCCGGTAAGACCGCCAGAATCCCCTGGCGGCGCCGGTATTTCGCTGGACACAGCGCTCGCCGCCGGTGCAGCCGGTGTCGGTGCGCTTGCCCGCGCACCGACCGTCGCACCGGAACCGACAATTAAGAACATGGCCGCGGCACCGCGCACAGCGATAGCCGTCGTGCCCTTATCCATCACGATTTCCAACTGTATGTCCTCAATGTGACGTCCATATAAGCGAAACGTCACCGCATCGCCCCATAATGTGTTGACGACGCAGGTCCGTTTCCGGTTCAACGGTCTTTTTCGATGAAATTCGGAGCCGACTGACCGCTGGACGGTTGAGAACGGCAACGAGATCCTGATCCCGCGCACCCAACGGGGCAGGAACGCAGCTACTGAGCCGGGCAACCGTTACCCCGGCACCGGCCAACGAGGGCCAACTTACGAGTGACGGTTGGTAGCGTTTCGGAATGTCAGATTTGACGCCACCACTGCAAGGCAGACGGATCCTCGTTACCGGGGGAGCGACCGGCATCGGCGCGGCCGCCGTCGGGGTGCTCACCGACGCGGGGGCCACCGTCGTTGCCACCTATCACCAAACCCCACCGCCGGACGGCCTGGCCGCGACATGGTTGCAGTGCGATGTGCGCGACGTGGACGTCGTCTCGGCGACGGTGCACCAGGCCGCCGACAACCTCGGCGGACTCGACGTCCTGGTGAATGCCGCGGGGCTGTGGCAGCCCGGGATACCCGGATACATCAGCCCGGAACAGATTTCGTTCCTGTTGGACACCAATGTGAAGGCAACCATCCTCACCAATCAGGCCGCGTACACCGTGATGAAGGGGGGCGGCGGCCGGATCATCAACTTCGGGTCCTCCGAAGCCGTCATGGGTAGCCCGATCTCGGCCGTCTACGCCGCGACAAAGGGCGCGGTGCAGGCATGGACCCGATCCGCCGCTCGCGCCTGGGCTGCCGACAACGTCACCGTCAATGCATTGGCGCCCGCAGTACAGACGCCCGGTGCCGACCGGTTGCGTGATTTCCTCGGCCCGGACGCCAGCGCCCTCATCGACCAGCAGCTCAAATCGATGATTCCGCTGGGCGGGGCGCTGGGCGATCCGGGCCGGGATCTCGGGCCCGTCCTCGTCTTCATGGCCAGTGCCGGTTCCGGCTTCATCACCGGGCAACTGCTCGCGGTCGATGGGGGCCTGATGATGGCGGGCGGCTAGCCTCTCCCGCGAGGAGACGCAAAAGCCCCCGCACGCTCGGCGTGTCGGGGGCTTTTGCGTCTGCTCGCCACCATCTTTCGCTATAACTCAGCGGCTGCAATGTTTTATAGTCGAGGCGCGGCGGGTCGTCCGCCTAACAATCGAGGTGTGGTGGTCTGGTGGTCGTGTCCCGACGAGTTGCGCCGACCCGCCCTGCGCACGGCAATCAGGCGCGGGCCGAACGCACCCGCGCCCGGGCAATCGACGTCACCGTACAGATCGTCTTGGCGGAAGGTTTTGCCGCCGCCAGCGGCCGGCACATCGCCGACGAGGCAGGTGTCACCTGGGGGGTGATCCAGTATCACTTCGGAGACCGCGAAGGCCTGCTGATGGCGGTGGTCGACCGAGGGTTCGGCGAACTCTTCCGGGCCCTGGAATCTCTGCCGGCTGCGACACCAGAGACAACGACACGAGACCGGGTGGACACCGTGGTGACGGCGGCCTGGGCAGCCATGTCCAGTCCGACGGCGCGCGCCGCCGGCGAGATTTTGATCGGAACCCGGGCCACCCGCGGCGCCGCAGCCGCGGGACATCTGCGGCAGCTGGCGAAAAGATTCGCCACGCTGGGAAGGATGATCGCCATCGATCTTGACGGCAGCCAGAGCGCGGCCATCGGCGAGCACATGCTGACCACCTTGCGCGGAATGATCGCGACCCAGCTGATCATGCCGAAGGCCGTCGACACGACCAATGACCGTCGGGTCCTCGTCGACCTGCTCAGTGGATACATTCAAACGACCAAGTGTGAACAGTGAAGGTGGATCCGAATTCATGACCGACACGATTCAGTCGCTGCTGCGCAATCGCATCTCCGACCCGACGATTGCTGTGAAATACGCTGATCTGGAACGGAGTTGGGCTCAGTATCTGACGGAGTCGGCCGCCTGTGCCGCAGCCCTTCTCGCCGTCGCCGATCCGCACCGGCCGATGCACATCGGCGTTCTGTTGGGCAACACACCTGACATGCTGACCCAGATGGCGGCTGCCGGGCTGGGCGGTTATGTGCTGTGCGGCCTCAACACGACACGACGGGGTGATGCCCTGGCCGCGGACATCCGGCGGGCAGATTGTCAGATCGTCGTCACCGATGCCGAACATCGGCCACTGTTGGAAGGTCTGCACCTCGCCGGCACACGAGTCTTCGACACCTCGACACCGCTCTGGGCCGAACTGATCGCCGGCGCCGGCACCCTCGTCCCGCATCGGCAGGTTGAAATGACGGACCCATTCATGATGATCTTCACGTCGGGCACGAGCGGAAATCCTAAGGCGGTGCTGGTTTCTCATCTAATGGCCACGGTCGCCGGCCTGGCCCTGGCTCAGCGCTTTGCCCTTACCGAGCAGGACACCTGCTACGTGTCCATGCCGCTGTTTCACTCCAACGCCGTGGTCGCGGGTTGGGCGCCCGCTGTGTGCTCCGGCGCCGCGATTGTGCCGGCGAAATTCTCCGCGAGCAATTTCCTGGCGGACGTCCGCCGCTACGGCGCCACCTATATGAATTACGTCGGCAAGCCGCTGGCCTACATCCTGGCCACCGCCGCGCGTGACGACGACTGGGACAACCCGCTGCGGGTGGCCTTTGGTAACGAGGCCAACGACAAAGATATCGAGCACTTCCAGCGCCGCTTCGGCGTGCAGGTCGAAGACGGCTTCGGCTCGACGGAGAACGCGGTCATGGTGATCCGCGAACCCGGCACGCCCCGGGGCTCAATCGGACGAGGGGCCGAAGGCGTCGCGGTATACCACAGCGACACCATAACCGAATGCGCTGCAGCGGAATTCGATGATCACGGTGCGCTCGCCAACGCAGAAAAGGCGGTGGGCGAGTTGGTCAACACATCGGGCTCGGGTTTCTTCACCGGCTACTACAACGACCCCGAGGCCAACGCCGAGCGTATGCGTAATGGCATGTACTGGTCCGGGGACCTCGCCTACAAAGACGCCGAGGGCTGGATCTACCTGGCAGGACGCACCGCCGATTGGATGCGGGTGGACGGCGAGAATCTGGCGGCGGCACCAATTGAGCGGATACTGTTGCGGCACAGTTCTATCAGTCGTGTCGCGGTGTACGCCGTGCCCGACGGGCACGTCGGCGATCAGGTGATGGCTGCCGTCGTCCTTAACGACGGCTGCACCCTCGGGCCGGAGACGTTCGAAGCGTTTCTCGACGCACAGCACGACCTGTCTCCCAAGGCTCGACCGCGTTATGTCCGCATCGCCGCCGAATTGCCCAGTACTGCCACTCACAAGGTCCTCAAACGCCAGTTGATCGCGCTGGGAACAGCCGTCGGCGAGGGCGAAACGCTGTGGGTGCGCGAGGCGCGTGGCACCGCCTACCGGATTGCGACCGAAGATTAGGACGGCGAAGGTTGCGCCCGAACCATGCTCAATTCGGGACTCAGATCTCGACAGGCACGCCATGTCGTCGGGCCACGACCGCGAGCGCCTGTTCGAAAGTTGCCAGGCTTGCTCGGTGGTGGATGGCGACATCAAGGGTGCAGCAGTCGGGGAGTTTGAGACCGCTGGTTGCGCGTAGTTCGGCTAGGCGCAGCGGTTCTCCGTCGTCGTGCGGGGCAACCGCGATGCCGGCGGACCGTAGATCATCGCGCATCGAAGCTCCCCGCCCCACGCGCACCCCTCCGACCAGAACTTCGGCCAACGTGATGGTGTGGACGAGCATTTGTCCGGGTGTCCCGGCCAGCAAGATCGCGGTGGCAGCCCGGTGATGGAGGTCGGCGGGATTCAGATGTGCGATCAGGACGCTCGCGTCCAGCGCAATCATGCGGGCCAGTCCGCCCGCAATTCCCTCAGATAGTCGGGTCCGAATGCCTCGGCATACCGCCCGCTACTCGCAGCCACCGCCGCCCAGTAAGCATCTTTTTCGGCGATCAGTTCCTGCTCGAGAGTGTCACCGCCGACGTCGATCAGGCGCAGCAGCAGCTTTGAGCGCGACTCTCCCGGCCATCGCTTAGCCGCCCTATCCAACACACGGGCCAAGTCCCGGCGTCTCGGTCACCTGATAGCGCGGGCGAATGGTAGGCACAAACCTAGTGTGTCACCCGGCGGCACGGTGGTACACCTGGTGGCGGTGGGAGCGCTCAGCTAGGTGCCACACGCACCCTGCGCCGGATCTGGCCCTTGGCGCGTCGCGCTCGTTTGGCCGGATCCCGGGTTGTGCCGACAGCGATCTCGTCACGCAGCTGCTCGATGTTGGAGATCTCCGCGTAGAGGCCACGGATCGCGTAGTCGAGGACGGCGAAGGAGAAACGCTGCTCCGGGTCGTCGACGATGCCCAGCTCGCGCGACCGCTGCCGCGACCACAGCGCCTCGTCCAGCCGAGCCCGGGTGGCCTCGAGATGGCGCTCCAACGTATCGACGATGTTTTCGGGATCCTCGCCGCGGGCCAGCCAGGTTTTGAGGATGACCGGGTGCTTTATGACGACCTGGTCCTGTCCGGGGAAGTGTTGCACCCAGCGGCGAAGCGCATCGAGCCCGGCGTCGGTGGTCTCGTACAACGTGATCGCGCGCTTGCCGGATTGAGCGCCGATCTCGCCGACCAGCCCCCGCGCCAACAATCTATTGAGTTCGCGTCGTACGTGACTGACCGACGGCGACCAATAAAAGTGGCCGACCGACAGTTCGGCGCGCGTCTTGATTTCACCGGCCGTGAGTTGTTCGTCGTTGGCCGCCAGCACACCCAGGACGAGGTATGCGGTGACAGGCAGGCCGCTGCTGGTGCGCGCTGGACTCACCGTGTCCTACCCTGCCCCGGTGAAGTACGGAAGCGTCAAATCTGCATCGACGTCATGGAATTGGACCCGTACGCGCATGCCTATCGCCAAGTCCTCTGGCGGGATACCCACAACGTTCGTCAGCATCTGGTAGCCCTCGTCCAGTGTGATGATCGCCGGCGCATAGGGCGGTTCGAATTCCGCGGTCACCGGTCGGTGCACCACCGTCCAGCTGTAGATCTCACCGACTCCGGCACTCGGCGTCCAGCGCAATTCGGCGGAAAGGCAGTGCCGGCAGTTCTCCGTTGGCGGGAAGTTCGCCAAGCCGCATGCCGCACAGCGCTGATAGCGCAGCTCCTCCGATCGACATCCCCGCCAGAACGGGATGCTGACCTGACTACTGGCATGTGGTACCGGACCGGTCTGCGGCCGCAGGGGCTCGGACGTTTCGATATTCACCGGGGCTCGTCTCCCAAGATCAGCAGTGTTGTGAATAAGGCGCCCGCTCCCCCGTTGCTGCACAAGGCAATATGCGCATCCGGAACTTGCAGCGCACCCGCCTCACCGCGCAATTGCTGGACGGCTCGAATGGCCCGCTGCATCATTTGCGGATTGGAACCCGCGTGGCTGAAGGACATGGTGCCGCCGTCCGTGGTGATCGGATGGCTCCCGTCGGGGGCAATGTGGCCGTCGGCGACGAACGGCCCACCTTCGCCGTCGCCACAGAATCCAAACGCCTCCAACTGTCGAATGATCTCAAACGAGAACGGATCGTAGAGCTCCAGCACATCCACGTCAGCACGCCGAAGTCCGGCGTGGCTGAA
The DNA here is from genome assembly GCA_963715905.1 of uncultured Actinomycetota bacterium. Classification (GTDB taxonomy): domain Bacteria; phylum Actinomycetota; class Actinomycetes; order Mycobacteriales; family Mycobacteriaceae; genus Mycobacterium. The sequence goes on from CAVQSX010000040.1 coordinate 163,556, forward strand.
CGCGCGGTCGGCCGCTCGCCTGCCGACCACTCCATTAACGTGATCGCCGCGCCGGCCCGCCAGATCCCACGCGGGTGGGTGTTGATACGACGGGCCGTGGAAGTCCGCGCCGCTGCCAAGCACGTAGATCGGCTGGCCGGCGATATCTACTCTGTCCAGATTGGCCACTACCAAGGCGCAACCGCCTTCCGAGGTGGTGGCGCAGTCGAGTAGATGAAATGGGTCAGCGATCGGCCGCGATGCGGTGATGTCCTCGGGAGCGAACGGTCCGCGTTGGTAGTAGACGGCTTCGGGGTTTTGCGATCCGTTGTTGCGAATGGTCGCCGCGACGATCGACATCTGCTCGCGCGTCGTGCCATAGACGTGCATGTGCCGTCGGGCGATGAGCGCGAACTCCGCGGTGGTGAACATTCCCCAGGGTGCGACGAATTCGTTCTCCGGTCTGGTCCACGGGGCGGTGGCTTCGTGATCGCGATATTCGCCCGCTTGAGCGGCGACGAGCACCACCACGTCCGCCATGCCGTGCTCGATCGCGGTGGCCGCCTCGGTGATCATGCCGACCCCGAAGGCAAGCCCCTGCCACGCCGGACCGATGCGCAGGTCATAGATCAGCGCGGTCGACAGCGCCCCCGCGCTGATTCCGTCGACGTCGTCAAGCGTCAGGCCGGCATCGTTGAGCGCACCGTGAATGGCCTTGAGCGCTAGCCCGTGCGAGGTCTCGCCGTCGAGGCGGCGACCCTGTCGGGTGTTGTGCACTCCGACGATGGCTGCCTTAGTTTTCATCCGCAACAACTCCCAGATAGGTTCCAACGACATCGAACTGTCGCCCGTCATGCACGACGCTGCCGATCGTCCTGGTACGTGGATCCTGTTGTTTACCAACTACATCGGCATCGGTATCTACAATGTCGATCCGAACATCCACCGGACGCGCGGTTTGCGGATCGGTGATCTCGACGACCATCGCCACCGCGTGTTCGGCTGCGTCCCACTCGACGCCGGTGATGCGGTGCCGCGCCGTCAGTTCCATCACCACGGAGTCCTGGCGCAGCAGAAAGCGAACCGGCGCGCACAGCTCGCCGGGACGCGGTGGCACGCACAGCGTGACTGCCACCTCACAACCCCGCGGGCCGCGCGCTGGTGGCCCCCGACTCGCGCAACGCGACGAGATCCGCTTGGGTCCGCCCCAGGACACTCGTGAGCACCTCGTCGGTGTGCTGGCCATACAACGGGGGCGGCCGGCGAATCCAGCGCCGCGGCTTCCCGGCGAAAGCGAACGGCATCCCGGTGCACAAGAACGAACCCGCAACTGCGTGGTCCACGGTTTCCCAGAATCCGCGTGCCAGCAGTTGAGGATCGGTCAGCAGTGACGCGGGTGTCACGACCGCCGCCGCGGCCACCCCGCAACCACGCAGCGCGCCGACCGCTTCAGCCACCGGCCGCCGCGCGGTCCAGTTGGAAATCAACTTGTCGATCTCGTCGGCACGCTCTCGCCAGGCGGCCGCGTCCGGCCCCAGCTCGGCTTTGCCGATCAGGCCCGCCAAGGACACCCGGGCGGCGCCGTTCAGCGCCGCAACGGCGACCCAATTGTCCTCGCCTTCGCAGCGGTAGACCCCCTGCGGGCTCGCTCCCGGGCCCCGGTTCCCGTCCCGGTGCATCTCGATCCCGTTGCGCGAGTGCTCTAACAGCATTTCCGCGGCCACGTTCAGCGCCGACTCGACCATCGTCGACTCGACATGCATCCCGGCGCCGTCCCGGTCCCGGATCACCAGCGCCGCGATCGCTGCGAACGCGGCGTGTAGGCCCGCCATTGGATCGCAGACGCCGCGGGGAATCACCGGCGGGCCGTCGGAATGCCCGGTCATCCAGGCCATCCCGGTCGCCTGCTCCATCGTTTGCGCGAAGCCGACGCGGTCGCGCCACGGGCCGTCCAGGCCGAAAGCCGGCATTCTGACCATGACCGCACGGGCGTTGGCGGCCGAGATCGCCTCCCAGTCCAGGCCGAAGTTCTCCATCACTCTCGGTGAGAAGTTCTCCAGCACGAGGTCACTCGCGGCAATGAGCTCTAAAGCGATGGCGCGTCCGGCTTCCGTGCTCAGCTCAACACTGATGCCCCGCTTATTGTTGTTGCTGCACAGGAAAACCGGCCCCCACTCCCACCATTGGTCCCAATCGGGTGGGCGGCCGCCGGCGAACCGTAGACCGTCGGGTCGGCGGACGCCCTCGAGCTTGATGACCTCCGCGCCAAGTGCGCCAAGGAACTGGGTGGCGACCGGACCCGCCCAAAATGCGGTGAAGTCAGTTATTCGGATGTCAGACAACGGAAGTGCGTCAGTGTCAACCGCGCTGGACCCATCGGACCGTCGCGCGCGGCGTGGCCAGTGCACGCGCCCGTTGTCAGCGCCTAGCAGCGGAGGTCGGCCCGGGGGCCTGGTCGGCATGGCGTCGCTGCGGTACGGCACCCGAGGCTGCTGCACCCCGAGTTCCGACTCGACAAACACACCGCGTTCTGCGTAGTGGTCGATGGTTGGCAGCGTGGCGGGGGTGGCGATGGGGGCCACCGGGATTCGGAAGGCGACCGCCAGGTCGACGATCTCCCGCGTGGTTCGTTTTTCGGTCCACTGGGTGACCATGCCGAGGAACTCGTCGCGTCGTTGGGCTCTGCCCGTGAACGAGGCGAGGTCGGTGTCGTCGAGCAGATCGGCACGGTCGATCATCACCAAAAAGTCTTGGAACTGCTGGGCGGTGATGGTGCAAAAGCCGACCATCCCGTCGGCGGTCGGGACGATTGATGGCAGTTCCAGACTTCGTTGGTTAATCAGGGAATCCGCGCCCAGAACGCTGGCCGACATGGTGGATAAGCCGCCCATTGCGATCACCATCGCCTCGTATGTCGAGACGTCGACGACTTCGCCCCGGCCACCTCGCGCGGCGGGCCTTGCCGCGGCCGCTGCGACGGCAGCGGCGAATGTTCCCGCCAGCCAGTCGCCGAGCCGGCCGCCCGCCTGGACGGGTTCGTCGCCGGGCCACCCGCGGCCGGCAATCGAGCCACACAACGCCTGCAGAATGAACTCATTGGCCGCCACGTTGTCCTCGACATACGGTCCCGTCGTCCCGAATGGCGTCACCGAAACGACCACCGCGGACGGGCTCGTATGGGCAGTAATATCGTCGAGCTCCCAACCATCGGTCAGGTCGGTGAACACGACGTCCGCACCGGCCAGCAGCGCCGTGATCTCCGCCCTGTCGTGACAAACCACCGATTTCTTACCCGCGGCCAGATAGCCGAAGAGCGCTCCGGGTTCGCCGCCGGCTGACCAGCCGCGCAGTGAATCTCCCTGTGGAGTTTCAATTTTCACGACTTCCGCGCCCGCGTCGGCGAACATCTTGGCGCCATACGCGGCCGCTATCCCGTTGGAGAACTCCAGCACACGCCAGTCAGCGAACGGCGCCTGGGCAGGTGCCACGTTCAGTTGCCCAGGGTTGTGGCGCGATCGGCGATTCCGGTGACCTCTACCGTCGCCGCCGATACTCCTTGTGCCTGCATGGCGAACTGCGTCATCCGGGTCCATGCGTCGCGGTCGCGCTGGCCGGCCTCGCGCCCGACGTGGGTGACCACGTCGACGTCAGTGGCCTGGGTGCGCAGGTGGCCGGCTCGGGCGTGCTCTTTGGGGATGTGCCGGAACGGGTCGAACGAGTAGGCGGCCATGGCGTTTTCGTGGGTGATCTTATTTATCACCGGATCGTCGAGATGGCCCATATTCGCGATGATGTCCTCCGGGGCGTACGGCCAATTGCTGTCGGAATGCGGGAAGTCGGACTCCCAGCACAGCATGTCCCCGTTGAACCAGTCCATGTTTCGCACGCCGACCCTGTCGCTGATGAAGCAGGTGTAGAAATGCCGCTTGAAGACATCGGTCGGGCCGCTGTAACCGGGCGGGAACTTCGCGAGCGTCCAGCCTGAGTGGCGGTTGTAGACATGCTCGGCGCGCCAGAGAAAGTAGGGTATCCACCCCACGTCGCCCTCGGTCAGGGAGAATTTGATTTCGGGGAAATCGGCGTAAAACTCGGCCCAGATCAGCTCAGTGAACGTGAACATGCTCATCATCGACGACGCCGTCATCTGTACGCTGGGCGGGGCGTCCGTCGACACCATCGGAGACCGGGATGCGGAGCCGACATGGGTGCACAGCACCGTCTTGTTCTCACAGACGGCCTCGAACAGCGGATACCAGTACTTGGTGTGAATGCTGGGCATTTGCAACGCTTCCGGGTTCTCCGAGAATGTCACCGCGTGACAGCCCTTGTCCGCCAGCCGTTTGACTTCCTTGGCGGCTTCGGTCACGTCGTAGAGGGGGAGAATCCCGCAGGGGATGAACCGGCCCGGATACGCCGCGCACCACTCGTCGACATGCCAGTCGTTGTACGCCTTGATCATCACCAGGTTGACGTCGCGGTCCGGGCCCTGGTTGAGCACCTGGCCCGAGAAGCCGGTGAAGTTGGGGAAGTTCAGTCCCGCCAGCTGACCGCCGGCGTTCATGTCTCGGATACGCTCATCGACGTTGAAGCAGCCCGGGCGCATCTCGTCGTAGCGTGAAGCGTCGATGTTGTACATCTCGCGAGGCTTGCCCGCGACGGCGTTCAGCCCCATGTTCCGTCCGCGAACCTCGCCGTAGTACCACTGCTGGATCCCGTCGGGTTCGTTGACCACCCGGGGGGCACTGTCCTTGTACTTCGCGGGGACGTGCGCGTCGAACATGTCCGCCGGCTCAGCGATGTGGTCGTCCACGCTGATCAGAATCAGGTCGTCTTTGTTCATGCGCACTCCCCTTGCGAGTAACCGCTTCTCCGCGCGATCGGCGCGTCGTGCGCCCTGGATCCTCACCCTCCGAGCGTGAGGATCGATCACTAATAGGGACTAGTAGATAATGATATGAGTCATAGTGTCAATCGTCCACAGCAACTGCGGTCCACACCCAAACGCACCGCGCGCATTCTGCCCGATGGTCGGCACGGGCGCAATTAAATACGCTGAGTAACAACGTTAGACGCTGACGACGTTCAGCAGTTCTTTGCCCCACCCCAACCGATGTGCCAGGTAAGAATCCACGTGGGCCAACCGCGAATGATCCCACGGGCTATAACTGACTATTAGTCCCTAATAAGGCCCAGCCGATACGTCGGCCGCGGGTCAGTTCGATCTGGCACACGTGGTCCACATTTGAAGCCCCACCCCGTATAACCCGCTAATCTGCACACTCGTCTGACACGACTTGACCGGCGCCCCCTCACGCCGCCTGTCCCATTCACCCGGGTCGAATCCGGTACATCTCCGCCCCCGTTGGTGAGGCGCGCACCCGGTTGTCAGGCCCCGCACGATCCCGCCGGCGCGATGTTCTGGTTGATGCGGAACACGTTGCTGGGATCGTATTGCGCCTTGACTTCACTGAGCCGCTGGTAGTTCGGACCGTAAGTCGCCCGGATTCGGTCTTGGCCTTCGTCCATCATGAAGTTGATGTAAGCGCCGCCCGCCGAGTACGGATGGATGGCGTCCCAGTAGTCAATCGCCCAGCGTTTCAACATTTCCGCGTTCGCCGGGTCTGGATCGACCCCCGCGATGACCTGTGAGAAGTTGACGTCCCGGTAGGCCCAGGCGGTTTCGGTTTGCCCGACCCGATGGACGGCGCAGTCGACCGGGTAGAGGTGCATCGTCGAATGCATGCTCGGCAGTTCCGCGGCGAAGCGCGCATGGGCTTCGACGGCAGCGTCCGGGATCGTCCGGATGAAGTCACCACGCCAATACCACTGCAGCCCTTTCGGATAGAGGGCATCGAATGTGGACTGCAGCGCCGGATAAGAGGCGGCACCGAGACCGTCGAAGGCCGGCTGCATCTGCCGAACCGGGGCGAACACCTCGTCGGCCGAGGCGGGATCGCCCGTGTAGCACCAGACCACGGCACACGCCTTGTGTAGATGGAAGCTCTCCGGGAACGGAGGCGTCGGCGGGACGGTCATGGCCGCGAAGAACCCGTAGAGGTCCCCGTCTTGAGCGGGCATGAAGTCTCGGTACCACTTGAGGATGTCGGCGGTGGCCGATACCGGCCATGCCGTGGCACCGCAGATCACCGTGTGCAGCGGATGCAGGCGGAACGTAAACGAGGTGACCACGCCGAAGTTTCCGCCACCGCCGCGCAGCGCCCAGAACAGGTCGGGGTGCTCGGATTCAGACGTCTTCACCAGACGACCGTCGGCCAGCACGACCTCGGCCTCCAATAGGTTGTCGATGGTCAGGCCATGCTTGCGGGTCAGGTAGCCGTGGCCGCCGCCCAACGAGAGGCCGCCGACGCCGGTGGTGGAGATGATGCCGGCCGGGGTCGCCAGACCGTGCGCATGGGTCGCGCCGTCCACTTGTGCCCATGTCGCTCCGCCCTGAACGCGGGCGATTCGCCGGTCGGGATCGACGTCGACGCTGTTCATCCGCGACAAATCGATGACAAGGCCATCCTCGACGGAGCCAAAACCAGGGCCATTATGGCCGCCCCCACGAACGGCGATCGCGAGTTCCGACTTTCGCGCGAACTCGAGAGCGGTCACGACGTCGGCGGCGGAACCGCAGCGCACGATCACCGCCGGCCGCTTGTCGATCATCGCGTTGTGAAGCGCCCGAGCCTCGTCGTATCCCGGGTCCTCGGGGCGGATTACCTCCGCGCCCAGCATGGTGCGTAGATCGTTGGTTGCGGTTGTCAGGTTCATGAGCCACACCTTCTCGTGCTTCGCAGGTCTTGATACCGCGACGCTACGAGGCGAGGAGGTCGCGCGTCATGACCCGAACAAAGCATTTCCGAGACGCGCCACGCTAGTCAGATCTGACTATCGACCGGCCAGCGGAGCCGCGGTTACCTTGAGAGCATGGCGCAGTGGGTGCCACCCCCGCTACCAGCCGAACTGACCGCACTCCGCCGCGGCCCGCTGGTAGGTCGCGTTGCCGAATTAGTGGCGTTCGAGCAGGCCTGGGAGCGGGTCGAGGGCGGCAACCGCCAGGCGGTGTTCATCGGCGGTGAACCCGGCGCCGGCAAGACGCGCCTGGCCGCCGAGGTGGCCGGCACGCTTGCCGACCACGGCGTTGCGGTGCTCGTGGGCAGCTCGACCGCTGATGCGGATGTCCCTTACGCACCGTTCGCCGCTGCGCTGGATCGCCTGCTGATCGCCGCTCCACCGGGTTCGATGGCGGACGCGCTGGAAGACGCGGGACCACAGCTACGGCGGCTGACTGTCCAGGTAGATCGGCATCTGCCCGATAGCGGCCCAGCGGAGCAGGACGGGATAGCCCGGCGCGCCCTTTTCGACGCACTGACCGGCTTCCTGCGGCGCTTGGCGATCGATCGCCCGATCGCGTTGATACTCGACGACCTGCATTGGGCGCAACTGCCCACCCTCGCGATGCTCGAACACGTGCTGAACGGCTGCGCCGATGTCCGCATGCTGGTGGTGGCCACGTTCCGCACCACCGAACCGGACCGCTCCGACGAACTCACCACCCGGCTTGCTGAACTGCACCGGTTCGACGGCATCCGGCGTCTGGATCTCGCGGGCCTCGACACTGAGGCGATCGCCGAGTTCGTCGGCCGAACCCAGCAGCTCGCCCCTGCATCGGCTCGCACGGCCGCTGCCCTGCTTCGGGACAAAACCGGCGGCAATCCGTTCTTCTTGACCGAACTGGTCAACGACCTGGAAATCCGGGGCGGGATAGCCACGCTGGGTGTGCAACAGACCGTCCCGGCGTCGATCGGAGATGCCATCGGCCGCCGCCTTGGCGGACTGGGTGTCACCGTCCGGGAGGTTATTGAGCAAGCAGCGGTGCTGGGCGAAACGTTTGATCTGCCCGCGCTCATCGCGACCAGCGAGTCCGATCTCACCGCGACTCTGGCGGCGATCGATTCAGCCGAAGCCGTCGGGCTGGTCCGGGCGGTTCACGACTCCGACGGCGAGTTCTCGTTCGTGCACGCGCTCACCCGCGAGGCCGTGCTCGGCGGGATGGCGGCGTCGCGACTTCGGATCATGCACGCGCGCGCCGCAGAGGCGCTCGAAGGGCGCGCGGACCCATCAGTAGTTCCCCGCCTGGCCAACCACTACCTGCGGGCACACGTACTGGGCTACCACGAGCAGGCTTTGCGATACGCGCGCCAGGCGGCCCGGATGGCCGAACAGAGCCTGGCGTATGAGGACGCGGCCAAATGGTTCGAGCGGGCAGCGTCGCTTCCCGCGCTGAGCCTCGCGGATCGGGCAAGGATGGACCTCGATGCGGCCACGAATCATGTACGCGCCGGCGATTTTGCCCAGGCGCGGGCCATCTACGAACGCATTAGCGCGATGGACGACCCGCTCATCCGCCTCGAGGCGGCCGTCGGCTACGAGGACGCGAATTGGCGACGCGGGCAGGCAGACTCGAAGGCTGCCGATCTGCTGGCATCCGCGCTGGAATCCTGCGGGTTGACCGCCGACGACCCACGCTTCGTGCAGGCTCTTGGCAGTTTTGGGCGAGCGCTGGCATTTGCCGGCGAGGCGGCACGTGCTCGCGAAATCGGTAGCCACGCCATCGAACGTGCGCGAATCGCCGACGAGCCAGCGGTGATGCTGCACACTCTGAAGACAAGCCTGTGGCACGGTCTCACCCCCGAGATGTGCGAAATCCAATTGGAGCGTTCAGCCGAGGCCTCGCGGATCGCGATATCGCGCCGCGACTACGAGGCGCTGGGGGCGGCCTCGCATTTCCGCGCCATGGTCAGCTATTTGGCGGGCCGGCCCGATGACCTGGCCGCGTCGACCGCCGACATGCGGCGAGCCCAAGCCTGCGGACAACCCGTGTTCGGCTTCGTCGGCGCGTGCGTCGAGCAAGCGCTAGCCTATCTGCGCGGCGACTTCGCCGGTGCCCAACGGTGGTCTGACATCGCTTTGCGCACGGGTGATTTGTTCGGTGCAGAGGACATCGAAGGCTCGCACGGGGTCCAGATGTTCATGATCCGCCGCGAATCCGGAGACCTAAAGAGATTCGCCGGGTTCGTCGACGGCAGCGAGACATTCGCCGGACGCTGGGTGCCAGGCTTGCTTGCGCTGTATACCGAGCTCGAGTGCGAAGTTGGCATGACCCGCGCACTGAATCACCTGCTCAACCGCAACCCCGGCGACCGCACCGATGAGGCGCAGTGGCCGATGGAGCTTGTGTTCATGGTCGAGGCGGCGTTAACGCTGGGCAACCGCGAAGCGATTCACACGCTGCGCCCTTTCGTCGCCCGCTATGTCGGCAAGAACCTGGTGGCCGGTCAGTTCGTCGCGTTGTTCGGCAGTGCCGACCGATACCTCGCCCGGATCGCGGCGCTTGGCGGCGACAAGGGTGCGGCCGAGCGTCATTTCGGCGCTGCACTTGAGATGGACCGGCGGATGGGCTCGATGGTTCATGTCACGGAGACGCTTGCCCGGCAGGCGCTATTTGCCGCGTCACGAGGTCGCACCGACGAAGCCCGACGCCTGGCCGACGAGGCCCGCGGTATTGCCGCGCCGATCGGCCAGGTCCGGGTTCTCGACTTAGTGGATGCGTTGCTGACAACGGGCCCAGACGGTCTGACGGAGCGAGAGGTCGAGGTCTTGCGGCTGTTGGCCGCGGGGCTAAGCAATCGGGCGATCGGCGAACGCCTCTACATCAGCATCAACACGGCGGCCAACCATGTTCGCAGCATCCTGATCAAGACCGGAGCTGCGAACCGAACCCAGGCGGCGATGTACGCCGCGGATCATGAGCTGCTCGGATGAGGCTCAGATGTCGGACAAAGCACCGTCCGGCGTGACGCGCTGGTTTACCTCGACGATGACGTCGGCGGGAAGACCGGCACGAGCGGCCGCGGTTCTGATGGCCTCCGGCGACGGTGCCTCGTATAGGCAGTACGTCTTTCGTTTGTCGGCCGACAGAAACGAGTACAGCCAGCGAACGCCCTCATCGGCGTTGATCCGATTGATTCCATCGGCGGCGTCGAGGTTGGGTTCCAATTCCTCGGCGAAGGTGCGCTCGACCATGAATATCGGCACCGTGGACTCCTCTTCGATCATCGATCCGGATTCCGTAGACCTTTTCCGCAAACATACCGCTCACCTGACGTTCGGATACGGCGCGCTATTGCATCGGCGCTCCACTGGCGCTGATCGAACTGAAAACAGTCTTGAGCCAATTGATTCCACGATTTCCACCCATGCGGGTCACGCGGCTCACGGTTGAACCCCCAACATTGCGGGTGTGTCGTATTGTGCTGGCCGGCGGGCTCAGCGAGCTGCCAGTGTCATGGTGAAAACATCGCAAGCGGGTGCGGGGCCAGCGGAATAGCCGCGGCGCTTAGGCGATGGTGAGCGCAGCCATGCCCGCACGCACCCGGTCCGGCAGTGACCCTCCGTGGCAGAGCCAGTCGTCGAGGGCGATGCGCACCGCCGCCATCGCCAGCGCACCGAGCAGGCGCGGCCTGGAATCCTGGGAAACCAAGTCCGGCATCCGCGGTGCAACTAACTCGGCGATCGCCGATTCGTACCGGACGTAAATGTGCAGTGTCCAGGCTTCCAGGGTCTCCGACGACCTGGTGAGCGTGGCCAATTCACGCACCTGGTCCTCGATTTCGGCGAAGCCGAGAGCCAACTCGTGAAAGGCGCCCAGGACGGCGTCGGTCGCCGTCAGGCCGGCCGGTTGGCCAGCTAGTGCGGTAGTGATCCGACCAAGCCAATGAGCATTCATGCCCTCGGCGACGGCATCCTCCTTGGAGTTGAAGTAGCGGAAGAAGGTAGCCCGGCCGATGTCGGCCGTATCCGCGATGTGGTCCACCGTTGCCCCCGCCAGGCCAACCTCGGCAACCAGTCGCGCGGCCGCCTCCGCGATGCGCCCCCGGGTGGCCGCCCGCCTCCGCGCGGACGGTGGCATCGCACTGGACAGGGCGTGAGACATAGTCTAAGTATAAGACGATGACTCAAGATCTGGCGAAGTCTCAAGATCTGGCGCCGGCCGCATGGCAGTTCTTCCAGCAGATGCTCGCTGACGTCACCAAGATCGTGACCGAGGACGCCGAGTCCGAGCGGGAACTCCGCGAGGGGCTGCGGGTCATCGCCCGGGTGTCGTCGTTGTGCGCTCAACTGTCCGTCGAGGCCGACCCGGACCGCCCGTCGTTCTTCGATATGTGTTCGCCGACCAGGATGATCGGTGGCCCCAATCCCGACGGCGCCTACTACCTGGCGATGATCCGCGGCGACCGGCGTTACCGGATCACCGGCACCCGGGGCACAACCGCCTACCTCGGATTCCAGATCCTCGCCGGCAGCGGCCTGACTCCACGGCGGATGTCCAACTACGTCAGCGACGTCGACCTGGACCTGACCGGCGGCGAATTCGCACTGATTCTCTCGTCGGACGAACCAGCTGACCTCGCCGGCGCGCGGTGGGTGCAAATCCCCCAAGACGCATCATCGGTCGTCGTCCGGGAGTACATCGGCGATCCCGCCTCCGAAGAGTTAGCCACCATGCGGATCGAGTCCCTCAACCCCGACCCGGTGACACCGCTGACCGACCGCGAACTCGCCGACCAGTTCACCGCGATGGCATGGTCGCTGATGAAACTCGTTACCTTGCACCGCACCATCAAACCCGAGCTACTGACGACCCCCAACACGCTGCTGACGGCCGAGGCCGCCGATCTGGGCGCAGCCGATACCACCCCGGACAACCTGTACATGATGGGGACCTTCCGGCTCGACCCCGACCAGGCACTGGTGCTCGACATCGAGCCGCCCGACACCAGGTACTGGAACGTCACGCTGGAGAACATCTGGCATGAGTGCCTTGAGCCGCGCCGCCGGCACAGCTCGGTGACCAGCCGTGCGGTGCAACCGGGCGCCGACGGGCGGGTGCGGATAGCGATCTCCGGCGAGGACTTCGGATTCGGTCACTGGCTCGACACCGGCGGCCGGCAACGCGGATTCGTGGTGGTGCGTTGGCTGGACAACCCCGAACCACCCGCAGTCGCGGTGTCGGTGCGCCGACGCGAGGAGCGGTCGTGACGCTGCAGGAGCGTTTCAACCCAGCACGACTCATCGCCACGGCCTGCGACGAAGCGGGCAGCGACGATTTCGGTGAGGATGGCTGGCAGCCTGGGCTGGACCGTGTCACCGACGGGCTGGTGAACGAGGCGCGGTTATCGGCAATTGGTGTGGAGATCGCGTACCTCGACATCTTGCGCGCCTTGAAGAACCGGCTTGACGTGATCGCCTGGCGCAACCAAAACCCCGAGATCGCCACCAAGCCAATCACCGCGCCGATCTTCATCGTCGGCCAGCCCCGCACCGGAACCACGATCCTTTACGATCTGCTCGCACAGGATCCCGACCTACGCGCGCCGCTGACCTGGGAGGTCGATGCGCCCTGTCCGGTCCCGCAGCCCGAGACCTATCACAGCGATCCGCGCATCGCGGCGACGCAGGCCAGCCTCGAACTCTCCGAGCAGATCATCCCCGGGTTCCTGGCATTTCACCCGATGGGCGCTCTCGTCGGGCAGGAGTGCGTCCGGATCACGGCCAGCGAGTTCACCAGCATGATCTTCACCGTGCAGTACCGCCTGCCCAGCTACTATCGCTGGTTGCTGTACGAGGCGGATCACGCCGGCGCCTACCGTTATCACCGAATCTTCTTGCAGCATCTACAGTCTGGCGTTCCGGGGCAGTGGGTATTGAAATCGCCGGCACACCTGTGGCAGCTGGACGCGCTGCTGACCGAATACCCCGATGCGTTGATCGTGCAGACGCACCGCGATCCGCTCAACGTCATCTCGTCGATCGCCGCACTGACCCACCACCTGCGACGGATGGGCAGCGACGAATCGAACATCGCCGAGTGCGCGGCCCAGTCCTATGAGGAGATCGTCGTCGGCCTAGACCGTGGGATGGCCTTGCGCGACAGCGGCGCCGTGCCCGCCGGCCGCGTGATCGATGTTCAGTTCGCTGACTTCATGAACGATCCCTGGACGACGATCCGCGGCATCTATCAGAAGCTGGGCCGCGAGCTGCGGCCCGACACCGAACAGAAAATGCGGGACTTCCTCGCGGCACACCCTTCCGACGGCGGACGTGGCCGCTACACCTGGTCGGACACCGGCCTGGACGCCGCCGAGGTTCGTAACCGGGTGCGCGCTTACCAGGACCGCTACTCGGTGCCGACCGAGCAGCTGCGGTGACGCCGGCGCCTACGTTGCGGGTTCGTAACGCAGCAGGGTCACGTCGTGTTCGGGGTAATCGAAGAACACCGGCCGCACCCGCATACCGACCCGCAGCTCGGCCGGATCGACATTCACCATCTCGGTGGAAAACCTTGGCCCCTCGTCCCATTCCACGATCGCAAGCAACTGCGGAACGGCGTCGGCAAAATGCGGACTCACCGGCCTGCGCGCAATGGTGTAGGAGTACAACGTGCCTAAGCCGGAAATCTCGCGCCACTCCAGGTCGTCGGCCAACGTACCGGGGGCGCGGACCCGTGGATAGAACACATAAGCCTGCAAGGACGGTGAATACTGGATGACGATGCGATGTTGGGCCAGCGCATCCCAAAATGGCGCGCTGGTAGCCGTTTTGACCGGCATTGGACGCTCGAAACTAAGGGCCATGAAATCTCTTTCGCTCAATCGCCTTGCAGGATGAGGGTTGTCTGTTCGGACAGGATTCCGCCGTTCCCGGAAACGAAGGCGCGGTTGCAGTCGGCCACCTGGGCCGCACCCGCGCGCCCCATGATCTGGCGAGTGGCGTCGCACACGTGGTGCATGCCGCCCGCCAAACCCGCCTGACCGAAACCGAGCTGGCCGCCTGCGGTGTTGAGCGGGAAGTCGCCCCGGAAGGTGAGATCGTGGTTGGCGACGAACTCCATGCCCTTGCCTTTTTCGCAGAAGCCGGCATCCTCTAACGACAGCAACACGGTGATCGTGTAGCAGTCGTAGATCGACACCATGTCCATCTGGTCACGGCCGAGGTCCGTCATGCCGAAAGCGGTGTCCGCGGCCGCCGCGATGGGAGTGTGCAGCAGGTCCTTCGCATACGTCGGAGTCTTGAACGGCACATGTTCGCCGAATCCCTTGATCCAGACCGGGCGGTTGCGCGCGCGTTTCGCGACGTCGGCGCTGGCGACGACGACTGCCGCGCCGCCGACGCAGGGCATCACGATCTCCAGCATGTGCAACGGATCGGCGATGACGGGGCTGTCCAGCACGTCGTCGATGGTGAGCGGCTTGTCCTTCCAGATCGCGCCGTCGGTGTGATTGGCGTTGACCCGCTGGTCGACGACGATCTTCGCCATCGCCCGCTCGTCATAGCCATAGACCGCCGCATAGCGCTGGGCTACCTGGCCGTAGGGCCCGTTCTGCCCGAGGTTGCCGTAAGGGATGTCGAATTCGGCTTGTGGAGAACCGTATTGGTTGCTCGATGATCCAAAGAACATCGCATCGACCCTGGGTCGGGGCTTCTTTTTGGAGGTCGGCGTGATGTAGCGGGCGGGCAGCGCGCATAGCACGGCGTCACAGATTCCGAGTTCGATCGCGGCTGCGGCCCGCCACACCATCGCCGCGGCACTGGCTCCACCGAGATCCACATGCTCCGCGAACCGCGCTCCTACCCCGAGATATTCAGCGATCGTCGAGGGTACGAAGATCTCCGACTCGGCCAGGTGCGAGGCCACGATGCCGTTGACGACGTCGCCCGGCAGTCCCGCATCCGCCAGCGCGGCGGCGCTGAGTTCGGCCCATTGCTCGATGGCGAACGGTGCCGGCGTCGCTTTGTTCATCCGCTCGGGCGGAAGCTCCACGTAACCGACGATCGCGGCCTGTCCGCGTAATCCCATGTCGCGTCCTTACTTACGAGTAATCCGAGAATCAGCTGCGCGATGATGTTGAGCTGCTTGGCAGCGAATAGCGCAACAGCATCGCTCAGCGCCCTAATCAGTCACTGAGGATTGCTCTCCGCAAGATCGCGATGGCCGATCAGCGCAGCAATGCCCGCTACACCCAGCTGCTCGCGGAACGCTTGCGCGGTGTAACCGACGACGGTCGCATCGGTGCGTGCACGTACCTTCGCCGAGCGCGGCATGTGAAAAAGCACACCGATTTCGCCGAAGTAGTCCCCCGGACCAGCCACTTTGACCAATTCCTCTCCGCCGTCAGCTAATTCGTGCACGATCTCGCACTGACCTTCGGAAACCACATAGATCAGATCGCCCATTGTGCACTGTTCGAACACCACTTCGCCGGCTTTGAGGTGGATTGTTTCGGGGAGCCGGTTGGTCGATGCCAGCGCGGGTGCCAGCTCGACGACGCGATCAGCCATGGGCAGTATCCGGCTGTCGTGGGTCGCGACCACCACCACGCGTTCGCCCTCCGCGAGCGAGCGGATCAGCCGCAGCACCTCTTCCACCTGGATGAAGTCCAGGTGCGCGGTCGGCTCGTCGGCGAGGATCAACGGCGGCTCCAGCGCGATCGCGCGTGCGACTGCGACGCGTTGCTGCTGCCCGCCGCTGAGATCGCCCGGTCGATGTTTCATGCGCTCTGCAAGGTTGACGCGCGTCAGCAATTCCTCGGCACGTCGACGCGAGGCCGCGCGCGACATCCCGGCCGCCCGCAGCGGAACCATCACGTTCTCGAGAGCCGTGAGGCTAGGCACTAGGTTGAACGCCTGGAAGACGATGCCTACCGTGTCGCGCCGGTATTTCGCCAGCTCCCGGCCATCAAGCGCGGTGACGTCGATGCCGCCATACTTGATCGTCCCAGACTTCGGCCGCAGAATGCCGCCCAAGCACGACAGCAACGTCGTCTTCCCGCAGCCGCTAGGACCGAGCAGGATCACCAGCGACCCGGCTTTCACGTCGAGGTTCAGGCCGTTGATCGGGCGCAGAGCGTAGCCACCGCTGGAGTACTCGACGACTAGGTCTCGAATGCTCAGATCGCCCATCGGTCAGGGACCTCCGAAGGCGAGCGCCGGATCGACGGTCACCGCGCGCCTCAGGCCAGCGACGCTGGCCAACAGACCGATCACAATCGCGATTAACGGTAGCGCCAGGTAAGCACCCGTCGGAACCACGACAATCATCGGGAACAACGGTGCCAATAGCTGTGCGAGGAGGACACCCACCGCCGCCGCAAGCAACGCGATGACCAGCGCCTGTAGCGCGAGTCCCAGCAGAATCGACCGCGTCCGAACACCAATCGCCTTGAACACCGCGAAGTCGCGCAGGCGCTCGAGCGCGGAGAGGTACACCACTGATCCGACGATCAGCGCCACCACGATCCACAGCACGACAGCCACGATCGAGATCGAATTCACGGCGACCTTCAACGGACGCAATAGGTCGTTGACCGCGCCCGTTCGATCGAAGGTCTGGTAGCCGTCGGGGAGCCCTCGGGGTGTGCCATTGATCCCAATCGACGTGACCATCGGCTGCCCGTTGTACGCCACCTGCTGTAGGCCTTCCGTCGTCAGGAAGATGTTGGAGATCTTCGCCAGGGCAGTCGAATTGGGCACGATGCCGACGATGCGCAAGTTGTGGGCGCCGACCTGAATGGTGTCGCCGAGGTGCCGGCCCAGCGTGCTGGACGCCGCGACTTCGTCCGGCCTCGATGGCGCGCGGCCCTCTGAGACCCGCGGCATGCCGGGTCCGTGCCCAGGCGCGCCGAAGGCCGTGACGTTTCGCCCTGACACGCCCTCCTTCATGATCGTTCCCACGCAGGCGAGTGGGGCGGCGGCCACGACACCGGGTTCACCGGCTACCCGAGCCAGGTCAACGTCGGGGAACGGTGTGGAGCCGAGGAACGGTCCGGCCGCGCCGGTCTTGACCACGAATGCGTCGACGCCCATCGAATCGACCGTGTGCTGGGCCTCCACCCGAAAGCCATTCGCGAGCCCAGTCAGAACGAGCGTCATCCCGAAGATCAGTCCGGTGCTGACGACCGCGATAACGAGGCGCCGCTTTCGCCATTGCATGTCACGCAGGGCCGCAAACAGCATGACGACGACGTTACCGCCGTCCTCACCGCCTGAACAGCTAGTATCTTCAGTTGCGAGCCGCAAACTTCGTCAGGGTCTGGGGGCGTCAGGGTGTTGAGTCCGGACCCTGCAACGTTGGTAAAGAACGCCTCGACACTTGCCGCCCTGACCGTGGCCGCTGCAGTCGGCCGACGCTATGTAACCTCTCGTGACGCCCTAGCCGAGGTAGCCGCCGACCTTCGCAGCCCGCTGCTACCTCTGTTAACCGGCGCCCCCACAACGCGGACACTCCTGTTGAGTCGACAATTTTATCGGGTCAAGACACGCCCCGGACCAGGCGTCGAAGTAACCAGGAGACATGTCCCCGGCAACTCACCCATCCCCGTACTGATCACCGCGCCAGCCGAGCCGAATCCACAACGTGGCCCGGCAGTTCTATGGATTCATGGTGGCGGCCTGATCATGGGCTCGCCGCAAATGGAGACCTCGGGCACCGGAGGGTTGGCCCGTGACCTCGACGCCGTCGTGGTCTCACCGGACTACCGCCTCGCACCCGAGCACCCGTTCCCCGCCGCGCTCGACGACTGCATGGCGACGCTGCTATGGATGCGCGACCACGCCGATGAGCTACGCATCGATCCCGATCGGATCGCGGTCACCGGTTCCAGCGCCGGCGGAGGACTGTCGGCAGCCGTTGCGCAACGCGCGCACGACGAGGGCATTGCGTTGCGTGCCCAAGTGCTGGTCTATCCCATGATCGACGACCGTACGACCCTTCGCGACAACCATTTCGGGCGAGGGAAGTTCATGTGGACCCCGCAGGGCAATCGCTTCGCGTGGACGGCATACCTGGGCCGGCCGCCGCGACTGTCCGACGCCCCCGACTACGCGGCACCAGCCCGGCGCACCGAGCTGTCAGGCCTACCGCCGGCCTGGATCGGAGTCGGCGACCTTGATCTCTTTTACGACGAATCCGTCTCGTACGCAGAAGCATTGAAGGCCTGCGATGTTCCGTGCGAGCTCGTCACCGTTCCGGGGATGTACCACGGCGCAGACGGCCTCGCCGGGAAGGCGCCGGCAATGAAAGAATTCCGTCGCAAATCGGTGGACTACCTACGCGAACATCTCTGATTTGCAGCTAATCAGCACTCCGGCAACGGCTCCCACTCTTCCGACACCGATATGCTCCAACGCGGAGCACGTCGCTCGATAAACGCCTCGACGCCTTCGCGGGCATCGGCGCTGCCCATCACCCGGCGATGCAGCTCCGTCTCCAAGTCGGCGACCTGGCGCGGCGTATAGCCCTTGATCAAGGTGTCCCAGAGCAGGCGTTTGCTCAGCGCTGCCGACATCGGCGCGACATTGACGGCGATATCGCGCGCGACCCCCATCGCATGTTCGAGCACCTCACCGGCGGACAGTGCTCGGGTCGCGATGCCCATCGCCGCGGCCTCTGTGCCGCTGAAAGTGCGCCCCGTCAGAAGAAGGTCAGCCGCCACCGCGCCGCCTGCCAGATGCGGCAATGTCCAATGCGACATGCAGTCCGGTAAGACGCCCCGCCGAACCTGCGCGACAGCGTATTTGGCGTCGACGGCCATGATCCGGATGTCGGCCTGCAAGGCGATGGTCAGACCGATTCCGATGGCATGGCCGTTGACCGCCGCGATAACGGGGGTGCGCAGTTCGAACGCGGCGGGATCGGTCGGCGAGGCCGTGAACGCGACGTCTTCTGGCGGGCTGTCGAAGGGATTTGTTGCCGTGGCGAAGTCGGCGCCGGCGCAGAAGGCGTCGCCCGCACCGGTGAGCACGATCGCGCGTACGCCGTCGTCGTTGTCGCAATCTCGGTAGGCGCGGTTGAGCAGCTCACCCATCTGCCCGGTGTACGCATTTCGCCGCTCTGGCCGGTTGAGGGTGACCAGCGCGACTCCGTCGGCGACGCTGACCGTCAGATCGGTCACGGCAGGGCTGGCGTCTTGTGCAACGCTTCGATGAGATCGGCGATCTGGGCACCCAGCGGCGAGTAGCCGGGAAAGTAACAGCAGACGTCGCTCGCGTGCGCACCATAGCGACGGCCGATTTCGGCCGCGCACTGCTCCGGCGTCCCGACCACACCAATGCGAGCCACCATCTCGTCGCTGATAAGCGCTCTCATCTCGGCGAACTTTCCCACTTTGGACAGGGTGTTGAGTTCGGGCTGGACCTCGGCCCATCCTTCGACCTCGAGGACCGGCCGGTAGGCCGGGGTCGATCCATAGAAGGCGATCAACATCGCTACGGCGCCAACGGCCGTGCGCAGTTCAGCCTCGGTGCGCCCGACTGCCACCATGGCCTGTGCCACCACCTGAAAGTCCCCGGGCGCCCGCCCGGATCGGCGCAGACCTTCGGTGAGCGCCGGCACCGTGCGCTCGGCGAAGTGCCGGGCGCTGTTGAACGGCATCACCAATAGACCGTCGGCGACCTCGGCCGCTTTGCGGGTCATGATCGGCCCGAGTGCACCCATCAGCACCGGTGGGGTGCCAAACGGGTTTGGACCCGGGTTGAAGTTCGGCGGCATCAGGGTGTGCGTGTGGTACTCACCGCGGAAGTTCAACGGCGCCTGCCCTTCCCAGGCGGCGAAGATCGCCTTGATCGCCGCCACCGTTTCGGCCATCTTGGCCGCGGGTTTCGCCCACTGCGAGCCATAGCGCTTCTCGATGTGCACTTTGATCTGGGAACCCAATCCCAGACGGAACCGCCCCTGGCTGTAGATCTGCAAGTCGTATGCCATGTGCGCCAGGTGCAGCGGGCTGCGCGGACCGGCGATCGCGACGTTGGTCATCAGGTCCAGCGACGGCTGCCCGGCGGCGACCACCAACGGCAGGAATACGTCGTTCGGACCCTCGAAGGTAAAGGCGCCGTCGGCGCCCAGTTCCGCGAGTTCGGCCGCATGTGCGGCCACCCGGCCCGGCGATCCCTCTACTTGCAAGTGGACTTTCACTCGAAACCCTCTATCAATACCGCTGGTCAGTGGTGGCAAAGCAATATCTATTACCGCATACGGGTGACCTTTGGCTATCAGCGGCGGTCGGTGCCACACACCGACCACGCTTTCAATGTGCACTGCAACTGCATTATTGCATTCAGCCTGCACGTCAGAGTTAGCATCGGCGGATGCAGCGCGCCAACGACGAAGTCGGTTACGGAGTTCATGGACGACCCGATCCAGTTCTTCGGGCAGTCCTACACGCAGATGCACACCATCGGCGCGCCGAACTCGAGGACCTGCAGCGCCGGGCCATGGGTATCCGCTTCCAGCAACATCACCAGAGCATCGAGATGCTGCGTAAGTTGGCCGATCGGCTCGGGATCACCGAACTCATTGAATTCAATGACGTTGTTCCGCTGATGTTCTCCCATACGGCGTTCAAGTCGTACCCGCCGATGCTGATCGACAAGAAGCGGTTCGACCTGATGACCAAGTGGCTGGACAAGCTGACCAGCTACGACCTATCGGACGTCGACGCGCAGGGGTGCAAGAGCATCGACGACTGGATCGACCTGCTCGACGAACAGACACCGCTGCAGGTGATCACCTCGAGCGGCACCACCGGCACGATATCGATCCTGCCCAAGGACAAGCACGGCGCGGTGGACGGCATGGAGCTCTGGAAGATCTGCCTGTTTCAAACCTTCGGCCAAGAGCCCACCGACGAAGAACTCAACCCGAACGTCGACGTGATCTGGCCCAACTTCGCCAGCGGAAAACTGGGGCACCTGCGCATCGCGCAGATGATCAAACAGGGCTTCACCGGCGGCGACGAGTCGAAATTCCATCCGCTCTATCCAGGATCGGTGGAAACCGACCTGATGTTCCTGGCATCGAAAATGCGGGCGGCGGCATCCCGCGGCGAACTCGACCGGCTGGAGATCGACCCGGCGCTGGCGGCACGCAAAGACGAGTTCATCGCCATGCAGCTGCGCCAGCCCCAGGAATTGGACGCCTTCTTCACCAAGCTCGCCGAAACGCTGCAAGGGCAAACGGGTTTTCATGACCAGCGCCTACCCCCAGATGTACGAGATCGCCAAGGCCGGCCTGGAACGCGGCGTCACGAACGTCTTCGCCAAAGACTCGGCCATCCTCACCGGCGGTGGCATGAAGGGCGTTGCGCTGCCACCGGATTTCATGCGACATCATCACCGAATTCCTCGGCGTCGACAAGATTCAGGAGGGCTACGGCTTTTCCGAGTCCAGCACCTTCCACTGGGCATGTGAGGAGGGCCGCTATCACGTGATGCCGTGGGTCATCCCGTTCGTCCTCGATCCCGACACCAGCGAGCCACTGCCGCGCACCGGGCGCCAAACCGGCCGTGCCGCGGTCTACGACATCCTGCTCCGGGCCCACTGGGGTGGGGTGATCTCGGGCGACGAGGTCACCATCGACTGGGATCTGCAGTGCCCGTGTGGACGTAGCAGCGTTGCTTTCGAGAAAGACATCATTCGTTACAGCGAAAAGCAGGGCTCGGAAATCGAGAGACGACCGCATCACCTGTGCGGCCACGCAGGAGGTGCAGAACGAGGCCATCGACTTCATGAAGGGCCTGGAACTGTGACAGGTGCCGCTTACACGGTCCCGCTGTTCCTGCGCGGACAGGTAATCGTCGACGACTTGGTGTCGTTCGGAACCCGGGACGGGGCCGCCCAATTCCAGGCGCCCGACATGGCGAAGTATGTCGAACGGCTGCCGCTGAAGAGCCCCGGCGAGATGGCCGACCTCTACGACGTCGGCTTCGACGAGATCCTCGATGTCCTCGAAGCCCTCGGCGACGCGCTGGATTTCGACACGAACACCCACCTGCAGGAAGCCTACGAAGCATCGCTGCTGGCCAACGTTTTACCCGCCGAGATGATGCGCAACAGCTACCGTGTGCTGCGCCCGATCTTCAGCCGCCAGCACGTGCTGGAAGTCGCCGACACACAGGTCGGCCTGGACTACCTGAATGGCTGGGTGCCGCAAAGGCTTTCCGATGGCCGGGAACTGCGGGTGCGCGCTTTCGGGTCACGGGTACTGCATATCCCGGCAGGCAACGGCGGCTTGGTTTCTGCGGTCACCATCCTGCGTTCGGTGATCGCCCGCTGCGACACGATCATCAAAGCACCATCCAACGACCCGCTGACGGCCATCGCCATCGCCCGCACCCTCGCCGACGTGGCGCCCGATCACCCGATCACGAGGCACCTGGTGGTCGGCTACTGGAAAGGTGGCGATCTGGCGGTCGAGGACGTGCTATACCAGCCGCGGTATGTCGAAAAGATCGTCGCCTGGGGTGGATTGGCGTCGGTCAAGCACGTCACCCGCTACATCCAGCCCGGTCTGGAACTGATCGCGCTAGACCCCAAGCGCAGCGCCACCATCATCGGCGCAGAAGCCTTCACCGACGAAGCCACCATGCGCGAAGTCGCGCAACGCGCCGCCATCGACATCGGCGTGGCCAACCAGGAAGGGTGCGCCAACGCCCGGGTCATCTACGCGCTCGTCGGGAACCGACGACGCCGGCCTGGCGAAGGCGAACAAGCTCGGCGAGATGATCTACCGGGAACTCATCGACGCTGCCGGAATTCATCAGCACCCCGCCGTTATACCCCAACCGTGACCTGTTCGAGCACCTCGAGACGTCGCGGATGACCGACGACTTCTACCGGGTCTTCGGCGGCGAGCGGCGCGAAGGTGCGATCGTGGTGTCCCAGTTCGACGAACCCGTCGACTACGCGCCGATGCTGTCGGGCCGGGTGGCCAACATCGTGCCCGTCGACGACATCGACCAGGTCACCCGAGCGGTCAACGCCTACACTCAAACCATCGGCATCTATCCGGAATCCCTTAAACGCCAACTGCGGGACATCCTTCCATTGTTCGGGGCGCAGCGACTGACCAGCCTGGGCTACGCGTGCAGCGTTGCCATCGCCATGCCCCAAGACGCCATCGAACCCATCCGCCGGATGTGCAAGTGGATCGTCGAAGAGGAATGCGATCCCGAGGTCGTCATCCCACTGTGGCGCCTGGCTAGGACATCGCAATGAATCGCGCCGAGCGGCGCAAGAACGAACTACGCGAACGCATCCTGGCTTCGGCGTTCGAGTTGTTTCTGAGCCAAGGTGTTTCGGCGACCCGAATCGACGAGATCTGCGAGCGGGCCGACATCGCCAGCCGCACCTTCTTCAACCACTTCGCCACCCGCCAGGACATGGTCCGCGCACTGGCCGAGAGCCGGCTGGTCAACCTGCATGACGTGGTCTTCTCGAGGAGCGCCGAGCCGATCCCGCGACGCCTCGTCACCGTATTCGACGACATCGCAACCACGTTGGTCGATTCCGGCGAGACTTATCGCGAGATGATCGGCGAGATGATGGCCGCGGCCGACTACGGCGCTCAGCGCGGTTCGCCGTTCCACGAGACGTTCGTCGAACTCGTCAAGGACGGGCTCGCCCGCGGCGAGGTGCACACGCGGCACGACCCACAGATCGTGGCGGACATCATCGTCGGGGCGCTATCCGGAGCACTCGTCAACTGGCGGTTAGACACCACCTACGCGTTGCCAACCAATCTGCACAATCTAGGTTTGGCGCTGGCTGACCTGCTGGCCGCTGGAGACTGAAGGAGACGTCATTGCTTGGGTTTGCCACCACCGTCGACGACGTGATCGCCGGTGTCGACCTGACCGGCAAGACGGCCGTGGTGACCGGCGCGTCCAGCGGTCTCGGACTGCAGACCGTTGCCGCATTGGCATCCGCGGGCGCGGACGTCGTTGCGGCGGTGCGGGATCCCGAGACTTTCCGCGCCGGCAGCGAATGGCTCGAGCTGGGTGAGCTGACGCCGCGAATCCATCCGGTGCCGCTGGACTTGGCGCGCCTGGCGAGCGTGCGTGCGGCGGCCCAGACGATCGCCTCGCAATATCCGCAGATCGACATCCTGATCAACAACGCGGGCGTGATGTTCACGCCGCACGAAACGACCGCCGACGGGTTCGAGCTGCAGTTCGGCATCGACCACCTCGGGCACTTCCAGCTGACGACATTGCTGCTGCCCCAGCTGCGCGCGGCGGCCGCGGCGTCGGGTGATGCCCGGGTGGTCACGGTGACCTCCGAGGCGCACCGGAACTGGGGTATCGATCTCGATGACATCAACTTCGACCGGCGCGGTTACGACACGTTTCTGGCCTACGGTCAGGCCAAATCCGCGAATATCCTGATGACGGTGGAATTGCACAGGCGCTGGGGCGCCAATGGCGTCGAAGGAGCCGGCATCACCGCGCTGGCCGTCCATCCGGGCACCTGCGCGACCAACCTCGGCCGCTACATGGAGCGGGCAACCGTCAAGAAGCTGTTCGCAATGGGCGGCGAGACATTCGCCCCCGAGAACATGAAGTCCGTGGCGCAAGCCGCCGCCACCACCGTGTGGGCCGCCACCGAGCCGTCCTTGGCCGGCCGCGGCGGCGCTTACCTGGCCGACTGTCAGATCGCGGAGGCCGCCCCGGCGGCAACCGATTCGGCTACGGCGCAACGGCTGTGGCTGCTGTCACAGGAGTGGGTGCAGGCCTGACTTACGGCTTGGGTTTGGTCGGCCACAGCGCCATTCGGTCGAGGAGGCGGTCGCGCAGAACGAGTGTGTGAAACAGCACCGCGCACACGTGGGCGGTAAACGTCGCAAAAAGCAGAAAAGCAAACACACTGTGGCACTCCCGCAGCACCGCGTAGACGTCGATGTTGTGCGGGGCGATTCCGGGCAGATGAACTGGTCCGACGAGGGTGACCGGGAATCTGGCGGCCGACAGCATGGCCCATCCGACCAACGGCTGGATCAGCAGCAGGGCATAGAGCAGATATTCCGACCACGACGCGATGCGACGTTCGGCAGCGCTCATGGTCGCCAGGAACGGCGGCAGCCTGTGGGTGAGCCGATTCACCAGGCGCACTACGGCGAAGACCAGGATCAACACCCCTAACGGCCGGTGGATCGCCAGTAGCAGCGGATAGAAGGCCAGCGAAGCGACCATGGTCACGCCGATGAAAAGCTGCGCAATGACCATCGGCGCCATCAGCCAGTGCAGAATCCGGGACGGGAGGGCGAACCGCGGCGCAGTGATGCTGGCCTTCGAAGTCTCGTCCGTCATGACAGGGCCCGTCGCACGTCGACCTCGCTCGGCGACTTGGGTTCCTCGGCACGCCGGGTAAAGGAGCGCGCGTACACGGCCGATCTCGCGGCCGGCAACGGGTCATCCGATGCGGTGATGCCGTCCGGAAGGACTAACGGGTCGAAGTTGATATCGCGGGCGTTGCCGGCCTCCTCGGTCTGTACCGCGGTGATGGTGATGGTGCCGGCGTTGATCGATCGCCGTGACTGCGGCCAGGGTTTAGTGGCGTCGTTTGTTGGATCGCCCGGCTCACCGATGGTGAGCATCAGCCGCCAATTCAGTGGGCGTTGTGCGACCGCGCGGATGAGGTCGTTGAACAGGTGATCTTGGCGACCGCGACGTCCGCCTTGCGGAACCACGGAGTCCAGCGGAACCACGGACCAGCGCACCGGGACAGTAACGCCCGCGCTGTTGGCGAAGTAAAAGGCATTCAGGCCGTAGAACGTGCTGTCCGCGAATCCCGCAGTGGGGGGTGACAGTTTGACGATCTTCATCGCCGCCACGGTCTCGGGATGGCGATCCAGGAACGCAGCCATCTTCTGGGGATCAGCCTTACCGGTATCCGGCACAGGTTTGGACACCAGGATGCGTTCGTAAAACGCCTGCGGGGTGCTGTCCAGAAAAACAGGGATGTTGACCATCGCCGTGCGCCACTGCTGGCCGTTCACCCGGAACAGCAACGCCAGCCCCCGGACGGTTTCGGGCTTGTCAGCCTGGTCCGGCAGACCGCCGGACAGTGAAAACCGGCCGATGACCGGAATCTCGCCCCGCTGGAAGACCGCGGCACGGCAGACCTCCGCGCCTGAGCCGTTGCTCGCGAAAGATCCAGTGGCACTGAGGCCTTTGGCGTGGTTTCGGCGAAACCCGTCGTGCCTGCCGTAGACCTGCTCGAAGCCGTCGGCGAACCTTGACGGGGTTAGTGGGGTCGACCCATCGGGGCACAGCCAGCCGCCCGCATAGGCGAACCCACCCACATCCACCGCGGCCACACCGGCCACGGCACCGAGCCCCAGTAGCGCGCCCCGGCGGGTCAACGCGCCTAGGCCGGGGCGCGTTGACGGGGCGTCGGCGCCCTGGTCGGGGGGTCCGTCATCGCGCACGTCGTCTGGATCATCGGCGTCCACACGCACCGCCCTTTCTGCCCTTTCGGAGCTGCGATCGCGTTGACTGTGCGCCCCGGGCGGGCCGACTCGGCGTGTCGTCACCGCGAATGCACAACCAACATGAATTCTGGCCCCAAAATCAGGCGCAAACGAACTACACTCCCGAATTGTGACCACCGCGTCGAACCCGTGGGGCGACGAACGAGGGAGACTCCCGCATCAGCTACAGATGCGGGGTCAGGCTCTTGGCCGCAGAGAGGCGCGGCGCGTGTGCCGGCGCTGCGCGCGCGTCGGCGTCGAGACCCGCCCGGAACGCCTTCAAGCGATGTTGGCGGGTGGTCCCGTCGCGGACGATGAATTTACGGACGTCAATTTCGCGTTGATCGCGACGCAGATCAACGCTGAAAGGCGGGCCGCGAAGTTCAGGGGGCTACGGCGCCGCGGCACCCACTCGCTCATCTTCGCGGGCCTGGTGCTCGTTGTGTTGAACTTCCTTTTCTGCATCGCCTACCTGTTGTTGAACCTGACCGAACAGGCGCCCGCGTTATGAAGCCGCCATCGCGGTAGGAGTCAGGCCGATGAAACAGTATCGAGTCTGAACACCGCGCATCGGCCCGCGAGCGCCTCGAATTCGTCAGCGGTTCCTTGCTTCACCAACCCCGAGCGTTTAAAGAAGCCGACGCCCGTCGGTACTTCTTGAGGAAATGCGCGCAACACCGGACGGGCTTGCTCGGCGGTGAGCTCGACGAAGCTAACCTGCTGCGACTTGCGGCCCCCAGTCACGGTTCCCGTGCCCGCGGCGCGGGCGTTGAGCACCCAGTCTGCCTTGGGATATCCGCCGACGACATAGAGCCCGTCAGCAAGCGTGAAAGGAGTCGCCGGCGTGCTGCGCGGCTCACCCGACTTTCTGCCGGGCACCGTGAGCACCCGCACCGGTCCCGCGACGATGCCGAGCTTCTGCATGGCTACCAGGACCTTGTTCACCGGCCTGAGCCACGCCGGCGGTTTCGGATCGGTCATCTCGTCGGTTACCTCCCTGAGAGCTGACGCAGCTTCATTGATATCAACCTAGCTGATATATGTCAAGGATGCTCACGAGACGGGACGCGACGACTCAGGCGGGGCCACGCCCATCACCGGCCAGCCTCAGCAGAAGCCGCGTACCGCCCAGCGGGCTGGCGTGCAGAGACGCCATGCCACCGTGTAATTCGGCCTGCTGAGCGACCAGCGCCAGGCCTAACCCGGAGCCCGACCGCGATGCCGTCGACCCGCGGGAGAAGCGCTCGAAGACTGCGGAGCGCTCGCCCTCGGGCACACCGCAGCCGTCGTCGTCGATGGCTATTTCCACGCCCGCACTGGAACTGGCTACGTTGAGCTGAATCTTGGTGGCGCCGCCGTGCTTGACCGCGTTGGCAATGGCATTGTCGATCACCAGCCGTAGCCCGGTGGGCAGCCCCACCATCAGCACCGTGGGCGAGGGCACCAGCGACACGTCCACACCGGGATAGATACGAAGGGCGTCGTGCGCGGCACGATCCAGCAGCTCGGTGATGTCGAACGGAACAAAATCATCAACGGTGGTCAGTTCACCCTGAGCTAACCGTTCGAGGGCGGTCAGGGTGGCTTCAATCCGGCTCTGGGTCCGGATGACGTCGCCGATCACCTCGTGCCGCTGGTCGGGCGCCAACTCCAAGGTGGACAGCACCTCCAGGTTCGTCCGCATCGCCGTCAACGGGGTACGTAGCTCGTGCGAGGCGACGGCCGCGAAGTCCCGGGCCGACTCGAGCGCCGCCTTGGTTCGCTGTTGCTCGTTTCCGATGCGGGCCAGCATGCCCTCGACCGCCTCGGCGATCTCCACGGCCTCACGCACACCGCGAACTTGGACCTCGTCGGGGCTGGACTGGGCATTGATCGCGCGCGCCTGCTGAGCCAACAGCAGGAACGGGTTGACCATGATCAGCGAAATCACCCAGCCGACCAGGAATGTGCCGCCGATGACGCCGGCACAGATCAACAAGACCCGTAGGTGCAGTTCGTTGATCCGATGTTGAGCTTCAGCCAGCGGAGCGGCGAGCGCAATCGAGGCCGGACCGGCGCTGAAAGTACGGACCCGGTATTGCACTCCGTTGATGGTGGTGTTCGCGTAGCCGTTTGCGAGCTTGGGCACGACGATGTTGTTGGGCACCGACACGGTCACACCCCCGATGCGTGCGGTACGCACCAAATTGCCGTCCGGCGCGGGCCGATCGGGGTCGGTCTGCTGTGCGCTGTTGAGCAGGGTGTTGATATCGCCCAGGCTGCTTACCGAATCGAGTCGCCGGTCGAGCTGGCTGTATTGGTCGTTGGTGACGCCAATCCACACCCACACGCCCAAGACGACGACCAGAGTTATCACCGCCAGCTGCCCGATGATGACGATGGTGCGCAGCGACAGCACCCGCATCGGCAGCCGGATCCACCGAGCAGCGCGACCCTGCGGCTCGACTATTGAGCTCGCGGCGACTTCCACTGTCTTGTCCTCCATCGATAATTCACGGGCTTCCTACGACTATCCCGGTCAAAGTCTGGACCTATGCACTTAAGCGGCCAATTCTGCCGCGCGCGGGAGCGCGTTTATTTGCCCTGGGTATAGTGAGTGAATACTCTCTCACTATGCTCGTCTCGGGACGTGACCGGCTCCTGGCTGCGGCGATCACGCTCTTCGCCGCGAAGGGATATGCGGCGACGTCGGTCGCCGACATCCAACGGGCGTCAGGCCTCGCGCCCGGGTCGGGCGCACTCTACAAACACTTCACCTCCAAGCGCGAGTTGTTAGAGGCCGCGGTTGCGCACCGGATCGACAGCATCGTGGCCGCGCGAAAGCAGTACGACGCTGGGGAACCCGGCGGCGCCGAACAGGCGGTGCGCACTGCGGGCCGGCTGATCTGGAACAACCTGACCCAGAGCGAGGACGTGCTGAAGGTCATGCTGCGCGAACCCGATGAGGTCGGCGACCTGGAGGAGGAGACCTGGCAGGTCATTACCGACAACGCCTATCAGCGATTCGCTGACGAACTGGCGGCGTCGAATCACGCTGGCCACACGTGCATTCCGGATCCTGCGGCGGCCGCGGCCGTCGCGATCGGGTCGCTGTCCTACGCCGCGACATTGCGAGCACTGACCGGACGCTCACCGGGCAATGTCGATGGCGACCGTTACTTCGAGGCGTGGGTAAATCAAACGGTCAGCGTCCTCGCGCAGTACACCAACACAGAGCCAACGACAGTCTCTGACCACCAACCTATTTCAGGAGTTAAGCCGTGACGTTCTCACTGGAGCTCAGCGAAGATGTGATCGAGGTCCGCGATTGGGTGCACCAATTCGCGGCCGAGGTCATCCGCCCCGCCGCGGCCGAATGGGACGAACGAGAGGAAACTCCGTGGCCGGTGATCCAGGAGGCCGCCAAGGTCGGGCTGTACTCCCCCGACTTCTTCGCCCAGCAGGCCGCCGAGCCGACGGGATTGGGCTTTCTCACCGCATTCGAAGAGATGTTCTGGGGCGACGCCGGTATCGCGCTATCCATCATGGGCACCGGGCTGGCAGCGGCGGCATTGGCGGCCAATGGAACTCCCGAGCAACTAGGGCGTTGGCTCCCCGAGATGTTCGGGACGCCCGGCGACCCCAAGCTTGGCGCATTCTGCTCGTCGGAGCCCGACGCGGGATCTGACGTCGGCGCCATCCGCACTCGTGCGCATTACGATGAGGCGACCCACGAATGGGTTCTCAACGGCACTAAGACCTGGGCGACCAACGGCGGTATCGCCAACGTACACATCGTCGTGGCGTCGGTATATCCCGAACTCGGCACCCGCGGTCAGGCCAGTTTCGTCATCCCGCCGGACATCAGAGGTTTTGCGCAGGGCCAGAAATTCAAGAAGCACGGTATCCGCGCTTCGCACACCGCCGAGGTGGTGCTCGACAATGTCCGTCTGCCTGAGGATACGATTCTGGGCGGCCGGGAGAAGTTCGAAGCGCGCATCGCCCGAGTCAAATCCGGTGCCTCCGCCGGGGGGCAGGCGGCGATGAAGACTTTTGAGCGCACCCGGCCAACCGTCGGCGCGATGGCCGTCGGCGTGGCACGGGCCGCTTACGAATACGCTCTCGAATATGCCTGCCAGCGCGAGCAATTCGGGCGAAAGATCGGCGAATTCCAAGCGGTGGCGTTCAAGCTGGCAGACATGAAAAGCCGGATCGACGCGGCCCGCCTGTTGGTCTGGCGGGCGGGCTGGATGGCACGCAACAACAAGAACTTCGACTGCGCCGAGGGCTCGATGGCCAAGCTGGCAGCGAGCGAGGCCGCCGTTTATGTCACCGACGAGGCCATCCAGATCCTGGGCGGCAACGGGTACACTCGCGACTACCCAGTGGAGCGGATGCACCGCGACGCAAAGATTTTCACCATCTTCGAGGGAACCAGCGAGA
The DNA here is from genome assembly GCA_963715905.1 of uncultured Actinomycetota bacterium. Classification (GTDB taxonomy): domain Bacteria; phylum Actinomycetota; class Actinomycetes; order Mycobacteriales; family Mycobacteriaceae; genus Mycobacterium. Next base: position 194,326 of record CAVQSX010000040.1, read on the forward strand.
TCCAGCGCCTGGTGATTTCGCGGGCGCTGACGGGCCTGCCCATCCGTTAATGCTTCCGCACCGCGGCCGCAACGGCCTGCGGCGCTTCGAATGGCGGGGAGTCGCCAACGCCGCGGAGTTCGGTCACCTCGGCGTGCGGCAGGACCGCTGTTGCCTTTTCAAGGACGTGGCGTCCCGAAACCGGATCGTCGAGGCCCCACACCAGATGCAGCGGACTTCCCAGTCGGCCAATGCCTGTTCCCACCGGCGGTGATGGGCGGCGCGTTCGGCGTTGTACCGGATCAGAAGGTGCGCGACCTTGTGGCCACCTTGTCGCGAGATGCCGTGCCAGAGGTCGTCGAACTCGGTGTCGGTGATCCTTGATCCGCGGGCAGCGTCGAGTGCGGTGCGGAAGCGGCCCGGAGTAATCCGGCCCGCGAGTAACCTCCCGACGACCGGCAGAATCAACAGCTTCTGCATGCGCGTCGGGCGGTAGGCGCTGTCGACGATCCCGCAGTTCAACAAGACAACACTGTCAACGTTGAACCCGAGTTGGCCGGCCTGCGCTCGCCCGATGAGTTCCTGACCGACGATGCCCCCGTAGTCATGGATGACCAACCGCATCGAGTCCAGGCGCAGGTGGGCCGCCAGATCCTCGACCACATCGGCCGATTCGGCAACGGAATACTCGTAGGGGTTGGGTATGTCCGGGTTTGTCCAAGTTTGTCCAAGTTTGTCCGAGTTTGTCCGAGTTTGTCCGAGTTTGTAAGTTTGTCCGAGGCGCCGTAACCGAGGAAATTCAGCGTGATCACGTCGTGGTCGGAAGCCAGGTCGTTGGCGACTTCGGCGTAGTCGTAATACCAGGTGGGGAATCCGTGCAACATCAGCACCGTGGGCCCTCCCCGCGCCGCCGGAATGCGATGCGATGTCCGCGCCAGCTGACCAGGGTCTCGCATTGGTCGATCAATTCCTCGCCCGGGGTGCACCGCTCATCGACGAATCCACCCTCCGGCAAGCAGCCCGTCACTCACCACAGACCGTAACCCGCGGTTATCGCAGACGCGCTGGGGCTGCCGTTGCAGTCACCAGACATGATGGCCGAATGACCAACGAGATACGGGTTCTCGACAGCGAGGGCGACCTCACCGCCGCGGCCAACGTGTTCCGCACCGCGATGATCGGGTTCCCACCCCTGTCGAACCTGCAACCCGGTCAGATCACCACGCTGCTCGAGCCGGGCCGTACCGTCGGAGCATTCGCCGATGGAAAGCTCGTCGGCACCGCAGACGCCGCGACGAGCGGGCTCACCCTTCCCGGCGGGGCGATTGTGGACCATGCCGCCGTGACCCATATCGGGGTGCTGCCGTCGTTCACCCGAAAAGGAATCGCCACCGAACTGGTAAGCCACCAATTGCGTGACATCGCCGCACGCGGTGAGGTGGTCGCGACGTTGCGGGCGTCGGAGGCAACCATCTATGAGAGGTTCGGCTACGGGGTAGCGAGTTCGTCGCAAAGCGTAGAGCTGCACACCGCCCGCGCAGCGCTTCGCCCCGATGTCGGGTCCGGTGGTCCGGTACGACTGGTGGACGCTGCCGAGGCTTGGGAGATCCTGCCCCGGATCTATGCCTCGAATCGGCCGTCCCGCCCGGGAACGATCGACCGCCCGCAGGTGTGGTGGCAGGGCACGCGAATGCGCGCCGAATCATCACCGGGGGCTTCGTATGTCGCAGTACACGGGGAGCCGGGATCCGAATCGGGTTTCGCCCGCTACCGGCCGGTCGATACCGACAAGTGGTTCATCAGCCAGCAGCGCACCATCGTGGTCGAGGATTTCTTCGCCCCAACGGCAGATGCCTACCTTGGGTTGCTGCGATTCCTGCTCGGGCTCGATCTCGTTGACCGCGTGCTGTTCTGGATGCTGCCTACCGACGATCCGCTACCCTGGCTGCTGGTCGATCGGCGGGCCGCGAAGGTAACTGCGGTCCACGACGAAACGTGGCTCCGCGTCGTCGACGCCCAGAAGGCGCTGCAAGCACGGCTATACGCTGGGGATGGAGCCGTCACCATCGCGGTCAATGACCCACTATTTCCTGACAATTCGGCCGGCTTCACCATCACGGGCGACGGTGCCGAGCTTACGGACCGGCGGCCACAGCTGCGCATCGATGTTGCGGGGCTGGCCGCCGTGCTGCTCGGTGGCACCACCTGGAGCAGCCTCGCCCTCGCGGGGTTGGCCCGGGCCGAAGATCCGGCCGTGCTGACCCTGGCCGATCGCCTGTTCGCGGTGCCCGACGCACCCCATGCCGGGCTTTTCTTCTAACCATGGCCGTCGCGGGCGGAGCCGCCCTCTGGGTGGTGGCCGCCCTCGGGTACCTGGTCCTCGAGGCGGTCACCGCCGCGGGATTTGAGCCCGTCTACAGCTACGCGCGCAACTACATCAGCGATCTCGGGGTCAGCGCAGGCGAGCTGGCTCACGGCCGGATGATCAACTCCCCGCGAGCTGATTTGATGCACGCGGCGTTCTACCTGCAGGGCGTTCTGTTCTTGCTCGGAGCATTCCTCATCGTGGGCATCCCTCACAGCCCGAGGGCCCGGATCTTTCTGGGATTGGTCGCCACGAACGCCGTCGGCAATATCGTGATCGCAACCGCGCACAGCGGGGCACCACACGTCGCCGGCGCCGTGCTGGCGATTGTCGGCGGAAATACCGCCATTCTGGTCGGATCCACCGTCGTTGCGACGGTCGGCAGCCGTCGCTGGTACCGCCAACTCTCCACATGCATTGCGGCCCTGGGCTTGCTGTGCCTGATCATGTTGATGGTCAACTCCGCGACCAGGAAGGCCAACCTGCTACCCGACGCGCTGTGGGAGCGCGGCAGCGTGTACTCGATCATTATGTGGCAGTTACTTACCGCGGCCTGCCTGCTGAAGCGCGCGTCATGGTCGTCAATCGATTGTGACGGCCGATCGCCTCATCGCCCTCGGGAATCTGCGCGGTGGTGACGATGACTTCGCCGATATCAGCACCGGCGTCCCCGGCGAAGCCGGCAGCACGCAACGTTTCGAACTTGAAGGCCTCGTCTTTGAAAATGAAGTCCACTCGGATCATTCTCCCCCATCGGCAAGTGCCTGGTTGAACTAGCGACGCCGGCGCACGATCCGTGATCGTGATTCAAACTCGGGTGGCGAGGGGGCGCTATTGGGTTGCGTGTGCGCGCGGCGGTGTGGGCGCGTGCGTTCCCGCCTCCTCGGAGTGGGCACCCTCGTCGCGGCCGAGCGCAATTGTCGCCGCCAGCATCGCCGCGACCGCTCCCGGTAGCGCCAGAATGCCGGCTCCATGCGGCCGCAGATGTTCGCCCAGCACGACTACGCCGAGTAGCACCGCGACGACCGGCTCGCCAACCAGCATGACCGGTACCGATGCCTGCAAGGCTCCCGCCCGGAAAGCCCACTGCTGCAGGGCCGTCACCGTGACCGCCAGTGCGACCAGCACATATGGAGCGGGGATGGTGAGCAGGGCGTGCCAGCCCCCGATCGTGAACCGATGCGTGCAGATTTTGGTCAGCACGGCGATTATTCCAAGCCCGACTGCCACAGCCGCCCCTAGCGACATCGCACGGACGCGGCCATCGCTGCGACGGGCGACCACCACGCAGACCAGGACAACCGGCACGGCGAGGGCGAGCGCCAGCGTCCACGCCGGCACGGGCGGCCGGTAGTTTCCCTCGCGCGGCTGCCCCACGAGCACGAACACCGTCAATCCGGCCGTGAGTAGCAGTGCCCAACCCCACTCGAAGCCAGTGACCCGACTGCGCGTCCGCCAGGCACTTAGCGGCAGGACAAACAGCAGCGAGGACACCAGCAACGGCTGCACCAACAACAGGGAGCCGTGTGCCAACGCCACCGCCTGAAACGCGTACCCGGCGGCGGCAGCAACCGTTCCCGCCCACCACAGCCGGTCGCTCAGGTAAGCCGGAACCAGCGCACCCAAGGGGGCGTCATCAGCGGCAGGGCGTTGCAGGGCCGTCTGCCGAACGACGATGCCCAGCGCGGCAACCAACGCGGCCAGCAAAGCCGATCCAATCGCCAATGCGTGCGACATCACCCATTCCATGTACTTATGCTTACCCGCAGGCGCGGCGGCTGACTCAGAGGTACCGCCGGTCGCACTCTAGTGTGTCGCGCGAAAACAGACCCTGGGCACAGCGCACGTAACACACCGACGGGATACTGAAGGCGGACACACCAACGACGACAGTGACGCCGGGAGAAAAATAATGAGCGGCCAGCAGCCGACCATCATCTACACGCTGACCGACGAGGCGCCGTTGCTGGCGACCTACGCCTTTCTGCCGATAGTGCGCGCCTTTACCGAACCGGCGGGCATCACGATCGAGACCAGCGACATCTCGGTGGCGGCGCGCATCCTCGCCGAGTTCGGCGATTACCTGACCGAAGAGCAGCGCGTGCCGGACAACCTTGCCGAGCTGGGCCGGTTGACGCAGTCACCCGACACCAACATCATCAAGCTGCCGAACATCAGCGCCTCGGTGCCGCAGCTGGTGGCCGCCGTGAAGGAACTGCAAGACAAGGGTTTCAAGCTTCCGGACTACCCCCAAAATCCGAAAACCGACGAGGAGCGCGACGTCCGCGACCGCTACGCCAAATGCCTCGGCAGCGCGGTTAATCCGGTGCTGAGGGAAGGCAACTCAGACCGACGCGCACCCAGGGCGGTCAAGGAGTACGCGCGCAAGCACCCGCACAGCATGGCGGAGTGGTCGCAGGCGTCGCGCACGCACGTGGCGACCATGCGGCACGGCGACTTCTATCACGGCGAGAAGTCGATGACCCTGGACCGCGCTCGCGACGTGAAGATGGAACTGGTCACGAAAAGCGGCAAGACGATCGTCCTCAAGCCCAAGGTGTCGCTGCTTGATGGCGACATCATCGACAGCATGTTCATGAGCAAGAAGGCGTTGTGCGATTTCTACGAGGCCGAGATGCAGGACGCCTACGAAACTGGCGTGATGTTCTCGCTGCACGTCAAGGCAACAATGATGAAGGTCTCGCACCCGATCGTCTTCGGCCATGCGGTGAAGATCTTCTATAAGGACGCCTTCGCCAAGCACCAGGAGTTGTTCGACGAACTCGGCGTCAACGTCAACAATGGATTGGTCGATCTGTACAACAAGATCGAATCGCTACCCGCGTCGCAGCACGACGAGATCATCCGCGATCTGCACGCCTGCCACGAACACCGCCCCGAGCTCGCCATGGTTGATTCGGCCAAGGGCATCAGCAACTTCCATTCGCCCAGCGACGTTATCGTGGACGCGTCGATGCCCGCGATGATCCGCGCGGGCGGCAAGATGTGGGGCGCCGACGGACGGCAAAAGGACACCAAGGCCGTCAACCCCGAGTCCACGTTCTCCCGCATGTACCAGGAGATCATCAATTTCTGTAAGACACACGGGGCATTCGATCCGACCACGATGGGCACGGTTCCCAACGTCGGTTTGATGGCGCAGCAGGCCGAAGAGTACGGCTCACACGACAAGACTTTCGAGATCCCCGAGGACGGCGTCGCCAACATCGTCGACCTCGACACCGGGGAAGTCCTGCTGACCCAAAACGTGGAGGAAGGCGACATCTGGCGGATGCCCATCGTCCGGGACGCACCGATCCGCGACTGGGTCAAGCTCGCCGTCAACCGGGCACGGAACTCGGGCATGCCGGTGGTGTTCTGGCTGGACGTCTGGCGTCCGCATGAGAACGAATTGCGCAAGAAGGTCAACACCTACCTGGCCGACCACGACACCGAGGGGCTCGACATCTCGATCAGGTCGCAGGAACGGGCCATGCGGCACACGATAGAGCGGGCGATGCGCGGTCAGGACACCATTGCCGCCACCGGCAACATCCTGCGCGACTACCTGACCGACCTGTTTCCGATCCTGGAGCTGGGCACCAGCGCCAAGATGCTGTCCATCGTGCCGTTGATGGCCGGCGGCGGCATGTACGAGACGGGGGCGGGCGGTTCGGCGCCGAAGCACGTTCACCAGCTTGTGGAAGAGAACCACCTGCGCTGGGACTCGCTCGGCGAATTCCTCGCGCTCGCCGCCAGCCTGGAGGACCTGGGCATCAAGACCAACAGCGAACGCGCCAAGATCCTGGCCAAGACGCTTGACGCCGCGACAGGCAAGTTGCTGGACAACAACAAGAACCCGTCGCGCAAGACCGGTGAGCTCGACAACCGCGGAAGCCAGTTCTACCTCGCCATGTACTGGGCCCAAGAACTTGCCGCTCAGACCGCCGACCAGGAACTGCGGGAACACTTCGGCGCACTCGCCGAGACTTTGGCCAAGAACGAAGACATCATCCTGGCCGAACTCAACGAGGCACAGGGCCAAGAAGTTGACATCGGCGGTTACTACGCGCCGGACAGCGACAAGACCACGGCGGTGATGCGGCCGAGTAAGACGTTCAATGCCGCGCTGGCGGACGCCAAGACTGATTCGTGAGATCAGGCCAACTGGCGAAGCGTTTCGATGAGCTTGATCCGCTCGGCCGGTGTCGCCGCGATCGGTACCACGTTCAGCGTGGTCACCCCCGCTTCGCGGTAGGCCGCCAGGCGTTCCTTGACGAACCCGGGTGAACCGATCAGGTTGACGTCGCGGACGAGTTCGTCGGGCACGACCTTGGCAGCGCCGACCTTATCGCCGGCCAGGTAAAGCTCTTGAATCCGGTCGGCTTGCGGTCCGTAGCCGTAGCTGGTAGCCAGCGTGTGATAGAAGTTCTTGCCCTTGGCGCCCATTCCGCCAATGTAGAGCGCGAGGTGCGGCTTGACCGATTCGCGCAGCGACTCAACGTTTTCGCCGATGGCCAGTGCTGGACCGGCATACACATCGAGCTCACCCAACGCGGGATCCCGCTTGGCCCGGCCGGCGGCCAGCGCCGCACCCCACACATCCTGCGCCTTTTCCGGCAGATAGAAGATCGGCTGCCAGCCCTCGGCGACCTCGGCCACCAGTTCGACGTTCTTGGGTCCTAGCGCGGCCACCAGGATCGGAATACGTTCCCGGACAGGCTTATTGATCAGCTTGAGCGGTTTTCCCAGGCCGGTGCCCTGGTCGGCGGGCAGCGGGATCGTGTAGTACCTGCCCTGGTGTTGCAGGCGTTCGCGCCGCCACACCTGACGGCAGATATCGATGACTTCGCGAGTTCGGGCAATCGGAGCGTCATAAGGCACGCCGTGAAAACCTTCGATGACTTGTGGTCCGGACGCGCCGAGGCCGAGCGTGAAGCGGCCGTCGGATACGTAGTCGAGGCCGGCCGCCGTCATCGCGGTCAGCGTGGGTGTCCGGGTGTAGAGCTGCAGGATGCCCGACGCCAGTTCAACCCGCTGCGTGCTGGCCGCCAGGTAGCCGAGCGCGCTCACCGCGTCATACGAATATGCCTCGGGGACAAAGACGATGTCGAGCCCGGCGCGCTCGAGGTCGGCCACCTCGGCTGCCACGTCCTTGAAGCCACCCGCGTAATTGATGCCCAATCCGATCCGCATTATCAGCCCCGCGCCGTTGCGAAGGTGTCAGCCAGCTCGAGGGCCTCTTGCTGAATCCGATCGAACTGCGCGCCCATCGCCTCGGACAGCGCCGTCGCGCCCGACAGCGGCCGCACCATCACCGTGAATTCGTCGACCAGACCCTCGTCGTTGAAGTGCAGGAAGTCGCAACCGGTGAGCTGTACGCCGGGCGCCCCCGAGATCTTCGTCTCGAACACCAGCGCATGATCACGGCCGTTGCTGTCGGCGATTTCGCGGACGTAGTGAAAGTCTTCGAAGATACGCAATACACCGCGCAGGATCGCCGCGGTGATCGGCTTGCCGACATACGGCTTAAACGCGACCGGGCTGGTGAACACCACGTCGTCGGCCAGCAACGCCTGGATGGTCGCCTCGTCGCGTTCCTCGACTGCCTTCCTGAACGGATGCTTTGAGCTCACCAGACACCTCGCATTGGTCAATTTGTGGAGTAGGCCTGATTCACGGTAGAGGGTGTCCCGTTCAAGGCGCTTGGCCGGTCAGATAATGCGTGAGCACCCGCCGCAGCCATTCGATAAGCGCCGCGTTAGCCGTGCCCGCACTGCCGCGGTCATGCCGAATGACGTAGTCAACGCTTGTTGACATTCCGGCCGCCCTCCCCTAGCATTGAGGTCAACGGTTGTTGACTAAAGACCGGAGGTCGCGGACATGACATCCGTCGCTGGTACCCAGGGCCCGAGGCGGTGGCGTGATGTGCCCCTATGACCACGACGACGTAGCCGTAGACGTCCTCGTCGTGGGCGCCGGTCCGACGGGGCTAATCGCCGCGGGTGACCTGGCGCGGGCCGGCCGGTCGGTTACGGTCCTGGAGCGCTGGCCCACAATGAATCCGGCGAGTCGGGCCTTCGCCACCATGGCTCGTACGCTCGAGGTACTCGACGCCCGCGGACTCGCCGACGACCTGTTGGCGCACGCCCACGCGGCGCCCGGAGTAACGATTTTCGGCGACGCCCGCATCGACCTCACACACCTTGACTCGCCCTACCGATTCGCCATGATCACTCCGCAGACCAACGTCGATCGGGCGCTGGGTGAATACGCCGTCGAACAGGGCGCCGATGTCCGGCGGGGCATCGAGGTCATCGCACTCGATCAGGACGCCGACGGCGTCACCGTCAGGGCGCGCCCGCACGGCGACAGCCGCGGTCGGCACACCCACTGGCGGGCGCGGTACGTGATCGGCGCCGACGGGGCGCACAGCACCGTGCGCGCACTGGTGGGCGCCGATTTCCCGGGCAGGGCGGTCTTGTCCTCGATCGTGCTCGCTGATGTCAAACTGGCGCACGGGCCGTCCGACGGCGGCCTGACGCTCGGCAGCACCCGAAATGTGTTCGCGTTCTTGGCCCCCTACCAAGCCCCCTATGCCCAGCGCGACGCCAGCGGCTCGTGGTACCGAACGATGGTGTGGGACCGCGATCACCAGGTGCCCGACGACGAGCCGGTAGCTCAGAAAGAGATTATCGACATCCTCGCGCGGGCACTGGGGACCGAGCTGGACGTGCTCGAGGTCGGCTGGAAATCCCGATTCCACTGCGACGAAAGGCAAGTCGCGCAGTACCGGCATGGACGCGTATTCCTGGCCGGCGACGCGGCCCATGTCCACTCGCCCATGGGCGGCCAAGGCATGAACACCGGAATCCAGGACGCGGCGAACCTCGGCTGGAAGATCGACGCGGCACTCGCCGGCGCTCCCGACACCGTGCTCGACAGCTACCACGACGAACGGCATCCGATCGGCAAGCGGGTCCTGATGCAGTCCGGCCTGATGGCGCGTGGCGTCACGCTTCATCCGCGAATCGCGCGGTCACTGCGGAACCTGCTGGCGCCCAAGTTACTTCGCGTTCCCCGTGTGCGCGATGCGGTGGCCGGAAGCTTCGCCGGGACGACGTTGCGGTATGCACACCGGAGCGGCGAGAGCCCGTTGGTGGGTACCCGTGGCACGCAGATTCCGCTGACACGAGGCCGACTCACCCAGCTACAACGCGTGTTACCCGGCTTCGTCTTCGTCCGCGAGCCCGGCGCGAAGCCGGTCGACGCGGTCGAGCTCCTCCAAGCGGAGCGGACCGATCGCGGTCCAGCGGTGCTGGTGCGGCCCGACGGCTACATCGCCTGGGCCGGCGATTCGGCTGACCGGTCCGGATGGGCCGCGGTACTGGCTCACTGGACGGGAACGTCACCCGCGGCCCTGTACGGCGTTTCTCGCCTTAACACCCAATAGGTCTGCCAATTGCGCCGCCGAATAGCGGCCCGGCCCAAGGCCGTCCCGGGCCACCACCCGTGCGGCATGTGCCAACGCGGCATTGAGCGGCGCGGTGATGCCGTGTCGGTGAGCGAGCCGGACGATCTCGCCGTTGAGGAAGTCGGTCTCCACGTTGCCAGTCTGCCGGCTCAATGATTGCCAGGTGGAATTGCTCGGACCGGTGTTCCACCCGGGTACCGGGCGGGGTGTCGGCCCGTCCGCGCGCGCCGCGGTGGAAGTCTCAAACGAGATGAATTCGATTCCCGCATGGCGCAACACACTCTCGCCTTCGGCGCGCACTGCGGCAACCGCTTCGCTCAGGCCGGCCGACTCGGCGGACAGGGCGCCCACGGCGTTGCCGAGGTTGCTCAATAGCTTGTTGTATTTCCAGGGGCCGACATCATCGGGAATGCGTACCCGGATCCCCGCGGCGCTCCACGTCTCGGCGAGCCGCGTCAACAGATCGGCGTCGCCTTTCGTGCTGATCGAAGCGGGCCACCGTGCGATATGGAACTGGCCGACCACTGGCCACGACCGCACGATCACCTCACCCGGCTCGAGGTGTACGGCGGGCAACCAGACACAGACACCGAATACCCGGCGGAAATACCGCAGCGCTTTCTCCTCGGCGGTAACACCGTTGAGGGCCGTCGTGGCCGGCAATCGCTCGCCCGCGGTCCCGAGGACGCCCTCGGAACCATGGACGGGTTGATCGACCCATTCCTGCAGGGCGCCATCGAGTTGCTGGGTTTTGGTTGCGAAGACCAGCACGTCACGATCGGTCAACCGGATGTCCGCGGGCCGGGCCGCTGCGGTCACCGGGATGCGGAACGTGCCGTCGGGGGTCCTCAGCGTCATGCCCGCGGCCGCCAGAACCTCGGCGTGCCGACCGCGGGCAACCAACACCGTCGGAATGCCGGCCCGCGTCAATACGGCGCCGACGGTGCCGCCTATCGCACCGGCGCCAACGATCACGTATCGGCGGTCATCCCGAGTGGACAATCTCTCTGCCGATCCCTCTTTCAAGCCACAACCCCTCCATCAATTCCGGGCCCGCCCGCTATCGCGAGGTTACGTCGCCCTGCGGGCCGACACGTCGGCATGGAATGAAGTCGCGCGTCGCTCGGTTGTTCGGAGTGGTTACCGGCTGACCGACGAAGGAGTGCACGGACGTGACTACCAGCGCTGATACCGCGATGAGGACATTCGAGGCGGCGTGGAACGAATGGCACCGTGAACGCGAGGATTACTACGCTGACCCACTGGGCTGGGTGAGCCTTAACGGTTTGTATTGGCTCAGCGAAGAATTCGGCACCGTTGCCGATCTGCCGGGTCGTTGGCGGGCGGATGCCACGGCGGTCTATGTCGAAGGGATCGAGGGTACCGGACGACTGGAGCCGGTCGAGGGCGCGCCGGGCTTGCTCGTCGAGGCAGGGGATCGCCGTATCGAGGTGATCCGCCGCACCGGTTCGGTTGCGTTGCGCGTACATGATCCCAAGTCCCCGCACCTGAAGGCGTACAACGGCATCCCCGCCTATCCGCCCAGTGAGCGGTGGAGCATCGTCGGCACGTTCACCCCCTACGCCGAGCCGAAGACCGTCACGACGGGCGCTGTCGTAGCAGGACTTGAACACCACCATCGAGCCGTCGGTGTCATCGACTTCGAACTGGCCGGCTCGGTTGCGCAGTTGGTCGCCTTCGGGGACCCCCTCAGCGGATTGCGCGTGATGTTCACCGACGCCACCAGCGGTACGACTACATACCCCGGTGGCAGGTCGCTTTCGATCCACGCGCCGGGAGTCGAGGGGACGGTGACGCTCGATTTCAACCGGGCATCGAACCTGCCGTGCGCGTTCACCGACTATGCGACGTGCCCGGTGGCACCCGCCGAGAACAAGCTGGCGGTCGCCGTCGAAGCCGGCGAGAAGAATCCGCGATGACCACCGGGTCAGGTTGCGGCGCGCGACGGCGACGGGTTGGTGATCGTGACGCCGCCGATGACCGCGCCGGCGAAGAACAGCACCGCGCTGACCGGCAATAACCGGGTGAAGCTCGCATTGGTGAAGTTGCAGGCAGCGATTAGTCCCACAGAGGCAACAGCGACCAGCGCTGAAAGCCGGCCCACCGCATTTTGAATCGCGGCGGCGATGCCGCTGTGCGCGGGGTCAACGGCGGACAGATTCAGCGCGGTCAACGGCGTGATGGTGAGGACGAGACCACAGGCCAGCACGATCATCCCGGGCAGCAGGTGGGTGAGGATGTTGAATCCGTGTGCCGACGGGCGGATGAGCAGCAACCCGAAACCGGCCAGTAGCGGGCCTGTTGCCACGAAAATCCGCGGTCCGATCCGTGCCGCCAGAGCTCCGATACGCCTGGCAAACAGAAACGACAGGATCGGGCTGGGCAAGGTGGCCAAACCTGCGACGGTGGCCGAATAGCCGGCGACTTCTTGGGTGTACAGCGCGATGGCGAGCGAGCCCATCGTCAGCGCGCCGTAGACGAAGGCGGTGGCCAGATTGGCACCGGCGAAGTTGCGAGATGCGAACAAGCCCAGCGGCAGCATGGGGTGCGCGGCGCGGCGCTCCCATGCGACGAACCCCAGCAAGGCCGCGACCCCCAATGCCGTCGACGCGACAACCACCGGCTCGTCCCATCCGCGCCGGTGAGATGCGATCAGCCCATAGACCAGCGCGGCCAGTCCGGTCGCCGACAACGCGATCCCGGCGATGTCGACGCGTGCGCGTTCGGACGGGCCCGGCATCGGGCTCAGCCAGAAGGTCAACACGAAGCCGACGACCATCGGGATAGCCGACAGCACATAGATCCATCGCCAACTAAGGAAATCCACGGCCAACCCCCCGAGCACTGGCCCGAAAGCAAAGGCGCTGGCGGTCCAGGCGGTCCAGGACCCGATGGCCGCCGGTCGGTCTGCGCGATCGAACGCGGAATTGATCATCGCCAAGGAGCCAGGCACCAAAAAAGCGCCGCCCAACCCCTGGATTACCCGTCCGGCGATCAGCATCGCGGGCGAGGCCGCGGTGGCCGCCAGAAGTAACCCCGTGCCAAAGGTCGCCAGCCCGAATCGCATCACCCGTGCGCGCCCAAACAGATCAGCGATCGAACCGCCCGGCAAAATCGTGGCCGCCAGCGCCAGGAGATACCCGTCAACTACCCACTGTTGCAGGGTCAGGCCCCCGCCGAGGTCGCGCTTGGTGGCCGGCAGCGCCAAGTTGACCACGGTGCCGTCGAGAAAAGCGACCATCGACACCATGATCGCGACCAGCAAAACCCGCCTCGTGGCCGCGGCATCCCGCACGCTTCGCTCGGACTTGATGTCCGGCGCTAGAACCCCGATATCCATTGTCATCCCTCCTGACAATCCGCGAGCCGGGCGGCTTGGAACACACTCCTGTGCGTGACACGCGTACCTAGATAAGGACGCGGGTTACGCCGGATAGGTTCAAAGATCCGCGACCGCAAGCGAATGGGCGGGCGGGTGGCGTGATGAAACGAGTTGACTGGTTCTGCCGGCGTGGGACACGATGGCCGAAGGGCGTAACGGTCAGGGGAGGCTTGAAGTCGCAATGGCTGACATCACGATGCTGATCCTCGCCGACCACGATTGGTTTCGCGAACAATTCGCCAAGCTCGACGATCTGCAGGCTCAGACACCGGTTAACCGCGGAGCCCTCGACCGGGTCTGGCGGCCGCTAGGCGACAAGCTCGACGTACACGCCTATATCGAAGAGAAGATTTTCTACCCGCAACTACTGAAACGGGGCGCCGAAGATCCGGAAGGCGAGACGCTCGACGCCATCGGCGATCACAACGAGATCCGCGACGGAGTGCGCGACGCGAACGCGGCCAGGTCCGGCACTCAAGCGTGGTGGGCGGCGGTCGGTCGCACCCGACTGGCCAACGACGACCACATGGGCGAAGAAGAACGACAAGGACTATCCGACTTTCGCCGCAATGCCCCGGTCGGTCTTCGCGAAGCACTCGGGCGCCAATATAGCGAGTTCATGACTCAACATCCCACCACCAAAGGATTGCTGATCGCCGACCGCGATCCCAGACGTTACGTCGAGGATCTCGAGGACACCCCGCAGTCCGAACCGACCGACCACTCGTTTGGCTCACTTGGAATTGGCAGCCTGAAAGACGACTGAGTTCACCGAATAATGTCTTATAAAAGTTGCCCCGGTGAGCAACGATGGAAGGGCTCGCTGGAAGGGGTAGCTGATGTCCGATGAACAACGGGGACAGGCCAAACTGTTCGATGCGCTGACCACCAAAGGCACCGCCTTCACGGTGGACGAGCGCCGCCGGCTCGGTCTGCTGGGCCTGCTGCCGACCACGGTGAAGACCCTCGCACAGCAAGTCGAGCACTGCTGGCATGAGTTCTGCACTCGCCCCGATGATCTGGATAGGCACGTATATCTACGCTCGTTGCAGGACCGCAACGAGACGCTGTTCTACCGGGTGCTGGCCGAGCACATCCCCGACACCCTGCCGATCGTCTACACCCCGACCGTCGGCGAGGCTTGCCAGCGTTTCAGCGAGATCTACCGCCGCCCAAGGGGATTATTCGTTTCGTATGCCGACCGCGACTGCCTCGACGAGGTGCTGGGCAACCGGCCGCACCGCGACGTCGACGTGATCGTGGTGACGGACGGGCAGCGGATCCTCGGGCTGGGTGATCAGGGCATCGGCGGGATGGGCATCCCGATCGGAAAGCTTTCGCTCTACACCCTCATCGGTGGCATTGACCCGGCTCGCACTCTTCCGATCGTGCTCGACGTGGGAACTGACAACGTCGAACTGCTCGACGATCCGCAGTATCTCGGCTGGCGTCACAGGCGCATCGACGACGACGAGTACCACGCGTTCATCGATCAATTCGTCGCGGCAGTGCACAAGCAACTGCCCGATGTGCTGCTGCAGTGGGAAGACTTCGCCACCGTGCATGCTTTGCCGATCCTGGCCCGCTACCGCGACAAGCTGCTCACCTTCAACGACGACATCCAGGGCACGGCCGCAGTCACCCTGGGCGCGCTGCACGGCGCCGCCCAGGTGGCCGGCCGACCACTGTCGGAACAGCAGGTCGTGATGCTTGGCGCGGGCTCGGCCGGCATTGGTGTGCTGGACATGATCCGCCAGGAGATGGTGACCGAGGGCCTGTCCGAACAGGCCGCGTTGGAGCGGATATGGGTGGTCGACGTCGTGGGGCTACTCACCGCCGACCGCACGGACCTGTCCGAGGCGCAGCGAAAATTCGCCCAGCCCCTCGAACGCGTGGCGAGCTGGGGCCTGTCTGGGCCGGCCCAGCTCGCCGACGTCGTGCACCACGTGGACGTCGGTGTGCTGCTTGGCCTGTCCACCGCGACCGGAGCCTTCACCGAGGACATCGTGCGCGAACTCGCCGCTAAGACCGCGCGCCCGATCATCTTCCCGCTGTCCAACCCGACCAGCCGCGCCGAAGCTCGTCCGTCCGAGCTTGACGAGTGGACCGACGGGCGTGCGCTGATCGCCACCGGGTCGCCGTTCGCACCCGTTAAACGCAACGGAGTGGAACGCCCTATCGCGCAGTGCAACAACGTCTACATCTTCCCCGCGATGGGGTTGGCCGTGACCGCCGCGCAGGCGACCCGGGTCACCGACGAGATGATGCGGGTAGCCGCGGCGGCCTTGGGCGATGCGTCGCCCGCCCTGACCGATCCCGATCAGCCGCTGTTGCCGGCGTGGCCGGACGTGCCCGAGATTGCCGTGCGCATCGCCCACGCCGTCGCCGTCCAGGCCGTCTCCGACGGCGTCGCCCCCAAACGCAGCGACGCGGAACTCACCCACCGCATCAACGAGGTGCGCTGGATCCCGGAATACCGGGAATAGTCCAGGCGCGCGACCGTGTTGCCCGAGGTATGGCTGCCTTCAACGAGACTCAACGTCAGGAATTCCTCGCGGCGAAGCATGTCGCAGTGCTTTCCGTCGCCGCCACCGAGGGCAGGCCGCCGGCGAGTGTCCCGATCTGGTACGACTACGTCCCTGGCGGTGACATCCGGGTCAACACCGGTGCGTCGTCGCGCAAGGCCCGGCTCATCGAACAAGCCGGTGCGGTGACGCTGGTAGTCCAGCACGAGGAGCCGCCCTACCAATATGTGGTCGTGGAGGGCACCATCGTCGAGACCACCAAACCCACCCCGATCGATGTGCGGGAGGAGATCGCCATCCGGTACCTCGGCGAGGAAGGCGGCCGTGCGTTCGTCCAGAGCATGGACAATCAGACGACGGTGTTGTTCACCATCCGGCCCGACCGCTGGCTCACCGCCGACTTCTCCAGCTGACCGCGCGTATTACGAAGACCGGGCCACCGCGTCGCCGGGCTGCTGCTGACCGAGCAGTTCGTCCTGACCGACCTCGGGAACGTTCTGACCGCCGTTGAACTCATCGCGCTTCGATGGCTTTTTCTTCGGCGGCTTCTGCGAGGCCGACTCGGCGACGGGGCGATGTCCGTTGGAGCTCACCCCGACAGACTCACCGACCATCTCGATGGCCTTCTCGGTATACACGCGGTAGCCGAATTCCGGCAGGTAACCATGGATTTCGGGTGTGTCGAGATCGCGCATGAACTGCAAGATCTCGCGGCTGACCACCTGGCCGGGCACCAGGACCGGAAAGCCCGGGGGGTAGGGCGTCACGAAGGTCGCCGACACGATGTCGACCCCCGCGTCCAGTCGCTCGTCAATCTGGTCACCGGTGAGGTATTCGCAGTTGTTGTCGTCGTAGGACAGGTAAAACGCCGGACGGACGTCCCCTTCGGGCGTGGGCTCGCTTCCGCTGTGATCCAGGAACGCGGGATGGAAGCCGCTGAAGTCGGGTAGCGGCACCGGTTGTTTGGTCAGCCGGTGCACGGCCCGCTCGAAATGTTCACGCTCACCCAGACTCATCTCGGAGACGTCTTGGTCGAGCTCGCGGGCTATGTTGACAAGCACTTCCACCAGGAATGCGACCGAGCTGCGCGTGGTGCCGATATTGGTCATGAACAGCACGCTATTCCGTGACGTCTTATTGATCTGGATTCCGTAGTGGTCCATCAGCTGTTGGCGTTTGAACGTGTCGCCGTCATACCCAGTACGCCCGATTGACAAGGTGATTCGCGTCGGGTCGAGCACAAACTCGTCCTGCTCCCAGGCCGCCATCATGTTGCGCAGCCCCGAGCGAAGTGGCTGGGCGATGGCCGACGGCCGGAAATCTTCCGGGATCAAATTAGCCGTGGTGAGGCAGTTCATGTACTTGCTGAGCAGCGGATGATTGTCAATCGCGTCACGCAAATGCATCGCGCTTTCGATCTGCCGCTGCACCAGTTCGACGCCTTCCAACGCCACCTGCCGGCGCCCGAGATCCAGGGACGCGAGGATCTGGTAGTTGGGCGAAGTCGACGTGTGCGCCATATATGCCTCGTGGAACGGCACCGCGACTTTCTGGTCAAAGTCCTGATCGAAGACGTGGATCATCGATCCCTGCCGCAACGACGTCAGCGTCTTGTGCGTCGACTGGCTGGCATACACGCGCACCCGGGCCCGTGCCGGGTCCGGCATCAGGCGACGGTTCAGGAGCTCTTCGTCACTGGCCGTCTCGGTACCCTGATCATGTTGGGCGGCAAGGTATTCGCCGTATCGGCGCTTATAGTCGGGGTCCTGCAACTGCTCTCGCAGCGCTTGCGCTGACGCCATCGCGGTGCGCGTCCGATAGACCGGGTGGAATCCTGCGAAAGCGAACCACGCCTCATCCCACAGGAACACCAGGTCTGGCTTAATGGCCAGGCACTCTTCCATAACACGCTTGACGTCGTAGACAATGCCGTCGAAGGTGCAGTTAGTCAGCGACATCATCTTGACCCGGTCGAGCTTGCCGGCGCGTCGCAGCGCCAACAATTTCGACTTGATCTCCCGCAGCGGTACCGCGCCGTACATCGAGTAGTCGTTAAGCGGGTAGGCCTCCAGATAAACGACCTTCGCGCCGGCCATCATCATCCCGTAGTGATGCGACTGGTGGCAGTTGCGGTCCAGCAGCACGATGTCGCCGGGCGCAACTAACGCCTGGGTGACGATTTTGTTGGCGGTCGACGTTCCGTTGGTGACGAAGTAGGTATGCCGTGACCCGTACGCCTGCGCTGCGAGCTTTTGCGATTCCCTCAGCGGTCCGGTCGGCTCAAGAAGTGAGTCCAGGCCGCCGCACGTCGCCGACGTCTCGGCCATGAACACTTCGAGGCCGTAGAAGCTGACCATGTCCTTGATCCAGTGCGAGTTAACAATCGACTTGCCCTGCGAAATCGGCAGGGCGTGGAAGACACCCGTGGGCCGGTGGCTGTACTCCTTGAGCGCACTGAAGAACGGCGTGCGGTAGCGCGCAGCCACACCTTGCAAAATCGACAGGTGCAGTTCGAGCATGCCCTCTCGGGCATGAAATACCCTGCGGAAGTACCGGCCCAGCCGCCCGGCGATCTCCTCCACCTCGATCTCGGTCATGAGGTAGACGTCGAGTTCGGGCCGCAGCTTGGCTATCGAAACAGCGAGTATCTGCGCGCGTTCCTCAGGCGACTGGTGATCGGCCAGCTCATGCGACACCGCGTCATCGACGAACTCCTCCAGGCTGGACAGATCCCGGGTCGATCGGTGCGAAAAGCGCCGCCGGATCACCACGGCCTGCAGGTTCACGTTGAGACGCGCCGCGATAAGCGCCTCGTCTCCGCTGGCCACCACGACGAGCTCGTAGACGAATTCGTCGTCGGGACGTCGCCACTTGCGCACCTCGTTGCGCAGCGCCCGTTCCTGGGCCTCGGTCATCTTTTCGACGATGAGTACTTCAAAGTAGGGCCGGTCCGTCTGTGACGCGGGCTGGTGCTCGAGCTGACGTGGGTCGGCGGGGAACATGTCGAGTTCGTCGGCACCGGCGTTGTCCACGTCCCCCGAGCGGTACGACTCCGTGGATAGCGCGCGGTTGATCCGACCAACTTCCTGCGCGAACTTGTCGTAGCTTCCGGCGGCGAAAAGTCTCTGGAGTCGGGCGAATTGAGGCGAGCCCGGATAGGCCCAGTAGGGCTCCAGTGTGCTCAGCCGTGCCAGTTGTTCCTGGCAGGCAGCCACGCATTTGTCTTTCACCTCACCCGTCGTGGTGGGGCGCGTCAGCCGGTCCGCGGCTTCTTCCAACCTGCACCATGAGTCACTGCGGACCTGCCACAGACTGTTGTAAGCGCGCAGGTGTTCTGTCATGGCGGGCCTTCCCATTTGTTCCCTCGTCGCGACGACTCGTCCGTCCCGGTTCGTCCGGTCAAGGTTCGCAGACAGAATCCGCCCGTCGGTGACCAGAAGACAAACAATGCAAGTCCTTCGGGTGACAGCGCCGACCAACGAAAGTAGTGGTCAGGCTCCCGAACGTCGGGCGCTAACCGTCGCCGTCTTCGCGTGTCGGTGCCAGCGCCGGTTGGACCGTCGCGACCTCACTGAGACCGCTGATCGTGAGGACCCGAAGCAGGAAGGGGTGGACGATGAGGTGCAGTCGGTCGATTTCGTCGGCATGCTTGAACAGCGCATTGATGCCCGCGCTGTCGAGGTACTTGACCGCGCTGAGGTCGACGGTAATCGGCCCGCGCGTGGCGTCGCTGGCGGTGGTCAGCGCTTCGCTGAACACGTCGATATTGCTGATATCGATCTCGCCAGCCGCAGTCACCCGGGGCGTCCCGTCGACGCCTCGGTCGGTATTGAGGCTCAGCGGTGTGGGCATTACGTAATCCTTGCGTACATGTGAACTGTAGTACCCGCTCCGCTGGATTGAATGCTCAAGTCCTGCATTAGATGCCGCATCAGGAAGATGCCGCGACCCCGATTACCGTGAGTGACCGTGTGCGGTGCCTTCCAGGCGCCGGTGTCGGTGACGGTCACCTGCAGCCCGTCGACAACTGCGCTGACCCGCAACGAGATGGTGCCCTCGGGTCGGTCGCGATGGCCGTGTTCGATCGCGTTGGCGACGGCTTCGCCGGTCGCGATGAGTACGTCTTGAATCTGACCGGGCTCAATCCCCGCCTGGGTCAGCCAGCTGTGCAGGGCGGCACGGCCCGGGGCGAGTTGGTTGGCGTCGGCGGCGAAGTCCAGCGCCAGTGGAGCTGGCTGCCTGTACAGCAGCATGGCCACGTCGTCCGGATAGCCGCCCGTGGGCTCGAGCCGAGACATCAGGTGGTCGGCCACCTCATCGAGTGATCGCGAACGGCCGCCCTGAACGAGGTCAGCAGCGTGGGCCATGCCGTCATCGATTGACGTTCCGCGCCGTTCGACCAGACCATCGGTGTAGAGCAGCAGCGTCGCGCGCGCCGGCAGCGTGACACGGGCTTCGGGTCGTATCCAGTCCGGCCGGATCGCCAGGGGAAGCCCGCGTCCGCCATCGAGCATCGCGATGGTGTTGTCGGCCTGCACCAGGATTGCCGGCGGATGCCCCGCGCTCGAGTAAACCAACTCACCGGTTTCGAGGGTGAGCACCGCGCAGAATGCGGTGGTGCAGTCGGCGCCGGGCAGACGCGCGGCGAATCGGTCCAGCCCGGCGAGTACGGCACTGGGACTGGACTGCTCGAGCAGCAGGGCGCGGCAAGCGCTGCGAAGCTGACCCATAACGGTGGCCGCCGCCAAGCCGTGCCCGACACAGTCGCCGACGATCAACGCGACACGGCCCCCGTCAAGATTGACGACGTCGTACCAATCGCCGCCGACCTGTAGCGGTCGGCTCGCCGGGCGGTATCGCACCGCAAAGCCGCCGGGCAGCGACGCGGGACCGAGCATCGCGTGTTGCAATGCGACGGCGGTTTCGCGTTGTTCGTCCAATTGGTACAAGCGGTGCAGGCCTTGCCCGAGGCGTCCGGCCAGCACCGTGAGCAGGGTGTGATCCTCCGGGGTGAATGGCCGTCGTTCAGCCAACTCGACCCAGACGACCAGCACCCCGCGCGGATGCCGCAACGCGATGCCCGCCGCGCCCGCTTCCTCGGTAACGGCGGTCAGCAAGTCGGCATCGCGCAACGACTCGATGCCCTGCCGTTGACGTGCGGACAGGTCGGCCCACTCGGCGGGCGCACCCGCGCAGACCAACTCCGGCGTGGCGGCTTCCGCGGTGACAGTGCTGGGAAACGTCACGGCCAAAATGCGCCGGGCGTGCCACACCCGGCGTAGTTCCTCGGCGGCCCCGTGCAGCGCATCGTCGAGCGTGTCGGCTTGAGCCAGCTGTTGATTGAGCGCGGCCAGCGCGGTCTGGCGTCGCACGGCGTAGTGCTCGGCCGTGACGTCGCGCAAGGTGCCGACCATGATCCGGCGTCCGGACTCGGGGTCTTCGGCGTGGTTGACGTTGACGGCGACCCACAGCCGGTGCCCGTCCCGGTGCCTGACGGGAATCGTGAAGGCACGGTGGGATTGGCTCAGCAGTTCCGCGAACGCCGTTTCGACTTGCCGGAAAGCCTCGGGGTCGGTCTCTGCGTCTGGCCACCATGGGTGAATGGGTTGGTAAGGCAGCTGTTCGGGGCCGTAGCCAAGGATCTCGACGAACGCGGAGTTCATCTCGACGACGGCTCCATGCTCGTCACAAACAAAGAAACCTTCCTGGAGGGAATCCACCAGAGCGGTGCGCCAGCGGGAATGATGGCTGCGCAGCCGCGCCAGTTCGATGTTGGCGCGCACCCTGGCGAGGAGCTCCGCGGCCGCGAACGGTTTGACAAGGTAGTCGTCGGCGCCGGCATACAAGCCTTCGATGGAGGCTTCCTGCCCGGCGCGGGCGGACAGCAGCAGGACGGGAACGGCGGCGGTTCGCAGGTCGCTACGCAGTGCCGCGAGCAGTTGAAGACCGTCCAGCCCCGGCATCATGACGTCGCTGATAACCAGGTCAGGGACCCGGGCGCGGATGGCATCGAGCGCCTGCTGGCCGTCCTCGACTTCACTGACCTGATAGCCGGCGGTCAGAAGCATCTTGGTCAGGTATTCACGCATGTCGGCGTTGTCGTCGGCGATCAGCACGCGTGCCCGCTCGCCGTCGCCCTCGACTTGCGTAACCGCAGTCCCGCCGACAGCCGTCGTCGCCCCCGTACTGCTGTCGGCGGGTAGCCAGCGCAACGCTTCCTGCACGTACGGTTCGGCGATAACGCCGGAGATCGCGCGGGTGCCCGGGCGCTGAGCGAGTTCGTCGGCCGGTAGATGAGCCGCACCGAAGCGCAGGCGGACGGTCAGCGTTGTCCCCTCGCCTTCCCGGCTGTCGGCAGTGATCGTGCCACCGTGTAGGCCGACCAGTTCTTTGACCAGAGCGAGCCCGATTCCGCTGCCCTCAGTGGACCGCGCGCGTGACGTCTCGATGCGGTGGAAGCGTTCGAACAGCCGCGGCATCTCCGCGGCAGGTATTCCGATCCCGGTGTCTGTAACTGTGACGATCGCTCGACTTTCCGGGGTGTCCTCTCGCCCTACCCGGACGGTGATGGAGCCTTCGAAGGTGAACTTCAATGCGTTGGAGAGCAGGTTGAAGACCACCTTCTCCCACATCTCGCGGTCCAGATGCACCGGTTGGTCGAGCGGCGGGCAGTCCACGGTGAAGGTCAGGCCGGCCCGGTCGATCGCCGAGCGGAAGACGCTGGCCAGTTCGGCGGTGACGGACGCCAGGTCGGCGGGCTCGAATTGGGCCTGCATGCGCCCCGCCTGGATGCGCGAGAAGTCCAGCAGTGTGTTGACGAGCTTGGCTAGCCGCAAGCCGTTGCGGTGAATGAGCTCCAGTTCCTGATGCGCCTGGTCATCGATACCGGTCGTCCGGCCGCGCAGTTCGTCGACCGGTCCCAGTATCAAAGTCAGCGGGGTGCGGAATTCGTGACTGATGTTGGAAAAGAACACGGTCTTCGCACGGTCGAGTTCGGCCAGTGCCTCGGCACGCTGCTGCTGAGCCCGGTAACTACGTGCGCTGCCGACGCCTGCGGCAATGTGCCCCGCCACTAGCTCGATGAAGCCGCGGTAGCCGTCATCGAGTGGGCGGTGCCGGTTCAGCCCGGCCACCAGGAACCCCAGTGGGTGGCCGCCCTGCTGCGACAGCGGCATCACGAGCGCCTGAGTGGGCGACTCGTGCCACGCACCCGTCGGCAAATTCCATGAATCACGAGCGCCCAACGCGGAACCGTCAAGTTCGATCAGTTCGGGTTCACCACGGGCAATCTTCTGGACAGGCCAAAGCGAATCGCCCTCGCGCGGGAGAACCGCCGGGGCCGCCGGGTGACCTGGCTCGATTCCGCTGACCCCGGCAAGCTGCGCGCCACCGTCGTCGCCGAATAGGTATGTCAGGGTGAACGGCAGGTCGTACGGATTACGAGCGAGCTGGCCGGCGGCGAAGTCCACCACCTGTCGCTCGGTGCGTGCCACGCTCGGGTCGGACCCCAGGTCACGCAACGTGGCCATCCGACGCTCGCCGATCACTCGCTCGGTGTCCTCGCTGACAACGCAGAGCATGCCGACCACGTTCGCGTCGTCGTCACGCAACGGGCTGTAGGAGAACGTGTGGTACGACTCTTCGCTATAGCCCGACCGCTCCAGCAAGAGCATCAGGGCCTCGTCCCAGGTCGCCTCTCCGGCCGACATGACGCGCTCAATCCGTGGGCTGACGTCAACCCAGATCTCCGCCCACACCTCGCTGGCCGGACGGCCGAGCGCCCAGGGGTACTTGAGGCCCAAGGTGTCGCGACGATAGGCCGCATTGCAGAAGAACGTGAGCTCGGGACCCCACGCCATCCACATCGCAAACTGCGACGACAGCAGGATGTTTACCGTCGTCCGGAGGCTTTGTGGCCACCCGTCCACGGGCCCGAGCGGGGTAGACGTCCAGTCGACGGCGGCGAGGTCGCGGCCGATCTCCTGGTCTGCGCGGAAGACCACTGGCATCCTCTCGAACCGTGACCACTCCCCAAGGGGCGGTGCGCCCAACGCTGCCAATGGTCAACGTCGTTCTTTCAAGACAACCACCCGCCGAGTCCATGCCGCCAGCCCGTGCCTATTTCCAGGCGAACACCGGTTGTTCCAGCTGGTCGACCGGGTCATGGCGGCCTTCCAAGCACAGCCACCGCAGCTGCAAAAGCACAGCACCCGTGGGCGCATGAATGAGGTCGTTCCCCAACGGTATTTGCACGACCGGATGCGGGCTCTCTGGAATGTTGATGAAGCGCGGCGAATCCTCGCGTTGCAATTGGTGTAACCCAACCCGGTAGACCGCCACCACCTCGGCGGGTGCGGGACAGGGATCGAGCTTGCCGCCGCCCCAGATCACCACCGGCGTGATGACGTATCCGGACCGTGTCGGGTAGTCATCGAGCATCCCCAGCACGGTCGAGTCGGCCAACCTGATGCCAACCTCTTCGTCCAGTTCCCGCAGTGCGGCCTCGACCGCCGTTTCGCCCGGGTCCACGCGACCGCCAGGCAACGCCCATTGCGCGGAGTGCGAGCTCAGGCGAGATGCCCTGCGGCACAATAGGAATGCGGCACCCCCAGACACATCGACCATCCGGCCGTCGAGTCCGGCTTCCATCGGTCGCCCGGCGATCCAGTCGTCCACCGGCGCCGGATCCACCCGATCTTCGCCGAGTTCGGAGTCGACCACCACCACCGCGACTGCCGCGTGCCGTTTCGTCGGGTCGGTCACGGTGCGGCGGTCGTGAGTCGCCAAATATGTCCGGAATTGTTCCCGCAGCGTCTCGTCATAACTGATCGTCACCGCTCGACCATAGGTCGCGGGCGGGCCGAGTCGCCGTCGGAGCAGCGGGCATGCAGTCGGTGGTATACATAAACCATCTAAGTAATCAGACCCATCTTAAGTAATCCACGCGTTCACGGAAGGGGGGTCGGCCGATGGCTCGCACCGACAACGACTCATGGGATCTGACGTCCAGCGTCGGCGCGACCGCAACGTCGGTAGCCGCATCGCGCGCGATGGCTTCCCAAGGCCCGAACCCGCTGCTTGACGACCCCTGGGCGGACCCACTCGTCCGCGCGGTGGGCATCGACACCTTTATCAAGCTGATCGACGGCGAGATCGGGCCCACCGATGACGATCCGGTGTTGAGCCGCCGGAATATGCGCGAGCAGATGACCGTGCGCACTCGCTACTTTGACGACTTCTTCGTGCAAGCGACCAATTCAGGCATCCGACAGGCGGTGATCCTTGCCTCCGGTCTGGACACCAGGGCATACCGCCTGCCGTGGCCGGCCGGCACGGTCGTATACGAGATCGACCAGCCCGAGGTCATCGAATTCAAAACGCGGACGCTGGCCGGCCTGGGCGCCGAACCGACCGGGCAGCGCCGCACGGTCGCGATCGACCTGCGTGACGACTGGCCGGCGGCGTTGCGAGAGGCCGGCCTTGACACGCGGCAACCAACCGCATGGAGCGCTGAAGGTCTGCTGGTGTACTTGCCCCCCGATGCGCAGGACCGGTTGTTCGACAACATCGCCGCCCTGTCCGCTCCCGGCAGCCGGATCGCCACTGAGCACATGGACATGAGCAACATCCCGTCGGATTGGGCGGAGCGGCTCACCGAGCGGTCTCGGCGCATCGGCTCCAACATCAACCTGGCCGAGTTGTTCTACCCCGGCGAACGCAACACCGCCACCGAATACCTGGCCGCGCGCGGTTGGCAGGTCGACGTCCGAACGACCGAACACGCCTTTGCCGCCAACGGATTCGAGTTGCCCAATGACAACCTCTCCCCGATGAGCAGGTCCTCTGGCTACCTGACGGCGACTCTCGACTAGCGGCTGCGCGGTCGCAGCACGGGCGTTACCAGCTCGCCGCTGTTGAGGTAGCTGTCGAGGTTGCGGATCGCCAGCAGCGCCATCGCCCGGCGGGTGCGGGCCGTTGCGCTGCCGATGTGCGGGAAAAGCACCACGTTATCCAGGTTGAACAGCTCGGCAGGCACGTTGGGTTCATCGACGAAGACGTCCAGCCCCGCTCCGGCCAGTCCCCCGCCGGCGACCAACTCCACCAACGCGTCCTGATCCACGACGCTGCCGCGCGCGATGTTGATCAGATACCCCTCGGGGCCTAGTGTCTCGAGGACGCTGCGGTCAACCAGATTTCGGGTGTTGTCGTTGCCCGTGGTGGCGACGACCAGAACATCCACTGACTCGGCCAATTCCACGGGCGAATCCGCATAGCGGTACGGCGACCCTGCTACCCGGTGGCGGTTGTGATACGCGATGGCACAATCGAATCCGAGCAGCCTAGTTGCGATGGCCGAACCGATCCGGCCCAATCCCAGGATCCCGACTTGGAGGCCGCTGAGGTCCCTGGCGTAAGGAAACTGGCCGTCGCGCGCCCATCGACCGGCCCGCACATAGCGGTCGGCGGCGCCAAAACGGCGCAGCGTCATGAGAATCAGTCCCAGCGCCGTGTCGGCAACGGTGTCCGACAGCACGTCCGGAGTGTTGCTCACGCCGATGCCGCGGCGCTTCGCCGCCGCCAGATCGATCGAATCCACCCCGGCCCCGTTGTTGACGATCGCCTCCAGGTTCGGCAGCGCCGCGATCGTGTCCGCATCGACGCCGGGCGAGCCCGACGTCACCAATACATGCACTTCGGCCCCATGCTCAGCCAGGAACTGCGCCCTCCCGGCACCGTCGGGGAGTCGGGGGATTTCATAGCGCGCGACCAGCTCGTCTTCGAAGGTCCGCTCGAACTCGCCGACCCGTAGCACGCCGCCGGGCTTCTTCACGTCCTTGCCCTCAGTCATGCCGCTGACTCAGCAGCTCGGACCAGTTACCTGGCACTCGAGCGCGGGGACCCGGAACCGTTTGATCCTCGGGGTGGCAGCTGGGTGGGGCAAGTTCGGGACCGTCGTAGTAGTCGTTGGTCTCGTAGTTCCAGAACCAGTCTTCGCCCGGCTCGAACGACCGGATGACCGGATGTCCGGTCTCCCGCCAATGCGCCGTCGCGTGCCGGGAGAGCGAATCGTCGCAGCAGCCGATGTGGCCGCAGGCCGCGCACCGCCGCAGGTGCACCCACCAACCGCCGCCGGCGTCGCATTCGGCACAGCCGGTACCACTGGGCGACACTGTCGGGTCGACTGTAGCTTTCATCGCGACTCTCCCTTCCACGCCGATGCCGCCCTAACCGCCGGCCGCATCCCGTGTCTCGAGAAGCAACCTACCGCGTGCCCGGTTGCGAAGGCGGAAAACCGCCGGTGGCCACCGGACCCCACCGTCGCGGGTTCACTCGAATCAGGCACTTGCCTTGATCGACCATGGCGCGGCGATAGTCCTGCCAATCCGGGTGTTCGCCCGCGATCACGCGGTAATAGTCGACAAGCACTTCAACAGCGTCGGGCATGCCGATCACTTCTGCGTCCCCGTCGACTTGTACATAGGCGCCATTGAATTCGTCGGAGAGCACGACGACGCTGGCCCTCGGGTTCCGCCGGATGTTCACACTCTTGGCACGCTGCGGATAGCTCGCGATCACTACCCGGCCCTGCCCGTCGACCCCGCCGGTCACCGGCGAACTCTGCGGCGACCCATCCGCACGAAAGGTGGTCAACACCATCCTGTGCCTGGGCCGGATGAAGTCCAGTAACTCAGATAGGCCCACGACATTGGCTGTCGCGTTTTGAGGAGCCATCAAAACACTGTAGCGGTCGAAAACCGGGTCACGTCATGCCACATGGCCGATAGTTATCAGCTGCCCGGCGGCACCTCAGCAAATCCCGGTTCGCCGCCATCCACAACGGAATTGAACCGGTAGCGGGTTTCGAGCCGCTCACTGATGTCCTGTACCGCGCCCTCCGGAAGCGCGGTCACATCGAAGTTCTCCCGTATGCGCGATGGCGTGACGGACGCCGTCAAAACGGCGCTGCCGCGCTGGATTCCCCACGCCAGCAGCACTTGTGCCGGAGTCTTGCCGAAGCGCTCAGCCATCGAGACGACGAGCGGGTCGTCGAGCAGTCTTGGTTCCAGCGCGTGCCCCAACGAAGCGAATGCCAGCAGGATGATCCCCTCTGACTTGGCATATCCATGAAGATCCCATTGCGGGTGATACGGGTGCGACTCGACCTCGACGACCGCCGGCTTGATCCGGGCGGTGGCGACGATGCCCCGAGTGCCGTCGACGTCGATATCGGACAGGCCGATCGCTCGAGTAAGCCCGTCATCGACGAGGGCCTCCATCGCGGTCCAGGTCTCCGCCAACGTGACCCCGTCGTCGTAAGCGACACCTCCGTGCGGGTGGCGGGGATCTTGGTCATCGCCCGGCTTGAATGCGAACGGCGTGTGCACCAGATACAGATCGACGGCGTCTAGCCCGAGTCTGTCCAGACTCGTCTGCAGGGCGGGTTTGACCCGCTCCGGCCGATGGTTGTTGTTCCACAGTTTTGTGGTCACAAACAGCTCGTCGCGACGGACCGTTCCGGCGTCGAACAACTCTTTGAGCGCCGCGCCGACCTCCGCTTCGTTGCGGTACCGTTCGGCTGCGTCGAGGTGGCGGAAGCCGATCTCGACGGCCGCCTTGACAGCATTTCGCGTCTTGCTGTTATCGGAAAGCGACGTCCCGAACCCGAGCGCCGGGATCTCACCGCTGCCGTTATTCAAGGGAAATTTGTGCTGACTCAGGTCCTCAATCGTTGCCATTCCGTTTGCGCTCCTTTGCTTGGTCACCGGTCACCCTCCCTGCGGAGGGCGACGGCGTCTTCCCTGGTCCAGATCGCACAGTCAGCTATTCGTGGGGAATGGGGCGTAAACGGCGGAGGCGGCTACGGAGGCGACGCCGAGTTCGGCGGCGACCGCGTCGATCCCGTGCTGTGCGACGTCGAGGTCGACGTGGCCGTCGGAGGTGAAGTAGGGGCCAACGTAGCGCTCGTAGTACTGCTGGGCTTCATCACGTGTGAGTCGGTCAAGGAACCAGGTGACGTAGTCAACGGCCCGACTGGGTTGTTCGGCAAGGGTCCGCAGCGCGCGCTGGTTGGCCCGCACCAGAGCCTGCAGCGCGGGGCTGTCCAACGGAATACAGGTGGGATCTACCGTCACGCCCACCGTGGGAATCTGAAAGTGATCACCGACCCAGGCCAGCACGTGAAACCCTTCTTCCTCGGCGACCTGTTCGGGTGAGAGCGTGCTGCCCACGTAGGCGGCGTCGATCGAGCCGTCCCGAAGACGTCGCAGGTCCATCTGGTAGTCACCCGGATGGCGCTCCACACAGTCCAGGTCGTGGTCGGGGTCTAGACCGTGCTTGCGCAAGACGATCCGGGCGAACGTACCCGGAGGGCTCTTGGCGGCGTGGACCGCCAGGCGCCGTCCACGAAGATCGGCCATGGCGGAGACTTCGGCGTTGCCGATAAACCAGAACAGCGGACGGTCGGTGTTGACGCTCAGCGCCGTCCAGCCGGTCCCATCGGTCAGCCGCGACACCAAGGCCCGGCCCAGACCGATCGTCGCGCCGTGGCGCAGACGCTCTATCGGCCAGCCAACGCCGTCGCGGATGGCGACGTGGACACCTTCGTCCTGGTAATACCCCTCCTGGTCGGCAACATGGGCGATCAATTCCTCGTGGAGACCGCGCCCGACGTAAGCCAGATCGATGGTGTGCACGGCCAGAACCTCTCTCCCGATCTTTTGACTTCCCGAGCGGCCGAACCTGGTTCAGTCCATGGCAAGGCCACCGTTGACCTCCATGTAATGGCCGGTGGTGAAGCCGGAATCCTCACTCGCCAAGAACGCCACCGTCGCGGCCACCTCTTTGGGGCGGACGAGGCGGCCCATTGGGTTGGTCGCGCCGAGTTGACGCACCTCGCCGGTGGTCAACTGCCCGGTCACCTTCGTATCGTCCACCGTGGCGGGTGCGACGAGGTTGGCGGTTATCCCGTGCGGCGCCAGCTCGAGTGCGACGTACCGGACAAACTGATCCAGCGCCGCTTTTGCGGTGCCCAACGCGATCATGCCTTCGCGGGGCCGGCGGGACAGCCCCGTGCTGAGGTAGACCAGCCTCCCGTAACGGCGGGAAATCATCCCCGGCACAACCGCTTTCGTCAGCATGAAGGCGGCATGCAACTCTCGATCCAGCTTGCCGCCGAGCTGCTCCCAGCTCAGATCGGCGAAAGAGGTGACCTCAAATGGGATCAATGCATTGTGTACCAGCACGTCGATCTGACCCCACCGTTGCTCGGTTTCGCGCGCGATTGCGGCCACATCGTCGGCCACCGTGACATCGGCCCGAATCGCCACGGCCTCACCGCCAGCCGCAGTCGCGGCCCGCACCACCTCGTCAGCTTGCTCGGCATTGGAGTGGTAGTTGACGACCACCCGAAATCCGCTCTCCGCGAGGGTGAGTGCGGTCGCTGCACCGATTCCGCGGCTGGCTCCGGTGATCAGCGCAACACGACTCATCAGCGTTACCTCCGTCTCCATCTACTGCCCGGGTAGCTTGACGGCCTGTGAGTGTTCCGTGAAGGCCAGGCGAAGAGACGACCTTCAAGACGACCCACACTGGCAGATTCGAACGCTACTCCTGCGAGACACCTCGGTAAAGGGTGACAGCGCAATTAACGTACCGCTTACGTACATGCACTGGGCCACAGCGAACTTCGTCCGTTTGCTGGCTCGCGCCAAGGGACTGGGTTCACTTGGGCCGAGGGATAAATCCGGGCACCCCGCTGTCCACCACCGCGTTGAACCTGACGTTCGTGCTCATGCGGTCCCGGATGTCCCGCATAGCGTCTTCGGGGAGAGTCGAAACCGCGAAGTTTTCTTGGATGCGCTGTGGTTTGGTCGAGGTGGTCAGGAAGGCAGTTCCGCGCTGCGCCGCCCAGGAGAGCACCACTTGAGCCGGCGACATGTGCACTCGCTCTGCGATATCCGTAATTACCGGGTCGTCAATAATCTTTGGTTCCATGGCATGCCCGAGCGGCGCGAACGCCAGCAACACAATCCCCTGCTCTTGGCAGAACTCGAGTAAGTCCCATTCGGGCAAATAGGGATGGGATTCGACCTCCACCACGGCCGGCTTGATCCGCGCGACCGCGACGATCTCCCGCAACTTTTCCAGAGTGATGTCCGATAGGCCGATTGACCTGCAGTCACCGTCGTCAACGAGGCGCTCCAGCGCCCCCCAGGTGTCCGCCAAGGTGACCCCCGAGTCATAGATCACCTGACCGCGGTCATCTCGCGGATCTTGGTTGTCGCCGGGCTGGAACGCGAACGGGGTATGGATCAAATAACAATCGACATAATCGACTTGCAGCCGGCGGCGGCTCGCGTCGAAAGCGGGCCTGACCCGCTCTGGGCGATGATTGCTGTTCCACAGCTTCGTCGTGACGAACAAGTCTTCCCGTTGCAGCGTCCCCGACTCAAGCGCCTCGTGCACCGCATCACCCACGGCTTCTTCATTGCCGTACCGTTCTGCACAATCGAGATGCCGAAAGCCCACTCCCAGCGCAGTCTTCGTGGCCGCCTTGGTATCCACGAGATTCGGAATCAGCGTGCCAAAGCCGACGACGGGGATCGCACCAGATCCGTGGGTGAGTTGAATCCTTGAATAGCGAAGCTCATCGGATGTTGTCATGCCGGCGCTCCTTCGTTGGGTGGACTGTGACCCGGCCTTCGTCCCGCCCACAAGTAATACAGCGGTTTTTGCCTTCCCGACAACCCAAAGATTCTCTGTGTGCGGAAGCCGATCGAGAACCCACCACGCGCTGAGCTTTGCTGTGTCCGAGCGCGCTGGCAGCCCCGGCGGCCGAAGCGAATAATCACGAGTCATGACTGACAACTGCGATCATGCGCTGTCGGACGTCCGCATTGCGGCGATGTCGCCCGCTGAACGCCGCGACCTGATTCAACGGCTGCAGCGTCCGCTTGAGGAAGTGTTTCCACCGACGATGGCAAGGCGAATGCGGCGGACCCGCTTGATCTTGATGGCGGGCGGCGCGCTCGTGTTGATCCCATGGATCGTGCACCTCGGCGTCACCTTGCCCGCGGACTATGTTGCCCATAACTGGCCAGCGACTTGGGTTGGCTTTGATTGTCTGCTCATAGTCTTCATGGCGGCCACCGCGGTGCTGGGTTGGCTGCGTCGCCAGCTGGTGGTGCTCCCCGCGTTCACGGCGGGGGTGCTGCTGATCTGTGATGCCTGGTTCGACATCATGACCGCGAGCCCAGGCCAAATTGGGGTGTCGGCGTTGACTGCCGCCCTCGGTAACCTTCCGCTCGCGATGATCCTGATCTCGGGCGCATTGCGAATCCTGAGACTGACAGCGACACGGCTCTGGTTTCTCGACCCTGAGACGCCGGCGTGGCGTCTGCCGTTGGTGCCGTAACCGCGCCGGCACGTCGGAGCGGGGGAACGTACCCGCACCCGCCGGCCATTGCCGCAGCGATTGTGGCTGCAACCCATTACCTCGCGGTAACGCGACAAAGTTATTGCGATGCTAACATTTTCAACTTATGCCCCCGCTTACGCCTCGTCTCATCGTTGAGCCTGACGACGGGCTGGCACCTGTTCATGAATTCATCGAGACCGCGCAAAGCTCCCTGTTGATCAAACAATTCACCTTCACCGAGGAAAGTCTGATCCAGGCGGTCATCGACCGAGTCAGCGCTGGTGTCGACGTGCGCGTCATGCTGAATCCCAAACGGTCGAGCGGGGATCGCGTCAACGACGAGACTTATGAGCGTTTCGCGGCTGCCGGAATAAGCGTCAAGTGGTCCAGCCCCAGGTTCTACGTGACCCACGAAAAGTCCATCGTCGTGGACGAGAAGGCGGCCATGGTGGCCACCTACAACCTGACTCTCAAATATTTTTCTCACACCCGCGATTACGGCATCATCACGTATGACCCACTGCACGTCGCCCAGATCATCGAGGTGTTCGATATCGACTGGGAAGGGCGCGACGCGACTCCGGCCGCATACGAAGGCCTGCTGTGGAGTAACTCGAATTCGCGGTTGCACATGGCTAATTTCATCGACACGGCCCAACACCGACTCGATATTCAGCACCCTAAGTACGTCGACGCGGTGATTCTCGATCGCATTGCGGCCGCCGCGGAACGCGGTGTCAAAGTGCACGTTCTATGCGGGGGCCGGCACGGGATCAGCGATTGGGATGTTCTTGATACATTCGCTTCGCTGCGCACATTAAGACGTTTCGACAGCATCAAAGTGCACAAGCAGAAGAACTTGAGGGTCCACGCAAAGCTGCTAATCGTTGACAGCGAGCACGCGTTGCTGGGCTCGATGAATATCGACCGCAGTGCATTCGATTTGCGGCGCGAGCTGGGCATCACAATCACCGATCCCAGCGTCCTCGCTCGATTACGTGAAACGTTCGACGCCGACTGGGACCTGTCCCATCATTACGACCCTCCGGATCCACTCGATCCGTCCCAGCATGTCGAAATGGATTTTCCCCACGATCCCGATCTGGTCCATGAGTGAAATCGGCCCGCCGCGCCAGGGGGTGTCGTTATTCGAGCTGGCGCGGACGTTCAATCACATTGCCCTCGCGTCATTTGGCGGTGGGCTGTCCGCATGGTCCCGCGAGGTCCTGGTGGTCGAGAAGCACTGGATGGAAGAGGAAGAATTTCTCAGCGCCATGACCATGTGCCGCATTCTGCCCGGCGCAAATCAGGTCAACATGGCGGTCTTCGTCGGCACCAATATGGCCGGCATCCCGGGTGCACTCGCGGCGTTGTTCGGCCTTTGTCTCATGCCGGTGATTTTCATAGTGACGATGGGCTACCTATATTTCCGGTTCAAAGAAGTTCCGGCATTGAAGGGTGCCCTGCACGGCGCGTCAGCAGCCGCAGTGGCGCTCACCTTCGCGATGGTCATCAAGACCGGGCAAAAATGCTTGACCGGAGTGGCGCCGGTATTGCTATTCCTCGCCAGCTTCGCCCTGAGCGGCCTGGTCAGGTGGCCGCTTCCGATAACCCTGGCTCTCCTTGCTCCGCTGAGCCTGGCCTGGGCATGGCCGAGAAAGGCCGCCGCGTGAGGACCTATATCCACCTGTTGGCGATGTTCGGTACGTTGTCGTTGCTGTCGATTGGCGGCGGAAATGCCGTCCTGCCAGAGATGCATTTGCAGGCGGTGGGCGGGGAGCATTGGCTGACGAACTCCCAGTTCGCCGATATTTTTTCCATCTCTCAAGCCGCACCGGGGCCCAGCATCCTGATCGTCACGCTTGTCGGATATGCCGCGGGGCTAACGGTCGGGGGGGTTTCCGCCGGAATAATCGGCGGAATCGCCGCCACTGCCGCCATGATCATGCCGGCGGCTGCCTTGGTATTCGTTCTCACCCGCTTTTGGCAGAAGGCACAAAAATCTCGATTACGGCACGCTGTCGAGAAGGGATTCGCGCCGCTCACTGTTGGCCTGATTATGGCAACCTCGCTGGTGATGAGCAGGGCAGCCGATCACGACTGGCGGGCCTATCTCCTCACCGGACTTTGCACAGTGATCTTCGTGTTAACCAAGACCAATCCACTGATCATCGTTGGCGGCGCTGCGTTGATGGGGTATCTGGGCGTGGTGTGATCGCCGGCCCTTGCGCCTAGGTGGGGTGCGGCCGGGACCGCATACCGAGTTGCCGCTCAACGACGTCGGCACCGTGGCGTACACCGCCGCTGGCCGCAAACCCGGCAGCAACTGCCTCCGCTCCGGCAGTCATCGTCAGCGCGGACAAAAACTTCTGGCGCAACCGTCGAACGGTCAGACTGCGAGCGGGTAGCCGGGTCCCAGCCTGGGCGATCTCCACCCGGCGGGCAACCTCGAACTGGTCACGGCCGAACGGTACGGCACACACGGGTATGCCACGGCTGAGCGCCTTTTGGGTGATCCCCAGTCCGCCGTGCGTCACCACGCAGACCGCGCGGTCGAGCACCTCCGGGAGCGGAACGAACCCCGCCAACGTCGCGTGAGGATGATCGCTCGGGTCGATATCGCCGGCCCCGGCCGGATTCGCCACGACGACGTGCACGGGCTCGTCGTCAAGGACACGCAGCGCCGTACGCACCAGTGACGTATCACGTTGCCGCAATGACGATGTCGTCACCAGAACTACAGGTAGGTCGATGTCGGCGAGCCAGTTTGGAGGTTCTTGCGACGGTGGTTCGAATATCGCCGGGCCGATCAGATGGACCGACTCACCCCATTCGGTGTGTGCGTACTCGAACGGCTTGCCGGTGGCGACTAGGACCGCCGGGGCGCGGCGCAGCAACTCGTCCGCTGAACGCACCGGCGCGAGTCCTAGCGTGGCACGGATGGGATTAATGCCGCCACGGAGGGGCCTATCGAAAATGGCAGCCGTCACCGCCCGGATGCCGCCGTCGCGAATCTTGCCGGCCAGTCCCGAGCGCGGCGGGGCTCCGGGCCCGAACGGCGGTGATCCCGGGCCGTCGAGATAGGGGATGAACGGACTGAAGACGAGCCAAGGAATCTGCTTGGTCTCGGCAGCCGAAATTGCCCCCCAACAGTTCGCGTCGACCAACATCACATCTGGGTTGACGCTGCGGATAGCTCTCTCAATGTCGGGCACCTCGATAGCAGCGCGACGCACCAACATCTCGACTGATCTGCTGGCTAGCCGCAGTGCGCTACCGGTGGTCCAGTCCTGGCTCTGCACAGACTCGATGCGCGGGTCGACACGCTCCGCGGTGAATCCCGCCTGGCGGCATAGGTCCACCCCAGTGTCGAGGGTACGGACGTGGACCCGATGCCCACGCGAGGCCAGCTCGGTAAGCAGCGCACAGAACGGATAGAGGTGACCAACGGCCGGGCAGGTGTATGCGAGCACTACCGCCATCGCCGACCCCGGCGGATATCGTCGTGTCGACCAATCCGAACCTGCCTTGGCAACGAATGCCTTCCTAGCATTGAGTGGATGTTCTCCTGTCCGGTAACGGCGATATCGCGGTGGTGGGTATGAATTCTGTCAGCAGCCAAGAGATGGTTGTTCTTCTGGACGAAGAAGGTCGAAGCATCGGCGCGGCACCCAAGTCGGAGGTCCATCATCACTCGACTCCACTGCATCTCGCGTTCTCCTGCTACCTCTTTGACGACGCCGAACGGGTGCTCTTGACTCGACGGGCGCTTAGCAAGCGCACATTTCCCGGCGTGTGGACCAACTCCTTCTGCGGGCATCCGGCGCCCGACGAATCGGTAGCTGACGCTGTGGTGCGCCGCGCACGCCAGGAGCTGGGCGTCGGCATCGCAGACTTGCGCTGCGTGCTTCCAAAATTCCGTTACCACGCGGTCGGATCCGACGGTGTGGTGGAGAACGAAATCTGCCCGGTGTTCTGTGGCCGCGCCGTCGGGGCGGTGAACGCCGACCCCGCGGAGGTCATGGCATCCGCATGGGTACCTTGGGATCAACTGCTCGCGGCGGCGGGGTTCGGCTGGGCGGTGAGTCCGTGGGCGGTCGAGCAGGTCCCGCTGCTCGCGGCTGTTGGCGTCGGACGGGGAAATTAGGACCTCAGCTCGAAAAGGCGCTCGGCATAAACCAAGTCATCACGCCACAGTCGCGTTGCCGACCATCTCATCACGGGCCTGATCAGCGAGGCTGCGCTCAGCGCCCTGCCAAACTGTGGTCGATCGGAGTGTGCGATGACAGCTTCCACGACGG
Organism: uncultured Actinomycetota bacterium; assembly: GCA_963715905.1. Taxonomy (GTDB): domain Bacteria; phylum Actinomycetota; class Actinomycetes; order Mycobacteriales; family Mycobacteriaceae; genus Mycobacterium. The sequence continues at coordinate 230,790 of CAVQSX010000040.1, forward strand.
CTGTCCTGGGCAAGCCGTCACGGCCGCGTCCCACCGGGGTGCCGTGTGTCTCGACGACGCTGCCCCGACCTTCGCCGTCGATGATCCGCATGACGACCGTCCGTGGGCCGGGACAGGTGAACTCGGCGATGACCGGGATGCCGAGTCGGCCCATCCGAAACGTCACAGCAACGAGGAAGCGGTCCTGGTCATCAGGAAGCTCTACGTCGACGGCAGGTGCGCTGAGCACCTCGAGCCGGGTGAAGGAGTGGGGGTGGAACCAGGCGCCGTGCCACGGGTCCAGCCTGTTGGTGACGATATCGCAAGGCTCACAGATGCCTTCCAGGCGGGTCACCGCCGCCAACCAAGGGTCCCCCGGTCGCGGCGATGCGATGGGCGCTTCGGTTGGAGCCTCGCCGCCGACGGCGTCCAGCCGTACCCAGCACAGCACACCGTCGTCATGGGCAGGGAACGGCTGCCACGCGCCGTGGCGGCGGTCCGACAGCCGCAAACCGTGCCATGGGCACACCAGCGTGCCGCACTCGACCGGTGCGGTGGACAAGTCCGCACCCAGATGAGGACAGGCACGTGGAGCAACAAGCAGTCCCCCGTCGGCTCCGCGCCAAGCGACGATCTGGACCCCCGCTACCGTCGTGCCCCAAGCCTTGGCGGCGACCTGCGAACTCGCCGCGAACGCATACCAATTGCCGCCCCGACGGCGGTGCGCGCGCGCGAGCGCCGCCCGGATCGCCGCAGGGTTGGCCTGACTGTAGGTCGGTGCCAGCGGCGACTGGTCGATCGGCGGAAGTATGTGGAAAGGAAACAGGTTGGCCGCCTTGGCGCGCAGTTCCGACAGCGCGCTCATCGACGCTCACCTCCCGCGCGGGCAGCCAGCCACCGCAGCAGCCCCGAGCGACCATGGTTGGGAACGGTATGGAGCGCGTGTCCCGCCAGACCAAAGCCACCGAGCAGATGGTTGGCGGCCACCCACCCGGTGGTCGCCGCGCGTTCCATCAACGCCACCGGTAGATCGATGCGAATTCCGTCACCCGCCAGCACTACTCGCGAATCCGGTGTTCGCACGGTGGGCCGGTGGGCGAAGTCGCCCGGCGCGAATCGCGGGCAGTCCGCGCGGCGCAGCTGGCGTTCGCCGACGATCTGCGCGCCGACGGTTTCCGGGTACAACTCGTTCATGCGTGCCACCAGTGCGTCGCGCACGTCGTCGTCGCCGTCGGTCACCGAGTAGGCGTGCAATTCCACGACCGAGCCCCCGGTGCGAGCGGCCCACTGCGCGGCTTCGCGCTCGTAATGGTCGAGCACACTGATGTTGTCCAGGGGTGACCGACCGCTTGTCCCGACAAACACACCTCGATCGGGGCGCACTGGACGGTCCAGCCACAAGCGCAGCACGACGAACGGCGGTGCTGTATGCAGATCGGCGACTCGGCGCCGCCATTCGTCGTCTCCGAGGCCAGTTGATCCTGCGACGATCTGCTGCAACCCGGCCACATCGGTGGCCAGCACCACCGCGTCCGCGGTGAATTCCCTGTCCACGCCGCAGCGCACCCGTACGTCGGAGGCCAGCGAAATACCATCGACCTTCAGCCCGGTGTGGAATCGTACACCGTTACCCTCCAGGTACTTCCTCAGCGGATTCCATAGTGCGACATCGAAATTCGCATTGACGACGTCGAAGGTCAGTCCTTCGGTGGAACCGAGGAAGTAGATGTGGAACATCGTTGCCAGCTCACCCGCCGACAGACACTCCGGCCTGGTGAAGAAGCTCCGGGCAAACACCTCGAAAGCCAGGTGCTGCGCAGCGTCGGGGAAGTTGATGTCCCGCAGAAATGTTGCGGCGTCTCTGTCCTCGAGATCGTAGTAGGTCTGGGGCACCGACACCGCGGCCAGCGGCGCGGCGGCCCTGACGTTGAGCCGAATCAGGTCGCGCACCCGGAACGTCGGGCTGCGGATCGCAAAAGCCAGTGCGTTCAGTGGTGGGGTTCGTGGCAAACCGCGGAACGTGTCGCGACGCCCCAAGGCGTCGATCAACGGATAATCATCGACCGTGGTGAGGGCGGACAGATGGGGGTCCGCGCGGCGCAGCAACGCCCGCAGGTTGTAGTACTGGCGGAAGAAAGCATGAAAACCGCGATTCATGGCCACCACGGAGCCGTCAGGGAAAGTGTCGAGCCATCCGCCCACCCGGCCACCCAGGTAATCGCACGCTTCCACGACGTCGACACTGACTCCCCGCTCGCAGAGCCCGGCGGCGGCGGCCATTCCGGCGATTCCCGCACCGACGACGATCACGCGGGGCTTCCGCGCCAAGGCGTTGGCATCCGTCAGGCCGGGCGGCGCCGGCAGTGTCGCGCGGAGCCGATCCGTCTCAGTCAGCACTGCTCCGAAACCTCGGACCGGTGCCGGCGGCGCTCCCACAACAGCAGCACGGCGGTCACGAGAGCGAAACCAAACAAGAAATCCTCGAGCGGAATGTCGAACGGGAACCGGATGCCGATTGTCTGCCGATCGTCGTAAATGACAATGGGCGCAGAGAGTTTCGTGAGCCATCCGTCGACAAGGATCTGAAAGCCGATCACGATCACCATGGAAATCCAGTACGCCGGCCGGCGGAAGAGTCCGGTGTGCAAAATCCCGAATTCCAGTGTGCAGACGGCAAACACCGCCAGCGCGGCCGGAGCCGTGTAGCCGAGGCCGCTCACTGCCGTTTGACCCCCGCGAAGCGACGCCGGAGCACCGACAGGATCGAGTCGACGGCGGAGTAGGTGAGTAAGGCGCACAGCGGAATCACCACGAAGAACAACACTTCCTCCACCGGCAGGCCGCCGGGTGCGATCACGCCTAGGACATAACGCGGGTTGAACGACCACACGTGCGTGCCGACGGCGATGCCATCCCAGATCAGGTACACCGCGGCGACGGGCAGTATGGCGGCAACCGCACGACCGGCCTGCCGATAGACGCCGCTCCCGAACAGCTCAAGCGGCGCGGTGATGAGCAGACAGGCGCCCAATACGATCAAGTACTGCCAGCGATCCACGCTCACCTACTCCCGTCCGACACCCGCGCACCCCAGGCCCGGACGATGTACTTGGTGGCGACGGCGAGTCGCCGGGGCTTACCGACGCTGGCGCGCTGACTGAAGATCTCGAAATCGATCTCCTCGATCCGTTGCAGGATCTCCGAGTAGAGCGTCCAAGCCGCCGCGACACACGGACGCGACGCCGGGATCAGCATCTCGATGCCGGGTCGGGCGTGCTCGTAGACGCCGCGTGCGATCTCGTGTTGCTCGACCAAGGCCCGACGCACGCGGGAATCGGTGCGCCTATTGGTTTGACACCAGCCCAGCACGTCCCGGTCAACGCCGTGCACGGCGAGTTCGTCCGCGGGTAGATACACCCGGCCTCGCCGCAGGTCTTCGTCGACATCCCTAATGAAGTTGGTGAGCTGAAATGCTTTGCCGAGCGCGGCAGCGTACGGCGCTACGTCCTCCCGCGGGCAGTCGGTGCCTAGAATCGGCAGCATTTGCAGTCCGATCACTTCCGCCGAGCCGTACATGTAGCGCTCGAGCGCCGTGCGGTCCGGGTAGTCGGAGACGGTTAGATCCATCCGCATCGAGGCCAGGAAGTCGTCGAAGAGGGCCCACCCGATGTCGTACTTGCGCGCGGTGTGGACTACCGCTGTCAATGTGGGGTCGTCGCCGCACGGCTGCCCTTCCACCAAGCTGTTGAACAGGCGCGTGGACAGCTGCTGGAGCTGCCGCGCGCGTACTTCGACATCGCCCGGGGCATCGAAGTCGTCGAGAATGTCATCGGCGCGCCGGGCGAAGCCGTACAGCGCGTGCACGGCGGGTCGCTGCCTGGGTGCCAGCAATCTGGTGGCAAGGAAGAAGGTCTTGCCGGCGCGGGCGTTGACCGCGCGACACCGCCGGTACGCGTCGCGCAACGAGGGGTCACCAACGCCGGCGGCATCGAGTTCGGAGCCGATCATCGCTGTTGGACCTCCAGCTGCTGTCGTGCGGATACTCCGGTGATCCGGTCGGCTGCAAGGCGCCCCGAAATGACTGCGGTCGGCACGCCCACCCCGGGTACCGTCGAAGAGCCGGCGAGAACCACGTTGTCCACGCCGCGCACGGTGTTGGCCGGCCGGAACGGACCGGTCTGGCTGAAGTTGTGCGCCAGCGCGAACGGGGTCCCCGCTGCCATGCCCTGACGGGCCCAGTCAGTGGGCGTCACCACGGACAGCACTTCGGCGTCATCACCGAGTTGGGGCAGCCGCGCGGCGACCGCACCCAGCATCTGCTCGACGTAGGCTGGCGAGGTGGCGTCCCAATCCACCTTTCCCACTTCGGTATTCGGCGCCGGAGCCAGGATGTAGAGCAGATCACGACCGGGCGGCGCCAGACTCGGGTCACTGGCAGTTGGTCGAGTCACCAGTAACGACGGGTCCGCCATGACGCGCCCCTCGTCGATGATGTCGCGGAAGGTCTGTTGCCAGGCTTCGCCGAACACAATGGTGTGGTGGCCAACTCGATCATCGAGCTTGCGGCACCCGACGTGGGCGACGACGGCCGAAGGGGCCGGCCGCAGCCGCAGCAGCCGCCGCGGTGTCCGGCGCAGCAGTTGATAGGTGTCGGGAAGCTCGGTGGTCAGCACCACGGCGTCGGCGGGAACCCGATGGCCCGCGGCCGTAAGCACCGCGGTGACCCTGGACCCGTTCCACTCGAGTTCGGAAACCGTTGCTCCGTAGACGAATTCCACCCCGGCATCGACCGCGGCAGCGGCCATCGCATCGGGCAATGCCCGCATCCCGCCACGTGGAAAGTACACCCCGGCGATGGTGTCCATGTAGGCGATCACCGCGTAGACCGCCAGCGCGCTCTGCGGGGGGACGCCCGCATAGAGCGCCTGGAAGGTGAACACCCGCAGCAGCCGCTCGTCGTTCAGGAACCGGCGCACCACCTTCTCCCAGCGTCGAAATCCGCCCATCGCGACGAGGCGGGCCAGCTGCGGTGTCACCAAAGACAAAGGTGAGTCGAAGTTGGCGCCGATAAACCCGTCAAATTCAGTGCGGTACAGCTTGGTCAGCCAAGAACGGAGCTCCAGGTAGGCGTCGGCCTCTCGGCGGCCGGCGAACCGCTCGATCTCGGTGAGCATTGCCGTCGAGTCGGTCTGCACCTTGAGCGTGCTGCCGTCGGCGAACATCGCGTGATAGGCCGGGTGCACCGGCAGCAATTCGAGGCGGCCGGTCAAGGTTTCACCGACCGCCCCGAAGGCCTGGTCGATGATGTCGGGCATCGTCAGCACCGTCGGTCCGGTATCGAGGCGATAGCCGGCGATATCGGCACGACCGACCCGGCCACCGGGATGATCGCCCCGTTCGACCACGGTCACGGCGCGACCGCGTCCCGCCAACTGCAACGCCGCAGACAACCCGGACAGCCCGGCGCCGACGATGACGACCCGGTCGGTCCTTCCGTCCACGCTGCGCATCACGCTGCCCTCTCGGTGCAGACGACTGCCATGTCTTCCAGTGCAGCACCGGCCGTGTCGGGAATGCCGGCAGTGTCGAGGCAGCCCAGCGCCTCGGCCACACGATCGTCGATGAGCTGCTCGATCCATTGCACCGCGCCGCTGACCGTGATCAGGGCTCGCCAGCGTTCGACCTCGGCGGGACCGAGCTCGGGCGTACTCATCATTTCCGCAAGCTGGCGCCGCAGTCCGGCATCCGCCAGCTGATGAGCAGCGACGACCACGCTGGTGGCCTTCTGCGATGACAGATCGGTGCCGACTGATTTGCCGGTCACCGTCGGCGAACCGAACACTCCGAGGAGGTCGTCACGCAGCTGAAAAGCCTCGCCGATCGCGGCACCATACTTGCCGATCACGTCGATGACCTCCGGTGCGCAGCCGGCCATCGCCGCTCCGATCTCCAGCGGTCGCCGGACCGTGTAGTTGCCCGATTTTCTCCTCAGCACGTCGAGCACCGCCTCAAGTGACGGGAAGGACTGCGCGTCATTGACCAGGTCAGCAAACTGACCGACGGCCAACTCGATGCGCATATCGTCGTAGCGCGGCCACACCCGCGCGAGCGCTTCTGCCGCAACACCACTTTCGCGAAGCATTTTCGATGCCCAGACCAGGCAGAGATCGCCGAGCAGCACGGCCGTCGACTCACCGAATCGGTCCGACGAGCCGGACAACCCATGCGCGCGGTGCCACTGCCCGAGCGCGACGTGTGCGGACGGCCGCCCGCGGCGCAATGGGGATTCGTCCATCACATCGTCTTGCATGAGAGCAAAGGCGTGGAAAAGCTCGAGGCTGGCCGACGCGCGCAGTGCCGCCTCGTCCTCTTGCGCACCACACAACCAGCCCAGGTACATGAACGTGGATCGCACGTACTTACCGCCGTCGACGAAGCCGGACAGCACCGTGCCGGCGACGTCAACCTTTGCACCGGCAAGTTCGGCGACGCATTGATTGGCCACGAAGTCGGCGAGGTGGGCCCGCACTAAATCTCGTATGTCCGCACGCAAGCTGGCAGGTACGACGGTAAGGGAATGGTTTCGATGCTCACGCGTGCGCTGGTGCTGCGGAACTAGCGCCGGTGCCATGCGGTCACCACTGGTCAACTGCACTTCAGCCCTCCTCGATCTCCCACATGACTCGTCTCACAGCCACGCCGCGGGTCCGCCCACGTCGTGGTCCGCGCGTGTGTATGGGATTCGTCACCCGGACGGGTTCGGATGGGTCGAGGACGTGAAGAAATTAGACCTATTTGCGGTGCCGGCCGCGCTGCTGCCGGCCGGCAGTTGCTGCAGCGGCGGATTCGCTGATACCGATGCGTCGGTGCAGGCGGGTCAGGGGTGCGGGTGCCCACCAGTTCCATCGTCCGAGGATGTGCATGAACGCGGGCACCAGCACCGTCCGGACCAGGGTGGCGTCTACCACGACGGCCAGTGCCAGACCCAACCCGAACATCCGCATGAAGGACACCTGCGCGGCGATCAGGCCGGCGAACGAGATCGACATGACCAGGGCCGCGGCCGTGACGACCCGGCCGGTACGGGCGAGACCCAGGGCGACGCTTTCGTCATTGTCGGCATCAGTGCGGTCGCGCGTCGATGTCTTGGATGTTTTGGCCTCCGCGACTCCCCCCCCGGAAGCCAGCCAGAATTCGCGTATTCGGGAGATCAGGAACACCTCGTAGTCCATGGACAGTCCGAAGGCGATGCAGAACAGTAGTACCGGCATATTGGCCACCAGCGTGCCGGTGGCTGTGGTGCCCAACGCGCCCAGATGCCCGTCCTGAAAGATCCACACCAACGCACCAAATGTGGCCGTCAGCGAAATCACATTCAGGATGAGCGCTTTCACCGGCAGGACCACACTGCCGGTGAGCACGAACAGCAGTACGAACGTGATAGCCGCGATGACCGCCAGCACCAGTGGCAGCCGCGAGACGATGGCGCCGACACTGTCGCGGTTTACCTGGGCCATGCCGGTGAACTCGACGGGACGACCGCCCGGCGTCGCGATGTCATGCAGTCGTGCCAGCTGCTCCGGCGACGCCGCGGAGAACAACGATGCGTTGCTACCGACCGTCAGGAAGGCACTGCCGTCATGTACTGCGGTAGCAGCCACCGGCGGCCCGATCTTCGCGCCGCCGACGAAGGCACCTGTGGGCACACTGACCGTCGTGACGTCGACAACTTGCGAAAGCTCGGCGGCATAGCGCTCGAAGTCGGCCGGTGTCAGACCGTCGGCGTCGGGTATCACGACGGTAACCGCGGTCTGGGAGTTATCGGCGAAGCCCGTGCGCATCCGATCACCAACCTGATGCGCCGACGCGGAGCCCGGCAGCACGCGGTCATCGGGGAAACCCCATCTGATTCCCAGGAAAGGCAGGCCGAGCACGATCAACACCGCCGAAACGGCCAGGCCGAGCACCACCGCGTGCCGCATCACCGACTTCGCCCACCGGTACCAGAACAACTGCCGCACCGGTTTCGGCTGCGGCTCGTCACGGCGCAGCAGCCGGCGCACGCCGCGGCGAACGTCGAATGCGTCCAGGCGGGGCCCAAGCAGCACGATGGCCGCCGGGGTGACCACCAGCGCTGCCAGCGCACATAGCGCCACGGTGGCGACGCCGGCGTAGGCGAACGACGTCAGGAAATACATCGGGAACAGCGCCATTGCCGCAGTCGAGAGTGCAACCGTCGTCGCCGAAAACACCACGGTCCGCCCGGCGCTGAGCATCGTCCGGATGAGTGCCTTTTCCCGATCGGCGCCCTGGGCCAGCTCATCGCGATAACGACTGACGATCAGCAACGTGTAATCGATGGCCAACGCCAACCCCAGGGCTGTGGACAGGTTCAGCGCGAAAATCGACACATCGGTGGTCATCGCGATCAGGCGCAGTACCGACAGGGAACCGACGATAGCCAGCCCACCGACGACGACCGGCAGCGCCGCCGCCACTAGGCCCCCGAACACCCACAAAAGCACCGCAAAACTCACCGGTACCGCGATCGATTCCATCTTCAGCACATCCCGCTCGGTCTGCGAGTTGATCTGCGAGAACACCATCGCCGAGCCACCCGCCAACACCGTTACATCGCGGTGTCGGCGCCGCACAGACTCCGCCACCGCATCAGCAAGAGCCCGCGCACGCCCGGGCGCCAGTTTCTGGCCACCGGAAACACCTGCAACGATCAAGCCCGATCGGCCGTCCTCACTGAACAGGTCAGTGGCGCCGGGCGGCGACGTCCACGGCGACACCACATCCACCACATTCGGCGCGTCCTTGATCTGGTTGACGATATCCAGCCCCTCGGCACGAGCAGCCGCCCCACGAATATCGTCGGGCACCGTCACCATGAACAGCAATTGCACGTCGCTCTGACCGAACTTCTCGGTGAGCAGCGCGGTCGCTCGAGAAGACTCCGAAGCAGGATCCTCAAACCCGCCTGCCGACAAGGTCTTGGCCACCGGCACACCGAAGACCGCGGCACCCACCATGAGCAACGCGGCGACACCGAGAACCCGCCGTGGCGCAGCAATGGCCAGCAACGCAATCCGTTGCAGCACGATCGACCTCCCTCGAGGGCCGTCTACTTTGGAGGTGGATCCGATACCGCGCACGGGTTGCGGGCGGGCGTTAGTCTCCGTCGCCATGGTGCCCTAATGCGCCGGGTCGCGGCGACAGGCGCGCATGCCAGATGGTGGTAGATGCGGTTCTCTCCATCAGCCACCGTGCGGGGCTCAGATCATCGACCACGACGAATGCACCGACTGCCGCCATGCCACCGACTGTAGAGACGCGATGCGGTAATCACGAAGTCGGCCGCGCGTTAGTGTGCTGTGGTCGGCTTCGGTGAACAGGCCGGCAGAAAAGTTGAGCAATTTCATGACCACAGCAGCAGAAGCGTCAACGCTCGAATCGCGGCTCGGCCACTACTACAAAATGGACGACACCTACCGGGTCGGCCACGAAAAGGTACGCGAATACGCCCGCGCAGTGCAGGACTACCACCCCGCACACTGGGATGTCGCCGTCGCCGAAGAGCTTGGATACTCGGGCCTGGTGGCGCCGCTGACGTTCACGTCGACCCCGGCTATGGCCTGCAATCGCCGCATGTTCGAGTCGGTGGTCGTCGGTTACGACACCTATCTGCAGACCGAAGAAGTCTTTGAACAGCACCGCCCGATCGTGGCCGGCGACGAACTGCACGTTGACGCCGAATTGACGTCGGTGCGCAGGATCGGCGGCAGAGATCTGATCACCGTGACCAATACTTATACAGACGCGACCGGCAAGCGGGTGCACACCCTGCATACCACCGTCGTCGGCATCACGGCCGACGATCTCGATCCGGCGGTTAAGACGGCCGTCCAGAAGGCGATGATGCACGACGTGAACATCATGGGACCCGCCGAATCCGATGCCAGCTACCAGAAGACGGTGCGCCCCGCGACCGAGATTCGGATCGCCCAAGAAGGCACAACCCGCACGCCGGGGACGCCATCCTTCGATGACGTGAAAGTCGGCGACGAGCTGCCGGCACATCACGCCCGACTGTCTCGCGGCGACCTGGTGAACTACGCCGGCGTGGCGGGCGACGCCAACCCGATTCACTGGGACGAGGACATCGCCAAGCTGGCCGGCCTACCCGATGTGATCGCCCACGGCATGCTCACCATGGGTTTGGGTGCGGGATTCGCCTCCGCCTGGTCGGGCGATCCCGGTGCGGTCACCCGCTACGCGGTGCGCCTGTCCCAGCCCGCGATCGTGTCGGCCACCGAAGGCGCAGACATCGAGTTCAGCGGACGGATCAAGTCGCTGGACCCGGCGACCCGAACCGGCGTCATCGTTGTCGCCGCGAAGTCCGGTGGCCGGAAGATCTTCGGCATGGCGTCTTTGAATGTCCGCTTCCGCTGACCCGGCGGCCCTGGTGCAGGCGACCGCAGAGGCCCGCTGCCGGCGCCGGCGCGAGATCATTTCAGCGTGTAGCGCATTGGTAGGTGCTTGACACCGCCGACGAACGTCGTCGCGATAAGTTCGGGGGCACCGGCTGGTTCGATGGACTCGATCCGGGGCACCAGCTCGCTGAAGAAGCTGTTCATCTCCATGCGGGCCAGCGACGCGCCGAGGCAGAAGTGCACCCCGTAGCCGAACGACAGGTGCTTGTTGGGGTCGCGTCCAACGTCGAAACGCGTCGGGTTCTCGAAGACCTCTTCGTCGCGGTTGGCCGAAAGATAGGACAGCAGAACCGATTCGCCCTTGGCGATCGGTACACCGCGCACCTCGGTGTCGACCTGAGCGGTCCGCATGAACTCCTTGACCGGTACCACCCAGCGGATCATCTCCTCGACAGCGGTGCCCATCAGGCTCATGTCATTCTGCAGCCGGGTCAGCTGGTCGGGGTTCTCCAGCAGGGCCAGCATGCCGCCGGCTATGCCGGCGCTGGTGGTGTCGTGACCGGCGCTGGCCACGATCACGTAGTAGGACGCAGTGTCCATATCCGACAGCGGCTCGCCATTGATCTTGGCGTTGGCGATCGCCGAGGCCAGGTCGTCGGTCGGATATTCGCGACGCGATGCGGTCAGCGCGGCGAAGTAGTTGAAGAAGTCCAGCAGCACCGCGAGCATGTCGTCGGCGGAGTCACCGCGCTGAAATTCGATGTCGTCACCGCCGAACATCTCCTGGGTGAGCTTCAGCATCCGCGGGAAGTCCGACTCCGGCAGCCCCAGCAGCGACAGGATCACATACAGCGGATAGTTGACTGCGATCTCCTGCACAAAGTCCAGCTCCGGGCCCTTCTCCACCATCTTGTCTACGTAGATCTTGGCCAGTTCATCGCAGCGGGCCTTCAAGGCCCGCAAGGCCGACGGGCGGAACCAGTCCGCGCCGATCTTGCGCATGTCGCGGTGGTGCGGATCGTCCATGTGTATCAGCGTGCGCAAGCCGATCCCGGCCTCCTGCTGTGCCCGCAACGTGTCCTCGAGCTCAGTGATCATCAGCAGCGGGCGCGGGTCGTTGGTGAACAGATCGTTCTGCCGCTCGATATCCATGACGTCGGCGTGCTTGGTGATCGCCCAGAACGGCTTGTAGCCCTCGACCTCGACCCAGGACACCGGAGCGTGGGCGCGCAGGTGCGCTAGCGCCTCGTGCAGCCGATTTTCGTCGGCGTAGGCCCGCGGGTCGGCAAGCGCCCGTCCCGCGGGGTCGATGATCCGTGCGTTCATCAGTTTCTCCTGTCATCGCTGCGCTGGTTGAGGTTCACGGATGAGCAGGGTGGACGTCATATCACGCAACCTTGAGTGATCTAGAACGGTATCGTTTCAGATTAGGTCTCGAGTTACAGATGAGTCAAGATGTCGTCATGACGAACGCGGGCCGCACCTACGGCGGGCTCAGCCCCCAACAGCGGTCAAACGACCGGCGCGAACGCCTGCTCAACGCCGCCCGGGCCCTGATCGCCGACAGTGGCGTGGCGCCGATAACCGTCGATATGGTGTGCCAGCAGGCGAAGCTGAGCAAGCGGTACTTCTACACCGAATTCGCCACCAAAGACGACCTGTTGGACGCCTGCGCCGAGGACCTGTTCGGCCGCTTGTGGGCGGGTATCGAGAAGGTGCTGACCACTACCCCGCGCGGTGACCGCATCAACGGCGCCTTACGCTCCGTCGTGCACACCTTGGCGTCCGACCCCGCCGACGCCCGCCTATACATGGAATGTCCAGGGTTCGCCGGACTGCGTAACCGTCAACAGCAGGCGGTCCGCGAGTTCAGCGAGCAGATGAACGCCCACGCCTTCCCTTTCGCCGGTCGGCCGAAGAAGCCCATCGACCGCGCTCTCGCGACCCGAGCGCTGGTCGCCGGCACCACCGACGTCATTATCGACTGGCTGCACGGTGACATCGATACCAGCGAAGACAGCCTCATCGCCACACTCACCGCCACCGCCCTCGGGGCAGCGGCCGCGATCTAGATTCACCATCCGGTTCGGCGGCCCGTTCAAGAGCGGTGCCCACAGCGACAGCCTGTACGTCGCTCGTCGTCACCGCGCCATATTGGCGAAGCGCGACAAGTGCAGCTGATGAGCCACGGTCACCGTCTTGGTGGGGCCGTTGCGGTGCTTGGCGAGAATGAAGTCCGCCTCTCCTCCGCGTGGGTCGTCGCGTTCGAAAGCGTCGGGTCGGTGGAGCAGGATGACCATGTCGGCATCTTGCTCCAGTGATCCCGATTCGCGAAGGTCGGACAGCATCGGCTTCTTGTCGGTGCGCTGTTCGGGACCGCGGTTGAGCTGGCTGATCGCGACCACCGGCACCTCGAGCTCCTTAGCCAAAAGCTTCAGATGGCGGGAAAATTCGGAGACTTCCACCTGCCGCGACTCGACCTTCTTGCCTGACGTCATCAGCTGCAGGTAGTCGACCACAACAAGCTTCAGGTCGGCCTTCTGCCGCAGCCGCCGCGCCTTGGCGCGGATCTCCATCATGGTCAGGTTTGGCGAGTCGTCGATATACAGTGGGGCCTCGCTGATTTCACTCATCCGCCGCGCCAGCCGGGTCCAGTCGTCATCGTTCATCCGGCCCGACCGCATGTCGGCGAGCTTGATTTTCGCCTCCGCCGACAGCAGCCGCATGACGATCTCGGACTTGCTCATCTCCAGCGAGAAGATGACACTCGCGAGGCGGTTCTTGATAGAACATGACCGCATAAAGTCCAGACCCAGCGTGGAGTTGTGCGTTGGCACCATGCCGCTGCCGGCCAAATACAGATGCTCAGCGTTGTCGACCTCCACGCAACGCACCGGGACACTGGCCACCCGTCGCACAGAGACGATTCGCAGCACTGGCGCCATCAGGGCCGTGGCGGTCCGCCGCTCGGCACACCGAGCGGCGGACCTTTCCACCACGATTGTGTCCAGGCCGGCACGCAACTGAGCCGACGTCCGGATGCCGTAAGCGGTCGGCCACTGGTGCGCAGCGTCGGCCACGATGACTGTTCCGTCGGAAAATTCGACCTGGTAGCACGGTCGCCCCAGCATCACGTCGGTGGCAGCCACCACCCGCGTCGGCTGCCCGTCGGCATCGAGTAACTCATCACCAATCACGACGTCGCGCATCCTCGTCCAGCCGGCCGGCGTGGGTAACGGGGTGTCCAACGCAAGCGCTTTGCCCACGCCCGGTCGCGCCGCGACGATAATCATCTGGCCCGGATGCAGACCGTTGGTCACCTCATCGAGTTCGGTGAAACCGGTGGGCACCCCACGCGACGCACCGCCGCTGGAGGCGATCGCATCGATCTCGTCCATCGTCGGCTGTAGCAGATCCTCCAGTGGAACGAAATCCTCGGTAAGCCGGCGATCCGCCACGTCATAGATTTCCTGCTGTGCGCGGTCGACCACCTCGGCCACGTCGGCACCCTCGGCGCCGGCGTAGCCGTACTGGACCACCCGCGTGCCGGCCTCCACGAGCCGCCGCAGCAGCGCCTTCTCGGCCACGATGCCCGCGTAGTAGCCCGCGTTGGCCGCGGTCGGCACCGTCGAGATGAGGGTATGCAAATACGGCGCACCGCCAATGCGCCGTAGCGTTCCGCGGCGATCCAGTTCGGCGGCCACCGTCACCGCATCCGCCGGCTCCCCACGCCCGTACAGGTCCAGGATGGCGTCGTAGACGTTCTGGTGCGCCGGCCGATAGAAATCTCCGGGCCGCAACCGTTCCAAGACATCGGCGATCGCGTCCTTGCTCAGCAGCATCCCGCCGAGCACTGATTGCTCTGCGGCCAGGTCCTGCGGTGGCTGCCGGCCGAGGTCTTCACTGGGGCCCGAGGCATCCATGCCAACGTGCGCCAGATCATCGACCACCGCCACAGACCCTCACCTCTTCCTGAACACGTATACGAACATACATTCGATAGCTGTTATCCAGCAGCGTAAGCCTGGGCACCGACACCCGCACACGTGGCACCGGCGTCATCTCGCGACTGGACGAAGGTAAACGTTGCTGGCGAGTACTCCAAGGGGTGCCTGTTCATGAAGCTGTGCATCGCGTGTGCATATCCATCGACACCTGTGTTGAGTGGGGTGTGGAGAACCTGTGGATCAATTCGCGGCGTTGCGACATCTGCCCTGTTAAGCGTCATACAGAACAACGTATTTTGTGTGGACAAGAATCTCTTCGGCGTGTCGGCCCAGGTTACTGAGTCGGGCGTGTTGGCTTTCGGCCAGATTTTGGCAGCGTTACGTAGGGGTAACGAGGTCCGAACCGGGACACGTTGGAAATAGTTCGCCAGAACCGACGGCTGGTTCCGGATTCACAGCGGTCCCAACGCACGACTAACCCCGGAGGCAGCCCTGTTTTGGCCACCACCGGGGTTCAGCAAATATTGCCGGTCTAGCTCTCTCCGACGACGTCGAGGGCAAACTCGACGTTAACTTCGGGATGCAGGTGCACCGACACAGGATGCGTGCCGACGGCCTTGATGTGCGTCTTGGGCAGCCGGACGATTCGCTTGTCCAGGTTTGGGCCACCGGCCTTCTTGATGGCGGCCACAACATCACCTGCGGTCACCGAGCCAAACAGCTTGCCGGAGTCGGACGCGGTCTTCACCGGCAACGAGACCGGGCCCAGCGCCTCGATGGCGGCCTTGATTTCGTTGGCGTGCCCGAGGTCACGCACCGTCTTGGTTTCGCGCGCCCGGCGGATCTCGTCAGCCTGCTTCTGGGCGCCGCGCGAGGCGACGATCGCGAGGCCGCGCGGGAGCAGGAAGTTACGGCCGTACCCGTCCTTGACCTCAACGGTGTCACCGAGGGCACCGAGGTGGTCGACGTCAGCCGTCAGAATCAGCTTCATCGTTTTACTAGCTTTCCGTTGTGCTTCAAAAGTTAACGTCGGCTATCGCGACGCGGAGGTAAAGGGCAGCAACGCCACCTCGCGGGCGTTCTTCACCGCGATGGCGATGTCCCGTTGGTGCTGCACGCAGTTGCCGGTGACACGGCGCGCCCGGATCTTGCCGCGCTCACTGATGTAGGTACGCAGCAGCGTGGTGTCCTTGTAGTCGATGTTTTGGCCCTTTTTAGAGCAGAAGACGCATTTGCGCGCTTTGATCGGCTTTTCCGGAGCCGGGCGCCGCTTGGTGGACTTGGCCATGTGTGTCTTTCTTTCTGTTTCTTACTGATGTGAAGTTGGTGAATCAGAAGGGCGGTTCGTCGTCGCCGCCGCCGAAGGAACCCGACGCCGGGGCACTGCCCCAGGGGTCGTCGCCCGATCCGCCGGTCGCCTCAGCTGGAGCCGACGCCGGAGCCGGTGCCTGACGGGATCCGCTGCCGAAGCCGCCGCCTCCGCCGCCGCTGCGGCTGGCCTTGTTGACCTTGGCGGTGGCGTACCGAAGCGAAGGCCCGATCTCGTCGACCTCGACCTCGAATACGGTGCGCTTCTCGCCTTCCTTGGTCTCGAAGGAACGCTGCTTGAGTCGCCCGGTGACGACCACCCGCGCCCCGCGGGTCAGGCTTTCGGCCACGTTCTCCGCGGCCTCCCGCCAGATACTGCACCGCAAGAACAGCGCCTCGCCGTCCTTCCATTCCGAGCTCTGCCGGTCAAAGATCCGCGGCGTCGACGCGACGGTGAAGTTCGCCACCGCAGCACCCGACGGCGTGAACCGCAGTTCAGGGTCGGCGGTCAGGTTTCCGACGACGGTGATGGTGGTGTCACCAGCCATAATTTCCTCCTGGGTCCGCCCGTTTCGAACTGGGTCGGTGGATGGTCATAAGCGCGTTCTCGGTGAGCCTACGCAACGGCAACGACAGCGAGCTGCCGTTGGTCGGCCGGCCTGTTAGTGCTTGTCGGTGCGCATCACTTTGGTGCGCAACACCGACTCGTTCAGGCTCAGCTGGCGGTCCAGCTCGGATACCGTCGCGGGCGCAGCCTTCAGGTCTATGACGACGTAAATGCCTTCGGCGTGCTTGAGGATCTCGTAAGCCAGCCGGCGGCGGCCCCAGATGTCAACCTTGTCGACCGATCCACCGTCCTTACGGACGACGTTGAGGAACGTCTCCAAGGATGGAGCAACGGTGCGTTCATCGAGTGTGGGGTCGAGAATCACCATGATTTCGTACGGACGCATGGAAACCTCACCTCCTCTGGTCTATGCGGCCACGGTAGGTCCGTGGCAGGAGAGTCGCCTGCGTCGGCAACCGCCCTAGGCTACCGGATGCCTTGCTGACCTCAAAAATCCGGAAGGTCAACGGCAGCCCCAACCTCGCTCGGGGCGAGTACATCATTTGCGGGGTTTCAGAACCTGACCATGCGGATGGGTATGCGCCGCTACACCCTGCGCACCAACGCTGCACTATATGAACGACAACTTCGCGCATCCCCACACCCGCGCTGGCAGCCGGGGTTGAGCGCCGCGACTGGGCCCATCGCGACATCGTCGCGCTGCTCGGCCAGTTCCCGGGTAACCCATGCGTGACTTTGTTCTCCAATGTGGGGCACTATGACCCTTGGCGCCCAGGTGACGCACGGCCGAGTATTTGTGCGCATGGACGAGCGGGATTATGACGGCGGCCTGGGCTTGTCCCGCCCCCCGAACGGCGCTCAACGGCTAGGCAACGGCGAGGCGATGCGGCTGTTGGCCAGTGTCAGTTATGGGCGCGTCGTGTTTACCCTTAAATCGCTCCCGGCGATTCGCCCGGTTAATCACCTCGTAGACAAAGGCCGGATAATCATTCGCACACGGCTTGCCTCCGCAGTCTCGAGCGCCGTGCGATTTAACGATCGCGTCGTAGTCGCCTACGAAGCCGACAACATTGACCTTCCGACCAGGACGGCATGGAGCGTTGTCGCCACGGGGCGCGTACGGGCCATCACGGACCCCGACCAGGTTTTGCGTTACGAACAACTGCTGCATCCGTGGGTGAATCACGCGGACACGGCTCTTGCCATCGAGCCTGAGATCATCACCGGCTTCCGCATCGTCGCCCAGGAATCAAAATGACCCCCTACCAAAATCCTGGAAACCAGGCCTGCGGGCTGTTCATCGGAGCCCCGAAGCGCTCGATGGCTCGGTGATGGTATCCGCTTCTGGCTGGACTCCGGACGGCACAGGTGCGACCGGGCGCCGCGGGACGGCGGGACGCAACCAGTCCGGCAGCCACCCCGGCGGGGCGTCGGGAGCCCGGTCGAACTCCCCGCCCGCGGGGTCGTCCACCCGCCCGCCCCAGCGCACCAGGTCCTCGTCGGGCCGATAGATCTGCCGGACCACCAATACACACAGGGCCACCACCGCGATGTCGCGCAGCAGAACGGTGCTGGTGAAAAACTGCTCTGGGAGCGACCGATCCGGGTTGCCGTACAGGTAGTACATCCGCGGCACCCAGACCAACGCATCGATCGTCATCCACGCCAGCAGTATCCGGCGGTGCGGGAGGGCAAGCACGGCCAGCGGAACCAGCCACAGCGAGAACTGCGGGCTCCACACCTTGTTGGTCAACAGGAATGCGGCGACCAACAAAAACAGCAACTGCGCCACCCGGGGCCGCCGGCCGGCGGTAAACGCGACATAGGCGATCGCCGCGCAACACGCTGCGAACAACACCGCAACAACGGTGTTGAGCACCGTCGGGGGCTGCCAGAAGCCCAGCTTGGGATCGAAACCGCGCCAACGCGTGAACGATTTCACGACGCTGAACAGCGAATCCATGTCGTCGCCACGGCGGGTATTGAGCCGGAAGAACTCCGACCACCCTCTCGGCGCGACTATCAGCACCGGAAGATTCACCAACAACCACGTCACCGCCGTCGCCGCGGCGGTGCGGGCCAAAGCGCCCAGGCGCCCGGTCCGGATCCCCAGCACCAACATCGGTCCAAGGAACAACAGCGGATATAACTTGGCCGCCGCGCCCAAGCCGATCAGCACACCGGCAAGCACTGGTTTGCGGCGCGCCCAGGCCAACAGTCCACCCACCGCGAATGCCGTTGCCAGCGAATCGAAATTGGTGAATATCTGAAAGATCACCAGGGGCGAGGCGGCCACCAGAGCGGCATCCCAAATCCGCCGGCCGGCCAGACCCGCGGTTGCCCAGACCGTGGCCAGCCAGGCCAGCGCCAGACCGAATGCGGCGACGTCAAAGAACATCACTACCTCGGCGATCACCGGAAGAGGGCCCAGCTTGCTCAGGGCGGTGTAGGTCTTGGCCACCGACATCGACACGTACTGGTAGATCCCTGTCAATACCGGATACTCCATGTACCGGACTGCCGGCCGGCCGTCGTAGCGGACTTGCGGCACGTCATGGGAGTCGCGCTCGACCCAGCTCGACTTGTACGGAAAAGCGCCCTGGTTCAACAACTCCGCGCCATAAAGCGGGACGATGTCCGAGTAGCACAGCTCGTAATAGGCGCGTTGGTTATCCCAATTGGCCACTCGCTTATCGGCGGGCCCGGTGCCGGTGCTCTGCAGGCAGGCCGCCTTGGTTGACCAGCCCAGCGCCAGCAACGCCAGGGCGATCAAGAACATCATCCGCACCGGGGTCATCAGCCGGCTGCGCCCGATCAACGCGTGCCGGCCCACCGGTCCCCCAACCGCGTCTGACACTGCGACGCCCAAAAAATCGGTGCGGCTGGGGCAATCGCGGTTGTCGAGGCTACGAAGGTCGGCGGCCAGCGGCCGCGGCGAGATGGTGCTGCTTGGTTGGGGGTCGTCGGTCACGGTGGCGCTTCGGGGGCGGGTGGACCGGCGGGCGGCGGTGGCGGTGGCGGTGGTGGCGGCCCAGCGGGAACCGTGGTGGGCGGACCGACCGGGATGGTGATGCCCGGCGCGATTTCGACAGTGGGCTGGATAACCGTCTCGGAAGGCGGCGGCGGTGGCGGCGGCGGCGGCGGTGGCGCTGCCGGCACACCCGCGTAGCCACCGATGCTGGTCGGCTTGGGGAACGTCTCGTTCGAGGTGCCCTTCAGCGCGCTGTCCATCGTCGACTTCCAGATGTCCGACGGCAACCCAGAGCCGTAAACCTCTGCGCCCGAAGCGGTTACCAACGGCACATTGTCCGGCACGGTGCCCACCCACACCGCCGTCGACAGTGACGGTGTGTAACCGACCATCCACGCGTCCTTGTTGGCTTCCTTGGTGGCACCGGTGTCACCTAACTGCACCGTGCCGGTCTTGGCTGCCGACGGCCGCCCACCGGCCAGGTTGTGACCATTCGAGTACCCGGCTATCGGCTGCATCGCCGCAGTGACGTTGTCCGCGACACCCTTGTCGATACGCAGGTCACCGCCTTCTGAAGTGCCGGCGTCGAAAAGCACCTGCCCCTCGGCGTTGATGACCTTTTGCACCAAATGCGGCTTGTGGTAGACGCCGGACGCGGCGAGCGTGGCGTACGCCGAAGCCATGTCGACGGGGCGAGTTTGATACTGGCCCAGCACGATCCCATCGTTCGGCGGTCCGCCCTTGCCATCCTCGGAGAGCGTGTGCTCGACGCCGGGGAAGCTGGTCGCGATGCCGGCCTGGTGTGCGGCATCCGCCACAGCCTCCGGTCCGCCCTTGAGTTTGAGCATCAGGCGGTAGTAGGCGGTATTCAGCGAAAGCTTCAACGCCTCAGCGATATTGCAGGTCCCACAGCTCTCGCCGTCGACGTTGGTGATCTTGATGCCGTTCACCGTCAGCGGCGAACTGTCAACCTGGTAGCCCAGGCCGATCCCCTGTTCAAGCGCGGCTACCAATGCGAACACCTTGAATGATGACCCGGTCTGCAGGCCGGCCTGCGCGAAGTCGAAGCCATTGGCGTCCGAACCGCCGTAGTAGGCCCGTATTGCGCCATTGTGCGGGTCAATGGAAACCACGGCTGCCCGCATCTCGGGATCTTGCCCGTCGAGATATTTCGATACCGCCTTCTCGGCCCCCTGCTGGGCTTTCGGATCGATCGTTGTGGTGATCTGCAGGCCCTGGGTGTTCAGGGTCTGCTCATCGATGTTGAACAACTCCATCAGCTCTTTGGTCACCTGGCGCTGAATAAGCCCACTGGGACCGGTGGTCTGGTTCTGTGCACGCGCCTGATCGGCCGGTACGGTCGGTGGGAACACCTGTCCCGCACGATCACCTGGCGACAGGGCTTTGGTTTCCACCATCCCATCGAGCACCCAATTCCAGCGCGCCGCGGCACCCTTGGGGTCAATAGCCGGGTCCAGGGTGGACGGGCGACGAATGAGCGCCGCCAGCAGTGCGCCTTCGGCGACGGTGAGCTGCTCCACGGGCTTGTCGAAATAGGCCTTGGCGGCGGCGGAAATTCCGTACGCACCCCGGCCGAAATAGATGATGTTCAGATAGGCCTGCAGCACATCGTCTTTGGACCACTCCCCCGACATCTTGGTCGCGATGACCAATTCCTTGGCCTTGCGCATCAGTCCTCGAAACCCATGCTGCGCAGAACCAACCAGCGCGTTTTTCACATACTGCTGAGTGATCGTCGACCCACCCTGCAGATCGCCGCCCAACAGATTGTTCTGCACCGCGCGCGCGAAACCAGTGAACGAAAAGCCCGGGTTCGTATAAAAGTTCCGGTCTTCAGCGGCGATCACCGCCTGACGCACGTGCACCGGTACTTGGCTCAGGTTGACGTCGACCCGGTTACCCTCCGGCGGAACGATTTTGGCGATCTCCGAACCGTCGCTGGCCAGGATCGTCGAAACCTGGTTGGTACGGATGTTGCCCGGCTTGGGGATGTCCACGATGAAGTAGGCCATTGTGAAGGTGACGATCGGCAACAGAATCAACATCGCGGCGGTGAGATAGGACGCTCGGCGCAACCATCGCCAATTCAACCGACGGGTCCAGTCCGGGCGACCGCGTGGTCCGGGGACGGCGCCGTCGGGGCCAACGGGTCCCGCTGGCCCACCGCCTGGTGGAGGCGGCCGCCGGAGTCCCGGTGGCTGGCCGGCGAGCGGCCGGTCCTGCCGAGCCCGCGGATCGTTTAGTGCTGCCTTGACCTCATCGATCGGGTCCCGTGCAGCCGACGTCGATGCAGCGCCGTCCAGCGCGGCCTTGACCTCATCGATCGGGTCGGGCCGTCGAGGGGACCGGTCGTCGACGACCGGCGGAAGGACCGTGGTCAGCCGGTCGTCCGGGGGAACCTGGCGGCGCTGGCCGGACACCGCCCCCGGATCCCGACGATCGGGTCCCGCAGGGCCTTCGGGAATTGCATGCTTGCCAGGCCGCCCCGTATCTGATCCGCCCGCGTCACTGGACGACTTGTCCTGGCGCCCTTCGGTATTCCCCGTGCTGTTCCCCGAGTTACTCAATGGCCGTACGGGCGCCGTTGCGCGCCGTCCGCGTGCCCTTTGGCGGGCGCGCCGCACCGAGCACATACGACTTGACCAAGTGATTCCAGCTGCACGTTCGGCATACTTCCACCACGTGGACAGCGAACTCGGCGAATCGGGTTGCCAATAAGACCAATTCTTCGGCGGTGCGCGCCGAGCCCGATACCGCACCCAGGTGTTCGCCGAATACCCACGACACCAGGGTGAGTTGCTCCTTTCGGCAGATCGGGCACATCACCTGGCTTGGTTTCCCATGAAACTTCGCAGCGCGCAGCAGATAGGGGTTCGCATCACACACCTCGGACACCCCGGTGCGTCCCGAGTACACCTCGGCCAGCAGGGCGCGCCGCCGAAGCGCGTAATCCACCACCTGTCGCTGCAGTCGCACGGTGACCAGAGTACGTGGCCGCCCTCGGCACCGACATGCATGCAACGCAGTCGCTAGCCGTGCGTCGCGGTATTGCCTGATCACCTTCCACCGTGGGCTTCTACCATCGTTCCCGTGGCGAAATGGCTCGGAGCAACCGTTACCAGCGGGGCGACAGCTGGCACCCGGGCCAAGGACGGCGACCGGCAAGAAACCTGCAAGCTGCTGGACGCAGCGCTCGACGATGGCGAGTTGTCCATGGCAGAGCACCGGGAACGGATCGGTACGGCTACCAACGCCGTCACATTGGGCGACCTGCAGGCCCTGCTGGCGGATCTACAGACCGACAGCACGCCGGTGTCACCGGCTAAGGCCAAATCGCCATCGAAGTTCGGCGCTCCGGGCATTCTCGCCGCCGCCTTTGGCGTGTCTGTGCTGCTGGGTGTCGGCATCGGCTGGGGCGTTTACGGCAACACGAGGTCGCCCTTGGACTTCGTCAGCGATCCCGGGGCCAAGCCCGACGGAGTCGCAGCCATGGTGCTGACCCCACCCACCGAGCTGCACTCCGTAGGCGGGCTCACCGGCCTGATGGAGCAGGCCCGCAAACGGTTCGCTGACACCATGGGTTACCGGCTGGTGGTGTACCCGACCTACGCGATACTCGACCGCGCAGACCCTTCCAACAGCCACCGGGTGCTGGCCTACGACTACCGCGGCGGATGGGACGACCCGACGAATTCCCCCAAAGGCGGCGCCGACCAGGGCGCTCCAGTCGACCTCAGCAAGTTCGACATCGCGGCGACGGTGGGCATCCTGCGCGGCGCCCCACAAAGCCTGCACATGGAGCCGTCCGACGTCAAAAACACGTACCTGATCATCGAGCCGGCCGCCGACCCAACCACCCCGGGGGCGTTGTCGCTGTCGGCGTATGTCTCCGGCAATTCCGGCAGCGGTTACATCGTCTTCGCAGGTGACGGCACTATTAAACGGATCAATCTGCCCTCGTAGCGGCGCTCCTCGGGAGGCCGACTCGCTGCGACCAACGCCGCGTGAACATTAGGTCGTGTTGTGGCAAATATATCGGACCGATACAATGGTTCGAGGCGTCGAACCGTCGTAACTGACCAAGCAAAGGGGGTGAATCGATGCTGGAGCTCGCGATCTTGGGTCTCCTGATCGAATCGCCTATGCACGGTTATGAATTGCGCAAACGCCTGACCGGCCTGCTCGGTGCGTTCCGGGCGTTTTCCTACGGTTCCCTGTACCCCGCCCTGCGGCGCATGCAAACCGAAGCGCTGATTGCCGAGAATGCCGCACCGGCCGGCACCCCGGTGCGGCGGGCCCGGCGCGTCTACCAGCTAACCGACGAGGGCCGTCGGCGCTTCGGAGAGTTGGTGGCCGACACCGGTCCGCACAACTACACCGACGATGGCTTCGGGGTCCACTTGGCCTTCTTCAACCGCACTCCGGCGGAAGCACGTATGCGCATCCTGGAAGGCCGACGCCGCCAGGTCGAGGAGCGCCGTGAAGGCCTGCGGGATGCGGTGGCGCGAGCCAGCAGCTCGTTCGACCGCTACACCCGGCAGCTGCACCAACTGGGGCTCGAGTCCAGCGAACGCGAAGTCAAGTGGCTCAACGAGCTCATCGCCGCGGAGCGGGCAGCGCCCGGCCTCTCCGAACAAACGTAAAACTGCCGTATCAAGCGAACACCGAGAAGCACCCGAGAACACCCGAGACGAAATAAGTATGAGGTTAGGAGAACGTCCTATGAGTGAGCACAATGTGGCGCCCCAGGCGTCCACGGAGGTTCGGGTCGCCATTGTCGGCGTCGGCAACTGCGCGTCCTCGCTGGTTCAGGGCGTGCAGTACTACTACGACGCCGACGCCAACAGCACGGTTCCCGGCCTGATGCACGTCACGTTCGGTCAGTATCACGTCCGCGACGTGAAGTTCGTAGCGGCGTTCGACGTCGACGCTAAAAAAGTCGGCTTCGACCTGTCCGAGGCGATCTTCGCGTCGGAGAACAACACGATCAAGATCGCCGACGTGCCACCGACCAACGTGACCGTGCAGCGCGGCCCGACGATGGACGGAATCGGCAAGTACTACGCGGAGACCATCGAGATCTCCGACACCGAGCCCGTCGACGTGGTGCAGGCTCTCAAGGACGCGAACGTCGATGTCATGGTTTCCTACCTGCCGGTGGGTTCGGAGCAGGCCGACAAGTTTTACGCCCAGTGCGCCATCGACGCCGGTGTGGCCTTCGTCAACGCGCTGCCCGTGTTCATCGCTTCCGACCCGGTGTGGGCTAAGAAGTTCGCCGACGCGGGTGTGCCGATCGTCGGTGACGACATCAAGAGCCAGGTCGGCGCCACCATCACCCACCGCGTGATGGCCAAGCTGTTCGAGGACCGCGGCGTCCAGCTGGACCGCACCATGCAACTAAACGTGGGCGGCAACATGGACTTCCTGAACATGCTCGAGCGCGAGCGGCTGGAGTCGAAGAAGATCTCCAAGACCCAGGCCGTGACGAGCAACCTGCAGCGCGAGTTCAAGACCAAAGACGTGCACATCGGTCCGTCTGATCACGTCGGCTGGCTCGATGACCGCAAATGGGCCTACGTCCGGCTCGAAGGCCGCGCGTTCGGCGACGTGCCGCTGAACCTGGAGTACAAGCTCGAGGTGTGGGATTCGCCGAACTCGGCCGGCGTCATCATCGATGCGGTGCGCGCGGCGAAAATCGCCAAGGACCGCGGGATCGGCGGACCCGTCGTCGCGGCGTCGGCCTATCTGATGAAGAGCCCGCCGAAGCAGCTTGCCGACGATATCGCCCGTACCCAGCTCGAGGAGTTCATCATCGGCGCCGACTGACGATTCGGCCTTTACCTGCACTGAGTGCGGACTGTGGGGTCCACTCAACCCGGTGCTGTGCAGTTGCTTAGCATTGTGCGCAAAGCACGAGAGCGAGAGCACACATGCCATCAGCGGAACTGCGGCCCGCAGCGTTCCTCCGAACGACACTTCCGCTGGACCTTTCCCGTCTCGCCGAACTGGACAGCGGCCGATACCACTCGATCTGGCTGCCCGATCACATGGTCAGCTTCTGGCCGGACGCCCTCTGGACTCCCGAATTCACCGACCTGGCGAACGCCTCGCCCTCCCCGCACCGCCACCTCGATGGGTTGGCGATAGCCGCAGCGGCCGCGGTGTTGACCGAGAACGTTCCGCTTGTCACCGCCGTCGTCGACACCGTGCGCCGCCACCCGAGCCTGCTCGCGCAATCGGCGCTGACCATCGATCACCTCGCCAAGGGCCGTTTCATCCTCGGCCTCGGCAGCGGTGAGAGCGAGAACACGCTGCCGTACGGCTTCGACTTCTCGCGCCCGGTCGCCCGCTTCGAGGAAGCGCTGACGGTGATCCGGCTGCTGTGGGAAAGTCACGGCCCCGTGGACTTCGACGGCCGGTTCTATACGCTGCGGCATGCGCGATTGGACACCGAACCATACGAGGATCGGTTACCGCCGATCTGGATCGGCGCCAGTGGCCCACGGATGCTCGACATCGCCGGCCGGCACGCCGACGGGTGGTGGCCGGCGGGCGCCTGGACCCCCGAGCATTACGCCCACATGCTCGGCGCGGTAAGAGCATCCGCGGAGCGCGCCGGCCGTGATCCGCTGGCGATCACACCGTGCTTCATCCAGGTCTGCTTGATCGGCGAGGACGAGCAGGCGCTTGCCGACATCCTGCGGGCTCCCCTGGTCAAGGCGTTTCTGCTGCAGGTCTCGGCGGACACGTTGCGCGGCTTCGGGTTCGAGCACCCGATGGGCGACGGCTGGCGTGGATTCCAGGACATCGACCCAGCAGTACTCACCCGCGAGCGGATCATCCGGTTCCTGGGCAACGTGCAGCCCGAGATGCTTCTCGCCGTCGTGCCGCACGGGACACCGAAGGAGGTCGCGAAAATCATCAAAAATTTTGTGGATGCGGGTTTGCGGGTGCCCAAGATCCTCGATTACGGCGCGATGGCGGGCCTGAAATACGCGGCGTCGTCGGCTGCGAACGTTGGCGCGGCCGAGGACGAACTGGTGCGGCTATGCGGAGAGCTAACATGACCGCGCATATGGACGCCTTGGACGCCACGGAAATGCTGCGCGCCGCGCAGTCCGAAACCGGACTACACGATTACGGCGACCAGACATTGCCACGGCGGTTCGCCGTGGCCATCGACCACCTGAACGGCGTCGGTATGGATGCCGACGGCAGATCCCAAGCCGCGCAGGTATGTAGATGGCTGCTCACATCGCGTTTGGAATTCATCGAAGACCGCAATCGATACCCGATCGGCGATGAAGTGATCGCGGCGCCGATGTTCGTCACGGGCGAACCGCGATCGGGGACAACGCTGATGCACGCGCTGATGTCCGTCGACCCGGATGCGCGGGCACTGCGGTTCTGGGAGGTGATGTATCCGTCCCCGCCGCCCGGCCTCGCCGGTCCAGATGACAGCCGACGTGCGCAGGCCGACGCGGACTGGCGCGAGATCAACGCCAAGATGCCCAAATGGCTGCACAGCCATCCCTACAACGACATGCTGGGCGACGGCCTGCCCGAAGACGAACGGACCTGGGCCTTCGATTTCCGGGTCATGACACCCACCGCATGGTGGCGGGTACCGATGCAGTCGCTGGTGGGTGGCCTGGCCACCGACGCCGGGGCGCAATACCGACTGCACAAGGCCATGCTGCAGCAGCTGCAATACAGCCGGCCGCGAAAATACTGGGTGCTGAAAGGCTTTCACGGATTCAGGTTGAAGGAGATGTTCGAGACGTACCCTGATGCCAGGATGGTCTGGTTGCATCGGGACCCGGTACAGGTCGCCGCATCGCGCACCATGATGATGGCCGACATCATGGATGGCATCGTCGGTCCCGTGGACCTGCACGCCGAGGCCAAGAAGCACCTCGAGATGACTCGCGCCAGCGTCGCCAACACGATGGCTAATCCGCTGGTTGACGATCCGCGCATTCTGCACATTCGCTACACGGATTTCGTCGCCGATCAGGTCGCTACGGTTGAGCGCTACTACGCGTTTTGTGGTCGTGAGCTCACGGATGCGGCCGGATCGGCGATGGGCGCTTATCTGGCGGACAATCGTGGTGATCGGTACGGGAAGTTCACGTATTCCACCCAGTTGCTTGTCGACATCGGCGAAGACCTAGACGCGTTGCACGCCGAATTCCGGCCGTTTCGTGAGCGATTCGGCGTCGCCATCGAGAACCGCGGCTGACATGGCTCAACCGTCGAAACCAGCCCATGAGCGTTTGTCGGTGCATAACGTCACCTTTTACGGCGAGTCACTGCCCGCCCTGGAGGCGCACTGGACAGCGCTCGGCATGTCACGGTTGAGCATCCTGGATAACCAGCTCCTCGATCCGGAATTTCCAATGCTGTTGCAGCGTAACGATTACACCGTGGAAGCCGTTACGCACGTTTTCGCCGGGGGCCGGCTGAGCAGTGACCCGCGAGCCGCGCGGGACGCGTTGTCCACCGTGATCGACGCGGCCGCCGGGGTGGGCGCTCGAACCATCTACATGCTCACCGGCGGTCGCTGCGACCACCACACTTGGGAACAGGCCGCCGAACAGTTCTGCGCCATGATCGCCCCCGGCGTAGAGCGCGCTCGGCGAGCGGGTATAGGGCTGGCCATCGAGACTGCCTCCTGTCTGTATGCCGACATACATCTGGCCCACACGCTGCGCGACGCCATCACGCTGGCCGAGATGGGTGGCCTGGGGATCTGCATCGACGTGTTTCACTGCTGGGCCGAAGCTGATTTCCAAGCGTTGGTGCGACGTGCGCTGCCGCGAACGGAACTGATCCAGTTGAGCGATTACGTGTTGGGTGACCGGGCGCTGCCTGCCAGGGCGGTTCCCGGAGACGGGGCGATTCCGCTCGAAGCCTTTGTGGCCGAAGCCCTCGCTGGCGGCTATCGGCACGGCTTCGACCTGGAGCTGATCGGGCCTCGCATCGACGCAGAGGGCCGCTTCGAATCCGCCCGGCGCGCATGCGATGTCGTCAGCGTAATGCTCGACAGATTGGGTGCGTGAATGGCTTACTATGGCTTTTGCTGACGGCCCCGAAGACGCGGCACTGCGAGCGGCGTGGGCCACATTCTGCGGGCAGCTACAGCGCGCGGGCGAGCAGGCGTTCAAAGACGCCAACGCTATCTCGGGTGCACAACGCGTCGACGCGTTCCGCTTTCTCACCCAGAACCTCGGCCAGGCATTCGATCTCGCCCTGGAGACCCGCGACACGAGCTACCCCGTGCTGCACCCATTCTGCGGCCCGACCCGCAAACTGGGCGGTGACTGCGCTGACTTCACCTACCAGCAGGCATGGATCGACGGGCGGGCGATCTATTTGCTCACCGGCAGCCGCGGCACCTCACGATTCTTCAACGTCACCGTCCAGGGTGCGCGCACTCCCGGGCCGGGCGTGCTGCACGAACCCTTCGGCGACATCCCAGAAGCCAACGTATTCGGCCAACAACTCGACATCACCGACGACGGAGAATTCGAGCTCTACATCGGTGGCCCCGAGCGCGGGCCCAACTGGCTGCCCACCACCCCGGAATCACGCAAGCTGTTCATCCGCCAAGGATTTGACCGGTGGGATGAGCTTCCCGCGCAGCTGCGGATCGAGCGGATCGATATGGACTCTCCCAAACCCCTGCCCAGTCCCGCGGTCATGATCGAGGCGATGGACTGGGCCGGCGATTTCGTCACCGGCCTGATGTCTGACTGGCCGGAATTCCCGTTCACCTACGGGGGCGTCGATGCCGACCGCCCGAACACCTTCCCCCGGGTAGACACGACAGACGCCGACAACAAGCGCGGCCGCGCGGCCGCCAACATGTACTGGGAGTTGGATCCCAACGAAGCGCTGATCGTCGAGTTCGACGCCCATGCCGGGCTGTGGATGTTCACGAACATGGGTGTGTTCTTCAACAGCATGGACTACCTCTACCGTCCGGTCAGCTACACACCGAGCCGCACCAAAGCCGACGCCGACGGCCGCATTCGTCTCGTTATCGCTCATCGTGATCCGGGTGTGCACAATTGGCTGGACACCCAGGGCTTCGAACGCGGCAATCTGACCTATCGCCACATGCTCGAGGGCGAACCCACCGTGCTCAACACCCGGGTGGTCGAGAACGACGATCTAATGCGGGCGCTTCCCGCGGACACCACGATGGTGAGTGCGGCGGAACGCAGCGCCGCGATGTGGGAGCGGTTCCGCGGCATTCGGCGCAGGTACGTCCTCTAGTGTCAAAGATCGTGACCGAGATCTCCGAAGATGAACTGGCCGGACTATCCGAGTTTTCGCTGCTGTCCGAGAACGCCGAGCAGGCCGGAGCCGCGGGCCCACTGCCCGAGGTAGCGCGGATCGACGTGGACACGCCGAATGGTGGCATCAGTGCACTGCGCTGGGGCCGCACTCCCCCACGAATCGTCTTTCTGCACGGCGGCGGCCAGAATGCACACACGTGGGACACCATCATCGTCGGCCTGGGTGAACCGGCGCTGGCCGTCGACCTTCCCGGCCACGGCCATTCCGGCCGGCGTGACGACGGCGATTACTCCCCGCAGCACAACGCCGACGCCGTGCTACCCGCACTGCGCGAGCACGCGCCGAGCGCCGAACTCGTAGTGGGCATGTCGTTGGGCGGACTGACGGCGATACGGCTGGGCGCGCTGGCGCCCGACCTGGTGCGTGAGCTCGTGCTCGTCGACGTCACCCCATCGGCGCTGCAGCGGCACGCTGAGCTCACCGCCGACCAGCGCGGCACGGTCGCTCTGATGGAGGGCGAACGGGAGTTCCCCAGCTTCCAGGCCATGCTGGACCTGACGATCGCCGCGGCACCACACCGCGAGGTGAAGGCGCTGCGCCGCGGGGTCTTCCACAATTCCCGCCGCCTCGACAACGGAAACTGGACGTGGCGCTACGACGCCATCCGCGAAGTCCCCGACTTCCCGAGTCTATGGAACGACGTCGACGCCCTGTCCGCGCCCGTCACGCTGGTGCGGGGCGGCACGTCGGGCTTCGTCACCGACGAGGACGCGGCCGAACTCAGCAGCCGCGCAACACATTTCCGTAAGACACACATCGTGCAGAATTCGGGTCACTCCGTACAGAGCGACCAGCCGTTGGTACTGATCGACCTGCTGCGCGGGGTCCTCGACGCACGCTGAACATCCGGCATACGGTGGTCATATGAGCCCTGATCGCCCCGTACGCATCGGCGTGCAACTGCAGCCGCAGCACGCCCCGCATTACCGAAATATCCGCGACGCCGTTCGGCGCTGCGAAGACATCGGTGTCGATGTCGCCTTTAACTGGGACCACTTCTTCCCGCTCTACGGCGATCCCGACGGTCCACACTTCGAATGCTGGACGATGCTCGGGGCCTGGGCGGAACAGACATCCCGCATCCAGATCGGCGCCCTGGTGACCTGCAACTCCTACCGCAACCCGGAACTGCTGGCCGACATGGCCCGTACGGTCGACCACATCTCCGATGGTCGGCTGATCCTGGGGATCGGTTCGGGCTGGAAAGACAAGGATTACGACGAATACGGCTACGAGTTCGGCACCGCCGGCAGCCGCCTCGGCGACTTGGCCGCCGCGCTGCCCCGGATCAAAGCGCGACTGGCGAAGCTGAACCCGGCACCCACCCGTGACATCCCGGTGTTGATCGGCGGCAAGGGCCCGCGGAAAACGCTTCGGCTGGTCGCCGAATACGGCGACGTCTGGCACGGCTTCACCACCGTTGACAGCTACCCGGCGGCCGCCGCCGCGCTGGCCGACCACTGCACCGCCGTAGGGCGGGATCCGGCCACCATCGAACGGTCCGCCGGAGTCGAGAACAACAGCGGTGTGCGCCGCGGCGAAGGTGTCGACGGGCTGATCACCAACGCGGAGGGCCTGGCGGCCCTCGGCGTGACGCTGCTGACCGTCGGCTGCAGCGGTCCCGACTATGACCTGTCCGCCGCCGAAGCGCTGTGTAAGTGGCGCGATAGCCGATAGCCGATAGCCGATAGCCGAGAACGATGCCAAAGAAATACGGACTCAAAGTGAAAGATCAGGTTGTTTCGCACATCCTCAATCTGGTGCTGACCGGGAAGCTACGCAGCGGCGACCGCGTCGACCGCAACGAGATCGCGCAAAGCCTCAGAGTCAGTCGCGTCCCAATTCAAGAGGCGATCGTGCAGCTCGAACACGACGGCATCGTGTCGACCCGCTATCACCGGGGCGCGTTTATCGAGCGCTTCGACGAAGACACCGTGCTCGAGCACCACGAACTCGACGGAATGCTTCACGGCATCGCCTCCGCACGCGCCGCCAGCAACCCGATGCCACGGATCGTGGGGCGACTCGACGCGCTCATGCGATCGCTGCGCGCCGCGAAAGAATCCCGGGTCTTTTCCGAAATCGCCGAGCAGTATCGGTGCACCGTGAACGACGAGTACGCGGGACCGCGGCTGCACGCCGCGATTCGCGCCTCGCAAAACCTCATTCCCCGCGCCTTCTGGACGACCTACCAAAGCGGCAACGACGAGGCGCTGGTGTACTACGAAGACGAGACGGCCGCGATCCACCGGCGGGATCCCGAAGCCGCGCGCGCAGCATGCGTCGACCGCTCCAGCCTGATGGCCCAGACCATGCTCGCCGAGCTGGTCCGGCGCCGGGTGTTCGCGGCGTCCGGCCACGTCGGTCGCGCTGATCCCGGCCCCCTTCGGGATTCGATCTCTTTCTGAAGCGCTCTGAAGAAGCCAAATCGGCACCCGGCCGATACGGTGGCCGTGATGAGCTTGTGCGACGGCCGGCGCGCGAAGCGCGGTGAGAAGCTGCCCGGACTGGCCGCGACAATCCTGATTGTCTGTGGTCTGACAATGGCTGCACCCGCGACACCCGCCGCCGCGGACCGAAACCAATGCGCACCGGCCGGGTTGGACAGCGCGATAGCGCTGCCCGCGGACCTGACCGAGACCGTTGGGATAGGCCAGGACAACGACCACACGACGCCCAACGTCGAACCGCTGAACTCGGTTAATAAAGGCGCACTGGGACTCGGCAGGCCCGGAATCCTGACAGTCGGCACACTGTCGGACGCGCCACCAAACATCTGCGTCACCCCCACCGGCCAATTCAGCGGCTTCGACAACCAGCTCCTGCTTGCCGTCGCCGCGAAGCTGGGGCTGGAAGTGCGCTTCATGGGCACGGACTTCTCTGGGCTGCTTGCCCAAGTTGCGACGCGGCGTTTCGATGTCGGCTCCGCAGCGATCAAAGCCACCGAAGCGCGGCGCCACACCGTCGCATTCACCAACGGCTATGACTTCGGCTACTACTCACTGGTGGTGCCGCCCGGCTCGGCGATCAAGAAATTCAGTGATCTCGCGGCCGGGCAGCGCATCGGGGTGGTCCAGGGCACCGTCGAGGAGTCGTACGTCGTCAACACCCTGCACCTGCAACCGGTGAAATATCCCGGCTTCTCGACCGTGTATGCCAGCCTGAAGAACCGTCAGATCGAGGCTTGGGTAGCGCCGGCGATGCTGGCAGCGACAACCATGCGTCCGGGCGACCAGGCGGTGGTGGTCGCGAACACTTACACCCCGGGCGATTTCGTGGCCTATGCGGTCGCCATAGACAACCAGCCGTTGATGAACGCGCTCAACTCCGGGCTCGACGCCGTCATCGCCGACGGCACCTGGGCGAAGCTTTACTCACAGTGGGTGCCGAGGAATCTGCCGCCGGGTTGGAAACCGGGTTCCCGTGCCGTCGCCGCCCCGACACTGCCGGACTTCGCCGCGATCGCGGCGAGTCACCCGCACGCGCCAACGGGGCCGGTCGAGCCGAAGTCGACCCTGGCCCAGTTGCGCGATTCATTTTTCGACTGGGATATGTACCGCCAGGCCATCCCCACCCTGTTATTCACCGGGTTACCCAACACGATTTTCTTGACCAACAGCGCCGCAGCCATCGGACTGGTTCTGGGCATGGCGCTGGCGGTCGCCGGAATGTCTCACTCACGCTGGCTGCGCTGGCCGGCACGGGTATACACCGATATCTTCCGCGGCCTCCCAGAAGTCGTGATCATCCTGGTGATCGGCTTAGGCGTCGGGCCCCTGGTAAGCGGCCTGACCAAAAACAATCCCTACCCGCTGGGCATTGCGGCACTGGGGTTGACGGCCGCCGCCTACATCGGCGAAATTCTGCGTTCGGGTATCCAGAGCGTCGATACCGGCCAGCTCGAGGCCGCCCGCGCGCTGGGCTTCAGCTATCCGACCGCGATGCGATTGGTGGTGGTTCCGCAGGGGATACGCCGGGTGCTGCCGGCACTGGTCAATCAGCTCATCGCCCTGTTGAAGGCCTCCGCACTGGTGTATTTCCTGGGCCTGATCGCCCAGCAGCGCGAGCTGTTTCAAGTTGGCCGGGACCTCAACGCGCAGACCGGCAACTTGTCACCACTCGTGGCCGCCGGTGCCTTCTACCTCCTTCTAACCGTCCCGTTAACCCATTTGGTGAACTACATCGACACCCGGCTTCGCCGGGGCCACAGCGGTTCCACAGAAGAGCCCGCGGACTCGGTCACCTTCGGCCAGGCGATGACGTGACCGCCGATATCACGCGGCGTGAGCCAGTATCACTGGCAGCCAACGGTATTCATCGGACCCTTGGCGGCAACAAGGTGCTGTGCGGCGTAGACATCGTAGCGCCTGCCGGTAGCACCGTGGCCATCGTCGGCCCGTCCGGCTCTGGCAAGTCGACGCTGTTGCGCACCTTGAACCGTTTGCATGAGCCCGACAGCGGCGACATCCTGCTGGACGGACGGTCGGTCTTGGGTGACGATCCCAACGAGCTGCGTCAGCGCATCGGCATGGTGTTCCAACAATTCAATCTGTTCCCCCAACTCAGCGTTCTGAAGAACGTCGCGCTGGCACCGCGTAAATTGCGACAGCTCTCCGCCGACGAGGCCCGCGACCTGGCGCTGGATCAGCTCGACCGAGTTGGCCTGAAACACAAGGCCGGGGCCCGTCCCGCGATGCTATCGGGTGGCCAGCAGCAGCGGGTCGCGATCGCCCGCGCGCTGGCAATGGGCCCACAGGTGATGTTTTTCGACGAGGCGACCTCCGCACTGGATCCAGAGATGGTCAAGGGGATCCTGAAACTCGTTGCCGATCTCGGCGCGGACGGAATGACGATGATCGTCGTCACCCACGAAATGGGCTTCGCCCGGTCGGCTTCCGACACGGTCGTTTTCATGGATCACGGCAAGGTCTTGGAAAGCGGGACTCCCGAGCAGATATTCGAGGCCCCACAGACCGACCGTCTGCAGCGTTTTCTGTCCCAGGTGCTTTGACAATGTTTCCCCGGAAGGGCACAGGGTAACTCGTCGACCTCCCATCTCGGGTTAGACTGCCGACTTATGGCGGACAGCGATTCCACCGCAGCCGAGGTGACGGAGCTCGCGGAGGGTTTGCACCGCACGCTGTCCAAACTCTTTTCCATGCTGCGTCGCGGCGACCCCAGCGGGGCCGTCGCCGGTGATTTGACGCTGGCTCAGCTATCTATCCTGGTCACGTTGCTCGATAAGGGCCCCATCCGGATGACCGACCTGGCCGCCCACGAGCGGGTGCGAACGCCCACCACCACCGTGGCGATCCGCCGGCTGGAAAAGGTGGGGTTAGTCAAACGCTCGCGCGACCCGTCCGACCTGCGGGCCGTGCTGGTTGACATCACCCCGCTGGGACGCGCGGTTCATGGCGAGTCGCTGGCAAATAGACGCGCTGCCCTGGCAACGATGCTCAGTCAACTTTCCGGGCCCGAGCTCACGACCCTGCTGAAAGCGCTGGCCCCACTCGAGCGCCTGGCCGCCGGCGACCCGACATCTGGCCCGGCAGGAGCACCCGCGCGGAAGCGGGCATGAAAGTAGCTGATTCTCAAAGGGATTAGCCGCACCCGTAAGCTGAATTTCATGCCAACCGCACTGATCACCGGCGCCGGCGGCGGCATCGGTTCTGCGATCGCCACAGCACTGGCCCCGACACACACCCTGCTGCTGGCCGGCCGACCTTCCGACCGGCTGGACGCTGTAGCCGCGCGGCTTGGCGCCACAACCTTTCCGCTGGACCTGACCGACACCGACGAAATCGAGGCCAGCTGCGAAATCGTGGATGAACTCGACGTGCTGGTGCACAATGCCGGGCTATCCATTCCCGGCCGTGTCGCTGAGTCCAGCATCGAAGAGTGGCGTGCCACGTTCAGCGTGAATGTCTTTGGTGCCGTTACTCTTACGCTCACCCTGTTGCCAGCGCTGCGAAGCGCTCGTGGTCAGGTGGTGTTTATCAACTCCGGTGCGGGACGGACTGCTTCGCCGACCATGGCATCGTACTCGGCCAGCAAGTTCGCGCTGCGTGCGTTTGCCGACTCGCTACGCGAAAGCGAGCCGCAACTGCGGGTGACGTCCATATATCCGGGCCGCACTGATACCGAGATGCAGCGTGAGCTCGTCGCCTTCGAGGGTGGCGGGTACGACCCCGACCGCTTCTTACGGCCCGAAACCGTCGCGGCGGCGGTCGCCAACGCCGTGGCTACGCCACGGGACGGCCACCTGCACGAGATCGTGCTCCGGCCCGGCCGGCGATAGCGAGGTTCCCGTCCGCGTTTAGACGACCAAGTTGACCAGTCGGCCGGCGACCACGATCACCTTGCGCGGGCTGGCACCGGCCAAGAACGTCTGGACCTTTTCATCACTCAGCGCCGCCGCCTTGATGGCGTCCTCGTCCGCATCGGCGGCCACTACCACCCGGCCACGGACCTTGCCGTTCACCTGCACCGGGTATTCGACCGTGTCCTCGACAAGATAGGCCGGGTCGACCTTCGGAAACGGGCCATGCGCCAGCGAGGAGGTGTGTCCCAGGCGCAGCCATAGCTCCTCGGCCAGGTGCGGAGCCAGCGGCGCCAACATCAGCACGAGCGGTTCCACCGCCGCCCGCGGCACCGCCTCGCGGTGCTCCTTGGTGAGATGGTTGGTGTACTCGATCAGCTTGGCCGCAGCGGTGTTATTTCGCAGGGCCGCATAGTCTTCAGATACTCCAGCGATAGTTCGATGCAAAGATCGCAGCGTGTCGATGCCCAGCTCTTGATCGTCCACAGCGTCGACCACCCGGGTTTCGCCCGTGTTCTCGTCGACCACCAGCCGCCACACCCGCTGCAAGAAGCGGTGGGCGCCGACGACGTCCTTGGTGGCCCACGGACGGGAGGCCTCCAATGGGCCCATCGACATCTCGTACACCCGCAGTGTGTCCGCGCCGTATTCGTCGCAGATCTCATCCGGCGATACCGAATTCTTCAGACTCTTACCGATTTTCCCGAATTCCTGAAATACTTCGATCTCGCCGTCGGGCGCCGGATAAACAAATCGGCCGCCGTGTTCGATCACCTTGTCCGCCGGAACATACAATCCGCGCGCGTCGGTGTAGGCGAAGGCCTGAATATAGCCTTGATTAACCAGTCTGCGGTAGGGCTCCCGGGAACTGACGTGGCCCAGGTCGTATAGGACCTTGTGCCAGAACCTGGAATACAGCAGGTGCAGCACGGCGTGTTCGGCGCCCCCCACATACAAGTCAACGCCTCCTGGGTCGTCCGGGCCATGCTCAGCCGGCCGCGGACCCATCCAGTAAACCTCGTTCTCCCTGCCGCAGAACCGCTCTGAGTTGTGCGGATCGGTGTAACGCAGTTCATACCAGGAGCTGCCGGCCCATTGCGGCATCACGTTGGTGTCACGGCTGTAGGGTCTCAAGCCGTCGCCCAAGTCCAGCTCGACATTCACCCAATCGGTGGCCTTGGCCAGCGGCGGCGACGGCATGCTGTCGGCGTCGTCGGGATCGAACGCCACCGGCGAGTAATCCGGCACGTCGGGTAACTCCACGGGGAGCGTGGCCTCGTCGAGCGCGTGGGGGCGTCCGTCGCTGTCGTAAACGATCGGAAAGGGCTCGCCCCAATAGCGCTGCCGTGCGAAAAGCCAGTCCCGGAGCTTGAATTCGATGCGCGCCCGGCCCCGTCCTTCGGACTCCAGGTGGGCGGTGATGGCGGCCTTGGCCGCCTCCACATCCATGCCATCGAGGTAGTCGGAGTTCACCAGCACACCGTCTCCGGTATGCGCAGCATCCGAAATATCGCCGCCTGCAATGACTTCCACGATCGGTAAATGGAGCTCCGTGGCGAAGTCCCAGTCGCGCTGGTCATGACCCGGAACCGCCATGATCGCTCCGGTACCGTAGCCGGCCAACACGTAGTCGGCGATGAAAACCGGCACCGGCTTACCGTTGGCAGGGTTGGTCGCGTGGCTGCCCAAGAAAACGCCGGTCTTCTCCTTGTTCTCCTGCCGCTCGAGGTCGGACTTGGCGCCGATCGCCCGGCGGTAGGCGGCGACGGCCTCGCCCGGTGTGCCGGCACCGAACGTCCAGCGGGGATCCGTTCCGTCGGGCCAGGCTGTGGTGACAAGGGCGTCGACCAACTCGTGCTCTGGCGCCAGCACCAGATAGGTGGCGCCGAACATGGTGTCGGGCCGGGTGGTGAATACCTCGATCTCGACTTCTGCTCCGGTGGAGTCGCCGCGGCTAGTGGTAGCCGAGAACACCGCCTTGACGCCGGTGGAGCGGCCGATCCAGTTACGTTGCATGCTTTTGATCTGATCCGGCCAGTCCAGCAGGTCAAGGTCGTCGAGCAGCCGGTCGGAATACGCGGTTATCCGCATCATCCACTGCCGCAACCGCTTCCGGAACACGGGGAAGTTGCCTCGGTCGCTGCGGCCGTCCGCGGTGACCTCTTCGTTGGCCAGCACCGTACCCAAGCCAGGGCACCAATTCACCATCGAATCCGCCCGGTACACCAACCGGCGGCTGTCGATCACGTCGGCCCGCTCCCCCGCCGACAACGTCGCCCAGTCCCGGCCGTCCTCGAGACGGCGGGCTCCAGAATCGAATTCGGCTGTCAGCTCGGCGATCGGGCGGGCCTTGTTGGCCCCGGTGTCGAACCAGGCGTTGTAGATCTGCAGGAAGATCCACTGGGTCCACTTGTAGAACTCCACATCAGTGGTGGAGAAGCTACGTCGACTGTCATGGCCGAGGCCCAGCCTGCCCAGCTGTCGGCGGAAGTTGACGACGTTGGCCTCGGTCCTGGCGCGTGGGTGGGTACCGGTCTGGACGGCGTACTGCTCGGCGGGCAGCCCAAAGGCATCGAACCCCAACGCGTGCAGAACATTACGGCCGCACATCCGAAAATAACGGGCGTAGACATCGGTGCCGATGTAGCCGAGCGGGTGTCCGACGTGCAGTCCATCACCCGATGGATAGGGGAACATATCCTGCACGAACAACTTGTCGTCGGGCGACGGCACGCTCTGCGGCCCGTCCGTCGGAGCCAATGAGCCGACCGGGTTAGGGACGTTGAACGTCCCGCGGCTCGCCCAGTTGCCCTGCCAAGCGTCCTCGATACGGCCCGCCAGCTCCGCGGTGTAGCGGTAGCGCGGTGTATCGGAGCCACTTGGCACGTCGGTCGGGGATTCGGTCACCTGAACAGCGTATAAGGACAGTCGCGTGAGGTCCGCCGGCCACAGGTTGATCTCGGTTGCATTGCGCGCAGGTCAGCGCTTCATCCCAGCTGTATATCGAGCCTGTTCAGCGTGTTTGAACCGTGGTTACAGTCAGGCTCTAATCACGGGCCTGACGCCCGGCTATTGGGAAGGATCGACGCGGATGATTCACATCGCACCCAGTTACCGGGCATTCATGGGGGGAATGGTCGCCGGCTTGATCGGCGTCGCGGTTGTTGCGGGTGCCAAGGCTTCGGCCGATCCCCTGCCTCCTGCACCACAACCCGTCCCAGTTGTCCCCGCCCAGGGCCTGCCCGCGCAAACCGGCACCGGAGCCAGCCGATTCATCGCCACCCCGCCGGCGGCAAACGCGTTTATGCCGTCACCTCCTGCCGCCATCCCCGCGGTTCCAGCACCCGCGGCCGCGGCGCCGACGCTGACGCCCGCTGTCACCGGGACGCTCCGTGATTACCTGCAGGCCAAGGGCGTGAAGCTGGAGGCGCAAAAGCCGCAGGGATTCAAGGCCCTCGACATCACGCTCCCGGTGCCCGGGCGGTGGACTCAGGTTCCCGACCCCAACGTGCCGGATGCCTTCGCGGTGATCGCCGACCGGCTCGGCAACAGCCTCTACACCTCAAACGCGCAGGTGGTGGTGTACAAGCTGGTCGGCAAATTCGATCCAAAGGAAGCCATCACACACGGCTTCGTCGACAGCCAGCAACTAACGGCATGGCAGACCACGAACGCCTCGCAGGTTGACTTCGCCGGCTTCCCGTCGTCCGTCATCGAAGGCACCTACCGGCAAAACGACATGACGCTCAATACGTCACGGCGCCACGTCATCGCCACCTCCGGCTCGGACAAATACCTGGTGTCTTTGTCGGTGACCACCGCGCTGTCGCAAGCGGTGTCCGATGGCCCGGCGACCGAAGCCATCATCAGCGGATTCCGGATCGCCGCACCTGGGGCAACGGCGCCGCCGCCCACCCAGCCACCCAGTGCCGCACCGGCCCGGGCTCCGGGGCAGGCGGCCCTGTCCAACCAGACATCGCTCCAGCAGCCCGTGCCGAACCTGTTGACCCTGGTACCCGGACTGCCGCCGCTGCCGAACTTCAATTTCGGGGCCCAGCACTAACTCGCCGTCAACAGGCGCACCAGGAGCCCGGCAGGCGGTAGCACGGCCGGACTCGTATTCTGAGGCGATGTTGATCGCGGGGGTGCTATGCGTATGTGCGGCGGTCGCTTCCGCCGGGTTCGGAACCTGGTCACTGTCCCAGAGCCAGACCATTAACTCCACCCAAGTGGCCCTGCGGGCAATGGCACCGACGCAGCTCGCGGCCGCGGTAATGCTGACCGCCGGCGGTGTGGTGGCACTGGCCGCGGCTCCGGGGACCGCTTTGGTGGTTTTGATCGTGTGTGTCGCCGGCGCCCTCGGTACGTTGGCCGCCGGGTCCTGGCAGAGCGCGCGCTTCGCACTACGCCACGAAGCTTCCGCCTTCACACCGGCCAGTTGCGCCGGCAGCTGCGCCACGTGCACCCAGTCCTGCCACTGAATACCTTGCCCGTGCCGTCATGGTGAAAGGCCTCGCGCGGCTCTCCAAGATTCCGGTCGATGCCTTTCTCCTGAGCCTGGCTGCGACGGTGGCCTTTGCGGCGCTGCTCCCAGCCCATGGAAACGCCGCTCAGGCCGTGTCCGCCGCCGCAAAAGCGGCCATCGCGTTGCTGTTTTTCCTCTACGGCACCCGGTTGTCGCCGCAGCAGGCCTGGCATGGCGTCCGGCAATGGCGGCTACACCTGCTGGTGCTGGCCACCACGTTCGCGATCTTCCCGATTCTCGGGCTGGCCGCCCGGGCTTTGGTCCCGTCGGTACTGAGCATGGACCTGTACAACGGGCTGCTGTTTCTGTGCCTGGTCCCGTCGACGGTGCAGTCTTCTATCGCGTTTACCTCGATCGCTCGCGGCCACGTCTCGGCGGCCATCGTCAGCGCATCGTTGTCCAACATCCTCGGTGTGGTGCTGACCCCGCTGCTGGTGGTGCTGCTGATGAACAGCAGCGGCGCGCCCCGCGTCGACGGCACCGCCGTCCAGGACATTGTGCTGCAGCTGCTGCTGCCGTTCGCGGCCGGACAGCTGTCACGGCCCTGGATTGCCGCGGTGACCGCCCGGTATGCGGCATTGCTGAAGGTGGTCGACCGCGGGTCCATCCTGTTGGTCGTCTACACGGCGTTCTCAATGGGCGTGGTCGAAGGCATTTGGGGGAGCGTCGACGCGTGGCGGTTGGTCTTGCTGGCCGTTGTCGCCGCGTTGCTGTTGGCGGTGGTGC
The DNA here is from genome assembly GCA_963715905.1 of uncultured Actinomycetota bacterium. Classification (GTDB taxonomy): domain Bacteria; phylum Actinomycetota; class Actinomycetes; order Mycobacteriales; family Mycobacteriaceae; genus Mycobacterium. Next base: position 271,958 of record CAVQSX010000040.1, read on the forward strand.
TGATCTGGACCACGGTGAGCGGCCGGCTGGCCCGACTTGACCGCGGCGACGCGATCGTCCTGCTTTTCTGCGGCTCCAAAAAGAGCCTGGCATCGGGGCTTCCGATGGCGTTGGTGCTTTTCCCGGCCGCCACGGTCGGGCTGACCATGCTGCCCCTGATGATCTTTCACCAGATCCAACTGGTTGTCTGCGCCGTCATCGCCAGCAGACTCGCGCGACAGAGTGACGAGGACGCCTCGACGCCCACGGAGGCGGGGGAAGTGGGGGAGAAGCCCTAGTTTCTGCTGACGTCGATTGGGTGGGTGGCAAGCAACGACAACGGCAGCGGCTGCCGGCGCAGCACCTGCCCCCACAAGTCAGCTCGTGGCCCGACCAGAACATCAGACGGCAACGCCGACAACACAATCCAGTCGTCACGCTCAATCTCGCCTTCGAGCTGGCCGACGGTCCAGCCGGAGTACCCGGCGAAGATTCGCACGCCTTCCACCAGCGGTGCGATCAGGTCGGGATCGGCATCCAAATCGACCATCACCATCCGGCCGGCCACATGCCGCAGACCCGGTACGCCGTCCGGATCGGCGCCCACCCGTAGCGCCGCAAGGCACAAGGCCGCATCGCGCTTCACCGGTCCGCCGATGAACATCGTCTTCGGCTTGACCGCCAGTTTGGCCCACTGCGGCAACACGTTGTAGACGGCCGTCTCGCTGGATCGGTTGAGGACCACGCCCAATGTGCCGCCGTCGTTGTGCTCTACGATGTAGATCACGCTGCGGCGAAACGTCGGTTCGAGAAGATCGGTGTTAGCCAACAACAAGGTGCCCGCTCGCACCCGCTGCGCGGCGGGTGCGACAGAGTCTTCGGGGTCTTCGGACTGCGCCACCGAACCATCATCGCACTCCCCGCAGCACCACCCGGGGTAAACGAGCGCGGGCCACGAATATTTGTACTGTTGGTTGGGCGCCTGTTTTCTCCGTCGGGGCGCCGCGCGCTTCGCTTGCCCCAATCCTGAAAGTCGGTTCTGTGATTCAAACCCGGACGCAGTCACGCGCACCCGGTGAGGTTTGGCGGTCGGTGCGCGATTTGCCCGATTTCTGGCGACTGCTGCAGGTACGAATGGCGAGTCAGTTCGGTGATGGGCTTTTCCAGGCGACGCTGGCCGGAGCGCTGTTGTTCAATCCGGACCGCGCGGCGGATCCCATGGCGATCGCGCGCGCGTTCACGGTCCTGTTCTTGCCCTACTCTCTGCTGGGTCCATTCGCCGGAGCCCTGATGGATCGCTGGGATCGGCGGTGGGTGCTGGTCGGTGCCAACCTGTGCCGGCTGGTCCTGATTGGCGTGATCGGCACAATTCTGGCGGTCCGTGCGGGCGACATGCCGCTGCTACTCGGCGCCCTATTCGCCAACGGATTTTCCCGATTCGTGGCGTCCGGTCTGTCGGCGTCACTACCGCATGTGGTACCGCGTGAACAGGTGGTGACGATGAACTCGGTAGCTACCGCCGCCGGCGCGGTAGCGGCCTTCGTCGGCGCCAACTTCATGCTTCTGCCCCGCTGGTTCGTCGGCCCTGGCGATGGCGGCGCCTCCGTAATTGTGTTCTTGACTGCAATTCCGGTGTTGATTGCACTGCTGCTGTCGTTGCGGTTCGGCTCCCGCGTACTCGGCCCGGACGACAGTCAACGCGCGATCCACGGATCCGTTCTGTACGCGGTGTTCAGCGGCTGGCTGCACGGCGCGCGTACGGTCTTGCGCTACCCGTCGGTCGCGGCCACCCTTTCGGCCTTGGCCGCGCACCGGATGGTGGTGGGCATCAACTCACTGCTGATGTTGGTGCTCGCGCATCACACCAAAGACTCAGCGGTCGGCGGACTCGGTATCGCGCTGCTGTTCTTCGGCGCATCTGGCCTTGGATCCTTCCTGGCCACCGTCCTGACGCCGCCCACGCTGCGCCGCTGGGGGCGCTACGCTGCAGCGAACGGTGCGTTAACGGCAGCCGCGCTGATCCAAGTGGCGGCGGCCGGCCTGGTGCTACCGATCATGGTGGGGTGCAGCTTCTTGCTGGGCGTGACCGGCCAGATGATCAAGCTGTGCGCCGATTCAGCGATGCAGATTGACGTGGACGACGCGCTGCGCGGGCACGTGTTCGCGGTGCAGGACGCCCTTTTCTGGGTGGCGTTTATCGTCTCGATCACGATCACCGCGACGCTGATCCCCGAAAACGGGCACGCGCCCACGTTCGTGCTGGCCGGGTCATTGTTGTATCTACTCGGGCTCGTCGCGCACAGCGTCATCGGCCGTCGTAGCCAGCCGGCGAACACGCGGAAGCAATGATGGCTGGTCCCGGTCCGATCGTCACCGACTTGCGTGCCGAAAGCGACGACCTCGACGCACTCGTCGCGGCGCTACCGGCGGACGCCTGGGCCACTCCGACGCCCGCGCTGCGCTGGACTATCGCACACCAGATCGCCCACCTGTTGTGGACAGATCGGGTTGCGCTAACCGCGGTGACCGACGAGACGGGTTTCGCTGACGTGCTTTCCGCAGCGGCAACCAATCCGGCCGGCTTCGTCGACGCCGGTGCCGAAGAATTGGCGGCCACACCGCCTGCTGAGTTGCTTGCCGACTGGCGGGTCACCCGCGGGCGGTTGCACGAAGCGCTGCTGACCGTCCCTGACGGCCGGAAGTTGCCGTGGTTCGGACCGGCGATGAGCGCGGCGTCGATGGCCACCGCGCGATTGATGGAGACCTGGGCGCACGGCCTCGACGTCGCCGACGCCCTCGGCGTCGACCGGGCCGCCACGGGACGACTGCGGTCGATCGCCCATATCGGAGTACGAACCCGTGATTACGCCTTCATCGTCAACAATCTCACTCCGCCGAGCGAGCCGTTTCTGGTCGAGTTGCGCGGGCCCGCCGGCGACGCCTGGTCTTGGGGTCCACCCGATGCCACCCAGCGTGTGACCGGTTCCGCCGAGGACTTCTGTTTCCTGGTCACTCAGCGCCGCCCGCGCAGCACCCTCGACATCACCGCGGTCGGTGCCGACGCGCGACGCTGGGTTGAAATCGCGCAGGCCTTCGCTGGGCCGGCCGGTCCCGGTCGATGAGCGCGCGCAGCGCGCGAAGAGAGCCGGGGCCCATCCGCTGAAGTCCCGGTCGATGAGCGCGCGCAGCGCGCGAAGAGAGCCGGGGCCCATCCGCTGAAGTCCCGGTCGATGAGCGCGCGCAGGCCGGTCGCTAGTCCGAGTCGGTCCGGTCACCGCCAACGACGACACGCACCCGCGTCACTGCGGCCTTACCGGAATCACTCGCGCTTCCGCGCGCCAGCATGCCCGCCGGCGACATCGGCATCGGGCTACCGCCCATCCCCGTGGATGCTGTCGGACCACGTACTTCAGCCGCGTTGAGCACGCCGGCCCGCAGGCTGCCCGGTCTGCCACCGGTCTCTGGCTCGAAACTGCTGGTGGGGCGGGTGTAGCTGGTAAGTCCGGCACCTGGGAAACCACCAAGGCCGCCCGCGCCACCTGCCGACACGGGGCCGAGGCCGCCCGCGCCGCCGCCGCCGGCAAGTACGGGTTCGGCGATGGCCCCAGCCTCAGCGGCGGCATTCGGAGCCCCACCCGACTGAAGTAAGCCGGACATCGACGAAATTAGCCCCTGCGGCATGCTCGTCAAGCCCTGAATCCCTTGCATCGGCGCCGAGGCCAGCTGTTGCAGGGGTTGCGTCATGCCCGAAATCAGCTGCATCGGCTGCTGTAATAGCGAACTTGCCTGGCTCCCGGCCTCTGCCGGAGCACTGGCGGTCTGCCCCGCGGTCTGGCCGGTCTGACCTGTCAATTGCGCGACGTCATTCATCCCACTCTGTCCCGCGGCTTGCGCCAAGGCCTCGCCGGCTGCTGCCGGTGCCGCCGGTGAGGCACCCATCGGGGCCGCGGGTGGCGGCATGGTCAACGCCGCGCTCAGCGTGCTCAGCACACTGGCGTACGCCCAACCCGCGCTCGAATTGTGCGGCCAGTGCTCACCGAAGTACTCGGTGTCACGTTCGATGATCGCCGGAGTGTGGATCCCCATGAAATTCGTGGCGTTCAGCACTTCCGCTTCGGCACGATTCGTGATGGACACCAACGAGGGAATTACCGCCGATGCGGCAAGAGTGAAGGCCTCCACGGCGGCCTGCGTCACGGCGATCTTGTGCGCCGTCCAACCAACCAGCGTCTGCAATCCGAGGTTCAGTCCGTTGCTGGCCACCATCGAGGCAAGCGCGCCGAAACCCTGCCACTGGGCAGCGGTGGCAAATGCATTGACTGTTGACAGTCCTGCTGAAAGTTCATTGTTCGCAGTCTCGGTGACCCATGCGACGGTATTGGCGATCACCGATGCGGGATTGCCCGCCTCGAAAATCAGGGCCACACCCTCGGGGGGCCCAGTCCACCTAGGGTCGGGCACGCCTCAGCCTCAAGACGGAATCGCGGAGAGGGCCGCGCTGATCATTTCGGAGGCTGTACTGGTGGTAGACGCGAGGCTTTGTGCACCCGAAAAAGCGGTCCGCTCTCCCACATGCTGGTTCGCCATGGCGATGTAGGCAGCTCCGGTGGCGTTCAACGCGGCCGCAAACTGCGCGGAGTCCTCGTCCGGCGCCATCGGCATCACCCCGGTGAGCGCGGCAGCCCCGGCCCCGGTGGTGGCTGCCATCTCCTGGCTGATCCCAGCCTCGGCAGCCGCCGACATGTCGACCGCACCCGGAACCATGCTGAATAGCCCAGCCATAGTTGCCTCCCATTTTTTGACTACCCGACGCGGCAGAATTCCCCTCGCACCGCGCTCCGGATGAGTTGTGCGACAACTCCGCGGAGGCATCCGAGTCTAAAGTGGGGCGCGCCCGCTGTCGACTCACTCCCCTATTCGGTGGTGGGTCAGTTGAAGCGACGAGCGCACGTCTGGACTCGCCGCAACGTCGCCGCCCTGCTCGACTGATCGCGGGCCGCAGCCGGCCGCAAAGAGCTTTAGATTTTCCGGTCCGATATATCTACTATAGAATGCATCTAAAGCTGTCTTAAATGTATTTAATAGGAGTTAGTACTATGGCGCGGAGGATGGTAGCTGTATCCCGCGCGTCCGACGACGCGCTGCGAGTGCTGGGCAACCAGATCAAGACGGCACGCAAATCGCGCGGATGGACCGTCGCCGACCTGGCCGCGCGCATCGGCGTCAACCCACGAACCGTGTCGGCCATCGAAGGCGGATCACCGTCGGTCTCGGTCGGAAACGTGTTCAACGCCGCGTTCGTCATCGGTGTGAACCTATTCGGGCTCGATGGTGCAGACCTTGCCCGCGCCCGGCGCCAGGGCGAGGAGACTCTAGCGTTGCTCCCCAGCCGCGTCCGCAAGCCCGTAATGAAGGAGAGCGCTGATGACGCCGCCTTCTGACAATCGCAATGTATTCGTCTGGGCGTGGCTGCCCGGCCACACCGAGCCGGTCGTCGCCGGACGCTTGCACCGCAGCGGCGACATCCACCATTTCATCTACGGGCGCAGCTACCTGGATCGCAAGGACGCGATCAGCCTGTTCGAGCCCGAACTGCCACTGCGTGCGGGATGGATCGAACCATTGGAGGGCCTGTCGGTGGCGGGCTGCCTGGATGACGGCAAACCGGATTCCTGGGGACGGCGTGTCATCATCGCCAGGCTAACGGGCAAGAAAGGCGGCGCTATCGACGCGGTCGACATCGACGAGACGACGGTTCTGCTCGAATCCGGGTCCAACAGGATCGGCGGACTCGACTTCCAGAAGAGTGCCACCACATACGAACCCCGTGACGACGACGCGACGCTCGACGAACTGCACCGAGCTGCCGATGCCCTCCTGCAGGGTGAAGAGCTGAGCCCTGCCCTGGCGGAAGCCTTGGTGCACGGGACGGCCGTTGGTGGCGCGCGGCCCAAAATCCTCGTGAAGGACGGCGACACGCATATGATCGCCAAGCTCTCACTGTCCACCGACACGTATCCAATGGTGAAGGCGGAGGCGGCGGCGATGGAGCTCGCGCGCCGCGTGGGAATTGATGCCCCGCGGTCTCGGATCGTCACTTCCCTGGGCCGTCAGGTTCTGCTGGTGGAGCGGTTCGACCGTCCGGGCAATGGCGAACGCCGCATGATGGTCTCTGGCCTGACGATGCAGGGGCTGGACAGTTTCCTCGGATCGCGCTACTCCAGCTATCCCGACATGCTTGATGCCCTGCTCGCTCGCAGCGCCGATCCCGCCTCGCTCGGTCGGGCGGTTTTCGCCCGCATCGTGTTCAATATCGCCATCGGCAACATCGACGACCACGCTCGTAACCACGCAGCGTTCTGGGATGGTGAGTTTCTCGAACTGACGCCGGCATACGACCTGTGCCCGCAACTGCGGTCGAGCGAGACCGCGAAGCAGGCGATGGACATCGACCGTGACGGCATGCGCGACAGCCAATTCGCGCTATGCGTCGCGGCAGCGCACATCTACGGTCTATCCAAACGCGCTGCGCGCGAGATCATCGAGCGGCAGGTCGAAATCATCAACGACAACTGGTCCGACGTTGCCGACCTGGCACAGCTGACGACCACGGAGCGTAACGCGCTTTGGGGTAGGCAGATACTCAACCCGTACGCCTCCTACGACTTCGGGTTTAAAGCCGGCACCGCCCCCTAGCGCCGCTCTGGGGCGAAGGGGAGGCCCAGCGCGACATCGCCGCTACTCGACTGATTGTTCGTCTGGCTGGGGCTTTTCGACGAGGGCCACGATCGTCACAATCCCACTTCAACCTTGACTGACCCACTGCCCCTACTCCGGGCTTCCTACCAGCACTCCTTCGATCACCCCGTCGGTTGTGACTCTCAAGCCGCGCCCAGGGGGAAGTTGCTGCGCCGCTATCCTGCCGAACACCTTCACCCCCGCCGGATCGTTGTCCATGAATAGCGTCGGCGCCCGCGAACTGGTCATCTTCTGCAGGAATGGGTTCGTCACCGACACCCCTGCCCAGTTCCCGGGCAGCCGTGAGGCGATGACGTGCAGGCCGATCTCCCGGCTGCGCTCCAGCAGTCCCCACAACGGCGCGGTCGCGGCGTGCTTGCCGATCACCCCATGCGGTCGCAGTTCCTGCTCATCGTCGATCAGCAGGAAATGGTGGGGGCCCTCCCAAGTCCTGCGGTTCAGCAACTCTTCCTGGCTCAGACCTGAGGGCGGAAGGCGATCGCGCATGCTCTCCGCCAGCGCTGCGATCACCTCGTCGATATCGTCGGCCGTGTATGCGTAGGCGCGCACATGCGGTCCTTGAATCTTGCCGATCAGCGTTGTCTTGGGATCGATGATGGTGATCTGCGCCTGTTCCGGGGTAAGCCGACCAGTGATCGCCTGTCCGATTGCCGCGAGAGTCGTCGTCTTTCCACACGACTGGCGCCCCAACACAAGCATGTTCGAAACCGTTCGGGCCGCGAGAATCGCCGGCTGCAGCGCGCTTTCGCTGATCGCGAACGGAATGTTCAGCGGGTCGGCCGCCTCGGCGGTCTGTGTAAACGCCGCGACGACCTGGCTCAGCTGGATCCGGTCGGGCAGGCGCGCCAGCTTCTCTAGCCGGCCGGCGCCGGTCACCTCGGCGATGACCGCACCCATTTCGCGCGGCGGCACCCGTTCACCGGTAGTCCCAGTGATCTCCGGCAGCCCGATGAGCAGCTCATGGCCTTCACGGGTGACGCCGAAGCCAGGCCGGTCCAGTGTGTTGCGGGCGGCCTTTCGGCGTTCGAACCCCTCGCCCATCTGGGTTTCGTCGGGATTGCTCAGCCGCAGCTGAATCCGCGCGTTGGACACGTTGACCAGGTGTTGCTTTTGCCCCACCAGCCACGCGGTCGCTGTGGTCATGACATGGACCCCGTACGACAGGCCCTGGCGGGCGACCGCGATCAGACGGTCTCCCATCACGGCGGTCTTGTCGTAAAGGTCGCTGAAGTTGTCCACGACCAGGAAGACATCCCCGAACTTGTCGTCGGGATCGGTGCCGCCATCCCCGTCCGCGCCAAACCGGCGTTCGCGGAATTCGGAGATGTCGATTTGGTACTGCTTGAACGACGCCTCCCGGGCCAGGATCAACCCCTCGATCGACGCGAGGGTCCGCGATACCCCCTCACCGTCTGTTTGGCTTACCACCGACGCCACGTGCGGCAATTCCTCGACCGGGTACAGCGACGCACCGATGCAGAAGAAGGTAACCCGGTCGGGCCGATACATCAACGCCGCCGAGGCCATCAGCGTCATCAACGTGGTTGACTTTCCCCGCTGAGCGGTGGCAACAACCATGATGTTGTCCATCTCGGCGTCGATTGCATGCACGCGTTGGACGTGCTCTTCGGGGATGTCCACAATTCCCGCCGGGAACACCAGGCCTGGGTTTTGCCCGTAATCGACGTGCCATGGCTTGCCGCGCCAGCGGGCCACCAGCGAATCGACAGCCTCGCTGACTTCCAATGGTGGGAGCCATATCTGGTGCGGAGGTCGCGCAGGGTGAGAAAGCAGCGATTCTCGGATGATGTCGACCAGCTTCTTCTTCCGGAACCCATCGGAATGGAACAGAAACTCGTCGGGCTCCTCAGGTTCATCGGCGATGGCCAATGCCGCGCTGTCTTCCTCACTGAGCGGCTGGTAGGCCCAGGTGAATGCGCGCGGCTGGGAAAAGCTCACGGCCACAGTCTTGTTCACGTTAACAATTCGCTTCGGCACAACGAAGGGGGCGGACACGTAAAAGCACCGGAATTGATCCAGGTCGCGCGGACCCACCTTGAGCAGGGCGTACCCGTTCTCCTTCGACGGAAGATGCAATGCCGAGTCGCTACCGATGACATCGCGGGAATCCTCCGCCGTCTCGGCACGCAGGGCTACCCGGAAGGCGATGTTGCTCTTGGCCTTACTGAGCGACGACAGATCCAGTCGTTGGCCACCGAGGGTGAAGAAGACGTTGCAGCCACGCCCCTCCTGGCCGATGTGGATGACCAGATCGATCCACTCCGAGTGATGAATGAACAACTCGAGGTATTCGTCGATGATCACCAGCAGAATCGGAACCGGCTCCAGATCCCGGCCGGCCAGCCGCATCTCCTCATACTCGTTGGCGTCACGGGCACCGGCATCTTTGAAAAGCCGGTAACGCCTGGCGATCTCGCCGTTGATCGCCTTTCGCATCCGCTCCGCCAAGTGCCGGTCATCCTTGCCCAAGTTGGACAGCGAACCGGCGACATGCGGAAATCCCTGCAGGTCCTGGGCTGCCGACTCGAACTTCATATCGACGAAGATCACGATGAACGTTTCGGGTGAGTGTGTCAGAGCTATCCCACTGCACAGCGACAGGAAGTACTCCGACTTCCCCGAGCCCGACGTCCCGATAACCACCGAGTGAAAGCCGAAGCCGCCGAAATCCTTGGCGCGCAGGATAATATACTGCAGCTCGCCGCCTTTTTTGACACCGACGGGTACCATCGCCCATTTGTGATCGCCGCGACCACGGCTCTCGCCCCAGAGCCTGTCGACGTCGAGCTCGCGCGGATCGTTGATCCCCAGCGCCCGTAGTAATTCGCCGCCTTGACTGTCGGTCTCAGATAATTCCCCGGCGCTCATCGGGGCCCAGCGGGCGAGCGCCCGCGCGTACCGATTGGCGGTGCTCTCGGCAAGCATGTCCGCCACCGCGTAGAAGGTGTCGCGGTGCGTCAGCCTGCCTTCGCGCAACCCGAAACGTTGGCTCTCCTCTGCGAACCCGACGCCCACACCAGACCGGGTCGCCAGCCGTATCACAGTGAGACCGGCCATGCCCTTCTGACCGGTCACGCCCTCCCATTGCTCTGGCGTGCCGACGTTGTCGTCGACGATCACCCAGTGCGGACCGAGCGCCAGGCCGGTGGTCGACTCCATCGGCGACGGCATTGACGTCGGGCTGGTTCCCACCGGTGGCGTCCATGGTCCGCGGCCCTTGCGGTGCAGCTCGGCGTCCAGCGCCTCTTCCAACTCGGTTGGAGATGCGAAGACCAGGCGGCGCAGTCCACAGGCGTCGAACATCTCGTCGTGCTGGTTGTGCGGCAGCCATACCAGCCACGACCACTGCTCGGGATGCCGAGTGACCACCATGAGCTTGAGGTCGCTGGGGCTGTGGTAGACAGCGAGAGAGGACATCATCGAGCGCGCGAGACTGTGTAGTTCGCTCGGATCGTCGCCGATGAAGCTGAACCCGGGTTTCGACCGCAGGCTCAGCACCTTACCGATCCCGCGAATCTTGCTCTGCTCGAGAATGAAATCCCTTAGCGCGCCGCCGGTTACGGGTTCCAGCTCCTCCCCGACTGGAACGTCGGGCCATTGCAGCGAAACCGCGGATTCGCTGGCTTGCTGCACGCCAATGCCCAGCCGGACATCGAGGAAATCCGAGTCGCCTGCGCGCCGCTCCCACATCCGCGGACCACCAATGACCGTGTCCAGCTGCTGCGGGTCACCGTTGACGAAGAGTTGGCTCCGTCGCTGCTCCTGAGCGGCGCGCTGCACTTCGTCGCGATCATCGTCGAGTTGACGCAGGTAGCTGCGGCGCTGCTTTTCTTGTTCACCCCAGCTTATCCGGCGTCCGCGCCCGAATCGCCCGCTGAACATCAGGGTGCCGAACCCGACCAGACCGATCATCGGGAAGAATCCGGATTGCAGCGATCGAATCCCTGATGCATACATCACCACCAGGGTGCCGACGATCCCAACCAGCAGCGCGGGAAGCGCGATCATCAGCAGGATGTTTCGCGGCTCACGCTCCGGCAGCGCCAGCGGCGCTGCGACCGCGATTCGAACGGGCGGAACGCTCGGCGGTGTCTTACGGGCACCACGGACGAAACCTCGTTTGGACACGCTTACCCCCCGCTAACCGCTTCGTTGGATTGCGGAATCGGCGCCACCGCACCGCCTCCGGATACGGCGTCGCGCGCCACCAGGGCAGCATCGCGGCTGATCGCCGGTCCGGCGGCAAAGGTACGCAGCACCGGCCAAGGTGCTTGCGCAGCGAGCCGCGGATCCAGCCCCAACGCCTGCAAGGTCGAGTGATCCGACTGGATCCCATACCGAACACCTTGGCGCGAGAGCCAATACAAACTCTCTCGACTCCCTGCCGTCGCTACGCCACTGGTGGTTGCTACGAAGTTCGCCGCACCCGGCAACACCAGTGTCTGATGCGCCTCGGCTGAATCCGGATCGCGATTGTCACGGACCAGCTGCACCACGTGCGAGTCCATGTCGATCGAGACCGGTAACCCTCGCCCGGTGAGTATCGTGATCCTGGCCTGCGGGTCGCTGGTCTGTTTCTCCCACCCAACGCAGGTCACCGGGTTGGCCGCTGTGTCAATGAACTCGAGCTTGCCCGATGGGTAGTAGTCGACATCGAGCACGTCAACCACCGGGATGTGGATCAGCTTGTCGGGGGCAACCAGCGTCGGCGTCGTCGAGCCCTGCGAGTCGCCGGTCCGCAACAGGTCTGCGACGAAGCTGGTGATCTTCTGCAAACCACCCGGGAGCAATGCATAGAAGCCGTTGACTTCGCCGCTGGCATCTCGGGTTTCCAGCACGCTGCCCACCCTAACGCCGGGCAGCCACCGTGACGGCGTTCCAGCTTCCGGAATTGCCGGTAAGACAAGGGGTTCCGTTGACGGCATGGCGTCGAACAGCGCGTTGGAGATCTCGATCGCATAGGTCACCCCTGGGTCGAGACCGAGATTGAACGTGACGGACCGGTCGGTCGGGTCGATGCGAGATCGTTGCCCTCCCCAGATCACATAGGTCGCGCCCTTGTGCGTCGCAAGGATTGCCTGCGCCGGGCCCATCGCCGCGGCGCGGCCGAACGGCGTGAGCTCGCCGGCGATCGACGTCACCACCGGAGCCGTTCCGCTGCCCCGGGCGGCCGCGGTATCGCAAACCGACCAGGCCGACTCGCCGCTCGACGTAATCGGCAGGCTGTCCGGCACACCCGGAATGCCGATCAGGGGGCCCGTCGGATATTTGGCGATCTCGTTCGCCTTGACCCAGGTAGGGCTGGAGTCGTTGCCGACCGCCAGCCGCGCGGAGGTCAGGTTGAGCGCGGGGTACAGCCGCCCGTTGATCTTCGCGTAGACCGCGCCAGTGTCGCGGTCGCCGATGATCGCCGACTCGCCGATCAAGCCCGCCGGCTTCATGAAGTGCAGCAAGGCCATCCAGCCGACGCCGATGACGACGAGGACGATCGACAGTGCGACCGCCGCCTGCTGTTTGCGATCGTCGTGCTTCATCCGGACCGAAAACCTGGTGATCGCGGCCCGTAGGCGCCGGTTGTAGAACAGGTGCCCCGAATTCTGGTCCCGATTCGAAAGATTGAGTGGCACAGTCATTACTCCTTACCGGGAGGTCGTCCCGGCCGATCCCGCTGTTGCAATCCACACTGACGTCACTTCAGGTGGCCGCCATATCTGGCCTGGTTCTCGGCCTCGGCCTCTTCGCGCAGCGCCGTGATCGCGAGATTCAGCCTGTCAGCCAGCTCTCCATGGCCGTAGCCGGTCATCACCCCCGGGTGCAGCCTCAGCTTGAGCAACCTGCCGTCGGAATTCGCGACAGCGTGAACGTCCCCGAGGTCCACACTGTAGGTGATTGTCTCGGCCTGGGCGACGAGGGTTTCCCATTTGTCGGCCGCCTCGCTGAGCTCGCGCAGCACCGATTCGACGAGATCTCGGTCCCCGAGGTCGCTCCGCTCGCCGCGACTGCCCGATCCCGACACGATGTAAGTATTGTCGACCCCTCCGACCAGCGTCAATTCATAGTTGCGGGTGCCTAGAGCGGCGGCTTCGTGGCCCACTTGCTGGGCGCCGGCGCGCTGAGTTTCTGAAACCAGGCCAGGTGGTAGTTCGCCGCTACGGTGTCTGCGCGGACGAGACCCTCCGTGCTTGCCAGCAACAGACAGTTGAGTAGGACTTCGGGATTGGCATCCGGATACTGGCCGACAAGCTGGTAGCGCGCGGTATCCAGGTGCACCCGTAGCAGATCTACTTCCTCATCCACGACACCCGTACCCGCGGCAGCGGCCCTGGCCAGGGTATGCACGATCCGTGGCAGTTCATCGCGCCAGTGCGTCGCTTGGCCTAGCACCCAGCCCAGATCTTCGATAGGCGGCAGCTCGCGCGGCAGCACGGAGGCCTTCGTCGCTGCGAAGTCAGTCGATCGGCTCAAGGAATCGCCGGGAGCGTACGACGCCGCGCACGTTGTGTCGCCGATCAGCGCGGCAGCCCTGCCTGTCCGTCGCCCGGGTTCCAACAACCGCACCCCGTCGGGGAGGGTGATGCCGGGGGGTATCCAGCCGTGCGCGAGGTCGGTGACCAATACCGTCGTCCCGTCCGTTTTGTCGCCAACCGCCCATCGAAGCCCTGGTTCCTGGCGTACGACGAACGCGAGAAGCCGCCGCAATCGTTCTTTGTCGGACTCGGGTTCGCCCGCGGCCTCCGGGGCCTCGGGGACGTCTGGAAGGGCCGCGACATATGTCTCCGGCACCCGGCGGATGCTGTAACCGGCGGGGGCCCGATGCCGAGCTCGGGTTGCTTCGGGCTCCTCACCTTCCGTGACGGCTGGCAGGACTTGGGTCTCAGCGAGATCGATTCCAGTAATATCGCGGGCGCGATCCGGGCGCCGGTGTGCCGCGAGGATCTCAGCGGTTACGGTGCGCAAGTCGCGAACCGCGGACTCGACCCGTTGTACTGCACGGGCACGGGCGTCGTCGATGACCCGGGCCGCCTCGGCTTGCCGGGTGGAATCAGCCATCCCCGCTCGCCGGATGACCTTGAGCTCGTCGTTAGCAGAATTGACGATCCGCTCCAGATCGTCCCTGAGATATTCTGCGAACGTGGCATTTTCGGCGCTGATCGCCCACAACTCGGCGGGCCAAAGTCCACCTATCACCCATGGGGCGCAATCGATGGGAGAGCTGAATGCCGGAACCGTCAGGGATTCTCGGGCCGCTCTCCGGAGGCGCTCGCGCGCCGTCTTCCGACCGAAGATCGCCACCAGTTAAGCGTACCGGGATCTATTCAGTGTGCCATTCAGGAGTGAATTGTGCGGCTGCGCTGTGCTGGGTAGCGTGCAGATATGGCTGATTCTGCGCTGCAACAGCAACTCGACGAAGTGCGCGCCCTGCTCGGCCGGGCGCGAGAGCTGTTCGGGGCCAATCCCATCAAGCCGCCCACCGATATCGCGCCCGATCCCGAAACCGCAAAAGCCTGGCTTCTTTAGGCAGTCACCCCATTTCAGGCCCATCCCGAATGGCTTAGTCCACCTCGTTGCGGCGGCGTAGTTGATGCGCCAGCAACTTCTCGATGGCCGAGTCGAGATCGTGGAGAGTGGGCACCTCCGCGGATGGGGTATGCCCCGCCGCGATGATCTCACCGCGCACTTCCAGCAACGCTTTGAGGCACGAGACGTCGGCCGTCAGCACGATGCCCCGGGCCAACGTCTCAGCGTCGGTGTCCATCGCCTCCGAGCTCAGTGCGACGCTGTGCATATATCCGCCGCGGCAGGAGCGGACGAGGATATGTCCACTTGGGTGAACGGTGTCGAAGGCAGGATTGGCGTCTGTCATCGACCGCCATCGGCGACGCCACCGAGGTCGCGCGACGCATCTTCCTCATGCTGCTCCCACATCGCCGCCGACGTCGTCAGTTTGCGCGCCATATCGGCATGGTCGTCGGCTTGTTGCTCGTAGCACTGGCGTCTCAGCTCAAGCAAGTTGCGTCCGGCATCGCGGAGCTCACCGAAAATCGGCCCGAGTGAGTCCAGACTCGCCTGGATCGCGGCGTGTGTTGCCGGAATTGTCCGCAAGTAGTCGGAGGTCTGCTGATGATGCCCAGCGGCTGCGCGCACGTGCTCGGGCACTACTTGGATTCGATCTGCCATCCGCTGTCTCCTGTTCATGCGCACCGCCGGCCGGTCCGGCCAGAGATTTCACTTCTATGTCGGGTTGATCCTTACAGTCAGGTCGACGACGTCGCCGCCGGCCGCGTCGGTATCGGTGCTTCAGTCTCGGCCGGCGCGGTCGCGGTCGCCGCGGCCGGCGGATGCTCCCAGCCTAGAAAGCTCGGCCCGGTCACGGTGACAATCTGCTGAATCTGGCCGTCGAGAAGAGCCTTACCGTGGCCCAGCCCAAGCGCGTGACGGTCGGTGAAGATACCGATATCTCCCGGTATGACCCGCACTGGGTCAATGGGGTTGGTGACCGCCGTTCCCGGGGCCGGAATAGTAATTCCCTGTTGATGGAACGCATCTGCAATCGGCGTCCCGCCGGCCGCGGCCTTAATGGCTGCGGCCAGCTGCGGATTCGCGGCGGTCACCGTGTCACCGTCAGGCAGTGTCACGCTGGTTGGACCCGGCTGCGGTGATTCGGCCTGGTGCGACGCCTCCTCTTCACCGTGCTGCTCGCCGTCTTTGTGGTCTTCTTCAATTTTGTGGTCATCTTTCTGATCACCTTCGTGGTGATCCGGTTTCGCTAGGGAAGCGTCGTCCGCTTGCAGCCCGGGAACCGGGGAGCCGCCCGGTGGACTCCAGCCCGCCATCGAGCCTGGCGATAAGCCGCTGCCTGGCAGCGGCCCCATACCAAGGCTGGGGACACTCGGCAAAGTCGGCACCATCGGCGCCGCCTGGGTCGCCGGAGCCGCCGCGCGTGCCGCGGGATCTGGCTCCCCGGCTGGCAGACCCTGGTCGTCAATCGGCAACGAATCCAGCAGTGGATCCCCTCCGGCTTGGGCCACCTTTGTCGGCCGCGGGACTGTGCTGGTTCCGGGTGCGGCAACGGACTCGGCCGACGGTGGTCGATGTCCGGTCGGATCGCCCGATTCGTTCTTGGAGGCCTTTGAGGCCTCGTAGAGCGATGTCCACGCGGCCATCAGCGCTGACTTAGACGTGTCGTCGAGGTTCGCGTTTGCGACAACTGCCCGGATGTCCCTGAGCTTGCCGATGAGGAACCGCTGAAAATCTCGCGCCCCGGCCGGTGTGTCCAAATCCGATCGCATTCGTACCGCGGATTCCGTCTCCTGCTGCAACGTGGTCAGCGCATCTCTGCCCTCAACCGTCGTGAGGTGCGCATTGAGGATAGCCGAAATCACTTGCAGATCGAGTTGAGAGCTGGCTGAATTCTGTTGCGCCAGAGCAGCTTCGGCGTCAGCTATGGCTTCGGCGGCTTCCCCTTGCTCCCGTACCGATGGGGGCTCGCCGTCCGGAGTTGGTCCGGTTCCGGTGCCGAACACGTCGGGATGCCGTTGACGGATCTTGTTGAGAATCGTCACGAGTTGTTCCGAACCCGTCGCGGGGGTGATCACGGCGGCCACCTCATTCGGTGTCAGCCCTGTCTGCCACGCGTTTGGGTCACCGGTACGGTCCCGGACGGATCTCACCGTGGCAAGCAACTCGTCATACGTCGACATCGTCTAGGCAAATCGCGCTCTGTCCCACAGCGGGTTCCGCTGCGTGCTGTCTTGCGACCCCTCCATGCCGGGCGACAGTAGTCAGGCTGGTTGGTCGCGACAATTCACCCCAGGGGTTGTGCACAGCGCGGTCGGCGAACCGCTAACCGGCAGAGCCGGCGTACTGCGCCCGCAGGCTTTCCACCGCGGCCGCTTTCGCGCGATCGAGTTCGTGTGCACGTGCAACAACTGCCGCGATCTCACGTTGTTTGGCGACCAGGAACCTCTGAAACTCGCGCGCTCGTAGCGGGGTGTCGACGCCATGGTCTGCGTGGTCTGGCACGGCACCGTCGATTTCGGCAGCGATCGCATCCAGTCGGCTGATGCTGTCACGTATCAAGGCATGAGCGCTGGCAAGCAGTTCCTCGAGTACCCGGTCGGCCTCAGCGGCCGTGCCGTGTTGGCTCACCAGGGCCGCCTGGCGCGTCCGAATGGCGGCTACCGATAATCCGGCTTGCTCCGACATGGGTTCAACCTATTCTGCGTATTTCATAGTAGCCGTCGGACCGCGACATTGTCGCCCAGCTGACTGATCCGGACGGAGGCACCCGAGTACGGCGCTTCGACCACCAGGTTGTGACCGATGGCCATCTGCACGTGTCCGACGTGCGGGAAGACCAGATCACCTGGGCGGACTTGTGAGCGCGGCACCGGGATCCCGTCGTTGATTTGCTGATAGGTGGTGCGGTCCAGGTGAACACCCGCATGCGCGTAGGACCACTGGACCAACCCGGAACAGTCGAACTGGTCCGGCCCGGTCGCACCCCAGACGTAAGGACGACCAAGTCGCGACAACGCGGCCCGCACAGCGATTCCCGCTCGACTATTCGCCGACGGTAGCGGCGACCCCGTTAACCCAGGATGCTGGTGGTGCGCCATCCGGTACCGCAGCGCCCTCAACGCCACCAAGCGCCGTTGCGCCCGCAATCGGGCCGACACGACGTGCGTTCGTTGCGTGCGCAACCGCGCGACCCGGCGACGCATCGCCTCACGCTGGGCCAGTGGCGTAACCGGTGTGATGGCGTCTGCACGAGCCTGGTCGAGCACGGCCCCAGTGAGTTCACTGGCCCGGGCCCGGTCTCGGTGAGCACCGGCGATGATGTCTTGTGCCGCGGTATCCGTGCGGGCCGCGGACAGCAGCGCCCCTTGGCTGCGGTCTACCGTGAGCTTGTAATGGCTAAGTGTCGCATCGCCATTCAGGCCGGCGGACCGCTGTAGTAGGTCGCGGTAGTGGGCAGTGCCCGCGTCCAACTCGGGGTGCCAAGTGTTACCAGCGAACATTTGATGAGCACGGTCTAACGTCTCGACTTCGTTTTCGATCACGAGTCCCCCTCGCCGCTGTCCTGATCTGTTCTGCTCTCAACCCCAGCCGCCGGATGGGACGGCGCCTCGACCGCATCGGCGAAGGCTCGCACACGGGGGAGCGCTCCGGGCGAGATGACACCCCGGTTGCGGATATCCCACATTTCGTCACCGCCGACACCGAGTAGCGCCGCGATGACCGTGTCCGGTAGCGACGACTTGGTGCATGCGCGATCGAACCGGGCACTCAAGCTCGTGGGCATCCGCTCCAGCAGCGCCCCACGGGTCGCTTCGAGCGCCTGTATATGTTGCATGAGCCGGCCCGTCGAATCGGCTCCCGCATTGACAGCCACCCGCCATGAGCTGGCCGCCAGCAGCTCTGCCTTCACGCACTGCGCGATCACAGACAGAATATACGTCTCATATTCGTTTGACGTCGTCGCAGGCAATCGATCGATGACGGATTTGAGGGCATCGAGTTGCGCTTCAGCATAACCTTCCAGCACATCGGTGTCGCTGTGACGGTCGACCACCACCGTGCCGACACGCCGCGGGGTCATGGGCTCGGGTGGCTGCGCGACGATCAACCGGGCCAGTTCAGCATCGGGATCGGCGGCAACTAATAGCCGCGAGTAGGTGCCCGGCGGCAAGCCAAGCCCGTTCTCAACCTTCTGAACTGTGCTTTTATGCGGCTTGCGGGAGCCGCGCTCCAGGTAGCTCAGCCCCATGACGCTGACGCCCGTCGCGGCGGCAAGCTCGGCCAGCGACCAGTCGCGCGACTCGCGCAATGCGCGGATGGCCGCACCGGCTGATTCACGGCTCACCGCACACTCCGGCCATAGGCCGGATATTACACAGGCGGCCGGCTCACCCTGTGTATATATGCTTTTATCACGTTTCTCTTGCGCACACACTGACTTCGTGTATACGATTTTGTCTACGTTTCACTTCGGATAAGGAGACCGACATGGGGCACCCCTGCGCAGCGAACCCGGAGTTATGGTTTGGCTATCCCGACGACGACAGCGGCGACGGCGCGGCAAAGGCACGCGCTTACGAACGCTCCGCCACCGAGGCGCGGCTCCAATGCCTGCGCCGCTGCCCACTGGCGCAACAGCGCCGGTGTGCCCAACACGCCATCGCGCACCGCGAAGAATACGGGGTTTGGGCCGGCGTCAAACTTCCCGGCGGCCAGCACCGTAAACGCGATCAGCTTGTCCGGGCTCATGACGTCTTGCGCCGTATCGCTGGAGGAGAGATCAACGCCCGACAACTGCCCGAGAACGCGGCCCTACTGGCGCGCCGCGAACACGAGGCAATTCCGGCGCCCGCCGTGGTGTTGCATCTGCCAACCGCGCAGATTGGTCCGCGGTCGGCCGCCTGACCACCGAGATTCTTCGCTGTCTAACGTCTTTGAGGAGGCCGGATTTTTGAGGAGCCGGCGAGATTCGGCGGACGCCCCGCGGTACTGTCGCGATATCGGCGCGCATGACGACGTCGCGAAGGATCGACGTGAGACGAACGAATCAACCGGAA
Organism: uncultured Actinomycetota bacterium; assembly: GCA_963715905.1. GTDB lineage: Bacteria > Actinomycetota > Actinomycetes > Mycobacteriales > Mycobacteriaceae > Mycobacterium. The sequence goes on from CAVQSX010000040.1 coordinate 291,295, forward strand.
GGGCCTCTGAGTGACGACCGACAAGACCGGCGCACGAACCACAGTCACCGCCGAGCACCAGACGTACACCATCGCCGTCGACGGCAAGACCGTCGGCCACGCGGACTACGCCGACCGCGGTGACCAGCGCGTTTTCTACCACACCGTGATCGATGCGGACTTCGGCGGACGAGGCTTGGCGACGATTCTCCTCGAAGAGGCGCTGAATGCCGCCCGTGCCGACGGCAAACGAATTGTCCCGGTGTGTTCCATGGTCGGCACAGTGCTCAAGAAGCATCCCGAATTCGACGACATCGCCGACCCCGTCACCGCCGAGGTCGAGGACTGGGCGCACACCCAGCCAACCAGCTGAGCCGAGCGCCGCTTCAGATCTGTTAGCTCCGCCGTCGACGGGCACCGCCGGCGTTCCAGCGCACTCCCGATCGGCTAAATGCGCACTGCCATCGTGTAATTCGTTCCGGCGCAGATTCATCGGGGTGGCGACCGGGAGATCGCCGCCGGCGATCACGGCCCGGGCGATCGGGGTGAGCGCCTGGAACAACGCTTCCACCTCGTCATCGCTCAGCGCGTCGAGCGCCGACAGGGAAAGCGCGTCGGTTTGTGATGCGATGCGGTCCTTGAGCTCGCGGCCGGCAGCGGTCGGTGAGCCGTCGGCATTGAGCAGCCCGCGCTCGGCAAGTCGTTGTTCGTGGTGCCGCCACGTCGCCTCGTCGTAATCACGGGTACGGGCGATGTATTCGCGGGGGACCGCGCCAGCCGACGCGTGCAACACGTTGGATTCCCGCCCGCGGACACCCTCGGCGGTCAGTACCGCCACGTGTGCGTCGCCGCGCTGCTCGCGCAACAACGTCGCCGCATGCCACAACGCGGCCAGCGGATCGTCCGGCCACGGCAGGGCCCGGTTCGCCGCGAACAGCGGCCGTCCGTCGAGCGTCGCCTCGCGCGCCGCCCTGCCCGCCAATCCCGCTGCGAAACCGACGTTTTCATCTGCGCCGAGGCCGTAGCGGCGCAGCGCCGCGACCGCGGAATCCTGGCGCACGCGCAAAGCCGCTTCGGGACCGGCGATCTGCCACGCCGCCGGTAAGGCCTTCGTGACCCTCTCGGGGGCGAAGTTATAGAAGACCGCGGTCACCACCTCTGGCGGCACAATGCCCAGCGGCGCCGACCGAGCCGCGAAGTAGCCCATCCAGAAACCTCGGTAGCCCAGACCGTCCAGCGCCGCCCGCGCCTCCGGCGCAAAGTAAGTCACCCCGTGCACCGGCTCGAACCGATCGAAGAAACGTCGCGCCAGCGCCGGTTCTCTGCGCACAGTCGCAGTTGACCACCGACTGCTGCCCGCGGCCAAGACTCAGACGTCCCGCTCACCGAACGACGGGCGGCGCACCTGCTGGTGTCCGGAGACGCCCTCGGTGTAGGCCGTCTCGGCATGCTGGGAGAGGTCGACGCCGCCGATCTCGTCCTCCGCGCTGACCCGAAATCCCATGATCCGCTCGATCAGCATCGCCAGCCCGTAGCTCACCGCGAAGGCGTAGCCGGCGACCACCGCCATCGCCAGCGCCTGCTTGCCCAGTTGATCCAGTTCGCCGCCGTAGAAGAGTCCCTGGGGGCCGTGTGTCATCACCGCGGTGGCAAGCAGCCCGATCAACAGGACACCGACGACTCCGCCGACAAAGTGCACTCCCACGACATCCAGCGAGTCGTCATAGTTGAGTTTGAACTTCAGGCCGATCGCGAACGAGCACACGATTCCGGCCAGAAGCCCGACGACAGCGGCGCCGAAAGTGTTCACTGTGCCGCACGATGGTGTGATGGCCACCAAGCCGGCAACCACTCCCGAGGCGGCACCGAAGGTAGTCGGCTTGCCGTCCCGGATCTGTTCCACCGATAGCCAACCCAGCATGCCCAGGCAACCCGCCACCAGGGTATTGAGAAAGATCGCGGATGCTAATCCGTTGGCGGCCAACGCCGAACCCGCGTTGAACCCGAACCAGCCGAACCACAGCAGTCCCACACCGAGGAGCACGAACGGCAGGTTGTGCGGGCGCATCGCCTCCACCTTGAAGCCGATCCGCGGACCGAGCACCAGTGCCAACGCCAGCGCCGAGGAACCCGAGACGATCTCGACGACCAGTCCTCCCGCGTAATCGAGCACACCCATCTTGGCCAGCCAGCCGCTGGGCGCCCACACCCAGTGCGCAACGACGGAATACACCGTCACCGACCAGACGGGGACGAACACCATCCACGCCGCGAACTTGGCGCGGTCGGCGATGGCACCGCTAACCAGCGCGGCCGTGATGATGGCGAAGGCCAACTGGAAGGTGGCGTACAACAATTCGGGAACTGTTCCGTGCGCGGTCTCCGGGCCTATCCCACGCATCCCGACGTGCGCCAATCCGCCCACGAACCCGCCCGCGCCGGAGAACGCCAGGCTGTAGCCGACCAGCAGCCAAGCCACCGTGACCAGCGGTATGGAGATGAAACTCATCATGATCATGTTGAGCACGCCGGTAGTGCGCACCATGCCGCCGTAGAAAATCGCCAACCCCGGCGTCATCAGCAGCACGAGCGCCGTGCTGGCCAGCAACCATGCGGTAGCGGCAGGATCGATGCCCAACTCTGCGTCTCCTTCGATAGTCGCCTTTGACCACCGATGTGGACATCATCGGCGCGGTGTTGCACCTAGACGGTAGACGTGACGTTTTTACAGCCAGTCGACGCGGTGTGCGCGCATCTCGTCACAGGGTGCTTCGTCAGCCGGCGGGGCCGTTGGCGCCGGGTTTGCCGTTGGCGCCGCCAAGGCCGATCACCCCGACGGCGCCGCCCTCGCCGCCACTTCCGCCTATGCCTCCCGGGCCACCACTGCTGCCGGCCCCGCCGGTTCCGCCGGTTCCGCCGGCTCCGGCGAAGCCGAGCAGCCCGACATTACCGCCGTTGCCGCCGTTGCCGCCGGTGCCGCCGGTGACAACGTCGCCGGGGACCCCGGTCCCGCCGGTTCCGCCCGTTCCCCCGAGACCCCCGAGGCCGATAAGTCCGGCATCCCCCCCAGCGCCACCTGCACCGCCGGGAAATGCGGTGTCGGACACGACGGCGCCACTGGTGCCGCCGGCACCACCGTCTCCACCCATCCCCAACAGCACACCTCCGCGCCCGCCGGAACCGCCGGAACCACCGTAGGTCTCGGGGCTCTGGCCACCGGTCCCACCGGCGCCGCCGGCACCGATCAGGCCGCATGCCCCGCCGGCCCCACCGGCCCCACCTCGTTGGCCGATGCCCCCTTCACCGCCCACCCCACCGGCCCCGCCGTTGCCCAGTAACAGCCCCCCAGATCCGCCCGCCCCGCCGTATCCGCCCGCGAACTGCAAGCCCGACGGCGTCGAGCCAGGTCCGCCGACCCCGCCGGCACCGCCGTCGCCGATCAGCCCGGCACTACCGCCGGCGCCCCCGGGCTGCCCATTCAATCCAGCGCCTCCCGTACCGCCGGCGCCGAACAGGAGGCCGCCGGTACCGCCTACCCCGGCCGGTCCTCCCGCGCCACCGGCGCCGCCATTGCCGATCAACCAGGCACTACCGCCTGCTCCGCCGCCCCGCCCAGCCACCCCCGCGCCGCCCACACCACCGTTTCCGAACAGGGCTCCCCCGGCTCCGCCTACCCCGCCAACCGCGCCGGCCCCAGCTGCGCCGCCAGTACCGCCGGTACCGATCAGCCCGGCACTACCGCCGGCACCACCGGGCTGTCCTGGCGCACCGGCCGCGCCGGTTCCGCCGTTGCCGTACAAAATTCCGCCGTTTCCCCCGGCTTGTCCCGGCGTCGTCGCGTTGGCGCCGTTGCCGATCAGTGGGCGCCCCAACAGCGCCATGGTGGGCGCATTCACCGCACCGAGGAGATCTTGTCCCAGTGTCTGCAGCGGCGACGCGTTTGCGGCCTCGGCGCCGGCATAGCTGGTACTGGCGGCGGTTAGGGCGTGCACGAATTGGGCATGAAAGGCCGACGCCGCGGCGCTAAGGGACTGGTAGGCCTGCGCATTGGTGGAAAACACCGAAGCGATCGCCGCCGATACCTCGTCGGCGCCGGCCGCGAGCACGGCGGTGGTCGGCGTCGCCGCGGCCCTGTTCGCCTCGGCGATCCCCGCGCCGATGCGGGCCGCATCCGCTGCGGCCGCCGCCAGCGCCTCCGGCAACGCCACCACATACGACATCGAAACCCTCGAATTTATTGTCTGGCCGGCTACCGCGCCTTCCGCGAGGTCATTCGCGGTTCGGCACGAGTTTATCGCTGTTGCAGCTGTGCGCCGGAGTTTTTCGCCGGACATGACCCGGTCAACAAAAGACCCGGCCCAAGGACGGGGAATCTGTAACCCATGACGCGACTCATCTGTCACCTATGACCCGACTCATCACAATGGCGGTGGCGGAGGTGTGGTGTTTCAGGACATCGGAATGGGGTGTCGCAAGACATCGGAATAGGTGAGTCGGTCACCGTCGGCGGGTGTCGAAGGCTCGCCTAGTCATCACCGCCGTCATCGTCGAAGGTCGCAGCCAATCGGAGGTGGCCCGCGAATACGGGGTCGCCCAGAGTTGGATATCGCGGCTGGTCGCCCGTTACCGGGTTGAAGGCGACGCGGCGTTTGAACCCCGCTCACGCCGTCCGCACACCAGCCCCACCCGGCTGCCACAAGCCACCATCGACGTCATCATCGGATTACGCCGGTCACTGGCCAGCAAAGGACTCGACAACGGCCCGCACACCATCGCCTGGCACCTGCGACACCACCACCAGCTCAAGGTGTCGGTGGCCTCCATCAGCCGCCACCTACACGCTGCTGGCCTGATCACCCCCACCCCCGCCAAACGCCCCAAAGCCTCTTACATCCGGTTTGCCGCTGAACTACCCAACGAACGCTGGCAGGCCGACTTCACCCACTGGTGGCTCGCCGATCGAACCCACACCGAGATCCTGTGCTTCATCGACGACCACTCCCGCTACGCCCTGTCGGTGACCGCATACCCCCGCATCACCGGCCCCATCGTGCTCGCTGACTTCCGCAAAGCATGCGCAGCCCATGGCATTCCGGCCTCCACCCTGACCGACAACGGCATGGTCTTCACCACCCGGTACTCCGGCGGTCAAGGCGGACGCAACGGGTTCGAAAACGAGCTCGGCCGACTGGGCATCACCCAAATCAACTCCACCCCCAACCACCCCACTACCTGCGGCAAGGTCGAACGCTTCCACCAAACCCTCAAAAAATGGCTCACCGGCCAACCCCGCGCGACCACCATCACCGAACTGCAAACCCAGCTCGACACCTTCCTCGACATCTACAATCACCACCGCCCGCACCGCTCCATGCCCCACCAAGCCACCCCGGCCACCGCCTACACCGCCCGCCCCAAAGCCGACCCAGCAACCCACACCGACCCCCACCACCGAGTCCGCACCGACACCGTCGACCAATTCGGAAAACTCACCCTGCGCCACGCCGGACGGCTACACCACATCGGCATCGGCCGAACCCACGCCGGCACCCACATCCTGGCACTCGTCCACGACCTCGACATCCGAATCATCAACGCCGCCACCGGCGAACTCATCCGTCAGCTAACACTGGACCCCACCAGGGACTACCAACCCCGACACGCCCCCACCGGACGCCCAAGAAAAAACCCGAACCCCTAAACGAGGGTTCGGGCTATACCGATGTCTTGAGACATCACATGGCGGTGGCGGAGGGATTTGAACCCCCGGACGGTTTTAGCCGTCTCTCGCTTTCAAGGCGAGTGCGTTAGGCCGCTCTGCCACGCCACCGCTGATAAGCGTAACCGGGCTCCGCGTAGCGTGGCCGCATGCGTGCCATCGTCGCCGAATCCTCCGAACAACTTTCCTGGCAACAAGTGCCCGACGTGCCTGCCGGGCCCGGCGAGGTGGTGATCAAGGTCGCCGCGGCCGGCGTCAACCGGGCCGACGTCCTGCAGGCCGCCGGCAATTATCCGCCACCGCCCGGGGCCAGCGAGATCATCGGCATGGAGGTATCGGGCGTCGTCGCCGAATTAGGCCCGGACGTCACTGAATGGTCTGTTGGACAGCAGGTTTGCGCCCTGCTGGCCGGCGGTGGATACGCCGAGCGCGTCGCGGTTTCCGCATGCCAGGTGATGCCGATTCCGCACGGGGTCGACCTGGTCGACGCCGCCGGGCTGCCCGAGGTGGCCTGCACCGTTTGGTCGAATCTGGTGCTGACCGCTCACCTGCGGGAGGGCCAGCTGCTGCTGATGCACGGCGGGGCCAGCGGTATCGGAACCCACGCGATCCAGGTCGCACGCGCACTGGGCGCCCGGGTGGCGGTCACGGCCGGGTCGGCGGAGAAGCTGCAAACCTGTCGCGACCTGGGAGCCCAGATCACCATCAACTACCGCGACGAGGACTTCGTCGCGCGACTACGGGAGGAGACGGGTGGCGTCGACGTGATCTTCGACATCATGGGCGCCTCCTATCTGGACCGCAATATCGATGCCCTGGCCACTGACGGCCAGCTCGTTTGCATCGGCATGCAGGGCGGGGTGAAGGCCGAACTCAACCTCGGCAAGCTGCTGATCAAGCGGGCGCGGGTGATCGGGACCACGCTGCGCGGCCGGCCGGTGAGCGGCCCGAACAGCAAGGGCGAGATCGTTGCTGCGGTGATCGCCTCGGTATGGCCGATGATCGTCGACGGGCGCGTCAAACCGTTCATCGGCGCGCGCCTACCTATCCAACAGGCAGCCGAGGCGCACAAACAGTTGGTGGCGGGGACGGTGCACGGCAAGATCGTGCTGACTGTCTAGCAAGCGACTCCCACTCGCGAGCAGACACAAAAGCCCCCATTTAGCGCAGATATTGGGGGCTTTTACGTCTGCTCGCCCCGAATGTCAGCCCAGCGACGCCAGCGCGCGAACCAACTGGTCGACTTCGGCCGTCGTCGAGTAATGCGCCAGACCGACCGTGACGGCGCCGCCGATGTCGTTTGCGCCCAGCACATCTAGCACCCGGGAACTCTGGTCGGCAATCGCCAGGATTCCGTTGTCCGCCAGGCGTTGCACCACCCGTTCAGCGGGCACCTGATGCAGAGCGAAACTGACCACGGGTATTCGCACCTCGGGACGGCCGATGATCATCACCAACGGTAAGGATCGCAACGACACCATCAGATAGTCGAAGATCCGGTTCAGGTAGAGCGCTGCGGATTGCATTGACAGCGAGAGGCGTTCACGCAGGCTGCCGCGAGCAGTCTCGTCGAGTGCGGCGAGGTACTCGATGCTCGCGACCACGCCGGCTAGTAGCCCGAACTGGTGCACCCCGACCTCGAGGCGCGCGGGGCCGGCGGCCTGCGGATTCGTCGAAACCGAGCTGAAGGAGTTGATCAGCGAAGGATCGCGAAACACGATCGCTCCGATCGGCGGGCCGCCCCACGCGACGGCATTGACCGCCACCACGTCGGCGTCGCTTTCTTTGACGTCCAGCAACCGGTACGGCGCAGCGGCGGAGTGGTCGACCACCACCAGCCCGCCGACGTCGTGCACCAGCTTGGTCGTCGCCCGCAGATCGGTGACAGTGCCCAGTGCACCCGACGCCGCGGTGACAGCAACCAGCCTGGTCGCCTTGCCGATCAGGCTCTCCCACTGCCAGGTGGGCAACTCGCCCGTCTCGATGTCGACCTCGGCCCACTTCACCTTGGCACCGTAGCGATGTGCGGCCCGCAGCCAAGGGGCGATGTTCGCTTCGTCGTCGAGACGGCTGACGATGACCTCGTAGCCCAGGCCGGCACGCGAAGACGAGGCCTCGGCGAGCGACGACAACAGGATCGCGCGATCGGCGCCCAGCACCACGCCCGCCGGGTCGGCGTTGAACAGATCGGCCACCGCAGCCCGTGCCGCCTCCAGCACGGCAGCGCTGCGCTGTGCCGACGGGTGGGTACCCGCCGTGCTCGCACTGGACCTGCGGAACGCCGTCGACACCGTCGTGGCCACGGAATCCGGAATCAGCATCCCGGCCGGTGCATCGAAGTGCACCCACCCATCACCCAGCGACGGGTGTAGTCCGCGCACCCGGGCGACGTCGTAAGCCATAGCAGCCACCTTAGAGCTTCCGCTGAGCGGCGAAATTGTGACGGTGATGGATGCCTGGAAACGCCCAAGCCGTGCCGACAAATCGAGGCTTCGCGAGCCGGGACACCCGGCCAGCCATACTAGTCGGGTGGGCCTCTGGTTCGGAACGCTGATCGCATTGTTCCTGCTGATCGCGCCGGGGGTGATCGTCGCTCGTGTCACGCAGCTGACCTGGCCGGTCGCCGTCGCAGTCGGCCCGGCGCTGACGTACGGCGTCGTGGCGCTGGCGATCATTCCTTTCGGCGCGGTTGGAATCCCCTGGAACGGTTGGACTGCACTCGGCACGCTGGCCGCAGTGTGCGTGCTGATGACCGGTTTTCAGCTGCTGCTGGCCCGCTACCGCGACACCGAAGCTGAGGCCCAGGCGGTCAGCCGCTGGCCGGCGGTCACGGTGGCGGCCGGCGTGCTGCTCGGCGCTTTGTTGATCATGTGGGCGGCCTATCGCGGTCTCACCCACTGGCAATCCATACCCAGCACGTGGGACGCCGTCTGGCATGCCAACACCGTGCGCTTCATCCTGGACACCGGCCAGGCCTCGTCCACCCACATGGGTGAGCTCCGCAATGTCGAGACGCACCAGGCGCTGTACTACCCGTCGGTGTTCCACGCCCTCACGGCGGTGTTCTGTCAGCTCACCGGCGCTGCACCCACCACCGGCTACACCCTGACGTCGGTGGCGGCCTCGGTTTGGCTGTTTCCGGCGAGCGCGGCGATGCTGACCTGGAATCTGCTCAGGTCGCGTGCCGGTGAGTGGCGTGCCGCGGGCGTCGCGGCCACCGCGGGCGCGCTGTCGGCCTCGTTCACCTCAGTGCCTTACGTCGAGTTCGGCGTCGCCGCGATGCCCAACCTGGCGGCATACGGGGTGGCGGTGCCGACGTTCCTCCTGATCACTTCGACCCTGCGACACCGGGACCGCATCCCGGCGGCGGTACTGGCGCTCGTCGGCGTCTTCTCGGTACATCTGACCGGCGGGTTCATCGTGATCCTGTTTCTGGCGGCATGGTGGCTGTTGGACGCGTGCTGGCATCCGGTGCGCGGACGACTGCCCGACGTGCTCACGCTGGCTGCGGTGGCCGTACCGACGGCGCTGATTCTGGCGCCACAGTTCATCGGGGTGCTCAAGCAGGCCGACATCATCGCCGGGCACGCGTTTCCCAGTTTCAAAAGCGCCAAGCAGGGCGTCATCGATGCGCTGCTCCTGCACACCCGCCACCTCAACGACTTCCCGACGCAATACGGCCTGGTCGTGCTGATGTACATCGGCATGGCGATCCTGCTTTACCAGAAGATCTGGTGGCCGCCGGCGGTCTGGCTGGTCCTGACCGTGGCGACCATCTACGCGGAAGCGCCGTTTCACAACATCTTCGGCTCCGCCGTCGAGAAGTTCAGCGAGTTTTTCTACAACGATCCCCGCCGACTCACGTCAGTGGTGACCATGCTGGTGACACCGATGGCGGCCATCGCGTTGTTCGCGATCGTCTCGGTTGCGGTGGCGCTCGCCAAGCGCGTAACGGAGAAGTCCAAGCCGCTGCCCGCACCACTCTGGGTTGCGGCCACGGCAATCTTGCTGCTCGGAACCACCGTGCTTACTGGCCGGCACTACCTCTACCGCCACATCGTCCTGCTGGGGGACAAATACGACTCGGTGATGATCGACCAGAGAGACCTCATGGCCATGGCCTATCTCGCCAAACTACCGGGGGCGCACCACACCGTGATCGGCAACGCCAACACCGACGGCACCGCCTGGATGTATGCGGTGGCCGATTTGCACCCGTTATGGACCCATTACGACTACCCGCAGCAGACCGGCCCCGGCCCGGAACGTTTCATCATCTGGGCCTACGCCCGCAAGGGCGAGTCCGATCCTCGCGTTGTCGAGGCGGTCAAGGACCTCAATATCCGGTACATCTACACCAGCACGCCGACGGTGCGGGGGTTTGCCGTTCCCGACGGACTAATGTCACTGGAGAAATCGAAGTCGTGGGAGATGATCTACGACAACGGTGGGGCCCGAATTTACGAATGGCGCGGAAATGCCCCAGCGCCAAACCCTTAGCTCCAAGGACGGTGACTGGATTGAGTACCGGCAACGATGACACGGATCTCGAAGGTGTCGAGATCATCGGCGGCGGCGATCCGGGGTTCATGGCGATGCGCGACGACGACTCGGATGAACGCTCCTTGACCGACCTGGTCGAGCAGCCCGCCAAGGTGATGCGCATCGGCACGATGATCAAGCAGCTACTCGAGGAAGTGCGCGCCGCACCGCTCGACGAAGCCAGCCGCACACGGTTGCGGGAGATTCACGCCATGAGCATCCGCGAGCTCGAGGACGGTCTAGCGCCGGAACTGCGCGACGAACTCGATCGCCTCACCCTTCCTTTCACCGAGGGTTCCATCCCGTCGGACGCCGAGTTGCGCATTGCCCAGGCACAGCTGGTCGGCTGGCTGGAAGGGCTGTTCCACGGCATCCAGACCGCGTTGTTCGCCCAGCAGATGGCCGCCCGCGCGCAACTCGAGCAGATGCGTCAGGGCGCGCTGCCACCCGGAATCGGCAAGCCGGCCCACGGCCACGGCCACGGCCCGGGCACCGGGCAATACCTGTAAGCAGACATGTCGAGTCCGCACAGTGCTCATATCGAGACGCGCGACGCGTGGGTGGAATTTCCCATCTTCGACGCCAAGTCACGCTCGTTGAAGAAGGCCGTCCTGGGCAAGGCCGGCGGCACCATTGGACGCAACAACTCCAACGTTGTCGTCATCGAGGCGTTGCGGGATATCACCATGTCGCTCAACCTCGGCGACCGGGTCGGCCTGGTCGGTCATAACGGTGCCGGGAAATCCACTCTGCTGCGCCTGCTTTCGGGCATCTACGAACCCACCCGCGGGTCGGCCACAGTCACCGGGCGAGTGGCGCCGGTGTTTGACCTCGGAATCGGCATGGACCCCGAGATCTCGGGCTACGAGAACATCATTATCCGCGGCCTGTTCCTGGGGCAGACCCGAAAGCAGATGCTGGCCAAGGTGGATGAGATCGCCGAGTTCACCGAGTTGGGTGATTACCTGTCGATGCCGTTGCGCACGTATTCCACCGGCATGCGGGTCCGGCTCGCGATGGGCGTGGTCACCAGCATCGACCCCGAGATCCTGTTACTCGACGAAGGCATCGGCGCCGTGGACGCAGACTTCCTGAAGAAGGCGCAATCCCGGCTACAGAGCCTGGTCGAGCGATCCGGAATCTTGGTCTTCGCAAGCCATTCCAACGAGTTCCTGGCCAGGCTGTGTAAGACGGCGATGTGGATCGACCACGGCGTCATCAGGCTCACCGGCGGAATCGAAGACGTGGTGCGCGCTTATGAAGGCGACGACGCCGCGCGGCACGTCCGCGAGGTACTGGCCGAAACCGCCGCCAACAGGCCACTTGTGCAACAAGCCGCTGAGACTTCCAAGGATGAGTGAATCCGTCTTCGCCGTCGTGGTCACCCATCGGCGCCCCGAAGATCTGGCCAAGTCGCTGGGCGTGCTGAGCACCCAGACCCGGTTGCCGGATCACCTGATTGTCGTCGACAACGGAGCCTCTCAAGGCCCCCCGGATAGCCGGGTCCGGGATCTCGTTGCCGCCCAGCCGATCCCCACTACATACCTGAGCTCACGCCGAAATCTCGGTGGCGCAGGTGGTTTCGCGCTCGGTATGTTGCACGCGCTGGCTCAGGGGGCCGATTGGGTGTGGTTGGCCGACGACGATGGTCGCCCGCAGGGCGATCGGGTACTCGAAACCCTGCTGGCGTGCGCCGATAAGTACGGTCTGGCCGAAGTATCACCGATGGTCTGCAATTTGGACGATCCGCAGCGGCTGGCGTTTCCATTGCGCCGTGGCCTGGTGTGGCGCAGGCATACCAGTGAATTGCGTACCGAAGCAGGGCAGGATCTGTTGCGCGGGATCGCGTCGCTGTTCAACGGCGCGCTGTTTCGGGCGTCCACCCTGGACGCCGTCGGTGTCCCGGACATACGGCTGTTCATCCGCGGCGACGAGGTCGAATTGCACCGCCGGCTGGTGCGGTCCGGGCTGCCGTTCGGAACCTGCCTGGAAGCGATCTACCTGCATCCCAGCGGATCCGACGAGTTCCGGCCGATACTGGGAGGCCGGATGCACACCCAGTATCCTGACGATCCCACCAAGCGGTTCTTCACGTACCGCAACCGCGGCTACCTGATGGCGCAACCGGGCCTCCGTAAGCTGATACCGCAGGAGTGGCTGCGGTTCGGTTGGTTCTTCCTGCTGACCCGCCGCGACCCTAAGGGACTGCTGGACTGGATTCGGCTGCGCCGCTTGGGACGTCGTGAACAATTTGGCAGGCCGAACTCTGGAGGATCCTGATGACGTTCATCGACGCGGCGGCGCAGTCGCGGACGTTCACCCGGGCAAGGCGTGATCTGACCGACGGCTTCCAGCGACGCGAGCTGTGGCTGCACCTGGGCTGGCAGGACATCAAGCAGCGCTACCGTCGCTCGGTGCTGGGACCGTTCTGGATCACCATCGCGACCGGAACCACCGCGGTGGCGATGGGCGGGTTGTACTCCAAGCTGTTTCACCTCGAGCTGGCTGTGCACCTGCCCTACGTCACGCTTGGGCTGATCGTCTGGAACATGATCAACGCCGCCATCCTGGAGGGCGCCGACGTGTTCGTCGCCAATGAGGGACTGATCAAACAATTGCCGACACCGCTGTCGGTGCACGTCTACCGGCTGGTGTGGCGACAGATGATTTTGTTCGCGCACAATATTGTCATCTACCTCGTCGTCGCGATCATCTTTCCAAAATCGTGGTCATGGGCCGACCTCTCGGTCATTCCGGCGCTGGGGCTGATCGTCCTGAATTGCATCTGGGTATCACTGTGTTTCGGCATCCTGGCGACCCGATACCGGGACATCGGCCCGTTGCTGTTTTCCGTCGTGCAGTTGCTCTTCTTCATGACGCCGATCATCTGGAATGACGACACGCTGCGGCAGCAAGGTGCGGGCAGCTGGGCGAGCATCGTCGAACTCAACCCGCTGCTGCACTATTTGGATATCGTGCGGGCACCTTTGCTGGGTGCGCACCAGGAGCTGCGGCACTGGGGGGTGGTGCTGTCGCTGACGGTCGTCGGCTGGCTGTTGGCGGCGTTCGCGATGCGGCAATTCCGCGCCCGAGTTCCTTACTGGGTGTAGGCCTGGCAGTCGCGCACGGCCCGCCGAGGGAGGAGTATGCGATCGTGAGCAACACCTCGGTAATCGGTCGCGTAGGCACGCTGGTCGTGGCTACCCGCGGCGACCGTGGCGCCGGCGAGGTCCTGGTGACCGTCCGCGGATCCAAGGAGGCCCTCCTTGCTTGGTCCGACGAACCGTTGCCGAAGGGCACGAAGGTATTGGTGGTTGAGGTTCGGGGTCCCAGGGCAGTAGTTGTCGAGCCTTGGAAGGACCTCGCCGGATTCGAGTTGTCGGCCGAAAACCCCTGATGAATAACAAGAAAATCCAAGGAGTCCCACGATGCTCGGTTACAAGGTGCCCGCTCCCGACGAGGCGATGCTGATCTCCGGAGGAAGAGCCAAGAGCAACGCGCCGTTCCGCGTGGTGACCGGCCACGGCGCGTTCATCCTCCCGGTCTTTCGCAAGGCTCGATTCCTGACACTGGCGATGTGCGAGGCCGAGGTCGCCGAAAAGTGTGTGACTCAACAAGGCATCACCCTCAACGTCCGGTCGGTGATCGCGTTCAAAGTCGGCAACGACACCGAGAGCATCATCAGCGCCGCGCAGCGGTTCCTGTCGGACCAGGACCAGATGGCGGTGCTCACCGGCCGGATCTTCGCCGGTCACTTGCGGTCGATCATCGGCTCGATGACGGTCGAACAGATCATCCGGGAGCGGCAGAAGCTCGCCACCGAGGTGCTCGACGGGTCCAAGGAGGAAATGGCCCGGATTGGCCTCACCGTCGACGCGCTGCAGATCCAGTCCATCGACGACGACGGGCTCGGCTACATCAACGCGATGTCCGCGCCGCACAACGCGGCAATCCAGCAGCAGGCGCAGATCGCTCAGGCCCAGGCGAACCAGGCGGCCGCGGAAGCCGAGCAGGAGTCCCAGCGCAAGCAAGCCGAATTCGCCCGCGAGACAGCGATTGTCCGCGCCCAATACAAGGCAGAAGTCGACAAGGCCCAGGCCCAGGCAGCCCAGTCCGGCCCGCTGGCCGAAGCGCAGGCACAACGTGAGGTGCTGGAGATGCGCACAGAGCTGGCCGAGCGCGCCGCCGAACTGCGCCAGCAGGAACTGGTCGCCGAGGTGGTCAAACCGGCGGAAGCCGAAGCCGAACGGGTGCGAATCATGGCGGTGGCCGACGCGGAGAAGATGAAGATTCAGGCGGAGGCGGCGGCGTCGCACAACCGGGTTGCGCTGGACAAGATGCTCATCGACCAGCTGCCGCAGATCGTCGAGAAGGCCGCGCTGGGGCTCGCCAGTTCTAATCTCACGGTGCTCAACGGCGCCGAAGGCCTCGGCCAGGTGGCCGCGGGGTTGGTCTCGCAGGGCGTGGCGATTTTTGACGCGCTGCGCGGCGGCATTGTGTACGACGACGAGGACAGCGCTCCGCCGGTCGCGGGGAATTCCCACGGTTAGACTCCCCCGGTGGTTTCCCCGCCCCCCAGCGCCGCGCCGCAACGCGCTCAGCTGAGCCTGACGACGCAGATCTGGCGGTTCGTTGTCACCGGCGGCCTGGCGGGGACCGTCGACTTCGGCCTGTACTTTCTGCTCTACAAAGTGGTCGGTGTGCAGGTTGACCTGGCCAAAGCCACCAGCGTCATCGTCGGCACCTTTACCGCCTACCTGATCAACCGCAGATGGACGTTTCAGGCGTCCCCTAGCACCGCCCGTTTTATCGCGGTCATGACGCTCTACGGGGTCACCTTCGCCGTGCAGGTTGGACTCAACCACCTGTGCCTGGCGTTTTGGCACTACCAGGCGTGGGCGCTCCCCGTGGCATTTGTGATCGCGCAGGGCGCGGCCACCGTCATCAATTTCATCGTGCAGCGAGCGGTAATCTTCCGCATCCGCTGAGCACTGGCCGAGTCGGCCCGACTAGACGAGTAGCCTTTTTGACGATGTTCAGCATCGACGTTCCCACCACTAGCACCCGGCTGACGGGCTTTGGCCGCACTGCGCCGTCGGTCGCACAGGTGCTGTCCACGCCGGACCCGGAGGTGATCGCCAAGGCGGTGGCCCAAGTCGCCGACTCGGTCGGCCAGAAAGGCGCCCGCGGCGTGATCGCCCGCGGGCTGGGGCGCTCCTACGGCGACAACGCCCAGAATGGCGGCGGTCTGGTGATCGACATGACGTCGCTGAACACGATCCATTCGCTCAGCGCCGACACCTGCGTCGCCGATGTCGACAGCGGGGTGAGCCTCGATCAGCTCATGAAGGCCGCGCTGCCGTTCGGGCTCTGGGTTCCGGTGCTGCCCGGTACTCGGCAGGTCACCGTCGGCGGCGCGATCGCATGCGACATCCACGGTAAGAACCACCACAGCGCGGGTAGCTTCGGCAATCACGTCCGGTCGATGGACCTGCTAACGGCCAGTGGTGAGATCCGCCACCTCACCCCCGATGGCCAGGATGCCGAGTTGTTCTGGGCCACGATCGGTGGCAACGGCCTCACCGGGATCGTCCTGCGCGCCACCATCGCGATGACGCCGACCGAAACGGCGTACTTCATCGCCGACGGCGTCGCCACCAAGGACCTCGACGAAACGGTCGCCGTTCACCTCGACGGCAGCGAAGCCAACTACACATACTCCGCGGCCTGGTTCGACCTGATCAGCCCCCCACCGAAGCTCGGCCGGGCCGCGGTCAGCCGGGGCAGCCTGGCGAAGCTGGATCAGCTGCCGAAAAAGCTTGCCAAGAACCCGCTGAAATTCGATGCCCCGCAACTGTTGACGGTGCCGAACATATTTCCGGTCAGCGTGCTGAACAAACCGTCGGCCATGGCGCTTGGCGAGACGTACTACCGAATGGGCGGAACCTACACCGGCAAGATCCAGAATCTGTCGAAGTTCTACCACATGCTCGATCTCATCAGCGACTGGAATAACATCTATGGGCCAAGGGGTTTCGCCCAACACCAGTTCTTGGTGCCACCCGATGCGATGGACGAGTTCAAGGCCATCATCCGCTGGATCCAGACTCAGGGCCACTACTCGGCGTTGAACGTGTTCAAACTCTTCGGCCCGGGCAACCGTGCGCCGCTGAGTTTCCCAATGGCCGGGTGGAACGTCGCGATGGATTTCCCGAACAAACCCGGGGTCAACACATTCCTCAACGAACTCGACCGTCGGGTACTGGAATTTGGCGGGCGCGTCTATACCGCCAAGGATTCCCGCGTCAGTGCCGAGACTTTTCACGCCATGTATCCGCGCATCGACGAATGGATTGCTATGCGCCGCAAGGCCGATCCCAACGGAGTGTTCGCCTCCGACATGGCCCGACGTTTGGAGCTGCTGTAAATGGTGCTTGACGCCGTAGGAAACCCTCAGACCGTGCTGCTACTCGGCGGCACCTCCGAGATTGGGTTGGCCATCTGTGAGCGCTATCTGCAAAATGCTCGCGCACGTATCGTGCTGGCCTGCATACCCGAAGACCCCGGTCGTGACGCCGCGGCGGCTCAACTGAAGGCCGCCGGCGCACGTTCGGTCGACCTGATCGACTTCGACGCCCTGGACACGGACAGCCACCCGAAGGTGATGGACCAGGCTTTTGCCGACGGTGACGTCGACGTGGCGATCGTCGCATTCGGTTTGCTCGGCGACGCCGAAGAGCTGTGGCAGAACCAGCGCAAGGCAGTCCAGATCGCCGAAATCAACTATACCGCAGCGGTTTCAGTGGGCGTGCTACTGGGCGAGAAGATGCGCGCCCAGGGCTTCGGGCAGATCATCGCGATGAGTTCGGCGGCCGGCGAACGGGTGCGGCGAGCCAACTTCGTCTACGGCTCCACCAAAGCCGGCTTGGACGGTTTTTATCTCGGTCTCGGGGAGGCGTTGCGCGAGTTCGGCGTTCATGTGCTGGTGATTCGACCCGGCCAGGTCCGTACCCGGCTGAGCGCACATATCAAGGAAGCCCCGCTCACCGTCGACAAGGAATACGTTGCCGACCTCGCGGTGACCGCGTCCGCAAAAGGTAAGGAACTCGTTTGGGCGCCAGCAGCATTCCGGTACGTAATGATGGTGTTGCGACATGTCCCCCGGAGCATCTTCCGCAAGCTGCCAATCTGATCATGCGCAACGCACTGGCCAGCCTGGGCCAGATGGTGCTGGCGACGGTGGTGGCCACGCTGGTCGCGGTGATATCGCTGACGGCGGTCTCGCGCGTGCAGTGGCCTGCCTTTCCGTCGTCCAATCAGCTGCACGCGCTGACCACCGTCGGCCAGGTCGCCTGCCTGGCCGCACTGGTCGCCGCGGGGTGGGCGTGGCGGCTTGGCCGATACCGGAGGCTTGCTCAGCTGACCGGGCTGGTGTTCGTATCCGCCCTCACCGTCGTAACCCTGGGCATGCCGCTGGGCGCCACCAAGCTGTATCTGTTCGGCATCTCCGTCGACCAGCAGTTTCGCACCGAATACCTGACCCGGCTCACCGACAGCCCCGCCCTGCGCGACATGACCTATCTGGGTTTGCCCCCGTTCTACCCGCCGGGCTGGTTCTGGATCGGCGGGCGCGTCGCTGCGTTGACCGGGACCCCCGCCTGGGAGATCTACAAGCCGTGGGCGATCACCTCGTTGACCATCGCGGTTGCGGTCGCGTTGGTGCTGTGGTGGCGGATGATCCGCTTCGAGTACGCCCTGATCGTCACCACCGCCACCGCGGCGGGAACGCTGGCCTACGGCTCACCGGAGCCTTACTCCGCGATGATCACGGTGCTGTTGGCGCCGGTGCTGGTGTTGACCTGGTCGGGTCTGCGCGCCGCGGGCCCCGAGCGGTCGGGCTGGGCCGCGGTGGTGGGTGCCGGCCTCTTCCTGGGGTTCGCGGCCACCTGGTACACGCTGCTGGTGGCCTACTGCGCGTTCACGATGGCGCTGATGGCCCTGCTGGTGGCCGCGTCCCGCTGGCGCCAGGCCGGACCGAAGGGCGCGCTCGATCCGCTGTGCCGGCTCGCCGTCATCGCGGCCATCGCGGCGGCGATCGGCGCCACCACCTGGTTGCCATTTTTGTTGCGAACGCTCTCCAGCCCGGTCAGCAACACCGGCAGCGCGTTGCACTATCTGCCGGCCGATGGTGCCGAAATGAGCTTCCCGATGCTGCAGTTCTCGCTGCTGGGTGCCATCTGCATGCTGGGCAGCGTCTGGCTGGTGGTGCGGGCCCTTTCGTCGGTGCGGGCCGGTGCGCTGGCCGTCGGCGTGCTCGCCGTGTACTTGTGGTCGCTGTTGTCGATGTTGACCACGCTGGCGCGCACCACGCTGCTGTCTTTCCGGCTGCAACCCACCTTGACCGTGCTACTGGTTGCCGCGGGGGTGTTCGGCTTCATCGAGGCCACAGGGGCGTTGGCCGCGCACGGGCGCGGCTGGAGCCGCGGAATCGTTCCGGTGGCGGCGGCGATCGGGCTGACCGGGGCGATCTCATTCAGCCAGGACATTCCCGACGTGTTGCGGCCCGACCTCACGATCGCCTACACCGACACCGATGGCCACGGCCAGCGCGGCGACCGGCGACCGGCCGGCTCGGAGCAGTACTACCCCGTCATCGACTCCACGATCCAGCGCGTCACCGGCAAGCCACGCGATCAGACCGTGGTAATGACCGCCGACTACAGCTTCTTGTCCTTCTACCCCTACTGGGGTTTTCAGGGGTTGACCTCGCATTACGCCAACCCACTGGCGCAGTTCGACCTGCGGGCCGCACAGATCAAGAAGTGGTCCGATCTCAAGACCGCCGACGAGTTCATTCACGCGCTGGACGCGTCGCCCTGGTCACCGCCAACGGTATTTCTGATGCGCCGCGGCTCCGGTTCCGGGTCAGAAGCCAGTTACACCCTGCGACTGGCCGAGGACGTCTATCCCAACCAGCCCAACGTTCGTCGCTACCTGGTGGATCTGCGGTCGGCTCTGTTCGCCGACCCGCGCTTTCTTGTGCAAACCGTCGGCCCGTTTGTGCTGGCCATCCGTAAACCGGCGGCATAACACCTGATGGCTACCGAAACCTCGGCCGACGCGGCCCAACAACTACCATCTAGCTCCGTGGCAGCCGCGGGCGCAAATCACCGGAATGCCCGCCTCGTCGCGGTCGTCGCAGGTCTACTCGGGGCGCTCCTGGCGATCGCCACCCCGGTGCTCCCGGTCAATCAGACCACCGCCCAACTCAACTGGCCGCAAAACAACACATTCAACAGCGTCGAAGCCCCGCTGATCGGATATGTCGCCACCGAGCTGAACGTCACCGTGCCGTGCCAGGCCGCCGCCGGACTGGCCGGCCCGGAGAACAGCTCCAAGACCGTGCTGTTGTCGACGGTGCCCAAGCAGGCCCGAAAGGCCGTCGACCGCGGGCTGCTCATCCAGCGCGCGAACGAGGACCTGGTGCTCGTGGTGCGGAACGTCCCGGTCGTCACGGCTCCGTTGAGCCAGGTACTGAGCCCGGCCTGCCAGCGGCTGACTTTTACTGCCCACGCGGACCGCGTCACGGCCGAATTCGTCGGGCTGACTCAGGGGCCCAATGCCGAGCATCCCGGCGCGCCACTGCGCGGCGAGCGAAGCGGTTATGACTTCCGACCACAGATCACGGGAGTGTTCACCGATCTGGCCGGACCGGCACCGCCTGGCCTGAGCTTCTCGGCAACCATCGACACCCGCTACAGCAGTCACCCGACAACGCTGAAGCTGCTCGCGATGATCCTCGGCGTGCTGCTGACCGGCACCGCACTGATCGCGCTACACATCCTCGATGCCGCCGACGGCACCCGACACCGGCGTTTCCTGCCGTCCCGGTGGTGGTCGATCGGCGGTCTGGATGCTCTGGTGATCGCGGTATTGGTGTGGTGGCACTTCGTCGGCGCCAACACCTCCGACGACGGCTACATCCTCACCATGGCGCGGGTGTCCGAACACGCCGGATACATGGCTAACTACTACCGCTGGTTCGGCACACCCGAGGCGCCGTTCGGCTGGTACTACGACCTGCTGGCGCTCTGGGCACACGTCAGCACGACCAGCATCTGGATGCGACTGCCGACCTTGGTGATGGCTTTGACGTGTTGGTGGGTGATCAGCCGCGAAGTCATTCCCCGTCTTGGTCACGCGGCCAAGATGAGTCGAGCGGCGGCCTGGACCGCGGCGGGCATGTTCCTGGCGACCTGGCTCCCGCTCGACAACGGCCTGCGGCCCGAGCCGATCATCGCCCTGGGCATCTTGCTGACCTGGTGTTCGGTGGAGCGCGCGGTGGCCACCAGCCGGCTACTGCCGGTGGCCGTCGCCTGCATCCTCGGCGCCCTCACGCTGTTCTCGGGTCCGACGGGCATCGCATCCATCGGCGCGTTGCTGGTCGCGATCGGGCCGCTGCGCACGATCCTGCACCGCAGATCCAAACAGTTCGGCGTGCTGCCGCTGGTGGCGCCTGTCCTGGCCGCGGCCACCGTCACCGTGATCCTGATCTTCCGCGACCAGACCCTCGCCGGGGAGGTGCAGGCCACCAGCCTCAAACGTGCCGTCGGGCCGAGCCTGAGCTGGTTCGACGAACACATCCGCTACGAGCGGCTGTTCATGGCCAGCCCGGACGGGTCGGTGGCACGCCGGTTCGCAGTGCTGGCACTGGTGCTCGCGCTTGGCATCTCTGTGGCAATGTCGTTGCGCAAGGGGAGAATTCCTGGCACCGCCGCCGGGCCGAGCCGGCGCATCGTCGGCATCACCATCATTTCGTTCATCGCGATGATGTTCACTCCCACCAAGTGGACGCACCACTTCGGAGTGTTCGCCGGTCTGGCCGGATCACTGGGGGCACTGGCCGCGGTCGCGGTATCGGCTGCGGCGATGCGCTCGAGACGCAATCGCACCGTCTTCGCGTCGGTGGTGCTGTTCTTGGTGGCACTGTCGTTCGCCAGCGTCAACGGCTGGTGGTATGTATCCAATTTTGGTGTGCCCTGGTCGAATTCGTTCCCAAAGTGGGGATATGGCTTTGCCACCATCCTGCTCGGGCTCACGATGCTGGTGTTGCTGTTGGCGGGGTGGTTCCACTTCGTCGCCACTGACGGACCATCTCAAGCCCTCGCCAAAACGCGATATGGGGCACGGATGGCCGGAATCATGCAGTGCCCATTGGCTATTGCCGCGTGGGCGCTGGTGATTTTCGAGGTGATGTCGCTGACCCTGGCGATGACGGACCAGTATCCGGCGTGGTCGGTGGGCCGGTCCAACTTACAAGCTCTCGCGGGCAAGTCATGTGGACTCGCCGAGGACGTGCTGGTGGAACAGGATCCCAACGCCGGCATGTTGCCCCCGATGACGGTCTCGGCCCAAGACGCGCTGGGCGCCGGACTGTCGGAAGCCTTCAGCCCCAATGGTATTCCCGCCGACGTGTCCGCCGATCCGGTTATGGATCGTCCGGGCGACCGTAGTTTCGTCAACGACAACGGATCGATCACCGGTGGGGAGGCCGGCAACGAAGGCGGCACCAGCGCCGCACCGGGCATTAACGGGTCCAGGGCCGAGCTCCCGTACAACCTGGACCCGGCCCGCACACCGGTGCTCGGCAGCTGGCGGTCCGGCATCCAGGTGCCCGCCAGGCTGCGCTCGGGCTGGTATCGACTACCCGCGCAACGGGATACGGCCGGGCCGCTGCTGGTGGTCACCGCGGCCGGCCGATTCGACCCCCGCGAGGTCCAGGTGCAGTGGGCAACCGATGCCGGAGCGGCCAGCGGACGTCCTGGCGGCGCGCAGCAATTCGCCGATGTCGGGGCGTCGCCGGCCTGGCGCAACCTGCGGTTACCCATGTCGGCGATCCCGAGTATCGCCACCCAGATCCGGCTCGTCGCCGACGACGAGGATCTGGCCCCGCAGCACTGGATCGGGCTCACCCCGCCGCGGATCCCACAGTTGCGCACGCTGCAGGACGTGGTGGGCTCTGCGGACCCGGTGTTCTTGGACTGGCTGGTGGGTCTGGCCTTCCCGTGCCAGCGGCCGTTCGGCCATCAAAACGGCCTCGTCGAAACACCGAAATGGCGCATTCTGCCGGATCGGTTCGGCGCTGAGGCCAATTCGCCAGTGATGGACAACAACGGCGGCGGCCCGCTCGGCGTCACCGAGTTGCTCGTGAAGGCGACCACCGTGGCGACCTATCTAAAGGATGATTGGTCCCGGGATTGGGGCTCGTTGCAACGGTTGACACCGTATTACCCCAACGCCGAGCCTGCCCAACTGCAGCTGGGCACCCAGACCCGCAGCGGCCTGTGGAACCCTGCGCCGCTACGGCATTAGGGGCATTGGCAGCCGTCAGACACACTTCTGCCCCGTCTCCAGGTGACCCCCGTGCTAACCCGGAAACAGGGCAGAAGTTGCTTGACGCCGGCCGGCTCAGATCAGGGAAGAAGCGACCGGATGGGGTGGGTGATCGTGTAGATGGGGTGCAGCGCGTCAGCAGCGTAGTGCCGGATCGGGTGCAAGGGTCCACTGAACGGGACGTACGGGTTGGCCGACGCGGTGGCGGGCACTAACGCCCCGGCCACAGACAGCCCGACGGTGCCCAGCAAGACAGCCGCGCCCATACGTACCTTCGACACTTTCGGTGCTTTCTTTGTAGTCATGGTTGAGTCCTTATCTGCAGTTCGTCCCTGTATGGGGTCGGTTGCGGTGGCCGACACAATCAGGTTGCCTGAGACCGCTTGCCAGATGCTGGCGAAATTCTTGCGAAATTCTTGCGGCCGCTGGTCAGGGGCGAAGCGCGGTTAACGCGACTCGATTTCGAAGATGAACTCAGACTTGCCGAAGCGGATGTGGTCACCGTCGGCGAGGGTTGCGTTGCCCTCGATCGGCCGGCGCCGCACTTCTACGCCGTTTGTCGAGCGTAGATCGGTAATCACGAAGCCCGTTCCGGTATTGATGATCATTGCGTGATACCGGCTGACGTCTTCGTCGTCCAGAACGATGTCGTTGTCGTCAAGTCGGCCGATCCTCGTGGTCGCGGCATTCAGCAGGTATTGGCGTCCGGCCTTGTCCCGCAACCGCGCATTGACCGGCTGGCTAGGCGCCGCGGCGCTCGGGGCGGCCCTGACGACACCCTGCTTGTGAGTGCTGGGGAGGCGTCGTTTGACGACCAGGGGCTCTTGGCGCAGGATCCGCTCATGCAGGGCATTGACCGTGGGACCGGGGTCGATGCCCAGACCGTCCGCTAATGCTCTTTTCAGTCGTCGATAGGCGCCGAGCGCATCCGATTGCCGCTCAGTGACGTAGTAGGCGGTGATCAGCTGTGCCCACAGCGGCTCGCGATAGGGGTGTTCGGCGGTGAGTGCCTCCAGCTCACCAATCACGCCGTTGGCACGTCCGCACGCGATCTCGGCTTCAGCGCGTGCGGTGTGCACCACCACTTTGTCTTCCAACAGCGTCGTAGCGAACCCATGGACGAAGGCGAAGTCGCGCAGGTCATGCAGGACCGGTCCGCGCCACTCCCCCAGCGCCGCCGACAAGTGGGTGCTGGCTTCTTCGA
The DNA here is from genome assembly GCA_963715905.1 of uncultured Actinomycetota bacterium. Taxonomy (GTDB): domain Bacteria; phylum Actinomycetota; class Actinomycetes; order Mycobacteriales; family Mycobacteriaceae; genus Mycobacterium. Next base: position 315,132 of record CAVQSX010000040.1, read on the forward strand.
ATCGGCCGGCAGCGGCGGCCTGGATGCCCGCGGCCTTTTCACTGATGAAACGTCCAACATCGCATTGCATGTCAGCGATGCTGAGCCGGTAGCCAGGCGGTGCGCTCGCCAGCACGGCGTATGGGTCGACCCCAGCGGTCCGCAGTAGCCGGCGCAGGGTGGATACGTAGGACTGGATGCTGGTCCGCGCGGCCGGCACGGGATCCAGGCCCCACACCGCGTTGGTCAATGAGTCGACGGAGACCGGCCGATTGCGGTTGATCACGAGCATGGCCAACACCGCGCGTTGTTTCGGCGCGCCCAACGGCATGTGGGTGCCGTCAACCGTCATCGCCAACGGTCCCAGAACGCCGAACCTGAGGTTATCGATGGCCACAGCTCCCATTTTGATCGCAGATAACCAATCAGCGTCGAGGCTCGCGCGACGACACGCCCTTCCACAGGATCTCAGGGGCGTCGCTTACGATCGACCCTCGTGCCCCACGACGGTAATCGGCGATCGCAGCGGATCCCGCGGTTGATCGCCGTCGGCGCCGGATTGGTGGGCCTGCTGCTGTGCGTCGTTGTCCCGGTGCTTCCGGTGAAACAGACCACAGCGACCGTCCTTTGGCCGCAAGGTACCTCGGACGGACCCGCAGGCCACGTAACCCAGATCACCGCCCCGCTGGTGTCCGGCGCGCCGCGCGCGCTCGACATCTCCATTCCCTGCTCGGCAATCGCCACCTTGCCTGCCGCGGGCGGATTGGTGGTCTCGACGCTGCCGAGCGGCGGGGTGGATACCGGCAAAAACGGGCTCTTCGTACGCGCCGATAAAGACGTGGTCGTCGTCGCGTTCCGGGATACCGTGGCAGCGGTGGCGCAGCGCTCGGCGGTGGCCGCCGGCGCCTGCAGCAGGCTGCACACCTGGGCAAACGGCAGCAGTGTCGGCGCGGAATTCGTCGGCATACCCGGTGCCGCAGGCAGGCTGCCCGCCGAAAAGAAACCGCAGGTGGGCGGGATCTTTACCGACCTGGAGGTGCCTGCGCAGCCCGACTTGTCCGCCCGCGTCGACATCGACACCCGGTTCATTACGGCGCCCACCGCGATCAAGAAGATCGTGCTAGTCCTGGCTGTGCTGGCGGTCTTGGTCGCGATCCTCGGTTTGGCGGCGCTGGATCGCCACAGCCGGGGCGCGACACTGGTCGACTGGCGGTCCCCCAAGTGGCGCCACGTCGGCGCTGCGACTTGGCTCGCGGACGTCGGCGTAATCGGAACGCTGCTGCTCTGGCATGTCATCGGTGCCACCTCGTCGGACGACGGCTACAACCTGACCATCGCGCGGGTAGCGCCGAAAGCCGGCTACGTGGCCAACTACTACCGGTACTTCGGGACCACCGAGGCGCCGTTCGACTGGTATCTCGCGGTGCTGGCCAAGTTGGCATCGGTGAGCACCGCGGGCGTGTGGATGCGACTGCCGGCCACGCTGGCCGGGATCGCGTGCTGGCTCATCATCGGCCACTGGGTGCTGCGGCGGCTGGGACCCGGAAAGGGTGGCTTAGCGGCCAACCGGGTGGCCGTGTTCACCGCGGGAGCCGTCTTCCTGGCCGCCTGGCTGCCGTTCAACAACGGCCTGCGCCCTGAACCACTGATCGCCCTGGGGGTACTGGTCACCTGGATGCTGGTGGAGCGCGCGATCGCGTTACAGCGATTGGCTCCCGCCGCGGTCGCGATCGTGGTCGCGATCCTGGCGGCGACGCTGGCTCCGCAGGGGTTGGTCGCCGTCGCAGCATTGCTGACCGGTGCCCGCGCCATCGCCCAGACGATCCGGCGGCGCCGGCCGACCGACGGGTTGCTTGCCCCACTCGCGGTGCTGGCGGCTGCGCTGTCGCTGATCACCGTGGTGGTGTTCCGCTCCGAAACGCTGGCCGCCGTCGCCGAGTCGATACGCATCAAATACAAGGTCGGGCCGACGATCGCCTGGTACCAAGACTGGCTGCGCTATTACTTCCTTACCGTGGAGTCGAACCCGGACGGGTCGATGTCGCGGCGATTCGCGGTGCTGGTGCTGCTGTTGTGTCTGTTCGGAATGCTCGTCATCCTGCTGCGCCGCGGCCGGGTCCCCGGATTGGCCGGCGGCCCGGCGTGGCGATTGCTCGGCACCAGCGCGATCGGCCTGTTGCTCCTGACGTTCACCCCCACGAAGTGGGCGATTCAGTTCGGTGCGTTCGCCGGGCTGGCCGGTGCCCTCGGTGCGGTCACCGCCTTCGCGTTGGCCCGGATCGGCCTGCACAACCGCCGCAACCTGACCCTGTACGTGACGGCACTATTGTTCGTGCTGGCGGTGGCCACGTCCGGCATCAACGGCTGGTTTGGCGTCGGCAACTACGGGGTGCCGTGGTTCGACATCCAGCCCGTCATCGCCAGCCATCCGGTGACGTCGATGTTCCTGACGCTGTCGATCATCACCGGGCTGCTGGCCGCCTGGCAGCACTTCCGGATGGACTACGCCGGCCACACCGAAGTCAAGAACAATCGGCGCAACCGCGTCCTGGCATCGACCCCGCTGCTGGTGGTCGCAACGATCATGGTGCTCGGCGACGTCGGCTCGCTGGCCAAGGGCGCGGTGGGCCGTTACCCGCTCTACACCACCGCCAAATCCAACCTGGCCGCAATCAGTTCGGGGTTGTCCAGCACCAGCTGCGCGATGGCCGATGACGTGCTGACCGAACCCGACCCGAACGCCGGGCTGCTGCAGCCGGCGCCCGGACAGACCGTTGGCCCCGACGGCCCGCTCGGCGGGATCAACCCCGTCGGCTTCAAACCCGAAGGGGTGGGCGACGACCTGAGGTCGTACCCGGTGGTGACCAAACCGGGGGTGGTGAATTCCGACGCGTCACCTAACAAACCCAACGCCGCCATGAGTGATTCCGCGGGTACGGCCGGCGGCAAGGGCCCCGTCGGGGTCAACGGATCGCATGCCGCACTGCCGTTCGGCCTCGACCCGGCCCGCACGCCGGTGATCGGCAGCTACGGCGAGAACTCGCTGGCCGCCACGGCGACCTCGGCGTGGTACCAGCTGCCCACCAATTGGAAAGAGACCAGCCCCGATCGGCCGCTCGTGGTAGTGTCCGCGGCCGGTGCTATTTGGTCGTACAAAGAGGATGGCACCTTTACCTACGGGCAGTCGCTGAAGTTGCAGTGGGGCGTGGCTCGCCCAGACGGCACCACCCAGCCGCTCACGGAAGTGACTCCGATCGACATCGGGCCGGAGCCGGCGTGGCGCAATCTGCGGTTCCCGCTGACCTGGGCACCTCCGGAGGCCAACGTGGCACGCATCGTCGCGTACGACCCAAACCTGAGTTCCGAGCAGTGGTTCGCGTTCACGCCGCCGCGGGTGCCTGTGCTGCAAACCCTGCAGCAGCTGATGGGGTCACAGACGCCGGTGCTGCTGGACATCGCGGCGGCCGCGAACTTCCCCTGCCAGCGGCCGTTCTCCGAACACCTTGGCGTTGCCGAACTTCCGCAATACCGCATCCTGCCCGATCACAAACAGACCGCGGCGTCGTCGAACGGGTGGCAGGCCAGCGAAGCCGGCGGTCCGTTCCTGTTCACTCAGGCGCTGCTGCGCACCTCGACGATCTCGACGTACCTGCGCGGCGATTGGCACCGCGACTGGGGATCGGTCGAAAAGTATTACCCGTTGGTGCCGACCGATCTTGCACCGGATGCCGTTGTGCAACAGGGTGTGACCACCGTGCGCGGCTGGAGCCGGCAGGGACCGATTCGGGCGCTACCATGAGGCCCCAAAACGTCCGCGTGACGCGCTGGGTGGCGACCATCGCCGGGCTGATCGGATTCGCGTTGTCGGTCGCGACGCCGCTGCTGCCCGTCGTGCAGACCACCGCGACACTGAACTGGCCGCAGACTCGCGGTGCGAACGACGAGATGAACAGTGTGACGGCGCCATTGATCTCGCTGACGCCGGTCGACGTGACGGCAACCGTGCCGTGTTCCGTGGTGAACGGCCTGCCGCCGGAGGGCGGGGTCGTGCTGAGTACGGCGCCCAAGAAGGGCAAGGACGCCGCGCTGAATGCGTTGTTCGTCGTCGCCAGCAGCCAGCGTGTCATCATCACCGACCGCAACGTTGTGCTTGCCAGCGCGCCCAGGGATCAGGTGTCGTCCCCGCAATGTCAGCGCATCGAGATCACTTCCACCCAGGCCGGCGCCTTCGCCACCTTCGTTGGGTTAACCGACCCGGCGGGCAAGCCTGTGCATGGAGGATTTGCCGATCCCAACCTGCGTCCGCAAATCGTTGGGGTGTTCACCGACCTGACCGGTCCGGCACCGGCGGGACTTCGGCTTTCGGCGACCATCGATACTCGGTTCTCCACCACCCCAACGACACTGAAGCTGACGGCGATGGTGCTGGCGGTGGTGTCCACGATCGTCGCGCTGGTGGCGCTGTGGCGCCTGGACCAGTTGGACGGCCGGCGGATGCACCGGCTGATTCCGACCCGCTGGCGCAAGTTCACGCTGGCCGACGCCACGGTGATATTCGGCTTCCTGCTCTGGCACGTGATAGGAGCGAACTCCTCCGACGACGGCTACATCCTTGGGATGGCCCGGGTCGCCGACCGTGCCGGCTACATGTCCAACTACTTCCGTTGGTTCGGCAGCCCCGAGGATCCTTTCGGCTGGTACTACAACCTGCTGGCACTGATGACCCACGTCAGCGACGCCAGCCTGTGGATCCGGTTGCCGGACTTGGTCGCCGGAGTGGTCTGCTGGCTGCTGTTGTCGCGCGAGGTGCTGCCTCGGTTGGGGCCCGCGGTGACGTCAAGCAAGGCCGCCAACTGGGCGGCCGGCCTGGTCCTGCTGACCGCGTGGATGCCGTTCGACAACGGCCTTCGCCCCGAACCCATCATCGCGCTCGGTTCACTGATCACCTACGTGCTTATCGAGCGCTCCATGTGCGCATCTCGGCTGACACCAGCGGCGCTGGCGGTCGTGACCGCGGCATTCACCCTGGGCGTCCAGCCCACCGGCCTGATCGCCGTGGCCGCATTGATCGCCGGCGGCCGGCCGATACTGCGAATCTTGGTGCGGCGTCATCGTGTCGTCGGAACCTGGCCGTTGGTGGCCCCGATCCTGGCCGCCGGGACTGTCATCCTGACCGTCGTGTTCGCCGACCAGACGCTGTCAACGGTGTTGGAAGCCACCCGAATCCGCACCGCGGTCGGCCCGAGCCAAGCGTGGTACACCGAGAACCTGCGCTACTACTATCTGATCTTGCCCACGGTCGACGGCTCGCTGTCGCGCCGATTCGGCTTCCTGATCACCGCGCTGTGTCTGTTCACCGCGGTGTTCATCATGTTGCGGCGCAAGCGAGTTCCCGGCGTGGCCCGCGGACCGGCCTGGCGGCTGATGGGTGTCATCTTCGGCACCATGTTCTTCCTGATGTTCACCCCGACCAAGTGGGTGCATCACTTCGGGCTGTTCGCCGCGGTGGGCGCGGCGATGGCCGCACTCACGACGGTGCTGGTATCGCCGGCGATACTGCGGTGGTCGCGGAACCGGATGGCGTTCCTTGCTGCGGTGCTGTTCATCCTGGCGCTGTGCTTCGCCACCACCAACGGCTGGTGGTACGTCTCGAGCTACGGCGTGCCGTTCAACAACGTGATGCCCAGATTCCACGGCATCAGCATCAGCACAGGCTTTTTCGTCCTGTTCGCCATCGCCGCCCTCTGCGCGATCGGGCTGCACTTCGCGTCACGGGACCACGGCGAGGGCCGGCTGGCGCGAGCGGTGACGGCCGCGCCCATCCCGATAGCGGCCGGATTCATGGCGCTGGTATTCATCGCATCGATGGTGGCCGGGATCGTGCGTCAATACCCCACCTACTCCAACGGCTGGGCCAACCTGCGGGAGTTAGCCGGCGGCTGCGGGCTGGCCGACGACCTGCTCGTCGAGCCGGACAGCAACGCTGGATTCATGGCGCCCATCAAATCGGGAGAGCCCGGCGGTTACGGTTCGTTGGGCCCGCTGGGCGGAGTCAATCCCACCGGGTTCACCTCCAACGGAGTACCGGAACGCACCCTCGCCGAATCCGTCAAGGAGACGTCGGTGCCGCAGCCGGGCACCGACTACGACTGGGACGCCCCGACCAAGCTGGAGACGCCGGGCATCAACGGCTCGCGGGTGCCGCTGCCCTACGGCCTCAATCCCGACCAGGTTCCGCTGGCCGGCAGTTACACCACCGGCCCGCAACAGCAGAGCAGGCTGGCGTCGGCCTGGTACCAGCTGCCGAAGCCGGATGCCGGCCACCCACTGGTCGTGGTGACCGCCGCGGGCGAGATCGCCGGGAACAGCGTGCTGCACGGGCACACCGATGGGCAGACCGTCGTGCTGGAATACGCCAAGCCCGGTCCCGGCGGCGATTTGCTGCCAGCCGGGCGGCTGGTGCCCTACGACCTGTACGGGGAGCAGCCGAAAGTGTGGCGCAACCTGCGTTTCGCCCGGTCTCAGATGCCCGCCGACGCGGTCGCGGTCCGGGTGGTGGCCGAGGACCTGTCGCTGACGCCGGAGGCCTGGATCGCGGTGACCCCGCCGCGGGTACCGGAGCTGCGCTCCGTGCAGGAATACCTCGGCTCGTCGCAGCCGGTATTGCTGGACTGGGCCGTCGGGCTGGCCTTCCCCTGCCAACAGCCGATGTTGCACGTCAACGGCGTCACCGAGATCCCCAAGTACCGCATCACGCCGGACTACAACGCGAAGAAGCAAGACACCGACACCTGGGAGGACGGCGTCAACGGGGGCCTGCTGGGTATCACCGACTTGCTGCTGCGTGCCCATGTGATGTCCACCTACCTGTCCCACGACTGGGGTCGCGACTGGGGCTCACTGCGCAGGTTCGAGACCTTGGTGGATGCGCGTCCGGCGCAACTGGACTTGGGCACCGCGACGCGCAGTGGATGGTGGTCTCCCGGCGAGATTCGGATCAAGCCGTAGCTAGCTGACCGGCGAGCAGACACAAAAGCACCCGACACGCCGGCGAATTGGGCGCTTTTGTGTCTGCTCGCCGTACTGCTAGAGCGGCAGCAGGCTGTGCTTGCGACCGACGCGCCACCACAACTGCTTGTCCCGGAGCAGCCGCAATGACTTGCGTAGCAGTAACCGCGTCTGGTGCGGGTCGATGACCGCGTCGATGAAACCGCGCTCGGCGGCGGTCCACGGGATCGCCATGTTGAGGTTGTAGCCCTCGATGAAGTCCTTCTTGATCGCCTGCGCCTCGGGCGCCTTCGGGTCCGGGAAACGCTTCATCAGCAGCTGCGCGGCCCCTTCGGCGCCGATCACGGCGATGCGCGCCGTGGGCCACGCGTAGTTGAAGTCGGCGGTCAGCTGCCTCGAGCCCATCACCGCGTACGCACCGCCGTAGGACTTGCGGATGGTGATCGTCACCTTAGGCACGTCGGCCTCCACGACCGCGGAGAGGAACCGGCCGCCGCGCTTGATGATGCCGTTCTTCTCCTGCTCGGCCCCCGGCAGAAAACCGGGAGTGTCGACGACGAAGATCAGCGGGATCTCGAAGATGTCGCAGAACCGGATGAATCGGGTCGCCTTGTCGGACGCGTCGTTGTCGATCGACCCCGCCAGGTACATCGGCTGGTTGGCAATCACGCCGACCGGATGGCCGTCGACCCGCGCGAAGCCGGTGATGATCGCTTGCCCGCCCTGCGCGGCGACCTCCAGGAAATCGCCGTCGTCGAAGATCCGCAGCAGGATCTCGTGCATGTCGTAGGCCGCATTGTCGGAGTCCGGGATGATCGAGTCGAGCTCGAGGTCGGTCGGAGTGATCTCCGGCTCGAGCCCGGGATTGACGATTGGCGGCTTGTCGAAGACGTTGGACGGCAGGAACGACAGGAAGTCACGGACGTACTGGAATGCCTCGGCCTCGGAGTCGACGACGTGATGAATGTTGCCGTAGCGGGCCTGCACATCGGCGCCGCCCAGCTCGTCGAGGGTGACCTCTTCGCCGGTGACTTCCTGGATCACGTCCGGACCGGTGACAAAGAAGTAACCTTGATCGCGCACCGCGACAAGGAGATCGTCCTGGATCGGCGAATAGACCGCGCCCCCTGCGCATTTACCGAAGATGAGGGAGATCTGCGGCACGATTCCCGACAACAATTCGTGGCGGCGCCCAAGTTCCGCATACCAGGCCAGCGAGGTGACCGCGTCCTGGATGCGGGCGCCACCTGAGTCCTGGATGCCGATGATCGGGCAGCCGACCATGGCGCACCACTCCATCAACCGGGCCACCTTGCGGCCGAACATCTCGCCGACGGTGCCCTGAAACACCGTCTGATCGTGGGAGAACACCCCGACCGGCCGGCCGTCGATCAGGGCATGGCCGGTGACCACCCCGTCGCCGTACAGGGCGTTGGGGTCGTTGGGGGTCTTGGCGAGTGCGCCGATCTCCAGGAAGGTGCCGGGGTCAACCAGGGCGTGCACCCGCGCGCGGGCGCTCGGGATGCCCTTCTTGTCGCGCTTGGCAGCGGCCTTCTCGCCGCCGGGCTCTTTGGCCAACTCGATGCGAGCGTGCAGCTCGGCCAGCTTCTCGGCCGTCGTGTGCAGGGCGGGAGGTTGCACGATACCCGTCACTACTTGCCCACCTGACTTGTCTTGATCTCGACTTCGATCTGGTCTAAAGCCTGGCTCATGTGCGCGCCGACCTTGGCGATGATCGGCTCGTCAATGGCCTGGATGTGTTCGCCACCGATGGGCACGACCTCGAGGTCGGAAACATACTCACCCCAGCCGCCGTCCGGCTTGCGAACGGCATACCGCGGCTCGAACATGATCGCGTCGTCATGGTAGCGATCGGCCATGTAAAGGGTGACGTGCCCATCGAATGGCTGGATATCGGCGGTGTCGATTGCCCGGTTGTCCAGATACGACGTGCGCTGGTGCTCGATGATCCCGCCCGGGATCTGCACACCGCTCGCTTTGACCGCGTCCAGAACAAACCGGATCTGGCCCTCGTCGTCGAGCTCCTCGAGCTGTTCGTAGGGGATCGCCGGGATGGTGACGTTGAAGGTCTTCTCGGCGAACCGGGCGTAACGATCCCAGCGTTTGCGAATCTCCTCCTTGGTCGCTGGGATCTCTTCGCCCGCACGCACCGCGTCGATCAAACCCACCCACCGAACGTCCTTGCCCAGCTGCTTCAGACCGATCGCGCACGCGTAGGCCAGCACTCCGCCCAACGACCAGCCCGCCAGGATGTACGGCCCGTCGCCCTGAATCTCGATCAGCTTGGGAACGTATTGCGCCGCACGCTCTTCGATGGTGCCCTCGACGCGCTCGAAGCCATACATCGGGGTGTCCGCCGGCAGCCGACCGAGCAGCGGTTCGTACACCACCGTCGAGCCGCCGGCCGGGTGGAACACGAACACCGGGACTTTCGGATCGGTTTCGGAACGCGCACGCAGCGTGCGCACGAACCCGTCGATCTGGCCGGCCTCAAGATAATTGCGAACCTTGTCTGCCAGCGCCTCGATGTTGTCCGACGTCAATACGTCCTCGGTGGTGATCGGTCCCTCGGCGCGCTCCGAGAGCCGCTGCGCCATCTTGGCGGCACTGTCACCGTCCAGCTTGGGCAACGGGTTGAAAATGCCGCCCGGGGACTTACCCGTGACGATCGCCCAAGTGGCGAAGGTGACCCGCTCAGAAGCATCGCGCGGCGGCACATCGGAGTTGAGCGCCTTGGCGATCGCCTCCTGGTTGAGCGTTTCGGCCGCGCCGGCAAGATTCGGGTTGGCACCGTTGGCGTTAGCACCCGAGGGGCCAGCCGGATCCGTCGGCGGCGGTGGGACCGGGACGTCCGAGGCCGGTGGCGATGCCGGTGCGTCCAGCAACTCTGCCTCGGCAATGACGGTGGCCATTTCCGAAGCCGTTTGAACCTGCTGGTAGTCGTGCAGCTGCTCCACCTCGTCGCGGTGCTCGAGCGCGTACTCGATCAGCTTCTCGACGTTGTACAGATTGGCGTCGCGCACCGCCTGCAACTGAATCGGCGGGAGGTCGAAGTCGTATTCGACGCGATTCTTGATCCGCACCGCCATCAACGAGTCCAGGCCCAGCTCGATCAGCGGGACCTCCCACGGCAGGTCCTCGGGCTCGTAGCCCATGGCCGCCGCCACGATGGCGCCGAGCCGGTCTGCGATGGTCTCTCCGGAATCCGGGGTCCACCGCGTGAAACCGACCGGCATGTAGCGGGTAGTCAGGCTGTCGCCCAGCGTTTGGGCGTCCGGGTCTTCCGCGGCTACCTCGGGCGTGACGCCCGCAGCGGCATCCCCGGTCGACAAGGCCATGCCCGCACCCACCGCGGCCGGCAATATTGCTTCCGAACCGCCCCGCACCACCAGCGCGTCATAGACCAGGGTGAAGGACTCGTCGATCCGGGCGTGCACCTGAACCGAGGCACCGCCGGGGTGGCGGGTCAACGTCGTCACCAGCCGGGCGCCCAGACCGGGAACCGCCCGCTGCTCGGCGGCCGTCAGCGCTGCATCCGGAAGTACACCCGCGGCAGCGGCTCGCACCAGCGCGGCGAGATCGGTTTGATCCCGCGGTGCGTATTCCCAGACGTGCCTGCCGTCCGGCAGGGCGACGTGAGCCCCGGGCATCATTACCGAACCGTCGCCGGAGAAGTGCGCGTCCAGCCAGTGCTCTTTGCGCTTGAACCGGGTCGGTGGAATGTTGGCGTAATCCTCCGGGACTTTTGCGCGGGAAAATAGCGTGCGGATGTCCAGGTCATGGCCGTACAGATAGAGCTGCGCCATGGTCGAGACCATCGACTCGACCTCGTCCTGCTTGCGGGCCAGCGTCGGGATCAGCTGAGCGTCATGCAGGCCGGCATCCGCTGTCGTCAGCCCCACCTGCATCAGCGCGACCGGGTTGGGCGCCAGCTCCACGAAGGTGGTGTGGCCGCTGTCGACGGCATTGCGGATGCCGTGGGTGAAATAGACGCTGTGCCGCAGCCCCTTCTTCCAGTACTCGACGTCGTGGATCGGGTCGCTACCGGGCTTGACGTAGCTGCCCTCGTGCACGGTGGAGTAGATCCCGGCCGTCGGGCTCATCGGCTTAATGCCCTGCAGTTCCGCGGTGAGCTCGCCGAGCAGCGGATCCATCTGCTGGGTGTGGCTGGCGCCCTTCGTCTGGAACTTGCGGGCGAACTTGCCCTCGGATTCGGCGCGGGCGATGATCGCGTCCACCTGGTCCGGGGGGCCGCCGATGACGGTCTGGGTGGGTGCGGCGTAGACGCACACCTCGAGGTCGGGGAATTCGGAGAACACCGTTTTGATCTCGTCGGCGGAATACTCCACCAGCGCCATCAGCCGGATGTACTCGCCGAATAGCATCGCCTCGCCCTCACCCATCAGATGCGAACGAGAGCAGATCGCCCTGGTGGCGTCCGGCAGCGACAGGCCGCCGGCGAAGTAGGCCGACGCGGCCTCGCCCAGCGACTGGCCGACCACCGCGGCGGGCTTGGCGCCGTGATGCTTGAGCAGCTCACCCAGCGCGATCTGGATCGCGAAGATGGTGACCTGGGTGGTTTCGATGCCGTAGTCCTGCGAATCGTCCAGGATCAGTTCGAGCACCGAGTAGCCCAGCTCGTCCTGGACCAGGGCGTCGACCTTCTCGATCCATTCGGCGAAAACCGCGTCGCGCAGGTACAGGCTCTTGCCCATCTTGCGGTGCTGGGCGCCGAATCCGGCCAACACCCAGACCGGGCCGTTGCTGACCGGGCCGTCAACGCTGAACACGTTCGGCCGCTGCTTGCCCTCGGCCACCGCGCGCAGGCCCTTGACGGCTTCCGCATGGTCACGAGCGAGCACCACCGCGCGGGATCGGCCGTGGCTACGGCGCGATAGCGAGCGACCGATCGATTCCAGTGACGATGCCTGGCCTTCCGGGGATTCCATCCAGTCGGCCAGCTCGGCGGCGGCGGCCTTTTTGCGCGAGGTCAAAAACGCCGACACCGCGAGTGGAATCAGTGGCGAGGCAACCTCTTCAGTGGCGAGTTCGTTCAGCGCGATTTCCTTGAGCCGCAGCGCCTCCTCGGTGACGCCCGGGAGCTCGGGGTCCGCCTCGTCGGGAATGAATGCGTCGGGGATGATCTCCCCGTACTCGTCGAAACGTAACGAGTGGCTTTCGAAGTCGCCGACCTGGGCGGGCGTCCCAGCAGACTCCGCCGGCGCCACCGCACGCGGCTTGGGCTCGGCAAAGTCGCGTGGCAGCACCTCGCGCACCACCATGTGCGCGTTCGCCCCGCCGAAGCCGAAGCTCGACACCCCCGCGACCGCGTAGCCCCCGTATCGCGGCCAGTCGGTTGCGGTGTCCACGAACTTCAAATGCATTGCGTCGAAGTCGATATAGGGGCTGGGTCCGGCGAAGTTGATCGACGGCGGCACCTTGTTGTGCTGCAGCGCCAGCACCACCTTGGCCATGCTGGCCGCGCCGGCGGCCGATTCCATATGCCCCACATTGGTTTTCACCGCGCCCAGCAGCACTGGCTGATCGGCGGGACGGCCCCTGCCGATGACGCGGCCCAGCGCCTCGGCCTCGATCGGGTCGCCCAGGACGGTGCCGGTGCCGTGCGCCTCGATGTAGTCGACGTTGCGGGGATCAATGCCGGCGTCCTTATAGGCCCGGCGGAGCACCTCGGCCTGCGCATCCTGGTTGGGTGCGATCAGGCCGTTGGACCGGCCGTCGTGGTTGATCGCACTGCCGGCGATGACGGCCAGGATCTGGTCGCCGTCGCGGCGGGCATCGGCGATCCGTTTGAGCACCACCATGCCGGCGCCCTCGGAGCGGGTGTAACCGTCGGCGTCCGACGAGAACGACTTGATCCGGCCATCCGGCGACAGCACCGCGCCGATCTCATCGAAACCCAGAGTCACCGCGGGCGTAATCAGCGCGTTGACGCCGCCGGCCACCACCACATCGGCCTCGCCGTTGCGCAGCGCTTGCACGCCTTGGTGCATTGCCACCAGCGAACTCGAGCATGCGGTATCAACGGCGACCGACGGTCCACGGAAGTCGAAGAAGTAGGACACCCGGTTCGCAATGATCGCGTGGGAGTTACCGGTGATCGCGTAGGGATGCGCGAGGGTGGGATCAGAAATCGCCAGGAAGCCGTAGTCGGCGTTGGTGAATCCGACATAGACGCCGACGGACTCGCCGCGAAGGCTGGACGCCGGGATACGGGCGTGCTCCAGTGCCTCCCAGGTCAGCTCCAACGCCATCCGCTGCTGCGGGTCGATGTTGTCGGCTTCGGTTTTGGCCACCGCGAAGAACTCCGAATCGAAGCCCTTGATGTCCTTCAGGTAGCCGCCACGGGTGCGGGCCTGTGCAATTCGCGCGGCCAGCCGCGGCTCTTCCAGGAATTCCGACCAGCGCCCCTCGGGCAGATCGGTAATGGCGTCGCGGCCTTCCAGCAGCGCCTGCCAGGTTTCTTCGGGGCTGTTCATGTCCCCGGGCAGTCGCGTGGCCAAGCCAACGATCGCGATGTCGACGCGTTCGGCCGGGCCGGTACGCGTCCAGTCGAAGGTGTCGCCGTCGTCGTCCGGTCGTTCCGGCTCGCCCTCAACGATGCGGGTCGCCAGCGCTTCGATGGTCGGATGCTGGAAAGCCACCGCGACCGACAGCGTGACGCCGGTCATGTCCTCGATGTCGGCGGCCATTGCCACGGCATCTCGCGACGACAAGCCCAGCTCCACCATGGGCACGGACTCGTCGATCGCGTCGGGCGCCTGCCCCACCGCCTTACCGACCCAGTTGCGCAGCCACTGCCGCATCTCGGGGACCGTCAACTCGGTCTTGTTGGCGGGCACGCCCGATTGGTCGGGCTCCGGGAGATCGTTCTCTGTCATGGTTACCGCGCTCAGTTCGATTCGCTGGCAAAGGCCGTCGGGGAACCGACGCCGCTGCGCAGACTGCCGTCAAGGTAAGCCGCGCGGCACGCGCGGCGGCCGATCTTGCCGCTGGAGGTACGGGGAATCGTTCCGGCCGAAACCAACAGCACGTCACGCACGGTCACCCCGTGCGCGACGGCGATGGCCGCCCGGATGTCGTCGGCGATCGGTTCGTAGTCCAGTTTGTGTGACCCGGCGGCCCGCTCGCCGACGATGACCAGCTGCTCGGAAGTGTCCTCGGAATCGAATTTCAGTCCGGCGTGCGGATTGTTGAACACCGTCTGCGGCAACTCGTTCGCCGGGACGGAAAAGGCGGCCACGTAGCCGATCCGCAGCGCCTTGGTGGACTCCTGCGCCGTGGACTCCAGGTCCTGCGGGTAGTGGTTGCGGCCATCGATGATGACCAGGTCCTTGATCCGGCCCGCTATGTAGAGGTGGCCGTCGTAGTAGGTGCCGTAGTCGCCGGTGCGCACCCACAGCCCGTCGTCCGGAGCGCCTTCGGCGTGCGATTCCTGGATACGCGACTTGAGGATGTTTCGGAAAGTCTGGGCAGACTCTTCTTCCTTGCCCCAGTAGCCACAACCCAGGTTGTTGCCATGTAGCCAGATCTCGCCGATATGCCCGTCGGCCAGCTCGCTGGCCGAGTCGGTATCGACGATGGCCGCCCACTCGTCGACGCCGATCTTGCCCGCGGAAACCTGCGCAACGGCGTTCGGCGCGTCGGCGGCCACCTCGACGAAGCTGCCCTTGTTCAGCGCGTCCCGGTCCACCTGGATGATCCTGGGCTTCTCGTCCTTCGGAGTGGTCGAGACGAACAGTGTCGCCTCGGCCAGACCGTAGGACGGCTTGATGGCGGTCTCCTGCAGCCCGTACGGCGCAAACGCCTCGTAGAACTTGCGCATCGACGCCGGCGAAACCGGCTCACTGCCATTGAGGATTCCCTTGACGTTGCTCAGGTCCAGCGGCGGCTCGTCGTCGCGAGGCAGGCCGCGCATGGCAGCATGTTCGAACGCAAAGTTCGGCGCGGCCGAGAAGACGCCGCCGGTCTCGCCTGGCTTGCGGGCGAGTTCGCGGATCCACCGGCCGGGCCGGCGCACGAACGCGGCGGGCGTCATAAAGGTGAAGCTCTGGCCCATTACCGGCGCCAACAGCGCGGTGATCAGGCCCATGTCGTGGAAGAACGGCAGCCACATGCAGCCGCGGTCACCTTCGGTGCCCTCCAGGGAATTAAGCACCTGCAGCACATTGGTGGGCAGGTTCAGATGGCTGATCATCACGCCCGTCGGCGTGCGGGTGGAGCCCGAGGTGTACTGCAGGTACGCAGTGGTGCTCTCGCTGGCCTCTGGCTCCTGCCAGGTGGAGGCGACCTCGGTGGGAACGGCATCAACGGCGATAACGCGCGGCCGCTCCTTGGCGGAACGGGCACGGATGAACTTGCGGACGCCCTCAGCCGCGTCGGTGGTGGTCAGGATTGTGGACGGGGTGCAGTCGTCCAGTACCGCGTGCAACCGGCCGACGTGACCCGGCTCGGCCGGGTCGAAGAGCGGGACCGCGATCCGGCCGGAATACAGCGCACCGAAGAAGGAGATCAGGTAGTCGAGGTTCTGCGGGCACAAGATGGCGATCCGGTCACCCGGCTGGGTGACTTGCTGCAGACGCGCACCGACGGCGCGGTTCCGTGCGCTGAAATCTGACCAAAGGATGTCGCGGGCGATGCCGTCACGTTCGGTGGAGAAGTCCAGAAATCGGTAGGCCAGCTTGTCGCCACGAACCTTCGCCCATTTCTCAACGTGCCGAACCAGGTTGGTATTGGCCGGGAACTTGATCTTCCCGTCCACGATGAAGGGGTTGTGGTACGCCATGCCGTTCTCTCCTGTCACACACTTCAATGCCGGCTACGCCGACGGCCCGCGCCCCGCGCCCGCATGCGCGCGGTCAGCGCCGGTGCAACCCGGCTTTGACCCGAACGGGTCAACCACAAGCCTCTTACTGCTCTTAATTTTCTCTTAATGTTAAGGCGCGCCGCCCGGCAGACCAAATCACAAGGTACCGCCGATCGCTCTCCGGACTGGCCATCACACAGCCATGTCACCCATGTTTGGGATGTGGGGCATTGTCTATCTGCCCATGCGCCCAGTTCAGCGTCCAATCGGTCGCCGGCGCCCCGTCCAAGTTCCAGAACTGGGTGGTGGCATACAACGCATGGACGGGCTGGCCGGCGCCACCTGCCAGCGTGTTCAGTGTATTCGACAGGTTGGCGATGCTGAACGCATCCGCCGGGGCGGCGCAGATGAGGTCTCCCGGAGCGCAGATCTCGTTGGTCCTGCCGTCGAGCGAGCCGAATCCGCCCGGCCGCGGGCCGGTCATCGTCAACCCCATCCCGGCCAGGATGGGCACCTCGTGCAGGGTTATCTCGGCACCTTCGCCCGGCGGGTTGGGCCCGATTTCCTGACCCACCCCTTGCTGCCGGCGGCCGTCGGCGATCAACGTCACACCGAGCACCAGGTCGTCATCCACCGGACCCCGGCCGTCGCCGATCTCGCTGGCGATGTCGCCGACGATCACCGCGCCTTGTGAAAAGCCGATCAGCACGTAGCTGGTCAACGGGCATTTGTTGGTCATGTCGGTCATCGCTTGGACCGTCGCTTTGGTGCCTTCTGCCCTGCTGTCGTCGTAGGACATCTGCTTGACACCGCCCACCGGATTGTTGAACTGCGCCGTGTAGGGGACGGTGTACGGCTGCACCCGGGAGGACGGGAACGCCTGGCCGATCGACGCAGTAACGTTACGTAGCAATGCATTCGGGAATTGCACCGGGTTGAGCGGGTCGTCCTGCGGCGCGGACTCCCAGGTGCCGGGAACATTGATCAACTGCACGTCGGGGCAAGACGCGTCCTGCGAGGCGGGCCGGGCTTTGTGCGGGTGGGTCGTGGTAGCACCCGGGGGCAATACACCGGGCGGCACCGCGTTGGGCGTCGATTCGTTGCTGCGCAGCATGATCACCACGGCCACAATGACCAGCCCCACGACGAGTGCCATGGCGCAGGCCGCAACCCACGCCAGGATTCGGTGGCGCCTAGCGCGGACGTTCTTGGCCATGTTCTCCTGCCAGCAGAGTGGGAAGATCCTTATGCGCACGCGGCGGCCGGCCCGACCTCTGCTGCACCTCTTACACGGTACCGATCGCCTGACTAGCGAATCGCGCCGACGATGTCGCCTGACATGGCCCCGAGCTGGCCCGCCCACGAGCCCCAGCCGTTGTCGCCGCCGGCCGGGAGATCGAAGTGGCCGTTGTGCCCACCGACACTGCGGTACTGCGAGTAGAACTCCCGGCTGCTGCCCATCGCCGCGCCGGCCTGGCCGATCATGGCGGCAGGATCGCTGGCGTCCTGGGTGGTCGGGCTGTATACCCACACTCGGGTGTTGTTCTGCGCCAGCAGCGAGGCATGCACCCACGGGTCGTGCCACTTCCACCGGCCCAGCTGGGGGGCACCCCACATTCCATTGCCGTCGATGCCGCCGAACTGCTGCATACCGGCCAGGATCGCGCCGTTGTAGTTGGTGCTCGACGGATACAAGAATCCAGAAAGCGAGCCGGCGAAGCCGAAGCGGTCGGGATGGAAGGCGGCCAGGGCCATCGCGGCGTAACCACCCTGAGAAGCCCCCACCGCGGCATGGCCGCCAGGTGCCAAGCCTTTATTGGCGGACAGCCAACCAGGCAGCTCACTGGACAGGAAGGTGTCCCATTGCTTGCTGCCGTCCTGCTCCCAGTTGGTGTACATGCTGTACGCGCCACCGGCGGGCGCTACCACGGAAATCCCCTTGCCGGCCAGCGTGTTCATCGCGTTGCCGGCGGTGACCCAGTTGCTGACGTCCGGGGCGGCGTCGAAGGCGTCCAGCAGGTAGACGGCGTGCGGACCGCCGGCCAGGAAGGCCACCGGGATGTCCCGGCCCATCGCCGCCGACGGCACCATCAAGCTTTCGTAACCCGCCGCCCTGGCTTTGCCGGTGATTCCGGCCCCCGCCGTCAAGGCCACGCTGCCGAATGCGACCGAAAGTGCGGCAACGCAGATCACCCGCAGTAGCGCTGACAGACTCCGTACACCCCGCATGTCTCACCCTCCATCGCCCATCCGCTGTGAGCACAGTATCCAGCGACCCCTCGCGCCGATCCGCAGGGTAGTGAAATAGGCCACACTCCCGGGCATCCTGACGCAACACCACAGCGGCGGCGATCCCGAAGGACCGCCGCCGCTGTTGGTGTTGCCGCTATCTCGCCTAGGTGCCGCTGCCGCTCGCCGGAGCAGCAGCAGCAGCCGTGGCCGGACCCGCGCCCGGCGTGGCGCCCAAGCTCGACTGCAGGTCACCCTTCATGGCATTCAGCTGCGCACCCCAGTACTCCCAGCTGTGCGTGCCGTTGGCGTCGAAGTTCCAGATGGCGTTGTGGCCACCGGCGCCGTTGTAGGCAGTCTGGAACTTCAGGTTGCTGTCGCGAACGAAGCCCTCGAGGAACTTCGCGGGCAGGTTGTCGCCGCCCAGGTCCGACGGCTTGCCGTTACCGCAGTACACCCAGATCCGGGTGTTGTTCGCGACCAGTTTGCCGACCTGCAACGACGGGTCGTTGCGCTGCCATGCACCACCGTCACCCGTCGGGCCCCACATGTCCGCGGTCTTGTAACCGCCGGCGTCACCCATGGCGAGGCCGATCAGCGTCGGGCCCATGCCCTGGGACGGGTCCAACAGCGCCGACAGCGAGCCGGCATAGACGAACTGGTCGGGGTGGTAAGCCGCCAGGATCAGCGCCGACGACCCGGCCATCGACAGACCGACGGCCGCGCTACCAGTCGGTTTGACCTGCTTGTTGCTCTGCAGGTAAGCCGGCAGCTCACTGGTCAGGAAGGTCTCCCACTTGTAGGTGGTGCAGCCGGCTTTGCCGCAGGCGGGCTTGTACCAGTCGGAGTAGAAGCTGGACTGGCCGCCCACCGGCATGACCACGGCGATGCCCGACTGGTTGTACCACTCGAATGCCGGGGTGTTGATGTCCCAGCCGTTGTAATCCTCCTGGGCGCGCATACCGTCTAGCAGGTACAGCGCGGGCGCGTTAGCCCCACCGCTCTGGAACTGGATCTTGATGTTGCGGCCCATCGCGGCCGACGGAACCTGCAGGTACTCCACCGGCAGGCCCGGGCGTGAGAACGCCCCAGCCGTTGCCGCGCCCCCCACGGCGCCAATCAGACCCGACAGCAGCGCCGCGGACGCGGCCCCTACCAGGAGTCGGCGCGGCAAAACCGCCGCGGCGCCGCGAAACCTGTCAACAAGCCTCATCCTTGCTTCCTATCCTTTCGGTGCATCCCCAAGTCGGCGCATCCCCACATCCGGGCGCTCTCGATTACGTCAAACTGCATGCGCTGAGCGCAGCAGTGCCCATGTAGTCAATCACAAGATGGCGCGCGCTCTCTCATCGAGCAGGCCGCGCAAACCATCGTTTGGCGGTTGTTCATGACGGTTTTCCGGCCGGAATCGGTGCTCCCACATCGCGTTTCCACATGTGTCTGTCCATGCCTGCATTGCTGGTGAGAACGCGATTGCGCTTTTGCTGCCACCGTTCGGGCGGCCGGACGACCGCGCGCGGCCGGGATCATTGAGAGTTCCCTTAAAAAATATCTGCGGCACGCTACTCGCGGGGTGCGGGTGGGCCCGCGTCGGGGACGTCCAGGCCGCACCTCACGAGCTCGTAAAGCGGAACCCGGTCAATCCGGTACTGGGTGAATTCGTAGGCGTTCACGAAGTTGGAAACGAACCGGTGCGGAGTCATCGGCGAGCGCACTGAACTCAGCACTGCCTTGGTCGCGGGGCATTGCAGGGCCGCCGCCGCTTCGGCGACCCACTGCACGTCCAGATAGCCCGGAACACCCGGACGCACCTTCACCCACGGACCGTCGGCGATCACCCAGTCCGGAAAGAGGTTCTTGTCGTGCCCGATCCGGCCATGCTCCACACGTGCCGTGTGCTGGGCCAGAGGGTTCGCCAGCCCGATTTGGTCGATCACCCTGACATCGAGGCCCACGTTCATTCCCAGCATCCCGAGGTTGGTGAAAAAAACTGTGTGCTGCGGCTTTTGGGGCGACTTGCCGTCGGGAGAAGCCCCCGGCGGCGGCTGGACCATGGGTACCAGATCCCATTGGGTGTAGTTGCCGGATGGGAGCAACAGCGCACCGTCCGGAGTGTTGTTGAGCGCGACCAGGACGGCGGCCATCCGTGGGTAATCCAGATAGTCGGCGGCGGTCAGCGGATGGGCGTGCCCGGTGGCCTGAGCGTAGAAACGGCGCTCGTCGACGATTCCCGAGTAGGTGACGCGGGTGGCGTCATCACCCATTCCCGGGGAGTTCGCGGCCCACAGCGACCAGCCGGCCACCCCAACCCAGAGCACAGCGGCGGCAATACCCAGCCAATAGCCGGTCTCCCGCGAGAAGCCGGGTCCATCGGGCCCGTCGGACACTGCCACCGGAATGACGGACACCGGAGCCAGCAAGCAAAAGAGCGGCGCCAGCAAGACCCGCCCATGCATGAAGTCACCCCCCTGCCGAATCCAGTAGAACGCCTGCAGCAGTCCACTCACGATCACGAAAGCCACCACGGCAGGCGGGCTTTGCACCGCCCGAGCCACCCGGCCGTAGTTGGGGGCCAGCATGGGCCGCGAGAACGACGGACGGCGGCGCGCGGCCATCACGAGCAATCCGAGCGGCACCAACAGCACGATCGGTGCCCACAGCGCGTACGGCTCGTTGAAATTCGAGAGGTAGATCATGCCTTGCGGCCATTTGTCCCCGGCCGCGTCCTTGGCCAGGGCGGTTCCCGGCACCAGCAGGCCGTAGTAGCCCATCCGGAAGATCTGGTAAGCGACCGGCACGAGTCCGCCGGCCACCACGATCAGGACGCGACGGCGCCAGTCCCGGGCCGCGATCAGCATCATGATCAGCGCAGCGCCACCCATCAACGCCAGCTCTGGCCGAACCAGAACACTGCCCCCCGCGACAAAGGCCAGCGCCCCGAGGAACACCCTGCTATCCGGGCGCATCCGCAACGGCTGCGACCAGCAGACCATCATCCACCACAGCAAACCCAGATACGCGAGCACCAGCCCGCTCTCCAAGCCGGATGTGGCGAAATCACGCGCCGGTGGCAGCGCGATGTAGACCAGCGCGCCGGCGGGCAGCATGATCGCCCGGCGCCCGCGCAAACTCGGTGCGAACAGCCGACCCGTTCCCAGCATGAGGAATGCCACGCCCAGCACGGATAGCGTCAGTGCCAGGGCCAGGGCCACGTATTCCATCCGCATCGGGCCACCGACCCAGCTGCCCGCATACATCAGGTAGGTCCATGCCGTGGACGTGTTGGCCTCGACCCGCTCGCCCTCGTTGAAAACCGGCCCGTTGCCGGCCAACAGATTACGTACCGTGCGCAGCACGATCAGTCCGTCGTCGGCGATCCAGCGCCGTTGCCAACTGCCCCAGCCGAACAGCGCGGCGACAATTACCACGCTGGTCCACAGACTGACCCGGACCACGATGTTGTACGGGAACGCCGGCCGACCGGGACTAACCGAAGGCAACAGCGGCACCCACGGTTCCGATCCACGCCAGAACCAGCACCTGGAACACCCGGTCGCGGAGCGCGATGTCTTCGGGCTCCCCGGCCAGCCCGCCATCGACGTCCACCGCGTAGCGCAGGATTGCGATGGTGAACGGAACCATGGAGATCGCATACCAGGACCCCGAGTGGTGGTCGCGCTCGAACGCCACCAGTCCGTAACACATGACGACCGCAGTGGCAGACATCGTCCAGACGAACCGCAGGTAGGTGCTTGTGTAGTTCTCCAGCGACTTGCGGATCCTGGCGCCGGTTCGCTCCGCCAGTTGCAGCTCGGCATAGCGCTTGCCTGCCGCTATGAACAGCGATCCGAACGCCGCGGTCAGCAAAAACCATTGGGACAGCGGTATCCCGGTGGCGACACCCCCGGCGATCGCCCGGAGCAAAAACGCCGACGACACGATGCAGATATCGATAACCGCTTGGTGCTTGAGGCCGAAGCAGTACCCGAGCTGCATGGCGATGTAGACAACCATCACCACCGCAAGGTTCGGTGTCAGCCACCGCGCAATGGCGAGCGAGGCCACGGCCAGGACAGCCGCCAGGGTGTAGGCGAGCCACGCGGGCACCACGCCGGCCGCGATCGGACGGAACCTCTTGGTCGGGTGCTGCCGGTCGGCTTCGACGTCGCGCACATCGTTGACCAGGTATATCGACGAGGCGCCGAGGCTGAACACGACGAACGCGACCGAAACCTGGATGAGCACCGCAGCGTAGTCGTGGTGGATTGGCCCGCCCAGCGCCGCCAGCGGCGCGGCCAGCACCAGCGCGTTCTTCATCCATTGCCGCGGGCGCATCGCCTTGATCACCCCGGTGATCAGGTTGGCCGGAGGGCCTTTCACGGCCTCTTGGCTATCCGCGCTCACGTGCGCCACACCTCTCGCATCCGGACCGCAACGGCCGCGACGGCTGCACCGAGACCGATCCCACAGGCCACGTCGCTGGGATAGTGCACGCCAAGAAGTATCCGCGAAATCGCCATCGGTGGAACGAGCAACACGGGCAGCGGTAATCCCGACAATCGTTTTGGATACATAGCGCGACCCATCAGGATGGCCGCGGCCGTGGTCGAAGTGGCATGCGCTGACGGGAAGCTGAGCTGACTGGGTGTGCCGACGTTCACCGCAACGGCCGGGTGATGCGGCCGTTTGCGCCGCACCAAACGCTTGAGCAGCACCGCGGCGGCGTGGGCGGCGAATGCGCCGGCCCCGGCGACCAGCCAATCGCTCCGGCGGCGTGGCTGCAGAACCGCTCCCAGCAGCGACACCAGCAGCCAGCCGATGCCGTGCTCGCCGAAGTGCGACAGCGCACGCGCCGCGGTCAGCACACCGGGCCGGTCAGCCAGCAGCGACTGAACGGCCACCATCGCGGCCACCTCGCCGTGCGGTGCCCGTGCTTGCAGGGCGTCAGGCATGCTCGGGCTCTTTGGGCCGTCCGCTGGTGGGGGCCAACACCGTCTCCCACTTCTGCTTGCTGGACAGCACGGGCAACGCGTCCCGGTACGCCTTGCGCATCTCGTCGAACCGGCTGGCCAGCTGACGCTGACGACGCAGCGACTGAACTAGGAGCGTGAACATTTTGTGCCGGTCACGCTGCCGGTAGACCACTCCGCATCCGTCGGCCGTCGTGACGGTGACGCCGTCGACCGTGCACAGCCGGAACCAGCGCGCGTCCTGGGTCGGCACGTTGTACTCGGGCCGTTCATGGTGGGCGGGGTCGGCGACCTTGAGGTTATGCAGGATCCCGCGGGCCAGCCGGTAGCCGATGGACACCGGGTTCACCGGCGGCTTCATCGCCTGGCTTTGGTGCAACGGCGGGGGCAATTCGCAGGCGGCCGGCAACACCACCGCGTCGGGGTACTCCTTACGTATCCGGTGCACTTCGGGCAACGCCGACTCCAGGATCGAGAATATGTGCTCCGGGCCGGCGAGGAAATCGTCGATTGCCCGGTTTTGGATTTCCACCGTTGAATATTCCAGGCAGGCAAGGTGTTTCAGCGTCGCCTTCAGGTGGCTGCGGACCAGGCCGGTGACATCGCCGTCCCAGTGCATGGCCGCGACCACCAGCCGGTTGCGCAGATGGAAGTAAGCCTGCCAGTCGATGGCGTCGTCCTTGTCGCTCCAGGCCATGTGCCAAATCGCCGCGCCGGGCAGCGTGACCGTCGGGTAGCCGTGCTCGGCGGCTCGAAGGCCGTAGTCCGCGTCGTCCCATTTGATGAACAGCGGAAGCGGCTGTCCCAGTTCCTCGGCGACCTGCCGCGGGATCATGCACGTCCACCAGCCGTTGTAGTCGACGTCGATGCGCCGGTGCAGCAGCTTGCTGTTGTCTTCGTTGTCGTTCAACGGGTATTCGGCGAAATCGTGGTCGTACTCGGTATGTGGCGCGGCCGTCCACATGAAGTTCGACCGATCCACAATCTCGCCCATGATGTGCAGGTGCGACGGCTCCTGCAGATTCAACATCTGCCCGCCCACCAGCATCGGAGATTTGGCGAAGCGGCTGATGGCCAGCACCCGCAGGATCGAGTCCGGCTCGATGCGGATGTCGTCGTCCATGAACAGGATCTGTTGGCAGTCGGTGTTTTTCAACGCCTCGTACATCACCCGGCTGTAGCCCCCCGAGCCGCCGAGGTTGGGCTGGTCATGAATGGAGAGTCGGTTGCCCAATCGGGCAGCCGCGGCGGGGAAGTCCGGATGGTCACGCACCTTGCGGACGCCCTGGTCGGGCACGATCACCGCGCCGATCACCTGGTCTACCAACGGGTCTGCGGTGAGTTCACCCAGCGCGTTGGCGCAGTCCGCGGGCCGGTTGAAGGTGGGTATGCCGACCGCGATGTTGGCCTGGCCCGGTGCGGGTTCCGTCGCGTACCAGCCGCCGCTGAGCAAAGTGACCGCCGTGTCGGTGGTGATGTCGAACCATATCCATCCGCCGTCCTCGAATGGCCCGAGGCTCACTTCGACCTCGACTACGTGCGGCGTAGCGGGATCATCCGGGCCACCGTCGAACTGGCGGCCCTCGATGAAGATTCGTGCGCCGGTGGCCTTGGTCCGGTAGACGTCGACGCGCCCCGCGCCGGTGACCTCTACGCGCAACACCACTGATTTGCAGATCGTCCAGCGGCGCCAGTAGCTGGCCGGGAACGCATTGAAGTACGTGGCGAACGACACCTCGGACTCTTTGCCGATCTGCAGCGAGGTGCGGCTTGTCGAATGCGCCCGTCTGGAGTTGGTGGTCGACTCCTCCAGGTACAGCTTGCGCACGTCTAGGGGCTCGCCCGGACGCGGCAGGATTATTCGGGACAGCAGGCTCACGGCACTCATGCGCCCGCGCCCTCCTCTTCTACTACCAAAGCGATGCCGTCGCGCAGGTGTGGCGCGAGGGTGTTGTCGTACATGTTGAGTGCGCTGGCAATCGCCATATGCATATCCAGATACTGGTAGGTACCCAGTCGACCGCCGAAAAGTACCTTCGAAGCGGCGGTCTCAGACTTCGCCCTCGCCCGGTAGGTGGCCAACAGGGCACGATCGGCCTCGGTATTGATCGGATAATAGGGCTCATCGTCGTCCTCGGCGAACCGTGAGTACTCCCGCATGATCACCGTCTTGTCGGTCGGGTAGTCGCGCTCGAGGTGGAAGTGCCGGAACTCGTGGATGCGGGTATACGGCACGTCGAGGTCGTTGTAGTTCATCACCGGCGTGCCCTGAAAATCTCCGATAGGTAGCACTTCCATTTCGAAGTCCAGTGTGCGCCAGCCGAGCCGACCTTCGGCGTAACCGAAGTAGCGGTCCAACGGGCCGGTGTAGACAACGGGCGCGTCGGGACTCTCTTCGCGCAGACGATCCCGGACGTCGAACCAGTCGGTGTTCAGCCTGACCTCGATGCGATCGTCGGCGGCCATGTTCTCCAGCCACGCCGTGTAGCCCGCAACGGGCAGGCCTTCGTAGGTGTCGCTGAAGTACCGGTTGTCGAAGGTGTACCGCACCGGCAGCCGGGCGATGTTGGCTGCCGGTAATTCCTTGGGGTCGGTCTGCCACTGCTTGGCGGTGTAGCCCTTGACGAACGCCTCGTAAAGCGGCCGGCCGATCAGCGAGATGGCCTTCTCCTCGAGATTCTGCGCGTCAGCGGTGTCGATCTCAGAGGCCTGTTCCGCGATCAGCTGACGCGCCTCTTCGGGCGTGAAGTACTTCCCGAAGAACTGCGCGACCAGGCCAAGTCCCATGGGGAACTGGTAGGCCTGGCCGTTGTGCATCGCGAACACTCGGTGCCGGTAGTCGGTGAAGTCGGTGAACTGCCGCACGTAGTCCCAAACCCGCTTATTCGAGGTATGGAACAGGTGGGCGCCGTATTTATGCACCTCGATCCCGGTCTGTGGCTCGGCTTCCGAAAACGCGTTACCCCCGATATGGGGTCGCTTGTCGATGACGAGCACGCGCTTCCCGAGTTGGGTAGCCGCGCGCTCAGCAATGGTCAGGCCGAAGAATCCGGAGCCGACGACGAGGAGGTCAAAACGAGCGGTCATCGGTTGCCTAGGGTATCCGACCGGGTGGGCTTAACCCATTTGGCGACTGCATTTTGGGCCTCCCGAATCCGAGGTAACACCCAAGGTGCTAATTGCCTCACGATTCAATATCGTCACTCCAGTAACAGCTTCCTCACTCGTACCATCAACTGTGTGTGGTTCTTGCCGGACAAATCAGGCAGGGAACACCACCACTACACATAGTCAAGATTGAGGAGACTTCCGTGCCGAACCGACGTCGACGCAAGCTCTCGACAGCCATCAGCGCGGTTTCCGCCTTGGCGGTCGCGAGTCCTTGCGCATACTTCCTGGTCTACGAATCAACTTCGAGCCCCAAGGCGCCCGAGCACCACGAATTCAAGCAGGCGGCCGTGATGACCGACCTGCCGAACGAGCTGATCGGCGCGCTGTCCCAGGGCCTGTCGTCGTTCGGGATCAATTTGCCACCCGTGCCGGCCCTCAGCGGGGCCGCCGGCGGCACCGGCCTGACCAGTCCAGGGTTGACGAGTCCGGGCTTGGGCACCAGTCCTAGCCTGACCAGCCCGGGTCTGACCAGTCCCGGCCTGACGAGTCCCGGCCTCACTACGCCGGGTACCGCCCTGCCGTCGACGGCTGCCGGGGGGCTGACCAACCCGGCTCTGTCGACGCCGGGCCTTACCAGCCCGGCGGGTTCCCTCGCCTCCCCCAGCGAGGTGCCGATCACCACACCGACGGGACTGGACCCCGGCGCGGACGGCACCTACCCGATCATCGGTGACCCATCGTCTCTGGGCGGCGGGGCCCCCAGCGGCGGCTCGGGTGGTAGCGGCGGCCTGGTCAATGACGTGATGCAAGCCGCCAACCAGTTGGGCGCGAGCCAGGCTATCGACCTGCTCAAGGGCCTGATAATGCCGGCGATCACTCAAGCCCAGGGCGGTGGCCTGCCGGGTGGCCTGCCGGGTGCCGCGGGTGCGTTGCCGGGTGCCTTGCCGGGTGCACCGGGTGCCCTGCCGGGTGCCGCAGGCGCCGTGCCGGGCGCCGCAGGTGCCTTGCCGGGCGCCGCGAAGGCCTTGCCGGGCGCCGCGGGCGCCTTACCGGGCGCCGCGAAGGCGTTGCCCGGCGCCGCAGGTGCCCTGCCGGGTGCGGCTGCGCCGGCCCTGGCTGCTCCACCCGTGGCAGCGCTGCCTGGTAGCTAAACCTCCGGGAAACGTGTCACCAGACGGCACCGCAGAGTCCAATTGGACCAAATCTCTGCGGTGCCGTCGAACACGTTTTCGTGGAGTTTCTCCGGCCGGATGCCGTGTCGTCCCATAGATAACACCAGAACCACACGTAACATCGGCCCGTGCAGTCCCGCAATCGCGCTCCGGCGATGTTGGTGATTACCTTCGCGGTAACCCTCGTCATCGTGGCGTGGGTAGTGGACTCAACGCTGAAAAGGACGGGCCCCGCGCCGCCCGCCGCGGGTGACACCGCGCTCACCGAGCAGCCGCTGATTGGGCTTGGAGCCGGTCTAACTGTTCGCGAACTCACCCAGCACACCTCTTTCTCGCTGATCGCAATGACCGGCGATTTAACCGGCACGTCAACGAAGGTGCGCGCGAAGCGCCCCGACGGCTCCTGGGGGCCGTGGTATCAGACCGAATATGAAACAGAAGAGCCCGACCCCGAGCGGGCCATGCCGGCTGGATCTGTCGCGGAACCCCACAGCACGGGACCGGTGTTCGTCGGGGCCACCACCGCCGTCCAGCTGGCGGTCAGCCGCCCGATCAACGCGCAGTTAACCCAACCGCCGGCGGTCGCACCACCTGGCGGACCGGCGGGGACCGGCAGTCTGGGCTACCGGCCGGTCTCCAAGGGGCAACCCCTGGCGCAGAATATCTCCGCCGTCCTCATCTCCCCGCCGCAGGCACCCAGAAAGCATTGGACACCGCCGTCCGGGGTCATCATGCCGGGTCAGGCCCCGAGCATCATCGGCCGTGAAGAGTGGGGTGCCGATCCGGTCTTGCGGTGCGGTACCCCGCAGTATCACAGCGGAGTTCGCGCCGCAGTCGTGCACCACACCGCGGGCAGCAATGACTACCTGCCGCAGGACTCCGCCGGCATCATCAAATCGATTTACATGTACCACACCAGGACCCTGGGCTGGTGCGACATCGCGTACAACGCGCTGGTCGACAAGTACGGCCAGGTGTTCGAGGGCAGCGCCGGGGGGCCGAACAAACCCGTTATTGGCTCTCACACCGGCGGATTCAACCGCAATACCTGGGGTGTGGCCATGCTCGGCGACTTCGACGACGTGCCACCGACGCCAATCCAGCTGCGAATGGTGGGCCAACTAATTGGCTGGCGGCTCGCGATGGACGGCGTCGACCCCAAGGGCACGGTGACACTGCAGTCGGCTGGCGGCCACTTCACCAACTTTACGGCCGGCTCCGTTGCGACCTTGCCCACCATCTTCACCCACCGTGACGTCGGCAACACTGACTGTCCGGGCAACGCCGCCTACGCGCGGATGGACGAGATCCGGGACATCGCATCACATTTCACCGATCCGCCGGAAGAGCTGATCAACGCGCTGAAAGGCGGGGCGATCTACGAACGCTGGCAGGCGATGGGCGACATGAAGAGCTATCTGGGCGCTCCAACCTCGCCGGAAGACAACGCCGAGGGCGATGCCCGCTACGCCACGTTCGCCAGAGGCGCGATGTACTGGTCGCCCGACATCGGCACCCAGCCGGTCACCGGCGCGATCTACGACGCCTGGGCATCGCAGGGCTACGAGCGTGGCCCGCTCGGGCTGCCAACTAGCGCGGAAATACAAGAGCCGCTGCGGATCACACAGAACTTCGCGCATGGAACCTTGAACTTCGACCGGCTCACCGGAAACATCACCCAGGTGGTCAACGGGGTCGCCGGGCCGCTGCCGCCGCAGGACCCCAGCAACCCGCCGCCGCCGGCCGAACACTTCTCGCTGCCAGGTCACCCGAACTAGCCTCAGCGCCGCTACTCTGCGACCTGTGCCCCAGTCGCCCTACCTGACGATCGACCTCGATCGGGTGCGTACGAACCTCCAGGTGCTGCGCGCCGCCTTGCCCGACGCGCAGATCCGCTACGCGGTGAAGGCGAATCCCGCCGACCCGATCCTGCGACTGCTTGCGGCCGAAGGGCTCACTTTTGACGTCGCCTCGATGGGTGAGATCGACGCGTGCGATTCCGCCGGCATCGACGCCCGCCTCCTGACGTTCGGAAACCCAATCAGGAAGCCTTCGGAGCTGGCCGCGGCCTATTCACAGGGGGTCCGCCGCTTCACGTTCGACACCGAACACGGCGTGACAGCGATTGCCGAGCATGCCAGCGCGGCGGGTGTGGAATGCCGCATCGCGCCGCAGTTTCCGTCGTCGGTGACACCGTTCGGACACAAGTTCGGCTGCGCCCCCGAAGAAGCGGTGCGGCTGCTCAACCGTGCCCGACGGCTTGGACTCCGTCCCGAGGGCGTGTGCTTTCACGTCGGATCGCAACAGCTCGAGCCGTCCGCATGGGAAATGGGGGTGCGTTGTGCCGCCCCCATCTTTGACGCGTTGGGCGATCTCACGATGATCAACGTCGGCGGCGGCTTCCCGATCGCCTACGCGGCGAGGGTTCCTACACTCGAGGCTATCTCCGATGCCATCGAGTCCGCGTTGACACGCTATTTCGGCGCGCATCCACCACAACTCGTTGTGGAACCGGGGCGAGTGATCGTTGGTTCGGCGGGCACGATCCGGTGCGAAATCGTGGCACTGCGGACCGGTACCGATGGCCGGCGCTGGGTGTACCTCGATATCGGACGCTACGGCGGTCTTGCGGAAACCGAGAACGAGTACATCACGTACCGGCTGCAGACCGAGCGCGACGCCGACCCGGTTGCCGACGCGGTCATCGCGGGGCCGACCTGCGACGGCGACGACGTGCTCTACCAACGGTATCCCCTCCCCGTCACGCTGGGCCCCGGCGATCGTGTCGAAATCCTCGACGCCGGCGCATACACCGCAAGCTACGCGTCGGCGTCCTTCAATGGATTTCCCTCACTGCCAGTGTATTTCGGTACCGAATCGCGGGACATCGTCGAACCGCTGTCGCCGGGTATCACCCGAAGCTGGCACCTGTCCGAGGTCATCTGCGACGTGCGCACCGAGTTCCAACATGTGGTGATCGGCCGCACCGAACAGGGCATCGCATTGTTCAGTGACCGCGAGCGTCAGAGCACCGAGCTCAGTCAGCTCGTCTACCACGAGGCCCTGCTGGTGCCGGCCCTGCTGCTGGCAGGCAGGATCGAGCGGGTGCTCGTCATCGGATCCGGTGAAGGGGTGGTCAGCCAGCTGGCAGTATCCGCGGGAGCGACACACGTCGATCACGTCGATATCGATCGCGAAGCGGTACGAATGAGTGCGAAACATCTACCTTACGGCTACACGATGGACGAATTGCGCAGAGCGGAGAGCTCTTTCGGTCCGATCACCATGCATTACCGCGACGGCTGGGAATTCGTGGACCGCTGCACCACGTCGTACGACATCGTGGTGGTCGACCTGCCCGATGAACGAACCGCGCCCGGGCAGCACAACCGACTGTACGACCTGGACTTTCTCCGAAGGTGTCGCGGCATCGGGCGCGTCGTGGTCGGTCAGGCCGGCTGCCCGACGCTTTGGCGCAACGAGTCGCTGCGCTCATCGTGGCAGCGCTTTCATGAGACCTTCGACACCGTACTTTATTTCGGCAGCGACGAACATGAGTGGGCGTTCCTGTCCGGCCTATCGGGAACGGGCTTGACGGGCAAAGACGTGCTCGCGGTGATCTCGGCGCGATTGCCGACACTGGCTTACCGACCGCGCACCATCGACGCGGACTCCCTGGTCGCGTCCACCGTCCCGCCGAAGGCGCTGCGGAGCATCACAGAATTGCTACCGCCACCACGACCCCAAGCGCGAACTGCGCAGCCGCCACCATGAGCGACTCGTAACTGAACTCCTCGGCCTCGAACAACTGGTGCATATCGATGCCGATCACCATTGTCGCGACCCGCATCATCACCACCTGCGCAACGATTCCCACCAGCCCGAACACCGCTGAGCCCAGCAGACCTTCGACCAGCTTGCCCGACGACGAATAGATGGCCAGCACCACGATGAGTGCCATGCTCACCATGCCCGCGGCGGACACGATGATCGCGTTCGGTTTCCCCGCGTCAACCATCTTACGCAGCGGTCCCGGCGTGGTGAGGTCGATCGCATAGAAACCGACCAGCATCAGCACCAGGCCGACGACCGCGTACAAGACGATAGCTCCGGCACCGCGGCCAAGCGTGCTCAAATAGCCTGCGTCCCAGTAGCTCGCATTCAGCGCCACGATGCCAGTCGTCATCGGTCACTCCATTCATTGGGCGGAAGGTCATTCGGGAGAGATTCATTTCTGCGGGATCAGGTGTGGCACAAAGGCGGCGCCGTCGTCGGTCACCAAGCCGGCGGTCTCGCGGATGCCGAGCCCGGCCGACGAGTCGCCGACGACCCAGGCGCCCAGCGCCGGCCGCATATCGTCGAATTGCGGTAGCGGGTCCAGTAACTGGTAGACGAACCCCTCTTCGCCGTAGACGCCGCCGGTGGCGGTCTCTATGCCGGCGCCGACGACGGTGATGTTCGCGCCTTCCCGGCCGAGTTTGGGTTTACGCACGTATTCGGTGAGCTCATGCGGATCGTCGATGTACGCCGGGAGCAGGTTCGGGTGACCCGGGTACATCTCCCACAGCACGGCCAGGATCGCCTTGTTCGACAGCAAGGTCTTCCACAGCGGCTCGATCCACGCCGTCCGTGGCAGGCTCGACGCCACGTTCCTGCCGAAGTCGTCATCGAGTACCCACTCCCACGGGTACAGCTTGAATATCGCGTGGATCTGCGCCTCTTCGAGATCGACGAACCGTTCCAGTGCGGGATCCCAACCGAGATCCTCGATCATCAACCCGACAGTCTGGAAACCTGCTTCGGCCGCGGTCTCCTGCATATAGGTCGTCGTGATCTGATCTTCGCCGGTCGCTTCCGCACCCGACCAGCTAAAGTGAAGTTCGTTGCTGGGCAACAGACTCCGCAGCTGTTTCCAACGGTCGACAAGCTGTTCGTGCAGTGAGTTCCACTGGTCATCACCGGGGAATTTGTCTTTGAGCCAGTACCACTGCAGGATGGATGCTTCCAGCAGAGTGGTCGGCGTATCCGCGTTGTACTCCAGCAGCACCGCCGGCCGTCGCCCGTCGTAACGCAAGTCGAAGCGCCCGTATACGTGGGGGTCGGAGCGGCGCCACGATTCGGCGATGGCTTTCCAACTCCACTCTGGCAGACCGAAATCCGCATACCGTTCCATCAGGACCACCTGCTCGACGGCGTTCAAGCACATCGAATGCAGCAGTTCGACGTCGGCCTCCAGCGCAAGGATTTCGTCCATCTCGAATTCGTAGTAAACCGACTCGTCCCAATACGGCCGGTCCGCGCCCCT
Source organism: uncultured Actinomycetota bacterium (assembly GCA_963715905.1). Taxonomy (GTDB): domain Bacteria; phylum Actinomycetota; class Actinomycetes; order Mycobacteriales; family Mycobacteriaceae; genus Mycobacterium. Next base: position 347,751 of record CAVQSX010000040.1, read on the forward strand.
GGCATCGCGGGCCGGTGTCCCGTACACCAATCCCTGCGATTCGACGATCGACCGCCACTTCGGTCGGGCCGGTGTCTTGCAACGCCTCACGAGCCGCTGCCCCGACCGAACTTGCCACCGAGCCCACCGCGCTGAATAGTGCTGCCCGACTTCGTTTTGACCGTCGCACCGCTGGGGATGGTTGTCGTTCCCCCGATGGGCCGCGAACCCACTGGCCCCGAGCTGCCGTAGTAGTAGCGGTACTGATGCCCGCCGTAGAAAAAGAAGCCGTCGAGACCGGCGGCGTGTCCGGTGCAGTATTCGTCCTGCACGACCACCGGCTGGCCGTTGGCGTCTTCCTGGACGCATTGGGCGGTGACGGTGGGCGCCGACAACGCCCAATACCCGAGGCCCGCCACCACACCCACCACCCCGACGGTGGCCGCGGCACCGATCAGCGTTCGCTTCTGCTTGTGCCGCTTGGCTTCCGCCTCGAGCCGTGCCTCCTCCATCTCCTGCTGCTTTTTGGCGAACTTATCCCGCGCGCGCAACTCGGCGGGCGTCGGCGGGCGCACCTTCGCCGTTGCCGGATCCTGGAACTGGACGCTGCCGCCTGATCGGTCGTCGGTGGGTTCGTCCTGCCCGGGCCGATCGCCTTCCGGCGGGTCTTCGGTCATGGCACAACCGTCTTCGCGCCGGTAGGAACGCGGCGAGCGTCGGGCCGGAAGGCGGGCACGCGGGCAGTCTCCCACATCCCCGGCCCGGGCGGTGTTAGCCCCACCAACGTTCCAGCAACCGTCCCACCCCGTCGTCGGAGTTGGACGCGGTCACCTCGTCGGCGACGGCCAGCACATCGGGATGTGCATTGCCCATCGCCACACCGTGGCCGGCCCATAGCAGCATCGGCACGTCGTTGGGCATGTCGCCGAATGCCACCACCTCGTCGCTGGAGATCCCCAGCGGCCTGGCGACCTCTTCGACACCGGTGGCTTTGCTGACGCCCAGTGGCACAATCTCCACCAGCCCGTTGTTGGTGGAATAGGTGATATCGCCCTCAATGCCGACATGCTTGGCCAGTTCGGCCGCCATATCGGCGCTGCGGGCGCCGGCCTTGCGAATCAACAGCTTGATCGCCGGCGCGCTGAGGAGGTCCTCCTTCGACACCTCGGTGTTGTCCGGATTGAGCCATGCGTGCTCATAACCCGGCGAGCTGATGAACTGGGGCGTCGCGGTGTCATGGGCCCGCTCGCCGATCCGCTCAACGGCCAGGCCCGCGCCGGGGATGACGCGCGCCGCGATCTCGGCCAACGCACCCAGCGTGTCGACCGGCAATGTGCGCACCGACACCACCCGGTCGGTCGCGGAGTCGTAGATGACGGCACCGTTCGCGCATACCGCCATCGGCGCGAAGCCGAGCGCCTCAACGACGGGCCGTACCCAGCGCGGGGGACGGCCGGTCGCCACGACGAAACACGCACCGGCCGCTACGGCAGCCCGCACCGCGTCGCGAGTGCGTGCGGTGATGGTTTCATCTTCGTCGAACAAGGTGCCGTCAACGTCGCAGGCGATGAGCGCCGGCCGCTTTCTCGTCAATGCAATCCGCTCTGGTCTTTGCCGGGCGGCGTTACGCCGTCGGTCCCATACTTCTGCAACCGCTCTTGCAATTCGGACAGCCGAATTGCCATGGCTGTGCCATCTTCCCCTACAGCGCCTTGGGTGACTGGCGGGGGATGCGGCCGGCGGCCTTGGCAGCGGCCTCGTCGGCCTCTATCTGAGCCGCCTCGGCCAGGGTCGGTGCCCCACCGCCAAGCCGGTGCGGCACCCAGTACACGCCTGGCGGGTGCAGGTAGCCCTCTTGTACCTGACGCAGCAGCGTCATCATCGACTCGCGCAGCGCGGCGTCGGTCCGCGGGATCTCCTCGGCCGCCCGCAGTGGCTTACCCACCCGCACCGTAATCGGGATGTTGTTGCGGCCTATCTGCCGCGGGTGGTCCTTGGTCCAGATCCGCTGTGCCCCCCAGACAATCATCGGGATAATCGGGACGCCTGCTTCACCGGCCATCCGGGCGGCACCCGTCTTGAACCCCTTGAGCTCGAAGCTGCGGCTGATCGTGGCCTCCGGGTAAACGCCGACCAATTCGCCTTCGCGGAGCCGCTGCACGGCCAGCGCATACGCACCGGCTCCGGCGTCCCGATCCACCGGAATGGTCCCCGAGCGTTTGATCAAGAAGTTGACCACCTTCACCTGCTGCATCTCGGCCTTGATCATGAATCTGAGCCGGCGGTGCCGCCGATGCACAGCCAATGCGGCGGGCAGAAAGTCGACATAGCTGGTGTGGTTGATCGCGATCACGGCGCCGCCGTGTTGGGGAATGTTCTCCTCGCCGCTGTAGCTAATCCGGGTCCCGGTGGCCCGGACACCGAGCGCGGACGCGATCTCGAGCATGCGGAACGTCGGCTCAACCATGAATACCTACTCCGGCGCCCCTGCGGCTTGCTCACGGTGCGCCGCTCGCACAGCTGCCTCCTCGGCGTCCAGGCGGGCCGCCTCGGCCAGCGTCGGAGCACCGCCGCCCAGCCGGCGAGGCACCCAGAACTCGCCGGCCGGGTGCGGTCCGTACTGCTCTTGTGCCCGTTCCAGCAAATGCTGCATCCGCGAGTGCAACAGACTCTTCAATTCCGCCAGTGCCAGCGTCGGCTCGATCGGTTCACCGACGAGAACCGTGATCGGCACCTTTGGCCGCCACAGGTTCTTGGTGCGCCCCTTGGTCCAAATCCGCTGCGCACCCCAGACGATGTGCGGAATGATCGGCACCCCCGCTTCGATCGACATCCGGGCCGCGCCAGCCTTGAATTCCTTGATCTCGAAGCTTCGGCTGATCGTCGCTTCGGGGTAGACGCCGACCAGCTCGCCGTCCTTCAGATTCCGGACGGCGGATTCGTACGAAGCTGCACCGTCTTGCCGATCCACCGGGATGTGCCGCAGGCTGCGCATGATCGGGCCGGTGATTTTGCTGTCGAACACCTCTTGCTTAGCCATGAAACGCACTTTGCGCCCGAGGCCCTGCTGGTAGGTCGGCAGGCCGGCGAAGGTGAAGTCGAGGTAGCTGGTGTGGTTGATCGCGATGACCGCGCCACCGCTGGCCGGTAAATTCTCGATACCCGAGACACGGATCTCTAGACCCTGTACCCGCCAGATGAAGCGGGCCAGTTGAATGCAAGCCCCGTATACCGGTTCCACAGCCCTCTAGCCTAGTGGTCCCAGCTGTGAGCCGCCTTCAGAGGGAGACTCAGGGGGATTCAGAGGGGTGGGCGGCACCTCCAGGCTAAGCTGGTATCGGTTCGAATAGTCTTCCGAAAGGTATTTGTGCAGGTCACGAGCGTAGGCCATGCCGGCTTCCTTATCCAGACCGACGCGGGCAGCCTTCTGTGCGACCCCTGGGTCAATCCCGCTTACTTCGCGTCCTGGTTCCCCTTCCCAGACAACAGCGGGCTGGACTGGGACACCCTGGGCGACTGCGACTACCTGTACGTCTCGCACTTGCACAAGGACCACTACGACGCGAAACACCTGACTGCACATGTCAACAAGGACGCGGTGGTATTGCTCCCCGATTTCCCGGTGCCCGACCTTCGAAATGAGCTACAACTCCTGGGGTTCCACCGGTTCTTTGAGACCAGCGATTCGGTCAAGCATCGGCTGTCCGGACCAAAGGGCGATCTGGACATCATGGTGATTGCCCTGCGGGCCCCCGCCGACGGGCCGATCGGCGACTCGGCGCTGGTGGTTTCGGATGGTGCGACAACGGTTTTCAACATGAACGATGCCCGGCCAGTCGACTTAGACATGCTGGCGGCCGAATTCGGACACATCGATGTACATCTGCTGCAGTTCTCCGGGGCGATCTGGTACCCGATGGTCTACGACATGCCGGCCCGCGCCAAGGAGTCGTTCGGCATCCAGAAACGGCAGCGCGGGATGGACCGCGCCCGGCAGTACATCGCCCAGGTGGGCGCGTCCTGGGTAGTGCCGTCGGCGGGACCGCCGTGTTTTCTGGACCCCGAGTTGCGGAGTCTCAACGACGATTGTGGTGATCCGGCCAACATTTTCCCCGACCAAATGGTGTTCCTGGACCAACTACGCACACACGGGCATGACCGCGGACTGCTGATGATGCCCGGCTCGACCGCCGACTTCACTGGTAAGAAACTGAATTCGCTGAACCACCCGCTGCCAATCGACGACGTCGAAGCCATCTTCACCACCGGCAAAGCGGCGTACATCGCTGACTACGCCGAACGGATGGCGCCAGTTTTGGCCGCAGAGCGGGCGGGCTGGGCCCAAGCATCCGGTGATGCGCTGCTGGAGCCGCTGCGAGCGCTGTTCGAGCCGATCATGCTGCAAAGCGACGAGATCTGCGACGGTGTCGGCTATCCCGTCGAGTTGGTCATCGGTCCAGAGACCGTGATTCTGGACTTTCCCAAGCGCTCTGTGCGGGAAAAGATTCCGGATGAGAAGGTCCGCTATGGCTTCGCGATAGCGCCGGAGTTGGTGCGGACAGTGCTGCGCGACAACGAACCGGACTGGGTCAACACCATCTTTCTGTCCACCCGATTCCGGGCCTGGCGGGTGGGCGGCTACAACGAATACCTATACACCTTCTTCAAGTGCCTGACCGACCAGCGGATCGCCTACGCGGACGGCTGGTTCGCCGAGACTCACGATGTCTCCGCGTCGATCACGCTGGACGGCTGGGAGATTCAGCGTCGTTGCCCGCACCTCAAGGCCGACCTATCGAAATTCGGAGTGGTCGAGGGCGGCACGCTGACGTGCAATCTGCACGGCTGGCAATGGCGACTGCGGGACGGCCAGTGCCTCACCTCACGAGGCCACCAACTGCGGAGTTCGCGAGCATGAAACGGTACTACCGAGATGGCGTGGTCCAGCTCGATCACGCGGCGATCACATTGCGCCGCTACCACTTCCCGTCGGGAACCGCGAAAGTGATCTCGGTGGACAAAATCCAAGGGTACAAAGCCGAGTCGCTGGGCCTGTTGCTCGCCCGGTTCAACTTTTGGGGTAGCCCGGATCTGCGACGCTGGCTGCCACTGGATGTGCACCGGCCGCTCAAATCGACATTGATCACCCTCGACTTGCCGGGAACCTGGCCGAGTCCCGCATTCACACCGGAACGTCCGGACGAGTTCACCGCGTTGCTGGACGACCTGCTGAGCCTGCGGAGTTAGCGGCCAGTGTCGGCCAGCGCCGCACGGCCGGCGTTGTAGCCGGGGATGAACGTGATCCCAGGCCCGCCATGGCAACCGGCGCTGCCGAGGTACAACCCCTCGATCGGGATCGGCTGGCCCAGATAACCTTTCGGGCCGGGCCGGTTGGGACCGATCTGATTCGCATGGAACAGTCCGTGGCAATAGTCGCCGCCTGGAGCCCCGAACATCACACCCATGTGCTTGGGCGTGAAGGTGGTGTGCCGGATGATGCTGCGTTCGAAGTTCGGCGCGAGCCGGGTGACCTTGTCGATTACCCGCTGGCCCATTTCGACCTTCGCCGCACCATAGTCCGCTCCGCCTTCGATCGGGAACCACAACGCGAACGCCGAAGCGGCGTGCTTTCCCTCGGGTGCAAGGTCGGGATCGTTCTGCGAAGGGATTTGCAAGACCAGCGTCGGATCGGCCGGAACGATCCCGCGCCGAGCTTCCTCCCACTGCTGCTGTACTTCCTCCGGCGTACAGAACAGTCCTATCGACGCCTGCATGGCCGGGTCGTTGAGCGCCTCGTAGGGTGCGGCGAATACGGGTGCCTCTTCCAGCGCGAAGTGCATCTGCAGGTAACTGCCGCGGTGGTCGATCCGGGCATAGCGTTCCCGGATGTCGGCGGGCAGCGCCGCGGGATCGATCAGCTCGTTGAGTGTGATATCGGGCGCGATGCCCGAGACGACGACCGGCGCGGTCAGCGTGTCGCCCGCCTCGGTGCGCACGCCACTCACCCGGCCGTCGGCCACCAGGATCTCGGTCACCTTGGTGCGAAGCCGAACCTCGCCGCCGTGGTTCTCCAGGAGCTGGCACAAATGGGCGGTGAGCGCGCCGATGCCGCCGCGCAGCTTCTTCATCTGCATAGTGTCGCCGTCGGGTACACCTAGCCCGAAGGCGAGCGCCGCCGCGCTGCCGGGTGTGTCCGGTCCGCGATAGAGGGTGTTGACGGCGAGCACGGTCATCGAGCCGCGCAGCGCACCGTGCTTCTCCTTGTCCGGAAGGTAGCGGTCCAGCACGTCGGTGACCGATCCGAACAACATGTCATCGATTGCCGAGCGTTCGAATTCGTTGGTGGCACAGGCATACATCTCGTCGAGGGACTTGGGCGGCGCGCCCGCGTCGAATCGGCCCAGCGCACGGGTCGGCGCCATAGCCCAGGCCATCAGCCCCGCCATTCCATTGACGGCGTCCGCCCCATGCACCTCGTTGAGATGGGTGAAGAGTTTGATCGGGTCGCTGTACTGGACCAGCGGGTCGTCACCCACACCGCGCAGCGCAACCGACATCACGTCCAGGTCGATGGTCGGCATTGTGTCCAGGCCCAGTTCCTGGACGACGACGGACGCCGTCGGGAACTGCACTGATCCGGCAATCTCGAACTGGTACCCGTCGAAAAGCTCAACGGTGGACGCCATGCCACCGGCGTAGAGCTTGGAATCCACACACAAGGTGCGGAGTCCCGCCTTCTGTAGCAGCACCGCCGCGCTCAACCCGTTATGCCCAGCACCGATGACGATAGCGTCAAACCCAGTCTCTGATTCAGCCATGTCTGCCCTCCGGAATGCAGGCTGACACGCTGCCAAAGTTTTGTCAATTATGACGAAACTGGATCGGCCCACGCTTCGCTGATACCGGCCCGCAGCGACTCCAAGGCCAGGTGGCACACGCGCGCAAGCTCGCCCAGCGACCGATCGCCACTGAGCATCCAGACTTCCATTGCGCCGAAGACTGCCGCGGCGATGCAGCGCGACGTCACCGCGATGCGCAATCGGTCATCCGGTGTCGGGTCTTGCCCCCGAACAGCAGCACAGCTACGGCGTTGCAGCTGGGCCTGAATGGCATCGGCGAAGTCGGCTTGGACTTCTTGGATATGGCGGACGATGCGGCCAGGGTCCAGCTCGCCGTCCCGTAAGGCGGCGATTTTAGCCACGGCGTCAACGTCATACGGAAACGAAAAGACGGCAGATTGCACGGAATCGATGATCGATTCGCTGGCCGGTCTGGCGTCCAGCGCCACACGAAACCAATGCAGTCCGGTGTAGTCAGCAAACAGCAAATCGTGCTTGGAGCTGAAGTGCCGGTAGAACGTCCGTAGCGAGACGCCGGCGTCTGCCGCGATCTGCTCCGCCGACGTATCCTCAACACCCTGGGCCAGGAATCGCACCAACGCTGCCTGGCGCAGCGCTTCGCGGGTGCGCTCGCTGCGCACCGTCTGAGCAGGCCGGACCATGGCAGTAAGTTACCCCAGACGTTGAGGCGCCGGTTTCGGACTAGTTATGTCAATATTGACAAAACTTTGGGCCAGGGGTGAGACTTCGCCCATGGTCTCGCTTCTCGTCCACGCAGTCCTCGGGCTTACCGTCATCGGCTGGATCGTCAGGTCCAACGCAGGAGTTTTTGCCCGCCCCGCCACCGGGCCGTTGTTCTCGCCGATGGAATGCGTCTACTACGTCGTCGGCATCGCGTCGGTTGTGTTGGGCTGGTACTTCAACATCACCTACGTGCAGCAATACGCGCACGGCTCCACCAACCCGCTCTGGGGCGAACACGGGAGCTGGGTCGAGTACATCAAGCTGATGTTCACCAACCCGGCCGCTGACTCCGCCAGCCAGGATTACACCATTGCGAATGTTGTTCTGCTGCCGATCTTTACCATCGTCGACGGCTACCGTCGTGGGCTACGGAACCCCTGGCTGTTCTTCGTGTCGAGCCTTTTCACCAGTTTCACCTTCGGCTTTGCCTTCTACTTCGCCACCATGGAACGGCAGCGCCGCCACGAGCAGTCCCGCCAAGCGATCGACGCGTGACTCAGCCGGTCGGTTCGAGCAGCTCGGTGCCGACGAACGGCACCAAAGCCGCCGGCACCCGCACGCTGCCGTCCGGCTGCTGGTGGTTTTCCAGGATGGACACCAACCACCGCGTGGTGCCCAGCGTGCCGTTGAGGGTGGCCGCAGTGAGCGGCCTGCCGTTGTCATCCCGGTATCGGGTCGCCAGGCGGCGCGCCTGAAAGGTGGTGCAGTTCGACGTCGACGTCAGCTCACGATACGTCTGCTGGGTCGGAACCCACGCTTCACAGTCGAACTTGCGGGCGGCCGACGAGCCGAGATCGCCCGCCGCCACGTCGATTACCCGGTACGGCACCTCGATGAGCGCCAGCATCTCACGCTGCCAGCCCAGCAGCCGTTGGTGTTCGGCTTCGGCCTCGTCGGGCATGCAGTAGACGAAGCCCTCCACCTTGTCGAACTGGTGCACCCGAATGATGCCGCGGGTGTCTTTGCCGTAACTGCCTGCCTCGCGACGGAAGCACGACGACCAGCCCGCATACCGCAGCGGTCCGTCGGACAGGTCCAGGATCTCGTCCGAGTGATATCCGGCTAGCGGTACTTCCGAGGTGCCCACCAGGTAGAGGTCGTCGGCCTCCAACCGGTACACCTCGTCAGCATGGGCGCCCAGAAATCCGGTTCCGGCCATCACTTCCGGACGCACCAGAACCGGCGGGATCATTGGGATAAAGCCGTTGTCCATGGCCAGCCGCAGCGCCAACTGCAACAGTCCGAGCTGTAACAGCGCGCCCGGACCGGTCAAGAAATAGAACCGCGAGCCGGACACCTTGGCGCCGCGTTGCATGTCGATGAGGCCCAGCGACTCACCGAGCTCCAGATGGTCCTTCGGGCTTTCGATCGCGTTCGGTTCGCCGACGACGTCGAGAACCGCGAAGTCGTTCTCGCCGCCGGCCGGCACGCCGGCGATGATGACGTTCGAGATCGCCATGTGCGCCGCGACGAACGCCGTCTCGGCTTCGGCCTGGTCGGCCTCGGCGAGTTTCACCTGCTCTGCGAGTTCCTTGGCGCGCCGCAGCAGATCGGGACGGTCCTCGGCCGATGCGGCGCCCACGCTCTTGCTGGCGGTCTTCTGCTCGGCGCGCAGTGAATCAGCGGCCGAAATCGCGGCCCGGCGGGTCGAGTCGGCCGCCAGCAGCGCGTCCACCAGCGCCGGATCCTCGCCCCGGCTGAGTTGGGAACGGCGTACGGCGTCGGGGTCTTCCCGGAGCAGCTTCAGGTCGATCACGGCCCCGACACTACTTTTGACGTTCCGATCTGGCACCACATATGCAACATTTGTCACGGGGCGGGGGCGGCTTGGGGCAGTACTGTCAGAATGGAAACGATGTCGGACGCGCCCGCACCGGAATTTCCTCCCGCCAGCCCTCCTGTCGACGAAGCCGTCGGCGAGGGCGAGCAGCCGCTGACCGCGCCCCGTTGGCCGCTCGGTCTGCAGGCGACGCAGACCAGGCGAGGGCTGCTTCTCACTGCTCTTGGCGGCCTGCTGATCGCCGGGTTGGTCACTGCGATTCCCGCCGTCGGTACCGGACCCGGGCGGCTTGCCGGCTACATCGACAGCGATCCCGTGCCAAGCACGAGCGGCAAGAGTGATGCCGCCTTCAACCGCGCCCGCAGCGGCGATTGCCTGATGTGGCCGGATATAACGCCGGAGTCGGGGAGCATCGTCAACTGCACCGACGATCACCGGTTTGAAGTTGCCGAGTCAATCGATATGCGGACCTTCCCGGGCTCGGAGTACGGGCCCGACGCCGCGCCGCCCTCGCCCGCTCGCATTCAGCAGATCACGCAGGAGCAGTGCGAGGCTGCCGTGCACCGCTACCTCGGACCGAAATACGATCCCAACAGCAAATTCGCGGTCAGCATGCTGTGGTCCGGCGACCGCGCGTGGCGCCAGGGCGGCAACCGTCGCGTGCTTTGCGGCCTGGAGCTGCCCGGCCAGAACAACCAACAGGTCGCGTTCAAGGGCAAAGTCGCTGACATCGACCAGTCCAAAGTCTGGTCGACGGGCACCTGCCTGGGCATCGATTCGACGACCAACCAGCCAATCGACGTCCCGGTGGATTGCGAGGCGCCGCACGCAATGGAAGTGACGGGCACGGTCAATCTGGCCGAGAAGTTCCCCGACGCTCTACCTGTCGAGGCCGAGCAGGACGGGTTCATCAAGGACTCCTGCACCAGGATGACGGACGCCTACCTGGCACCCATCAAATTACGCACCACCACGCTCACGCTGATCTACCCAACCTTGTCGTTGCCCAGTTGGTCGGCCGGTAGCCGCGAGGTCGCGTGCAGCATCGGTGCAACGTTGGGCAACGGAGGCTGGGCCGCGCTGGTCAATAGCGCCAAAGGCCCCCTGTTGATCAATGGTCAGCCTCCGTTGCCGCCGCCCGACATTCCCGAAGAGCGGCTCACGTTGCCGCAGATCCCGGTGCAGGTGCCGAACAGCCAGCCCAGCGCCCCGCCGGCCAACAACACCCCCCCGGGTAACCAGCATCTCCCGCAACAGCCGGTTGCGCCGGCCACGCGGGCGCCGGTGTCGCAGCCTCCGGCCAACCAAGCGCCTCCAGCGCAGGCCCCGCCCCCGGCCGACGGTCCGGTCCCGCCGCCGTACGCCCAACCGCCGGGGGCCCCGCAAGACGGGCCGGTCGGGCCCGCGCCAGGGGACTAGCCCGGTGGCCGTGCGGATGGCTCCGCAACGGTTCGAAGAGTTGGTTTCGGAGGCACTCGACCTGATCCCGCCCGCGCTGGCCGCCGCCATGGACAACGTCGTCGTCTTGGTCGCCAACCGGCACCCTGAAGACGCCGAACTGCTCGGACTCTACGAAGGGGTGGCACTGACGGAGCGGGACTCCGACTATGCCTGGTCGCTCCCTGACACCATCACGATCTACCGCGACGCGCTGCTGGACGCCTGCGAATCCACCGACGACGTCGTCGAGGAGGTGGCGATCACGGTGATTCACGAAATCGCCCACCACTTCGGTATCGATGACGACCGATTGGAAGAACTGGGCTGGGCCTGATGCACACCGCGTGCCGGGCGCGGCAACCCGGATTTCTCCGCGCCCGGTGCTATGAACGGGTTATGAGTGTTGATTGCCGAGACTGCCGGGAGGGCCTAGATCACTGCCACGGCGCCATAATTCGCCATTCGCTGCGCCGTGCGGAATGCACCGAGCCGGGCTGCGTCAGCCCCGAGCTGTTGCCGCACATGTTTGTACTCGACTGCGACGCCATCGGTTGCGGATGTACCGAATCGCTCGCGCTGGCGGTCTGATCGTTCCTCAGCCCATCGGGTCGGTGCTGGACCGCACCGCGTCGAGGACCGCGCTGGCTCCGGCTGCACTGGGATCGGGGTAGAACGGCGGCGTCAGGGCTCCCCACCGCACACAACTCCACCGCCCGTCGGTGATCGGGGCGAACACGACCGCCTCCGCGTTGTCCAGATGTTGTTCCACCGCAAAGTTTGCGTCGACTCCGGCCAGCACCGCTGAGACCAGCCGGATCGCCGCGCCATGGCTGACGACCACGATGTCGGCGTTCCAGTCGTCGTTGTCCAGGTAGCGGATTCGCAGGTCGGTTAGCACCGGAATATAACGGTCCAGCACGTCGTTGCCGGTCTCGCCGCCAGGTAGCGCCAGGTCGAGCTCGCCGTGCTGCCACCGCTCGTAGATGGCATTGAATTCCGCGACCGCCTCATCGTCACTGCGGTTTTCCAGTTCTCCGACCTGCACTTCGTGAATGCCGGCAATCTCGTGGGCCGGCAGATCGAGTTCGGCGCCGATCACCGCGGCCGTCTGCGCCGCCCTGGTGGCCACCGAGTGCGCCAGCATCATCGGCTGCTCGAGGCCTTTCCAGGACGTGGCAAACGCGCGCGCCTGATCGCGGCCCAACGCCGTCAGTGCCGCCCCCGGTGGCCTGGTGTCGAGCCTGCGCTCGACGTTGCCCCGGGACTGGCCGTGTCGCAGCAACACCAAGCGACCACTCATGGTTTGCCGACCCGCAGCCGTGCCAGCCAGCGCGCCGCCTCATCCGCCGGGGCCGGTACGACACCAGCGGCCGGCCCGGTCGGCCAGGAACCCAGGTAGCGCACGTCCGCGCAACGACGGTGCAGAGCTTTGAGCGCCTCGGCGACTGAGTCGTCTTCGATATGGCCGAGGCAATCGACGAAGAACAGATAGGTGCCGAGTTCGGTTCGGGTTGGCCGGGATTCGATCCGGGTCAGATCGATGCCCCGGATACCGAATTCAGCGAGCGCGGCCAGCAACGCGCCCGGCGCGTTATCGATGCGCAACACCACCGACGTGCGGTCGGCGCCCGTGCGGACCGGCGGCGGGCCGGGCAGCCCGGCCAGAACGAAGCGGGTGCGCGCGTTGGGCTCGTCGACCACTTCGTCGGCCAGGGCCTCCAACCCCCAATGGGAAGCCGCCAACGGCGACGTCACCGCGGCGTCGGCCTGGCCTTCGGCCACCTGCCGCGCCGCGTCGGCATTGGAATACGCGGGCCGCAGCTCGGCGCCGGGCAGGTGAGCGGCAAGCCATAGCCGCACCTGCGCCGCCGCCACCGGAAAGGCAGCCAACGTGCGTACGGCGTCGGCGGAACCGCCGGGTCTCACGACGATGCTGAAGGCCACATCCAACGTTATTTCGCCGAAGACTTGCAACGCCGAACCGATCGCCAGGCTGTCCAGAGTGGGCATCACGGATCCGTCGATCGAGTTTTCGATCGGTACGCACGCGTAATCGGCGACGCCGTCCCGGACAGCGTCCAGCGCGGCGACGGTGCTCTCCAGGGGCAACCGCCGCAGCGCATCCGGCCCGTGGTCGGGAACCAGGCCGGCAGCCGTCATCTGGAGCAGCGCCGCCTCGGTGAAGGTCCCCTCGGGACCGAGGTAAGCGATGCGGAGCACACCCCAACCCTAACGGCGCCCGATCCAGCATCGGCCTTGCGGCACGCCTCGCACTAAGTTAGCTTAGCCTTACCTGAGCTACGAAGGAGAATGATGTTACCGCTGACCAGCGCCTCGCCGACGACTGCCGAACGCATCCGCAGCACTTGCGCGCGGGCCGGTGGCGCGCTGCTGGCTGTTGAGCGCGAGGAACCGGTCGCAACGCCGCTGCACCACCTGATGCACGACGGATCCTTCGCTGTCGCACTTTCGACCGAGACCGCGGGTCACTGGATCGCCGGACCGCAGGCGCTGCTGGAGCTGACCGACTACGCGCCACTGCGACTGCGCGAACCTGTCCGTTCGCTGGTTTGGGTTCGCGGCCGCCTGCATCAGGTCCCGCCCGCTGCGGTGACGGGCACGCTCGACCTGATCGCCGCGGATGACCCGAATCCGGTGCTGCTGCAAGTCGAGACCCCGAAGTCCACCCAATGCGACCGGGACGGGACCCGGTACAGACTGCTCCGGCTCGAGATCGAATCCGTAGTGGTGGCCGACGCGACCGGCGCGGAACCGGTAACCACCCAGGACCTGGTCGCGGCCGCGCCCGATCCGTTCTGCGAGGTCGAATCGAGCCTGCTCCGGCACTGGGAAACCGCCCACAGCGACGTGCTGGCGCGGCTGGTTTCCAGACTGCCCGCGCCGCTACGCCGAGGGCAGGTTCGGCCGCTGGGCCTCGACCGTTACGGCGTCCGATTTCGCGTTGAAAGCGACGACGGCGACCGCGACATCCGGTTGCCGTTCCACAAACCGGTGGACGACATGACCGGGCTGGGCCAGGCCATCCGGGTGCTGATGGGTTGCCCATTCATCAATGGTTTGCACGCGCGCCGATAGGTCGGACGGCGGCGCCGGGCACGTAAGTTATCCGGGTGGAGGGCGACCGATCACCCGCATTTCGAGGACCTCGGAAGCCGACCTCACCGCGGCAGGCACGTCCAGAGCCCTCGCAGGTAATTCGCCGTGCAACCGGACGACCGCCACCAGATACCGACCAGACTGTGCCGTTGCGCCGGATGCCTCCCCCAATTCCCACAACTAAAACGCCCCCGCCGCGACCCGTCGCGCCGGGCAGGCGCCGTAAACGCGGCAAACGCCACTGGGGCCGTTTGGTAGCGGTGAGTCTGCTGGCCCTTCTTTTGGTTGCCGGCGGCGGCATCCTGGGCGGGGCCGTTTGGTTCGACATGTCATTGCGCCGGCAACTGGTGCTGACGGACTATCCCAACCGGCCCGGAGCCGGCCGCGGGACAAACTGGCTGCTCGTCGGGTCGGACAGCCGCGAAGGCCTGTCTCCGCAACAGCAGCGAGACCTGGCAACGGGCGGCGAGATCGGCAGTAGCCGCACCGACACCATCCTGCTGGTACACGTGCCGGAGCTCGGATCGGACACGCAGCCGACCACGGTGTCGATACCGCGCGATTCTTACGTACCGATCCCCGGGCATGACAAAGACAAAATCAACGCCGCCTTCGCAATCGGCGGGGCACCGTTGTTGACCCAGACGGTGGAGCAGGCCACGGGTCTGCGCCTCGACCACTATGCCGAGATCGGATTTGGCGGATTCGCGGCCCTGGTCGACGGGCTCGGCGGGGTCACCGTATGCATAACCACACCGATCGATGATCCTCTGGCCGGCATCGACCTGCCGGCCGGCTGCCGGAAGTTGGACGGCCGTAATGCCCTGGGCTACGTGCGGACCCGGGATACGCCGCGGGCAGACCTGGACCGGATGGTCAACCAACGCCAGTTCATGTCCGCGCTGCTGCAGGGGGCTTTGAGCCCGGCCGTGTGGCTCAATCCGTGGCGCTGGTACTCGGTGTCGCGGGCGGCCGTCGGCGCCCTGACCGTCGACCAGGGTGACCACGCGTGGGACCTGGCCCGGCTCGGCTGGGCGGTACACCGATCGACCACCCTGACCGTTCCGATAGGCGAATTCACCGACAGCGACGCGGGCTCGGTGGTGGTGTGGGACCACGATGCGGCGCGCGCTTTGTTTGACGCGCTCGCCTCGGACGCGCCGGTGCCTACGAACTAGAACGTGCCCTCGCCGGTGCGCGCATCTTGCAACCACGCCTTGGTGCGGCCCGGGTGGTTGGTGGCAATCCAGGCCACCCCGACATCCCGGCAGAAGTCGATGTCTTCGAGCTCATCGACGCACCAGCAGTACACCGCTCGGCCCTGCGCCACGGCGCGGTCCACCAGCTGCGGATACTCCTTCAGGGTCGCCAGTGACGGCCCCACGGCGGTCGCCCCGACGGCACTGACCGCGCTGCTGGTCAGGTAGCGGGCGGTGCTGCCCAGTAACACCGTCGGGAGCAGCGGCGCGGCGCGGCGGATCCGCCAGACCGCGGCCGAAGAAAACGACATCACCACCGCCCGGGAACGGTCGGCGGATGCGGGAGAGGCGATGCCGAAGCGGTGCAGCAGGGCAAGCACTTTGCTTTCCACCAGCGACCCATATCGGACCGGGTGCTTGGTCTCGACGAAGATCTTGACTGGCCGGTGCCAGTCCAGGACCAGCGAGACGAGGGCCTCGAACGTCAACAAACTGGTATCGCCCTGTGTGCCGTCAGAGCGCCAGCTGTCGTGCCATGCTCCGTATTCGAGTTCGCGTAGCTGGTCCAGTGTCATCGTGCTGACCAACCCGGCTCCGGTGGAAGTACGGTCCAGACTGCGGTCGTGTACGCAGACCAGATGGCCGTCGCGGGTTAGCCGCACATCGCACTCAACGCCATCGGCGCCCTCTTTGAGGGCGAGGTCGTAGGCGGCCAGCGTGTGTTCGGGACGAGCGGCCGAAGCACCTCGGTGGGCAACGACATAGGGGTGCCCGGCGAGGTCATCGTCGGGCGACGTCATGACCACTATGCTGCCGGTTCCTGCCCCTCCAACTCAACCGGTGGGGTAGATGAGGACGCGCCGGGTCGATCGTCACCCGCTACGACCCAGCGATGCGCCGGCCGTTCGACCGGCTTGCGCTCGAATCCCTCGAAAACCCGGGCAGTGGCGGCCAGTGTCGCCGCCGCGAGCAGGTAGGCAAGCACCATCAAGACGGTGTTGTTCGCGATGCCCTGGGCGTCCCTGGCCCAGCTGGTGGCGATGGCGAAGACCGAAACCGTGTAGCTGAAAAGCCAAGCGATCCACCACTGCACGATGGACCGCTGCAGCCGCGCGTGATGCTCTTCGGTGGTTGCGAGCTCAGTGATGTACACCGGAGCCCACAGCAGATTCACCAGCGGCACCAGGCAGCCGGCCCATAACGCCCGCTCGGAACGCTGATCCCGCAGGCCGTAATACGCGAAGGCACGGGCCCGTCGCGCAATAAGCCACCGGGTCAGCATCACGCCGGACACACCCAGGGCCACAATCGCCCCCACGCTCACGAGGACGCCGAGCCAGCTCGCCGCGAAAGCCACCACCGAGTTCAGCAAGACGTTGCGATTAATGACCAGCAGCACGTAGCGCACGACGTACATCAGGGTGGCGACGCAAAACACCAGCAAGCTCAAAAACAGCGTGAGGCGCACCGTCGCGGCCGACGGCCCTGTCCGCGTAAGTGTTTCGGCCGGCGCCGGGGCGTACTGGACACGATCGCCCAGCCCCCAGCGAGGTATGACCGCGTAGCTAGGTGTGGGCCCGAGGGGCCGTCGTCCGTGCCGCGGGGGCGGTGCGGCGCCGGGGCGCACCGCAATCCATCGGAAGCCCGGCGGCAGCCGGGGCGGCGTACGTTGCCAGCCGCGGGCCCCCTGGCCTCCTTGTGTACTCCAGCGCGGGTCGGGCACGGGCACATCCGCCATCGGCGCCATCAGCGCTCCGTGACAGCGGGGACACCACTCGCGGCGCCGCTCGCGCACGTTCCACCGAGTGCCGCACCGGGAGCACACCTGGATCACCGGACCAGCGTAGCGTCGGACTCTGTAGGGGCGGGGCGGACCGCACGCAACACCCACTCAGCTATCTCTTGACTATCCACAGTTTCCACAGGTTTATCCACAGTGGCAGTCGGGGTATTACCGCCTCCGACGCAGCCTTATCTGCCGACTGGTGCTGTAACTGTGGATAACAACGAGGGTTGACGCATGCCCATAGACAGCCCCAACCGGGTGCCGAGCGAAATGGCTCGCTGAGCTAAGCACCGCGCCCACACTCGCCCCTCAGTTTTCCAAGCCCGCCATGAGGCGCTATGATCTCGATCACGAAAGCTCGCTGTGACTAACCTCACTCATGCGGGAAGAACGTGCAGGTGAAAGGCGCTTGATGGCGACGCACTCGTTCGGGCCGGGTACACCGGCCGCACCGAGCCCGTATTCCGGCTCGGCCGCCTGGAACCAGGGCTATAGCGTCGCTGCTTTGCGTGCGGGCCTGATCGCACTCGCTTTACTCGCGGTTCTCGCCCTCATCGTTTTGTCCTGAAGTCTTGTCTTGAATTCTCGCCAACCGGGTATGCGACTTACCTAACCCAAACGGTCGTTCTTGCGGCGCGCGCGGTCATAGAGCAGGGTTGACTAGGCTGGGCCGCCGACGCGGCGGAACCGTTGCGAACGAGCGCAAGACGATCCGATCATCGAAGAAAGGAACGACGTGGCCGAATACACGCTGCCCGATTTGGACTGGGACTACGCAGCGCTGGAACCGCACATCTCCGGTCAAATCAACGAAATTCATCACAGCAAGCACCACGCCGCGTACGTCAAAGGCGTGAACGATGCCGTTGCCAAGCTTGAAGAGGCACGAGCCAAAGACGACCACGGCGCGATCTTCCTGAACGAGAAAAACCTGGCCTTCCACCTGGGCGGGCACGTAAACCACTCCATCTGGTGGAAAAACCTGTCGCCGAATGGCGGCGACAAGCCGACTGGCGACCTCGGCGCCGCTATCGATGACGCGTTCGGGTCGTTCGACAAGTTCCGCGCGCAATTCAGCGCGGCCGCCAATGGCCTGCAGGGCTCCGGCTGGGCAGTGCTGGGCTACGACACGTTGGGCGACAGGCTGCTGACGTTCCAGCTTTACGACCAGCAGGCCAACGTCCCCCTCGGGATCATTCCGCTGCTGCAGGTCGACATGTGGGAGCACGCCTTCTACCTGCAGTACAAGAACGTCAAGGCCGACTACGTCAAGGCGTTCTGGAATGTCGTCAACTGGGCCGACGTGCAGGCGCGCTACAAGGCCGCAACCTCTAAAACCCAGGGTCTGATTTTCCCCTGATTCGGACTCGATCAGCTCGGGCGTCGCGCAGATCGCGCGGCGCCCTTGCTTTTTGACCGGACCTGCCCCAAAAACACGAGCAATAACGGCCGTGTCGAGTTGCAAGGCACCTAAACCGCAGGCATGCTGAATTATTCGAGCTACCAGCGTGGTTATTCGAGCCGAAGCGTCGCGCGGAGGGCTAGATGGACACTGAGTCAGGCCGACCTATAGGGATTGCTCCCTTCCATTCTCGTGGTGCCCTGAAAGGGTTTGTGATCTCCGGGCGTTGGCCTGATTCGACGAAAGAGTGGGCGCAGCTCCTGATGGTGGCGGTCCGGGTCGCGTCGCTGCCCGGATTGCTTTCCACCACAACAGTGTTCGGCGCCCGCGAGGAACTACCCGACGAACCCGAGCCTGGCACTGTCGGCCTGGTTTTGGCCGAGGGCACTGTCTTCGGTGACTCAGCCATCCAGCCAGGGTATTTCGCCGATCACCAACCCCCCGCGTTGCTGATGCTGCACCCGCCCTCGGAGACCACCCCGTCGTTGCCCGAGTGCACGGGTGCAGCCTCGGGATGTGTACTGTTGCCCGGGTTGCCGTATCTGGGGTTAGAGCACCGGGCGGCCTGGGTGGAAGCGGAAGCCGACGGAACCATCACATCCATGGTCAGCCGCGTGGGCGTCGACCCGATCAGTCATCCCGACACTGCCATTCTCGCGATGCTTCTTGCCGCGTAACACAATTCACATGCCGGTCGAATCGGCGGATACACGTGGCGCGCACCGCGCTCGCCCACTAGCCTGAAACCGTTAGCGACGGAAAATACACCGCGGGTCGAAAGGTTCGCCCATGCTTGCAGCCGTTCTGCTGAGCCTGGGAGTGGTATTCCTTGCCGAACTTGGCGACAGGTCCCAGCTGATCACCATGGCCTACGCGCTGCGCTACCGATGGTGGGTGGTGCTGCCCGGGGTGGCGTTCGCCGCGTTTCTGGCGCACGGGATCTCGGTGACGATCGGCCACTTTCTGGGTGCGGCTTTGCCGGCCCGCCCGATTGCTTTCGCCTCTGCGATGGCGTTCCTGATATTCGCCGTTTGGGCCTGGCGGGAAGGCGCCGCCGCGGACGAAATCGTCCCGAGTACCCACGAGAACCGATTCGCTCTGCTCTCGGTGGTGTCGTCCTTCTCGCTCGCCGAGATGAGCGACAAGACGACATTGGCGACGGTCACCTTGGCCAGCGAACACGACTGGGCGGGCGTATGGATCGGTAGCACCGTCGGCATGGTTCTGGCCGACGGCCTGGCGATCGGTGTCGGTGTACTGCTGAATCAGCGGCTTCCCGCGCGGCTCTTACACGTATTCGCGAGCGTGCTGTTCCTGATGTTCGGGTTGTGGATGCTGTTCGACGGCGCGCTGGGCTGGCGTTGGGTCGCCATCGCCGTGACTGGGGCGGTGGTCCTGGCGGCAGCAACTTTGGGGGCGCAACGCGCGCGCCGGCGCAGAGAGGACATTCCGATCGTCTGGAGGTCGCCGGACACTCTTTGAGGTGCGGACGGCACCTTCCCCGCGCCCCGGCGTCCCGGACAGTCGCTCCTGACGGGTTCTCGGCGGGCTTCCCGGGTGGCGTGCACCGCATCCAGGTGCATCCGATGCGGCCCCGCCCGGAGCGCAACAGCAAAGGAGACTCCGGGCGGGCCTGCGTTGTCTGCAGGTTGCGGAGCCGCCGCTCCGACACAGCGGGCCAACCACCTTCGTCGCGCACCGGTGAGGTGCTGAATGGCGCGAAGTTCCAGTGGGCTTTCTGCGGATAACCTGTGAGTTTCATCGATATTCTGGACACTTCGCTCAATCGGTTAGACGCTCGTCAAGTGCGGACTCAGCTATGCTCACCGGGGCGGTAGCTAATCCGCGCGGGTTTGCAAGTGGTTGGCGCCAAAATCTGTCGCTACCATGGTCAGCAAATACACACAGGTAACAATTCGCTTCTCCAGCCTCGTGGAGGTCACGTTTCGATGAGCACGACGTTCTCTGCCCGCCTCAACCGGTTATTCGACACGGTGTATCCACCCGGACGCGGGCCGCACACCTCCGCGGAGGTAATCGCGGCCCTCAAGGCCGAGGGCATCACCATGTCGGCTCCCTACCTGTCCCAGCTGCGCTCGGGCAACCGCACCAACCCGTCATCGGCGACCATGGCCGCCTTGGCGAACTTCTTTCGAATCAAGCCCGCCTACTTCACCGACGACGAGTACTACGAAAAGCTGGACAAGGAATTGTCGTGGTGGGACTCGATGCGCGACGACAGCGTGCGCCGCATCGCTGTTCGGTCCGTCGGGCTGTCTGCCCAAGCTCATCAGGACATCGTTGAGCGGGTTGACGAGTTGCGACGGCTGGAACGACTCGACGCCTGAGTCTGCGCCGCCCGATCGACGGGCCGCCCTCCGCTATCCCCGCCCTGAGTTAGTCCGATTAGGGTTGGCTCACGGATCGCGCACAAGTAACGCGATTGTTCACGAGATACCGGGAGGCGGCCGGGAATGGGCCTGTTCCGCAAGCGAAAGAGTCGCGCAACGCGTCGCGCTGAAGCCCGCGCGATCAAGGCCCGCGCCAAACTCGAGGCGAAATTGGGCGCCAAGAACGAGGCCCGCCGCATCAGGGGCGACCGGCGGGCGGCGGAAAAAGGGCTCAAGGCGCACGTTAAATCGCAACGGGATAGCGACCGCGCGGCGCTCAAAGTCGCCGAGGCCGAGCTGAAGGCGGCCCGGGAGGGCAAGTTGTTGTCACCGACGCGAATTCGCCGGCTCTTGACCGTGTCGCGGCTGCTCGCGCCGATCCTGACACCGTTGGTTTATCGGGCGGCTATCGCTGGGCGTGCCCTGATCGACCAGCGTCGCGCCGACCAACTCGGCATCCCGCTGGCTCAGATTGGCCAGTTCTCCGGGCACGGCGCCCAGCTGTCGGCTCGGATTGCCGGTGCGGAGAAATCGCTTCGGATGGTGCAAGACAAGAAGCCAAAGGACGTCGAGACCAAGCAATTCGTGTCCGCCATCAACGAACGGCTCGCCGATCTCTCGGTGGCCGTCACCGCCGCGGAGAATATGCCGGCCGCGCGGCGACGGACGGCGCACGGTGCGATCTCGTCGCAACTCGACGGTATCGAAGCGGACCTGATGGCCCGCCTCGGGTTGACCTGACATGTCACCCATTCGGCGGATCCAGCGCGTCCTGGTCACGGCATGTTTGCCGGTTTGCGGGGCCGCCGCGCTTTTTCTGGGCGCGGCCGCGGGCACACCGGTGGCTTCGGCGCACGTCCACGCCAGCAGCGACAACACCGTGCGCGGTGCCATGGCGATCGTCACCTTCCAGGTACCCAATGAGTCCAACACGGGCGCACCCACCACCGCGCTCAGCGTCGCGCTTCCCAACGTGGCGTCGGCCAACACCGAAACCATGCCTGGGTGGACGGCCAAGCTCGACCGCGATACGGCATCGGGCAGCGTCCGCTCGGTGACCTGGACGGCCGCACCGAACGGCGGGATTCCGGCGGACCAATTCGCGCTGTTCCGGATATCGGTACAGCTGCCGGACACCGACATGGTCAGCTTCCCGGCCACGCAGACCTATTCGGATGGGTCGATCGTCAAGTGGGACCAGGCGCCGCTGCCCGACGGCAGTGAGCCCGAGCATCCAGCACCTATGTTGAGCCTCGCTGCCGTCCCGGCGGATCACGGCGCCCCACCCGGGCAGTCGAAATCAGCAGACGACAACACCGCGCGTGTGCTGGGCGGGGCGGCGCTGGTAGTTGGCGCTCTAGCCATCTGCCTCGCATTGGTCCGCCGGCGGGCATGAGACGACTGCTCGGCATCGCGTGGGTAGGGCTAGTAGTGGCTGTCATGTCGCTGGCCGCGACGATCGGCGCACAAACGGCGTCAGCGCACGCGGCCCGGGTGTCCACCGACCCCGCGGACAATGCGGTGCTCGCGACCGGTCCCGAACGAGTGAGCGCGACCTTCAACGAGCGACTGCAGACCACGTTCGTTGCCATGACGGTAGTCGGCCCCGATGGCAATCTATGGTCCGCCGGCGAACCGACCGTCCAAGGCCCGATCGCGAGCATCGGTATACGACCTCTCGGACCGGCCGGCACCTACACAGTGAACTACCGGGTGACCTCTGCGGATGGCCACGTGGTGTCCGGGTCGTGGTCATTTCGGCTCATGCTGGCCGGCAGCGGGACGCCCGGTCCCGCGGCCGCGGCGACCTCCGCCGGCAATGCCATCCCTGCATGGCCGTTTGCGACGGTAGCGGTGCTGCTCATCGGCGTGGGCTGCCTTTGGGCCGTGCGGCGCAGGGCGTGACCTGCCGCCGAAATTATCGGTAGCCGCGGCGCCGCCAAGCGTCCTGGCATGATGGAACTCGGTTTGGTTTGGTGCCCGACTGATAACTGTGAGAAATCTGCAAAGGAGCGGCCGCATGGCAGACCCGCAGGATCCACCCCACAGCGAGGCTGACGACGGCGGATCACCACCGCCGGCCGAGAATCCCCCGGCCAAGGCGGCCAAGAAGGCCCCCGCAAAAGCACCCGCCAAGAAGGCACCGGCGAAAAAGGCTGCCGCCAAAAAGGCCCCGGCCAAGAAAGCTGCCGCCAAGAAGGCGCCCGCGAAAAGCCCTGAAATCACGGCTCCTGCGGCCAGCCGGCTGGCCGAGACCAACGGCCAGCTTTCCGAGGCCGCCAAAGATGTCGCAGCGCAAGCGAAGTCGACGGTAGAGGGCGCCAACAACCCCGTCCCACCCGTGGCACCGGTACCGGCCTCGGGCCAGTCTCCGGTACCGCTGCTGGTCGCCCTGACACTCAGCCTGCTGGCTATCCTGCTGGTCAGTCGGCTTCGCCGCCGCTAGCGAGCCGCGGGGCTGGCTAGCATGTTCTGGTGACCGCCTTATTCCGCCCGACAGCCGACCTCGTCGACAGTATCGGGCCCGACGTACGCAGCTGCGATCTGCAGTTCCGCCAGTTTGGCGGCCGGTTGGAATTCGCCGGGGCGATCAGTACCGTGCGCTGTTTCCAAGACAACGCGCTACTGAAATCGGTTCTCTCGCAACCGGGAGCGGGCGGTGTGCTGGTGATCGACGGCGGCGGCTCACTGCATACGGCGCTGGTCGGTGACCTTATCGCCGAATTAGCCCGATCCAACGGCTGGACCGGGCTGGTCATCAACGGCGCGGTTCGCGACGCGGCCGCGTTGCGCGGCATGGACATCGGCATCAAGGCGCTGGGCAGCAATCCCCGCAAGAGCACTAAGACAGGCGCCGGGGTGCGCGACGTCGAGGTGAGTCTGGGTGGCGTGACTTTCGTGCCGGGCGAGATCGCTTACAGCGACGACGACGGCATCGTGGTGGTCGCTGATGGTGCCTAAACCCCCACCGGGATGCGCTTTTTCGCGAATCGCAGGCTTTCGTCGTTGACCTTGCCGCGCCGGATCGTTCGCATGTCGAACAAATAGTTCTGCTTGAGCCGCCAGGGCGCGCGCGACCCAGACTTGGGCAGCAGGTCCATCGAGCGCTGGAAATAGCCGGGATTGAAGTCCATGAACGGCAACTCGTCGACGGTGTCACCCGGATGCTCCGGCTCCACGAAGTCAAAACCCTTGGAGTCCATGTAGTTCAACAACCGGCACACGAATTCGGATACCAGATCGGCCTTTAGTGTCCATGAAGCGTTCGTGTATCCGAAGGTGATCGCGAAGTTGGGCACTCCGGAGAACATCAGCCCCTTGTAGGTCATCAACGATGTCAGTTCCACGGGTGCACCGTTACGGGTCGGCAATACGCCGCCCAGCAACTGCATGTTCAAACCGGTGGCGGTGACGATGATATCCGCCTGCAATTCCTCGCCCGAGGAGAGCTTGATCCCGGATTCGGTGAAACGGTCGATGGTGTCGGTGACCACGTCGGCCTTGCCGTGTCGGATTGTCCGGAAGAAATCGCCGTCAGGGGCCAGGCATAGCCGCTGGTCCCAGACGTTGTAGCTGGGTCCGAAGTGCTTTTCTACGTCATAACCCGCGGGCAGGCGCCGCTTAGCCATTGTCATCAGCGTCTTGCGCATGTAAGCGGGCGCCTTACGCGCGAGCTGATACTGAAAGGTACTGAACGCGATGGCCTTCCAACGGTTGGCCACGTGCGCGAGGCGATCCGGTAGCAGTCGGTTGGCCTGCGCGGCGAACGGATCGACTCCGGGCAACGAGCCGATATAGGTCGGCGACCGCTGCAACATGGTCACGTGCCCGGCGCCGGAATTCACCAGCGCTGGGATCAGGGTGATTGCGGTGGCGCCGGACCCGATGACAACGATCCTCTTGCCCTTGTAGTCGAGGTCCTCCGGCCAGTGCTGCGGGTGGACGATCGTGCCCGCGAAATCGTCGGCGCCGGGGAACACGGGCGAGTACCCCTCGTCGTAGTTGTAATAGCCGGTGCAGGCGAAGAGGAAAGAGCAGGTGATCTCTCGGCGTTGCCCGTCGTTCTCGACGGTCACGGTCCAGCGATTATCGGCATCGGACCAGTCCGCCGCCAGCACACGATGGCCGTAGCGGATATTCCTGTCTATCCCATTTTCGACCGCAGCTTCCCGGATGTAGGACTTGATCGAGGCGCCGTCCGCGATGGACTTCGCCGAGAGCCACGGCTTGAACCGGAAGCCGAGCGTGAACATGTCCGAGTCCGACCGGATACCTGGGTATTTGAACAGGTCCCACGTCCCGCCAAGGTCGTCACGGCGTTCGAGGATGGTGTAGCTCTTGCTCGGGCAACGGTCCTGCAGGTGCCAGGCCGCGCTCACGCCGGAGATACCGGCGCCCACGATGACGACGTCCAGGTGCTCAGTCATGGGGCTACGTTATCAACAGGGTGTTGAGTAAGTCAACGGTATGTCTGAATATTCAACGCCGTGTAAGGTAACGGGCGTGACACCGGCAACCCTGAAAGCCAGTTCGACTCGCGCACCGCGGGGACGGCGTTCCACCCGTCCGTCCGGCGATGACCGTGAGCAGGCCATCCTTGCGACCGCCGAGCGGCTGCTCGAAGAGCGCGCGTTAGCCGACATCTCCGTCGACGACCTGGCCAAGGGCGCGGGGCTTTCCAGGCCGACGTTCTACTTCTATTTCAAGTCCAAGGAGGCCGTGTTGCTGTCGCTGCTCGAGCCGATGATCGCGCGCGGCGACTCCGAATTCGAAGGCGCGACGCAACGTCTACCCGCGGATCCACGCCGGGTATGGCGAAACGGCATCGAAGCGTTCTTCAGCGCGTTCGGTGCGCACCGCGCGGTGGTCCGGGCGGCGACGGAGGCGCTGGCCACGAGCTCGGAGTTCCGGTCCGTGTGGTCGGGCTACATGCAGAAATGGATCGACCAGACGGCGATCATGATCGCCGCCGAACGCGCGCGAGGCGCCGCACCAGAGACCATTCCGGCGGCGGACCTCGCGACATCGCTGAACCAGATGAACGAGCGCACCATGATGGCGACGCTGTCCGGCGAACATCCGGCGGTCGCGGAGGATCGCCTCGTCGACACCCTCACCCAGATCTGGGTCAGCAGCATCTACGGGGAGGTTCATTAACCCCGTTCGCTGTCGTAAGTGTGATTTCTCAGGACATCACAGTGTCAATCTCGGCGTGTCATCTCTCAGGACATCGGTGACGGTTCTGTGTCAGGACATCGGTGACAGTTCGGATGGTCTTGGTGGTGACACTTCAGCCCGGAGGCTCGGGTGGTGGCTGTCAATGAACCCATCGATCCTCGCGTCCGCCTCGCGATCTCGCAGTGGCCTGATGATGCGCGCCCCGCGGGGCGGTCTCGACGTTCTGCGCCGAGCACGGCATTTCCCGCAAGTCGTTCTACGAGTTGCGCAAGCGCGCGAAGACCGACGGAACGGCCGCGGTGCTCGAACCCAGGACCCGACGACCGAAGTCGAGCACGTCGAAGTTCAGTGATGAGGTCAGGCAACAGGCCGTGGCTAACCACCGAACGCAACCACAACCGCCAACGCCGCCAAGCCACCTACCAAGCCGCACAACACCAACCCTCAGACGATGACGAACCACCACCGTTCTGATCGCGCTTTTGGTTGCAAGACCCGTCGGCGGTAGAGTTCAGACTGTGCAGCGGGTGCTCCTCCTCGGACGCCGCGACGGGGTCTGATCCAGACCGGCCTCCCGTCGCGGGTGTTCGCGATGCGCCGGTCTGAAGGTCCTTCTGACAACCCGGAGCAACGATCATGACCAGCTTTCCAGAATCTTCCAGCCCGGACGCCTACGTCTCGGCGCGAACCATCGTCCAACCCGCGGGCCCGACCAGTCTCGACCAGCCCACCTGGAATCCCCAGCGGGGTTCGTCGATGCCGGTCAATCGGTACCGGCCATTCGCCGATGAAGTCGAGCCCATTCGGCTCACCGACCGCAGTTGGCCCGACCGTGTCATCACCCGCGCCCCGCTGTGGTGCGCGGTGGATCTGCGCGACGGCAACCAGGCGCTGATCGACCCGATGAGCCCGGCCCGCAAGCGGCGCATGTTCGACCTCCTGGTGCGGATGGGCTACAAGGAGATCGAGGTCGGCTTCCCGGCGGCCAGCCAGACCGACTTCGACTTCGTCCGCGAGATCATCACCGACGGCGCCATTCCCGACGACGTCAACATCCAGGTGCTGACCCAATGCCGACCGGAGCTGATCGAGCGCACGTTTGAGGCGTGCACGGGTGCGGCCCGGGCCATCGTGCACTTCTACAACTCGACGTCAATTCTGCAGCGCCGCGTGGTCTTTCGTGCCGACCGGGCCGCGGTGCAGGCCATCGCAACCGACGGCGCCCGCAAATGCGTCGAGGAGGCTGCGAAATACCCCGACACGCAATGGCGCTTCGAGTACTCGCCGGAGTCCTACACAGGGACGGAACTCGAGTACGCCAAACAGGTATGCGACGCCGTCGGCGAGATCATCGCGCCGACGCCGGACAACCCGATAATCTTCAACCTGCCCGCCACGGTCGAGATGGCAACGCCCAACGTCTACGCCGACTCGATCGAATGGATGAGCCGCAACCTGGCCAACCGGGAGTCCGTCATCCTCAGCCTGCATCCGCATAACGACCGCGGAACCGCAGTCGCCGCAGCAGAATTGGGCTACCAGGCCGGTGCGGACCGGATCGAGGGCTGCCTCTTCGGCAACGGAGAGCGCACCGGCAACGTGTGCCTGGTGACGCTAGGGCTGAACCAGTTCTCCCGGGGCGTCGACCCGCAGATCGACTTCTCCAACATCGACGAGATCCGCCGCACCGTCGAGTACTGCAACCAGCTGCCGGTACACGAACGTCACCCCTACGGCGGGGACCTCGTGTACACCGCGTTCTCCGGGAGCCACCAGGACGCCATCAACAAGGGCCTGGACGCGATGAAGATCGCTGCCGACGAAGCCGACGAGGACGTCGACGACATCCTGTGGCAGGTGCCGTATCTGCCGATCGACCCCAAGGACGTCGGGCGCACCTACGAAGCGGTGATCCGGGTCAACTCGCAGTCGGGCAAGGGTGGGGTGGCGTACATCATGAAGGCCGACCACGGGCTGGCGCTGCCGCGACGGCTGCAGATCGAGTTCTCCCAGGCGATCCAGAAGATCACCGAGGGCGAGGGCGGCGAGGTTTCGCCGAAGGAGATGTGGGACGCGTTCTCCGACGAATATCTCGCCCCGGTGCGGCCCCTGGAACGAATCAAACAACGCGTCGTTGCCTCCGAAGACGATGGCGGCACCACCAGCATCGTCGCGACCGTGAAGATCGATGGGGTCGAGACGGAGATCAGCGGCGCTGGAAATGGTCCGCTGGCCGCGTTCATCGATGCGCTGGGGGACGTCGGGTTCGACGTCTCGGTCCTCGATTACTCCGAGCACGCTATGAGCGCCGGCGACGACGCCCAGGCCGCGGCCTACGTGGAGGCGTCGGTTTCCGGGCGCACGGTGTGGGGCGTGGGGATTGCTCCGTCGATCACCACCGCTTCGCTGCGTGCCGTCGTTTCGGCCGTCAACCGGGCCGCCCAGGGATAACCGCAGTCAGAACAGCGCGAGCTGCTCGTCGAGCGGGGTGGCGTCGGCGAACTCCTCCATGCTGGTACCGCCCACAACAGCGCGGACGCCGTCCATGAACAGCGCGTCAGACACCACCGGCACCCCCAACTGCTCGGCCTGATAGCCCTTGCCCTGCCCGGGGGCGGCGTCGTTGCAGATGACCAGCGACGTCTCCTGGTCGACGGCGTCACGGTAGGCCAACCCGGCGTGCAGGATCCGCTCGACGAGTTCCTCGTGGGTCCGCCGCACCTCGGCGGCCAACGCCACCCGCATGCCCTGCACCAGCGGCCTGCCGCGGACATATTGCCCGGGGTTGAGATAAAGGCAGGGCATTCGGGACGCCAGCGCCTTGAGCGGTCGAAGCTCGTCATGGGTCACCCGGCCGTTCGGCCACTGGCGCCGGGTCACCGGACGGACCGGCAGCCAGACGTCGCGTTCGCGCGCCCGCTGCAGCGCCGGTGCCAGTACCCCGGTCAACACCAATGCGTCGTCGAAAGCGTCATGCGCCCGCTGCTGGGTTATGCCGTAGTGTGCCGCGAGCGTCTCCAACCGCAGGTTCTCGGTGCCGAGGTCCAGGCGCCTGGCCAACTCGACGGTGCACATCACGGTGTCGAGGGGAAGCGCGGCCCCGGCGAGCTCGGCCTCGGCGGCCAGAAATCCGTAGTCGAACGCGACGTTGTGCGCTACCAGCGTGCGCCCGCGCAGTACCCCGATCACGTCGTCGACGATGTCGGCGAATTGCGGCTGATCCTCGAGCATGGCCGCGGTCAATCCGTGTATGTGGGTGGGACCCGGGTCCACCCCGGGGTTGAGCAGGCTGACCACCGATTGCTCCACTTTGCCGTCGGCGTCCAGGCCGAGTACCGCGATGCTGATAACCCGCGCCTGACCTGGCCGAAAGCCCGAGGTCTCGACGTCAACGACGGCCCAGCCGCCGTCCGGCGCGGCAGCCGGTCGGCCCCAGGAGATCGGGTTCATGAACTTCAGGATTACACGTCGGTCCGACATCGCCTGGTCGCTGCGCATCGTGTCGGCCACATAAACTTCCCGGGTGGAACCTCGACGCACGGTTACCCCCCGCGCACGTCTGGCGCTGGCCGCAGGGTCGAGCGCGCGATGGGCGTCGCGGGTCACCGGACGCGGGGCCGGCGCGATGATCGGTGGTCTGGTCGCGATGACGCTGGACCGATCGATTCTGCGCCAGCTCGGGGCGGGGCGGCGCACGGTCGTCGTCACCGGCACCAATGGCAAGTCGACGACCACCCGGATGACGGCGGCCGCGCTGGCAACGCTGGGACCGGTCGCCACCAACGCCGAGGGTGCCAACATGGACGCCGGCCTGGTGGCGGCGCTGGCCGCGGACCGCCACGCCGAGCGTGCCGCCCTGGAAGTCGACGAGATGCACGTGCCGCACGTCTTGGATGCAATAGAAGCTGCGGTGGTCATCTTGCTCAACCTATCGCGCGACCAGTTGGACCGGGTCGGCGAAATCAACGTCATCGAACGCGCGCTGCGGGGCGGCCTGGCCCGGCACCCCAACACGGTCGTGGTGGCCAACTGCGACGACGTGCTGATGACCTCGGCCGCCTACGACGCCCCCGACGTGGTGTGGGTGGCCGCGGGCGGCGCATGGGCGAACGACTCCGTCAGCTGTCCGCGTAGCGGCGAGGTCATCGTCCGCGATAAGGGCCACTGGTACAGCACCGGTGCCGACTTCAAGCGGCCCACCCCACACTGGTGGTTCGACGCGGAAGATGGGGGCACCCTCTACGGACCCGACGGGTTGGCCGTGCCCATGCGGCTGGCGCTGCCCGGCGCGGTGAACCGCGGCAACGCCGCCCAGGCCGTCGCCGCAGCCGTCGCCCTGGGCGCCGATCCCGCGGCTGCGGTGGCAGCGGTTTCAGCCGTCGATGAGGTCGCGGGGCGCTACCGGACCGTCCGGATAGGCCGGCACGAGGCGCGAACCCTGCTGGCCAAGAACCCGGCCGGCTGGCAGGAGGCGCTGTCGATGGTGGACAAGGACGCCGCCGGGGTGGTCATCGCGGTCAACGGCCAGGTGCCCGACGGCGAGGACCTGTCGTGGCTGTGGGACGTGCGCTTCGAGCACTTCGAAAACACAGCCGTGGTAGCCGCCGGCGAACGCGGCACCGATCTGGCGGTGCGGTTGGGATATGCGGGCGTCGAGCACACCCTGGTGCACGACACCATGGACGCCATCGCGTCCTGCCCACCGGGACGAGTGGAGGTCGTCGCCAACTACACGGCGTTCCTGCAGCTGCAGCGGAAGCTGGCGCGGCATGACTGACGCGGCGTCGCTTTCTAAAGTGCGGATCGGGCTGGTGCTGCCCGACGTGATGGGCACCTACGGCGACGGCGGCAACGCCGTGGTGCTGCGCCAACGACTGTTGCTGCGCGGCATCGCCGCCGAGATCGTCGAGATCACCCTGGCCGATCCGGTGCCGGAATCGCTGGACCTGTACACGCTGGGCGGCGCCGAGGACTACGCGCAGCGGTTGGCCACCCGGCATCTGATCAGGCATCCGGGCCTGCAGCGCGCGGCTGAGCGGGGTGCGCCCGTGCTCGCGATCTGCGCGGCCATCCAGGTGCTTGGGCACTGGTATGAGACCTCGGCGGGCGAGCGGGTGGACGGCGTCGGCATGCTCGATCTGACCACCGCGCCACAGGACGCGCGTACCATCGGCGAACTGGTCAGCAAGCCGTTGCTGGCCGGGTTGACAGAGAGGCTCACCGGCTTCGAAAACCATCGCGGCGGAACGGTTCTCGGCCCCGGCGCGGCGCCGTTGGGCGCGGTGGTCCAGGGCGCAGGCAACCGCGTCGGTGACGGGATTGACGGCGCCGTTCAAGGCAGCGTGGTCGCGACGTACATGCACGGTCCGTGCCTGGCCCGCAACCCGGAACTGGCCGACCTGCTGCTGGAAAAGGTGGTGGGTGAGCTGCCGCCGCTGGAGTTGCCCGAGGTGGAGTTGTTGCGCCGGGAACGGCTTACCGGCTAGCCACAACGGTGGAGTCAGTTTCCCGGTCCAACCTGTCGAATTGGCCCTGCCGGTACAGCTCGACGCACGCCGCGCGCCTGATCTTGCCGCTGGTGGTGATCGGTATCGAACCCGGTGCCACGAGCACCAGATCGCCGATGCCGAGGCCGTGCTCATTTAATACCGCCGACGCGACCTCCTGCCGGACGATGCGCATCTTCTCCGCCACCTCAACGGGGGAGTCGCCGCGTTTCTTCAGTTCGATGACGGCGACCAGTTTCTCCGTATGGCCCTCCGCGAATGATATCGCCGCGACCCGGCCACCGGTTATCTCCTGGATGGTCGTCTCGATGTCGTCGGGCGAGTGATTGCGCCCATGGACGATCAAAAGATCCTTGATGCGGCCGACGATGAAGAGCTCGCCACCAGAGATGAAGCCAAGGTCCCCGGTCCTCAGCCACGGCCCTACGGGACTGTCCGGCGAACGATCGGCAAGCACCCCCCCGAATGTGCGCTCGGTCTCCTCGGGTTTGCCCCAATACCCGGCGGCGACGTTGTCGCCGTGCACCCAGATCTCGCCCACCGTTGCCTCCGGGCGTTCGGTGCTGGTGTCGGGATCGACGATCCGCACCATCGGCGATTGCGGCACCCCGTAACTGACCAGCGCGGTACCGCCGCCGGACCGCTGCGCGTAGCCGGCGGATAGTTGGTCCGCGTCGAAGCCGACGACTTCCGGCGGTTGCGCCGGAGTACGGGTCGCCACGTACACCGTCGCTTCGGCCAGTCCATACGAAGGCCGAATCACGTTGTCACGCAGACCGAAGCGGGCGAACCGATCGGTAAAGCGCCGCAGCGTCGCGGGCTGCACCCGCTCGGCACCGTTTTGGATGATGAGAACGTCCCCGAGATCCAGCCCGGCCATGTCGTCGTCGGAAGTTTTCCGTGCCGCCAGGTCGAACGCGAAGTTCGGCGCCGAGGAGAACACCCGCCCATTGCCGGCGAGCAATTGCATCCATCGGGCCGGACGTTGCAAAAACGCAATTGGACTGATGGAAACACCATGGACTCCGGCCAGAATCGGTGCGCAAATTCCTAAGATCAGGCCCAGATCATGGTAGTACGGCAGCCACGACACAGTGGTGGTGTCCGGCGGAGCAAACTTGCCGTACTCCAGAAAGTAGTCGGACGTGATCTGCCGGAAGTTGGCCACCAGATTCCTGTGCGAGATCATGACTCCGGCCGGATGACGGGTCGAACCGGACGTGTATTGCAGATACGCCGTGCTCTCGCTGTCAATCGCTGCAGCCCTGAATCCGCGCCCGGGGTCCGGGTCAAGCAGGTCGACCTCGATCAGTGCCGGAGCGCAAGACCCGACGTGGTCGGCGACGTCGCCCACAACCGAGGACGTGGTGAGAACGGCAGCGGGCGAGGCGTCGCGCACCACCAGATCGACACGTTCATCGGTAGTACCACCGGGAATCGACAGCGGAACCGCAATCCATCCGGCCTGCAATGCGCCGACGAACCCGACCAGGTAATCAAGCCCCTGCGGGGCCAGGATGACGGCTCGGTCGCCGATGGAACCGCTACGGCCGAGCTCGCGGGCGACGCTGGACGCGCGCCGATACAGCTGTGACCACGTCAGCGACTCGGCCACACCGTCCCAGTCCCGTTCGTAATCGATGAACGTGACGGCGACATCGTCCGGCTGCAGACCGGCACGTTCCCGAAGGACGGATGGAATGGACGCCTCGATCACCTGCGCCTGATTCCCACAGGCGCCGCCGCTCAAACCTATTCCGGATGAAGTGTGCCCGGCGGCACGGTTGCTTGCGACTCTGGCCGGATGCCCGGCCAGCTCTGTTCGACGTCGTCCAGACATGAAGCGCGGTCCGCGTCGTTGGGCTTAAAGTCGGAATTCGCGCGCCCAGCGCCATCGGCGGCGCGCTGGGCGTACGCTTGCGCCGAAACGTAATCCAATGGCTCTACCTGCGGGTCCAGAATTATTTTAGAATGCGTCTAGGGCCGTCACTGGGCCATCCCTCAGCGTTTCTCGACCGATCGGCGCGCCGCGCGGCACCTCTTGACAAGGAACCCATGATCACCGCACTACGTACCAACGTCGCCGCCGCTGTCCTGGGCGCGACCGCCGCCGCATCGGTGCTCGGATTCGCCGATGCGGCCCAGGCCGCCCCCTCCAACGCCAATTCGCAGGCCGGGATGCACGGCGATCCGGCCGCCGCCGCACCCTTCTGGCGCCTTCAAGTAGCGCCATACTCCTGCGGGGAAATGGCGGTCGCCGACGTGATCGGCCAGATCACCGGGCACGAACCCAGCGAGGGTGACATCACTGACGCGGCCGAACACACCCCGAGCGACAACCATCCCGGACCGATCTACACCCCCTCCAGTAGAACCAGCAACAACGACCTGGTGGTGCTGCTCGGGCACTACGGAATCCAGGCCGGCGCGTTCCACAGCAGCCTTGATCTGGTCGAGCAGGATCTGGACCACGGGCGCAAGGTGATCGTCGGAGTCAACGACAAGACCCTCTGGAATGAATCCAGCAACCGCGGTCCGGAAAACCACTTCGTCGTCGTAACCGGCATCGACACCAACGCCAATGTCGTTCACGTCAACGACACCGGCACCATGTCCGGCCGCGACGAGCAGGTACCCATCGCCACCTTCGAACAGGCATGGGTCACCAGCGACCACTTTGCCGTTGTGACCCGGTCGCCTTAAACCATCGCCCGACGTCCGGTGAGCGCGCGACCCAACGTCAGCTCGTCGGCGAATTCCAAGTCGCCACCCATCGGAAGCCCAGACGCGATCCGTGTCACGGTCAGGCCCGGAATGTCGCGCAACATCCGGACCAGGTAGGTGGCGGTGGCCTCGCCCTCGGTGTTCGGGTCGGTGGCGATGATCACCTCGGTGATGTCGACATCATCGACCCGCTCACCGATACGGGTCAGCAGCTCGCGGATCCGCAACTGTTCGGGACCAACTCCAGATAGCGGATCAAGCGCACCACCCAGCACGTGGTAGCGACCGCGGAACTCGCGGGTGCGCTCGACGGCCTGGATATCCTTCGGTTCCTCGACGACGCACACCTGCGTACCGTCCCGGCGCGGGTCGCCGCAGATCCGGCAGCGCTCATCGTCGGAGACATTGCCGCACACCGCGCAGAACCGCACACCGTCACGGACCTTCGCCAGCACGGCCGTCAACCGGTCGATGTCGGGCGGCTCCACCGAAAGCAGGTGGAAAGCGATGCGTTGCGCACTTTTTGGCCCGATACCCGGCAGCTTGCCGAGCTCGTCGATCAGATCCTGGACGGGTCCCTCAAACATGGCGGTAAGAAGTTCAGAGCTGCGGCATCTGCGTTGGCGGTTCCGGTCTGGGCGGTGGGGCCCCCAGGCCGCCGGCCAGCGACCCCAACCGCTCCTGCGCCATTGCGGTGACTTGCCTGGAAGCGTCGGCCATGGCGCCGACGATCAAGTCCTGCAAAGTCTCGATATCCCCGGGGTCGACGACCTTGGGATCGATCTCTACCGCGACGACCTCGCCACTGCCTTTGACGACGACCTTGACCAGACCTCCGCCCGCTTCACCGCGTACCTCGGCGTTGGCAAGCTGTTGCTGGGCTTGGAGTAGTTTCTGCTGCATCTGCTGCGCCTGAGCGAGCAGCGCCGACATATCGCCTCCGGGTTGCATGACAGTCCCCTCGCATTATGGTCTCGAGTTGGTTTCGCCTGCGGGTGTTGGGCGATTCGAAACCCCCAGCGTAGTCCGCGCGACATTACCTTTGCGCCGTGGACCTAAGAGTGAGCAGGCGTGTCGGGATCAGGATGGTCGTCGGTGCGCTTGTCGCTGTCTCGGCGGCAATCACGCCGACCGCGACCGCAACCCCATCCAATATCGCCGGCATGGTCGTATTCATCGACCCCGGCCACAACGGGGCCAATGACGCTTCCATCGGCCGTCAGGTCCCAACCGGTCGCGGCGGCACCAAGGACTGCCAGACCAGCGGAACGGCGACCAACGACGGCTACCAGGAACACACCTTTACCTGGGACACCGCGCTTCGGGTCCGCGCCGCGTTGAACGCCCTCGGGGTCCGGACGGCCATGTCACGCAGCAATGACAACGCAGTAGCCGCGTGTGTCGATCAGCGCGCCGAGATGGCCAATGCACTGCACCCCAACGCGGTCATCAGCCTGCACGGTGACGGCGGGCCGGCGTCCGGCCGCGGGTTCCACGTCAACTACTCGGCCCCGCCGCTCAACGCGGCGCAGGCCGGGCCCTCGGTGCAGTACGCCCAAATCATGCGCGACCAGCTGCAGGCGTCGGGCATTCCGCCGGCTAACTACATCGGTCAAAACGGCCTCTACGGCCGTTCGGATCTGGCCGGCCTCAACTTGGCGCAGTATCCGTCGATACTGGTCGAGCTGGGCAACATGAAGAACGCCACCGATGCGGCGCTGATGGAGTCTCCCGACGGCAGGCAGAAGTACGCCGACGCCGTTGTCCGCGGGGTCGCGGGCTTCCTGGCCACCCAGGGCCAGGCGCGCTAGCCCTCGAGCTCTTTCTTCAGGTTGGCCAGCACTTCGGACTGAATCCTCCTCAGCCCCAATGGCGCAAAGGTTTTCTCGAAGAAGCCCTTGACGCCACCCGCGCCGGTCCAGGTGGTCTTGACGGTCACGCTGGACCCCGGTCCCGCAGGTGCCACAGTCCAATTGGTGATCATGGACGAGTTGGCGTCTTTCTCGATGACGGTATGGCCTGCGACGTCAACGCCGACCTGGACGTCCCGAACGCGTGATTTGGTGGCCTGCAGCTTCCATTTGGCGACTGTGCCCTGCCCCTGTCCGCCCTGCAGCACTTGGTACTCGCTGTACTGCGACGACAGAATCTTCGGCCTGATCTTTTGATAGTCAGCCACCGCGGCCAGCGTGGCCGCGGGGTCAGCGTTGATCAAGGTGGTGCTGGCCGCGCTCACCTGTCCCATCAGGCGCAACTCCTTTGTGATGCCGCCCGCGCGTTAGTGCACGGGCTGTTTCCGAAGACTAGGGTATATGTGATGGCTCTAGCTGGATCCGCACTCTCGGCGCACACGTCGGGCGTCGACCGGTTGATGGCGAGTTATCGATCCATCCCGGCGCCGGCCGCGGTGCGACTCGCCAAGCCCACCTCAAATCTGTTCCGCGCCCGCACCAAACGCGCAGCGCACGGCCTCGACACCACGGGGCTGACCGGCGTCCTGGGCGTCGATCCCGAAACCCGCACCGCCGACGTGGCCGGCATGTGCACATACGAGGACCTGGTAGCCGCGACGCTGCCTTACGGACTTTCACCGTTGGTGGTCCCGCAGCTAAAGACCATCACCTTGGGCGGTGCGGTCAGCGGCCTGGGCATCGAGTCGGCATCGTTTCGCAACGGCCTGCCCCACGAATCGGTGCTGGAGATGGATATCCTCACCGGCACCGGCGAATTGGTCACCGCATCCCGCAGCCGGCATTGTGACCTGTTTCGCGCCTTTCCCAATTCTTATGGAACGCTCGGGTATTCGACCAGACTTCGGATCGAGCTGGAGCCGGTCGCACCGTTCGTGGCGTTGCGGCACCTTCGTTTCCATTCGTTGAGCGAGATGCTCGCCGAGATGGCACGCATCGTCGATACCGGCGGCCGCAACGGCACCGCGGTGGACTATCTCGACGGGGTGGTGTTCAGCGCAGACGAGTGCTATCTGTGCGTGGGCAGGCGGACCACCACGCCGGGTCCGGTCAGCGACTACACCGGCAAAAACATCTACTACCGGTCGATCCAGCACGGGACCGGCACGCAAGGGCCAAAAGCCAAAGACGACCGGCTGACGATGCTTGACTACTTCTGGCGATGGGACACCGATTGGTTTTGGTGCTCCCGCGCGTTTGGCCTACAGGACCCGCGGGTGCGGCGCTGGTGGCCACGCCGCTACCGGCGCAGCAGCGTCTACTCGAAGCTGGTGGCCATGGACCAGCGCTTCCGCATCGCGGATCGGGTCGATGCGCGTAAGGGCCGCCCTCTGCGTGAACGCGTGGTGCAGGACGTCGAGGTGCCGATCGAACGGACCCGCGACTTTTTGGAGTGGTTCCTCGACAACGTGCCAATCACACCGATCTGGTTGTGCCCGTTGCGGCTGCGCGATCATGACGGCTGGCGGCTGTATCCCATCCGGCCGGACCACACCTACGTCAATGTCGG
Source organism: uncultured Actinomycetota bacterium (assembly GCA_963715905.1). Lineage (GTDB taxonomy): Bacteria > Actinomycetota > Actinomycetes > Mycobacteriales > Mycobacteriaceae > Mycobacterium. The sequence continues at coordinate 385,316 of CAVQSX010000040.1, forward strand.
CTTCTGGTCCTCGGTGCCGGCCGCGCCGACGGAGGGCGCGACAAATCGGAGGATCGAAGCCAAGGTGAGCGACCTCAACGGGCACAAGTCGCTGTACTCCGACTCCTTCTACACCCGCGAAGAGTTCGATGAGCTCTACGGTGGCGAGGCCTACTGCAGCGTAAAGAAGGCCTACGATCCCGATTCGCGGCTTTTGGACCTCTACGCGAAGGCGGTGCAAAGGCGATGACCACAACCAGAGAGCCTGACCGCGCGACGGCCGGGAAACTGAGCATGGCCGAGGTGCTGGAGATCTTCACGGCGACCGGGCGGCACCCGCTCAAGTTCACCGCGTACGACGGCAGCTCGGCCGGAAACGACGATGCGCAGTTGGGCCTGGATCTTCGATCGTCGCGCGGCGTCACCTACCTGGCGACCGCCCCCGGCGAGCTCGGCCTGGCTCGCGCGTACATCTCAGGTGACCTGCACCCGTACGGCGTACACCCCGGCGATCCGTACGACCTGCTCAAAACGCTGACGGACAGAGTCCAATTCAGGCGGCCGTCGGCGCGGGTGCTGGCTAATGTGGTGCGCTCGATCGGCGTCGATCACCTGATGCCGGTCGCACCGCCGCCGCAGGAGACACCGCCCCGGTGGCGCCGGATTGCCGACGGCGTGATGCACAGCAAGACCCGTGACGCCGAGGCCATCCACCACCACTACGACGTCTCCAACGCGTTCTACGAATCAGTGCTCGGGCCGTCGATGACCTATACCTGCGCGGTTTATCCGAATGCCGTTGCGACGCTGGAAGAGGCCCAGGAGTACAAGTACCGGCTGATTTTCGGGAAGCTGCGCCTGCGGCCGGGCGATCGGCTGCTCGACGTCGGCTGCGGCTGGGGTGGCATGGTGCGCTACGCCGCCCGGCAGGGCGTGCGGGCTACCGGTGCCACACTGTCGGCCGAGCAGGCGAAGTGGGCGCAACACGCGATTGCGCGCGAAGGGCTGTCGGACTTAGCCGAGGTGCGCCATTCGGACTACCGCGACGTGCCCGAGACGCAGTTCGACGCCGTTTCTTCGATCGGGCTGACGGAGCACATCGGCGTTAAGAACTACCCGGCATACTTCGGCTTCCTCAAGTCGAAGTTGCGAACCGGCGGTCTGCTGCTCAATCACTGCATCACCCGCCACGACAACAAGCAGAGCTCGTTCGCGGGCGGATTTACCGATCGCTATGTGTTTCCCGACGGGGAGCTGACGGGCTCGGGACGCATCATCACCGAGATCCAGGACGCCGGTTTAGAAGTACTGCACGCGGAGAACTTCCGCCATCACTACGCTGCGACACTGCGCGATTGGTGCCGAAACCTGGTCGAGAACTGGGACGCCGCGGTCGACGAGGTCGGTGTCGCAACCGCCAAAGTGTGGGGCCTCTATATGGCGGCGTCGCGGGTCGCCTTCGAACGAAACAATCTTCAGCTGCACCACGTGCTGGCGTCCAACGTCGACGCATGGGGCGACGACAGCCTGCCGCTACGGCCGTGGTGGACGCCCTAGGAATCAGCCGTTCTCGATACGGCGGGCGCCTAGTTCGCTCTGCAGCAGTTCGAGTGCGACCTCTTCCGGGTCGCGACGCGGTGCCGCCGGGTCGCCCTGGCCGGCCTCGGCGAGCATGTGTTCTTCTTCGTCGTGCTGAGCGGAATCCACTTCCGGGACGGGCGCTTGCTCCGCCTTGGCGGGCAACGGGTTCACCTCCGCGGTTGCCGTCGAGCCGGTCTCACAGCGCACCCGCCAGTCCACTCCCAGGGCATCTTTTAGTGCTTCGGCGATGACATCGGAATTGCGCTGTTCGGACAGCCGCTTGGCCAGCGGCGCGGATTCGTGGATCAACACCAAGGTGTTGCCCTCCACGGCACGGACCGTTGCGCCCGCCAGCATCACCTCGGTGGTTCGGCTGCGCTGACGCACTTTGTCACGCACCGTCTGCCACATGGTTCGCACCGCGGCCGCGTTGAGCTCACCGGGTGCGGCGGCCGGCTCGGGCGGCGCTGGCGCAGGCGGCTCCGGCGCCGCCGGCGGGGGCGGATCGGGCGGCGCAGTTTGCATCGGGGTGGGCGGGGCAGGGACGGGAGCTGGTGTGGCCGCCGGTGCAGCTTGCGCGGCGGGTATCGATATGTCCAGCCGGGTCTCGATCCGCTCGACGCGCTGCAGCAGGGCCGACTCGGCGTCGCTGGCGGAGGGCAGCAGCAGTCGCGCGCAGACCACCTCAAGCAGCAAACGCGGTGCCGTCGCACCGCGCATTTCCCCCAGCCCGGCCTGTACCACCTCGGCGTATCGGGTCAAGGTCGCCGGTCCGAGTCGGACCGCTTGCTCTCGCATCCGGTCCAGTACGTCCTCGGGCGCATCGACGACGCCGCGGCTTGCCGCGTCGGGGACCGCTTGCAGCACGATGAGATCGCGGAAGCGCTCGAGGAGGTCGATGGCAAACCGGCGCGGGTCGTGGCCGGCGTCGATCACCGATTCGACCGCACTGAACAACGCGGCAGCGTCCGACGCGGCCAGGGCGTCGACCGCGTCGTCGATCAGTGCGACGTCGGTGGCGCCCAGCAATCCGAGCGCCCGCTGGTAGGTGACGCGGGGACCGCTCGGGCCGTCTTCTGAGCCCGCCACCAACTGATCTAGCACCGAGAGGGTGTCGCGTGGCGACCCACCGCCGGCACGGATCACCAGCGGATACACCGCATCGTCGACGACGACGCCCTCTTGCTCACAGATCCGGCCGATCAACGACCGCATGGTGCGCGGCGGCAGCAGCCGGAACGGGTAGTGATGGGTGCGGGACCGAATCGTCGGCAGCACCTTCTCCGGTTCGGTGGTGGCGAAGATGAAGATGAGGTGTTCCGGCGGTTCCTCCACAATCTTGAGCAGGGCGTTGAACCCTGCTGTGGTGACCATGTGGGCCTCATCGATGATGAACACCCGGTAGCGCGATTGGGCTGGCGCGTAGAACGCGCGATCCCGCAGCTCGCGGGTGTCATCCACACCGCCGTGGCTGGCGGCGTCGAGTTCGACCACGTCGATGCTGCCCGGCGCGTTGGGCGCAAGCCCCGTGCAGGAGTCGCAGACCCCGCAGGGAGTGGCCGTCGGTCCCTGTACACAGTTCAACGACCGCGCCAAGATGCGCGCGGACGAGGTCTTCCCGCAGCCACGCGGCCCGGAGAAGAGGTACGCGTGGTTGATCCGGCCGGCTTCCAAGGCGATGGAAAGCGGCTCGGTGACGTGCTCCTGGCCCACCACCTCGGCGAATGTTGCCGGTCGGTACTTGCGGTAGAGGGCCACGGTCAGCCAGGCTACCGTCGCCCGGCGACGAAGTGGACCCGAGAGGGTCCGCTGAGGAGGCGGGCAATCAGATCCCGCCCGGCGACGAAGTGGACCCGAGAGGGTCCGCTGAGGAGGCGGGCAATCAGATCCCGCCCGGCGACGATGCGGATCCGACTGGGGCGCGGTAGGGGCTAACCGGCGGCTAGGCGAGACTCCGACGCGGCCAATAGCGCGCACGTCGCCAGCCCGTCGACCGCGTCCCGCAGGTCAGGTATCGACGGGAAAGTAGGCGCGATCCGGATGTTCTTGTCGTCCGGGTCTTTCCGATACGGGAATGAGGCACCCGCCTCGGTGACCGCGATACCGGCGTCCTTGGCCAGTGCCACGGTCCGCCGCGCCGTGCCCGGCAAAACGTCGAGGCTGATGAAATAGCCGCCCTTCGGCTCCGTCCAGGTGGCGATCTTGGAATCGCTGAGCCGCTGGTCCAGAATCTCCAACGCCAAAGCGAATTTCGGCGCCAAGATCTGCTGATGGCGCAGCATGTGCAGGCGAACCCCGTCGGCATCGCCGAAGAACCGTAGATGCCGCAATTGGTTGACCTTGTCGGGGCCGATCGATTTCTTCCCCGCGTACTGCAGATACCACGCGATGTTGCCCAGCGAGCCGCCGAGGAAGCTGACGCCCGCACCGGCGAAGGTGATCTTCGAGGTCGATGCGAAGACGTAGGGCCGGTTGGCGTTGCCGGCCTTGGCGGCCAGGCCGAGAACGTCGACCTGGCGGGTGAACTCCAGCGTCAAGGTATGCACCGCGTACGCGTTGTCCCAGAACAACCGGAAGTCAGGGGCCGCCGTCCGCATTTGGACGAGGCGGCGCACCGTTTCCCAGGAGTAGGTGACGCCGGTGGGGTTGCCGAACACCGGAACCGTCCACATCCCCTTAATAGCGGGGTCGGCATCGACGAGCTCTTCGATCAGGTCGACGTCGGGACCGTCCTCACGCATCGGGATCGGGATCATCTCGATGCCCATCGTCTCGGTAATGGCGAAGTGCCGGTCGTAGCCGGGAACGGGGCACAGGAACTTGATGCTCGGTTCGTCTTTCCAGGGCCGCTGTGAGTCCACGCCGCCGTACAGCATCGAGAAAGCAACCAGATCATGCATCAACTCCAGGCTGGAGTTGTTCCCCGCGATCAGGTTGGGCACCGGGATGCCGAGCAACTCCCCGAATACCGCCCGCAGCCCGGGAAGGCCGTGCAACCCGCCGTAGTTGCGCGTGTCGGTGCCCTCTTCGTCGCGGTAGTCGTCCCCGGGCATGTGCAGTAGCTGATTGGACAGGTCCAGCTGCGCTGAAGAGGGCTTGCCGCGGGTCAGATCCAGCGCCAGCTTCTTGGCCTGTAACCCGGCATAGTCCTGCTGATGCCGGGTGTGCAGAGCCGATAGCTCCGCAGGGCTGAGGGAATCGAAAGCCACCGCGGGCCCTTTCACTGTCGAAAAAATTAGGGGACCCCGCGCACCCGACAGAGCCCATTGACCCTTGCTGCCTTCCGGCCCTGGGGGAGTTCACAGGATAGACGCCGCGCGGGGTCCGTCCAGAGTCTAATACCTGGACCCGACGGGTCGGCGGCGACCGCAGGACTCGCGGACTGCATCAGCAGCTACCATGGCCCACGGAGGATTCGCCTAGTGGCCTATGGCGCTCGCCTGGAACGCGGGTTGGGTTAACGCCCTCGCGGGTTCAAATCCCGCATCCTCCGCCATAGGTGAACTCACCAACATGAGGAGGGGTATGGGCCGCAAGGTCGCCATACTGTGGCACGCGTCATTTTCGATTGGCGCCGGCTTCCTCTACTTCTTTTTCGTGCTGCCGCGCTGGCACGAGCTGATGGGCGAAACCAGCCACACGTTGGGCACAGCGCTGCGGATCGTGGCGGGCGTGCTCGTCGGCCTGGCCGCGCTGCCGGTGGTGTTCACCCTGCTGCGCACCCGCAAGCCCGAACTCGGCACCCCGCAACTGGCACTATCACTAAGGACCTGGTCGATCGTGGCCCACGTGCTGGCCGGGGTGCTGATCATCGGCACCGCGATCAGCGAGATCTGGCTCAGCCTCGACGCTGCCGGACAGTGGCTGTTCGGCATATACGGCGCCGCCGCCGCGATCGCGGTACTCGGGTTTTTCTCGTTCTATCTGTCTTTTGTCGCCGAGTTGCCGCCACCGCCGCCGAAACCGATCACGGCGAAGAAGCCCAAAAAACGCGATATTCGCCGCAAGAAGGCCGAGGCTGACGAGAACGACGAAGCTGACGAAGCTGACGAAGCTGAAGCCCCCGAGGAGACGCCTGTCGCCGAAGAACCCGAACCCGACGACACCGAAGACGCTCGGGCCGGGCTGCAAAACCGCCGCCCGAGCGGGAAGGGTTCGCATCGGATGCGCCGCAGGCGCACCCCCGGTGGCGTCGCCGTCGAGGAATGAGAGCCGGAAGCTAAATCTTCTGCCGGCTGGCGATAACGACCGGAATGTCGGTGTTCTCGTCGGTGTAATAGCTCGCGCACACCCGGTGGTAACCGTCGGCAATCTGCAGCTGAACACCGGTCATCAAGTCACCGCGGACCGCCAGGATGGGCGACAACGGATCCCCCGCTTTGATCTTGGCCAGATCCGCGGCGACGTGGGGATTGTCGGCGGGCAACAGACTCAGCTGCGCGGCCCGCAGAATATCCTTGGCCTTCTTATATACGACAGTCCCGCCGCGCAGCCGCTTTGTCACCTTTTTGACCGTGGGCGGGTCCGCGATCAGGGCCAGATAGTCGGCTGCCGCCGGAAAGTCATGCACCTCGGGCTTTTCCAGCCATTTCACAACTGCCATCGGTTGTCTCCATCTATCGTGCCGCGTCGACGAAGCCTACCGGGCCGACGCACAAAATTGGGATCGGTAGCAGCGGGCGCGGTTTGTACTTGCGGCATGACGACGCCACTGGGGCGGCGCATGAACGGAAGGAAATCGGCGTGAAACGACTTCTCGCGGCTGCAATCGGAACGCTGGGCTGCGCATCGGCGCTGGTGGCCTGCTCGAGCGGCGGCAATACGGCCGGCCCGGCCTCATCGACGGCGCCAAGTGTCGCCGCCGGCGGCGGCGGCACACAGATCCAGGTGGGCGGCTCCGACCTTCCAGGCCTGAACCCGGCATCGGTGACGTGCGTCAAACAGGGCGGCAAGATCGACATCGGTAGCGGTTCGACCGGTGGCCCCCAACAGGCGTTGGCCGTAGTGATGACGGACGAGGCCACCCCGAAGGTCGAATCGCTGGCACTCATCGTCGACGGCAACGCCCTGTCTGTCGCCAACAACATGGGTGCCAAGGTCGGCTCGGCCAACGTGGCGGTCAACGGCAAGACCTACACCATCACCGGCCAGGCGCAGGGCGCCGACATGAAAAACCCGATGGCCGGAATGATCACCAAGGACTTCAACATCAAGGTGAGCTGCGGGTAATCGGTCGGACTCCGGGCGGCGGGCGTGACTCACTCACACGTCCGCCGCTTCGGGTTGCTTATGATTCAGCCGTGTCGGTTCCCGGCGAATTAGAGCGCGCCCGTCGTCTGGTATTTGCCGCCGACGAGATGGCGGCTCGCGATCTGCTGCTGTCGCTGGTTCCGCGGATCGAAGGCGAAGATCGAGACGATCTGATGCTGGAAGTTCTTGCTCAGCTTGGCGAGATCTACCTTGCCCGCGGCGCCGATGACGGCGTGCGAGAGTCGATCCGGCGCATCCGGGACTGTTTGGCCAGCTATTCGGGAATCGCCGCCGAGACCATGCCGGCTGCGGCCGCCCAGGTGCGGATGTCTGGCGCCGATATCGCGCACATGCTCCGTCGATACAGCCGGCGAGCCCAGTTTCTGGAAACGGGCCTGGCCGCGGCGCAGGGCGACCACGAACGCGCCGCGGCGGCGCTCGCTGCCCTAGGCACCGGGACAGGCTATGCGGAATTCCCCGACCTCGCCGATGAACACGCGAATCTACTTACCTACGCCCAAATCCTCTGCGGGACAGCACTCTGCGACGATGACCTGCACGTGCGATCGGCTTCGCTGTGGGAGCGAGTGCTCAGCGCCCTGCAGGGTCCGGCCCAACCCAACGGCGGCAGTCCACTCGCCGACTACGTTCGGATAGCCGGGGCCACCGGATACGGCAGATTCTGCGTCGAGACCGGGCGATTACCCGAGGCGCAACCGTGGCTGCGTCGCGCGGAGGCACGTGCGCAGGCCAACGGATGGGAACTGGCCACCGCCCGAGCCCAATTGGAGCGCGCCGCGGCATGCTGGTCAGCACGCGACCAAGCCGCCACGGAACAACTCGTCTCGAACGCCTATCCCGTCATCGCCCGGTACGCCCGAGCCCATGATGTTTCCCGCTGCTGGCTCTATCTCGGCCTGACCCGAATGGCATCCGGCGCGCTGGAAGCGGCCGACCAATGCTGGGAACACGCCGAGCGGCACTGGCGTGAGCTCGGCAAGCCGTTACACATTCATCGCATTCTGTTGCAGCGCAGCTGGATAGCGATCTTTCGCGGCCGGTTCGCGGAGGCTGTCGAGCTGATCGCGCAGGCGCGGGAATGGCTCGACTCGTCGCCACGCAGCAGCTGGCTGCAATACGCCCAGCTCGACAACCACCTGGGCACCGTGTGGCGGGCGGACGCGTTGACCGACCTGGGTTTCGACGCTGCCGGCGACCCTTCCGACAGCTGGCGCGAAATCGAAGCCAGACAAGCCAACGCACTCGGTATCACCCGCGCGCACGTTGGCAGCCCACAGTACCGGCGCGCGGCGGGCAAGCTCGAACAGGCCGCCGAACTGAAGGTGCCGGCGGCGCTGGCCGTCGACTCCATGCGCTATTCGATCGCCGACGCCCAGGCGAGATCCTCTTGGGCGAGCTGCATTTCGGCGCCGATCCTGGCCGGCGCCTTCGCTGCCGCCTGGGAATGGGACAACACTGACCTGATCAGCGAGTTGGTGGAATATCACAGCGCCCGAGGAACTTTCAGCAGCGAGCTACCTGGGTGGGATGGCGGGCGGGAAATTGGCGAATGGGCGGCTACTGCTACCTCCCCGGTTCTCCTCGAAACCGATTTCGGCACACCGGTGGCGACGGCCGCCGCTGGTCCAACGACACATGGCGGCGGCTCGCTGACCCGGTTAGGCCCATTGCCGCCGTTACGGATGCAGCCGGACGGGACGCCTATCCTGAGTCACTATCGCGCCCTGGCAACGCAGCGATACGGCCGTGACGTCACGGCGCGAGAGCCCGCCTGGTCGACTTGGCCATGACCGACCGGCTGACCTTGGTCCTGCGCTTCGCCGATGTCGGGATCGCCACCTACGCCAGTTTGCGAATCGTCGGGCAGCCTTCACGAACGGTGGCCTGGGTGATAGACGAACCGATTCTACTTGCGGCGCTGCACGAGCTGGCCGATGCGTTGCCCGAGCCGCACCCCGCCGAGAGCCGGCGTGACGCTATTGCCCGGGCGCTGTCCACCGGGCCCTTCGCGGCACCGGATACCGAACTGACAGTCGCCTACATTCTGGGCGTGCTGCTGATCGATTCGCCGGGCTGGCAGCTGCTGACGCAGTGTCTGGCTTCGCCGCGCGCGGTACTGTTCATTTCACCCAGCGCCCGACTCGCGCGGGTCCCCTGGGGGCTGCTGGCAATTCCCAAATCGGGTCCAACCAAAGAGGAATTGATCCGTGCCCGGGCGGCATCCTTGACCAGCGCGGGTGTCGCCCCGGCCCAAATCCCATGGCAAATCACCGATATCGGTGCGCACACCGACGGCTACCGGCTGATGGAATTGGTCGACGTGCTGATGGCGATACCACCCAATATCGTGCACTCCGCGCGGGCACCGGCCGGCTGGGAGAGCCGACAAGACGGCCCACCGGTATTGGTCCTCGACCCTCGGGTGCCGGGACAGCTTCCGGACTCCGCGCTCGGGTCGGTGCTCGGCAGGCCTTCGGCGCAAACGCCGTTGGCGCGGCACTTCAGCGGGCTGATACAACGCCGGCCGGTGCTGCCGGCCGTCGACGCGGCGGTCGAACTGTTCCGCCGTCAGGATGCGGACCGCGGCTGGCTGGCCCGACTGCTGGCGCAAACGCCGAGCCGGCTGATGTACGTCGGGCACGCGAGTTCTGCGGACCGCGACCCCGAACACGTCAGCCGGGCCGACCGGGCGGCGCTTCACCTATCCTGCACGGCAATGGTTTCCGGGGATGCCGACGCTATCGGCGATCATCGTCCGCTGACCGCGTCGGACCTGATAACGCTACGGTTGCCGATGCCGCCGCGGGCTGCACTGCTGGCCTGCGGATCGGGCGGCGACTATCAATTCGACGAGCCGACCGGCCTGGTAGCGGCGATGATCCTGGGTGGCGCGCAGCTGGTCACCGCCACCCTCTGGTCACTGCCCACCACAGCGGCCTATCGGCAGTTCGCGCCGCACTGCGACGATCCGGCCGACCCGATGGCGGACATAGTCGTCGCCGTCGATCGCGCACACGAAACCGTTGAGGCAGGCTACGCGGTGAATCACTGGCAACGTGAACAGATGCGTCGCTGGCGCGCCGGTGTCAGCACCGTCGGCCCGCTGTACTGGGGCGCCCTGGTCACGTTCGCTGTCGACGGCGCACGCTGACACTGCTCAACCGGGCTGTGCGCACGAGGCCCGGACCGCCAAGACGTCATCCGGAAGCGAAAGGCGTTCGCGGGCAGTCGGATCAAATGCGACCAGCACGACCAATCCCGGCCGCAGCAGCGAGACGTCCAGATCTGAGTCACGGTGCGCCAATCGCCCGATGAACTCCTCCCCCCGCACACCAGTCACCTGGATCAAGACCTGACGCTCAGTGACGGTGGTTGCACACACCGTCCCGACGCACACGGTAGGGCCGTCGTCCAACGCACGTCGACGGAATATGTACCGTAGCTTGCTCATACGACCAGGTTCCAGGACCGGCCCGGCTACCGAACCCAACTTTGTGGCTGCCGGTAATCTTGAAATGCCCTTATCCTGTGCAGATGAGCGCGGATTCGCGGGTGGTGGCCGCCTTACCGGGTCGGGCTGCGGGCCATCCACGCCGGTCGGTGATCGACCAGGCGTGGCGGGAGATCGGCCCCGGCGTCGAGGTGCTCAGCAGCGACGACGGTGGCCCGTTGACCCGGACCGTCAAGCGCATCATCGATCCGTTGGTGCTCAGGTTGCGCTCGAACCCCGAGTATTCGACTCCGGTCGTCGCCCCCGCGACGGCCGCGGCGATGCGTGAGCTGATCGCCGAAAACGGTCCTCAGTTGCGCTTTGCCGCAGCATGGTTCGGGGCGCTCAAGCTGGAACGCCGACGGCAGCGGATTCGCACCGGAAACGCCCAGGAACTGTACTTTCCGGTTTGCTTCGAGCTCGCGGTGACGAAAGGCCCACCGGCGCCGCTCGATCGCGAGACCGTGGCTACGGTGCTCGGCGACATCCACGGGCGGCGGGACCGCACCGCGATCGAAGTGCTGCGCGAGTACATAACGAGTCCAGAGACCGTCGCCACACTGGCCGATCAGCTCGACCGCAGTTGGCGTGACGTGCGGGCCGACGATAGCCAGCGAAAACGTTCTCGGCGCATTCCTGGCCGACCTCAGCACCGTGCTCGGACCCGCCGACACCCATCGTGCGACGGCGACTCGGCAGCGGGTATGGTCGGCCGTCATCGCCTGCGCCGCGCCCTACAACCTGGGTGCCCTCGCCCACGTTGAGGCGGGCAAGCTGCCCTGGTCGATCATCAAAATCGGACTGAGTTCGGTTGCACCGCAACGGTGCCCGGAGATTGCCGGCGCCCCCGACAGCGATCGTCCACTGGATCGCAGCGTGGTTGACCGGGTGCGCGCGACGCTGCGCCGCGCTCTGGACCGCGACGCGTTGCCCGACATTCCCCTGTTGTGCGCTGAGGAAGTCGACCGGGCCTGTGCGCCGTGGGGGCTACTCGGCGAAGACAAACAGGCCACCCTGGTGGCCGGCATCGAGATCGCAGTCGAGCTGGCACCGCTGGACCGATCCGTGACGGGCCGCTACGCGCTGGCGACGCAGATCCAGGCCCGGCTGCGCAAGGAGGCCTACGTCCTGCACGCCCGTCGTTACCTGGCAGAAGGCGGCCCGATCCATCCGCGCCAACGGCAGGTGGTCGAGGACCTCGCCGCCTATCCACAGCCCTACTTGAGTCGGCTGTGGGCGCGACTGCACGGCCGCGACGTGTGGCAGGAACCCTGCGACGATGTCGACGATGTGCGGTCTTTGCTCGAGGGGGTCGCACGGTCGGTGAGCCTCGATCACCGGCAACGGATCAAGGCGATGCTGGAATTGCAGGTGGCCGGATGAGATTGGTCGCCGATTCCGGTCTGTGGCGCACCGGTTCCCTCGATACGGCCCTGTTGGCGCCGCCGATGTTGACCGCGGTGCTGGAAGTCAGCGGCGCCGTGCTGGCCTGGACGGTTGACCACCCAACCGGTGACGCGGCAGCCCAGATCACTTTCACCGATTTGGCACGCGCCGACTGGCTCTGGCGCATTCTCGGCGAATCCGGACACGTCGCGCTGACTTCTGCCGTTGGGGCGATCGACCGGGTAGACGATCAGCCGCGCAGCATCGAGCTCGCCGGCGTAGACATCGTGCCGGGATCGACAGACCAGCTCCGGAGACTGGCCATGGGCCACTGGCTGCGACGATGGTGGCCCGCCAGTCCACGGGACGGCATCGCCGGCCTGAATCGCGCGCTGCTCGACGTCGAGGTGGCGCTGCTGACCGACGACGCGCAGGGCTTCTTTAGCGACGAAACGCTGGATTCGGACGTAACCGGGCTACTGGCACCACACGCCGCGGCCTTGACCGCACATGTCCGCAGCGACGACGCGCGGATAGTGGCGCTGGTGCGGGCCGGTGCCGGGCTGGCCGACGAAGTCGGCTTGGAGGGCGTCGGGTGGCCGGAATTGCATGCAGTTCTTGATGATTCGACCGTGATCACCACTACAGCGACCGGACGGCGCGACGACTACGCGCTGGCCGCCGGCTCGGACGCCGTCGCGCGGCGCGGGACCTCGATCGGCCAGGGCGTCGCCTCGATCGACTGGAGTGCGGTTCCCCCCGCAATATTCGACGCCGCCGAGAACACAGTCGAATGGAGTGTCGAGGTGACCGGGGCAGCGGTGAGCGCCGTCGTGCGCGCCGCCGTCATCGGACCGGACCCGGCGACCGGCATCGCCGTGCGGTTGCGGTCCCAGGCCGTCAGCGGCACCGGCGCCCTCGACGCCGATGGCCGCGCGACGCTGCCGCTGGTCGACACACAACAGCGGCCGCTGACAGAACGGGTCGCTTGGGACCACGATTGGCCGACCACCACGGTGACCATCGGCGCGGAGATCGTCAACGGGACGGGATCCCGCGACATGCGGGACCGGGTGCGCCGATTGGCGCGGTTGAGGTTGGACCACCCGGGTGAAGACGCGTTCCTGGCCGAGATCCTGGCTTCCGAATCCGCCTATTAAAGACTGCCGATGATTCCCTATGCTGAGCGAGTGCCAAACAACTATCGAGTCGTTCAGTGGAACACCGGAAACGTCGGCAAAAGCTCGCTGAAGTCGATCGTCGACAACCCCCTGCTTGAACTGGTGGGGTGCTACGCGTGGTCGCCGGAGAAGGCCGGTCGTGACGCCGGCGAACTAGTCGGCATTTCGCCGCTTGGGGTGGCTGCCACTAATGATGTCGACGGGCTGCTCGCGTTGAAGCCGGACTGCGTGGTCTACAACCCGATGTGGATCGACGTCGACGAGCTGGTCCGCATCCTGTCGGCCGGCGTCAACGTGGTGACCACGGCGTCCTTCGTCACCGGACACAACCTCGGTAACGGCCGCGACCGAATTCTCGAGGCCTGCGAGAAAGGTGGCTCGACGATGTTCGGCTCCGGGGTGAGCCCCGGGTTCGCTGAATTGTTGGCCATCGTATCGGCGATGGTGTGCAACCGGATCGACAAGGTCACCGTCAACGAGGCCGCCGACACCACGTTCTACGACTCACCGGAGACCGAGAAGCCGGTGGGATTCGGCCAGCCCATCGACCACCCGGACCTGCAGGCGATGGCCAAGAAGGGGACCGCGATCTTCGGCGAGGCCGTCCTACTCGTCGCCGACGCGCTCGGCGTCGACCTGGACGAGGTGCGCTGCGAAGCTGAATTCGCCCAAACCACAGCCGACCTCGAAATGGCGTCCTGGACCATTCCCGCGGGCTGTGTCGCGGGCGTCTACATCAGCTGGCAGGGAATCGTCGCTGGCAAAGCCGTCATCGACCTCAATGTCCGGTGGAAAAAGGGACAGACGCTCGAACCGGACTGGCAGATCGACGGGGACGGCTGGGTCATCCAGATCGACGGTCAGCCGACCGTCACAACGAAAGTCGGCTTCCTGCCGCCACCGTATTTCGAGGCCACGACGATCGAGGAATTCATGGACCTCGGACACATCATGACGGCGATGCCGGTCATCAATGCGATCCCGGCCGTCGTCGCCGCGGCGCCTGGCATCGTCACATACACCGACCTTCCGCTGACACTTCCGCGCGGCAACCTGAAGGTCTAGCTGCGAAAAACTATCCGTTCCCCGACGCTGCCGTATCGGGAACAGCCGACCGTCGTCGAGCGGGCTTCGGATAGGACGCGCCGAGCGGCGGCACCTCGATCGGACCCTGGTTGCGCGCGAGGTCGATGGCGTCGCTCAGCGGACCGGCCAACCCCGCGAAGGAGCCCATGTCGAACACCATCGGCGTCAGCAGCCGGTTGTGTACAAAGCCGAACGAGCTGCCGGCCTCCGGATCGGCCCAACCCAGGGTCCCGCCCAGTCCGACATGACCGAACCCGCGTATCAACCCAGGAACGGGCGATTCGTGGTAGCCGAGGTGAAAAGGCATCGGCACCACCATGTTTGCGTCCGGCTTCCACTTGGCCCGCGCCTCACCCGTCAAGCCACGCACCAACTCTTTGGACAAGTATTTTTTGCCGTCGATGCGGCCGTCGTTGGCCAGCGCTGCGTACATCTTCGCCAAGGCTCGACCGGTCACCACGCCATTGGCCGCAGGGACCTCGCCGTCCAGGAACGGAGTGTCGCCTTGCATGAGGGACGTGATCCCCGGGAAGTACATCGCGCCGAGGACGCCCGAGTATCGCAGACCGGCGACCCTCGGTGCGATGAAGTTGAGCACCGGGGTCCGCATGAACTTCTGCGGCATCAGAATCTCGGCCGGCTTGGTCGGCGACCCTTCCGGAGGCCGGCCGAGATGCAGGCCGTCGGTGTTGAGCGGACGCGCGACCTCCTCGCGGATCAGTTCGCGCATGCCTTTGCCCGTGATCGCGCGCGCCAATCCGGACAACAGCCAGCCATAGGTCAGCGCGTGATAGGCCTGCACGCCGCGCAGGTGATCGACGGGTGCGGCCGCCAGACGCTGCTCCATGAGGAGGTGATCCATCAACTCCGTCCTGGTGACACCTCGCAGATGCGATAACCCGGCACGATGCCGCAGAACATCGCTGACCGTGATGTCGGCCTTCCCGTTGGCCGCGAATTCGGGCCAGTAGTTGGCGACCGGCTCGTCATAGGCCAGCAGCCCCCGATCGACCAGCCGATGAATCACCGTCGACGAGACACCTTTTGTCGCCGAGAAGACCATCGCGCCGGTGTCGACGGTCCAGCGTTGCGTGCCATCCCGGTCCGACCATCCCGTCCAGACGTCGACGACGGGCTGGCCTTCGATATAGACGCTGAGGGCTCCGCCGCCGAACCGACGACCCGGAAACAGCCGCGAGAAGATCTTGATGACGTTTGCAAAGCGCGGATCGGCAGCGCCGGACACGCCGCGCGGCAAGCCATCGCCGGTGACCAGAAGGGTTGCCGCACCACGTTGTGCCATCACAGGATTGAAGCTATCAGGCGGGTAGCAGCCCGTGGAGTCGGTTTTATGGTTATGCGCCACCGGGTACCCCCAAACCCATGAACACGACGAACAAACTGAGCAACAAGGCCCAGTACTGGAACGGCAGGGCCAAGGAAACACTCGGTCGGGCCACCGGCAACCGGCGGACCCGGTACGAAGGGAAACTCGATCAAGTCAAGGCCAAGGTCAAAGGTGCCTTCAAGAGGTAGTGGGTTCAAGTCGCTGGTGGTCGGGTACCCGAGCCGTAACGAAATCGAATAACGAGAAAGAGGGAGTTCATGAGCACCGAAGACAAGATCAAGAACAAAATCGAGGACCTGGGTGGCAAGGCCAAGGAGGCCATTGGCAAGGTCACCGGTGACCACGACACCAGGAACGAAGGCAAGGCCGATCAGGCGAAGTCAAACCTGAAGGACGCCGGCGAAAAGGTCAAAGACGCTTTCAAGAACTGACTGTTTTGCTGACTGGGAAGTCTGCCGGTGGTCTGCGCAGGCTTCCCAGTCTGCTACCTGACGTAGCTTCAGCTCTCGGGCGGCCCTGGGCCGGGGGGCGAATCTTTTAGCCACTTTTTCAGCCGAAGCAGCTGGTTGATCACGGTGCCGATGCCCAACAGCATCAGCACCACCACAATCCCGATGACGACCGCGCTGCTCACGAGTTCAATGGTGACAGGTCGAAAAATGATCGATCTGGCCATCCGTCTCGTAATCAGTATCGAATGACGAACAACGGGTAACCGGACGAAACGGGGGAACAGATGGCTGTCTTCACATTCAGACGGGTGCGACGGTCCGCGACGGTCATGGCAGTGACGGCGGTCGCCGCAACTTCCGCGCTGCTCAGCTTCCCTGTTCCATCGGCGTCTGCCGACCCGTGTCCCGACGTCGAAGTGATCTTCGCGCGTGGCAGCGGTGAGCCACCCGGTATGGGCAGCGTCGGAGGACCATTTGCCGACGCTCTCCGCGGTGACATCGGCGGCAGGTCGCTCGGGGTATACCCGGTCAACTACCAGGCCAGCACCGACTTCGGAAGCCCCGATTTCCCCAAGACTGTCGTTGACGGAATCCGGGACGCAGGCGCCCATATCGAGTCCATGGCGACGAACTGTCCCAAGACCAAAGAGGTGCTCGGCGGATATTCGCAGGGCGCGGCCCTGGCCGGCTACGTCACCTCGGCCGCCGTACCACCCGGCGTGCCCGCTGACATGGTCCCCCGGCCGTTGCCGCCCGAAATCGCCAACCACGTCGCCGCGGTGACACTGTTCGGCACACCTTCGAATCAATGGCTCGGGCAGTACGGGGCGCCGCCCATCACCATCGGGCCCCTCTACCAGCCCAAGACCCTCGAGTTGTGCGCTCAGGGCGATGGGATCTGCGGAGACGGCACCAGCCAACTCGCGCACGCCCTGTATCCCGTAAACGGCATGACAGGCCAAGCCGCAGCATTCGCCAGCAGCCACATATAGCGGCACCCCAACAAATCAAGTGTCTCTGGACACGCTGCCGCGCAAGCGCTTCAACCAGCGCGGATGGTCTGGTATTCGGATTTGTTTTCGCAGGGTTACAGTCTTGTGAACGCAGCGATGAGGCTCGCTTCACGCGCCTAAGTCCGGGTTAATCTAACCCGAAAGGTGCTGATGGCTTGTAACCCTGGGTTGGCCATGCGCCTACAGGTGGGAGCTACGCATGGCCGCTGGTATGCCCGTTGCGGGTATCGAGAGCCTGGTCGTGACCGTGTCTCATCGGATCGGAAACGGTCGTCGTGACAGGCGCGACGAGTATCGCGCCAGTATCCTCCCGGGCCGGGTTGGGCTTAGTCTTTTTGGCGGCCAGCTGACTCGGCGTCCCCATTTGCAGCGCGGATTCCACGGTGATCGCGGCGAACAGGAGCACCCCGCAGCGACGACTGTCACGCGATAGTCCCTGCCGCACCCCGGCATTTCCCCCATCTCGTCGTGGAGTTGATCGACGCTGCACGAATTCTGCGAGAAGCTTCACCCATAACCTGTTCCAGCCGCTGTTCAGAGGGGCTCAACCATGCAACAAGATCTAACCGTTCCGACCGAAAAGCCCCGCAATGGCCTGGGCGGTCTCAAACACTGGCGTCATGACCTTCGCTCGGGTTTCACGGTGGCCATGATCTCGCTGCCCTTCTCGATGGGAATCGCGATCACGTCAGGCGCGCCGCCGATCTGCGGGATCATGTCGGCGATCATCGCCGGTTTCGTTCTCCCGTTTTTGGGCGGCTCGTATGTGACCATCAGCGGCCCGGCCGCGGGACTGGCACCGGTCCTGTTCGCCGGCATGATCCACCTAGGACACGCCCGCCTGGGACGAGGCGGCTCGACCTCCGAGTTACTGTCGGTGGGATACCCTCTGGTCCTCGTCGCCATCGCGATCGCGGGCGTGTTGCAAGTGATCCTGGCCAAGTTAAAGGTGGCGCGCCTGAGCGCCATTTTCCCAGCCGCGGCCATCCAGGGCATGCTGGCGGCGATCGGCTTGATGATCATCGTCAAGCAGATTCCGCTCTTCATGGGAGTGAAATTCGAGGCTCATGAATTCTGGGCGGTCCTCGGGGAAGTGCCCCGTCACGTCTCGTCGATGAGCCACCAAGTCTTCGCCCTGGGGATCGGCTGCCTGGCGGCGCTGTTCGTGCTGTCGGCCCTGCCCGGACGGCTGCTGAAGGTCATGCCACCTCCGGTCTGGGTGTTCATCGCCGGCACGGTGGTCAGCACTTTCGTCCTGAAGTTGGACAAATCCCACCTGGTCAACGTGCCCGATTCGCTCGAGCACGGGATCGTCTTCCCCCAGTTCGGTGAGGCATTCACCAATGTCGCACTGTTGCTGCCCCTGGCCTACCTGGTTGTCACCCTGCTTTTGATCGACGCGACCGAGTCCCTGGCGACGATCAAGGCCGTGGACAACATCGACCCCTATCGCCGCCGGTCCGACCCAGACCGAACGTTGCTGGCCATGGGGGTGTCCAACGGTGCCTCGAGCCTGCTCGGTGGCTTGACCATCATCCCCGGCATAGTCAAGAGCACGGCGAATGTCTTGGCCGGCGGCCGGACCCAGTGGGCCAACTTCTACAACGCCTGCTTCCTGCTGACGTTCGTTCTGCTCGGCCGCTACGTGATCGACATGGTCCCGATGGCGGTCCTGGGCGCCATCCTCGTCTTCATCGGCTACAAGTTGTGTAAGCCCGCGCTTTGGCTCAAGGTCGCGCGGGTCGGGACGGAGCAGCTCGTCGTCTTCGTCACCACCGTGCTCCTGACGGTCACAACGGACCTGCTCATCGGCATCGCCGCTGGCATTGTCCTGGAGTTGGTGCTGAACCTGTGGTACGTGGGCCTCTGGCACACCCTTAGTAACGGCCCGGAATTCGCCAAACCGAATTTTGCCGTCCGGTTCCTCAGCCTATTTCGCAATCCGGTATCGCAACGGGAATTCGATGAGGGCTCCTACCACCTGTACCTGGATGGTCCCCTTGTGTGTTTCAACCTGTTCCACGTGATTCGGGAGCTTGGGCAACTTCCGCACGGTACGCAGGCGGTATATCTCCACTTGAGCTCGCGCGTGCCCGTCGTCGATCACACGACGGGTGAGTCCCTCCATCAATTCCTGGAGGAGTTCAGCGGCCAAGACCAGACTCCGAGGCTGGTGATCGAGGGATGGGACCACATGCACCCGTTGTCCAAGCACGAGACGAGCACGCGGATTGCCCTGGCCACCGCCGACAAGCTGACCTCCGCGGATCGAGCCGAGCAGGAGTTGAGAGCCGCTCAAACAACGGATTGACGGCAGAGTCACCGGACTGCCGAACAGCTCGCAAGCCCCAGCGAAGAGCCAGGCGGCGAGCCAGAGCAGAATCCACAACCATGCGGGTTTTGGTCACCGGCGGCACAGGCTTCGTCGGCGGGTGGACCGCGAAGGCGATCGCGGACGCGGGGCACTCCATCCGCTTCCTGGTGCGAAATCCCGCACGGCTGCAGACCTCCGCCGCCAAACTGGGCCTCGACGTGTCGGACTATGCCGTCGGGGACATCACCGACCGGGTGTCGGTACGGAACGCATTGCGCGGGTGCGACGCTGCGGTGCACAGCGCCGCCCTCGTGGCGACCGATCCGCGACAGACCCACGAGATGCTGACCACAAATATGCAAGGCGCCCAAAACGTCCTCGGTCAAGCCGTCGAACTGGGCTTGGACCCGATCCTGCACGTGTCGAGCTTCACTGCGCTTTTCCGTCCGAGCTTGGAGACGCTGACGGCGGACCTCCCGGTTGTCGGCGGGGCAGATGGATACGGGGTATCCAAAGCCCAGGTCGAAATCTATGCGCGCGGCCTGCAGGACGCAGGTGCGCCGGTGAACATCACCTATCCCGGCATGGTTTTGGGCCCGCCCGTCGGCGATCAATTCGGTGAGGCGGGCGAGGGTGTCAAAGCCGCTCTGCAAATGCACGCGGTGCCCGGGCGCAGCGCGGCATGGTTGATCATCGACGTCCGCGATCTGGCGGCTCTGCACGCGGCACTGGTGCATCCTGGGCACGGACCGCGCCGTTATACCGCCGGTGGTCATCGGGTTTCCGTATCCGAGCTGGCGACGATGCTCGGCCAGATCGCCACCACCACTGTGCTCGCCGTTCCGATTCCCGACACCGCGTTACGCGTCGCGGGAGCCGTGCTGGATCGGGCGGGCAGATTTCTGCCGTTCGACACCCCGCTCACGTCAGCCGGGATGCAGTACTACACCCAGATGCCGACGTCCGATGATTCGCCGAGTGAGCGCGAACTCGGCATCACCTATCGGGACCCATACGAAACCTTGTCTGACACGGTCGCGGCCCTGCGTGGTGCCACCAGCTAGGCCGGACCCTTTCTCACGGCCCGGAACAAGCCGGCCAAGCCCGCGCCGACGAACGGCACGGGTGCCAGTGTGGCGATCAGCGCGCTCTTGGTGCCGACCAGGGGTTTACTGCGGAGCCCCAGTAGCAGATCGGCGCTGTCACTGATCAAACCGGCGGTGGCCCAGCTCCGCAACTCGCCGCCGCCCCCGCGTATCCAGGCAGCACAAGCGCCCGACCCGAGGACCACGTCGCGGATCCCGATCGTTTGCATGAGCAGCGTCTCGGTACCCGATTTGGGTTTGAAGAACTTGCCCGGCGCCAGCAGCATGCTGGCTCCCACCCCGACGCGGGCCACTGCCACCAATGCCAGGATTGCGGGCGCTGATGTCTGGGCCCGGGGCTGCGTCATACGTCAACCCTAATCAGCTGGGTTTGATCTCCAGACCGACGTGCACCTTGTCGATACCGCCGCGCACAATCGAGTGCGCGTAGAACCACCAGGCGTGATACCAGTAGCGCTTGAGCACGGCGTTGTAGACCCGCCGCGTCTCCGACTTCGGTAGCACACGGGCGACCGCCTCGACCTCTTCGCTCTTGGGCTTGCCCAACGCCGAGCTCTTGGCGATCGTCACTCGGGGGGTCTTGTTGATCCGCTTCGTTTTCCAGGACCCGTCGTCGGTGATGACCAGCAGCGTGCCACCGTCGGGCACCCCCCAGATCGGGGTGGGTTTGGGACGGCCGTCTTTAGTGAACGTCGTCAAAAGCAGGTACTTCGATTGAATGACGTCTTTGAAATTGTCTTTGACGCTGTTAGCCACGCTTTTCTAATGCCCCTGCGACGGGAATCTAAACGCGGCCCGAGGAATTCGAGTAGTGGATTACGCTACCGCGCCCGATCGGCCCGCAAGACGCTGAACCGCGAGAGAACCTCTGAACGGAAGGGCACATCATGACCGGATTGCGCGTGGGCGTAATGGACCCGATCGTTGCGGCTCGTCCGGCAGCCGACACGTTTACCCGAGCCAACTACCTGGCTGCGGTCGCCAACCGCGTCGACTCGTTTTGGGTTCCCGACCACCTCAACCAATTGCTACCGCGATCGTTGTGGCAGCAGCAGTATTGCGGCGCAGCGAAGCTCATACCGAAGATCAACGCCGACATGGAGCCATGGACCATGCTCGGGCACATCGCTGCCCGCAACCGAGTCGGCCGCCTGCGCCTCGGCGTGGGGGTTACCGACGCGGGTCGACGCAACCCGGCCGTGACGGCGCAGGCGGCCGCGACGCTGCACTTGCTGAACCGCGGACGGGCGATCCTGGGTATCGGGCCGGGCGAACGCGAAGGAAACGAGCCGTACGGTGTCGACTGGTCCAAGCCGGTGGCGCGGTTCGAGGAGGCCATGGCCACCATCCGGGCGCTGTGGGATTCCGGCGGCGAACTCGTCAACCGCGACTCGCCTTTTTTCCCGATGCGCAACGCGGTTTTCGATCTGCCGCCCTATCGCGGAAAGTGGCCCGAGATCTGGATCGGTGCCCACGGCCCGCGTATGTTGCGCGCCACCGGGCGATACGGGGATGCCTATTTTCCCGCCTTCCCGCACCAACCGGTGGACTACAAACAGCGTCTCGACGTGGTTCGGTCGGCCGCGTCTGACGCCGGTCGCGATCCGCTGTCCATCATCCCGGCGGTCGGGTTGTTTGTCGTCACCGGTCGCGCTCGCGATGAGGTCGACCAGGCGCTCGATTCCGAAGTAATCCGTGTGTTCGGGCTCAATGCGTCCGATGATGTTTTCGTTCGCCACGGAGCGCAACATCCGTTGGGCGAGGGCTTCGCGGGTGCCCAGGATCTGCTACCCCATTGCTTGGACGAACAGACGGCCTTGTCCCACCAGGCCGCCATCCCGCCGTCGGTGATGCGGGAAATCCTGCTCAACGGAACTCCTGACGAGATCCTCGACCAAGCGGCGGAGTGGCGCGATTGCGGGGTCCGCTACATGGTGCTGATCAATGTGAGCTTGTTCCAACGAAGCCTGCGCAAAGGGCTGGCTTCACTAATGCCGTTCAATAAGATCGTCCGCGGACTCAAGAGGCTCTAATCATTTCGCGGCTGCCGTCGAAATCGATTGACTCACCGTGTAGCTGTCGATTCCCTCGGTTCCGAGTTCGCGGCCGTAGCCGCTGTTCTTGACGCCACCGAACGGTGCCGCCGGGTCCATAATGTAGCCCTCGTTGACTCCGAAGGTGCCCGATCGCACTCGCGCCGCCACGCCGTACCCGCGGTCGGTGTCGGCGGTGAACACCGAGCCGGCCAGCCCGTACTCCGAGTCGTTGGCGATGCGGATCGCCTCGTCCTCCTCACGATAGGAAATGACGGTCAGCACCGGGCCGAATATCTCCTCGCGCGCAATCTTCATGTCATTGTGTGCATCACTGAACAGGGTCGGACGCACGTACCAGCCGGCGTCCAGGCCGTCCGGCATGTCGCTGCCGCCTGTCACCAGGCGCGCCCCTTCGCTTTTGCCCGACTCGATGTAGTCCCGCACCCGCTCCTGCTGGCGCTGCGCCACCAGTGGACCGATCTGGGTGGTGGGATCCGCGGGGTCGCCAACCGTCATCGACGCCATCCCGGCCGCCAATGCATCTACAAACTCGTCTTTCCGCTTCTCCGGCACCAGGATCCGGCTGAGCGCGTTGCACACTTGGCCGCTGTTGGCGAGGCTGGCCATCTGAATTCCGCTGGCGGTCGTCGCGGGATCGGCGTCGTCAAGCACGATTGCGGCCGACTTGCCGCCCAGTTCCAAGCTCACCTGCTTCAGCCCGGCTGCACAGGCGACGGCTACCTGGCGGCCGGCCGCCGTCGATCCGGTGAAGGAGACCTTGTCGACGCCGGGATGGCTGACCAGCTGTTCACCGACCTCGCGACCCCCGGGCACGACGTTCAATACGCCGGGCGGAAGGTCGGCCTGCGCGACCAGATCGGCCAGTAGCAGGGCATCGAGCACGGACTCTGGCGCTGGCTTGAGCACCACCGAACAGCCGGCCAACAGCGCCGGCACGATCTTGCAGACCGTGAGGAACTGCGGCATGTTCCAGGGCACCACCGCGGCGATGACGCCGACCGGTTGCTTCACAATCCGGATGTCGTTGCCGTACAACCCGGGACGCGCCTGCTGCCACTGGTAGCTGCCCGCTAGACCGCAGAATGCCGACATGATGGTCAAGGGAAGGCGAACCTGCGCCATTTTGGCGAACGTGATGGGAGAGCCAATCTCGGCAGAGATCAGCGCGGCCATGTCGGCGCGCCGCTCCTTATAGATTGCGGCCAGCCGCCTGATCGCCTCGATCCGCTCGGCGGGCTGCATGCGTGGCCACGGCCCGGTATCGAACGCCACCCGCGCGGCGCCGACTGCCCGATTCACATCCGCGGGGCCCGCGCAGGCCGCGTGTCCGATCACCGCCTCGCTGTGCGGCGATATCACCGAGATGAGAGCCTCCGTATCCGGTGCGGCCCAACGGCCATCGATGAAGAGCTGGTCCGTCTCGTACATGCTCCCTCTCAAATGAATCCCGCTCTAGGTGTTGCGGCCGCCGTTGACGCCGAGTATCTGTCCGGTGATGTAGCCGGCCTCGTCGGAGATAAAGAAGGCGCATGCGGCGGCGATGTCCTCCGGCCGGCCCGCCCTGCGCACCGGCGTGCGTGCGATGTGATCCTCCACGCTGCCGCCGAGCAGACCGCGGCTCTCGGCGCTGCGCAGCATAGGCGTGTCGATGAAGCCCGGCGGTACGGCGTTGACAGTGATCCCGCTCGGACCGTATTCGAGAGCGAGCGACTTCGTCAGGCCATTCACCGCAGACTTCGCCGCCACGTAGTGCGCCATGAAAGGTTGCCCCGAGTGGGTACTCGACGACGAAATATTGACGATGCGCCCCCAGCCGGCCTCGACCATGTCGGGCAGCACCGCCTGAATGGTGTGGAATACGCCGTTCAGGTTCACGTCGATCACTTTCGACCATTCCTCGAACGACATGCTCAGGAACTTTTTGAAGCCTTCCACCCCGGCTGCGTTGACCAGCACCAGCACGGGGCCGAGCTCGTCGCGGATCGCCGCGATGGCAGCGTCGACCTGCGTGCGGTCAGTGACGTCGGCGACCTGGGCGAACCCGTCTTCGGTGGGCGACCGATCGATGATCGCCACCCGGAATCCGTCAGCACGCAACCGTTCGACGACGGCGCGGCCAATGCCCGACGCACCGCCGGTCACCACTGCCGTCTTGGCGCTCACACCAGCATCCCTTCCTGAGCGATCGCCCAAACGATCGGCCTCACATGCCTATCACCCCGCATCGATTACGGTCAACCCTATGGACAGGCCCCCGTTTCGTTTCGCGGTTCAAGCGACCAATGCCGGCGGCGGCCGCGAATGGCGCGACACCATTCGCAAAGTCGAGGACCTCGGGTACTCAACACTTTTCCTCGCGGATCACTACCTGGGCCCGGGTCCCGCGCAGCGCGCGGCACACACCCCTCGTCAAGACCTGGCCCCCATCGCGGCGATGGCTGTCGCTGCCGCGTGCAGCGAAAGCCTGCGCATCGGCTGCCGGGTATTCTGCATCGACTATCACGTGCCGGCGGTACTGGCCAAGGAAGCGGCGACCCTGGACCTGCTGTCAGACGGCCGTCTGGAAATGGGCATCGGAGCCGGCTGGAGCGAAGTCGAGTACGGTGCCATGGGCCTCAACTTCGATAGTCCGGGTCGGCGAATCGCCAAGCTGGCCGAGGTTATTGCCCTGATCAAGGCCCATTGGCGAGGCGAGGAACTGGACTGCTCGGGCGAGTTCACTCAGGTCAGCGGATACGCCGGCCGGCCGCGACCGGTGCAACAACCACATCCGCCGATCATGATCGGCGGGGGCGGACGACGGATCCTCACTATGGCCGGGCGCGAGGCCGACATCGTCAGCATGTCCAGCGTGCCGTTCGTGGCCCGCGACGCCGACGGCCTTAGTCCACACGAGGTCGCCCAGCGTCGGATCGGCTTCGTCCGCGCCGCGGCCGAAGAGCGTTTCGGGCGTCTCGATGTCGAAAGTTCCCCCTACTTCAGCGAGATCACCGACGACCCGGAAGCCGTTCTGGCGGGAGTGGCGAAGTCGACGGGAATCGCTGCGGACGTGTTACGCGGCCATCCCAATGTCCTGGTCGGGCCTGCGGAAAGTGTTGTGGAAAAACTGTATTCACACAGGGAAACCCTCGGTGTCAACTACGTCACGGTCCAGCAGGCCCAGATCGAATCCTTCGCGCCAATCGTGGCCCTGCTGCACGGACGCTGAACCTTGACCGCCGCGGTCTGAGATGCAAGCATGGCACCTGCACTATTGGGCGATCGCTCAAATAGTTCAGGTGGCACTTTGAGTGCACTGGGAATGAGGCAGCCAATGGCGAAGCGGACCAGATACAGCGAGTACCACGACCAATACGCAAACTATCGGCTCGAGCTCTCCGATGACGGAATCTTGTTCATGCAATGCCACACCAACGGCGGCAGCCTGGTGTGGGACTGGCGGGCGCACGACCAAATGTCGGATGCGTTCGCGGATATCGCCGGAGATCGTGAGATCAAAGTCCTCATCCACACCGGTACCGGTGAGAACTACAACGCCAACTGGGGCCGCATGCCCAACGGCGACGCGGTGGAGAAACCCGACTACCTACTGATGCCCGGCACTCGGGGTCTGGTCAAGCTCGACGAAAAGGCCTGGTACGCCAGGCACCTGATCACCAACGTGCTCGACGTCGACGTTCCGATGATCAGCGCCGTCAACGGTCCGTGCAACATGCACTCGGAAGTGCCGCTGCTCGGCGATATCGTCCTGGCCTCCGACGACGCGTACTTCCAAGACGCATCCCATTTCCCGCGCGGCCAGGTACCCGGCGACGGCCAGCATGTCATCTGGAGCTTCCTGGCCGGCCACACCCGCGCCCGCTATTTCCTGCTGACCGGCATGAAACTCAGCGCGCAGGAAGCCAAGGAGTGGGGCGTGGTCAACGAGGTGCTACCCAAAGACAAGCTGCTGGACAGGGCTTGGGAACTCGCTCGCGAATTGGTCAAGCGCCCGCCGTTGACGCTGCGCTACTCGCGCCAGCTCTTCACCAACCCACTCAAACGCGCCTTCATCGACGAACTCGGCCACGGCCTGGCCCGGGAAACCTACGCGCAGCGGGCCTTCTTCCCGTTCGGCGGGGAGATGGCACCGCTAGATCGCGCCTGGGATAACCAGCCCTGGTCAACAGAAGGAGTCCCATCGTGACCAGCATCCAGCAACGGCTCTCAACAGGGCGCGGCAAGTTCACCACCGACTATCCCGAACTCGGCACCGCCCCAGTCAACTACGAAGACTCGATCTCCGAGGACTTCTACGCCGCCGAACGCGAGGCGGTATTCGAGCGAAACTGGTTGTGCGTCGGACGGATCGAACGACTGCCGCGTAAGGGCTCCTACTTCACCCGCGACCTACCGGGGCGCCTTGCCTCGATTGTGATCGCCCGCGACGCGAACGACACCGTGCACGCGTTTCACAACGTGTGCGCGCACCGCGGCAACAAGGTCGTCTGGCAGGAGCACCCAGGGCGCGAGTCGTCGGGAACCTGTCGCGCGTTTTCCTGCAAGTACCACGGCTGGCGGTACGGTCTGGACGGCAAGGTCAACCACGTCACCAATGAAGACGAGTTCTTCGACCTCGACAAGGCCGCCTTGCGGATGCCACCTGTGCATTGCGAGGTTTGGGCGGGCTTCATCTTCATCAACCTCGCCTCCGAACCGGTGCCGCTGCGAAGTTTTCTCGGCGACGGATTGTTGGGCATCGAGGCCTACCCGTTCGAGAAGATGACCCAGCACTACGGGTTTTCCACCCGGATCAATGGGAATTGGAAGCTGGCCGTCGACTCGGTCTGCGAGTGGTACCACCCGCCGTACGTGCACGGGCGCTTCATCGACCCAGACGTGTCCAAAGCCGAGAAGATGGTGCCGCCGGTCGACTCGTATCACTACGAGTTGTTCCGGCCGCACATGCTCACCTCGGTTCCGGGACCGCCACCGCTGCCGCCCCGCGAACCCGGCACCGCCGGCGCCGCCCGCCAGGACCAACGATGGGTCTACAAGCTGTTCCGTGCCGGCCTTTTCGGGCCCGACGATGTACCCGAGATCGGGCCACTACCCAATTTCCTGAATCGCGGCGACATCGCCTCGTGGGGCAACGACCAGTTCTGGGTCTTCCCGAACATCTCGATCCAGCTGTGGGCGCGGAACTACTACATCACCTACACCTACTGGCCCGAGACGGTCGACTCCCACATCTACGAGGTCGACCTGTACTTCGTGCCGCCCGCAAACGCGCGCGACCGGCTCGCACAGGAATTGGTGGTCGACAGCACGATTGAATTCGCGATGCAGGATGTGAACACCATCGAAGCCACCCACTCGGCGCTGAAGACGCGGGCGCAGAACACCTTCCACCTCAGCGACCAGGAACTGCTCATCCGGCAATTCCACACGGTCATCCGCGACACGGTCGATGCACACCGGGCCGCCAACTCCGATCGGGGGGCATGATGTCTACTTCGGATTTGCCACCGGGGTTCGCCGATCTGGAACCGTTGGTGGCCGACTGGGCGTTGCCGACACGGGCACAACGCTACGAGGCTCGGCTGTCGAAGCCCTACGACGAACTCGTGACGTTCTATGACGCCATCGCCCCGCGGGCCGAGGAAGCGATCGCCTATCTCAACGGCCTCGACATCAACGCCTTGCCGGAGGACGCGGAAAGGCTGCTGCATCTCCTTTACTCGATGATCCTGGTCTCTTACGCCGTCAACGTGTTCAAACAGAACCGCATCCCGGACTCCGGTGCGGCCTTCTTCGACATGGTCGCCGAACCGGCGGTGTGATAAGACCACACCGTGACTGCATCCGAACGTCCCAAGGCGCGGGACGCCACAACTCGCGACATGCTGATCGCCGCAACGATTCAGATCATGATCGAAGAGGGGTACGGCGCGGCGACATCGCGTCGGGTCGCCGCCAAAGCCGGTGTCAAACCGGCGTTGGTGCACTACTACTTCCCCACGATGGACGAGTTGTACCTGGCCGTCTTTCGCCAGGGCGCGGCGGTCTATCTGGAGCGCCAGCAGCAAGCCCTGGCCTCCGACCGCCCGTTGCACGCCTTCTGGGACACCCTCATCGAACCCAAGGACACCCGATTGCTGTTGGAGTTCATGGGGCTTGGGAACCATCGCAAGGAGATCCGGGCCGAGATTGCGGCCTGGTCGGAGCGCTGGCGGGAGATGCAAATCACGGCATTGAACTTCATCGTCCGCGAACACGGCATCGACACCGACGAATTCCCGCCGGCGGCCGTCGCGGTGGTCATCGCTTCGATCGGCCGGACCTTGGTGCTGGAACAGGG
The DNA here is from genome assembly GCA_963715905.1 of uncultured Actinomycetota bacterium. Taxonomy (GTDB): domain Bacteria; phylum Actinomycetota; class Actinomycetes; order Mycobacteriales; family Mycobacteriaceae; genus Mycobacterium. The sequence continues at coordinate 413,920 of CAVQSX010000040.1, forward strand.
AATGGGGACCGCGGGAGGCCATGACGAGGCGATTGCGCTAGTGAACCGATTGCTCGATCGATTCGAGATGCCGACCCCGAAGGCTCGCCGGGAACGCGTAATACCCGACTAACCCCCGTCAGGGCAGCACGACCCGCAGCCGTTCCCAACCACGGACGGTGGACGTCGGCGCCAATTGTGCCGTGGCGTAGTCGATGTCCCATTCGGGCCAGCGGTTCAGGATCTCATCGAGAGCGACCCGGCCCTCCAACCGTGCCAGGTTTGCGCCCAGGCAGTAGTGCACGCCTTTGCCAAACGTGATGTGCGAGATGTTTTCGCGGCGGATGTCGAATTTGTCCGGATCGGTATAGCGGCGATGATCCCGATTAGCGGCACCAAACAGCAGCAGCATGGCGCTGCCGGCCGGAATGGTGGTCCCGTAGCACTCGAAATCCGTTGCCATCCAACGCGCTACATGTGGTCCGGTGGGTTCGAAGCGTAGTGTCTCGTCAATGGTGCGGTTCAGCAGCGATCGATCCTGGTAGATTTCCCGGCGCTGGTCGGGATGCTCGGCGAGTACCTTGGCCAGCCAGCCGATCAAGCGTCCAGTCGTTTCGTTGCCCGCACCGGCCACCACCTGGGTGTAATGCAGCACTTCCTTGCGGGTGAGCTTTCGCTGCACACCATGCTCGTCATCGAACTCGACATTGAGCAGTGTCGTCATCAGGTCGTCGGACGGGTTCTTGGAACGCCATTCGACATAGTCTGCGTAGACCCGGCCGTCGGCGATGGAGTCGGCATTGGCGACCTTGAGCGGTGCGCCCGGCTTGGTGCGCAGGTTGGCGTCGTTGGCGTCGCGCACCGAGATCTGTTCGGATTCTGGTATTCCCAGCAGCATGCCGATGACCCGCATCGGCATCATCGAGGCGAGCTCGGCAATGATGTCGAATCCACCGGACCCGACCAGCGGGTCCAGACAGCGGACACAATACTGTCGGATCTGATCCTCGATGGCGGCCATCCGGCGCGGTGTGAACACCCGCGACATCAGGCCGCGCAGCATCGTGTGTTCGGGTGGATCCTGGAACATCATGACGCCGCCGGGCATATCGAATTTCGACTGAACCAGCTCGAGGATGTCACTTCGGCGGCTGGAGAACGCTTCCCAGTTCGCCAATCCCTGTTCGACGTCGGAATGCCTTGATAAAGCCCAGAAGTCATAGCGCTCGTTGTAGTAGATCGGGGCCTCTTCGCGCAGCCGCGCGTAGGTCGGATATGGGTCGGCATTGATGCCGGTGTCGTAGGGGTCGTAGTAGACGTCCGTGTCGTTCGCAACACCCATTGCAACCTCCACCCGATGCTTTTTGGGCGATCGCCCAAACAGTGGCGCAGGCCATGTCTAGCAGCCCCCCGCCGAGCTCGTCAAGAGCCCGAATCTCCGAGCGCGACTAGCCGCTGGTGCCCGTGGTCGCGGCGTCAATCAGGGTGGCGGCCGCCGCACGGGCGTGCGCGAAGGGCGCGGTGTCATGAGGATCGGCTGCCCCTGCCTGCTGCGCGACTCGACGAAGCGGCGCGCCGCGGCACGCTCGTTTCGCCCCGGGGCGCGCCCGGAGAAGCCGGAAGCTTGCCTGCTGCGGATTCCGATTGGGGATGCCGCTCGGGCGAGGTTGGCCCGGCACGCGGCGCCTGACGACGGCCCGTTCATTGTTGCTGGTTGAGCGATGATCCTGGGTGTTCTGTGGCAGTGCCGTTTCTAAGCCGTACTGAATCCGTAAATATCTGCCTCCGCGCGTGAAGGCCTTGTTAAGAGCATGGTTTTTTGCCCTCAGAACCAGCACCTTTAGCTTTATGACGCTGTCTGAGCTGCGCCCGCCGCTTCGGCGTGGGTTGAATTCGCAGCTCGACCCCGCGATCTGGCCGCTGAGCACCCGCGTCGACGAACTGGGCCGACTGTGCATCGGGGCCGTCGCCGCCACCGATATCGCCGCCGAGTTCGGCACGCCGACGTACGTGGTGGACGAGGAGGACTTTCGGGCGCGCATTCGCTGCTATCGCGCAGCGCTGCCAGGCGTCGACGTGATCTATGCCGGCAAGGCGTTGCTGAGCGCCGCGGTGGCAGGATGGGCCGCCGCCGAAGGTGCGGGCGTGGGCGTCTGCTCAAGCGGTGAATTGGCGACCGCCCTGGCCGGCGGGGTAGCGCCGTCGCAAATCATCCTGCACGGCGACGCCAAAACGGCCGGCGATCTACACGAGGCGGCCGCCGCCGGGGTGGGGCGCATCGTGGTCGATTCGCCTAGTGAGATCACGCTTCTTGCCAGCCGGGCGCGTCGTCAGCGTGTGCTGGTCCGAGTAATTCCCGACTTGCAGACCGGGAGCGTCGAACCGACATTCGGCTTCGCCCTGGCCGGCGGCGAGGCCGCCGGTGCGGTCAAGCGTGTCCTAGATCAGCCTTGTCTGGACCTGGTCGGCCTGCACTGCCAACTTGGGTCACAGCTGTCCGACGCAAAGCTCTACGGCGCGGCAATCCGGCAGATGATGGCTGTGTTGGCCGAGGTCCGCGACCGCCATCAGGTTGTGCTCTGTGAGCTCAATCTCGGTGGTGGACAGGCGGTCCCGGGCGTAACAGGCGGTCCGGAACTCGGCCTGCGCGAACTCGCTACGGTCATCGAGGACGCCCTGGAATCCGCTTGTACGCGGCACAGTTACCCGCGCCCACGAACCGTGATCGAACCTGGCCGGGCGATCGCCGCTCGTGCCGGGATCACCCTATGCCGCGTGACCGCCGCCAAGCGCCAGCCCGGCGGGCGTCTCTTCGTCGCGGTGGACGGTGGCAGGCCCGATAACCCACGAGCGGCGGCCGGCGGATCGACATACACTGTGGCACTTGCTAACCGGCATCGGTCAGCAAGTCTGGCTCCCGTCACGATAGTAGGGCGAGACTGGCAGGCCGGGAGCGAGATCGCACGCGACGTCGAGCTGCCCGCCGATATCCACCCAGGCGATCTGCTGGCGGTAGCCTGCACCGGCGCCTACCACCACTCAATAGGAACAAGCCGCAATCTGGCGGGAAGCCCGCCACTGGTCGCCGTCGCCGCCGGCCAGCCGCATGAACTAGTACGCCGCGAAACGGTCGCCGACCTGCTGGCCCGCGACCGTGGCTGGCCGGGCCATCCGTACCCGGCCCAGGCTGCGACGGCGAGTTAGGTGACAACAATGGTGTCTAGCACGATGATTCGTGATGGATCCGAACACTGGACGGTGGCGGCGGCACGAACGTTGTCCGGCGCGGCCGCATTGCGCGTCACAACGGCGTACGCCCTTGCACTGGTCGCGGTATCCGGGACGCTGACGGCGCTCGGCCCGCACACCCGCGACGCCGTCGTGAGTCGGATGAGCACCAACCTGCACAATCTGGCGCACGGCCACCTGAGCACGTTGGTGGGCAGCGCGTTCGTCGAAGACGGCGGCGACGTCTTTGTTTGGCTGCCGGGACTGGTCTGCCTGCTCGCTCTGGGCGAACTGATATGGCGCAGCAGGGGTTTGCTCATCGCATTCGCAGTTGGTCATGTCGGTGCCACGTTGCTCGTCGCGGTGGGGCTGGTCGCCGCGGTTGAGGCAGGTTGGCTGCCAACCTCGGTTGCGCGGGCCAGCGACGTGGGGGTTAGTTACGGCGCGGTTTGTGTTCTGGGGGCGCTGACGGCGTCGATCCCGTTGCGCTGGCGCGCAGTCTGGGTCGGTTGGTGGCTCGGTATCGGGGTGGCGGCGGCCCTCGGGACGGACTTCACGCCGTTCGGTCACATTCTCGCGCTGTTGCTGGGCATGGGTTTGTCATACCGACTGCGGCCAATTGCGCGCTGGACCCCGATTCATGTGGCCCTGCTCTTCGGCGGTGTTGCGTTCGGCTATTTCCTGGTGTCGGGGCCGTCATCGATGGCACCGCTCGGCGGACTGGCCGGGGTGCTGATCGCGCTCCTCGCCGACGGTATGTTGCGGTCGCGCAACCGCCCAATGTCTTTGCAGCAACCAGAATTCGCTGTGGTAAGCACCCGGCTCCAGGCGATTTAGCGGGCGCGCCGGGTCACTCCGGCGGGGTTTCCCTCTTCAGATTCGTATCTTTGCTCGGCTGAACCCGCTTCGGCTCGCCCGGCATTTTGGGATAATTCGGCGGATACGGCATATCGCCCAACCCGCGTGCTTCGTCGGCTTCGACCATCTCCAGCAACGGCGCAATCGACTGGGCCACCTCATCCATGCCGGCCCACGGGTCGTCTCGGCGCCGCACCAGATCGGGCACGGTCACCATCGTGTAGTCATCGGGCTCGGCGCCCGCCAACTCGTCCCACGTCAGCGGCATCGACACGGTCGCGATCGGGGTGGGCCGCACCGAATACGCCGACGCCATGGTGCGGTCCCTGGCGTTCTGATTGAAGTCGATGAAAATGCGCTCGCCACGTTCCTCTTTCCACCACGAGGTGGTCACCGCGTCCGGTGCCCGGCGTTCGACTTCGCGAGCCAGCGCGATGCCCGCCCGGCGCACCTCGATGAAGTCCCAATCGGTGGCGATCCGCAGGAACACGTGGATCCCGCGACCACCGGACGTCTTGGCGTACCCGACCAGTCCGAGTTCGTCGAGGAGTGGCCGCAACACATCGACGGCGACCGCCCGCGCCTCCTCGAACGCGACACCGGGCTGCGGATCGAGGTCGATGCGTAATTCGTCGGGGTGATCGGTGTCGGGGCAGCGCACCTGCCATGGGTGCAGCGTGATCGTTCCCATCTGCGCCGCCCAGACAATCGCCGCGGGGTGGGTCACCTTCAGCGCGTCGGCGGTCCGGCCCGACGGGAACGTCACCTGGCACGTCTCCACGTAGTCGGGATGATGCTGCGGGACCCGCTTCTGGTAGATCTCCTCGCCGTCGACGCCATCCGGGAAGCGCTGCAAGTGGGTGGGCCGGTTGCGCAGCGGCGGCAGCATCGGACCACCCGCCACCGCGAGGTAGTACTCGGCGAGGCGCCGCTTGGTGCCTTTCGAACCGAGCTTGGGGAAATACACCTTGTCCGGATTGGACAGCCGAACCGCGATGCCGTCGACGTCGAGTTCTTCCGCTGCAGCAGCCATAGTCAGATTCCAGCACGCCCGCGAGAATGTGACCATGGAGCTACCCGTCATGCCGCCCGTCTCGCCGATGCTGGCGAAGCCGGTACGGGCCATCCCTCCGGGTGCGTCGTATGAGCCCAAATGGGATGGATTCCGATCCATCTGTTTCCGTGACGGCGACGAAGTCGAGCTCGGCAGCCGCAACGAACGGCCGATGACCCGCTACTTCCCCGAACTGGTCGCGGCGGTCCGGGCCGAGCTGCCGGACCGCTGCGTCATCGACGGTGAGATTGTCCTTTCCACCATGCGAGCCACCGGCCCCAGATTGGACTTCGAAGCGTTGCAACAGCGGATCCATCCGGCTGATTCGCGGGTTCGGATGCTCGCGGAGAAGACGCCGGCGTCCTTCATTGCTTTCGACTTGCTCGCCCTCGGCGACGACGACTACACCCGGCGTCCGTTCAGCGAGCGGCGGGCCGCCCTTGTCGACGCACTCACAGGATCCGGCCCGTCGATCCATGTCACCCCGGCAACCACCGACATGTCGACCGCACAGCGCTGGTTCGAGGAGTTTGAAGGGGCGGGCCTCGATGGCGTCGTCGCCAAGCCGCTGACGATCACCTACCAGCCCGACAAACGCGTCATGTTCAAGGTCAAGCATGAACGCACCGCGGAATGCGTCGTCGCCGGCTATCGAGTGCACAAGTCCGGCGCCGACGCGATCGGCTCGCTGCTGCTCGGGCTGTACCAGGATGACGGCCAGCTAGCCTCGGTCGGCGTGATCGGCGCCTTCCCGATGGCCGAACGCCGGCGGCTGCTCATCGAGCTTCAGCCGCTGGTCACCGGCTTCGACAGGCACCCGTGGAGCTGGGCGGCCCACCAATCCGGCGAACGCACACCCCGCAAGAACGAAGCCTCACGCTGGAACGCGGGCAAGGACCTCTCGTTCGTGCCGCTGCGCCCCGAGCGGGTGGTCGAGGTCCGCTACGACCACATGGAAGGGCGCCGGTTCCGCCACACCGCCCAATTCAGCCGATGGCGTCCCGACCGCGACCCACGATCGTGCACGTACGCGCAACTCGAACAACCGCTGACCTTCAGCCTGGACGACATCGTGCCCGGCCTCGGGACGAGGAAATCAAATCATGCGTAATTGTTGATGTTTCCCACCACCGGGTTCGCTCCGCTATGTTGTGTGTGCCGTTTGACGGCTTAACCGTGAGCAAGACACGAACACCAAGACGAAGACGGGAACACCGATGTTTGAGAAGCCCTTATCGTGATGCACGTAGCCGCGCTGCTGGTGGCGGGTTCTGCGTCGCTTGAGGACGGCGCGATCAACGCCCTCCGCATTCCGACGACCAACTACGAGCTCGACCAGATCCCCATGTGGCTGACGATTCCGATCGTCGCCGTGGTCCACGCGCCGTCTGGCGGCGACTATGACCCGGAACTGTTCATCGTGTGCAAAGACCCCAAAGGGGAGCGCCGCGGAGCCGCCCGGTCAATTTGGCACTGGCCGGACGAAGATGAGCGACCGTCCAAGTACCGATGCTTTTCTTACGACTTCTCGTTCGCGGTCGAGTCCGAAGGCGAGTACACGATCGGCGCTTACCGGGACGCCGACGCAACGGATGAGATCGCCACGCCTATACCGATTCTGATCACACTGGCCACCGACCGCCCGTTCGGCAGTAACGGCGCTTAGCTGACAGCTGAGCGACGCACAAACGCCACGATGTAGCGGGCCAGTTCTTCGCCGGCGTCCTCCTGCAAGAAATGCCCGGCGCCGCGGATGACTGGGTGGTCGACACCCCGCGCGCCGGGCATTTCGCGCTGGAAGATTGCGGCCATCGGCCCGGTGATGGGATCGCGGTCGCTGAAGGCGACCAGCATCGGTGTCGGGCGCACCGCCATCACCATCCGAAACCTCGCAATAGTTTGGCGCATAAGGAAATTCAGGTAGGCCCTCGAAGCGTTTGTCTGGCGTCCGCAGTGTTCGCATGATTGCGAACATACGGCGCTCATGCCCCCTCAGTTAATGCCCTCAATTCCGGACGCGCCATCAGCCGATCGAGAAATTCGCGCTGCCCCTTGAGCAGCTTGATGCGCGCCTGCGCCACCGAGAACCAGCCGATTCGATCAACCTCGGGGAACTCCCGCATCTTGCCGGAGCCTTTCGGCCACTCCATTTCGAAGTTGTTGCTGCGCGCAGCGGTGATGTCCAGATCGCCGAGGACGGCGAAGCCCGTGACCACCTTGCCGCTGGGTTGCTTAAGCGGGCCGAAGTCGATTCTCGGGCCTTTCGGCAGCGGCAACCCAACCTCCTCGGCGAACTCGCGTTGCGCCGCGGCCCAGGGATCATCACCGTCGCCGTACTCACCTTTGGGAATCGACCAGACCCCATCATCCTTGCGGGCCCAGAACGGGCCGCCCGGATGCGCGATCAGCACCTCGACAACGCCGTCGCGGGTCCGGTACAACATCACGCCCGCGCTGAGTTTTGGCACGATCTGTCACACGCCGACGGCGCGTTCCAGATCTTTGAGCGACGATTCCAGGTGCGCGAGCAGCCGCTGCAGGTGCGGCACGCTGCGCCGGCAACCAACCAGACCGAAATCGAGATTGCCGGCGTTGCTGACCAAGGTGATGTTCAGCGCCTGTCCGTCCAGCACGCTGGACAACGGGTAGTTGCCGTCGAGGCGCGCGCCGCCGTAATACATCTGCTGGGTCGGCCCGGGAACGTTCGATATGACGAGATTGAACGGCGGCGGCGTCGACGACACCCAACCCGGCACTGCTGCCAAAGCCAGCGAACCCATATTCATCGCGGAAAGCGCCAACGCCTGGAAGCGGGGCAGTTGGGAGAACACTTTCTTGTTGCTGCGCATCGATTCGTGGATAGTTTCCAGTCGCTCCGCCGGATCGTCGCTGTCGGTGGCGAGGTTGCACAAAATGGCCCCGACGAGGTTGCCGCCGGTATCGGCCTCGGCTTCGGAACGCAGGCTCAGCGGAACCATCGCAAGCATCGGCGCGTCGGGCAGCGCATTGTGTTCGAGCAGGTAGTAACGCAGTGCACCCGAACACATCGCCAAGACCACGTCGTTGAGGGTCACCCCGGCGGCATTCTTGACGGCCTTGATGCGGTCCACCGACCAGGACTGCGCCGCACACCGGCGGGCGCCTCCGATCTTGACGTTGAGCATGGTGCGCGGGGCACCGTACGGCAACGTGAGCTGTTGCTCAAACAGCGCCGCGCGAGCCAGCGACACCGTTGAAGGACCCAGTGCGGCAATGGATCCCGCCGTACGCATCAGGGAACCCAACGGAGACGAAGAACCGGACTTAGGCCGCCCCCGTTTGGGCAGCGTCCAAATCGCCTGCAGCTCGTCATCGTCCGGGTCGTCCGACAGCGCGCGCTGCATCAGCTTCAGCGCCGAGACACCGTCGATCAACGAGTGGTGAAACTTGGTGTACAGCGCAAACCGGCCGTCCTTGATTCCCTCGATGACGTGCGCTTCCCACAACGGACGGTGCCGATCGAGCAGGCTGCTGTGCAGCAGCGAGGTCAGCTCGAGCAGATCCCGAACCCGACCCGGGGTGGGGAGCGCCTTTCGCCGGACGTGATAGTCGACATCAACGTCCTTGTCGTAGGACCAGCCCAGGCTCCCGATCCCACCGAGAAACGTCGCCGGCCGCTTGAGGAAAGTGGGCTGGAAATCCTGTTGGGCGACCAAACGTTCGTAGAATTCCCGCACGAAATCGGGGCCGGCACCTTCGGGCCGCTCGTACAACTGCAGGCCACCGACGTGCATGGGGTGCTCGCGGGATTCCCCCAACAGGAATATCGCGTCGGTGGGCATCATCAGTTCCATCCACCAATTAGACCGCGCCCGCCGTTTCGGACCCAAGGCGGCGGTCGCCACCTCCATGAGTCACCGAGGGTCATGAGTTACCGAGGGTCATGAGCTACCGAGGGTCTTTAGTCCCCACCTCGGGGGAACTGCTGCTCTGCCGATAGCTCTACCGCCGCGGAATCATTACCCACACTTCAGCTACCACTCGTTGCAGGGGAAGACATGACCGGCAAAGATCTCGACCGTCAGGAGATCGCCAAATGGGATCCCCTTTTCACCGAGTCGCTGATCAACGCGGTGACACCCGTAATCAACCGATGGTTCCGGCCAGAGGTGCGGGGCTTGGAAAACGTCCCGTCGGCCGGCGGGGCTTTGCTGGTATCCAACCATTCCGGTGGCGTGCTGACGCCTGATTGGAACGTTCTCGCCCCAGCTCTCTACGGCAAATTCGGGTACGACCGCCCGCTGTACACCGTTGCCCATTACGGCGTGTTCTTCACGCCGTTTCGCGCCGCGCTGGGCCGCCTTGGGGTGATCCATGCCAGCCGCGAAAACGCTGACGAAGCGTTGCGCTCGGGTGCGGTCGTGCTGGCCTTTCCCGGCGGGGATTATGACGCATTCCGGCCGACGCTGAATCAGAACCTCATCGACTTCGCTGGCCGCACCGGATATGTCAGGACCGCCCTGGAAGCCGGCGTCCCGATCGTGCCCGCGGTGTCGATCGGGGGTCAGGAAACCCAACTCTTCGTCACCCGCGGCAATTGGATCGCAAAGCGATTAGGGTTCAAGCGAATCCGAGCGGAGATTCTGCCGATCACCATCGGCTTCCCCTTCGGCCTGACGGTGTTCTTCCCGGCCAATATGCCCCTACCGGCCAAGATCGTCTATAAGCTGCTCGAGCCGATCGACATCGCCACCCAGTTCGGCAGGGACCCCGATGTCGATGAGGTCGATTCCTACGTGCGCTCGGTCATGCAGGCGGCCCTTGATCGACTGGGCCACGAGCGCCGCTTCCCCATATTGGGCTGACCCGTCGAGCGAGGCGGGGTCAGTCGACCATAATCGACCAAGCCGATGTCGCGATCAGATCGCCACGCTCCAGCCCCGCGGCGCGATGCTCGTGCACTTTCGCGTACTCCGCGGTCGTCACCATATCGATGAACGCTTGGGGGGTGGGATATTCGACGACCACAATCGCGTCCCACCAGGGCCGTTCGCCATCACCAATCACGAACTCCGGTGCCCCGCCTGCGTACCGGAGGATGGCGCCCGCACGTTGCAGGTGCGGCGCGACCTCGCGCCCGTACTGCAGATAGGACTCCAGGCCACCCGCGGCCGCGAACTTCAACAGGTTCACCATGACCACCGGCGCGTCGGCAGGACGCGCGGCCAACGCCGCGAACTGCTCGTGCGTGGGTTCCAACATGCTGCTCATGTGAATCTCCTTGCTCTTGTTTGACTTCCGCGATGGTCTTCAGGCCCTTTTGGTCGAGCATGCCAGGCAGCATGCCGTTGACAGTCACTGCCATCAGGTCATAATCTGCCAACCGATCCTTCGTGTGTAAAGCCGTCGCCAACGCCGTCGATTCGGGAGGCCACCGATGAGTAGCTCGTCCAAACTTCGTGTTATCCAATGGGCCACGGGGGGCGTCGGCAAGGCCGCAATCGCGTGCGTGACCAATCACCCGCAGCTTGAGCTGGTCGGATGCTGGGTGCACAGCGCCGACAAGAACGGCCGCGACGTCGGCGAGATCATCGGAACCGGTGCACTCGGCGTCGCCGCTACCACCAGCCTTGATGAGCTGCTGGCCCTGGACGCCGACTGCGTTATGTACAGCCCGCTGATCCCCAACGACGAAGAGGTCATCGCGATCCTGCGGTCCGGCAAGAACGTGGTCACCCCCGTCGGCTGGGTGTACCCCGACCCGAGCAACGCGCGGCACCAAGCCGTCGCCGACGCCGCGGTCGAGGGTGGGGTGACCCTGCACGGGTCAGGAATCCACCCGGGTGGCATCACCGAGCGATTCCCGCTGATGGTGTCTGGGCTCTCCTCGGCGGTCACGCACGTGCGCGCCGAGGAGTTCTCCGATATCCGCACGTACAACGCCCCGGACGTGGTGCGTCACATCATGGGATTCGGCGGTACACCCGAGGAGGCCACGCAGGGGCCGATGGCAAGCTTGCTCGAAGCGGGCTTCAAGCAGTCGGTGCGAATGATCGCCGACCACATGGGATTTCGTATCGAGCCAAACATCAGGACGATTCAGGACGTCGCCGTGGCGACCTCCGATATCGATTACGCTCCTTTCCCGATCACCGCGGGAACCGTGGCCGCGCGCCGGTTTCGTTGGCAGGCCCTGGTCGACGGCGAGCCGGTCATCACGGCCGCCGTCAATTGGCTCATGGGCGAGGAAAACCTGGAACCAGCCTGGAATTTCGGCGGCATCGGCGAACGGTTCGAGGTCGAGATCACCGGCGACCCCACCGTGAACCTCACCTTCAAAGGTCTGCAACCCGAGACGATCGCCGAAGGACTGGTGAAGAACCCGGGCATCGTGGTGACGGCAAACCATTGCGTCAACGCCATTCCAGATGTCTGCGCCGCAGAGCCCGGCATCAAGACCTATCTGGACCTACCGCTGTTCGCCGGTCGTCCGGCCGCAGATCTCGCACGCTGAAATCGTGACCGTCCTGACCGACGTTTCCTTCTGTCATCTAGTCGTCGGAGTTACCGACATGGATCGGGCGCTCGGGTTCTACCGTGATGCGCTCGGCATGGAGGTTGTCTTCGACAGCCTGATCTCCGGGGAGCCCTTCGACGCGGTACTGCACGCGAGCCGTAAGCAGGAGGGCCGTGTCGTTGGAGGCCTGCTGGGCGGATTGATGGTCGAATTGCTCTCGCTCGGACCCAAACCGGAGGGCAGCCCGGCCACTGCCAAGCCGGTACGGCGCGGCATCACCGGGATCCACAATGTGTCGTTGTCGGTGACCGATCTCGATGACACCCACCGCCGCATCACCGCTGCCGGATACACCCCAGACCAGCCGCCTTTCGAAATCGGTGGAGTCCGAATGTTTTTCGTCAAAGATCCGGACGGGACGCCGGTCGAGTTCATCGAATTGCCCAACGGCGTTCGCAGCACCTACGAGATGCACAGCGGCGTGCGGCTACAGATGGGACCCGTCGAATGACTGCAACACCCAACACCAGGTATACCCACCCCGACTCGATGCGCGGGCAGGTCGCCATCGTCACCGGCGCCGCCCAAGGCGTGGGCAAGGGCATCGCGGCCGCTCTACTCGAACGCGGTGCGTCAGTGTTCCTGGTCGACATCCAGGCCGAGGTCCTGGAAGCCACAGCCGTCGAACTCGAGCAAGCCGAGCCGGGGCCGGGCGGCCGGGTCGAGAAGCTGGTCGCCGACCTGCGCGACCCGGACAACGCACAGCGGATCGTGACGGCGGCGGTGGACGCATTCGGCACGGTGCACGGCCTGGTCAACAATGCCATCGCCACCAACGAACCCAAGGCATTCGTTGACATCACCACCGGCGACCTGGCGCTCGGTTACGACGTTGGCCCCCGCGCGACCTTCCTGCTCATGCAGGCCGTGTATCCGTTGATGGTCGACGCCGGCGGCGGGTCGATCGTGAACCTCGGCTCGGGAACGGGCACCGGTGGCGATCTGAAGTGGGGCGGCTACGCCGCCGCAAAAGAAGCCATTCGTGGGCTCTCGAAGGTCGCTGCCCTGGAATGGGGGCCGGACAACATCCGCGTCAACGTCATCTGCCCGTTCGCGGAATCGGACGGCGTCAAACTGTGGAAACAGTTCGCACCCGACGATTACGCGAAGGCGGTCCGACGCATCCCGATGAAGCGCATCGGGAACGTTCGCACCGACGTCGGCGCGCTGGTGGCTTTCCTGCTCAGCACGGACGCGTCGTTCATCACCGCTCAGACCATTCACGTCGACGGTGGAATCGGCGTCTTCAGGTGACCGCCGACGGAGAATCGTTGCGCGATCGGCAACGTGCACAAATCCGAACCGACATCAGGCGAGCGGCCTTCCGGCTATTTGTCGAACGCGGATACGACGACGTGACAACGGACGAAATTGCAACTGCCGCAGGCGTTTCCCCACGCACCTTCTTCCGGCACGTGCCGACCAAGGAGGCAGTGCTCCTTGCGCCGGTTCGGTACGGCGGTGCCGCCATTGTGATCCTGCTCGAACAGCGGCCTGCCGGTGAGTCGCCCGACCTGGCGCTGACCAGCGCCATCATCACCCGGATCCGCTCATTCGACGAGGCCGATTGCGAAGAGTGGCGGGAAGCCTTGTTGGGGGCCCCTGGCCTGCTGGAAAAGGCCACGATTCACACGCCCGCCGATAAGCAGCGGACGGTGAAGTTGATTGCGGCGCGCATGGGTGCGGACCCCGACGTCGATATCCGTCCCGGCCTTCTTGTCCAACTTGCCTTTTCGGCAGCCGATTTCGGCTTCCAGCTATGGGTACGCCAAACTGGAAACCGTTGGCCGCTGGACCGCTGCGTCTCCGAAGCGCTCGAGGCCGTCAAGAGTCCGCACTGGAAACGGAAGTCAGTCCGTTAGAGGCTAAGCCTGCGGCCGGGCGCCCAGCGTGTCGTGGAACAGGGCATTGCGCAGGGCGAGTTCTCTGGGGTCGCTGACGAGATGAAATCCCATCTTGTTCATCACGTAACCGTATCCAATGCCGGTGTCGGGGTCCGCGAATCCGAACGAGCCGCCCGCTCCGGGCGTCCCAAACGCGTTCGCCGATGATCCGAAAACGCAGATCGGGACGGGCTTGCAAAAGCCCAGGGAAAATATCGATTCGATGTGTAACACCTTGTCGCGCAGCCCGTTGGTCGGGGGCACGGCCGGCTCCTTAAGCGCGTCCAACACCTCGGGAGTCAATCCGATTTCAGAGCCGCCAGTGGCCGCACAGCCGTACAGTTTTGCCACCGACTGCGCGGTACCGGTGCCGTTAGCGGCTGGCATTTCGACGACGCGTAGCTCATCACGATTGAAGTGGTCAAGGCGTGTGATCCCTTTGGCGATCACCAGCGACCGTGCGCTGAGGCCGAACGGACTGAGGAACGATGTCACGAACCGTGGCGGCAACGAGTTGAGGTGCAACAGCATCGTCGCCGGCGACCAGGCGTCCAAGAGCGCAACCCGACTACGATCCACCGAGGCCGGCAGCCCGATATAGAAGTCCAGACCAAGTGGCTCGGCCAGCTCCTCGGCGAAGAACTGGCCAAGTGAGCGCCCCGCCGGGTCGGTTCGACGGAGCAACTCGCCTTCATACCAGCCCAGCGTGACGGCGTGGTAGCCGTGCCTCGTTCCCGGGGGCCACCCAGGCGCCTGTGCTGCGAGCTTCGCCGACATCGCCGGCGGGTCGGCCATGTCCTGCAATGTCAGCGGAGGTTTGATGGCAGATAATCCGGCCTGATGCGCGAGTAATTGCCTTACGGTGATTTCCCCTTTGCCGGCCTGTGCGAACTCCGGCCAGTACTCGGCCACTTTGGCGTCATAGGAGATGAGTCCGCGAGAAGCGGCCAGCGCGACGGCGAGCGAGGCAACGCCTTTCGTGGTCGAGAACACGTTGACGATGGTGTCCTCCTGCCATGGCTGCCGGGTGGTCCTGTTGCGGTACCCGCCCCACAGATCAACGACCTTGCGGCCATCGCGATAGACGGCGAACGCGGCGCCGACCTCACGACCGCTGCTCAGGTTGCGGCGGAAGGCGTCCGCAACCTTGCCGTACCCCTCGTCTACCTCCCCGCCAACGAGACCGGGTGGGACCTTAACCGTTTGCGCCATATCGCAGGATGGTAGTCGCGTTGCCGTCGACGGAAACCGAAACGGATTTAGCGGTTTGCGTTGATCAGCGCGGCACGCGCCAGGGTCTGCTCGCCCATCTTCACGTGCGCTGCGTCGACCAGCACACCGTTGACCCCGACCGCGCCGCGTCCCTTGGCCTCGGCCTCCCGGTAGGCGGCAACATTGGCTTCGGCGCGGGCGATCTCGTCGGCCGTCGGCGCGTAGACCTGGTTGGCCACGGGAACCTGGTCGGGGTGTATCGCCCACTTTCCGGTGTAGCCCATCAAGGCCGCCCGCCGCGCGTCGCGCTCGTACCCCGCCAGGTTTCGGTAGTCGGGATAGGGTGCGTCGATCGCGTCGATGCCCGCGATGCGCGCGGCCACGATCACCTTGTTCCGCGCGTATTGCCACATATCACCCGGGTATTCGCCGAGCGGATCGAAGTTGGTGTCCACCCGTGCACCCTGGGATAGCGAGAAGTCACCCACACCGAAGATCAATGCGTCCAGCCGAGGGCTCGCCACCGCGATCTCCTCGGCGTTGGCCAGCCCTTCCACTTCCTCAATGAGCGCCTCGAGCCGAATGTGTTTGCTCAGGCCGAGTTTCAACTCCAACTGGGTGAGCAGCACATCCACCCACCAGACGTCGCGAGGCTTGCGTGGCTTCGGAATGATGATTGTGTCCAGGTTTTCGCCGGCCTTGGTCACCACCTCGACGATGTCGTCGTGGCACCACTGGGTCTCTAGCCCGTTGATCCGGATGGCGCGGACGGTTCGCCCCCAGTCGATGTCGTTGAGCGCGGCAATCGCCTTCGCGCGCGATTCCTCCTTGAAGGCCACGGGCACCGCGTCCTCGAGGTCGAGGAACACCAGGTCCGCGCCGCTGCCGGCGGCCTTCTCGAACATGTTGTCGTTGCTCGCGGGCACCGCGAGTTCGGATCGGCGCAGCAGATCAGTCATCGTCTGAATTTCCCGTCATCGCTTGAATTTCGTCCCGTCACAACACGCCACGGGAGCGCAGGTCATCGAGATCGTCTTGGCTCAGACCCAGCAATTCGCCGTACACCTCGGCGTTGTGTTCACCGAGGCGCGGCCCCAGATGGCCGACCGTGCCGGCCGCCGACGAAAACCGCGGAACGGGGGCCTGCACCGTCATCGGCCCGAGCTGCTCGTCCTCGACGGAGATGAACACCCCGCGGTGCGCGAGCTGTTCGTCGCCGACCAGGTCGCGGATGTCATAGATAGGAGCCGCGGCTACCTCGTGCTTTTCGAAGACCGCCATCGCCTCTGAAAGAGTCTTGCTGGCAACCCAGTCCGCCACGACGGCGTCGACCTCGCGGGCTCGGGCCAGCCTGCGCTGCGGATCCGAGAAATCGGGGTCGGTCACCAGGTCGTCGCGGCCGATCGCCTTGAATACCCGTAGCGCCAGCGCCGGTGAGCTGCCGGACATCGCCAGCCACTTTCCATCCGAGGTGCAGTAAGTATTACGCGGCGCCGAGATGTCCCACCGATTACCGGACCGCTCGGGCACCAACCCCAACTGGTCGTAGCTCAGCAGCGTCTGCTCGAGCAGCCGGGCCAGCGGATCGATGAGGTTGATGTCGATCAATTGTCCCGGTCCACCGTGAACGTCGCGGTGGTAGAGCGCCATCAGCACCGCGTACGCGGCATTCAACGACGCGACCCCGTCGGCCAACATGAACGGCGGCAGCGTGGGCGGTCCACCGGCCTGACCGGTGATGTGCGCGAATCCGCTCATCGCCTCCCCCAGCGTGCCGAACCCCGGGCGCTCGCTCTTCGGCCCGGTCAAACCGTAACCGGTGATGTGCAGCATCACGATCCGGTCGTTGACCGTGCGCAGGCTCTCGTAGTCGAGACCCCACTTACGCAGTGTCTGCGGCCGGGTGTTGAAGATGGCAACGTCGGCGTGCTGCACCAGGCGGCGAACCAGCGCCTGACCCTCGGCGCAGCGCAGGTCCAGCGTGATCGATCGCTTGTTGCGCGCCATCGACTTCCACATCAATCCGACGCCGTCACGCTGGTTGCCCCAACCGCGGATCGGATCGCCGTTTTTCGGTTCCTCGATCTTGATCACGTCGGCGCCGAACTCGCCCAGATAAGTCGCCACCAGCGGAGCGGCGGCCAAGCTGGCGAGGTCGAGCACTCGCACGCCGTCAAGCATTGACACTGGCGCCCATCCTGGTGTTCGAAGGTCGTTGCAGCCCAAGGTGTCCCCGCAGCGTCGACGACTCGTACTCGGTACGGAACAGCCCGCGCCGCTGCAGTTCCGGAACCACCATACGCACCACGTCCTCGAACGCGCCGGGCAGATGGGTTGCCGCCAGCACGAAGCCGTCGCACGCACCGCTTTCGAACCACTCCGCCATTTGATCGGCGACCTGCCGGCCGGTGCCGACGAAGCGGGGCCCTTGCAGCAGCGTGGCGCGGTGGCCGGCCAGGTCGCGCACGGTCACGGTGTCGCTCCCGTCCTGGGAAGAAATGTGCGTGCGCAGGTTCTGCACCAGCCCGCGGATACCGGAGACCGATGCGATGAGGTCATCGGTTACCGGGTCGTCCAGATCGTGCTGGGCGAAGTCGTAATTCATCAACTCGGACAGCAGCGTGAGCGATGCCATCGGGTGCACTAGATCGTTGAGGAACAGAGCTTCTCGCTCCTTGGCGTGCGCCTCGGACTCGCCCACGACGGCATAGGCCATCGGGCAGATGCGAACCGCGCCCGGGTCGCGCCCGGCTTCGGCAATGCGTTCCTTCTGATCGGCGTAGTGGCTACGGGCGACATCGACGCCCGGGTCGCCGGTGAAGATCAATTCGGCCCACCGGGAGGCGAATTCGCGACCGCGCCCCGAGGAACCGGCCTGGATGATGACCGGCCGGCCCTGCGGCGTGCGCGGCACCGTCAGCGGTCCGCGCGCGGAGAAGTACTTGCCGACATGTCGCAGTTCGTGCACTTTGGTGGGGTCAGCAAACTGACCGGAAACCCGGTCGTGCAGGACCGCGTCGTCTTCCCAGGTGTCCCACAACCCGGCCACCACGTCCATGAACTCGTCGGCCCGGTCGTACCGTTCGTCGTGGCCCATGTGGGCGTCGACGCCGAAGTTCTGCGCCTCGCTGTCGTTGACCGAGGTGACCACATTCCAGGCGGCTCGACCACCCGACAGATGGTCGAGCGTGGCGAAGGTTCGGGCGACGTGGAACGGCGCGTAATACGTGGTGGAGTACGTCGCACCCAGGCCGATCCGCGACGTGGCCTGCGCTAGCACCCCGAGAACCACGCCAAGGTCCAGCTTCACCGGTCGGGCGCCGTAGTGCACCGCTTCGTCGACCGATCCGCCGTAAACGCCCGGCATTGCCAGGCGGTCGTCGAAGAACATCAGGTCGAAGCAGCCTTCTTCGAGCTGGCGCCCGATTTTCGCGTAGTAGGGCGCATCGAGGTAGCCGTGCTCGGTCGCGGGATGCCGCCATGAGCCCGCATACACCGAGGTGCTGCCCGCCTGCATGAAGGCGACGAGCGCCATCTTCTCATTCCGTGATGCCATATCTGGAACGTAGCATCTGATATTTTAGATATCAAATGCTAGATGTATTGTTTGGTACAGTGCCTGAGTGGCTTCCTCATCCGCGATGGACATCGCCGGTACCGTGCGCGAGCGCGCCGCGCGCGAGCTCAGGGATCGCATTCTCACCGGTGCCCTGCCGGCGGGTGCCCGAATCGACCTCGACGCCATCACCGAGGAGTTCGCCACCAGCCGGACGCCGGTGCGCGAGGCCTTGCTGGAGCTGTCCTTCGAAGGACTGGTCGAAGTCGCCCCGCGCAGCGGCGTGACCGTGATCGGCATCTGCCCCGAGGATGTCGTGGACAGCTTCACCATCCTCGGGGTGCTGACCGGGCAGGCCGCTGCGTGGGCGGCCGAGCGGATCGAGCCCGAAGAACTGGAGCTGCTCCGCAAACTCGCTGCGGATGTCACCGCGCGATCAGGCGACGACACCATCGGCGAGGCCAACTGGCATTTCCACCAAAAGATCCACCGCGCCGCGCACTCCCCGCGGCTGCTGACCCAAATCAAGCAGGCGGCGCGGGTGGTGCCGAGCAACTTTCTCATCTTGTTTCCCGATCACGAGAAGCATTCGCTCGACGAGCACCAACAGCTGCTCGACGCACTCGCCGACAAAGACGTCGAGCGGGCCCGCTCGATCGCCGAGCGGCATGTCCTGGAGGCCGGGCGCTCGCTGGCCGGATGGCTGGAGCAGCGGCGCTAACTTCGGCACCAAAGTTCGTGGGCACTAAGTTTAGGTTGCGATGCCCGAGATCCCTGCGCAGTACACGTTGTCGGCCGCCGCGCCCAGCCCGCGGACGCTGATCGAAATTCTCTACGAAACCGCCGGCCGGTACCCCGATGCCGCGGCGATCGATGACGGCACCGTGCAGCTCACCTACCGCGAGCTGATCGGCGATATCGAGGCCAGCGTCGAATGGCTGGCCGCCCGGGGCATCGGCCGTGGCGACCGCATCGGGATCCGGATGCCGTCCGGCAGCTACGCGCTGTACGTGGCGATCCTGGCCACGCTGGCCACCGGCGCGGCGTATGTGCCGGTGGACGCCGACGATCCCGACGACCGCGCCGAGGTGGTATTCGGCGAGGCCGGCGTCGTCGCCATCATCACCGAAGCCGGGCTGATCAGGGGCCCCGGCTCCTCGCGCGGCTGGCGGGCTGCCGCGCCGCTGGCCCGAGACGACGCGTGGATCATCTTCACCTCCGGATCGACTGGCACGCCGAAAGGTGTGGCGGTGACTCACCGCAATGCCGCCGCCTTCGTCGACGCCGAGGCGCAGATGTTTCTGCGCGACAACCCGATTGGACCCGGCGATAGAGTTCTCGCCGGGCTGTCGGTCGCTTTCGACGCGTCGTGCGAGGAGATGTGGCTGGCCTGGCGGCACGGCGCATGCTTGGTTCCGGCGCCCCGATCGCTGGTGCGCAGCGGGATGGACCTCGGTCCCTGGTTGGTGACGCGCGACGTGACCGTGGTGTCGACGGTGCCTGCACTCGCCTCGCTGTGGCCCGCGGAGGCGCTGGAAGCGGTGCGGCTATTGATCTTTGGTGGCGAGGCCTGCCCTCCGGAGCTCGCGGAGCGGCTCGCTTCAAATACCGAAGAAGGCGGCCGCGAGGTCTGGAACACCTACGGCCCGACCGAGACCACCGTGGTCGCGTGCGCGGCCATCCTTACCGGTGGCGGCCCGATCAGCATCGGGCTGCCGCTAGCGGGCTGGGATCTGGCCGTCGTCGACGGCGACGGCCGTCCGGTCGGCTATGGCGACGTGGGCGAACTGGTGATCGGCGGCGTCGGGCTGGCCCGCTACCTGGACGAAGACAAGGACGCCGAGAAATACGCCCCGATGCCGACCCTGGGCTGGGAACGGGCCTATCGCAGCGGCGATTTGGTTCGGATGGAACCCGACGGGCTGTTTTTCTGCGGCCGCAGCGACGATCAGGTCAAGGTCGGGGGCCGCCGAATCGAACTGGGCGAGGTCGACTCCGCGCTGGTGCACCTGCCCGGCGTCAGCGGCGGCGCGGCCGCGGTACGTCACACCGCGGCCGGAACTCCCCTGCTGGTCGGCTATTTGGTCAGCGCCGATCCGTCGTTCGACGTCGCGGCCGCGCGCAAGCTGCTCGCCAAGCAGCTGCCGGCCGCGCTGGTGCCGCGCCTGGTGCAGGTCGACGAACTGCCCACCCGAACGTCGGGCAAGGTCGACCGGGATGCGTTGCCCTGGCCACCGCCGGGCGGGCCCGACGAGGAGTCGGCGGGCCTGGCGGGCACGGCGGGCTGGCTGGCCGGGTTGTGGCGGAATCTGCTGGCCGCAACGGTGGATGGTCCGGAAGCGGACTTCTTCGCGCTCGGTGGTGGCTCGCTCAGCGCCGCGCAACTCGTCGCGATGCTGCGGCAGCGGTACCCGCGGGTCACGGTCGCCGACCTGTACGACCATCCCCGGCTCGGCTCGCTCGCCGGCTTCCTCGACGAGCTAGAGCCACCGCCGCAGGTCACCGAGCGGATGGTGCGACCGACCCCACGGCTGACGCAGGCCGCGCAGGTTTTGCTTTCGGTGCCGTTGGCGACGCTGGCGGCGCTGCCCTGGTTGACCTGGCTGACGCTGGGCAACAATGCGGCCCGCGCGCTACATCTGGTGCCGTGGACCGTGGCGGTGAGCTGGTGGCTCGTCGCTGCGGCATTCGTGCTGTTCGTCACCCCACTGGGCCGGATGGGCATCGCCGTCGTCTTCGCCCGCATGTTGCTGTCGAACGTGAAGCCAGGTACCTATCGTCGCGGTGGGTCGCTACACCTGCGGGTGTGGTTCGTCGAGCGCCTGACCGAGGCTTGCGGCGCCCAGAACCTGGCCGGCGCGCCATGGCTGGTGTACTTCGCCCGCGCGCTCGGCGCCAACATCGGCAAGGGTGTCGATCTGCACTCGATGCCACCGATCACCGGGTTGCTGACGCTGGGACACCGCAGCGCCGTCGAACCGGAAGTGGACCTGAGCGGGCATTGGGTCGACGGGGACGCGTTCCACGTCGGCGCGATCACGATCGGCGACGACGCGGCGGTCGGTGCGCGGACGACCCTGCTGCCCGGCGCCGTCGTCGGCAAGAACGCCGATGTGGCACCGGGTTCGGGCGTGCGCGACAAGATCAAAAACGGTCAGTACTGGAAAGGTTCGCCCGCGGAGAAGTCCGGCCGGGTCAATCACCCCTGGCCTGACGAACGGCCGGCACGCAGAAGTCACTGGGTGGCCGTGTACGGGCTGACGTCGCTGCTGCTCGGCGCGCTGCCGCTGATCGCCGTCGCGGCCGGACTTGCGGTGATCGCGGCGGCCGTGCGGCACACCCACCGACTGTCGCAAGCGATGCTGCCCGCATTGGCGTGGACACCGGTCGCGGCACTGGCGGGGTTCGCGGCGTACGCATTGTTGACGGTGCTGGCGGTGCGCTCGCTGTCGTTCGGACAGCGCGAGGGGTATCACCCGGTGCGCAGCCGCATCGGGTGGCAGCTGTGGACGACCGAACGGCTCATGGACGCGGCGCGCAACTACCTGTTCCCGGTCTACGCCAGCCTGCTGACGCCGATGTGGCTGCGACTGCTCGGCGCCAGAGTCGGCCGTGGCACCGAGATCTCCACGGTGTTGCTCACGCCGAAGTTCGCGGTGATCGAGGACGGCGCTTTCCTGGCCGACGACACCATGGTCGCGTCGTACGAGCTCGGCGGCGGGTGGATCTACGCGGCAAAGACGACGGTCGGCAAGCGCGCGTTCCTGGGCAACTCAGGCATCACCCAACCCGGCCGCCGGGTCCCCGACGACGGGCTGGTCGCGGTGCTGTCGGCCACACCGCCAAAGGCCAAGCGCGGTTCGTCGTGGCTGGGCAGCCCGCCGATGCGGCTCCGCCGTCGCCCCACCGAGGCGGCCGCGGCGACTACCTATGATCCGCCGCTGAAATTGAAGGTGATGCGGGCGGTGGTGGAGACTTTCCGGTTGTTGCCGATGATCGTGACGGTCGCGATCGGGTTGGCGGTACTGGGCGCATTGCAGGCGCTGACAAGGATTTTCGGCATCTGGTGGGCGGCACTGTGCGGCGGGCTGGTTCTACTGACGGCGGGCGCGATTGCCGGTGGTATCACCGTCGTCGCGAAATGGCTTGTGGTCGGACGGATCAGGGCTGGCGAGTTTCCGCTGTGGTCATCGTTCGTGTGGCGCAACGAGGTCGCCGATACATTCGTCGAGACCGTCGCGGCGCCCTGGTTCGCCCGCGCGGCCAGCGGGACGCCGATTATGAACATGTGGCTACGGGCGCTGGGGGCACGCGTCGGCCGTGGCGCGTGGTGCGAAACCTATTGGCTGCCCGAGGCGGATCTGGTCACCCTTGGCAGGGGCGCCACGGTCAACCGCGGCTGTGTGGTACAGACCCACCTGTTTCACGACCGAATCATGCGGATGGATACCGTGGTGCTGGAATCCGGCGCGACCCTGGGCCCGAACTGCGTCGTGCTGCCCGCCGCCCGGCTGGGCTCGGGAGCGACTGTCGGTCCCGCGTCGCTGGTTGTCCGCGGCGACGAAGTGCCGTCATCGACGCGGTGGCAGGGCAATCCGATCAGACCGTGGGAGCCCGGCCGGAAAAAGGCGGCCGGCAAGAAGTCGTCGGAGCGCGACGTCCGGGATACCGCGGCGTGAAACCCAAGTCCTTGAAAAGCGACGTGGTTGACGAGTACCTACCGAAAAACGGCGACCCCGGTTATCGGGTGTCGCGCTACGCGCTGGATCTGGAGTACAAGGTCTCGATCAACCGGCTGTCGGGGTCTGCGACCATCACCGCGGTGACGCTGAGCGAGTTGCAGCAGTTCACGCTCGACCTGTCGCCCGCTCTGACGGTGTCGAAGGTATCGGTCAATGGCAAACGCGCCCAGCAGTTTTCCAGCCGCGCGGGCAAGTTGCGCATCGCGCTGGCAACGAAGCTCGCGAGCGGGGTGGAGTTGTCGATCGTCGTCAACTACGTCGGCTCGCCCAAACCGCTCAGGTCGCTATGGGGTGATGTCGGCTTCGAAGAGCTCACCGACGGTGTGCTGGTCGCCGGGCAGCCCAACGGCGCCGCGTCGTGGTTCCCGTGCAACGACCATCCCAGTGCGAAGGCCAGCTTTCACATCAGGATCAGCACCGAGAGCCGCTACCGGGTGATCGCCAACGGCAGGCTGGTATCGCGGCGGGTCCGCGCCTCGCAAACGGTGTGGACCTACGAACAACCCGAGCCCACCTCGACCTACCTGATCACCTTGCAGATCGGCGTGTACGAGACGGCGCGGTTGGCGCGCACCCCGGTGCCGATCCGGGCGGCGTTGCCGCAACGGCTGCGCCGCGACCTGGGCCACGACTTCGCCCGCCAACCCGAGATGATGGAGCTGTTCGTCGAACTCTTCGGACCGTATCCGCTGGCCAACGGCTATACGGTCGTCGTCGCCGACGATGTCCTGGAGATACCGCTTGAAGCCCAGGGGATTTCGATCTTCGGTGCAAACCACTGCGACGGAACCGGGGACAGCGAGCGGCTGATCGCCCACGAGCTGGCACACCAGTGGTTCGGCAACTCGGTGACCGCGGGGCAGTGGCGGGACATCTGGCTGCATGAGGGATTCGCCTGCTATGCGGAGTGGTTGTGGTCCGAACACAGCGGCGGCCCCAGCGCCGACGAGCTGGCCGGCCGCTATCACGAACAGCTGCGCGAGAAGCCCCAAGACTTGCTACTTTCTGATCCCGGACCACGCCGAATGTTCGACGACCGGGTCTACAAGCGCGGCGCTTTGACCCTGCACGCGTTGCGCGGGCAATTGGGAGACGAGAAATTCTTTGCGCTGCTCAGGGATTGGACGACGCGATTTCGTCACGACTCGGTCGTGACCGACGACTTCACCGGCCTGGCCGCCAATTACGCCGAGGGGCCGCTGCGTCCGCTGTGGGATGCGTGGCTGTACTCGACGGAAGTGCCGTAACGGAACCGCCGGCGTCCCTCAAACCGAGGTGGAGCCTGGGGCCACGGCGGCGGTACGATCCCGGAATGCCGTTGGCGAGCGGTCAGACCTTCGCCGGGTACACCATCCTGCGGTTGCTCGGCCGCGGTGGCATGAGCGAGGTCTACCTGGCCCGGCATCCCAGGTTGCCGCGTCGCGACGCGCTGAAAATCCTGCCCGGGCCGACAACGGCGGATAGCAGCTTCCGGCAGAGATTCCACCGTGAAGCCGAGCTCGCCGCCACGCTGTGGCACCCCAACATCGTCCAAGTGCATGATCGCGGCGAATTCGACGCCCAACTGTGGATCGCCATGGACTGGGTCGAGGGAGCCGACGCCGCGCAGTTGATGAAGGATCGGTATCCGGCCGGAATGCCGACGCGCGACGCATGCGCCATCATCACCGCGGTGGCTGGCGCACTCGACTACGCCCACCAGCGCGGTCTGCTGCATCGCGACGTCAAACCGGCAAACATTCTTCTCACCGATCCAGTGGATGGCGAGCGCCGGATTCTATTGGCCGACTTTGGCATAGCCCGATACCACGACGACGTCAGCGGACTCACCGACACGAACTTCACCGTGGGTACAGTCACCTACGCGGCGCCCGAGCAGCTGATGGGCGGCGAGATCGACGCGCGCGCCGACCAATATGCGCTGGCCGCCACGGCGTTTCATCTGTTCACCGGTGCTCCGCCCTACCAACATTCCAATCCAGTGGCCGTCATCAGCCAACATCTCACCGCACCACTGCCGAAGCTGAGCAAATGGCGCCCGGAATTGGCGGGGCTCGATGAGGTGCTCGCGCGGGCCCTGGCCAAGAACCCCGAAGACCGCTTCGAACAATGCCATGACTTCGCGGCCGCCCTCGCCCAGCGGGCCGACGTGGATTCGGACAGCAGTTATCCCGCCCACGGCAGTCCCGCTGTCGCTGTGCCGATGTCGGCTGCCGAGACCCAAGTCGCGCTGACCCTGCCGTCGGGCATCCCCGCTTCGAACGCGCCGAAGCCGCAGCGGCGCAACCGGTCCCGGCCTCTTCTCGCGATCGCGATCGCGATAGCGGCGGTAGCGCTCACCATCGTCGGCGCAGTGGCTTACGTAAAGCTGCAGCCGAAGGAATTGGCGCCGGCAGCCGCGCCCCCGGCAGGCTCCCCCGCGGCGGCCAGCCCTCCAGCCCGGCCGCCCACCCTACTGGACGGCACCTACCGTTTCGACTACGACTACGAGAAGCAAACGATCAACGGCGCCCCATTCGCCATCCACACCACCGACACCACCGCCTGGTGGGCCTTCCGCTCGTGGTGCGGATCCACGGGATGCGTTGCCACGGTGACCCAGCTGGATAGCAACAACCCCAAAGTCGCGCGCACCCCAGCCCAGTCAGGCAATTACCGCTTCGCCAACGGTCATTGGCTATCCGCGCCCGTTCAGCGCCAGCTGGCCCAACCGCGCTGCCTTGGCGCAGGCGGACAAGTCGTCGCGGGCGCTAATACGGTCATGCTGACCTGGTCACTCGATCCACAGCCCGACGGCACCCTTCGAGGGATGAAGACCGGCACCGCCCTGACCAACGAATGCGGCTTTCTAGGACAGGTTGCCCTGGCCCCCGTCGTGGCCACACGCACCGGCGACGTACCGACCGGCGTCACCGTGGCAGATCCGGCGACAGTCACCTTCACCCCGTCGACCGGAGCCGCAGCCCCACACGTCGCGGGCCAGGTGCTCGACGGCACCTTTCGCCTGGACTTCGATCTGCAGAATCAGACTATCAACGGCACCGTGACCGGATTGAGCGCCGCCGTTTCCGAGTGGTGGGCCTTTCGTTCGGTCTGCACGCCGGCCGGATGTGCGGCCGCGGGATCTCAGCTGGCGGAATCCAACCAGCAGGAGGGCACGGGCACGACCAGTGTTCTCCATTTCGCCGATGGCCAGTGGCAGAGCACGCCTACCCTGCAGGCGCCAATGGAGTGTCAAAAGACCAACCAACCTGGCCGCGATGACGAGACCCGCGTTTGGTCATGGGTTCCGCAGCCCGACGGCAAGTTCAGCGGCCTTCAGATTGGCACCATCCTCAGCAATGGATGCGGCACTCAAGGAACCGTGTATCGGACCCCGTTCGTCGCAACACATATGGGTGACGTGGCAGGCAGCGTTGTCGTGGCCGATCCGGCTCTGTTCATAAGTTAGCCAGATCGTCGGGCACGTCGACGGCGTGTTCCTGCAGCGTCTCAAGGGGCACTACCTCGAGGGTGCGCTCGTGGGTCGCCGCCAACACGACCGGGGCGGCGCACCCATCATCGTGGGCCCGCAGCCAGTTCACGGCGGTAACACACCAACGGTCGCCGGGCAGCAGACCGGGAAATCGGTATTCGGGGACCGGTGTCAGTAAGTCGTTGCCAATAGAACGTTGGTGTTCGAGGAACTCCGCGGTAACCACCGCGCAAATGGTGTGCCGGCCCAAGTCCTCGGGCCCGGTCGAGCAGCAACCATCGCGATAAAAGCCGGTGAGCGGGTCAGTGCAGCACAATTCCAGCTCGCCGCCCAGCACATTGCGATCGGGCACATGTCTAGTATCACGCTCCTGACCAAGAAGTCTGAATGAACTTCTCCATTGGTTCGGGATCGAGGGCACACCCGCACTGGCCGAAGCCCTGAATTACCGCGTACCGATGCGACCGTTTGCGCGGTAGGTTACGCGTGTGATCATGACCGGTGCGTTCCTCGCCGAAGCGGCTGTGACGGTAGATAACAAACTCAACGTGCAGGGCGGGGTGCTCTCCAGATATACGGTCGGCCCCGACCGGTGGGCCCAATTCATGCTCGTGGTGCTAACGCGGGCCGATGGCGAAGATGCGGATGCGCGACGGGTAACCGTCAAGGTCACGCCTCCCACACTCGAAGAGCCACTAGAGCGAGAGTTCGAGGTACCAGAGGCTTCCATTGGCGAGTTCCCGGGCTTCGCTTTCTTCGATCTCGTCGTAAACCTGCCATCCGATGGGCGCTGGGTGATCGTGGTGAACGGCGGCACCGACGTGGTCTCACTTCCGCTCCAGGTGAGTAGCTGGACACCACCGGCACAGTTGGAGCTTTGACCAACCCGCCTTCACGCAAGGGCGGGTAGCACGGTGTCGGTGAGGAGCTGCACCGACTTCCAAGCCTCGTCGACCGGCATCCCACCGACCAGCGGGTGCAACACGACCGGCCCATAGTGCTTGGATTCGCGGACTTCCGCGATGAGCTGATCGGGAGTCAGAAACCGGTACCGTCCCGACGCCTTCACCTCGTCCAACGTTTGGACCCCGGGCAGGTGCATCAGGGATCGTTCATCACTTGACCAGCCACCGTAAGTGACTGCCTCCCAGAGGATGTACTCACCGAGTTCGGCCCAGGCCCGGTCCGGATCCTCGTGCAGGTAGATCATCCCGCGATTGACCGGCCCCGGCATGATGACAAACGGCGTGATGCCGGCCTCGGCACAGAGTTCGCGGTAGTAGGCGTCGATGTCGGGTAGGTGGTCGGCCAGGCTGAGCGGCAGCCCGAAACGCGCCGCGCGCCGCGCGGTAACACGCGCGCCGCCGCCGACGTAGAGCGGCGGATGCGGCCGCGTCCAGGTACCGGCGCAGACTCCCGCGTCGGGATCGGCGCCCGACCACACCGACAGCATTCGCTCGACCAGGCTGTCCATCAGCTTGCCGCGCCGGCTGAAATCCACTCCGAGCGTTTCGTATTCGACAGTGCGGTAGCCAAGACCCACCGTGGTGTGTAGCCGGCCTCGACTCATGTTGTCAACGAGCGCAATGTCTTCGGCCAGCCGGACCGGATTCCACAACGGTCCGAGCGCACAGTCCACGCTGGCGATAAGCCGCTCGGTTCGCGCCAGGACCATCGCCGCGGCCATGATGGGATTGCAGCTCCATCCCTGCCCGGTGGCGTGATGCTCATCGACGCTGACCATGGTGATCCCGCGTGACTCACCCCACTGCGCCAATTCGAGCGCGGCCGAGATCAGCTTGGCTTGCGTGCGTGGTTCTCCTTGCGGCGAAGCGAAGTTGAAGCGCAGCACCGTCAGCAACATGTTGCGCCCCCGGGTCAGGCGTCAGCGGGAGCTTGCGACTGCAGGAACGCCGGAAAGTCAGGGAACAGCGCCCGGTCGACGATCTCGATGCGGGTGCCGAAGGCGTCGACGTAGTAGGCGAACAGCGCCAGGTCCGGTGGCGAGACGTCGGCGGTAGCTTCGAAAGTGAAGCCGCTGGCCTCCAGCAGCCGGGCGGATTCGGCGAGGTCGTCGGTGAAGTAGCCGAGGTGATGGACGGAATTACCGGGAGCCGCCACCCACGCAGATCCGGGAACCTCCTGGATCAGTTCAACATGCGGACTTTCCAGCGAGTAGACGAAGGTCGAGGTGAGCTCGCGGGTCCCGGCCGTCGTGCGGAAGGGCAGCGTGTACGTCAGCGGGGTGATCCACCGGTAGCCGGCCAACGCGCTGAGGCGGGCCATCGCATCGGCGAGGTCGGGCACGATGATGCCGGTGTGGTAGAAGTCCTGCGGTCGCAATGCGAATGCCATGATCAGTACCCTTCAGTCGCTGAGCCACAACCAGCCCGACGGGCTGTCATGAGTTACTCGCTATCTGTTGCTTGAGCCAGGCGGACTCCCAAAAGTTACTACTGCCGGCCAACAGCATCTCGTGAGCTTCCCGCAAAACCGCCCGCGCCGCTGGATGGTCCACCGGCACAAGCTCGGCCAGGTGGATGGCATGCACCGGACGGTCCGCGTGCAGGTGCGCCCGCGCCCGCTCGACAATCGCTTCGGCACCGGCCAATTCGACCACATCGGCGGTGACGGCATCGAAACCGACCGGATAGAGTTCGGTCGTCGATCGGTGGTGGAACCAGCCCGAGTAGTTCTCCCAAACGGCCCGCACGTCCCAAGCGACCTTTCCATAGCCTTGGCCCACTTCGTATTCCGCGGGCAAGGTGACCTCGCGCATCAGAGTCTGGACGTCCTTGCCGGCGTTCATTCCCGCGACGGTCTGGTCGTGAATGTACCGGATAGCGTCGCGCAGCCGGGTCAACTCGGCATCGATGCGGCCCACGCCGGCAATCGGCTCAAAGTGACCGGTCACCAGGAGTTCGGGCTGCAGACTGCGTACCCGCTCGACTGACGCAGCGGCGGTCAGGGCGTCCCGGTACCGGTCGCCGCGCATAGTGACCAGGTTGGGAACGTGGCCAAATATCGGACCGAAAGTGTTTCCGCACAGACATATCCGCTCGTCGGGCAGCCACACCACCAGAGAGTCGGTAGTCTCCCCGCCGGGAACCGACATCAGCTCCATCCGCCGGCCGCCGACCTGCAAAGTGAGCGTGTCCTCGAAGTCAAGATCGACGTTGGGCACGCTCTGGCCGGCCAGGCGTTTGGTACCCAAACGGCGTTGAATCGCTTGGATGCCGGTTGCCAGGGTGTCTTTGAAGGCAAATGCGCTGCGGCTGGCCCGATACGGGATGAGGCGCTCGTTGTCGTCGCGCCAGGCGGTCCAGTTGGCTTGCGCGACAACCGTTGTATCGGGGTCGCGCACGCTGTCGAGGCCGCCGACGTGGTCGACGTGACCCTGCGTGAAGATGATGTAGCGCACCGGCGAGGGGTCGACAGCGTCGAAGTTGGCACGGTGCACCGGCCCCTCGAAGCCCATCCCGGTGTTGATGATCACCCGGCCCTCCGCGGTGGTCAGCAGGTAGGCGTTCGACAGACCTGGCGAGCACCACAAGCCCGGGGCGATCTGTTCGGCCTTTTCGGCCGCCGCCGGCCGCATCGCGTCGGCGCCCGGCCGGCTGCGAAACACCGGTTCGAAATGGTGCGCGTCGGTACTCATCGCTGACGTCTCTTTCATCTTGTCGTGGATCATTCGGGGAGTACGTCAAACTTGTTGAAGTAGAACGCGAACCGCTCGCGAAGCTCATCGGGTGAGATACCGAAGTGCCGTTGCAAATCATAGTTGACGCGACCGTGTTTGCCCCGCGGATTGCTGTCCAGGTACTGCTGGAAGCGTCTGCGCACCTTCGGTGTCAATTCGACGTCGGCTTGCTGGTAAAGCCCTTCCAGCAAGGAGATTTCGTTGCCGCTCAGATGCGCAAAGCTGATGTCGACGCTGTGTTCGGCCGGTACCAGATCGCGGTCGCGCACGCATGCGCTGAGCAGGCGGTGCACGCGATCGCTCCAGTAGTCCAGCAGCCAGTTCGGGTCGATACTCTTGCGACGCAGCCGATCCGAATAGGCCATCATTGTGATCGTCGATTGGACGACCGCGACGGGATCGCGATGGGTGAAGGCCACCGTCGCGTCGGGGAACGTCGCCATCAGCGGGCCGAGCTGCTCACAGTGCTGCGGGCTCTTGAGCACCCAAGTTCTTGGTCCCCGGAGAAATGTCAAGGCCTGCAGGACCTTCTTCATATACCCGTAGTGCCGGTTCTGGTCCAGACCCAGGTAAAAGTCGCGCCAGTCCGGCACCCGCGCATGCCATTCCAAGACATATCCGGCCAGGTCCAAATCGAGCAGTTCGACTTCTTCCTCGATCGCCTCGGGGAACCGGTCATGCATAGCCGCTACCACCGGCGCGCTGACCATAAGTGCATCATGCTCGGACCTGGCTCGTGCGTAGCGCGGGTCTACTCCGAAGACGTCGGGCCCCTCTCCGAGCGCCGGTATCGGATCCTGGCTCTCCCAGTACGGCAACGCCCGCCGGCGTGGATCGGCCGCGATGAGATTCACCAGATGGGTCGTGCCGGAGCGGGGCATCCCGACCACGATGAAGGGTTTCTCGATAGGGATGGACTCGATCTCAGGATATCGCTTGACAAGGTCTGTCAGCGACAGTCGGTTGCGCAGCAGGCGGACCACTCGTTGGCGCAGCGACGAACGGGCAAGCTGGGTCAGACCTTCATCGGCTTCGATCGCGGCCACGTGGGCGGCCAGGCGCTCGTCGAAGCCGTCGGTGTCGTCCAGGTCATCAGCCCCACCTGCCTGAGCGGTCGCCTCGGCGAGCATCTGATCGATGTTGATTTCGATGTGTTTGGCCTCGGTGAACTGCAGAATCTGGCGCTGAACGTCAGTGAGTTCGGGCGACGTCAGATCGTCGAAAGCGATCTCAGGAGCACCGGGGCCGGCAGAAGCCATGCAGCCGCCTCCTCGACATTTACTGCGTCGAATGTACCGTTAGGCAGGTAGACGACACAGGGGGTAACTCAAACCGATGACGACGCCGAACGAACCCGGCTACCCGTCTGGAGGGCCACCCTGGAGCGGACAGCCCCCGGGCTACGGACCACCTCAGAATCCACCGGGTCCGCCG
Source organism: uncultured Actinomycetota bacterium (assembly GCA_963715905.1). GTDB lineage: Bacteria > Actinomycetota > Actinomycetes > Mycobacteriales > Mycobacteriaceae > Mycobacterium. The sequence goes on from CAVQSX010000040.1 coordinate 445,597, forward strand.
CCACTGGGATACCCGGCCCAACCGAGTTACCAGCAGCCGGTCCCCTACCCCGGCAACCCCCCGTATCCGTACTCGGGCTATGGCGTGGACCCCCAAGCCCCGTATGGGCGCGATCACCTCACCGGGAGGCCCCTCTCGGATAAGTCGGCCGTGGCCGCCGGCGTTCTCCAACTATTTTTCGGCTTCTTCGGCATCGGCCGCTTCTACATCGGTTCGAACACCATCGGTGCTCTGCAGCTGGGCCTCGGTCTCTTCGGATTCTTCTTCAGCTGGGCGCTCGTCGGCCTGCCCTTCCTGTTCGGTGTCGGGGTATGGGCCCTAATCGACGCGATCATGATCTTTACCGGCAGTGTGCCCGACAATTACGGCCGAAAGCTGCGCTAGACGCCGCGGACAGCGCGCGGCTTGGTCGCATGTTTGCCGACTTCACGGTGGGTTGCGACCCGGTCTCGGATGCATACCTATTGGTGAATCGCTGATCACAACAGCCCCTTGAGTCACTATCGTCACAGGTGCCAGCTACCGCCAGCAATGCGGCGGGACTGTTCCTCGAAGGGTGTTACATGTCGGCGATTTTTCGAAGCGCTTCGCTAACGGTGGCGTCAGCGGCCGCTGTCGCGTTCATCGCTGCGATGGGCCTCGCGCCATCAGCGAATGCGACGCCGTGCAACGCGGCAGACGCCAATGTCGATCCCCCCGCCGCTCCTCGCGACATGCCCGCGCCCCAGCCGGTCGTCCAACCGCCGACTGGACGTCGCCCAACCCATACGAACGACCAGGCGCCGCTACCCAAGTTGGGGCCGCTGATCGCGTCTTTGCTCAAGCCGACTGCCCCAGGTACCCAGTATGCCGCTCCGCTGCAACATCAAGCGGGGGTGGCTCCGCCTGGACCCAATCCCCCCGCCCCGGCTAACCCACAGTCGCCCAACGCCGCTCCCTTACACCCCAACGCGGCTCCGGTTCAGCCGAAGCCGGCGCCCCAGCCGGCAACGGATCCAGCCCAGCCGCCGCCCTCGATCGCGGGGGCGCCGACGTCGCTCGTCGACTGGGTAACCGGACCGAACGGCCCGAACAGAACCCTGCAACGTTTCGGGATCTCCGGGACTGACCTCGGGATCCCATGGGACAACGGCGATCCCGCCAACCACCAGATACTGATGGCCTTTGGTGACACCTTCGGATATTGCAAGGTGCACGGCCAGGAATGGCGATACAACACGCTGTTCCGCAGCTCAGACCATGATCTGTCGCACGGTATCCACATCGCGGACGGCGTGCCGAACGACAATTACTCCGGCTCGCCGGTGTGGGCGAACCACCTCTCCAAGCAGGTCGTCAACACCATCCACAAGGCGACGCACGAGACGGGAATCATTCCGACCGCCGCCACCTCCATCGGCAGAGTCCAGTACATGAGTTACATGTCGATCAGGCAGTGGGGCCGCGACGGCGAATGGTCGACGAACTACTCGGCGATCGCGCGGTCCACCGACAATGGCCAGAACTGGGGGATCTTCCCCGGCTCCATCCGCACGGCCTCAGCGGATGCCGTCCCCGGAGCCGGGTTCACTCCGGGCAACGAGAACTTCCAGATGGCGGCGTTCATGCCGGGTAACGATGGTTACATGTACTCATTCGGAACCCCGTCGGGACGCAGTGGCGCGGCTTTCCTTTCGCGAGTTCCCCAGGGCGCACTTCCGGACCTGACGAAGTACCAATATTGGAACGGCGACGGGGACGGGCACTGGGTGCCTAACAATCCCGCGGCGGCGACGCCGATTTTCCCGGGCCCCGTGGGCGAAATGTCAGCCCAGTACAACACCTATCTCAAGCAATACCTGGTGCTGTACACCAACGGCGGCAGCAACGACGTGGTGGCGCGGACCGCGCCGACGCCGCAAGGGCCATGGAGTCCAGAACAGCCACTCGTGTCCTCATTCCAGATGCCCGGTGGCATCTACGCGCCGATGATCCATCCCTGGTCGTCGGGTAAAGACCTCTACTTCAATCTGTCGCTGTGGTCGGCGTACGACGTGATGTTGATGCACACCGTGCTGCCGTAGCGGGTGCCGGCTGAGTGCGTTGAGAACTGGTTGATGACAACGAGATAACAATCTCGACCGACGGATAGTTGCTGAGCGGTCGGCACCACCCGGGAAAATATTGTCACTTCGTGCACCGTCGAACGGCCCTGAAAATACCGCTGCTGCTGGCAGCAGGCACGGCGCTGGCCAAAGCACCCCGCGCCGCCGCCGCCGAACCGGGCCGGTGGTCGGCTGACCGTGCAAATCGTTGGTATCAAGCGCAGGGCTGGCTCGTCGGCGCCAACTACGTCACCTCGAACGCGATCAATCAGCTAGAGATGTTTCAACCGGCCACTTATGACCCGCAGCGCATCGACAGGGAGCTGGGCGCGGCCCGATCACACGGGTTCAACACGATGCGGGTCTTCCTGCACGATCAGCTGTGGGCTCAAGATCGACAAGGGTTCCAAAGCCGCCTCGCGCAGTTCGTCGGCATCGCTGCGAACCGCGGCATCAAACCACTTTTTGTCTTGTTCGACTCGTGTTGGGACCCGTTCCCCAGGCTCGGTCCTCAGCGCGCGCCAAGACGCGGCGTGCACAACTCCGGTTGGGTGCAAAGCCCGGGCGCTGAACACCTCGGCGACCCCCGCTACAGCGGCTTTCTGCAAGACTATGTCACCGGGCTGTTGACCCAATTCCGCAATGATGACCGCATTTTGGGGTGGGACCTCTGGAATGAGCCCGACAATCCCGCCCGCGTATATCGCAACGTGGAACGGAAGGACAAGCAGCAGCTTGTCGCCGAGCTGCTTCCCCAAGTGTTCCGATGGGCGCGTTCAGTCGATCCTGTTCAACCGTTGACGAGCGGTGTCTGGAATGGAAGTTGGGGAGATCCCGGGAGCCGCAGCACGATCAGTGGGATTCAGCTGGACAACGCCGACGTGATCACCTTCCACTCTTATGGTGCCCCCGCCGACTTCGAGGCCCGGATCGCTGAGCTATCTCCGCTGGGTCGACCGATCGTGTGCACCGAATACCTGGCCCGGCCTCGCGGCAGTTCTGTTGAGGGAGTCTTGCCAATTGCCAAGCGGCACAACGTTGGTGCATTCAACTGGGGTTTAGTGGCCGGTAAGACTCAGACGTACCTGCCGTGGGATTCGTGGGATCACCCGTACGCAACGCCTCCGAAAGTATGGTTCAGCGACCTGCTGCAACCCGATGGGCGACCGTATCGGGACAGCGAAATTCAAACGATCCGAAGTTTGACCGCCGCGCAAGCCCAGGCTTAAGGCTCGAACTCAGGCGTCTGGCTGACCCCTCGTTCGAGGTCCCGTATGTACTGCTCAGGGTCGTCCGCGTCCACCAGGGAATGATCCCACGTATCCGCGGCAGCAGGACAACGTCGGTTTGCCTGCCGGTTAGCCGGTGCTACGGCGCCTGCGCTGGGCGGCGAAGAACTCGGACCACGAGCTCACCTCGGGGTGCTGCTTGAGCAGCACACGCCGCTGACGCACGGTCATGCCGCCCCAAACACCCCAGTCCATCTGGTTGTCGAGCGCGTCGGCCAGGCACTCGGCCATCACGGGACAATGCCGGCAAATATTGGCCGCTTTCCGCTGCGCCGCTCCACCAACGAAGAGTTCGTCGGGGTCGACGGAACGACACTTCGCCTTCGACACCCACGCGATGCGGTCTTCAGGCATCCCGGAGTCGTCACCGGTGACTACGTCCATGTTGCATGCTCCTGTACGCGGTGGAAGACCCACCTGCGCGCCGGGCCTTCGATCCATTTGCCGGCGTTCGCCAGCCTGCCCATGACTATTCCGGCGCGGACCTGCGGTGTCTGTCCGTCGACCAGTCAGTGCGCGGGGTGAATCGCGCGTCCCCCGATTGGGGGAACGGCGCTACCCGCTATGCGACACTAAGCGGTATGACCGGCGCGGACGCGACCGAGAAAGTGCGCGTGATAGTGGGCGAAGATCACCCGCTGTTTCGCGATGGGCTTGTGCGCGCGCTGACATCGAGCGGCGTGGTGGACGTCGTCGCCGAAGCGGGTGACGGCGTCGCCGCGTTGGCACTGATCAAAACCCATCTGCCGCAAGTCGCGCTGCTCGATTACCGGATGCCCGGTATGGACGGCGCAAAGGTCGCCGCCGCGGTACGCCGTGATGACCTGCCGACGCGGGTGCTGCTGTTGTCGGCACACGATGAGTCGGCGATCGTCTTCCATGCCCTGGCGGAGGGTGCCGCCGGATTCCTGCCCAAAGAATCGACGAAAACCGAGATCGTGAAAGGCGTGCTCGACTGCGCAAACGGCCGAGATGTCGTGTCGGCGGCCCTTGCCGCGGGTCTGGCGGGAGAGATCCGCCGCCGCGGCGAAGACCCGACACCGGTGCTCAGCCCCCGCGAGGGTGAGGTGCTGAATTTCATCGCCCAGGGTCACAGCATCCCGGCGATCGCCGCGGAGCTGTACCTGGCGCCGTCCACCGTGAAGACCCACGTGCAACGGTTGTACGAGAAACTCGGCGTTGGCGATCGCGCCGCGGCCGTTGCGGCCGCGATGCGGCGTGGGCTGCTCGAATAAGATGGCCCGCCCGCTGGCTCGACTGGTCGACTTCATTGCGGCTGAACCTGTCCGCTTATCAGCGTTTCTGCGGCTGCCGCTGATCGGGTTGATCGTCTTGCTGGTCTCGGTGTGGGAGGTTGAGCACTGGTTGCCGTGGGCTTATGCGGCAATACTGGGCGGCTACAGCGCCGCCGCTTTGGTGTGGGTGGTGGTGGTGCTGCGTGGCCCGGTGCCGCCGTGGGCCGGCTGGGTCTCGACGGCTATCGACGTGCTAACCGTGGTGGCGCTATGCGTGGTCTCCGGTGGCGCCACCGTGGCGTTGCTGCCGGTGTTCTTCCTGCTGCCAATCTCGGTTGCGTTCCAGGATCGCCCCGCCCTAGCGGCCGCCGTCGGAATCGCCACCGCTGTCGGGTATCTCGCTGTGTGGATCGTCTACTCCAAGCGCGACGACACGGTTGAGTTGCCGAACGTCGTTTACACCCATTTCGGATTGCTGCTGTGGTTGGCGGCCGCTATGACCGCCATGTGTTATTTCCTGACGCGCGCCGCCGCGCGCGTGGCGGCATTGCTCGACATGCGCCGCACACTCGTCTCGGAGTCGATGCGCGCCGACGAGCGCCATTCCCGGATCCTGGCCGAGCAACTGCACGATGGACCGCTGCAGGATCTGCTGGCGGCGCGACTCGAACTCGACGAAATCCGCGAACGGCATAGCGACCCGGGGCTGGACGCCGTCTACCAAGCGGTACAGGACACGGCAACCCAACTGCGCAGCACCGTCACCGCCCTACACCCCGCGGTGCTCACCGAAGTGGGTCTGACGGCCGCGTTGCGTCAGCTGGTTCGCGACTATGAGCACCGGGGGAACTTCGCCATCGACGCCGACCTCGAAGAGGTCGGTCGGCCGCGGTCACAGTCGCTGTTGTACCGGGCGGCCCGCGAATTGCTCGCCAACGCGTACAAGCATTCCCAGGCGCATACCGTCCAGATCCGCCTCGCAGGAGCGGCAGACGCCATCACGCTGAGCGTCGTCGACGACGGAATCGGGTTCGATCCGGCCAGCCTGAATCGATGTGTCGCCAAAGGGCACATCGGACTCGCGTCCCTGGCGGTCCGCATTGACGCGATGGGCGGATCGATGAAGCTGAACTCGACGATCGGCGGTGGCACGCGGGCTTCGGTGACCATCCCCGCCGGCGCCGACTGAGCGCATCGAATCCGACTATCGGGCAAGCTCGCTCGGCTTGTGGTCTGCCTCACAATGATCGAGCCCATTGGTCTCGTGGTTGTCGACTTACTCCGTTGCATTGCAAAACATCTCACGCGCTACCCCATCAACACCGCGGCGATGTTTCCGCCGCCACGCCGTCTTCCAGGATTGTGCGGATAACGGTTTACCGGCCACCTCTGGCACAGCAGGCAACGAGGTGCGAAGATCTCGTGATGCACGAGAGCGATGCAGCCCAGGCCGCGCAGTTGGTCCGCGCGTTGCGCGATCAACTGCGGGAGATGACCGCCCAGTTGGCCTGGGCCGATAGCAGGGATGTGCCCGGCCCACACGGCCAGGCCACGCGGTTAGACGCGGCCGCACTGCGACGAGACATCGCCGAGGCGCAGCTGCACATCGAGCGGCTAGTGCGCCGCTACCTGCTTGGCGACGAGCGCCCCAAACAGCGCCGCACCGGGACATCGCCCCGAGTCATGGCCTATCCGCAAGCCAGATAGCGCCTGAGCACCTGGTGCTGGTTCGGCGCGACTAACCCGCTGCGCCACTTGGGCAGCACAGCGCCCAGTGACCGCCAAACGCCCTCTGAGCTGCGTTAACAGCTAGAGGGCATTGGCGGTGGCGGAGGGATTTGAACCCTCGGACGGTTTTGCCGTCACACGCTTTCGAGGCGTGCTCCTTAGGCCGCTCGGACACGCCACCGCCGAGCAGCCTACCGAACCAACCGCCGCTCACCCCAATCGCTGGCGAGCGAAGAAGGTCTCCAGCGGTGCGGCACACTCCTTGGCAAGCACACCGCCGCGTACTTCGGGGCGGTGGTTGAGCCGGCGATCGCGGACCACATCCCACAACGATCCGACAGCTCCGGTTTTGGGTTCCCAGGCCCCGAACACCAAGCGCGCGATGCGCGCCAGCACCAAGGCGCCCGCGCACATGGTGCACGGCTCGACCGTGACCGCCAAAGTGGCGCCCTCCAGCCGCCACCCGTCGCCCAGCACGCCCGCCGCCGCCCGCATCGCCAGGATCTCCGCGTGTGCGGTGGGATCGCCCAGTGCCTCGCGCGCGTTCACCGCCCGGGCGAGTTCGGTGCCGTCGGCGCCGATGACCACCGCACCGATCGGAACGTCGCGGGGACCCGCCGTCGCCGCAACGGTCAGCGCGGCACGGATCAGGTCTTCGTCCGGGGTCACCGGCCGAGGCGGTCGATCACTGCCGATAGCTGGTCTGCGAAACCCATCTCCCTGGCAATACGGCCCAGCTGCTCGTCGGCGTACAGGTCGTTCTCATCGAGGATCACCCCAAGCACCGCCTCCGGCAGCCCGATGTCCGACAGCAGCCCGAGGTCGCCTTCCTCGAACGGTTCCGCATCCTCGAGGTCCTCAGGATCGATGTCGGCGTCCAGCTTGTCGAGCACTTCGGCGGCGATGTCGTAGTCAAGCGCGGCGGTGGCGTCCGACAGCAGTAGCCGGGTCCCGGAAGGAGCCGGGCGCACGATGACGAAGAACTCGTCATCGACGTCTATCAGGCCAAACACAGCGCCCGCGCTGCGGAGTTCACGCAGTTCAGTCTCGGCGGCCGACAGGCTCGTCAGCGACTTGGAAGCCAACGCGGAACAATGCCATTGGCCCTCTTCGCGCACGACGGCAACGCCGAAGCCGTCCGGCAACTCCGCAGACGGACCCGGCGCTGTGGCCCGTTGTGCTCCCATGGGCGATTACGGTAGTCGCTGACGAGGCCCCCTGACCAGACACGTCCAGACAAATGCCGAGCAACCGGGGCATCCGGAGTCACCGCCGATGGACGAACTGTGCCAACCTTGAACGGTGGCAGGGATGACATCGGGGACGGCTGCGCCGACACCGGTGTGCGTGCTCGGCCTTGGGCTCATCGGTGGGTCGATCATGCGGGCTGCGGCGGCAGCCGGCCGCCAGGTGTTCGGCTACAACCGGTCGGTAGAGGGCGCGCAAGGCGCCCGAGCCGACGGTTTTGATGCCACCACCAACCTCACCGACACCTTGACCCGCGCCGCCAACAGCAACGCCTTGATCGTGCTGGCCGTGCCTATGCCGGCTTTGCCGGGCATGCTCGACCACATTCGCGAATTGGCCCCCGGCTGCCCGCTGACCGACGTGACCAGCGTGAAAGGCGGGGTACGAGACGCTGTCGCTGCGGCCGGCCTGCAGAAACTCTTCGTCGGTGGTCACCCGATGACGGGCACGGAACAGTCCGGTTGGGCGGCCGGCCAGGCCGGCCTCTTCATCAGGACCCCCTGGGTGATCAGCGTGGACGACAATGTGGATCCCACGGTGTGGGCGATGGTGATGACGTTGGCGCTGGACTGTGGCGCGCTGGTGCTGCCGGCCAAATCCGACGAACACGACGCCGCGGCGGCTGCCATCTCACACTTGCCCCACCTGCTCGCCGAGGCGCTGGCCGTGACGGCCGCCGAGGTCCCGCTGGCCTTCGCGCTGGCCGCCGGATCATTTCGCGATGGCACCCGAGTGGCCGCCAGCCCCCCGGATTTGGTGCGTGCCATGTGCGAAGGCAACGCGGACCAACTCCTGCCGGCGGTCGACCATGTGATCGCGCTGCTCAGCCGCACCCGCGAGTCGCTGGCCTGCCGAAACTCAGTGGCCGAACTCGTCGAGACGGGACACGCCGCACGCACGCGTTACGACAGTTTCCCACGTTCCGACATTTTCACGACCGCTATCGGCGCGGACAACTGGCGCGAGGAATTGGCTGCCGCCGGCCGGGCGGGCGGGGTGATTAGATCCGCTCTGCCAATCCGGGATATTCCACGATGAACCCGTGGGAGTCGACGCTCACGGTGGTGTCGGCCACCGGGGAGCGCAGTTTGATCCCGTCGAGACCGCCCATACTGCTGTAACTCACGGTGGCCGCGCTGACCGTCATGTCGGGCACATTCACGTACACCATCGGCAGCGTGATCGACTCCGCGTGTTCTTGCAGCCCGAGGCGCCGAATCGGCAACGCATTGAAGAAGGGGCTCAACACCACGTCCACGTCAAGAGCGCCGTTGTAGGCCTCGCGCCGCTCCCCCTGATGGTCGGTCACCAACCACATGTTCTCCTCGTCGCGCGCGAGGGCGAGTTGACGTTCCCGCTCGGCCAACGTGACGGTGAGACCGAATCGTTTGGTGGCGCCGCTCTCATCGGTCTGCATTTCGTAGAAGGCGCCGAACGCCGGATTGCTGGCGGTGGCCGCGGCCACGATACGGCCGTTGGCCCTGATCCGTTTGCCGGACAACTGCACTCGCACCGATTCCATCCGGGAGACGTCGTGTGCGCGCCAAGTCAACATCGCCGGCCAGTCTTGCCGAGTGGGATCAGAGGGGGCTTCATTCACCCTTCTACCGTAGTCGGGTCCGGTGGACGCGGCTGCGTTGTCGGTAACTGTGCTCCGGATCTCACCGACCGACAATCTTGCGCAGTCGCCCCGTACCCGGCAGACACACCCACACCGCAAGCGCCAGCAAGCCGTCGAGGACCACAGCCAGCGCGGCCACCGCCAGCGCACCGACCAGAGCGAGTTGGAATTCGCGCTCCTTGATCCCGTCTATCAGGTAGCGGCCCAGCCCGCCCAGACTGGCATAGGCAGCCACCGTCGCGGTGGCGACTATCTGAAGCGTCGCGTTGCGCAACCCGCCCAGCATCAGCGGCAGCGCATTTGGAATCTCGACACGCAGCAGCACCTGGGTCTCAGTCATACCCATCGCGCGGGCCGCATCAACTACCAGCGGCTCGACGTTGGCGATGCCCGCATAGGTTCCAGCCAGCATCGACGGGATACCCAGCAGCATCAGCGCAACCAGCGGGGGGCCCACGCGTAGCCCGAACAGCAGCACACCCAGCAGCAGCACGCCTAGCGTCGGCAGCGCACGCAACCCGTTCACCAGGCCCACCACCAGCAACGTCCCGCGGCCGGTGTGCCCGATAAATAGCCCGACCGGGATCGCCACCAGCGCTGACGCCGCGACCGCCACCCCGGTGTACTCCAAATGCTCCAAAGTGCGTGCGGCCAGCCCGACCGGCCCGGTCCAGTTGCCGACGGTAAATAAATAAGCCAGTGCCTGTTGCACAAAGTTCATCGCGCGCCACCCACTATCGGGGACACCACCAGGCGCCCGCTGGTCTGCGTAGCCCGTTCCCAGGGGGTGGCCAGCCAGCCACTCAGAACGATCAGCATGTCGATAACGAACGCAAGGAACAACACGGCAATGATGCCCCCGACGACCTGGTCGCTCTTGTTGGTCTGGTACCCCGCGGTGAACCAGGTGCCCAAGCCGCCGACTCCGATCACGGAGCCCACCGATACCATCGCGATATTGGTCACCATTACCACCCGCATCCCCGCGATCATCACCGGAATGGACAGCGGGAGTTCCACTTTCAAAATCCTCTTGATCGGCGAGTAGCCCATGGCGGTGGCGGCGTCACGCACCTGAGCCGGCACCGCGTCCAGCGCCTCGAGGACCGCTCGCACCAGCAGCGCCGCCGTGTAGGCGGTCAGCGCGACTACGACGTTGGCCTCGTCGAGGATTCGGGTTCCGATGATCACCGGCAACACCACGAACAACGCCAGCGACGGGATAGTGAACACGAGACTCGCCGCCGCCGTCGTCAGCCGCCGGGCGATGGGGGCGCGCTGCACAGCCACGCCCAACGGCACCGCTATCGCCAGCCCGATCAGCATCGGCAGCAGTGACAGCCGAAGATGCACCAGGGTCAGCGCCCAGGCGTCGTCGTAGTGCATCAGGAGGTAGTGCATGTGAGGATCCCGTTCAGGCCCGCCGCCGGGCTTCCACCACGGCCAACACGTCGGCGGCCAGTATGCCGCCGATCACCTTGTCCTCGCGGTCGACGGCGATGCCCATCGACGACGGCGAGGACAAGGCCGCGTCCAGCGCCTGGCTGAGATTTCCGCCCGGCCGGAGCTGCGCACCGACCGCGCTCAGGCTCTCGGACAACGACGCCCCACCGCGATGGCGCCGCAGGCCGTCGGCATCGATCCACCCCATAGGCACGTCTTCGTCGTTGACCACCAGCGTCCAGTCGTCCAGGACTTGGTCGCTCGCACTGCCGGACAAACTATTCGCGGTGATCCGCTGCATGTCGTGCATCGGCAGCCCGGACGCGTCGATGAGCTGGAGCCACCGATAGCCACGGCCGAGACCGATGAACTTCGCCACGAAATCGTTGGCCGGCCGCGACAGCAGCCGCGCGGGTTCGTCGTACTGCTGCAGCACCCCCCCTCGGCCGAATACCGCGACTTGGTCTGCGAGTTTGAGCGCCTCGTCGATATCGTGCGTCACGAAGACGATCGTTTTGCGCAATTCGCTTTGCAGACGCAGTATTTCGTTCTGCAGCTCGTGACGAACCACTGGGTCGACGGCGGAGAACGGCTCGTCCATCAGCAGGATAGGCGGATCGGCGGCCAAGGCGCGCGCCACCCCGACGCGTTGTTGTTCGCCTCCGGAGAGCTGCGCCGGATAGCGGGTGGCCAGCGCAGAGTCCAGCCCAACGCGTTCGAGCACCCCGTACGCCGCTCGGCGCGCCGCCCGCCGAGGCTGGCCCTGCAGCACCGGCACCGTCGCGACATTGTCGATAACCCGCTGGTGCGGCATCAACCCCGCATTCTGGATGACGTAGCCGATTCCCAATCGCAGCTTCACCGGGTTGACGGTCGACACGTCGGCCCCGTCAACGGTGATGGTGCCGGAGGTCGGTTCGATCATCCGGTTGATCATCCGCAGCGCCGTGGTCTTGCCGCTGCCCGAGGAGCCGACGAAAACCGTCAACTTGCCGGCGGGGACCTGCAGGCTCAGCTGATCCACCGCGGTGTTGTCGCCGTGAAAGACCTTGCTGACCTTCTCGAATCTGATCATTGCCCGATTGAGTGGTCGAAGCCGTTGTACCGTATCCAATTTCGCGCAGCCTGGGCAGGGTCGATGCCCGCGTTGCCCTCCACCGTGGCATTGAGCGCGGCCACCGCGGACGAGTTGAGCTTTGCCGATACCGCGTCCAGCACCACTTTGAGATGGTCGGACTTCTTCTGCGAATTCACCAGCGGGACAATGTTGCCGGCTAAGAAGTTGTGCGCCGGGTCCTCGAGTACCACCAAATGGTTTTGCGGAATAGCCGGCGAAGTACTGAAGACGTTGGCGGCGTTTACCCGCCCCTCAACCAGCGCACGTACCGTCACCGAACCACCACCGTCCTCGATGGCTAAGAAGTTACCCGGCCTGATATCGAGCCCGTACTTCCGCTTCAGTCCGGGCAGCCCGGATGGCCGGTTCTGGAACGACGACGAAGCACCGAACTTCACATCCGGTGAGTGTGCCGCCAGGTCACCGATCGTTTTCAGGTTCCACGAACCGGCGGTGGCACTGGTGACGCTGATGGTGTCGGTGTCGGAAGCCGGTGACGGCGTCAGAATCGATAGGTCGCCTGGCAGCTTCTTGTACAGCTCTAACTCGACGGCGTCGAGCACGGTTGCAGTGGAGTCCGGTTCGAAGTACAGCAGCAGATTGCCGATGTACTCCGGCACCAGGTCGATGGAATGGTCTTTGAGCGCCGGGATATACGTCTCCCGACTCCCGATTCCCATCCGCCTTCCGACATCAAAACCGTTGACCTGCAACGCTTGTGCGTATATTTCAGCGATGATCTGAGACTCTGGGAAGTCACCGGAGCCGACCACGATGGATTTGACGTCGTGCGTTTCCTGCCCGAGCGGATCCGAATTGCTGCAAGCTGCAAGCAAGCAGACCGTAGCGAACCAGACCGCCGCGGAGACCGTTGCACCACGCAGACGCCGCAGCATCCCCATACCGCTGACACTAACGCCAGAAACGGCGGTACGCTGCTGCGCCCGCGCAGGTAACGCGAGGTTTTCTGGGTTGTTTGTTTCTTTCTGTGGCGGATGAGGCAAAGATGGGAGCATGAGTGGCAACCCTGATCCCTCGCCCAGTCCGTCCCCCTCGGCACACCCCGTCGGTCCTACGTCGACCGAGCCCGCGGTCAAGTTCACCCGCGCGGGCGCCCTGTGGTCAGCACTGATTATCGGGTTCCTGACCCTTATCGTGCTGCTGATCTTCATCGCTCAGAACACGGCGTCGACGCCCTTTACGTTCTTCACCTGGCATTGGAGCCTGCCGCTTGGCGTGGCCTTCCTGCTGGCCGCGGTCGGTGGCGGGCTGCTCACAGTGGCAGTAGGCACCGCCCGGATGCTTCAACTGCGCCACACGGCAAAAAAACACTTCGCAGCCGCTAACGCGACCCACGCCGGGATCACCGAGACCCCCTAGCTGGGAAGCTTGGCGAGCTCCCCCAGGCCGCGGGAGATCAACGGCGCAACGACTTCGGGCGTGTGTTCAGACTCACCTTGGCCGCGGGCCTGGTCTGACATTCGCCTGCGGAAGTCGATGCCGGCCGCGATGATGGCGAGTTTGAAGTACGCCAGCGCCATGTAGAACTCCCAATGCGCGAGCGGCAACCCCGAAACCAGCGAGTACCGGTCCGCCAGCTCGTCGGCCGTCGGAAGCAGCGGAGACGTCCACGCCGCTTGCGCATTGACGATCAGGTCCAGCGCAGGGTCCCGGTAGACGCACATCAAAGCCGCGTCGCTGAGCGGGTCTCCCAGCGTCGAGAGCTCCCAGTCCACAACGGCGCGCACCCGTGTCGGGTCGTCGACGTCCAGGATGGTGTTGTCGATCCGGTAGTCACCATGCACTATCGAGCTGCGGCTCTGTTGCGGAATGGACTGGCGCAGACCGGAATGTAGTCGCTCGACGTCGGAGTCGCGGTGGTCGTCGGGCAGCCGGACCAGATCCCATTGGGAGCCCCAGCGGCGTACCTGGCGCTCCAGGTAACCGCTGGGTTTACCGAAATCGCCCAGCCCCACCGCGTTCGGGTCGACGCCATGTAAGTCGACGAGGACCCGGATCAACGAGTCGACGCAACCGTCGATGACGGTCCGACTGAGCGATTCAAGCTGAGCGCGCCGGCGCACCACCTGCCCGGCAACGAATTCAACGATCTGGAAGGGTGCGCCCAGCACCGCGTCGTCTTCACACAGCGCAATCGTGCGTGCAACCGGCACCGCTGTGTCTTGCAGCGCGGCAACCACCTTGTATTCGCGGGCCATATCGTGCGCCGACGGCGTCAACCCATGCAACGGGGGGCGCCGCACCAGCCAATTCGTCTTGTCGTCATACACGCGGAACGTCAGATTGGAGCGGCCCCCGGAGATGAAGTCCGCCCGTAATTCGCCGTCACGCTCGATGCCGAGCGAGCACAGATACCGGTCCAGCGCGGGCAGGTCTAACCCGTCAAGTCGGTCAGCCGAAGTCACGGGACTTGTTTTACCACCGCCGGCTGCCCGGCGTGAAACAACTTCTCCCATCGGTAGCGAAGTCGTGACCCGGCTAAATGCCGTCGAGCAGCCGCTGATTGCGCGGCAACAGGTCCCACACGTGTTCGGTGGTGTTTACCGACGCCACCATCGCCTGGCCGGCTCGCGAGTACAGGAGGCGGGTCACCGAGGCATAGTCCACCTGAAAAGACAGTATTCGGGCCGTCCCCAGAATCTCGTGCAGAAGGAGGTTGATCACGCCACCGTGGCTGAATACCGCAACCGTGTCCTCGGGATCGACATCGGCGACGAGATCGGCGACCGCCGCCAACACCCGCGCCCGAAAGGCGTCTTCGTCGACCGCACTGGGCAGATGCCCCTGGACCAGCCGGGCCCATTCCTTGGGGTTTTCCGCGCGGATCTGCTCGACGGGGATGTACGCCGGAAGGTCACGGTCATATTCGGCGAACCGATCGTCAATCTCGACGGGCAGCTGGCGCGTCATGGCGACGGGTTCGGCGGTCTGGATGGCTCGCCGCTGCGGGCTGCTGACCACCCGGGTGATGGAAAACCGGGCAAGCGCCTCGGGCAAGCGCGCGATCTGCGCGATCCCCTCATCTGACAGGTTGGGGTCGGAACCCTGGCCGTGTTCGCTGCGTAACGGCAACGCATGCCGGACCAGAAGCACTTGCATGTCGGTGTTCCTAAGTTCGTAGTTCCGCTAAGCCTTACATGACGGCGGCCCAGGCACGTCGCCAGCGGGAGAATGCTATTCTCTATCCAGAGAGTGGGGTGTGCGGACAATGGTGAGTGCTGGCGAAACTCAACTGGACCCGGGTGTTCTTGGCCGTTGGCTCGATGCGAACGACGCTCCGGGAAACGGCGAACGGCCGCAACTGCAACTGCTCAAGGGCGGTTCGCAGAACACCCTGTATCTGATCCAACGCGGTTCGGGGCACACGGCCGAGCGCATGGTGCTCCGAATGCCCGGCGCACGCGCCGACGCCGCCCGCATCGACGGCTTGTTGCGAGAGATCCGGTTGGTGCGGGCTCTGTCCGGCACCGACGTGCCGCACGCGAGTCTGATCGCCGCCGATGACACGGCCAGCGTCCTCGGGATGCCGTTCTACGTGATGCAGGCAGTAGACGGGTGGAGCCCGATGGACGACGGCGGATGGCAGGCGCCGTTCGACACCGACCTGGCGGCGCGGCGCGGGCTGGCCTTCGAACTCGTCGAGGGCGCCGCAAAGCTGGGCCGGGTGGACTGGCGCGCCCAAGGCCTGGACGGTTTCGGCCGCCCCGACGGGTTCCACGAACGGCAGGTAGATCGCTGGCTGGCGTTTCTGGACAGCTATAAGGTGCGCGAGCTTCCCGGCCTGGGCGAGGCCGCCGACTGGCTGCGCCGCAACCGGCCCGCGCAATACCGGGCGGGCATCATGCACGGCGACTATCAGTTCGCCAATGTCATGTTCGCACATGGCCAGCCGGCGCGGCTGGCCGCGATCGTGGACTGGGAGATGACGACGGTCGGTGATCCGCTGCTGGATCTCGCCTGGGCGTTGTTGGGCTACGACGGCGAAAATCCCCGCGCCGATGGCTTTTATCTGGACATGCACGGCATGCCGACCCGCAGCGAATTGTTGGAGCATTACGAGAAAATCAGCGGGCTCTCCACCGAGAACATCGACTACTACCTGGTGCTGGCCAATTGGAAACTCGGCATCGTGCTTGAGAAGACCTATGCGGCAGGAGTGCGCACCGGGAAAGTTGATCCCAAGATCGCCGACGCCTTCGGGTCGATGATCCCGCAACTCATCGCCACGGCAGCCGAGCTCGCCAGGACCGCGTAATGGGCTATGCGGATCAGCTTTTCGACCTCACCGACCGGGTAGTACTCGTCACCGGCGGCAGCCGTGGACTGGGCCGCGAGATGGCGTTTGGCGCCGCGCGTTGCGGCGCCGACGTGGTGGTCGCGAGTCGCAATATGGAAAACTGCGTGGCGACGGCCAAGGAGATCGAGGCCGAGACCGGCCGCGCCGCAATGCCATATCAGGTGCACGTCGGACGATGGGACCAGCTCGACGGATTGGTTGAGGCGACCTACGCCCGTTTCGGCAAGATCGACACGTTGATCAACAATGCCGGCATGTCGCCGTTGTACGACAAGCTGACCGACGTCACCGAGAAGCTCTTCGATGCGGTCGTCAACCTCAACTTCAAGGGGCCATTCCGGTTGTCGGCGTTGGTTGGCGAACGAATGGTCGCGGCAGGCAGCGGGTCGATCATCAACGTGAGTTCCGCCGGTTCGCTGCGCCCCGATGGCGGCATGATTCCGTACGCCGCAGCCAAGGCTGGGCTTAACGCCATGACCGAAGGCCTAGCACGGGCGTTCGGTCCGAACGTACGGGTCAACACGCTGATGGCTGGACCGTTTTTGACCGACGTGAGCAAGGCCTGGAATCTCGAGAACGCCAAGGCCAATATGTTCGGCCACCTCTCGCTGCAACGCGCCGGAAGCCCGCCTGAAATTGTTGGTGGCGCCCTGTTCCTAGCTTCTGACGCGTCGAGCTTCACTACCGGCTCGATCCTGCGCGCCGACGGCGGCTTTCCCTAAACACTAAGGAGTATTCGAATGTCTTGGGATTTCTCCACCGAATCAGAGTTCGAGAAGAAGCTCGACTGGGTACGCGAATTTGTGCGCGAGGAAGTCGAACCCCTAGAGGTGTTGTTCCCGGGCTGCGAGTTCCTGCCGCTGAACGACGAGCGGCGCCGCATTGTCGACCCGCTCAAGCAGCAGGTCCGCGATAACGGTCTGTGGGCACCACATTTGGGGCCAGAACTGGGCGGTCAGGGCTTCGGTGCGGTCAAGCTGACATTGATCAACGAGATTCTGGGCCGCAGCCCGTGGGCACCGATCGTGTTCGGAACCCAGGCACCCGACACCGGCAACGCCGAGATCATCGCCCGCTTCGGGACCCCGGCGCAAAAGGAGCGCTATCTGGCAGGTCTGCTGTCCGGGGAGATCTTCTCGTGCTTTTCGATGACGGAGCCGCAAGGCGGGGCGGATCCACGGGTCTTCACCACCCGCGCCGTCCGCGACGGCTCAGACTGGGTGATTACCGGGCGAAAGTACTTCTCCTCCAACGCGTCCGTCGCGTCATTCTTTATCGTCGTGGCGATCACCGATCCCGATGTGCCGGTGCACCAGGGCGCCTCGACGTTCCTGATCCCGGCCGGAACCGAGGGGCTCACCCTGGAAGCCACCCACCACCTGACCGGAGCGGATCCCCACGAGCCGGGGCACTCGCTGGTGCACTACGACGGGGTGCGGGTTCCTTCGGATGCGCTGCTCGGTGAGCCTGGTCAGGGCTTTCTGATTCTGCAGACCCGCCTGGCCGGCGGCCGGCTGCACCACGCGATGCGGGCGATCGGGATGGCGCAGCGCGCGGTCGAGATGATGTCCCGGCGTGCGAAAAGCCGTTTTACCCAAGGTAGTTTGCTGGCGGACAAACAACTGGTGCAGGAGTTCGTCGCCGACTCGTATGTCGAGTTGATCCCGTTCCGGCTGACTGTGCTGCATGCCGCGTGGCTGATCGATAGCGGTGACGAACGTGCGGCCCGCGCCGAGATCGCCGCCTGCAAGATATTGGCATCGCAGGTACTGAAATCAATTGCACTGCGGGCGATCCAAATACACGGTGCGCTCGGCCTCACCGACCAACTGCCATTGGTCAATGTCCTACTCGGCGGCATCGCGCTCGGTCTGGCCGACGGGCCGACCGAGGCACACAAGGTCAACCTGGCCCGGATGCTGTTCAAGGAATACGAGGCCGAGGACGCGGAATGGCCCAGCGAAATGCTGGACGTCCGCCGGGAGGCCGCACGCGCCAAATACGGTGACCTCATCGGTTGCGTTCCGGCACTTCCTGAATTGTCATGAATAACAGGGTCGCCGCAGCCGTCGAGCGGGCCCTCGACGACCGCCAGCGAGGGGCGACCGAAGAGGTTGAACGCATCTTGGCCGCCGCGGTTCGGGTGATGGAACGGGCCGCGCCGGAACCGCCCCGGGTGAGCGACATCGTCACCGAGGCCGGGTCTTCGAACAAGGCCTTCTACCGCTATTTCGCCGGCAAGGACGATCTCATCCTGGCGGTGATGGAGCGCGGGGTGGCAATCGTTGTGTCCTACCTACAGCATCAGATGGCCAAGGAGTCCAGCCCGCGACACAAGATTGCGCGCTGGATCGAGGGCACCCTGGCACAGGTCGCCGAGCCAGACCTGATCAGCAAGAGCCGCGCCGCGGCCGGGCAGATGTCGGCTGGGACCAACTGGCGCGCTTCTGACCAGGAAATGATGCGGCCATTGCGCGACCTGCTGATCGGGCCGATTGCCGAGCTGGGCAGCGCCGATGTCGACCGCGACGTCGACGCCGTGTTCTGCTGTACTGCCGCCACGATGCGGCAATACATGGGTGCGGCCGATCGGCCCGGGCCCGACGACATCGCACACGTGGTGCGGTTCTGCCTCAACGGGCTGGGGGTCAATTGATGCGGGCAGCCGTCTGCCGCTCCTATGGCACGCCGGATGACCTGGTTATCGAGGACGTCGCCGAGCCTGTTCCGGGCCCGGGCCAGGTGCTGGTGCGGGTACACGCTGCCGCGGTCAACTTTCCCGATGTGCTGCTGATAGCCGGTAAGTATCAGGTCAAGATTCCAGTGCCGTTCACTCCGGGCAGCGAATTGGCGGGCGAGGTGCTAGCCGTCGGCGAAGGCGTGCGGTTTCGGCCGGGCCAGCGCGTCTTCGCCAGCACACCCATCGGGGCGTTCGCCGAACAAGCGCTCCTCTACGCGCCGGCCGTCGCGGAGATACCCGATAACGCGGACTTCGCCTCGGCCGCGGCGTTCGGCGTCACCTACCGCACCGCTTATCACGCTTTGCGGTCGATAGCCGAAGTCGAACAAGGGGAATGGGTTGTCGTACTGGGCGCCGCGGGCGGGGTGGGCCTGGCCGCGGTCGACCTGGCGGTGGCGATGAATGCCCGGGTGCTGGGCGCGGCGTCCAGTTCGGAGAAACTCGAGCTGTGCCGGCGGCGTGGCGCCGAGGCCACCGTCGACTACGACCATGAGGATCTGAAGTCCCGTATCCGCGAACTCACCGGCGATGCCGCGCGGGTGGTCATCGACCCGGTCGGCGGGTCGTATTCCGAGCCGGCGCTGCGGGGCCTCGCGCGCGGCGGGATGTTTATCACGCTTGGCTACGCCGCCGGCTCGATCCCGTCAATTCCGCTCAATCTCGTACTGCTCAAGGGAATCACTATCCGCGGCATGGAGATCCGCAGCTTCGTCAGCGATCGGCCGGTTGACTCCGCTCGCGACTTGGCGGAGTTGTCGCAGATGTTCGCCGCCGGGACGATCCGGCCTTACATCGGCGCACGATTTCCGTTGTCGGAGACGGCGGCCGCATTGCGGCACGTGGCCGAGCGCAAGGTTCTCGGCAAGGTCGTCATCGACGTGGTGTGATTCGCCCCGGTTATGGCGTGACGATATTGAAGTTCGTGTCCGGCGAGTCGAGCACACCCAGGAATGATTGCAGCGCAGTCTGGTCTCCGGATATTTCCAGCCCGGGCGAGGTGAAGTCTCCTGTTGCCACCAACAGCAGCCGGAACTTGCTGTCCAACTTGACAGTAACGGTTGCGGTGATGGAGTCTGCCGGTGCTTTGCGGTACACCAGCACTCCGTTGCGCAGGACCAGCCGATAGTTGGCACGCAAATCGGTGAAGGAGATGTCCAGGGCGACATCGAGGTCCCAGCTGCGTGGTCCGTTGACGCGAATCGCCAGGCTGTCGAATATCTGCTCCGGAGTCAGCTGATTGAGCAGCGACATTGACGTGACCGAGCCAGCGGTGCCGAAGTTGCCGTCGCGCAACTCGGCTGCGCCACTCATGAAGAAGTTACGCCAGGTCGCGTTTTCGGCACCGTAGCCGAGTTGCTCCAAGGTGTCGGCGTAGAGCCCCCGGGCCGCGGCATGACCACTGTCGGTGAAGACCGCATGATCGAGCAGCGTTGCTGCCCAACGGAAATCACCTGCATCAAAGGCGGTTTTGGCAAATTCGACGACCCGGTCGAGGCCACCCATCGCCTCGACGTAGCGGGGTGCCAGGGCCTCGGGCGGATGCTGCCACAGCCGGGCCGGGTTGCCGTCAAACCAACCCATATAGCGTTGGTAGACGGCTTTCACGTTGTGGCTGACCGACCCGTAATACCCATGGGTGTGCCAGGCCTGCTCGAGGGCGGGCGGTAGCTGAAACATTTCAGCGATCTCGACCCCCGTGTACCCCTGGTTGAGCAGTCGAAGCGTCTGGTCGTGCAGGTACGAGTACATATCCCGTTGCAGCGACATGAATTCGACGATGCGCTCGCGCCCCCAGGTCGGCCAGTGATGCGAGGCGAACACGACGTCAACGCGGTCGGCGAAGGTGTCGATCGCCTCGGTCAGGTAGCCCGACCATGCATGCGGGTCACGCACCAGTGCACCCCGCAGAGTCAGCAGGTTGTGCAGGTTGTGGGTGGCGTTCTCGGCCATGCACAAAGCCCGGAAGCGCGGGAAATAGAAGTGCATTTCGGCGGGGGCCTCGGTGCCCGGCGCCATCTGGAATTCGATCTGCACGCCGTCGATGGTGTGTGTTTCGCCCGTCTTCCGAATGTCGATGGTCGGCACGATGACCGCAACCTCGCCGGTTGACGTGGCCTGGCCGAGTCCGCAGCCCACCTGGTCTGCAGGTCCGCGAGCCAGGAGCGTGCCGTACATGTATGTCGCCCGCCGCGTCATTGCCGGACCGGCGTAGACGTTCTCCTGCACCGCGTGCTCGACGAATCCCTCCGGCGCCAGCACCGCGACCGCGCCGCTGTCCACGTCCGCCTGTGAGGTGACGCCCAGCACGCCGCCGAAGTGATCGACATGGCTGTGGGTGTAAATCACCGCGACGACGGAACGGTCGCCGCCCCGCTGCGTTCGATATAGATCCAGTGCCGCGGCCGCGACCTCGGTTGACACCAATGGATCGATAACGATGACGCCCGTGTCGCCCTCGACGAAGGTGATGTTCGAGAGGTCGAAGCCGCGGACCTGATAGATGCCCGGCACCACTTCGTAGAGTCCCTGTTTGGCAGCCAACGTCGACTGCCGCCACAGGCTGGGGTGCACCGAAGTCGGTGCGGAGCCGCGAAGGAACGAGTACGCGTCGTTGTCCCAGACCACGCGGCCGTCGGCCGCCTTGATGACGCACGGGGACAGGGCGGCAATGAACCCACGATCGGCATCGTCGAAATCCCTGGTGTCATGCAGCGGCAGCGTGTGTTGGCCGTGTGCGGACTCTATGACTGCGGTAGGAGGCTTGTGATCCACCGCCAACACATTGCCATTAACTGGGCGTCCCCCAAAGGATCCAGCAGAGATCTGACCAACCGTCTTTCGGCAATGAACGCGCGGTGTCTTTCGGTTGGCGAAAAGAATTTTTCACTTCACCTCTTTTGCGCGGCCCGGCAAACCCGCATACTGCCCAGATGGTCCTCCATACTGGAAGGACCGCTACATCGGGCAAAGGAGCACGGGTGAAGCGCGAACTAACGATTGCGGTGGCCGGAGCGGCGATTCTGGTCGCAGGTATTTCCGGGTGTTCGGACAATAAGCCGGCGGCGAGCGGCAACAGCACATCGGCGAGTGCCAGCAGCGGCGGCGGCACCACAGTCATTATCGACGGGAAGAATCAGAACGTGAGCGGCTCCGCCGTCTGCGCCACGACTGCCGGCACCGTCAACATCGCAATCGGCGCCGCGGCCACTGGCGTTGGTGCTGTGCTTACCGATGCCAACCCGCCCGAGGTGAAGTCCGTCGGCCTCGGCAATGTCAACGGCGTCACGCTCGCGTATGCCCCCGGCGGTGCGGGCAGTGCCACCGCCACCAAGAACGGCAGCAGCTACACGATCAAAGGGACCGCCACCGGGATCGACATGGCCAACCCCATGACACCGGTGACCAAGCCGTTCGAGATCGACGTGACCTGTTCCTAACCTGAAGGCTTTCAAGCGGGCGGTTGCCACCCATTGAGTGGCAACCGCACCGTGAACGTGGTGTGACCGGGTGAACTGTCGACCGTGATCGTCCCGTTGTGCGCTTTGACGACGGCGGAAACGATCGCCAGTCCCAGCCCGGTGCTACCACCTTTGCGGGACCGCGAGGAGTCGCCGCGGGCGAACCGCTCGAACACTTCGGACTGTAGCCCCACCGGAATGCCGGGTCCGTTGTCAATGACCTGCAGCGCGACGTGGGCCGGCTCGGTGGTTAATCGCGTGGTCACCACGGTGCCAGCCCCGGTGTGAACGCGCGCGTTGGCAAGCAAATTTGTCATAACCTGATGCAACCGTGCCGCGTCACCGGTGACGACCACCGGCTCGTCAGGCAGGTCGAGCTCCCATTGGTGATCCGGTCCGGCGATGTGCGCGTCGCTGACCGCGTCGACCGCCAAACTCGACAGGTCAACCGATTCGCGCTCCAGCGGCCGCCCGGAGTCCAGGCGGGCCAGCAGCAGCAGGTCCTCGACAAGGCCCGTGATGCGCACGGTCTCGGAGGCAACCCTGCTCAGCGCGTGCGCCACCGCTTCGGGATCCTCGTCGCTCTTGGTCATGCGCTGCGCGAGCTCGGTGTACCCGCGGATGGCGGCGAGCGGGGTGCGCAGCTCGTGGCTCGCATCGGCGACGAACTGGCGAACCCGGGTCTCACTGGCTTGTCGCGTCGACAGCGCGGCGGCGATGTGGTCAAGCATGCGATTGAGCGCCGACCCGAGCTGGCCCACCTCGGTGGAGGGGTTTGCGTCGGATTCAGCCACGCGGACCGGTAGTTCGACCTCGCCCCGGTCCAACGGCAAGTCGACGACTTCACTCGCGGTCTGCGCGACGCGCCGCAGCGGCGCCAGTGCCGCCCTGATGATGACGACGCCGGCACCGGTCGCGGCACCGAGCGCGATCAGGGTAACGATCCCGAGAATGATGAGCATTCGCACCATCGTCGCGTCGACGTAGGACATCGACAGGCCGGTGACGATAACGTCGCCGCCGCTGCGGCTCGGTGCGGCGATGACGCGATATCGGCCCAGACCGTCCAGATCCATGGTCACCGGCTTTCGGCTCCCGGCAATCCCCTCCAATTGGGCCACGGCCGCCGGAGTCAACGCGGCCCGGGCACCGCTGCTGGTGAGGTAGCCCGCGTCGCCCGCCTTGCCGTGGCTGACCACCGCGGCGACCATGCCCGCCGGCTGGCCCGGGGCGTCGAGGAACCTCGGACCGGGGCCCGCCCTTGGGTAAAAGCTGTGCGGCTCGTGCCGCCATCCCGGACGGTTTGGTTCGGGGTACATCAGCGCCGAGCGGTAGGACGTGCCCCCGAGTTGACCGTCCAGCTGCTTCACCAGATGGTGACGCAGGGCGAGTTCGGTTGCCGCGGTGATTCCGATGCAGATGATGGCGAGTACGACGACCTGGCCGACCAGCAGCCGCTGCCGAAGCGACCAGACTCGCCGCGCGCTAGCGGGCTGGCTTGAGGACATAGCCCGCGCCGCGCAGCGTGTGGATCATGGGGTCACGGCCGCTGTCAATCTTCTTGCGCAGGTAGGAAATATAGAGTTCGACGATGTTGGACCGGCCGCCGAAGTCGTAGCTCCATACCCGGTCGAGGATCTGCGCCTTGCTCAGCACTCGCTTTGCGTTGCGCATCATGAACCGCAGCAGTTCGAACTCCGTCGAGGTCAAGGCGATCGGTTCGCCGGCACGGGTGACTTCGTGGCTGTCTTCGTCCAGTACCAGGTCCCCGACCACCAGCTGCGCGCCGCTGTCGACGGTCGTGACACCGGTTCGGCGCAGGAGCGCCCGTAGTCGCAGCACGACCTCTTCGATACTGAACGGCTTGGTGACATAGTCGTCGCCGCCCGCGGTCAATCCGGCGATACGGTCTTCCACGGCGTCCTTGGCCGTCAACAGCAGCACCGGCAGTTGCGGATTCTCTTCGCGCAACTTGTGCAGCACATCGAGCCCACTCATGTCGGGCAGCATCACGTCAAGAACGACGACGTCGGGCCGTTGGGCACGTGCCGACGCGATCGCGGACGATCCGTCGCCTGCGGTCGAAATATTCCAGCCCTCGTACCGCAAGGCCATCGACACCATCTCTGCAAGCACGGCTTCGTCGTCGACTACCAGGACATTGATGGGGTTGCCGTCGGCCCGGCACATGACAACACGCTCAACCGAGGCTCGCGGGTGCGTCATAAGTTCCAGTATCCGCGCCTGGCTTGGTCGGCGCTATGACTTTTCTTTGCTTGTGCTGTGAAAGTAACAGGTCGCGTGGCTGCTAGGCAGCCACGCGACCTGTTTTTCGAGCAACGTTTAGTAAGCGACTTTTAGTAGTAATGACGCCTGCCGCCGACCGGGCGACCCACGGAGCCCATGACCCACATCACCGCGCCGACCACCAGCAAGATGACACCGATCACCCACAATATGTGGAGTGCCGGGAACACATAACCGAGAATGAGCAGAATTGCACCTAAAACGATCATGACATCTTCCTTTGAGTGAGGGTTTCTAGGCCGCTGGGCATAGAACTAGGTTGCGGTACATGGCAGTCGCCGACTTTCGGATTGACACCCCCATAATTCAGGGGGCCGGCCACCACAGTCAGTGCGATGTTTCCCGCGGCAACACAATTGGTTGGACCGCCCGCGAAATAATCACGTTGCCACGCCGCGAAGACTCCAACGAGCAACCACACCAAGACAATCCCGCCGATAATTCCACGACCAGGCATCGTCACCTCCGTTGTGTTCGGGAAGAGTTTTCCCGTGGTGCAGCGATACCCAATTACACGTGTGTCTAAACGGCGATTTCCGCTGAGGCGGCGCCACTCAGCGATCGAGAACTTTGCTCAGCAGGGCGGTAAGTCGCTTCTGCTCGCTTGAGTTGAGTCGACCCGTCAATGGGGCCGTGAGCTCACCGATCTCGGCATTGACCCCTATTGCGAGTCGCTGCGCTTCCAGGGTCAGACTGACTCGCACCGAGCGGCCGTCGTCTGGATGACCGGTCTTGCGCACCAGCCCACGCTGGGCGGCGCGGTCGATGAGTCCACTGACCGTGGAGCGTTCCAGTCCGAGATAGGTTGCCAGCTGGGCCATCGTCGGTTCGCGGTCACGGAGTATTCCGAAGACCCGCAGTTGGGTCAGCGACAAATCGTGTTCGGCCGCCACCCTGGTCAGCGCGGCGATCACCGTGAATGACACCTGCACCAGGCTGTCCCTGAGGTCTTCGGCCGCATCCATGGCGACGACTATACCCTTGAGATAGTTCGTAACACAATCTATTATAGTTCGCGTTACCACCTATCGAGAAGCTAACGCAACGAGGGAACGAACATGCATGCAGCCGTCGTCACCAGCTTCGACACTCCGCCGGCCTACGCCGAATTCCCCACCCCCACTCCGCAGGCGGCCGACGAGGTTCTGATTGACGTCATTGCGTCCGGCCTACATCCGCGGGTGCGGTCTCAGGCTGACGGCTCGCACTACACCAGCTCGGGGGACCTACCGCTGGTCCCCGGTATCGACGGGGTAGGGCGCGCTCCCGACGGCACGCTGCGCTACTTCCATCTGTCCGACACCAGCGCGGGCGCGATGGCCGAACAAACGGTCATCGACCTACGACGCAGCATCGTGTTGCCCGACGACACTGACCCCGTGTTGATGGCTGCGGCAATGAATCCCGCAATGTCCTCATGGGTAGCTCTTCGCCGGCGCATCGACTTCGAACCCGGCCAAACGGTGCTGATCCTTGGCGCCACCGGCAGCTCCGGCCAGCTGGCGGTGCAGATCGCCAAGCGCCTTGGTGCCGGCCACGTCATCGGCGCCGGACGCAACGCTGCGCGGCTCTCGGGCCTGAGTGACCTTGGCGCCGACGGCACCGTCCAACTCGACGGTGCCACTGCGGTAAGTGATCTCGCTCGAGCGGCACGCGATGTCGACGTCGTCATCGACTACCTCTGGGGGCCGATCACAGCCGAAGTGATGGCCGGAATCGCCGGCAATCGCTCCGACCCTGGACACCCGCTGAGCTGGATCGAGATCGGTTCGGTCGGTGGCCCTTCGGCCGAGATTGCTTCCGCAGCGCTACGCGCCGTCCGAATGCAAATCGTCGGAAGCGGACAGGGGTCGGTACCAACTCGCGACATCGTGGCCGAATTGCCCGCCCTCGTCACCGAAATCACCAGCGGCGCCTTAAGCATTGACGCGCGGGCGGTGCCATTAACCGACGTCGCAGCAGCATGGAATGACAAGGACGCTGACCAGCGGGTCGTCATCACGACCGGTGTTCGCTAGCCACCGCGCCGCAACTAGCGCCAGTGCCCCTGGTCGCGAGGGCCGCCGTCACGCCAGTGATCGTCGTGGCAGCGGGCATCGGCGACGCCTGCCGCCCCCAAACCAGCGAGCCAAAGACCGGCGCTCATCACGACTATCGATGCGGCGATCCTCCATATATTTCCTACGCCAACTTTTAATCCACGACATCTGCGGAGTAAACTATCTGAATCATGTTGTTAAATAACAGGCTAGAAACGGGTCATTGAGTAAGGCCATCAAGCGAACGCTGCGCTTGGGGCGCCCATCGAATTCGTTGTTAATAGCGAACAGATTTGGGGCGCCGGAACGGGTTACCGAGCGGGATCAGCTCATTAGAGGCCTTTTCGCTGCCCGGATACGTAAAGGGTGGGCGGCATAGACTCTTCGCACCCGGGTGGAACGCTGCGACCATAACGAGCCATCAACTCCTCGAAGGTTGCTGCCGACACGTCCCAGCCGTGGTCGCGCAGCCAGCCGTCGACGGGTGTGCGCGCCTCGGGGTACCAGAGGTCGTCGTAGTCGGTTATCTCGGCATTGACCAGCTTGGCAGCGGTAGCACGGATACGCTGCGTGTCCTCGCGCTGGCGCAGAATGCGGTCAGGATCGGTGAAGCCTTCGCCCGGTACATTGGAGGCCAGCCAACTTCCCGGCGCGCTGAGCTGGTGTATGCGTTCGAACAACAGGTCCTGGGCCTGCGCGGGCAGGTAACGCACCAGCCCCTCCGCTGACCAGACGGCCGGTCGCGACGTATCAAAGCCAGCTTCCTGCAGCGCCGTTGGCCAATCGTTGCGAAGATCTATCGGGACGTTTACCAATTGCGCCTTCGGGTGCGCGCCGTGCTGGCGCAAGGTGGCCGACTTAAATTCCAGCACCTTGGGCTGATCCAGCTCGTAGACGACCGTGCCGTCGGGCCACGGCAGCCGCCAGCTGCGTGCGTCCAGACCGGCCGCCAAAATCACCACCTGCCGAACCCCGGCGTCGGCGGCATTGAGAAAGAACTCATCGAAGTACGCCGTCCGGGTGGCCATGAAGTCGACCATCAGTTGCAGCCGCTGCTGCACCTCGGGTTCGATCTCGAGCGCCTTGGCCAATAGCTTGGGGTCGCCATAGATGCTCCACAAGCCCTCACCCGCCGCGTCGATGAACACGCGCGCGAACGGGTCATTGATGAGCGGATTCTTCACTCTCGGTCTCCGCGGCACGGGCCGCGGCAACACCCAGTGCGGTGGATCCCACGCTTTGAGTGATGTCCCAGGAATCGTTGTCGGTACGCGGCATGGCCATTTCCTTTTCTGCCGGAAAACAAGTTCCGCTCACTATTCTTCCAGCCGTCGACGGCGCGGGCCGCTCGCCAAGGGCGCCTACAGCTTTCTCCCGGACGGTGGACAGGTTCCACGAAGGACGTTCGGGCAGGCCTGCATACCCGCGGAGTAGGTTCTAGCCACGTGGACCACCCGGATCTGAACGTGGACCTCGAGGCCGTAGCCGGCTGGATGTCCGAGCAGGGACTCGGCGAGGGCCCGCTGACCGAGGTTTCCGCGGTCACCGGCGGCACGCAGAACGTGATGCTGCGATTCACCCGGGCCGCCCGCCCGTACGTGCTGCGGCGCGGACCTCGGCACCTGCGTGCCCGCAGCAACAGCGTGATCCTGCGGGAGACCAAGGTCCTCGCTGCGCTGGCCGGCTCCGACGTGCCGCATCCGCACCTGATTGCCACGTGTGAGGACCCCAGCGTCCTCGGCGACGCCGTCTTCTACCTGATGGAGCCCGTCGACGGATTCAACGCCGGCGAAGGCCTACCTCCCCTGCACGCGAGCGATCGCGGCATTCAGTACCAGATGGGTCTGTCGATGGCCGCAGCACTGGCCACGCTCGGCACCGTCGACCACGTCGCCGTCGGCCTTGCCGATTTCGGCAAACCGGCCGGCTTCCTGGAACGCCAGGTGCCGCGCTGGCTCGCCGAACTGGAGTCCTACCAGCAGTACGAGGGCTACCCCGGACCGGACATTCCGGGCATCGAGGTGGTGTCCGGTTGGTTGGAGAACCACCGACCGGAAAGCTGGACGCCCGGCATCATGCACGGCGACTACCACGCCGCCAATGTGATGTTCTCCCGCACCGGCCCGGACGTGGTCGCGATCGTCGACTGGGAGATGTGCACGATCGGCGACCCGCTGCTGGATCTGGGCTGGCTGCTGGCCACCTGGCGCCAGCCCGATGGGTCCAGTGTGTTCAGCCACGCCCTTGGCGGCCACGACGGCCTGGCCAGCACCGATGATCTGTTCCAGCGGTACGCCGCCAATACCTCCCGCGACCTGTCGCATATCACCTGGTACACCGTGCTGGCCTGCTTCAAGCTGGGCATCGTGATCGAGGGCACGTTGGCCCGGGCCTGCGCCGGCAAGGCCGAAAAGGCGGTCGGCGATCAGCTGCACGCGGCCACCGTGCATCTTTTCGAGCGGGCGCTGACGCTTATCGATCAGCAGTCCTGACCGGCTCGGAGTCGGCCGCACGAACAACGCACACAACGCCCGCTAACCTCAAATCCGTGAATGTGGGAGATTCGGTGAGGCAGTCGCTCGATATGTGGGCCAGGCGGGCGTGGGACGGAGCCCTCCTGCAGGCCTGCAACGCTGTCGATGGGACCGCGAAAAAGCGGTATGCACGGCTCGGGGTGGCAACTCGGTTCAAGCGGACAGTCCGAGACGAGCTCGACATCTTCCACGTCATGACGGCACCGGGGATCGACTTCGATGAGACCCGATTCCCTATCGCGGTGAAGTCGGATCTGCCCGACGCACGTCCCGACATCGCCGATGTTCTCTACGGCATCCACAGATCCGGCCACGGCCATAGCGACGAACTGCCCAACGGCTTCGAAGTAACCCCGCACGGGTCTCGCACCACAACCGTGCACATCTGGCGCGACGGCAAGATCCAGCTACCGGCGTCGACGGTGCTGGGCCTGTTGGCAGTTGCCGTGTTTGCGCCCGAGAACAAGGGCGAACCGATACCGGTCAACTATCAACTCAGCTGGTACCAGCACGTCTTTCAGATCAATGGCTGGTGGGGCTGGCAGGACCACTTTCGCGAGATCATCGGCGTCGCCCAGTTCGCCAAAAAGCCGGTCGATTTTCCCGAGTTGTGGGAAAGCTGGACACCGGCGTGACGATGTTCGCAGCGCGCTAGTCCGCCTCAGCCGAGGAAGCGCGGCAGGCATGCCCCGCCATCATGAAATCGGGGTAATCAGGTAATGAAATCGGAGTGATCCAGACCCCCGACGCAATGTAATTAGGCAATTTAGCTGCGCAATCCGGCCAATCCTTGCGCGACCGGTCCTGGTTAGGCAGTCCGGCACGGCCGGTCATATCGATACCGTCTAGCGGCAAGCCACGTAGCGGGCAAAGGTGGCGACCCGATCAGGAGGATGGCGATGTCGTTTGTGATCGCGGTGCCGGCGACAGTGGAGGCCGCGGCTACCGATCTAGCGAACCTCGGTTCGACCATTAGCGCAGCCACCGCGGCGGCAGCAGCGCCGACGATCGGGGTGCTGGTGGCGGGCGCCGATGAGGTGTCGGCGGCAATCGCAGGGTTGTTCGGCTCGCACGCGCAGGCCTTTCAGGCGCTCAGCGCGCAGGCGTCGTCGTTCCATCAGCAGTTTGTGCAGCTCATCGCGAGCGCCTCGGCGCAGTATGCCGGCGCCGAGGCCGCAAACGTGTCGCCATTGGCGCAGGCGGTTGGCGCGTTGAACGCGCCCGCAGAGGAGGTGCTCGGGCGCCCGCTGATCGGCAATGGCGCCAACGGGGCCCCGGGGCAGGCCGGCGGGGCCGGCGGGATCTTGTTCGGCAATGGCGGCAACGGTGGGGCCGGCGGGGTCGGCCAGGCCGGTGGGGCCGGCGGCGCCGCCGGGCTGTTCGGCAATGGCGGCAACGGCGGAGCCGGTTACCTGGGAATCACCGCCGGGGGTAACGGCGGCAACGGTGGCCTCCTGTTCGGCAACGGCGGCAACGGCGGTGCGAGTGCCCACGCCGCCGGTGGTCACGGCGGCAGCGCGGTCTTTTTCGGCAACGGCGGTAGCGGCGGAGTCAGCACGACGACCGCCGGCGGTGCCGCCGGCGCCGCGGGGTTTCTGATCGGCAACGGCGGCAACGGCGGTGGGGCTGGGCAGGCTGGCACGAACGGCGGGCTGTTGTACGGCAACGGTGGCCACGGCGGGGTCAACGGTAGCGGCGGAAATGCCTGGCTGATCGGCAACGGCGGAACCGGGAATTACGCTGGCAACGCCGGCCTGCTGATCGGCAACGGCGGCAACGCTCTGTTGGCTGCAAATGCTGGCACGAACGGCGGGATATTGTTCGGCAACGGGGGTAACGGCGGGGCCACCGGTATCGGCGGCAGTGCCTACCTCATCGGCAACGGCGGCAACGGCGGAACTGCCGGCTTTGCCGGGTTTCTGATCGGCAACGGCGGCAATGCCGTTGCGGCAGGCCAAGCTGGCGCGAACGGCGGCATCTTGTTCGGCAACGGCGGCAACGGGGCGACCAGCGCGACCGGCGTCGGCGGTGCGGGCGGCAACGCCTTCTTCTTCGGCAACGGCGGCAACGGCGGCAACAGCGGCGGTACTCACATCGGCGGAGTCGGCGGTGCTGGCGGGGCGCTGAACGGCAATGGCGGGAACGGCGGGAACGGCCATACGGGCGGTGTCGGCGGCAACGCCGGGCTGGTCGGCAACGGCGGCGATGGCGGGGACGGCATCGGCACCGGCAACGGCGGCGCGGGCGGCAACGCCTGGCTGATCGGCGACGGCGGGGACGGCGGGAACGGCGGCGTGACCGGCACCGGCGGGGCCGCGGGTGTCGGCGGACTGCTGAGCGGCAGCAGCGGCAAGCCAGGCTCGTAGTAGCCCGAATACGCCCCGGCTACAAGGCGACGCCCATCGGCCCCACGTTCCAAATGGCATCGCAGTACTCCGCGATGGCCCGGTCCGAGGAGAACTTGCCGCTACGCGCAGCGTTGAGGATCGACATCCGCGACCACGCGTCGGCGTCCTGCCAGGCCGAACTGATCCGGGCCTGGCAGTCCACGTAGGACCGGTAGTCGGCCAACACCAGGAACGGGTCGTGGTGGCGCAGCGAGTCGACTACCGGGCGCAGAATTTCGGTATCGCCCCCGGTGAAGTGTCCTTGGGCGATAAGTTCCAGCACTTCGGCGAGCTCCGGGTCGCGCTCGATGTAAGTCGCCGGTGTGTAGCCCTCGGCGTAGACCTGTGCCACCTCTTCCTCGTTCAACCCGAACAAGAAGAAGTTGTCCGCACCCGCCTCCTCGAGCATCTCCACGTTGGCGCCGTCGAGCGTACCGATGGTCAGTGCACCGTTGATCATGAACTTCATGTTCCCGGTTCCCGAGGCCTCCTTGCCTGCTGTCGAGATCTGCTCGGACAGGTTCGCGGCCGGGTAGATCAGATGCGCGTTTTGCACGTTGAAGTTGGGTACGAAAACGACCTTCATGAAACGGTTTACGTCCGGGTCGATGTTGACGGTATCGCCGACGGCGGTAATCATTTTGATGATCCGCTTGGCCATGAAGTATCCGGGCGCGGCCTTGCCGCCGAAGATAAATGCCCGCGGCGCGATTACCAGGCCAGGATTCTGCTTCAGCCGGTTGTAGAGGGTAATGATGTGCAGCACGTTGAGGTGCTGGCGTTTGTACTCGTGGATCCGCTTGACTTGGACGTCGAACATCCAGGTCGGATCCAGCTCGACGTCAGTCGCCACGTACAGGTATTCCGCGAGCCGTGCCTTGTTGGCGCGCTTGACGTCTCGCCACCGCTCGCGGAATGCGGGGTCATCGACGAACGCCTCCAGCCCACGCAGCCGGTCGAGCTCCACCAGCCAGCCATCACCAATCGTCTCGTTGAGCAGCGTGCGCAGCCCCGGGTTCGCCAGTGCCAAGAACCGCCGCGGTGTCACACCGTTGGTGACGTTGCCGAATCGCCGTGGCCACATCTCGTAGAAGTCCTTGAGCACACTGGCTTTCAGCAGCTCCGAATGCAGCGCCGCTACACCGTTGACCGCATGACTTCCGACGGTGGCCAGGTGCGCCATCCGCACGCACTTGCCGCCGTCCTCACTGATCAGCGACATTCGCCGCACGCGATCCTCGTCGTCGGGGAAGCGCGCACGCACCTCGTCGAGGAAAGCTTCGTTGATTTTCAGAATGATCTGCAGGTGTCGCGGCAGCGCTTCGCCGAAGATCGACAGCGGCCAGGTCTCCAGCGCCTCGGGCAGCAGCGTGTGGTTGGTGTAGCCAAAGGTAGCCACGGTGATTTCCCACGCCTGGTCCCACTCGATGCTGTGCTCGTCGATCAGTAGCCGCATCAGTTCGGCGACGGCGATCGACGGGTGGGTGTCATTGAGCTGGATAGCCCATTTCTGCGGCAACGTCTTGAGGGGTTGCCCAACCCGCTCCTGGTGGATGCGCAGGATGTCCTGCAGCGAGCAACTGACGAAGAAGTACTGCTGCAGCAACCGCAGGCGTTTGCCGGCTTCAGGCTCGTCGTTGGGGTAGAGCACCTTGGAGACGGTCTCCGAGATCACCTCTTCGTCGACGGCCTTGTAGAAATCACCGGTGTTGAATACTTCCACCGCAAACGATTCGACCGCACGTGCGCTCCATAGAGTCAGCGTGTTGCAGGTGTTGACGCCATAGCCCTGGATGGGGGTGTCGTAGGAGACGCCCTTCAGCACCCGCTGGGGAAGCCAGCGCATTCGGAGGCGGCCCGCGTCGTCCTGATATTGCTCGGTATGGCCACCCCAGTTGACGATGTAGCTGGCGTCGGGCTTGTCGATTTCCCACGGGTTGCCGTAAACCAGCCAGTTGTCCGTCTTTTCGACCTGCCAACCGTCGCGGATCTCCTGCTCGAAGATGCCGAACTCGTAACGGATGCCGTAGCCGATAGACGGGCGCTCCAGCGTGGCCAGGGAGTCGAGATAGCAGGCGGCGAGTCGGCCGAGTCCACCATTGCCCAGGCCAGGCTCCTTTTCGCACGACACGATGATGTCGAGGTCCTGACCCAGTTCCGCCATCGCTTCGCGCGCCGCGTCCTCAATACCCAAGTTGAGCAGATTGTTGCCCAGCTGGGGCCCCATCAGGAACTCCGCCGATAGGTAACACGTCACCTTGTCGGACCCTTGCAGCCAGCTCTGCGTGGTCGCCATCCAGCGCTGCTGCATACGATCGCGCACAGCAAGCGATAACGCTCGGTAGTAATGCTCCGGCGTGAGCGCGGCCGGCGGCCTGGCGATCGAGTACATCAGATGGTCACTGACGGCCTGGCGCAGTGCGTCAGCTGACGTTCCCGTGCGCGCGGCGGTCGGGCTGCTCGGGCCGGCCACGGCGGCGTCGGTGCTACGTACGAGATCGGTCATTCGATTCTTCATGCTCCCTGGTGGTTGATCGCGAGTGCGGGCAAAGTGTGACACGGCCGTGTTTCGGCGCCGAGAGAACCTTGAGTCATTACGGTGAATTAGCC
Source organism: uncultured Actinomycetota bacterium (assembly GCA_963715905.1). Lineage (GTDB taxonomy): Bacteria > Actinomycetota > Actinomycetes > Mycobacteriales > Mycobacteriaceae > Mycobacterium. The sequence goes on from CAVQSX010000040.1 coordinate 479,755, forward strand.
GGCATCGGCGTGCGGTGCGATGAACCCCAGGATCTCGCGCAGTTCCCGGTGGTCGTTGGCGCGGCAACTGTTATTGGGTTTTGAGCGCGCCGTGGAGTTGTCCCGCGGCGATCTCGGAATCGTTGTCGAGGTGCTGGGGTTCGAGCGCGACGTCGATCCGGTGAATGTCGCCGGTGAAGGGGAGCTGGTTGGGGTAGGGCCCCACCGGTGATCCGGTGTCGACGCCGACATCGAAGGTCTCACCGCTCATGGAGAACAGGAACGGGACCGTCCTGTCCACCCTGCCGGTTGCGACTTGTGAGCCGTTGACGCTCAGCGTCACCAATCCGCCTTTGCCGATCCCACCGCCGTCGTAGGCGAACGAGAGGGCAATCTCGGCATCACCTCGCGGGAGCGGACTCTCCGCGGAGACGGTGGTGATGTCGTGGCCCAGGTAGTTGTAGACGTAGCTCAACACCCCGCCTTGGACGTAGAGCGACCAGCCGGCCAGCGAACCACCCTGACAGATGATCACGCCTTCCGCGCCGCCTGCAGGGATATCCACACGGGCGCGCAGATCAAACGAGTTGTTCTTGAAGTTGATCGTCGCCAATTCCGGGATGCGGACGTTCTCGCGGTAGAACGTCGCCGACGTCTTGCCCTCGAGCAGGCCGGGTCGGTTCTGGGGAAGTGCCCGGCCCATGGTCTCGTCATTCAGCGGATACACGTTGTACTTCCGTGCTTCGGCGTCGAAGACCGCCTTCAGTTCGGCGAGCTTGTCGGGGTACTGGGCGGCCAGGTCGACACCCTGACTGAAGTCGTCACCGAGCCGGTACAACTCCCAGCGTTCGGTCTCGCCGAACTCGTGGCTCTGGGTCCGGACCCAAGGCAATCGCCCGTGAAAGCACGAGGCAATCCACCCGTCGTGGTACACGGCGCGGTTCCCCAAAATCTCGAAATACTGTGTAGTCCGGAGGCTTTGCGCACTGGCGTCGTGGAAGGAGTACCGCATGCTGACACCCTCGATGGGCTGCTGTTCGATGCCGTTGACGATCGCCGGTTCGGTGATACCGGCCGCGTCGAGAATCGTCGGGACCAGATCGATCACGTGGTGGAACTACTCACGCAGCTCACCGGCCGAGTCGATACCCGCGGGCCAGGAGACGGCCAGGCCGTTGCGCGTCCCACCGAAATGGGAGGCGACCTGTTTCATCCACTGGAATGGTCACCGCCATCCGGGGGCTGCTCGACGGCGTCGACCCTGACGATCCACCGCCGAAATGGATGGCCGCGCTGTCATCGATGACGCCGAACAGGGCGCTCCTGATCGGCGGCGCAACCGCCCTGATCTCGGTAAAGATGTGGGTCTTCACGCTCGCGGCCATCGGTGCGATCGGCGACGCGGGCATGCCGCTTAGCGCCAACTTCGCCACTTACATAACGTTCGTGTTGCTGGGCGTCAGCACACATCTGACGATCATCGCCGTGGCGGCGTTCTTCCCTAACCGGTCGCGGGCGTTTCTCGACGGCAGCCTTCGCTGGTTGCAGGACCACAACCGGGCGATCATGATCGCGCTGGGGCTGGCGTTCGGTGGGTGGTTCCTTTACAAGGGTCTGCATGGTTTTGGCATCGTCTGAGTAGGTCTGACATGGCGACCGCCCGAACGTCTCCACCATGCTCGCACGCCTGCTCATGGGTGTGAAGGTGAGCAATCTCCTCCGACGCGCTCAACGCGCGCCGAAGACGTGAACCATTGGACTCGACTCACCCTGACACGCAGGGGTGCTCCGAATTATCTAAGCGCAGATATTTGCATTTCCTGGAGTGCGCCCGAAGAGATTCGAACTCCCAACCTTCTGATCCGTAGTCAGATGCTCTATCCGTTGAGCTACGGGCGCATGTGTTCAGTTTTCTTGATGCTTCGCTTGGCGGAGGCGAGAGGATTTGAACCTCCGGTCCCCTTTAAGGGGGACAACTCATTAGCAGTGAGTCCCATTCGGCCACTCTGGCACGCCTCCATTGGACTTCCTGAGGGTACCCGACCCCTTTCCGCTGTCCCGGAACCGCCGGAGGCATAGCGTACACAGCGGCGACATATGCTGTCGAAGTGACTGCCCGCCTGCGTCCCGAGCTGGCCGGGCTCCCTGTTTACGTTCCTGGCAAGACCGTGCCGGGCGCCATCAAATTGGCCAGCAACGAGACCGTGTTCGGACCGCTACCGGGCGTCCGCGAAGCCATCGAACGAGCGACCGACGCCATCAACCGCTACCCGGACAGCGGCTGCGCGGAACTCAGGGCGGCACTGGCCAAGCACCTGGGTTCGGATTTCGCTCCCGAACACGTCGCCGTCGGTTGCGGCTCGGTCAGCCTGTGTCAGCAGCTGGTGCAGATCACCGCCTCGGCGGGCGACGAGGTGGTCTTCGGCTGGCGCAGCTTCGAGCTGTATCCCCCCCAAGTCCAGGTCGCCGGCGCGACCGCCGTCAAGGTACCGCTGACCGACCACACCTTCGACCTCGACGCGATGCTTGCCGCGGTCAATGACCGCACTCGGTTGATCTTCGTTTGCAACCCCAACAACCCGACTTCCACGGTCGTCGCACCGAATGCTCTGACCCGTTTCATCGACGCGGTTCCGCCGCACATCCTGATCGCCATCGACGAGGCCTACGTCGAGTACATCCGCGAGCCCATGCTGCCCGACAGCATGGAGCTGGTCCGCGCCCACGACAACGTCGTTGTGCTGCGCACTTTTTCAAAGGCTTACGGCCTGGCGGGATTGCGCGTCGGCTATGCGGTCGGACACCCCGAGCTGATCACTGTGCTGAATCAGGTCTACGTGCCGTTCACCGTGACCGCCATCTCCCAAGCCGCCGCCATCGCCTCGCTAGACGCCGCCGACGAACTGCTGGCCCGCACCGATGCCGTCGTCGCCGAACGTGATCGAATCAGCGCTGCGCTGGGTGCCGCCGGATTCACGCTGCCACCGTCACAGGCCAATTTCGTCTGGCTGCCGCTGGGACCTCGGACAGCGGATTTCGTCACGCAGGCCGCCAACGCGCGGATCGTGGTCCGCCCGTACGGCACCGAGGGTGTTCGCGTTAGCGTCGGTGCGCCGGAAGAGAACGACGCATTGCTGCAGTTCGCCTGCGGCTGGATTACCCAAACCGAAGCGTAAGGAGTAACCGATGAGCCTGGCCCGCAAGAAGTTCACCGAGTTCAAGGAACGTGGAGCCGCTATCTCCGACGCCGAGCTCGACGATTTCTGGGCGACTCTCGCGCCCGCGAGCATCGACGGCATGATCGGCGAGTGGAAGGGCGGCGAGTTCCGCACCGGGCACATGATGAATGGGCAGTTGGAGAAGGCCGGCTGGTTCGGCAAGACCTTCAAGTCGCCCGACGACGTGCAGCCACTGGTGTGTATCGACGCCGACGGGAAGAAGTTCTCCAACAAGGCGATGGGCAAGGGCGAGGCCAGCCTGTGGCTCGAGGACTTTCGCGGAGAGGTCACGGCGACGATGGTCTATGACGGCCAGCCGGTGCACGACCACTTCAAAAAGGTCGACGACGACGCGGTGATGGGGATCATGAACGGCAAAGGTGTCCTGGATAACGGCCGCTACTACTACTTCTACCTCGAGCGCGTCTAGCTCGGCTGCGCACGAGGCCCCGAGCGGCTTCGGCATCCGCCGCGCTACGGTCTCGATATGGGCGAAGGATACGAATCGGTCACCGTCGAAACCAAAGACCAGGTGGCCCAGGTAACACTGATCGGACCCGGCAAAGGCAATGCGATGGGCCCCGCCTTCTGGTCGGAGATGCCGGACGTCTTCGCCGCACTGGACGCCGACCGCGATGTGCGCGCGATCGTCATTACCGGATCGGGCAAGAACTTCAGCTATGGCCTGGACGTGCCCGCGATGGGCGGGACATTCACGCCACTGCTGGCCGAGGGCGCGCTGGCCCGGGCGCGAACCGACTTTCACGCCGAAATACTGCGGATGCAGAAGGCGATCAACGCCGTCGCCGACTGCCGCACGCCCACCATCGCCTCGGTGCACGGCTGGTGCATCGGCGGCGCGGTCGATCTGATCTCCGCGGTCGACATCCGTTACGCCAGCTCCGACGCCAAGTTCTCGGTGCGGGAAGTCAAACTCGCGATCGTCGCCGACATGGGCAGCCTCGCCCGCTTGCCACTGATCTTGAGCGACGGTCATCTGCGGGAACTGGCGCTCACGGGCCGCGACATCAGCGCCGCGCGCGCCGAGAAAATAGGCCTGATCAACGACGTCTACGAGGACGCCGATCAGACGTTGGCGGCGGCCCATGCGACCGCGGCCGAGATCGCCGCCAACCCACCGCTAGCGGTCTACGGCGTCAAGGACGTCCTCGAACAGCAGCGCACCTCGGCCGTCTCGGAGAACCTGCGCTACGTCGCTGCCTGGAACGCCGCCTTCCTGCCGTCCAAGGACCTGACCGAGGGGATCGCGGCGACGTTCGCCAAGCGCCCGCCGCAGTTCAGCGGCGAGTAGTTCGCCGCCTCCCTGCCACGTACGCTCGCAGAGGTGGGGGACGCTACGCAAGACGGCAAGATCCGGGTGCCGGCAGACCTCGACTCCGTGACGGCGATCGGTGAAGAAGACCACTCCGAAATCGACAGCGCCGCCGTCGAACGGATCTGGCAAGCCGCACGGCACTGGTATCAAGCCGGCATGCATCCGGCGATCCAGTTGTGCATCCGGCAGCACGGGCGCGTCGTGCTCAACCGCGCGATCGGCCATGGCTGGGGCAACGCCCCGAGCGATGCCCCGGACGCCGAAAAGATCCCCGTCACGACGGACACACCCTTCTGCGTGTATTCGGCTTCCAAGGGCATCACCGCGACCGTGGTCTACATGCTGGTTGATCGGGGAGTGTTCTCCCTCGACGACCGAGTGTGCGAATACCTGCCCAGCTACACCAGCCACGGCAAGGACCGCACCACAATCCGGCACGTCCTGACCCACAGCGCGGGCGTCCCGTTTCCCACTGGGCCCAAGCCGGACCTCAAACGCGCCGACGATCACGAGTACGCGCAGCAGATGCTCGCCCAATTGCGACCCCTCTACCGGCCCGGACGGGTGCACATCTACCACGCGCTGACCTGGGGCCCATTGATGCGCGAAATCATCTATGCCGCTTCGGGCAAGGATATTCGCGAGATCCTGGCCTCCGAGATTCTCGATCCACTCGGCTTTCGTTGGACCAACTTCGGCGTCGGCAAAGAAGACGTATCGCTGGTGGCGCCGAGTCACGCCACCGGTCGGCTCCTACCGCCCGTTATCGCTGCAATCTTCCGCAAGGCGATCGGTGGCACCGTGCACGAAATAATCCCATACACCAACACCGCGAAATTCCTCACCACCGTGGTGCCTTCATCCAATACCGTGTCGACCGCAGACGAAATGTCGCGTTTCGCCGAAATCTGGCGCCGCGGTGGCGAACTCGACGGCGTGCGTGTGATAACTGCCGAAACCATGTACGGCGCGGTGCAGGAATCGCGGAGGTTGCGGCCGGATTTCGCGATGGGGCTGATGCCGGCCCGTTGGGGCACTGGGTTCAACCTCGGGACAAGACGGTTCGGTCCGTTCGGCCGCAACGCACCGGCCGCGTTCGGCAATCTCGGCCTGTCAAACATCGCGATCTGGGCCGACCCCGCACGCGGGATTTCCGCCGGATTGATCAGCAGCGGCAAGCCCGGCCGGGATCCCGAAGCCGGTCGTCACACCGCGCTGATGGACACCCTCGCCGCCGCGATCCCGACCAGGTAGCGGTGGGATATCGGTGCACGAGATCGATCCCGATTACCGGGGACCCGATGGGACTGGTCAACGCGATCGGATACCCGCTTTCGCCGCCACCAGCGGGTTGCGGACCTTCCTGGGCTTCTGGGCGCCGTCGACATTCCTGTCGGAGCTCTGATCGCGCTGCGGCGGCGCAGGTAGTCGCGCGAGTAACCGATTAGACCGCAATTGCGCTAACGGGTTGCTCCTCACCCGTCCGGAGGCAATCGTGGTGTCGATCGCGCCTCGTAGCGGACACCTCTGCGCAACCAACAGAAAACCCCGGCCGATGGCCGGGGAATCTGTAACCCATGACGCGACTCATCTGTCACCTATGACCCGACTCATCACAATGGTGGGCGAAGGGGGACTTGAACCCCCACGTCCCGAAGGACACTGGCACCTGAAGCCAGCGCGTCTGCCATTCCGCCACTCGCCCGGGAAAACAACCGATGGACCATATCACTCTAATGGCATCGCACCCCAATCGTCTCGGAGGGTCTGAGCTGCGCCGATGCGATTCTCACAATTCTCACGGTGCCGCGGTGTCGCGCTGGGCCGATACCATGCTTGGGTGACACACACGCGGGCGCGCCATTTGCTTTGTCTCGGCAATACGCGAGCGCAAGTGCGAATGAACGCCGACGGATGAGTAGCCACAAAGGGCTCGCTCGACGCATCGAGCGCAGGCTGGAGTCGAGCGTAGGAAATGCGTTTGCCCGGGTGTTCGGGGGATCGATCGTCCCGCAGGAGATCGAAGCCCTCTTACGGCGGGAAGCCGAATACGGAGTCCGGGCGCTGCCGGGAAACCGGCTTTTGGCGCCCAACGAATACATCATTACCCTCGGTGTATACGACTTTGAGAAGGTGGGCACCGATCAGGATCTCAAGTCGAACACATTCGCTAACTACTTGGCTGACTTTATCCATGAACAGGGGTGGCAAACGTATGGTGAGGTGGTCGTCCGGTTCGAGCAGTCGTCGAACCTGCACACCGGCCAGCTCCGCGCCCGCGGGGCTGTCAACCCCGACGTAGAGACCCGCCCGACGGTCGATGATCCCGTCCGGCAACAATCGAACCACGCGTCCGGCGCAGAACCAGGAGTAGCACCCATGACTGACAATCCGAGCTACCGCGGGCCGGGGCAGGGGCGGCCCGGCGATGAGTACTACGACGACCGCTACGCACGCCCGCAAGAAGACCCCCGGGGTGGGCCGGACCCGCAGGGCGGTCCGGACCCGCGCGGCGGCTACCCGCCAGAACAGGCGGGCTACCCACCGCAGCAGGGATACCCCCCGCCCCGGCATCCCGACCAGGGCGGCTATCCAGAGCAGGGCGGGTATCCCGACCAGGGCGGCTATCCCGAGCAGCGCGGCGGCTACGCCGACCCGGCGGCTTACCCCGACCCGCGCGGCTACCAAGAACAGCGCGGCTACCAAGAGTCGGCCGGTTATCCGGACCCACAAGCCGGGTATCAAGACGCAGGTGGCTACCCACCACCGTCCTATGAGCAGCGTCCGCCTGCCCCCGCCGGCTACGGCGACCAGGCCTATCGCCCGGGCGGCGGCTACGCCCCTCCTGGCCCCCCCGCCGGTGGTCAGCAGGGTGGCGGTGGCCAGCCGGGCTATGGCGGGTACGGCGACTATGCCCAGGGAGCTCGCGGACCCGCTCGCCCGGAGGAGGGTGGTTACGGCCAGCCCGAACAGCGGCCGGGCTACCCCGATGGTGGCGGATACGACCCGGGTTATCAGCAGGGGGGCCAGGGATACGGCCGGCCTGAGTACCCGCAGGCCGATTACACCCAGTACGCCGAAAGCCCTCAAGGCGGGTACGCACCTCCTAGCGCCGGCTATCCCGAGACCGTCAACCGCGAATACGACTACGGCCAACCGCCCGCCGCTGAATACGGGCAGCCGGCGGGTGGCTACGGCGGTTACGGGCAAGTCGGCTATGGAGCGGCCGGAACCTCGGTGACCCTGCAGCTCGATGACGGCAGCGGCCGGACCTACCAGTTGCGCGAAGGCTCCAACATCGTGGGCCGCGGACAAGACGCCCAGTTCCGGCTGCCGGACACTGGCGTGTCTCGGCGCCACCTCGAGATCCGGTGGGATGGACAGGTCGCCCTACTAGCCGATCTCAATTCCACCAACGGCACCACCGTCAACAACGCACCCGTACAGGAGTGGCAGTTGGCCGATGGCGACGTCGTCCGTCTGGGGCACTCGGAGATCATCGTCCGCATTCACTGAACCCGGCGGACGCGACGCCGCCGGGCTTCGACCCACGTCGACCACCGTACAAGTATCGTGGCGTTGCTGATGTGCTCGGTGTCACCATGCGGGGTCCGGCGCCAGGACGGAAAGGACGCCAGATGCAGGGACTGGTACTGCAACTGACGCGTGCCGGGTTTTTGATGTTGCTCTGGGTATTCATCTGGTCGGTGCTGCGTATCTTGCGGACCGATATCTACGCGCCAACAGGCGCCGTCATGGTGCGGCGCGGCCTGGCATTGCGGGGCACCCTGCTACCGTCGCGCCAGCGCGGGCGCGCGGCGCGCTACCTGGTAGTGACTGACGGATCGCTGGCGGGTGCCCGTATCACACTCAGCGGTCAACCGGTGTTGATCGGACGCGCAGACGACTCCACCCTGGTGCTCACCGACGACTATGCCTCGACGCGGCACGCCCGGCTATCCCAGCGGGGCTTCGAATGGTATGTCGAGGATCTAGGATCGACCAACGGTACTTACCTTGACAGGGCGAAGGTGACGACGGCGGTACGAGTTCCGATGGGAACGCCGGTTCGGATCGGCAAAACGGCAATCGAGTTGCGCCCGTGACCCGCGCCGACGACGAAGATGCCGGCGGAGCCGGGACCAAGGAGTTGCGCCCGTGACCCTGGTCCTGCGATATGCCGCCCGCAGCGATCGCGGCCTGGTACGCGCCAACAACGAAGACTCGGTCTACGCCGGCGCACGATTACTGGCGCTGGCCGACGGGATGGGCGGCCACGCGGCCGGCGAGGTGGCCTCCCAACTGGTCATCGCGGCACTGGCCCACCTCGATGATGACGAGCCCGGTGGCGACCTGCTCAGCAAGCTCGACGACGCGGTGCGCTCTGGCAACTCGGCTATCGCAGACCAGGTCGAGATGGAACCCGATCTCGAGGGCATGGGGACCACGCTCACCGCAATCCTGTTCGCCGGCAACCGACTCGGGCTGGCGCACATCGGTGACTCGCGGGGGTACATGCTGAGAGACGGCGAACTGACCCAGATCACCAAAGACGACACTTTCGTTCAGACCCTGGTCGACGAAGGCCGAATCACCGCAGAGGAGGCGCATAGCCACCCCCAGCGCTCGTTGATCATGCGGGCATTGACCGGTCACGAGGTCGAGCCATTCCTGACCATGCGAGAAGCACGTGCCGGGGATCGTTACCTACTATGCTCGGATGGGCTGTCGGACCCGGTCAGCGACGAAACTATCCACGAGGCCCTGCAGATCCCGGATGTGGCCGAAAGCGCTTACCGCCTCATCGAATTGGCGCTGCGCGGCGGTGGCCCCGACAACGTTACGGTCGTGGTCGCTGACGTTGTCGACTACGACTACGGCCAAACCCAGCCGATTCTCGCCGGTGCGGTATCCGGTGAAGACGACCAGCTGACCACTCTGCCCAACACTTCCGCCGGCCGGGCCTCGGCCATCAGCCCCCGCAAAGAAACCGCCAAACGTGTTCCGCCGCAAGTCGAACAAGTCAGTCGGCCGCGTTGGTCCAGGTCACGGCTGGCCATCGCGCTCACAGTGGTGGTGCTGCTGGTGCTGGCGGGCGTGGCTGTCGGACGCTGGGTCATCAGGAGCAACTACTACGTCGCCGAGTACAGCGGCTTCGTCGCCCTCATGCGAGGAATTCAAGGGTCGCTGCTGGGCATATCGTTGAACGAGCCCTATTTGGTGGGCTGTCTCAACGCCCGCAACGAGCTGTCTCTGATCAATTACAGCCAATCCGGCGAGCCGCTCAACTGCCACGTGATGAAGCTGCAAGATCTACCCTCTCCTGAACGGGCACAGGTTCAGGGTGTAATTCCGGCCGGCTCACTGGACGAGGCCGAAGCGCAGTTGCGCACGTTATCCGCCAAGGCCCTATTGCCGTGCCCGCCACCGCGCGCAACATCCCCGCCGACCGACGTAAGCGGTGCACCGGAGCCAAACGCCACGCCACTGCCAACGTCCAGCACGCCCCCCACTACTGCTAAGCCCAACGGCATCACCCCGAGCACGCCAAGCGCCGCGCCGGCTTCGCCCGCAACAATCACCACCTCGCCGCCGGTAACCACGCTCCCGCCACCCCCACAGCAGCCGGGTGTCGACTGCCGGGCCCCGGCATGACGACCCAAATCCAGCCTGCGGTCGCGGTGACACCTCCGCTGCCCACCCGCCGCAACGCCGAATTGCTGCTGCTGTGCTTCGCCGCTCTGATCACTGTTGCAGCGTTACTCATCGTGGAGGCCAACCAGCAGCAGGGCTTGCGGTGGGACCTGACCAGATACGGACTGGCTTTTATGGCGGTGTTCGGCGGCGCCCACCTGGCCATCAGGCGCTTCGCCCCGTACACCGACCCCCTGCTGCTGCCGATAGTGGCCCTGCTCAACGGACTTGGGCTGGTGATGATCCACCGGCTCGACCTCGTCAACAACGAGTTCGGTGGACGCCATCACCCCAACGCGAGCCAGCAAATGCTGTGGACCCTGGTCGGGGTGGCGACATTTGCACTGGTGGTGACGTTCTTGAAGGATCATCGACAACTCGCCCGCTACAGCTACATATATGGGTTGGTGGGTCTGATTTTCTTGGCGGTCCCTGCGCTGTTGCCCGCGTCGATGTCGGAGCAGAACGGCGCGAAGATCTGGATCCGCTTGCCGGGCTTCTCGATACAGCCCGCCGAGTTCTCCAAGATACTGCTGCTGATCTTCTTCGCAGCGGTGTTGGTCGCCAAGCGCGGCCTGTTCACCAGTGTCGGCAAGCATTTGATGGGAATGACCCTGCCCCGCCCGCGTGACCTCGCACCGCTGCTGGCTGCCTGGGTGATCTCCGTCGGCGTGATGGTCTTGGAGAAGGATCTGGGGACATCGCTGCTGTTGTACGCGTCGTTTCTGGTGGTGGTGTACCTCGCCACCCAGCGCTTCAGTTGGGTAGTTATCGGGTTGGTGTTATTCGCCGCGGGAAGCGTTGTGGCGTATTTCATTTTCGAACACGTCCGCGTCCGCGTGCAGACGTGGTGGGATCCGTTCGCCGACCCCGACGGCAGCGGCTATCAGATGGTGCAGTCACTGTTCAGTTTTGCGACCGGCGGGATCTTCGGCACGGGCCTCGGTAACGGTCAGCCCGATACGGTGCCGGCGGCGTCGACGGATTTCATCATCGCTGCGTTCGGCGAAGAACTCGGGTTGGTGGGGTTGGCCGCCATCTTGATGCTGTTCACCATCATCATCGTCCGCGGCTTGCGCACTGCGATCGCGACACGTGACAGCTTCGGCAAGCTACTCGCCGCGGGCTTGGCATCGACACTGGCCATCCAGCTTTTCATTGTCGTCGGCGGGGTAACCAAGCTCATTCCACTGACTGGCTTGACCACGCCCTGGATGTCTTACGGCGGGTCATCGCTGCTGGCGAATTACGTATTACTGGCCATCCTGGCTCGCATCTCGCACAGCGCCCGTCGTCCATTGCGCACCCGCCCGGCGAACACGTCGCCAATCGCGGCGGCCGGCACCGAGGTGATCGAGCGGGTATGAACACCTCCCTCCGCCGAATCTCGGTGACCGTGATGGCGCTGATCGTGCTGCTACTGCTCAACGCCACGATGACTCAGGTGTTCACCGCGGACGGCCTGCGTGCCGATCCGCGCAATCAGCGCGTCCTGCTCGACGAGTATTCACGTCAACGCGGTCAGATCATCGCGGGTGGGCAGCTGCTGGCCTATTCGGTGGCCACCGACAGCCGATTCCGTTTCCTGCGGGTCTACCCCAATCCGGCTGTATACGCACCGATTACCGGTTTTTACTCACTGCGTTATTCGAGCACCGGACTCGAACGCGCCGAGGACGCGCTTTTGAACGGCTCCGACGAACGGCTCTTCGGACGCCGGTTGGCCGACTTCTTCACCGGCCGCGACCCACGCGGCGGCAATGTCGAAACGACGATCAATCCGCGTGTCCAGCAGGCGGCCTGGGACTCGATGCAACAGGGTTGCGGCGGACCGCCGTGCAAGGGAGCCGTCGTCGCCCTGGAACCGTCCACCGGCAAAATTCTAGCTATGGTGTCGTCGCCGTCGTTCGATCCCAACCTGTTGTCGTCGCACGATCCCGCGCAACAGCAGCAGGCGTGGCAGCGCCTTCGTGACGACCCTGATTCGCCGATGACCAACCGCGCCATCTCCGAGACCTATCCGCCCGGTTCTACATTCAAGGTGATTACGACCGCGGCGGCGCTGCAGGGTGGCGCCAACGAGGACGAGCAGCTCACCGCGGCGCCCAAGATCACGCTGCCGGGCAGCACGGCCACTTTGGAGAACTACGGAGGGACCCCGTGCGGCAGCGAACCATCGGTGTCGCTTCGGCAGGCATTTGCCTTGTCGTGCAACACCGCATTCGTTCAGTTGGGCATCGCCACCGGAGCGGACGCGCTGCGCAGCATGGCCCATTCATTCGGGATGGACGGCACACCAAGCGTCATCCCGCTGCAGGTAGCCGAATCGACCGTCGGGATCATCCCGGACGACGCCGCGTTGGGGATGTCGAGCATCGGCCAGAAGGACGTTGCGCTGACGCCGTTGCAGAACGCCGAGATCGCCGCCACCATCGCGAATGGCGGCGTGACGATGCACCCCTACTTGATCGACAGCCTCAAGGGACCAGACCTGGCCAACATCAGCACGACTGCTCCCTATCAGCAGCGCCACGCGGTGTCACCGCAGGTCGCCGCTAAGCTAACAGAGCTGATGGTCGGCGCCGAGAAGGTAGCACAGCAGAAAGGGGCCATTCCCGGCGTGCAGATCGCATCCAAGACCGGAACCGCGGAGCATGGCACCGACCCGCGTCATACTCCACCGCACGCGTGGTACATCGCGTTTGCGCCCGCGCAAGCTCCGAAAGTTGCGGTGGCGGTGCTGGTAGAGGGCGGCGCCGACCGACTGTCCGCGACCGGGGGAGCACTCGCCGCACCGATCGGAAGGGCCGTGATCGAGGCCGCGTTGCAGGGGGGACCATGAGTCCGCGAGTTGGGGTGACGCTGTCGGGCCGGTACCGCCTGCAGCGGCTGATCGCCACCGGCGGCATGGGCCAAGTCTGGGAGGCGGTGGACAGCCGGCTGGGCAGGCGCGTTGCGGTCAAGGTGCTCAAGGGGGAGTTCTCCCAGGACCCGGAGTTCATTGAGCGCTTCCGTGCTGAAGCGCGCATCTCCGCGATGCTTAACCACCCGGGCATCGCCAGCGTCCACGACTACGGCGAAAGCCAGATGGACGGCGAGGGGCGCACCGCCTACCTGGTGATGGAACTCGTCAACGGCGAGCCACTGAATTCGGTGCTCAAACGTACCGGGCGGTTGTCACTGCGGCACGCGCTGGACATGCTCGAACAGACCGGCCGCGCTCTTCAAGTTGCACACGCGGCCGGCCTGGTGCACCGCGACGTCAAACCAGGAAACATCTTGATCACGCCCACCGGACAGGTGAAGATCACCGACTTCGGCATCGCCAAGGCCGTTGACGCAGCGCCGGTAACCCAGACCGGCATGGTGATGGGCACCGCCCAATACATCGCGCCCGAACAAGCTCTTGGGCACGATGCGACCCCGTCCAGTGACGTTTACGCGCTGGGAGTCGTTGGGTATGAGGTTGTTTCAGGGAAGCGGCCATTTACCGGAGATGGCGCCCTGACGGTTGCGATGAAACACATCAAGGAGCCACCGCCCCCACTGCCCTCCGAGTTGCCGCCCAACGTGCGGGAACTCATCGAGATCACGCTGGTGAAGAACCCGAGCATGCGCTATCGCAGTGGGGGACCGTTCGCCGACGCCGTCGCCGCGGTGCGGGCCGGCCGCCGACCGCCACGACCTAGCCAGTCACCGCCGGCTGGCCGGGCGTCCCCCGCCGCGATCATGCCCGCAGGCCCACCGACCAGATCCACCACGACCTCCAGCGGCCGTAACGCCGTGCCGCGCCGGTCGTCCCGCCCCTCAACGGGCGGTCACCGCCCGGCACCCTCCCGGCGCACGTTCTCATCCGGCCAGCGAGCGCTGCTGTGGGCCGCAGGTGTGCTTGGAGCGCTGGCGATCATCATCGCGGTGCTCATCGTCATCAACTCCCGCGGTGAGACCCACCAACAGACGCCCGCCCCGACGGTCACCGACACGGGGACCCCACCAGCCGCACCGCCCTCTCCGCCCAGCAAGACACCGAACGGTTCGGGGATCCGTGACAACCTGAGGCTTGATTGGGCGTCCCGATACGAGACGCCGAAATGAGCAGCCCGGAGCCGCTTTCCGGCCGTTATGAACTAGGCGAGATCCTCGGTTTCGGGGGTATGTCGGAAGTTCATCTGGCACGCGACCTCCGTTTGCACCGCGATGTCGCAGTCAAGGTGCTGCGCGCCGACCTGGCCCGCGACCCGAGCTTCTACCTCCGCTTCCGGCGTGAGGCGCAAAACGCCGCTGCTCTCAATCACCCTTCCATCGTGGCGGTCTACGACACCGGCGAGGCCGACACACCCGCCGGGCCGCTGCCCTACATCGTCATGGAGTACGTCGAAGGCGTCACCCTGCGCGACATTGTGCAGACCGACGGTCCGATGCCCCCCCGGCGGGCCATCGAGGTCATCGCCGACGCGTGCCAGGCGCTGAACTTCAGCCATCAGCACGGCATCATTCACCGCGATGTCAAGCCGGCGAACATCATGATCACGACGAAGGACGCGGTCAAGGTGATGGACTTCGGCATCGCACGCGCGCTTGCCGACAGCGGTAATAGCGTGACCCAGACCGCTGCCGTTATTGGGACCGCCCAGTACCTGTCGCCCGAACAAGCTCGCGGCGAATCCGTAGACGCCCGCTCCGACGTCTACTCGTTGGGCTGCGTTCTTTACGAAATGCTCACCGGTGAACCACCTTTCACTGGGGACTCGCCCGTCTCAGTCGCCTACCAGCATGTCCGGGAAGACCCGGTTGCACCGTCGCAACGACACGAGGGCATCTCAGCCGAACTCGACGCCGTGGTGCTCAAGGCGCTGGCCAAGAACCCCGAGAACCGCTACCAGACCGCGGCGGAGATGCGTGCCGACCTGGTCCGCGTGCACAACGGCGAGGCACCCGAAGCGCCCAAGATTCTCACTGACGCCGAGCGGACCTCGCTGATGTCGGCCGCGCCTTCGAACCAAAACGCCCCGCGTACCGATCCACTACCTCGCCAGGCCCTGGATACCGACGGTGATCACGGTGGTTCAGTTGGCCGCTGGGTGGTGGCCGTCGCCGTGCTGGCGGTCCTGACGCTCGCCGTCGTCGTCAGCTTCAATACGTTCGGTGGCAATACTCGCGACATTCAAGTCCCCGATGTGCGAGGCCAGGTGTCGGCCGACGCTATCGCTGTGTTGCAAAACCGCGGCTTCAAGCCACGCACCCTGCAAAAGCCAGACTCGTCGATTCCGCCCGACCACGTCATCGGCACGGACCCCGGCGCCAACGCATCGGTGAGCGCGGGCGACGAGATCACCGTCAACGTCTCCACCGGACCCGAGCAGCGTGAAGTACCCGACGTCTCCTCGCTGAGCTACGCCGACGCGGTCACCAAGTTGAAGGCGGCCGGATTCACCAAGTTCAAGCAGGCGAGCTCGCCGTCGACCCCGGAGACGCTGGGCAAGGTGATCGCGACCGACCCGCCGGCCAACCAGACGTCGGCGATCACCAACGTCGTGACCGTCATCATCGGCTCGGGGCCGGAGACCAAGGAGGTGCCCGACGTCACCGGCCAGTCCGTCGACGACGCGCAAAAGAGCCTGACCGTCAATGGCTTCACCAAGTTCACTCAGGCGCCGGTGGACAGCCCGCGGCCGGCCGGTGAAGTGCTCAGCACCAATCCGCCTAAGGGCCAGACGGTTCCGCTCGACAAGGTAATCGAGCTGCAGGTCTCCAAGGGCAACCAAATCGTGATGCCCGATGTGACCGGCATGTTCTGGACGGACGCCGAGCCGCGGTTGCACGCGCTCGGCTGGGCAGGGCTGCTGGACAAGGGCCCCGACGTCGACGCCGGTGGCGCGCAGCACAACAAGATCGTGTTTCAGAACCCGCCGGCCGGCAGTGGGGTCAACAAGGACGGGATCATCACGCTGAAGTTCGGTCAGTAGCCGCGGGATCGGTGGGGAAATACGGCCGGACCGCGGCCCGGACCTCATTCTCCAGTCGGCGGACCAGCGTGTCGTCGCGGACCCACCCGCAATAGCCGAGCCAATTGGCCAGCATCCGGTGCCCGCCCTCGGTCAGAATCGACTCCGGATGAAACTGCACGCCATGAATCGGCAGTTCGGTGTGACGCACCGCCATGATCACTTCGCTTTGGGTGCGGGCCGTGACCTCCAGCACGGTCGGCAGCGACTCCGGCAGGATTGTCAGCGAGTGGTACCGGGTTGCCGTAAATGGATCCGGAAGCCCCTGTAACACACCGACATTCGAGTGAAATACGCTACTGGTCTTTCCGTGCAGTAACTCCGGTGCGCGGTCCACGGTGGCGCCGAATGCGACGCCGATGGCCTGGTGTCCCAGGCAGACTCCCAACAAGGGGGTACGCGCAGCAGCGCACTCCCGCACCAGGCTGATCGACGCGCCCGCGCGTTCCGGGGTGCCCGGACCGGGGCTGAGCAGTACGCCGTGGAACCGCTCGGCGACGGACCCCTCGCTGTCCTGCCTGGTTAGCCGCGCATCGTCATTGCGCCACACCTCGGCCTCGACCCCGAGCTGACCGAGATACTGCACCAGGTTGAACACGAAGCTGTCGTAGTTGTCGACAACCAGGATCCGCATCGTGTCAGGCTACCGCCAGGGCCGCCGGGCCTCAGTACCGCTCTTAATACCCTAATGGGCCTGCGGGCTGTGCGTAATGCATCCGGACCGGTTCGGAATGGCCGACGAGCTGTACATCGGGCTTGACCTCTTCGCGATAGCCGAGCCCGAAGCGCACCACGTACTGCTTGTAGAGGGTCACCAAGGGAGCCGCCGCAAGAGCCCCCTGCATGGCAGTGGCATCGCCGATCGCGGTGATCGTGTAGGGCGGGCTATAAGTGCGCCCGTTGAGTAACAAGGTGTTCCCGACGCAGCGGGGCACGGAGGTTCCGATGATCCGCTGGTCCTGCATCTGGACGGCCTCCGCACCGGCGCTCCACAACGCATTGAGGACGGCCTGGATGTCCTGCTGGTGCACCACCAGGTCGTCGGGCGAGGCATCTCGCGGGAAGCGGCCATTGGCGTCGCGTTGCGCGTCCTGCAGCGTCACCACCAGGCCCGGGCCGTGGACCGGATCCATGCCAGCCTCGCCAGCCAGCTCGGCAGAACGCCTCCGCATCGCGGCCAGAGCTGCGTCCGGATACCGCCCATGGATAGAGTCGATCTTGTTTGCCAGCTCGTCGCGTTCGGCGTTGAGGCGACCGACTGAGGACTGCACCGCGCGGACGAGGTCGACCAGGCGCGGTGCGTCACTGCGGCGGATCTCGGAGCCGCCGGACACCCAGTGCGTGGCGGCCAGCAGCAGCCCGGCCAGCAGGCACACCACTGGTACGCCGAAACGCCACGGCGAGCGGCGCGTATCGCTCATCGGCTCTCCGTCTCCTGGTCACAGGGCCCGATGGGCTAGTCTCGTAGCCAAGCTAGCACCGTGTTGTTGAGGTCACTCCCGAGTAGACCCAAGGTAACCCGAGGAAATCATGCCGAAGTCAAAGGTCCGCAAGAAGAACGACTTCACCGTCACCGCGGTCAGCCGCACGCCGGTGAAAGTGAAGGTCGGACCGTCGAGTGTGTGGTTCGTCTGCCTGTTTGTCGGCCTGATGCTGATCGGGCTCATCTGGCTGATGGTGTTCCAATTGGCCGCCGTCGGAAGCCAGGCCCCGACCGCACTGCACTGGATGGCTCAACTCGGTCCGTGGAACTACGCGATCGCGTTCGCTTTCATGATCACCGGCTTGTTGCTCACCATGCGTTGGCACTGACGGCAAACGGGTCTGGCCCGGACCTCGCAATGAATTCAACTCGCGGTCCCTCCGTTACCCGACCAGCAACTGTGGCGTCACCCAATCACATGCGTGTGATTTATCCCCACTGTTGATAGCGTCTGTGGATAACCGCGTTGGCAGTGGTGGAGGGGCCGGAAATCGCATGCAGCAAACAACCTGGGAGCCGCCCGCGGCGGGAATCGCTGGTTGCGGGGCCGTTGGCGTTTTGATGGCTATCGCTTCTGTGACCCTAGTCACAGACCGGCCGGGTCGTCTGCTGACCGGCATTGCGGCGCTGGGCCTGATCTTGTTTGCGGGTGTGTCGTGGCGCGCACGTCCGAAACTGGCAATTGCCCCGGAGGGTCTGGCTTTGCGGGGCTGGTTCAGGACGCGACTATTGCGGCAACCGGACATCAAAATCATCCGCATCACCGAGTTCCGGCGCTTCGGCCGCAAGGTTCGGTTACTCGAGGTCGAACTGGCCGACGGGGGACTGGTCATCTTCTCCCGTTGGGACCTGGGCACCGACCCGTTGGACGTACTCGACGCCCTCACCGCCGCCGGCTACGCCGGGCAGACCGGACGCTGAAAACCACTGAGCCGGGGGCGGACCGGGATGCCTATGTGATCGTGATCGACTCGATAACGACCGCTTCGGTGGGACGGTCGTTGCCGTCGGTGGCCGTGGTCGCGATCGCGTCGACGACTTTCTGTGATTGCGGGTCGGTCACCTCACCGAAGATGGTGTGACGCCGGTTCAAGTGCGGCGTCTCGCCGACGGTGATGAAGAACTGCGAGCCGTTGGTGCCCGGCCCAGCGTTGGCCATCGCCAGGAGATAAGGCTTGTCGAACTGCAGTTCCGGGTGGAACTCGTCGGCGAACTTGTAGCCCGGACCACCACGGCCCGTGCCCGTCGGATCCCCGCCCTGGATCATGAAGCCCTGGATCACCCGATGAAAAACCGCTCCATCGTAGAACGGGCCGGCCGGGCCGCCCGACGAGTTCTGGGTCGAGTAGTCCTTGGTCCCCTGCGCAAGGCCAACAAAGTTGGCGACGGTCTTGGGCGCATGGTTTCCGAACAGGGCGACCTT
Organism: uncultured Actinomycetota bacterium; assembly: GCA_963715905.1. Classification (GTDB taxonomy): domain Bacteria; phylum Actinomycetota; class Actinomycetes; order Mycobacteriales; family Mycobacteriaceae; genus Mycobacterium. The sequence goes on from CAVQSX010000040.1 coordinate 498,893, forward strand.
GATGTCGCCGCGGTTGGTATGCAGCGTGGCGGTGGCAGTCTGAATGGGGCTGTTAGTCACGAGACGAGAGTCTGCCATCACGGACCCGCACGCCCGCAGCCGGTGTCGCTCGGTGCGCTTATGGTGGCGGCCGGTAGGTTTCACGAATTGGCGAGCGTGCCAGCGAGCAGCACAGAAAGGCGGCAGATGAAGACCAAGGTGGAATCCCGGTTGACCCCCCGCGAGCGGCTGGCCCGAGGCCTGACGTATTCCGCCGTGGGACCGCTGGACGTTACTCGAGGGGTTGTCGGGCTCGGTGTGCAATCTGCGCAGACGACCACGTCGGAGCTTCGCCGCCGATACCGACAAGGGCAACTGGCGCGCGACATCGCGGCGGCCCAAGAGACGATCGCCCAGGAGTTGGCCGCCGCGCAGGAAGTGGTCACGAACCTGCCAAACGCGCTGCAAGAGGCCCGGCGGTCGCAACGCCGTAACAGGCGGGCGTTGCTAGTTGCTGGCATCGTCGTCGCGGTATTGGCCGGCGGCGCCGCGGTGTTCAGCATCGTCCGGCGAACATCGCGCCCAGAGCCGTCGCCCCGCCCGCCCAGCGTGGACGTGCAACCGCGCCCCTGAACTGCGCTATTTGACTAGGCTTCGATATTAAGTTGTGGAGGCTGCCTGACGCGCTGGTCGTGCCGATGTCCAGCCGCGGTCCCCCGTGCTCTCATGCCGGAAACTTTCCAAGTATGTTGCTGTGCAACTGAATTGAATTGGCCAGCTGGCATTTTCCATCACGCATTTCAATTATCGCCCCCAAAAATGCGTCGGGTAAATCCAGCCAGACCACGGGGTTGCGGGCCGCGACTAAATCAATTTGTCAACACCAATCGAGCTTGGTCTTCTTTTCCTCGTACATCAGTTTGTCGGCGCGCGCGAGCAGTTCGTCGAGCGTGCTGGAGTCCGAGGGGCAGGCCTCGACCAAACCGATACTGGCGGAAAGGCTGTAGGGTCGGCTGGCCGCCGCCTCGTTAAAGCGCCGGAGCGCCGCGAAGATCCGTTCTCTGAGCACGGCTGGCTCACCGGGATGCTGTACCAGCATGCAGAATTCATCTCCACCGGTTCGGGCGAGGATGTCGGACTGACCCAGGGTGGCGCGCAGCACCTGGGCGACGTCCGAGAGCAGGTCATCGCCAGTGCGGTGACCCTGTTCGTCGTTGATCTGCTTGAGTCCGTCGACGTCGAGGTAGCCGAGCAGGCAGCTGCCGCCATGGCGGCGCGCCGTGTCCAACGCAGCCTCGGCCAGCAGATAGAAGCCGCGGCGATTGTTGAGCCCGGTCAGTTCGTCGGTGACGGACAGCCGGAGGATCTCGTCGTTGGCCTGCTCTAGCGCGGCCGTTCGGTTGCGCAGACTGTCGCGCATGGTTTCGGCCGCATCGGCCAGCACGGCGACCTCACGCGAGCCAGCGCTCCGAACCGTTCGATCGTAGTCGCCGCCAGCGACTGCGGTTACGTCCTGCAGCATGCTTGCGACTGGCCGCGTGAGCATGTGGCGCGACAACCAGTCGGAGATGATCACTGCCGCCAGCAGCAGGACCGCCGCTGCACCCTGGACGATACTGGTCCGTTGCTGCGCGGCGCGGACCCGATCGAACTGCTCGGCTATCAGCGCACGTGTGCGGGCTTCGAGCGCTGATAGCTGCACACGCAGCTGATCGAACTGGCGCTTGCCCGCCAGCGTCATCGCCTCGAGCTGATCCGGCGGTATGGGTCCTGCGCGCCGGGCGGCGATCTGGGGTTCGGCGACTTCGGTAGCCCAGTCGTCGGCAGTAGCGACCGCGGCGCTCAGCCGTCGGCTGGCCTCGCCGTCGCCAGCCAGGCTGGCGTGTAGCTTGGCGACCAGTCGATCCGCCTCGGTCTTTCCCGCGATGTACGGTTCGAGAGAAACCTGGTTATCGGTCAGCATGAATCCGCGTTGACCTGTCTCTTCATCGACATACGCCTTGCCCAACGCCGCAACCTGCTCCTGGGCAGGCAGCAGGTGCTCGTTGAGTTGGTCCATCGCTCGCGTCACAGCGCCGCCTGCGATCACGGGGGACGCCGCCGAAATGAGGAAAGCAACGGTGATCGTGCCCAGGAAAATCCAGATCAGCTGTCGAAGGGACCGCCTCGACGCTGCCTGTTGGCCACGGATCATCGGCCTTCTCTGTGGCGTCGCGATCGTATCCGAACGATGCCAGAGCGTGGATCTAACGTGAACGCCTCCATCGCAACTCCTTGAGTGCTGGCCATTTCGGTGCTTTCCGTGACAGGACTATCGTCGATACGAGCGGCTCCGCAATCCAGGGCCTTTCGGCCCCTTGCTCCATATGTATGCGCGGGTCGATGTCATGGCTTACCTGGAGGCGAGCACCTTCCCGCAAAGCCCCGGTCGGACAGGTCGACAAACGCAAGGGCGTCTATGTCTTCGCCACACGGCGGCCTCCCTGGCGATCGCAGCCGGCGCCGACATCAAGGCGCACCCCAGAACATGCTCGGGCACGAATCGGCGGGGTTGACGCTGGACCGCTACGGGCACCTGTATGGGTCGGACGTGGAAGCTGCCGGGGTCGCGATCAACGACCTGGGCACTACGAGCGATAAATAGCGCTTGAACTGCGTTTTTGGCTTGTGGAGCCTAGGGGAATCGAACCCCTGACACCTGCCTTGCAAAGGCAGTGCTCTACCAACTGAGCTAAGGCCCCTCGTCCGGATCGGGTATCTCACCGGTTATATCTGCGGCCACATGCCATACCTCGACGCCGCGTCTGGATCGCACCACCGCAACGACCACCACGGCGATCAATGCCAACGGCAATGCGAGTCTCACACAACGTCCTGACGGGCACATGGTTGTGGGCCTAGGAGGACTCGAACCTCCGACCTCTTCGTTATCAGCGAAGCGCTCTAACCACCTGAGCTATAGGCCCGTACTCGCGTACGGCCGAGCGCCGAGATTACCGCAATCGGCGCCCCACCCCCAAAAACGCGACTAATCGCGGTCTGCGAGGGTCACTTCAACGCCGCCGATCAGATCGGTGGCCAGGTTGTACACAAACGCGGCGATGGTGGCCATGGCAGTCAGCAACACGATATTGACCAATCCGATCAGAACGGCGCCGCCGAAGATAGTGCCGGCTGAGACGAGTTCGCCGGTGCTGCCACTGGTGTTGTTCAGCAGGTCGCCGACGTTGCTGTTCAGTTTGGCCCACACGCCCATGCCACCGAGCACCAAGTAGAGAAACGCGACCGCGACCATCCAGACGAAAAACAATGCCACGGACAGTGTCAGGGACACCTTCAACGTGCTCCACGGATCGATCCGGCGGATTTGCATGCTGGCCCGAACCGGTCCGCTCCGCGTACGCCGGGATATCTGCACGCGGCTTTCCCGGGATTCCGAGGTGGTTGAGCGCCCAGTCGGGCCCGCAGGCTCCGAACTCCGGTCGGGCGTGGCGGCGCGCTGTGACGACCGTGGAATCGGCCCGGACAGATCGGGCAATTCGCTGGCGTAGGCATCAGCGGAAGCGCTGTCCCCGCGCGCCGGCGCCGCCTCGGCCTCCTTCGTGCCGGCCCTCGACGCCGAGCCACCTGTCGCCGGTGTCGTCGATCCGGAGATGAACCGGTTCAGCCGGGCGTCAGCGCCGACGGGTGCGGCCGCGGGTCGCACATCGGTGGGCTGTTCTACCTGCTGGCGCGTTCCCTCAGAAGCCCGGGCGGCACCTCGCTGCCATGGCGGCGAGTCTGCGGCATCCTGACCCTGGGTGGCCGGCTCGTTCGGTGATGTCACACCGACTCCTTACCTGTGTACCAACGCCACCGGGGCGGTGGTCGTCGCATTATGTCTGGTCGTCCGCATCGTCGGCGTCGTCGCCCGTCTCCTCGGCGTTGCGCGCGATAGCCAACAGTGTGTCGCCTTCGCCGAGGTTCATCAACCGAACCCCCTTGGTCTGCCGTCCCGCCTTGCGGACCTGGCGCGCCGCCGTCCGGATGACACCGCCGACGGAGGTGATCGCGTACAGCTCGCTGTCGTCGTCGACAATCAACGCTCCGACCAGCCTGCCACGCCGGCGGTCGAACATGACGGTCAGGACGCCCTTGCCGCCGCGGCCCTGCACGGGGTACTCCTCGATCCCGGTCCGTTTGGCGTAGCCCCCGGACGTGGCGACCAGCAGGTACGTGCCTTCGCGAACCACGTTCAGAGACAACAGCCGGTCATCGGTGTTGAATCGCATCCCCTGCACGCCGGAGGTGGCGCGGCCCATCGGCCGCAGTGCCTCGTCGGTCGCCGAGAACCGGATGGATTGCCCGTTGGCCGAGACCAACAGCAGGTCTTCGTCGGCCGAGCACAGCACGGCGCCGACAAGCTCGTCGTTGTCGCGCAGGTTGACCGCGACGATTCCACCCGAGCGGTTCGAGTCGAAGTCGGTCAGCTTGGACTTCTTCACCAGACCGTTCCGGGTGGCCAGCACCAGATACGGGGCATCCTCGTAACTCTGGATCTGGATGACCTGGGCGATGCGCTCCTCGGGCTGGAAGGCCAACAGGTTTGCGACATGCTGACCGCGCGCCGTGCGCAAGGCCTCAGGCAACTCGTAGGCCTTCGCCCGGTACACGCGGCCCTGGGTCGTGAAGAACAGGATCCAGTCGTGCGTCGAGCACACGAAGAAGTGCCGGACGATGTCGTCCTGCTTGAGCCCGGCGCCCTGCACGCCCTTGCCGCCCCGTTTCTGGCTGCGGTACAGATCGGTCTTGGTGCGCTTGGCGTACCCGGTCTCGGTGATGGTGACGACCACGTCCTCGCGAGCGATCAGGTCCTCGTCGCTCACGTCTCCGTCAGCCGGGATGATCCGGGTACGGCGGTCGTCGCCATACTTTTCGACGATCTCGCCCAGCTCGTCCCGCACGATCCCACGCTGCCGCTCGGGCTTGGCCAGAATGTCTTCCAGGTCCGCGATCTCGGCCTCGATCTTGGCCAGGTCGTCGATGATGCGCTGGCGCTCCAGCGCCGCGAGCCGGCGTAGCTGCATGTCCAGGATGGCCTGGGCTTGGATCTCGTCGATGTCGAGCAGCTCGATCAGCCCGGTGCGAGCGATGTCGACGGTCTCCGAGGCCCGGATCAAAGCGATCACTTCGTCCAGCGCGTCCAGGGCCTTGACCAGACCGCGCAGAATGTGGGCCCGCTCGTTCGCCTTGCGCAGCCGGTAGGTGGTGCGCCGGACGATGACGTCGAGTTGGTGCTCGACGTAGTAGCGGATCATCTGGTCCAACCGCAAGGTGCGCGGCACGCCGTCGACGATCGACAGCATGTTGGCGCCAAAGCTGGTCTGGAGTTGGGTGTGCTTGTAGAGATTGTTGAGCACCACCTTGGCCACCGCGTCGCGCTTGACCTCGACGACGATGCGCACGCCGACCCGGTCGCTGCCTTGATCTTCGACGTTGGCGATTCCAGCGAGCCTGCCGTCGCGAACCTGCTCGGCGATGGAGGTGATGAAGTTGTCGTGGTTCACCTGGTATGGCAACTCGGTGATGACCAGTAATGTCCGGCCGCGCGAATCTTCTTCTACCGCAACCACTCCACGCATCCGAATGGAACCGCGGCCGGTCTTGTAAGCATCGGCGATACCTTGCGAACCGACGATCAGCCCTGCTGTGGGGAAGTCGGGGCCTTTGATCCGCTCCATGACGGCGGCCAGCGTCGCTTCTTCGTCGGCGTCGTAGTTATCCAGCGCCCAGAAAACCGCCTCGCCAAGCTCGCGCAGGTTGTGCGGCGGCATGTTCGTCGCCATGCCGACCGCAATCCCGCCGGAACCGTTGGCCAGCAGGTTGGGGAACCGGCTGGGCAGCACCGTCGGCTCTTGCACGCGGCCGTCGTAGTTAGGTACGAAATCGACAGTCTCCTCATCGATTTCGCGGAGCATTTCCATTGCCAGCGGCGTCAGCCGGGCCTCGGTATATCTCATGGCCGCAGCGGGGTCGTTGCCCGGCGAACCGAAGTTCCCCTGACCGTCGACCAGCGGGTACCGCAGCGACCACGGCTGTGCCATCCGCACCAAGGTGTCATAGATGGACGCATCGCCGTGCGGGTGGTAGTTACCCATCGTCTCGGCGACGGAACGCGCGGACTTGGCGTGGCTGCGATCCGGCCGGAACCCGGAGTCGTACATCGCGTAGAGCACTCGACGGTGCACCGGCTTGAGCCCGTCACGCACCTCGGGTAATGCGCGGCCCACGATCACGCTCATCGCGTAATCGATATAGCTGCGCTGCATCTCGTGCTGAATGTCTACCGGCTCGATCCGGTCGACGGAGTCGTCACCCGGTGGCAGCGTGGTGTCAGTCATGTTTCTTCAGGGTCCCTCGTTTTCGGTTGGCGTGTCTGATTCATCAGACATCCAGGAAGCGAACGTCCTTGGCGTTACGGGTGATAAAGCTTCGGCGCGCCTCGACGTCCTCGCCCATCAGGATGGAGAACAACTCGTCGGCGGCGGCTGCATCGTCGAGCGTGATTTGCCTCAGCACCCGGACCGCCGGGTCCATGGTTGTCTCCCACAACTCCTTGGCATCCATCTCGCCCAGACCCTTGTAGCGCTGGATGCCGTCTTCCTTGTTGATCTTCCTGCCGGCCTTCTGCCCGGCCTCTAACAGACCATCCCGTTCTCGGTCGGAGTAGGCGAACTCCGGATCGGTGCGCTGCCACTTCAGCTTGTACAGGGGTGGTTGGGCCAGGAATACATGCCCGTTTTCGATCAGCGGCCGCATGAAACGGAACAACAAGGTCAACAGCAGCGTCGAAATGTGCTGGCCGTCAACGTCCGCGTCGGCCATCAGCACGATCTTGTGGTAGCGCAGCTTGGTCAGATCGAACTCGTCGTGGATCCCGGTGCCCAGTGCGGTGATGATCGCTTGAACTTCGGTGTTTTTCAGCACCCGGTCGATGCGGGCCTTCTCCACGTTGATGATCTTGCCGCGTAACGGCAGGATGGCCTGGAACATCGAGTCGCGGCCGCTCTTCGCCGAACCGCCGGCCGAATCGCCTTCCACCACATACAGTTCGCACTTTCGCGGATCTGAGGAACGGCAGTCGGCCAGTTTACCGGGCAGACCGCCGATGTCAGTTGCGCTCTTGCGGCGCACCAACTCCCGCGCCTTACGCGCCGCGATCCGTGCCTGGGCCGACGACACTGCCTTGTTGACAACCACTTTTGCATCCGCGGGGTTGGCTTCGAACCAGTGCGTGAGCTGTTCGTTGCAGACGCGCTGCACAAACGACTTGACTTCGGTGTTGCCGAGTTTGGTTTTGGTCTGGCCCTCGAACTGCGGTTCGCTGACCTTAACAGAGATAACCGCGGCCAAGCCTTCGCGGATGTCGTCGCCGGTGAGGTTGGCGTCCTTGTCCTTGAGTAGCTTCTTGTCCTTAGCGTACTTGTTCACCACCGAGGTCAACGCGCTGCGGAAGCCCTCTTCGTGGGTGCCGCCCTCGTGCGTATTAATGGTGTTGGCGAAGGTATGCACCGACTCCGAATATCCGGCGTTCCACTGCATTGCGATCTCGACCTCGTGGCCCGGTCCCTTGCCCGAGAAATCCACGATTGTGCTGTGGATCGGGTTCTTGGTCCGGTTGATGTGCTTGACGTAGTCGACCAATCCGCCGGGGTAATGAAACGTACGGTGCTTGACCTTATGCGGTGCAGCAGATTCCGCGGCCTTTTCTTCGGCAGACTTCGGTGCTTCCGCGGTATCGCTGACGACTTCGTCGACGATCTCGGTCTTGGTCACCCGCTCGTCGTTGAGGTTGATGGTCAACCCCTTGTTCAGAAATGCCATCTCCTGCAATCTGCGGGCCACCGTTTCGAAGTCGTACTCGGTGGTCTCGAAGATCTCAGCGTCGGCCCAGAACCTGATCGTGGTCCCGGTTTTCTTGGTCGCCTCACCCTGCTTGAGCGTCCCCGGTACCGCGTGGTCGTAGACCTGAGACCACTCGTGGCCATCCCGGGAGATATCGACCTCAAGCAACTTCGACAGAGCATTGACCACCGAAACGCCGACACCATGCAGGCCGCCGCTGACGTTGTAGCCACTGTTCTCGCCGCCGAACTTGCCGCCGGCATGCAGCTGTGTCATGACGACGTCAACGGTGGGTACGCCGGTCGCGTGCATCGCCACCGGAATGCCGCGGCCGTTATCCCTGACCTCGACACCACCGTCGTCGAGCAGCCGGACATCGACCTGCGTGGCGTAACCCGCCATCGCCTCGTCCACCGAGTTGTCGACGACCTCCCAAATGAGGTGGTGCAGACCCCGCTCACCAGTGGACCCGATATACATGCCCGGGCGTTTGCGAACGGCCTCCAGCCCCTCGAGGATCGTGATCTGGTCAGCGCCGTATTCGTTTTGTGCCTTCTTCGTCTGAGCAGCCACGGTCCGAATACTCTCCTTGGGGTTGCATGCGAGCGGTCCAGTCACCGCAGCGGTCGCATCTCACCACTCTACCGTGATGCACTGACGGCACCGACTTTCTGGCCGCGTTTCTACCTATCTGGTCGCGCCGTGCGCTCAATATCTTCACTTCCGGCGCGTCCGGACGTTTGCCGTGCGGCTCCGTTTCGTCCTAGCGGATCTGAGCGGGTGATCTTCCGGGCCGATTCCAGGGCCCAATCTCGGCTGCTCGGGGCCCTATCCATAGGTGTCACGCGGCCCCCTGCCGGAAATATGGCGTGGGCCCTTTCGCCATGACGGTGCGGCTGGTCCGGTGATCTTCAGTGATGTCACCACGCCGTTGCCGACGGCCGCCGCTATCTTGGCCAGCAGTTGCGCCTGAACCATTCGCAACTGAGTGGCCCAGGCCGTCGATTCGGCGGCGACGCTGAGCACCCCCTCGTTCAGCGCCGTAGGAGTCGCATGGTCGGCAATGTCCTGCCCGACGACCAAGGACCAGCGGCCCAGCACCGTGCCCTCGGCGACGTGCACGGACCAGCCGCGTTTTTTGGCCACATCTTGCGCAATCCGGCCCAACGGTTGGGGATCGCGAATGTCGGGTCCCGGACCGGACCAACTACGGCGCTGGCCCGCGACCCGGCCTCCGGAGAGCGGCGTAGCGCGCCCGCGGCCGGCGTCTCGCCCTTGTGCGCGGGCGGTGGCGCGCGCTTCCTCGAGTGTGCGCCTCACCAAGTCAATGCCGCTCAGCTTGGTTGGTTGCTCACTGCGGTCCTCACTGGGACCCGGCTCTTCGGCGGCGGCGGCGTCAGGGTCAGCGTCGGTCATCGTTGTACCTCCGATATCCGTCCAGAGTCACCATCACGCAAACCGATGCGTACCAGGGTGGCGTCCCATCCCGCGGGGATGTCTTCGAGGACCGCCGCAGTCACCAGCACCTGCTCCGCTGTTTCCGCCACCGTCGCCAATGCACGTCTGCGAGCCAAATCGAGCTCCGCGAACACATCATCCAGTAAAAGCACCGGCTCGCTGCCATCAGCTCGCAACGACTCGTAAGCCGCCAACCGCAGCGCTATCGCGAACGACCACGATTCTCCATGGCTGGCAAAGCCTTTCGCCGGTTGATCACCGAGTCGCAATTCGAGATCATCGCGGTGCGGACCAACAAGGCATACCCCACGTTCCAGTTCCGCGTCCCGGCGCGCCGATAACGCTGTCAACAATGCAGCCTGCAGCAGTTCCCGGTCACTGCCGGCAACACCCGCGGCGTCGTCGGACACCCAGCCATCGATGCTGGCCCGGTACGCGACCGCCGCCGGCCGCGATCCCGGCGCTAATAACTGGTAGGCCTTCTCCACCTCCGGCGCTAAATGATTGACCAAATCAATTCGCGCGGCCATCAATTCGGCTCCATGCTCGGCCAGCCGACCGTCCCATACATCGAGGGTGTCGATTGCACCACGGTCGCCGCGATACCGTGCCCCGGACAACGACTTCAACAATGCCGTTCGCTGCCGTAACACCTTGTCGTAGTCGGCCCGCACTGCCGCAATCACCGGCCGGCGCACGATCGCCAAATCGTCGAGGTAACGACGCCGATCGGCAGGATCCCCCCGGACCAAGGCTAAGTCTTCCGGAGCAAACAGCACCGCCTGCAATACCCCGACGATCTCACGGGTGCTGCGCACCGGGGATCGATTCAGTCGAGCCTTGTTCGCCCTGCCCGCCGCGATCTCGAGATCAACGGCACACTCTCGGCCCTCGTTTACGACGATCGTGGAAACTACCGCGCGAGTGCCGCCCGCTCGGATCAACGGCTGATCAGTCCCGACGCGATGCGAACCTAGCGTCGTCGAATACCACAGCGCCTCAATCAAATTCGTCTTCCCAAAACCGTTCGGGCCGACGAATACCGTCCGCCCCGGTTCTAACTCAAGGTCGGCGTGTTCCCAGGACCTGAAGTCACGCAGCCCTAAATGCCGGACGTACACCTACCCGGGCAACCGAACTGGCATCAATAGGTAGACATAGTCCGTCGGCGGAGCGGCGAACGGGCCGCTACCGGTCGGAATTGTGTCATCTGCGGACGCCGGGCGCAGCAACGCCGGTTTACCCGGTGTCGTGAAACCAAAGGACACCCGCTCCGAGTGCACCGAACTGAGTCCGTCGGTCAAATACGTCGGATTGAACGCGATCGTCAACGGCTCGCCGACGAAATCCACCCCGAGATCCTCCTCGGCCTTGCCCACATCGTCGGCCCCGGCCGAAAGCCGCAGCAGCCCGTCGCTGAATTCCATCCGCACCTGCGCGCCCCGGTCCGCCACCAGCGCGACCAGCTTGATGGCTTCGGTCAACTCCGCCACATTGATGGTGGCTACCGCGGTGTGCTCGGCCGGCAGCAACTGACGAAACTTGGGGAATTCCGCGTCCAGGAGACGAGTAGTGCTGCGCTTCCCATTCCCGCTGATACCGAGGAGCCCATCTTTGCCAACCCCCGCACCGGCGCCCAACGACAACCGCACTTCAGAACCGTCCATTCCCGCTTTGGCAGCCTCCGCCAGTGTCTTCGCCGGCACCAGTACCGCGGCCTCGATGCCGGGCGACAAGGCCGACCAGGTCAGTTCGCGAACCGCCAAGCGAAACCTGTCGGTGGCGGCCAAAACCACCGTCTCACCAGAGATCTCCACCCGAATCCCGGTCAGCATGGGCAGCGTGTCGTCTCTGCCGGCAGCGATGGCAACCTGGGCAATCGCCTCGGCGAACAGGTCCGACGGCAAAGCCCCGGTCTCTTCCGGCAGCGTCGGCAGAGTGGGGTAATCCTCGACCGCCATCGTCGGCAAAGAGAATCTGGCATTACCGCAGGTCAGTGACACACGGTTGCCCTCCGCAGTAAAATCGACGGGCTTGTTCGGCAATGCTCTGGTGATATCTGACAACAGCCTTCCAGAAACCAAAACGCTTCCCGGAGAAGTAATTTCAGCTGCTACATGCGCTTCGGCGGAGACCTCGTAATCGAATCCCGAGATCGTCAAACCATCATCCGTACCCGTCAACAAAACCCCGGAAAGTACTGGCACCGCTGGCCTGGTGGGCAGATTCTTCGCCACCCATGACACCGCATCCGCGAACGACTCACGCACCAGACGGAACTTCAAGTCGGTGAGGCCAGCTCGTGTCGTCGCCGCGTCCATAGCGTCCCTTCACCTAGCAAAAGTTTGAATCCAAATGGCTAGCCCCCGCAACAAACGCTGGGACACGACGACCGCAAACGGGAGTCGAAGAATAACCGTAAATCCTCGGAGCCCATCTTCAAAGCTAATCCCAGGGGCCGACGAACTTGTCGGGGGGAGACGCGCAGGCACTGTGCAACGGAGCTTCCCCAACGCTGTTCTTCAAAGAAGAAATAGAGAAGATATTTCAATATCAGTATTAAGGGGTGTGCACTCTGGGGATAGCCCAGCTTTGATGCTGCTAGAGGAGCGATCGGGTTGTGGATGACGGTGTCGTTGACTGTGTGCGCCGTGTGGGTCGGTTGGGGAGGAAATGCAGGCGTGCACGTGCGTCTGGGTGTTGCACCGACGTTTCGTCAGTTTGTACACAGGTGCGCGCACATCATCTGAGTGTGACTGGTGTGACAGGCGGGTGAGAAGTTTTTTGAAAAAAACTTCGGCTGGTGCGCTGAAGTCAGCGCTTCGAGCGCTGACGGATGCGAGTTGTGAGTTCCTTGACGTGATCGAACACCTCGCGCCGCTGGGCCATCTCGGACAAGATCTTTCGCTGGGCGTACATGACTGTGGTGTGGTCGCGCCCGAATGCCTGGCCGATTTTGGGAAGCGAGAGGTCGGTCAACTCGCGGCACAGGTACATGGCGATCTGGCGGGACTGGGCCAGGGCCCGGGTCTTTCCTGGACCACGCAATTCTTCGACCGTGGTGTCGAAGTATTCGGCGGTGGCCGCCATGATGGTCGCCGCGCTGATCTGCATGGTGCTGGCGTCGGCGATGAGATCGCGAAGCACGATCTCGGCCAGGGCTTTGTCGATTGCGGTCTTGTTCAGCGAGGCGAACGCGGTGACCCGGATCAGAGCACCCTCGAGCTCGCGTATGTTGCGCTCGATGCTGCTGGCGATGAGCTCAAGTACGTCGTCTGGCACCGCGAGCCGTTCCATCTGTGCTTTTTTACGCAGGATGGCGATGCGGGTTTCCAGTTCGGGCGGTTGAACATCGGTGATCAGGCCCCATTCGAACCGCGTCCGTAGCCGGTCTTCGAGGGTGGCGAGCTGTTTTGGCGGCCGGTCTGAAGAGATGACGATCTGCTTGTTGGCGTTGTGCAACGTGTTGAAGGTATGGAAGAACTCTTCTTGGATTCCTTCTTTGCCTTCGATGAACTGGATGTCATCGACCAGCAGCACGTCGACATCACGGTAGCTTCGCTTGAAGGCGACCTTGCGGTCGTCGCGGAGCGAGTTGATGAAGTCGTTGGTGAATTCTTCAGTGGAGACGTACTTGACGCGCATGCCCGGGAACAGTCGCTGCGCGTAATTACCGGCGGCGTGCAGCAGGTGAGTCTTGCCGAGGCCGGATTCGCCCCAGATGAACAACGGGTTGTAGGCGCGCGCCGGTGCCTCGGCGATGGCCAAGGCCGCGGCGTGGGCGAACCTGTTGGATGCGCCGATGACAAACGTGTCGAACGTATAGCGACGGTTGAGGCTGGTTCCGCCGGCGGCGGCAGTGTCGGCCGTATGTGGTCGCTCGGTGAAGTAGTTTGGCCAGCTCTGCTGGGGATCACCGATGAGTTCGCCGTTTTCGTCACCGTCGTCGCCGTCCCCGGACATTTCCATATCGGAGTCGTCGGGTTGGGCGAAGGTTTCAGGGTTCGCGGGGGCGTTCTCGTCGAGGTCGTCTGAAGGGGGAGCAATACGTACCCCCAGTTGGATCTGTTGTCCGAGCCGGCGGCTGAGCGCGTCTGTGATCGGCTCGCGCAAATGACGCTCGATCTCATTTTGCACAAAGCTGCTCGGAACCGATAGGAGAGCAAACCCCTCGACGATGGTGAGCGGCTGCACGAGGTTGAGCCACGCTCTTTGCTGGGGAGTCAGGGGTGTGACGAGAGTCGTGCGATTCGTGGCTACGCCGTCCGTACCGGGCTCGCCGTTGAGTTCTGAGACAACCGCGTTCCACACTGTGGTGAAACTTGAACCGGGATCATCGGTCAACGACGCATCTCCCTGGTCCTTGCGAAATCCGGGTTGAAGTACACACCACACTTGGCGACAAAGCAACTGTCCACATAGTTATACACAGGTGTGGACAGGAGGGACGGTAAACGGGCCGTAGCCTGCTGGCAACGGCACGCGATCTCCATGCTGATGACAACCCGTGGAGGTCGCCTAGGCAGCTAGTCGATCCGCCATCCTCGCTTCATTGTCAAACTCCATTTCCGGGCTGAAACGGCATTGCCCGAAGCTAACAGTTTTCCGTGCGGCTGCCAACAGTTCTGTTGCATTCCAATCGGGCTTTCCAGGGTTCCTTGGGGGATGGGGTTGGTTCGTTGGGGCCAGCCAGGTTTGACCCGACGATCGCACGTCAGTACTCTCAATCAGTCGCCCGAAAGTAGGCGATACGGCTGCGACCCAAATCAATTGTTGGGTGGGGACCGCGCCGACCAGTAGTAGTACCACCTCCGACCGACCCGCGGACCAACTCGCTTGCGAAGCGTGAGCGGTCGGACAACCGCCAGACAGAACGTCAGACAGAACTAGGAGAACGCCGTGGCCAAGGGCAAACGGACTTTCCAGCCGAATAATCGGCGACGCGCCCGTGTGCACGGCTTCCGTTTGCGGATGCGTACCAGGGCTGGGCGGGCCATCGTGTCCGGCCGGCGCCGCAAGGGCCGCCGCGAGTTAACTGCCTGATCTGAACGACAGGTTTTCCGGCGGTGCTTCCCGCACGCAACCGCATGCGGCGGTCGACAGAGTTCGACGAGACGGTGAAGTACGGGATGCGTACCGTGCAGCGCGATGTCATCGTCCACGTCCGGCGAGCTGATGACGACAGTATGGGTCCCCGGATCGGTTTGATCATTGCGAAAACGGTGGGTTCGGCGGTTGAGCGTCATCAGGTAGCGCGTCGGCTTCGGCACGTCGCCCGGACCGTGTTGGCCGGTCTCGATGAATCCGATCGGCTGGTTATCCGGGCGCGGCCCAGCAGCCGGGGTGTGAGCTCAGCATCGTTGGAGCAGCAGCTACGCAGCGGTTTGCGGCGCGCTTTCGAGTTGGCGGGAAGCGACCGGTGACGTTAACGGAGCAGGTGTGGGCAGCAGTCCGGGGAAGCATCCGGCAAGTGGGCAAAGGCTCGGCGGGAGGGCTGGTCTTTTTGATCCGGCTGTACCGTCACATGGTGTCGCCATTGCGACCGGCATCGTGTCGATTCGTTCCGACCTGCAGCCAATATGCCGCCGATGCGCTTACCGAGTACGGCTTGATTCGGGGGGGCTGGTTGGCCGCGGCCAGGCTCGCCAAGTGTGGACCATGGCATCGGGGAGGATGGGACCCGATTCCGGAGCGTGGGTGCCGGGCGGACCTCGAAGCCGCCAGGAACGCCCGGCGCCTCCCAGCGATGCAAGGGGAGAGTGAGTCTTTTGTCCTTTGATTTCTTCAGCCTCGACGCCGTCTACTACCCGGTGTCGTGGATCATGTGGGCTTGGTACAAACTGTTCGCTGCCCTGCTGGGTCCATCCAATTTCTTCGCGTGGGCGCTGTCGGTGATGTTCCTTGTGTTCACCCTGCGGGCGCTGCTGTACAAGCCCTTTGTGCGGCAGATCCGTACCACCCGGCAGATGCAGGAACTGCAACCACAGATCAAGGCGCTGCAGAAGAAGTACGGTAAGGATCGTCAGCGCATGGCGCTCGAGATGCAGAAGCTGCAACGCGAGCACGGCTTCAACCCCATTCTGGGCTGCTTGCCGATGCTTGCGCAGCTCCCGGTTTTCCTCGGGCTTTATCACGTGCTGCGGTCGTTCAACAGGACCCAGGGCGGATTCGGCCAGCCACATTTGTCGGTGCTGCAGAACAGACTGACCGGGAACTATGTGTTCAGCCCACTCGAAGTGCAGCACTTCCTGGATGCGAACCTGTTCGGCGCCCCCATCGGTGCATCCATGACGCAGCGGTCTGGGTTGGAAGCATTCAGCGATTTCAGCCGGCCATCGGTGATCGCGGTCGGTGCCCCGGTAATGATCCTCGCTGGCGTTGCGACCTACTTCAACAGCCGGGCGTCGGTCGCACGACAGAGCCCGGAAGCGGCGGCGAACCCGCAGACCGCGATGATGAACAAACTCGCACTGTACGTGTTTCCGGCCGGCGTCGTTGTCGGTGGCCCGTTTCTCCCGCTCGCGATCATCTTGTACTGGTTCGCAAACAACATCTGGACCTTTGGTCAGCAGCACTACGTCTTCGGCATGATCGAGAAAGAAGACGAGGCCAAGAAGCAAGAGGCCATCCAGCGCCGGGCGGCCAACTCGCCTGCGCCGGGAGCCAAGCCCAAGCGGACCCCTAAGGTGGCGTCACCGAACGGCAACGGTTCGTCGGCACCCGGCGACGGTGACGTCGACCCCGCCGCCACGGCCGGCGATCCGGAACCGAACCCGTCCGGACCCGACGGCGGTCCGGGTAATCGCGCTCAACGAGGGAAGCGACGGAGACGCTGACCGGGAACCAAACGCTTTACCGGGACCCACGGAAGAGGGAGAGAAATATCCAATGACAGACGCCGACACCACCGAGTGTGAGGTTGATACCGAGCTGCCGAAGGACAACGCCGGGGATATCAGCGCGGACGCAGTGGACCCAGCGGAGGCCACGGACACGGAGGAGGCCACGGACCCGTCAGGCCCGGCGGACTCAGTGGACCCGACGCACCCAGAGGACACCGACACGGAGAGCGCTGCCGAATCGGATGACCCCGAGGAGCGATTGGTCGCGGAGGGCGAGATCGCCGGCGACTACCTCGAAGAGCTGTTGGATCTGCTCGACTTTGACGGGGACATCGACCTGGACGTTGAGGGCAACCGGGCGATCGTCAGCATCGACGGCAGCGATGATCTGAATAAATTAGTGGGCCGCGTCGGCGAAGTGCTGGATGCGCTCCAGGAGCTCACCCGGCTGGCGGTGCATCAGAAGACCGGTGTGCGGAGCCGGCTGATGCTCGACGTCGCGGGCTGGCGCCGCCGTCGGCGCGAGGAACTGGCCACGCTGGGCGATAGGGTGGCCCGGCGTGTGCTGGACAGTGGGGAGCGCGAGGAGCTCGCACCGATGACCCCGTTTGAGCGGAAGATCGTGCACGACGCAGTTGCGGCGGTACCCGGTGTGCGTAGCGAAAGCGAAGGCGTTGAGCCAGCGCGGCGCGTTGTTGTCCTGCACGACTGAATGACAGGCATGTAGTTCGCTAGGAAGGAATGTTTCACGTGAAACATGTCAGTCCTAGCGAGTACACGGAGGCCGCGGCGGCGATCTTCGGGCCTCGGCTCGGCGTTGCGCAGCGGTACGCAGCGGTCCTGGCGGAAACAGCGGTCGAGCGCGGGTTGCTCGGCCCGCACGAGGCCGACCGCATCTGGGACCGCCACTTGTTGAATAGCGCGGTGATCGGCGAGCTACTTGACACAGGGGAGCAGGTCGTCGACATCGGCAGCGGGGCCGGACTGCCGGGCATACCGTTGGCGATCGCACGCCCCGATCTCCGCGTCGTACTCCTGGAGCCGCTACTTCGCCGCAGCGAGTTTCTCATCGAGGTCGTCGCCGAACTAGGGTTAGACGTTGAGGTGGTACGCGGCCGCGCAGAGGAGCCGTCGGTCCGTGAACGGATTGGTGAGCGAGATGCCGCGGTGTCACGGGCGGTTGCGCCATTAGATAAGTTGACGAAGTGGAGTATGCCGTTGTTGCGGCAGGACGGGCGGATGCTGGCTATCAAAGGGGAGCGCGCTCCCGACGAAGTAAACGAGCACCGGCGCGCGATGGCGGCGTCCGGTGCCGTCGATGCCAGGGTGGTCGAATGCGGCTCGAACTACTTGCGCCCGCCCGCAACTGTGGTGTCAGCACGACACGAAAAGCGGAGACGCCGGAAGCCGGCCCAGGTGGCGGGCGTGGGCACGCGATGAGTACCCCATCGGGCTGGCCGGCCGGGTCTCCGCCAGA
Organism: uncultured Actinomycetota bacterium; assembly: GCA_963715905.1. Classification (GTDB taxonomy): domain Bacteria; phylum Actinomycetota; class Actinomycetes; order Mycobacteriales; family Mycobacteriaceae; genus Mycobacterium. Next base: position 516,533 of record CAVQSX010000040.1, read on the forward strand.
CAACCCAACCTTGGATGTTTCACGTGAAACATCAGATGAAAGCGACACGCCCATAGGTGCTGCCGCGGAGCGTGCAATGCGGGTGCTCCACACGACCTACAAGCCGCTACGCCGCCCGGTGCATCGCCGCGTTTTCACCATCGCCAACCAAAAGGGCGGGGTAGGTAAAACCACGACCGCCGTAAACCTCGCCGCCGCGCTCGCGGTACAGGGACTGAAGTCCCTTGTTATCGACCTCGACCCGCAAGGCAACGCGAGTACGGCGCTCGGCATCACGGACCGGCAATCGGGCACCCCGTCGTCCTACGAGGTACTTCTAGGCGAAGTGACGGTGCGGGACGCGCTCCGACGGAGCCCGCACAGCGAACGCCTGTTCTGCATTCCGGCGACGATCGACTTGGCTGGGGCCGAGATCGAACTGGTGAGCATGGTGGCGCGCGAGAATCGATTGCGGACCGCCTTGGCCGAGCTGGACAACTTCGACTTCGACTACGTCTTTGTGGACTGCCCACCGTCGCTCGGGCTGCTCACGATTAACGCGCTTGTCGCTGCGCCAGAGGTGTTGATCCCGATCCAGTGCGAGTACTACGCGCTCGAAGGTGTATCGCAACTGATGCGCAACATCGAGATGGTCAAGGCACACCTGAATCCTCAGCTCGAGGTGACCACCGTGATCCTCACCATGTATGACGGCCGAACCAAGCTCGCCGACCAAGTCGCGGAGGAGGTGCGCCGCTATTTCGGAAGTAAGGTACTGCGCACGGTGATTCCACGCAGCGTTAAGGTCTCCGAGGCGCCCGGGTACAGCATGACGATAATCGACTACGACCCAGGCTCACGCGGGGCGATGAGCTATCTCGATGCGAGCCGAGAACTCGCCGAGCGGGATCACTGATATCCGTGAAGGGACGACCATGACGCAGCCGGTACGCAAGAAGGGCGGGCTCGGCCGAGGCCTGGCTTCGCTGATCCCCACCGGTCCCGCGGACAGCGATTCCGGGCCGGCGACCCTTGGTCCACGGATGGGGGATGCGGCTGCGGATGTTCTGATCGGGCGACCCGCGTCGAATGCCGGGGAGGCGGGCTTCGACGCCGGCACGGCGATGGGCGCCGTCTACCGGGAGATCCCGCCGGGTGACATCGAGCCGAATCCGCGTCAGCCGAGGCAGGTGTTCGACGAGGAGGCACTGTCCGAATTAGTACATTCCATCCGCGAGTTCGGTCTGCTGCAGCCGATCGTGGTGCGCGCGGTGGCCGGATCGCAGAGCGGTGCCCGCTACCAGATCATCATGGGGGAGCGGCGCTGGCGGGCCGCGCAGGAGGCAGGCCTGGCCGCCATCCCGGCCATCGTCCGCGAGACCGCCGATGACAATCTGCTGCGCGACGCCCTGTTGGAGAATATTCACCGGGCACAGCTGAACCCGTTGGAAGAGGCCGCGGCCTATCAGCAACTGCTCGACGAGTTCGGGGTCACCCACGATGAACTCGCGGCGCGGATCGGCCGTTCTCGGCCGCTGATCACCAATATGATCCGCTTGCTCAAGCTGCCGATCCCGGTTCAGCGCCGGGTGGCTGCCGGCGTGCTGTCTGCCGGTCACGCCCGAGCCCTGCTGTCCCTGGAGTCCGGTCCCGAGGCGCAAGAGGCCCTGGCCGCTCGGATCATCGCAGAGGGCCTATCGGTGCGGGCTACCGAGGAAGCGGTCACGTTAGCCAACCACGAGGCCAGTCGCTCCGATGCGACCGCACCGTCCCCGCATCGGCGCAAGCCGATCCAGATGCCTGGCCTTCAAGACGTTGCTGAGCGGCTGTCGAACATCTTCGATACGCGGGTGACAGTTAGCCTCGGCAAGCGTAAAGGCAAGATTGTGGTGGAGTTCGCGTCGGTGGATGACCTCCAGCGGATCATCGGGATGATGACCCCGCCTAAGTCATGATCGGCCATATCATGTAATTACGTCACTGTGACACTGCGCTGGTTCGGAGGCCCGACGCAACCACCGTCGACACCGAATCCTTTGCCCGCCAAGATATTTCGACGATCGACCAACTACCACCGTGTAAAGCGTAATGTTTTGGCGCAGTCATATCCAAGCCAGCACAAATGGCGGCGCTAACACTGTCCCGATGACGAGAAACTCTCCTATCCTGGAGGGGTCGCGGGCGCCACGGCTGTTGGCCGCAGTACCGCACGGAAACCAGGAGACCAGTGTCTGCTCGAATCACACCGCTGCGGCTCGAGGCCTTCGAGCAGCTACCCAAGCACGCGCGTCGCTGCGTCTTCTGGGAGGTCGACCCCGCGACGCTCGGTGACCAGGACCACCTCGCCGACCCGGAGTTCGAAAAAGAAGCCTGGTTGTCGATGGTGATGCTGGAATGGGGTACGTGCGGTCAGGTCGCGACTTCTATTCCGGACGACCGCAGCGAACGCGAACCCCCGTGCCTTGGATACGTGCTTTACGCTCCGCCGCGAGCGGTCCCGCGGGCTCAGCGGTTTCCCACCGCGCCGGTGTCCGCGGACGCGGTGCTGCTGACCTCGATGGGCGTCGAGGCCGGCCACGAGGGTGACGATCTGCCACACGGCCTCATCGCTCGAGTGATCGACGAGTTGGTGCGACGCGGAGTCCGGGCACTAGAAGCTTTCGGCCGCACGCCGGCGGCCACCGAATTGCAGGATCCCCGGACGGTCGATCCCGACGTCGCACCGGTGCTGGAGGCCCTCGGAGATTGTTCGGTCGAACACTGCATCATCAGCGCCGACTTCCTCAAAGACTTGGGTTTCGTTGTGGTGGCACCACATGCGTACTTTCCGCGGTTGCGGCTCGAGCTGGATAAGGGCCTGGGCTGGAAAGCTGAAGTCGAGGCCGCGCTGGAGCGGTTGCTATCCAATGCTCAGCTGCAGCAGCCGGTCGGGGCGGGATCCGGCAGCATCTTGAAGGCCGGAAATACCTTGGAGGCACGTCAAGACGGTCAGGAACCGCTGACTCGACCCGTCCGTTCCACCGACAGTTCGTGAGCAAGCAACTCGGCGAAGGTGAATGTGCCGGTAGGGCGATCGTTCTTGCCGAGTAGGTAGAGCCGCTTGACCGCGGCCAGGATGCCCTCGGCGATCGCATCGCGGGTCTGCGTCGAGACCAGCATCGCACGGTCTCGTGGGTTGGTGATGTAACCGATGTCGACTTGAACGGTAGGCATCCGAGTCAGCCTCAGTAGATCCCAGGTTCGGCCATGCGTGCGGCAATCCTGTAAACCTGTGCGGGCCACTACTTCTCGCTGAATGAAGTCAGCGAGATTGCGGCCGATCGTCGAGACCGAACCATGCGAGTTGCCGAAGTGGAAGGAGGCTACGCCATTGGCGGCCGGGCTGGTCTGGGTTTCGCAGCGCAAGCTGATCATCAGGTCCGCGCCGACCTTGTTGGCCGTTGTTGCGCGTTCGGTATCCGACGGGCTGCGATTGGTCGGCCTGGACAGGAATGTCTCCATGCCGATAGCGGTCATCCGACCTTCGAGGCGGCTTGCCAAGTCCCACAAAACATCCGCCTCGCTTACAGGCCCAGCCGGACCGTGCGAGATCAAACCGTGGTCCGCGCCGCCACGGCCCGGATCGATGATGATCCGCTTGCCCGAGAGCTTCGGGCCAGAGCGGCGAACCAGCTCTTCCTCGCGAATGGCGTGCGGCGAGCCGCCGGTAACCCTTGAACTCAGAAAATACAGGGAACGCAGTGTTTCCGGGCCGCAGATACCGTCGGCCGATAGCCCGTAGTCACGTTGGTACGACATCAACGCGTTGTGGGTCTGCAGACCGAAGTGCCCATCGACCAGACCGGTGTAGAAACCGAGATCCTGCAGCCGGGCCTGCAACGTCGCGACGTCATCGCCGTAGAGCGGGGCGCCGAACTGGTGGTACAGCGTGCGGGCGCCGAGCCGGTAAGAGGCTTCCTTCAGTGCCCGGTAAGTGGCCTCACCGACCATGCCGTCAACGAGCAGGCCGCGGTGCTGCTGGAAGGCGCGTACCGCTTGGTCGAGGTCGGCGTCGAACACGTCGAACGCAACGTGCCGGCCGGTGTTCAGGTCCTCGTCGGGATTGTCCAGCATCCCCAGCGCGGCCAGCGAGGCGCGGATCTCGGTGACAGCTGCGTTGCGGTCACCACAGCGCAGGGCGTCGCCGGCTTCGCGGCGCGGACTCGCCATACCAAGGGCCCTCCGGAACAGTCTGAACATGCTGACAGATGCACAACAGCTAACCGGTATTGTCGCAGATCCTGGTCAATTTCGGGAAAACCCCAGGCTACCGGCGGCCGGGCGTGGCGAACCGGATCGGGGCTAGGTCAGGTTGGGCACCACGTCGGAAAGCTCACGCAGCAACGCGGCCTTACCCTTGGCGCCGACGATCCGCTTTACCGCCTGGCCGTCCTTGAACAGGATCATCGTGGGGATCGACACGACCTGAAAGTCACGTGCAGTCTCCGGGTTGTTGTCGACATCGAGCTTGGCGACGGTGAGTTGACCCGCCCGCTCCACAGCAATTTCCTCGAGAACCGGTGCGACCATCTTGCAGGGGCCACACCAGGTGGCCCAAAAATCAACCAGCACAGGCTTACTACTGGCCAAAACATCCGTAGAGAAGGAAGAGTCGGAGACTTCTACTGTGCCACCGGCATTTTCGACATCGGTCATCGTGGTACTCCAATCAATGTGTCGGTACTGTCTGCGTTTCCAGGTGCCTGCCCGGACGTGCCAGACTCTTCGTGGTCGGCCAGCCAACGCTCGGCGTCGATAGCTGCCGCACAACCACTGCCCGCAGCAGTGACCGCCTGTCGGTAGGTACGGTCTACCAAGTCGCCCGCGGCGAACACACCATCCAAAGATGTTCTGGTGCTGCCGTCCTGGACGAGTACGTATCCGTCGGCGTCGGCGTCGACCACATCACGCACCAGGCTGGAACGCGGCTCGTGACCGATCGCGACGAAGACGCCGGTGACCGCCAACGTAGTTTCATCGCCAGTTATGTTGTCGCGCAACCGCAATCCGGTCACCGTTTTGTCACCGTCAACTCCGAGAACCGCGTGGTTGGTGATGAATTTAATCTTGTCGTTGGTACGGGCACGGTTGAGCATGATCTTGGACGCGCGGAACTCGTCACGGCGGTGTACCAGCGTCACGCTGCGGGCAAACCGGGTGAGGAAGGTAGCTTCCTCCATCGCCGAGTCACCGCCGCCGATGACCGCGATGTCCTGGTCGCGGAAGAAGAACCCGTCGCAGGTGGCGCATGAACTCACGCCGCGGCCCAGCAACTCCTGCTCTCCGGGAACTTGCAAATAGCGCGCGGCGGCGCCCATCGCCAGAATGACGGCCCGGGCCCGATGCGTTTCCCCGTCGGCGGTCACCACCGACTTGACCGCCCCGCCCAATGACACCGACTCAACGTCTTCCATCCGCAGGTCCGCCCCGAAGCGCAATGCCTGCTCGCGCATCTCGTCCATCAATTCCGGTCCCGTGATGCCGTCCCGGAAGCCCGGATAGTTCTCCACCTCAGTGGTGGTCATCAACGCGCCGCCGAACGAGGTGCCCTCGAAGACCAACGGCGCCAGCTGCGCGCGGGCCGTATAGAGAGCCGCCGTGTAGCCGGCGGGACCAGAGCCGATAACGATCACGTCGTGGACGGTGTGATGAGCAGAACTGGCGACGGTCATGCGTGCCTTTCAGGGAAGAACTAGATCAAACTACGAAATTAGAGCAACGGTACAAACGCCAGCGTAGGCAGTGGTGTTCCCGCGCGCTGAACCACGCGGGGTCGCACCGCACCACACAACATTAGGGCCGAGGGATCTGGGTCTCGGCCAACAGGCCAGTATCGGCGGCGCTGCAAGTCAGTGCCACCGCAAAGAACGCCAAGTCGGTAGGCGTGTCCCCGGGCAGTACCAATAGCACCCCGGGGCGGGCGTTGATGTCGATCGGCCGTGCGCCGAGCAGCTGCGTGGACGCTGAGTAGCCCAGCCCACTCAGACAGGAGGCCAGCCGCGACGGGACCTTGAGCGGGCTGGACAGCGGGCCTTGCGGGGGACCAAAATCCGGTTTTTGGCTGAGTAACGCCAGCATCTGAGCCTGCGATAGCGGAATCACCATTGGTGCCGCAGACACCGTGATGTGCTCGGCCGTGGCCGGCGCACTTGGGGTGGGCACAGGCGCATTGACCAGAGCGAACGTGCCCACCGCGATCGCGGCGATTACCGCGCACACGCCGGCGGCGCCCGCGATCACACTGGCGGCGCGGATGTGTGGGCGGGCCAGGTGTGCACCCCCGCCCGACCCGCCGGGCGGGGACTCCGTTGACCTCAGCACGGCTGAAATCCGCGCGATGACCTCCGGGGGAGGTTCCGGCCCCGCCTTCGGATCCGCGCCGACACCGGCGACGTCGCGCCGCACCTGGTTCAGAGCCCGCAACATCCAGCCGGCCTCCGGGTCCGCACGGATCTGTCTGCGTATCCGAGCGGCGGCGTCGTCATCCAGCAGGCCGGCCTGTAAATCGGCGAGGACCTCGACCGTCAGCGGTGGGTCCGCACCCGCTGAACCATGATCCGCAGGGTCGTTCTTGGCTTCACCCATCCGCCCCAGTGTCCGTCATGCCGGAAGTGGTGTGGGCACCGGCATTCAGATAGCCGAGCATCCCGGCCAGCCGGACCCGGGCCCGCGCACATCGGCTCTTGACGGTGCCTTCGGCGACGCCGAGCAGCTGGGCGGTGTCGGCGATCGAATATCCCTGCATGTCGACGGCGACCACGGCGGCTCGCTGCTCCACGGGCAGGCGCAACAGAGCCCGCTGGACCAGGATCGCCGTCTCTATATGAGCCGTCCGATCGGCGACCGGGTAGATGTCTTGCAGTGGTGCCGTCGGGTGGGCTTTGGCTCGCCGCAGCCGGTCCAGGCAGGCATTGACCACGATGCGGTGTAGCCAACTGGCCACCGCTGCGTCGTATCGAAACGAACCCGCACCACGGTGGGCTGAGAGCATGGCGTCCTGCAACGCGTCTTCGGCGTCCTCGGCGGTGCGGCTGGTGAGCCGCGCGAGCCGGTGTAGCTGCCTTTGGTGACGGTGGAACAACTCGTCGAAGGCATACCTGTCGCCCGCGACATGGGCTGCCAGCAGCTCGGCGTCACTGCGATCCCTTGGCGTTTCTCCCCGGAAGCCCACTGGCGGGACAGTAGTGAATCGGTTGTCGCACGGCACTTCACCCGCAGCGGCCCTGTGTGCCGGATCAGGATGCGGCTTGGACCGTGATTTCGGAGAAGTCCGCGCGGTTCTTGCCGTCAATAGTCCCCAACGTGGAGATCCACACCAGCAGGTTCGACGTGGTGGCGCCGGCTCTGACCGGTATGACGTTGTGACCGGGTTTGAGGGTAAAGGCCGGAGCCAGCACGGTGGTGTCGTCCAACTTCGTCGGCGTCGCGGTGGGTGCGGACCGAATCTCTACCTTGGTCCCCGTGCTGGTCGTGTCCATGGTCACCGTGCCGACCACCGTGGGGCTGGGCAGTTGCAACATCAGCCCGACACCGCTCTTGAAGCCGGGGAACGGCACGGTGTCGTGGTAGATATCGGTCTGCCAGGAGGTGGACGGATCGCCGTCGATGGCGTTCCCGGCGGTGCCCGGATTGTCGGCCTCGCCATCCGGGGAGAAGACCGTCGCCTGGGTGGGCTTGACCATGGTGCCGGACGCCGCCGGAGCCGACGATGTCGGCGCGTTTAGTCCGAGCTCGTCCTTGTTGAGGCCGCTCCCGACGCTGCCGAAGATCCTGCTTACCACGGAGGCCAGCACTACCAGGGCTACCAGGATGATCACCGCGCCCGCGCCGACACCGATCAGCAGGCTACGGCGCCGGCGGCCGAACACGCCGTAGTCTCCAACGCCGGGTGGGCGTGCTGTAGCCGGCAGCGGCGAGTCGTCGATCGGACCCAGCACCTCGGTGCGGTCGGCTACGGCGGTCGCTTGTTGCAGCAGGTTCAGCAGCGTTGACGCACTGCGTATGCCACCGCCCTCCTGGACCGACCGGACAGCAACCGCGGATATCTGGAAGGGGATGTCGCGGTCGATGACGGTTGGTTCGAGGGGCTGACCTGTGGAATCCCGCTCGGCGGGGGCGAGCCCGCTGCGTACTCCGGACTCGGCAAGTGGCCACCGGTTGACAAGCAAGGCGTACAGCGCAGCGCCGATTCCGCGGATGTCGTCTTGCGGGTTTGCGTCGGGCATGGTCGCCGGGTACGCGAGCACAACATCGCCGTCGATACTTACCCGCACCCGGCTGGGGTGGTCGATCGACAGCGCGACCCCGGCGCGGTGAGCCGCGTCGGCAGCGGCGGCCAGTGACTGCATTGCCCGAATCGCGCCAACGGGTGAGGGTGCGGTGTCGGCTACTTCCTGCAGCGAACCGCCACGAATCCACTCAGCGACAACCAAGCCCCCAGATCCGGTGTGGACGACATCGAGCACCCGGGCGATACCGGGCTTCTCGATCCGGCTGAGCCGCAACGTGCGCGCCAAGATCTCCTGCAGGACGTCTTCGGGCAGGGCGCCGTCCGGGTCAACGAAGGTGAGCGCCACTTGACGGTCCAGCGCGGTGTCCAGCGCCTGCCAGAACTGCAGGGGAGGCGGGCCGCCGTGGAACACCAGCAGGCGGTAGCGGCCACCGGCGATACGCGCGCCGGGAACCAAGTGGGCATCGTCTTGGGATACGGGGGAGGGATTGCCGTTGCGCTCGTCCGACGGGCGAGGCGGTGGTGAATCGGACCGGACTGGAATGTCGGGCTGGAAGTCGTCGGCGGCCGAGCGTGGTAACTGGGCACCCGACGCGGAGCTGGGTGCGGCGCTCTCCATTGGGCGGTCGGTCACCTCCGGTCCTTTCGCTATCCGGACGTTGGCTACCCGCTCCGGAGGTCTGCGCCGGAGCGGCTCCTGGACCGCATTGACCCCCGGCAGGGGCGAATTCCTGTGCTCAGGGTACGTGACGGGGTTCCGCCCGGACGATTGATCCGGGCCGCCCGTCTTGCCAGGCACCGCCGGGCGACGCCGCCGCCCGATTACGCCGGTGACGGCGGCCAGTGCCGCGCGTGCTTCGGGGACCTGTGCGCTGACCATGACCGCGGCCATGATCGGCAGCATGATGGTGGCTAGCAACAGAAGTCGCAGTATCGATCCTGCACCGCCACCGCGCGCGGTCAATTCCCGTAGCCCCAGTAGCCGATCGGCCAAGTGGGCAACCAGACCGGCGAGCAACGACGCGGCGACCGTGACCAAGACATTCCGTACTGCCGGCGCGCCGACCAGATGGCCACCGGTCGGCAGGAGCGCGCGCCGCAACAAGACATAGCCGACGATCGCGCCGGCCAGAAACCCGACGCCGTTGGCCAGCCCGAGCAGGCCGGCGACCAGCTCAGCGTCCCCGGTGAGATGGGGTGCCAGTAGTGAACCCGCGATTTTGACGGTCGTGATGACCAGGATGATCACGATCGGAGTCCAGGGCTGCTGCCGGGCGTAGAACACCCGCAGCTGCAATAGCACCAACCCGTACGGGATCAACGTGAATGCCGATAGGGCGATCGCGGCACCCAGATATCCGGCATCGACCTGCCCGAAGTGGCCGTATGCGAACAAGGCGGTACCGATCGCCGGTCCGCCGACGGTCATGAATGCAACGATCGGGATCAGCGTGACCAGCGTCAGTCGGGAGGCCAGCGACAGGTCGGCGAGCACCCCCCGGGTGTCGTCGGCGGCGGCATTGCGGCTCAGCCGCGGCATCACGACGGTCAGCACCGTAACCCCGATAATTCCGAACGGCAGCATCAGGACCAGCCACGTGTAGTTATAGATCGCGGGCCCGGAAGCGGCTGCCGTGCTGGCGATCTGGTTGCCGACCACGAGGCCGAGCTGGCTGATCAGCACGTAGAGCACCATTGCGCCGGCCATCGCGCCGAAGCGTTTGAGCCGCTCGTCGATGCCCCAGAGCGGGCGCAGGCTGATGTGCTCGCGCCGCAGCGCTATCAGTAGCACCGTGGTCTGCGCGAACACCCCTAAGGTGGTGCCGATCCCGAGCACCAGCAGCTTGGCGTTGCCCATTCGGACGGGATCGACCGAGAGCTCACCGGGTACCGCCAGGTACACGCCCAGGGTCGCGAGCGCAACGAGGTTGTTCACGACCGGTGCCCATGCCGGCGGCCCGAACACGTTGCGGGTGTTCAGGATTGCCATGAATACCGAGGTGAGGCCGTAGGCGAGTACCTGAGGCAGCAGTAGGTAGGCGAAGGCGGTGGTAAGCGGCTCGTTGACCTGAGGATTCCGGCCCAGCATCAATCCCACCAGCAGCGGTGCGGCCAGCACCGACAACGCGGTGGCCAGCAACAGCAAGGTGGTTGTCAGCGTGACCAGGCGTCGTACGAATGCCACGCCCCCGTCGGGATCGCCTTGCTCGGCGCGGGCCAGCACTGGGACGAAGATCGCGGTGAACGTCGCCTCCAGCACCAGCGCGGCGACTAGGTTCGGCAACTGATTTGCCACCGAGAACGCACTGGACAGCGCCGCGCCCAGAATTGCGGCCAGCAGCACAATCCGGGCGAAGCCGGTGATCCGGCTGATCAGCGTCGCGAGCGCCATCGCCCACGATCGTGATACCAGCGCGGCATCGGACAGCTCGACTCTGCGCGTAGGCCGTGCCGGGGTCCGCCGGGAGGCGGGTTTCATACGCGGTGCTCGTCATCGACCTGCCGGTGGCGGGGGTCGGGTCGATCGAGGTCGGCGCGATCAGGCTGGCCGCGGAAACGGTGCCAGAGCCGGCGCCCGGCAAGCGATACCAGGACCGCCGCGGCGGACAGCGTGATCGCGAACAGCACTTTGCCGTAGGCGTTGGAATGCACCGACAGGCGCACCGCCTCACCCAATCGCATGCCGTCCGGGGTGTGCAACGAGACGTCGATGGCAACCCGCTGGGTGAAATTGACTTCGATCGGAACGCGCAACGGTAGGTATCCGGGCGGCAACTCGATCTCACCGGGGTCGGTGACGCTCATCCCGGGGGGAGTGTCGACCTGGAGCCGTACCCGGATGGGAACAGCCAGGCCGTTGTGCAGTGCCAGCGGAAGAGGGCTGTGCTCGGTGGCCAATGTGTAGGAGCCGCCCGGGTTGACGATGGTGACCGCGCCGAACAAGTCATCGATCGTCTTCCCAACCACCGCCAACCGCTGCTGAGCCAGCCCGTTTCGGGTATCGGGCGGCTCCGATTGGCTCAGTGCGCGCAGCATGTCCTCGCGCAGCGGCGCGGTGTACTGGATACCGGTCAACCCGGTGCGATCGTCGTTGGTCAGCGCTGAAGTCAGGCCCCACAGTCGGCCCACCTGGCCGGCGATATCGCCGGTGACGGCATCACTGAAGCGGCCGCGTGCGGCCGCGTAGGCGTCCCTCGGCTGCGCCTGGTCGGCGCGGCTCGCGGCGTCGGCGATAACCGCCGGTAGCGGTCGGGGCACCGCCAGACCCGAGTGGATAGTGGTGGCCAGCGCCGTCAGGATGACCTGCGCGTCCTCGGCCCGCAGGTTCCACGACGCCGGCGGAACCAGGATCTGGGTGCGCGGTGCGGCGTCCGGCTGCAAGGCGTGCCAGAAAATGGAACCCAGGGCGTCCTGGCGGCGAGCGGTGTTCGAGTCATGTGCCAGCCGGACCTTCAGCGAAGAGTCCAGATACGTGGGGACGATGGGGTTGGTCCCGGCGCCGGCCAGCGCGGCTCCGACGGCCGGGTCAAACGGCGCGACCACCACCTGCGGGGATAACCGCCGGGGCACGGTGTCGATAGCGGCGGGTGACTCGCCGCCGGAGTCCGGGGCGGACGACGCGGCGGCCGCGATCGCGACCATGCTGTCGTTGGCGCTGAGCAGGTCGACCGCGCCGCCGGTCAACGGGCCATCGGGCAGCAGCGTGGCCCCGCGGGTGGAGGGGACACCGAGAATGTGGTCGACGATGTCCCCGGCGCTGTTGGTGGCAATCGTGCTCAGGCCACGATCCCTGACCCGCTGCAAGGCGTCCAGGTCGGCTTGCGCGTAGGGGAGCGGGGCCACGCAGGTCCGATGCGCCAGCGCTCGTACCCGGCCGAGCCAGAGGGTCGCGGCGACCTGACCGGTGCCTGGGTGCGTCGGCGTACCCGGTTGTTGAGCGGAGCCGTCGGGCGAGTTGGACACGACGTAGCCGCCAGTCATCGCGTTGACGGTGACGAGCAGGTCCGGGTCGACGGTTATGCACAGCGCTCGTCCGACGGAGCCGTCGGGATCGGCATCACGGCCGGTGGCGACCTCGGCCGCGGACAACAGGATGTCCAGCCGGCCGCCGGCGGCCAGTGACGTGGCGAGCTCGTCATCGACCAGTCGGACCGGGAGGGTGCCACCGGGTGCTCCGGGAGACAGCCGGGGCCGATCGGCCAGCGGCCACAACATGGTGACCCACACCGGCTTGGAAGTGTCCGCTGCAATGGTGGAATCGACCGCGTCGGCTTCGTCGGCCGGCACGCCGACCACCGGCAGCAGGAACCGCGCGTTGTCGAGGCGGGCGGGTGTGCCGTAGTCGGGTGTTCCGTTGACGTTGACCAGCAGCGGGTAGACCCCCGGGCGGTCGAATCCCAAGGACGGCTTGCTCAACGAACGCGCCGGGGCTGAGAGCGTAAAGCCGACCTCTTGCCCGCGCTGCAGCTCGGTTGACACCGTCACGAAGTCCGCAACCGGCCGATACTGGTCGGTTCCCCCGTCCAGAGAGGTGCGCAAGGCCGCCGACGCGGTGACGGCAGCGGCATGCTCCAGCCGGACCATCACGTCATGCACTGGACGGTCACCGATATTGCTCACGGTCCCGGTGACGCTGACCAGGGGATCGCTGGTGGTGTTGACCACGTCCGGGGTCACCTGATCGATGCGGACGCGGACGAAGGGCGTTTCCTGGGGCTCGCCGGCGGTCGCGCGCGGCGCGGCCGATCCTGTGAGTGCGGTGAATCCGGCCATGATGCCGACCACCACCGCCAGACGCCACAGGCCGCCCCAGTCGAATCGCGGCGCTGTCACGGCCCCGGCCCGTGGCCGTTCTTCCGGCCCGGTGCCGGTTGGTCGGGATGCCGGGTGCGTGAATGCGTCTGGGGCCGGCGCCTGGGCGAGCTGGGCGGTAATGGCGGCAGCGCTGCCGGGCCGTCGCTCTGCAGCTTGTCGATCAGCTCGTCCGCCACCTCTGCCAGCCGCCGTTCGTCGGCGTAGGCCAGCCGTGCCGGGAGGTCCGGTAACGGCACCCAGGCCACCTCGGCGACCTCGAGGTCCTCGCTCGAGAGCTCCCCGCCGGAGAACCGCATCAAGTAGTGGTGCACGGTCTTATGCACTCGACAGCCATCGGTGACGAACCAGTAGTCGATGCGCCCTAGGGCGGCCAGGACGCTACCGCGAATTCCGGTCTCCTCGGCGACCTCGCGAATAGCAGTCTGTTCCGCCGTTTCACCCAGCTCGATGTGCCCCTTGGGCAGCGACCAGAGCATCCGCCCACGCCGATCAATGCGGCCGATCAGGGCGGCAACCTGCGAATCGCGCGGCCCGTCGATACCGTCGATGACCAGGCCACCCGCCGACGTTTCATGCACGGTGCGAAGTCGCTCCGGTCCGCGGCGTGGTGAGCGGGGTCGACGCGGCGTCTTCGCCGCCGAATCGCCGGCCGGTTGCGCGTCGGTCTGGTTCTCGGCCGAACCGGCAGCGCCACGGCCACGGCGCCGGCCCCGGCGCCGACGTGGTTTGGCTTGTTCGCCGTCCGACACCCAAGCGATAGTAGCTGGCCACGGGCGGGTCTCCAGGACATACTCGCCGCTAGAGGGGTGCGCGATACCGCGGCGCGCCCGCCTCGTCGTACGACTGTGCTTGATTGTCGTGCTCCAGCGGGCCCTTCGTGCCCGCCTCGTCGTACGACTGTGCTTGATTGTCGTGCTCCTCAGCGGCCCGTTCCGGCCCGCATCGTCACGCGACTAGGCTGATCGAACGTGCCCGATGCCACCCACGATGCCGACCTGCTGACCGCGGCCGCCGTCGCCCTCAACAGGCACACACCCATGCTGTGTGAGCTCGGTTCGGCATTTGACGCGGCGGGCCACGAGCTGTACCTCGTCGGCGGTTCCGTGCGGGACGCCATCCTGGGCAGGTTGAGTCCCGACTTGGATTTCGCCACCACTGCCCGGCCCGAACAGATTCAACAGATCCTGCGTCCCTGGGCCGATAACCTGTGGGACACCGGGATCGACTTCGGCACCGTGGGCGTCGGCAAGGGCGGACAACGCCTGGAGATCACCACCTTCCGTGCGGATCGCTACGACCAGGTGTCGCGCAACCCGGAGGTACGTTTCGGCGATCGCCTCGACGACGACCTGGTGCGCCGCGACTTCACCGTCAACGCGATGGCCGTGCGGATCACTGAGTCCGGGCCAGGCGAATTCCTTGATCCATTAGAAGGTTTGGCGTCGCTGCGCGCTCGAGTACTGGATACTCCGGCGGCACCGTCGGTGTCCTTCGGCGACGACCCGTTGCGCATGCTGCGCGCCGCGCGGTTCGTATCGCAACTGGGTTTTACCGTCGCGCCGCGGGTGCGGGTGGCCATCGAAGAGATGGCCCCACAGCTGGCCCGCATCAGTGCCGAACGAGTGGCCGCCGAGCTGGACAAGCTGCTGCTGGGCGACGACCCGGTCGCGGGTATCGATCTGGTGGTGCAGACCGGGATGGGTGAGGTGGTGCTTCCCGAAGTCGGCGGCATGCAGATGGCCATCGACGAACACCATCAGCACAAGGACGTCTATCAACATTCGCTCACGGTGTTGCGGCAGGCGATCGCCCTGGAAGACCCGCTGCCAGAAGGCGGCCCCGATCTGGTGCTGCGCTGGGCGGCCCTGCTGCATGACATCGGCAAGCCCGCCACCCGGCGGCACGAGTCGGACGGCGGCGTGAGCTTCCACCACCATGAAGTGGTCGGCGCCAAGATGGTGCGCAAACGGATGCGGGCGCTGAAGTACTCCAAACAGATGATCGACGAGGTCTCCCAGCTGGTGTATCTCCATCTGCGGTTCCACGGCTACGGCGACGGGAAGTGGACCGATTCCGCGGTGCGTCGCTACGTCACCGACGCCGGACCACTGCTGCCGCGACTGCACAAGCTGGTGCGTGCCGACTGCACGACCCGTAACAAGCGCCGGGCCGCCCGGCTGCAGGCCAGCTACGACCGGCTGGAGGAGCGGGTCGCCGAGCTGGCCGCGCAAGAGGATCTGGCGCGGGTACGCCCCGATCTGGACGGCAACCGGATCATGCAACTGCTGGGGATACCGGCGGGCCCGCAAGTCGGCGAGGCGTGGCGCTACTTGAAGGAACTGCGGCTAGACCGGGGTCCGCTGACCGACGACGAGGCGATCGCGGAGTTGCTGGCCTGGTGGCGGTCGCGGGGGAACCCCTAGCGGCCCGGACGAGTCGGTAGTCTCGTGGACTACTGCTTGGCCGGCGACTTACCCGGTCACGAAGGCGGCGCGGCCATCTGGCATGGCCAGCCCGAACTGGATCTTGACGGCGATGGGCGGCTCGACGCGATCGGCCTGGATTTCGACGGCGACGGAATGCGCGACGACGCGCTGGCGGATTTCGATGGAGACGGGGTCGCCGATCACGCAGTGCTCGACCTCGATGATGACGGCATGTCGGAAAGCTACTTCACCGACGATGGATCCGGGACGTGGGCGGTGGCCGTTGACGGGCCCTTGCAGAAAGGCGGCCAACTTCGCTGGTTCGGGCTCGATGGTGTCGAGCACAGCGGCGGTCCGCTGGTCGACTTCGACGGACGCGGGCGTGCCGATGACCGACTGCTCGATACCGACGGCAACGGCCTGGCGGACCGAGTGTTGTGCCGCGGCGAGAAGGGTCTAACCGGATATGTGGATACCGACGGTGACGGCCGGTGGAACCTCCGCCTGACCGACACGAATGGCGACGGGCTGGCTGACGGTGCCAGCAGCCTTTGACCTGCAGCGAATTGACACGTTGCGGATTGTTGTGTGCATTGAAAAAGGCTGGTAGGACTCTTGTGCAGGCCCAGGAAACAGTGAAGTGACAGCTGGTGACAGCTGGCTAAGCTTGTGGGAAAGCCCGGCCCCGGGGGGCCCAGAAAATCGAGGAGAAACACATGGCGGGCACAACCGTTATAACACCCGATCTGCTGCGGAGCACGAAACAAAAGATCGAGTCACGGCTGCAAGAGGCAGCCACCATCGCCCAGCAGTACCTGAGTGGTCACGAGAACATCCTCAGCGCGGGGTGGAAGGGCGACGCCGGGACGACTTCCCTGAGCACGGCCGGTGAGGTCGAACACGACTTGCAACAGATCATGACTGGCGGCCAACGGTTGGCGCACGGGCTCGCTCAGACCGCGACCCTCATGGAGCAGCACGAAAACGATTCGTCGCACAGCCTTTCCAACCTGTCCGGCATGTTCGGCGGAGCCCAGTCCACGTAGGTCGAGTGGTTCAGCGACGCCCATCCAGAACTTATTCAACGTAAGGAACAACTGACATGACAGAAATTGTCTACAACCACGGCGCCGTCACCGGCCTGGCCAGCGACGTTGCACAGCAAGCTGCGCAGCTGATGGAAATCCACGATGATGTTCAGCACCTCACGCAGTCGCTCGCCGACTTCTTCCTGGGGCACGGCGCAACGTCCTTCTTCGACGCCCAACAGCAGATGCTGCACGGCTTGAGCAACCTGATACAGGTTGTCAGCCACCATTCCCAGACCATCGGCAATGTGGACGCGAATGCGCTGCACACCGATATGCAGACGCAAAACTTCTTTACCTAGGCCGGGGTGTTTGCCCCTTTCGTCAGGTTCGGGGTCTAGGACATGGGTTTAGGACTTAGGGTTTAAGACGAAGTGCTAACCACAACAATCGACGGCCTATGGGTTCTGCAGGTGCTCACCGGGATTGAGGTCCTAGCCCCCGAACTGGGGCTGCGGCCCCACCTGCCCAGTGTTGAGCCCAAGCGGCTCGCGCTGGAACACCCGGTGACGGCGGACTTGCGGGCAGCCGGAGTTATCGGCGCGGCCGGCGACGTCGACTCGACAGTCGTCGAGTGGCTGACGGTCCTGTCTCGCCGCGATATCGGCCTTCTGATGCACTTTCAGACACCCAGTGAAGACGAACCGCCACGAGCGCTGCTGGCGAGGTTTGCGCAGTGGTGGGTGGCGTTGGAGCGGTCCGGCGATCTGGTCCGCCTCAGCGGGGCGGGCATTTCCAGCACGGAGGGCGCGGCTAACGCGGCGCTCAACGGGCAAATCGAGCGACTGTGCGGGACGAACACGCCCGCGACCCTTAGACCCGTCACTTTGGCCGCGGATGCCATGCGTGCTGCTTCAACGAGCCAGGTAGCCTTGTGCGAATTCTTCGACAGTCAAGGTCTGGAACCCGAGCAGTTGCAACTGTTGAAACTCGCGGCAGATCCGGGGCGGTCGGCTCAGGCGTCGATTGTCGCGATCCAGTCCGGGGTGGATACGGGCCGGCCTACGCGGACGTACATCGAACAAGGGGCGGTGGCTATCATCGATACGCTGCAAGGAAGGTTGGTCGCCGAGCACATCGCTTCCGGGGGCGCGAGGTGGATGATCATTGCTCCGGGGACTAGGACCAACGTGGCTTCTGCGATCCACCACATGGTGCGGCGCCTGCCTGCCGAGGAAGAATGGCATTCCTACCGAAAAGTTGTGTAGTCGAGAGGTATCGCGAAAATGTTAGCAACGGCGCCGTGAGTTACCAGCACCAAGATTCGGTATCGGGAACACTGCGCATCTCCGATATGGTCGCGCCTCGCAAGATCCCGCCGGGCGGCGGTTGGCGAAAGTTCTTATACCGCGCCTCATTCCAAACCATTAATCTCGGTGAATCCCCCGCTGAAAGACATTACCGAGAATTGCAGGAGCGGATCCGGCGCCACATCCGCAAGCAGTATGTCATCGGAGTGGTTTCGGGAAAGGGCGGCGTCGGAAAGACCACGATGACCGCATGCATCGGTGCGGTATTCCGGGAATGCCGGCCCGAGAACGTGGTGGCCATCGACGCCGCCCCAGGCTTCGGGACGCTAGCCGGGCGGATCGATGAGGCCCCACCGGGCGACTACGCGGCGGTGCTCAACGACACCGACGTCCAGGGTTATGCGGATATCCGAGAACACTTGGGGCAGAACAACCTCGGGCTGGACGTGCTTTCCGGAAACCGGGCATCGGATCAACCCCGGCCGCTGGTGCCCTCGATGTTCACTGGAGTGCTGTCAAGGCTGCGCCGTACGCACACGCTGATTATGGTCGACACCTCCGACGACCTCGAGCACCCGGTGATGAAGGCTGTGCTCGAGGCCTGCGACACACTGGTTTTCGTCTCCGGCTTGACCGCCGACACGTCGTTACCGGTCACCCGCGCGATCGACCTGCTGCGGTCGATGGGTTATCACGACGTGGTGTCCCGCAGCACGGTCATCTTGAATGACAGCCGCAATAAATACGATACGGAGTCGCGGGCCTACCTCACCGAACGCTTCGAACAGACCGGCGCCACAGTTGAATTCATGCCCTACGACCCGTATCTCGCCAAGGGTGGGATCATTGACACGCGGCACGAATTGAATAAGAAATCGCGCTTGCGGTTGTTCGAGATCACCGCGGCTTTGGCCGACAAATATATTCCAGATGCTGACAGGCCCCATTAATGGCCCCGCTGATGGGGAAGGTGTCGTTTCCGGCCCGTTGCGCGGTCGCCGTCGTATGCGGCGAACACCTGGTGTCGCAGGTCTATCCGGCATCCGTGCCGATCGAGGCCTTCATTGACAACGTGGTGGAGCTGCTCAACGACGAACTGAAGCGCAGGGGGCTCAATGGCCTGGAGCCTGGCGTCGGCTACGAATTACACAAGGCCAACGGGGTGCGGCTGGATGTCACGAAGACCCTCGACGAGCTCGGGGTCGAAGACGGGGCAACGCTTTCCCTCGTCCCCGCCGTGCAAGGTGAATCGTTCGAGCCGCAGTACGAATCGTTGTCCACCGGACTGGCCCGGATCGGCAGGAAGTTGTTCGAACCGGTCACGGTCCTAACCGCCGCGCACACGGCGCTGGCCATCCTCGCCATGGTCTGTGCGACGGTGCTGGGGCTGGCTGTACGCCAGCGCATCGCGACCGATTCCGTGGTACCCGCCCTCGTCACCGGAGTCGCCGGCCTGTTGGTCGCGGGCGGTGCGGTCGCGGTGTGGCGGTGGTGGCCGGATCGCCTGGACATGGTGGACGCGCTTGGCTGGCTTGCGGTGCCTTTGCTCGCCATCAGCGTCGCATCTGGTGCGCCCGGCCACCTCGGATCCGCGCACGTGTTCATCGCGGCACTTGCAGGTGGGGTATTTACGGTTGGAATCGCCTCCGGCACCCGGCGCTACGTCAACGTGGCGGCGGCGGTGGTGACCGTGTGCGGGCTCGGGGGGACGGCCGCTCTGATTCGGATGTGGTGGGCGGTCCCCGCCCAGCGATTGGGGATGTGTGTCCTGGTGGCCCTGCTTTTCCTGCTGACCATGGCTCCGACGATCGCGCTGTGGGTGGCGCGGATCCGGCCGCCCTATTTTGGATCGATCACCGGGCGCGACCTGTTCCGGCGCAGCGCCGGTCTACCCGCGGATGCGGTCTCCCCGGTCGGTGAAGGCATTGAAGGCGGCGAGGGCCCCGACGAGGATGGGAATTCGGACACCACTCCGCGCGGCGCGCAGATCGCGGCGGCGGCGGTCGGCGCAAATAACGTTCTGACTGGAATTTGCGTCGGCGCCGGGCTGACGTTGCCGGCCGCCGTGTGGGCGACCCTGATGCCGGGACGGGAGCGCAGCATGGCGGCGGCGGCGCTGGCCGGAGTATTCGTGGTGATCTTCATCAGCCGCGGGCGTGCGTTCGCCGACAAGCGGCAGGCTATCGCGCTGGTGTGCGGCGCTGGCGCCGCGACGTGTGTCGGCGTTCTCAAGTACGTCGCGCACGAGCCTGCCGCTTCGGGATTTTCAGTGCTCTGGGCGGCGCTGGTGCTGGCTGGATTCGGATGTATCGGTTTGCTGGCGGCGCTGCTCGTGCCGATTACCAGGTTCACTCCCCTGGTGCGGATGACCGCCGAATGGGTGGAGATAGCGGCGATCATCGCGGCCCTACCATTGGCCGCCTGGATCGGCGGATTGTTCACCTGGGTGCGCATGCGATGACCCCGATGGCTCTGTCGACCCGAGTCGGCGCGTTAACGCTGACGGGTCTAATGGCATTGCCGTGGTTGGGTCTTCCAGCGGCACTGGCGATTCCGCCGCCCAACGTCGACCCCGCCCGGGTGCCTGCCGACGGCAAACCGGCCCCGGATCAGCCGATGCGGCAAAGCTTCGCGTGCGCGCGAACGATTACCGTCGCCGATCCCAACGTGGCTGTCACCGCACCCGGATTCACGATGCTCAACATCAGCAAGGCCTGGCAGTACTCGACCGGCAACGGGGTGCCGGTCGCCGTGATTGACACCGGCATCAATCCGAGCCGACGACTCCCGGTTGTCGCGGGCGGGGACTACATCATGGCTGGCGACGGGCTCACCGACTGCGACGCGCACGGTACCGTCGTGGCGTCGGTGATTGGTGCTGCCCCGCAGGGTAATCCGATGCCGCCACCGATGCCGAGCGCCCCCGCATTCCCGCCACCCGCGGGTCCGCCGGCGACCGATGCGGCACCGCCACCTCCCGGTGGACCCCCGCCGCCGCCCGCTCCACCGCCACCGCCCTCGCCAGTGACGATCACCCAGACAGTGCCGGCAGCGCCCCCGCCGCCAGCACCGCCGCCACCGGACGCACCCTCCAACGGACCCGGCGATCCCAGCCCCGATCAGCCCGATGATCCCGAAGTGCCGCCACCGGCACCGGGCGCACCGGACGGCATTGCCGGCGTCGCGCCGCACTCGGTGATCATCTCCGTCCGGCAGTCGTCGCGGGCCTTTGAACCGGTGAACCCCGGTCCCGGTGACATGGAGGGACGCAAGAAAGCGGGTACCATCGCGTCGCTCGCCAGCGCCATCGTGCACGCCGCGAACATGGGTGCCAAAGTGATCAATGTCAGTGTGACAGCGTGCGTCTCAGCGGCCGACCCGCTGGATCAGGGTGCTATTGGCGCGGCCGTTTGGTACGCGGCCACCGTCAAGGACGCGGTTATAGTCGCCGCGGCGGGCAACGACAGCGAAGACGGCTGCGCCCAGAATCCGTCATTCGACCCGCTAACCGCCTCGGATCCCCGCGACTGGCATCAAGTCAAAACGGTGTCGTCGCCGTCGTGGTTCTCTGACTACGTGCTCTCGGTGGGCGCGGTCGACAATTCGGGCGCCCCGGTCAACAAGAGCCTGGCGGGGCCGTGGGTAGCCGCCGCGGCACCGGGCGTCGGGATCATGGGGTTGTCCCCGGCAACGGGGGGACCGGCGAATGCCTACCCACCGATCCATCCGGGGGAGAAGAACATGCCGTTCTGGGGTACCAGCTTTTCGGCGGCTTATGTCAGCGGGGTGGCCGCGCTGGTCCGGGCCAAATACCCGGGGCTGTCCGCCCACCAGATCATCAACCGGATCCTGCAGACGGCACACAATCCACCACGTGGGGTCGACAATCAAGTCGGCTACGGTGTGGTCGACCCGGTGGCCGCGCTGACCTTCGATGTGCCTGCGGGAGAGCGGCTTGCAGCTGCCGCGCAGACCCGGGTGATCAAGCCAGTCGAACCCCCACCGCCGCAGGACCACCGCGCCCGCACTGTCGCGTTGGTATTTGCCGGTGCCGTGGTGGCCGCGATCGGCGCCGTCTCGCTGATCACCCGCGCGCGGCGGGGGCGATGACTGCCGCGATTAAGCTGGCGATCGTCGCCGGCGTCTTTGCTTCGGTTCTGCTCGGCTGGGCCACCGGCGGATATCCTGGTGCCGCAACGGGTTTAGTGATCGGTTTGCTGGCCGGCGTCGTGCCCTGGCGTGGTCAGCCGTTGTGGTCGTGGGTGAGCCTTTGGCGTGTACGCCGCCAGGCCATCAGGTTGGACGAACCTCTCACGGTAGCCAACGACCGTGCCGGCGGCGGCGTCCGATACCAGGACGGCGTCGCGGTGGCGGCGGTACAACTGCTAGGTAAGGCTCATACGCCAACCCTGTTCACCGGGTCAACCTCGACACACACCGAAAATGCCTTCGACATAACCGATCTAGTGCCGTTGCTGCGTCAGAGCTTTGGCCTGCGGATCGATTCGCTCAGCGTGATCAGTGCCGGGGCCCGGCGGCGCAGCACCGGCGACTACGCGCGTGTGTATGACACGTTGATCGGCACACCCCCCTATGCCGGGCAACGGGAGACCTGGCTCATTTTGCGATCCTCGGCTCTCGACAATGCCGAAGCGCTGCGCTATCGCACTTCGGTGGGAACCGCGACTCTGGCTGCCGCGCAGCGGATCAGCGCGGCGATGCGCCAACAAGGCATTCGCGCAAAAGTGGCGACGGCCACCGATATCGTCGAAATGGAGCGGCGACTAGGCCGGTCCGCGCTGGAGTTGCTCAACAGACGTTGGCGATCGGTTCGCAGTGACAGTGGTTGGTTGACGACATACTGGTACCGGCCCGAGGACATCACGGCGGAAAAGCTGGCCCAAGCATGGTCGGCACGTGCCGATGGGATCGTACAGAACATCACGCTTTTCGGTCCCGAAACCAACTCCCAAACCGGCACCGCCAAAGTCACCGCCACCCTCACCGTGCGCAGCGCGCAACCACCGACGGCTCCGCTGAACACGATGCTGCGGACCTTGCCCGGCGAACAGGCCCAGGCGGTCGCGGCCAATCTGTGCGGCCCGTTGCCGGCGCTGCGCGGCATCCGTCGTGGAGCGCTGCGCGGTCCGCTCGTCGTTTCAATCGGACCCTCGGGTGTGCTGCTCGGCAAGGTCGATGGCGGAAACCGGATCATGCTTCCGCTGGACGACGCGGGTGAGTTCAGCCGGGTGCATATTGCCGCGGAAGACGCATTGGCCAAACGTTTCATCATCCGAATGGCCGGCGCCGGCGAACGGATCACGGTGCACACCCGAAACATCCAGCGATGGGCAAGTGTTCGCATGCCAGATATCACCGTCAGCGATCAGCCCAAGCCGGCCTCCGGCACGACCGTCAGCGTCGCGGATGGCACACTTGCGCCCGCACCACGTCCGAACACGCTGGTCTCGGTAGGCGATCCAGCCGAACCATACCGCGGAACTGTCAGCGTGCTGATCACGCAGACTGGGCCGGCGACGGTGGAGCTCACTGCGGCCGGTCAAATTCACAGGGTGGAGGTCGAATTGTTCCGAGCTGAAAATCGCTACGTATCAACGGAACCGACGAAGCTGCGAAGCTCTGATCTCGAAGCGGTGGATTGACAATGACCGGCAGTACCACGCCCGGCGCCGCACGCAAGCAGTTCGATCAGGCGATGGCATTGCTCGGCGCTGGATCTCAGGCCGACGGCCAAGCCGGTTACGAGGCAGCCGGGGCGCGGTTTCGGGAAGCGACGGAGATCGACTCCTCGATGGCCGACGCCTGGCTGGGGCGCATCGCCACGGGCGATGAGACGTTGTCGACGGTGCAGCAGCTCTACACATACGGAGCCCGGCTGCACCGCGAAACCAACCGGCTTGGCTTGCGTCTATCCGCACCCGTCAAAGCCGGTCCCTACCTATCGATTTCGGTTACCGAGGCGTCGCACGCAGGACTCGCGCTGGCGAGCGCCCTCATCGATGACCGCCAGTACGAGAAGGCCGAAGCATTGTTGGCGGATGCATCGTTGCTGGACACCTGGGAGAATCACCAGTGGCGACAATACATCGAGGCCTATTTGATGTTCGCCACGCAGCGCTGGCCGGACGTGATCGCGGTGGCGGCGGCCATCTTGCCGCCGCAGGCCATCATCATGTCGGCGGTCACCGCGGCGACCTGTACCCTGGCGGCGCACGCCGCGGCCCATCTGGGTCAGGCCCGGGTGGCATTGGAATGGACTGACCGCGTCGAGCTGCACGCCGCACAGATCGGCCGCACCGAGTCGCGCCGCCAGCATCTTGAAACCATAGTGGCTGCAATTGATCCCAATGATTTTCCGTTGATCGCCGCCGACCTGGCTTATGTGCGCGGGATGGCGCATCGCCAGCTCGGCGAGGAAAAGACGGCACAGATCTGGCTGTCGAAGGCGACGATCAACGGTGCGCTGATCGAGTCTGCGAAACAGGCGCTGGCCGATCCCGCGCTACAGCTGATTGTCACCGATGAGGAGGCCATCGGCACCCGCAGTAACAAATGGGACGTGAGCACTCAAGTGTCGGAGCAGCAGCGTCACGAGGAGGGAAACCGGGAGCGGCGCAGCGAACTCCTGCAGCAGGGTCGGGCGTTGCTCGACAACCAAGTCGGGTTGGCCGAAGTCAAGCGGGCGGTCGCTGAACTTGAAGATCAGATCGAGGTCCGCGCGCTGCGCCTGGCGGCCGGTCTGCCGGTTGCGAATCAGACCAATCACATGCTGTTGGTCGGACCGCCCGGCACAGGTAAGACCACCACCGCGGAAGCGCTTGGGAAGATTTACGCCGGGCTGGGAATTGTGCGGCATCCCGAGATCGTCGAAGTCAAGCGGGCCGACTTCTGCGGCGAACACATCGGCGCATCGGGACCGAAGACCAACGAATTGATCGATCGTTCGCTGGGCCGGATTCTGTTCATGGATGAGTTCTATTCACTGGTGGAACGGCACCAGGACGGTCGGCCGGACATGATCGGCATGGAGGCGGTCAACCAACTGTTGGTCGCGCTGGAGGTGCACCGATTCGACTTCTGCTTCATCGGGGCGGGATATGAGAAAGAAGTCGACGAATTCCTCACCGTGAACCCCGGTTTGGCGGGACGGTTCAACCGGAAACTGCGGTTCGAGTCCTACACGCCCGACGAGCTGGTTCAGATCGCCATTCGCTACGGCACGCCGCGTGCCACCGTTCTGGAGCCTGCCGCCGGCGACGGACTCAGGGCGGCCTGCACGACGCTGCGCGCCTATCACACACCCGACGGACTGCACGGCATCGACGTCATGCAGAACGGGCGTTTTGCGCGCAACGTGGTTGAGCGTGCCGAGCGGCTGCGGGACTCACGGGTGGCGGCTCAGCACCGCAGCGACAAGGGTTCGGTCACGGTCGAAGATTTGCAGACGCTGCGCACCCAGGACGTGATCGCCGCGGTCCGGGAGGCGTGCGCAGAAAAGCATGTGCCGATAGCGCTTTGAGTGTGCACGCCTAACGTGTACGCGCGGGTTGCGCCGCGAAATACCCGGCGATAGTGGCGGTCACCTCCAGGAATTTGCGCCGTGTCGCCGCCGACAATTCATTGCTCACATCGATGACGCCGCCGGGCCGCAGATGCGGATCGAAGGGAACCTCGACCACCGGCTGCCCGTGGTCGACAAACTCGCGAGCCAGCAGCGCCCGGGTGCGTTTGTCGGCGTGTCCGTCTGAATCGTTGAGCACCACGATGCTGTTGTGCAGCAACCGTGTCAGGCCGCGATCCGACAGCCACTCCATCGTCCTGGCGGCGGCAGAGGCCCCGTCCGCCCATGGCGAGGACACCACGATCAGCGCGTCCAGGTCGCGCAGGACTTCGTGAGTAACCGGTGCGTCCATCGTCGAACCGCAGTCGATCACCGAGATCGCGAAATGGCGATCCAGCCGCAACGCGGCTTCCCGGTAGATCGCCGGATCAAGCACCCTGCGCGGACCGGTCGCAGGTTCGCCGCCAAGCACGTGCAGGCCGGCCGAGTTACGCCCTACCCGTGCGATCACGTCGGCGAAGGACCGCAGGTTCTTGTCGGCGGTCAGTTCCCAGAACGAGCCAGTGGTTTGTGGATCGATCCTGCTACTGAGCCGGCCGAAGGCGGTGTCGGCGTCGATCGCCACAACGCGGTCCTGCTTGCGGAGTTCGGCGAAGATCGAGCCGACACTGGCCGCCACGGACGTCTTGCCCACACCGCCCTTGCCCAATACTCCGACCTTATGGTTGCCGCGCAGGACGGTCTGGATCGCCGCTTCGAATTGGGCGTCTTGGCGTTGCGCGGCCGACGGGCCCGGACTGACCAGGCCGAATGTCGCCAGCCGGACCATCCGTCGCCAGCCGCGGTCTGGGGTGTGCCAATTGTCCCGGGGAGGGGGCATGGCGGGACGGGGCGGCGCCGGCGAGGTAAGCCTTGGCGCAGTCGGCGGGAAATATCTCGGCGGGGGACCGGGGGGACGCACGGCATAGGTGTCGGGTCGCTCGGGCCTCAGCCGGTCTCGGAGAAATTCGTCGTGGTCGTTCATCTGCTCCCCAGGTGTGCGCATCCACTATCGGCCACGTGCCGCTTTTAGACTCTTATTAGTATTGTGCAAACTTAGCGACGCGTCACCGTGGCGTCGCCTCGAGGTCTTCGGCGGTGCGCCAAGTGCGGTCGGCTTCAGACCGGCAGCATTGCTGCCTCGCTTTATCGTGTGCAGTGTTGCCGGTGTGACAACGCCCCACGGCGCCGGTGGCGCGGGCAGCCGACAACTGGCTGAGATCCCAGCAAACGTGCCACAGCGGGGTTGGGCGGCGGTGCGGAAACGGGTGTCCAGGTCGTTGTGGCCGGACTGCCACTGCCGAAACGGGCCGCTGCGATGTGGTCCAGTCGTCGCTACGGTGCAGGTACGCGCGGTCGCCGGGCAGGTTAGTATTAGGGAAGTTGGCATGTCAGGCGGTCTTTGTCATATCGTTTTACGACTTGTCGAGACCGATCGCACGGCCGCCGTTCAGCGCTGCACGGACAAAACCCTTACCGGACCACTTCCGCCTGGGGGACAGCCTATCGACAAGACCGAACGGGCCCAGCCCGCAACCTCCGGGTGCGGCCCAGTCGGAGCCGCACATAGCAGCGCAGAAAGTTCTGGTGAAGGGTTAGGTGGGTATGACGCCCAAGCGCGTCGGGCTTTATAACCCCGCGTACGAGCACGACTCGTGCGGGGTAGCCATGGTCGTCGACATGCACGGCCGTCGTAGCCGCGACATTGTGGACAAAGCGATCACAGCGCTGCTCAACCTTGAACACCGCGGTGCTCAAGGCGCCGAGCCACGCAGCGGCGACGGCGCGGGCATCCTGATTCAGGTCCCGGACGCTTTCCTCCGGGAGGTGGTGGACTTCGAGCTGCCCGCCCCGGGTAGCTACGCCACCGGTATCGCGTTTCTGCCACAGTCGTCCAAAGACGCCGCGGTTGCCTGCAGCGCGGTGGAAAAGATCGTCGAATCCGAGGGCCTGCGGGTGCTGGGGTGGCGCAACGTCCCCATCGACGACTCCTCACTGGGTGCGCTGTCCCGCGACGCGATGCCTACCTTCCGGCAGTTGTTCGTCGCCGGGGCCACCGAAATGGCACCGATGACCCTGGAGCGCCGCTGCTACGTGGTCCGCAAGCGGGCCGAGCATGAACTGGGAACCAAAGGCCCGGGGCAGGATGGGCCGGGCCGGGAAACCGTCTACTTTCCGAGCTTGTCCGGTCAGACGTTCGTCTACAAGGGAATGCTGACGACCCCCCAACTCAAGGCGTTCTACCCCGATCTGCAGGACGATCGGCTCGCCAGCGCGTTGGGGATCGTGCACTCGCGGTTCTCCACGAACACGTTCCCGTCCTGGCCGTTGGCGCACCCGTTCCGCCGTGTCGCCCACAACGGGGAGATCAACACTGTCACTGGCAACGAGAACTGGATGCGTGCCCGTGAGGCCTTGATCAAGACCGACATCTTCGGGTCGCAAGACGATGTCGAGAAGCTGTTCCCGATCTGCACCCCGGGCGCCTCCGACACCGCTCGATTCGACGAGGTGGTCGAACTGCTGCACCTGGGTGGTCGCAGCCTCGCCCACGCGGTGCTGATGATGATCCCGGAAGCCTGGGAACGTAACGAGTCGATGGACCCTGCACTGCGGGCGTTCTACCGGTACCACGCGACGCTGATGGAGCCGTGGGACGGCCCGGCATCGATCACCTTCACGGACGGCACCATCGTAGGCGCCGTGCTCGACCGCAATGGCCTACGGCCGTCGCGCATCTGGGTCACCGAGGACGGCTTGGTGGTGATGGCTTCCGAGGCCGGCGTTCTGGACCTGGATCCCTCGACGGTAGTCCGCCGGATGCGGTTGCAGCCGGGCCGGATGTTCTTGGTGGATACAACGCAGGGCCGCATCGTTGCCGACGAGGAGATCAAAACCGAGCTGGCGGCCGCGCACCCCTACCAGGAGTGGCTGGACAAGGGAGTGGTTCCGCTCGAGGCTCTGCCGCAGGGCGAATACACGCGGATGCCACACCACCGGCTCGTCATGCGGCAGTTGGCTTTCGGCTACACCTACGAGGAAATCAACCTGTTGGTGGCACCGATGGTTCGTACCGGCGGTGAGCCGCTCGGATCGATGGGCACGGATACCCCCGTTGCGGTGCTTTCGCAACGGCCCCGGATGCTGTACGACTACTTCCAGCAGCTGTTCGCGCAGGTGACCAACCCGCCACTGGACGCGATCCGCGAAGAGGTGGTGACCAGTCTGCAGGGCACCACCGGCGGAGAGCGCGACCTACTCAGCCCGGACGCGGAATCCTGTCACCAGATCTCGGTGCAACAGCCAATTCTGCGTAACCATGAACTGGCCAAGCTGGTAAACCTCGACCCCGAACTCGAGGTCAACGGACGTCGGCATGGCATGTGGTCCAAGGTGATTCACTGTCTGTACCGGGTCGCCGACGGCGGCGCCGGGCTGGCCGCCGCGCTGGACGATGTCCGCGCCCAAGCGTCGGCGGCCATAGCCGAAGGCGCGCGGGTGATTATCGTGTCGGACCGCAATTCCAACGAGGAGTTCGCGCCGATACCGTCGCTGCTGGCCGTTGCGGGGGTGCACCACCATCTGGTGCGGGAGCGCACTCGCACCCACGTGGGCCTGGTGGTCGAATCCGGTGACGCCCGCGAGGTGCACCACATGGCAATGCTGGTCGGCTGCGGTGCGGCTGCGGTCAACCCGTACTTGGCCTTTGAGTCGATCGAGGACATGCTTGACCGCGGTGTCATCGAGGGTATCGACCGCCACACGGCACTGAACAATTACGTCAAGGCGGCCGGCAAGGGTGTGCTGAAAGTGATGTCCAAGATGGGCATCTCGACGCTGGCGTCCTACACCGGTGCGCAGTTGTTCCAGGCGGTGGGCATTTCCGAGGACGTGCTCGACGAGTACTTCACCGGGCTCAGCTGCCCGACCGGCGGTATCACCCTGGACGACATCGCCACCGACGTGGCGGCCCGACATGCTCTGGCCTACCTGGACCGGCCGGACGAACGCGCGCACCGCGAACTCGAAGTGGGTGGCGAATACCAGTGGCGCCGCGAGGGTGAGTACCACCTCTTCAACCCGGAGACGGTTTTCAAGCTGCAGCACGCCACCCGCACCGGGCAGTACAAGATATTCAAGGAGTACACGCGCCTCGTCGACGACCAGAGCGAACGGATGGCATCGTTGCGCGGGCTGCTCAAGTTCCGCGCGGGTGTGCGGCCCCCGGTTCCGCTGGACGAAGTTGAGCCCGCCAGCGAAATCGTCAAGCGGTTCTCGACGGGAGCAATGAGCTACGGCTCGATCTCCGCGGAGGCCCACGAAACGCTGGCAATTGCGATGAACCGCTTGGGCGGTCGATCGAACAGCGGTGAAGGCGGCGAGAACGTCAAGCGATTCGAGCCCGATCCCAATGGGGATTGGCGCCGCAGCGCGATCAAACAGGTAGCCTCGGCCCGATTCGGGGTTACCTCGCACTACCTGACCAACTGCACCGACATCCAGATCAAGATGGCGCAGGGGGCAAAGCCTGGTGAGGGCGGCCAACTTCCGGGCCACAAGGTATACCCGTGGGTTGCCGAAGTGCGGCACTCGACGCCCGGCGTGGGATTGATCTCGCCCCCGCCGCACCACGACATCTACTCCATCGAAGATCTGGCGCAGCTGATCCATGACCTGAAGAACGCCAACCCGTCTGCGCGGGTGCATGTCAAGCTGGTCTCGGAGAATGGGGTGGGGACGGTTGCGGCAGGAGTTTCTAAAGCCCACGCCGATGTGGTCCTGATCTCGGGGCACGACGGCGGCACCGGCGCTACCCCGTTGACATCCATGAAGCACGCCGGCGCGCCTTGGGAGTTGGGTCTGGCCGAGACCCAGCAGACGTTGCTGCTCAATGGCTTACGCGACCGGATTGTGGTCCAGGTGGACGGCCAACTCAAGACTGGACGCGACGTGATGATCGGCGCGCTGCTCGGCGCCGAGGAATTCGGCTTCGCTACCGCCCCACTGGTGGTCGCCGGTTGCGTCATGATGCGGGTGTGTCATCTGGACACCTGCCCGGTTGGCGTGGCAACCCAGAACCCGTTACTGCGGGAGCGTTTCACCGGCAAGCCCGAATTCGTCGAGAACTTCTTCATGTTCATCGCCGAGGAAGTTCGGGAGTACATGGCGCAGTTGGGCTTCCGTACCTTCAACGAAGCCGTCGGCCAGGCGGGAGCGCTGGACACCGCACTGGCGCGCGCGCACTGGAAGGCGCACCGGCTGGACCTGACGCCGGTACTGCACGAGCCGGAGTCGGCATTCATGAATCAGGACCTCTACTGCAGCTCGCGACAGGATCACGGCCTGGACAAGGCGCTCGATCAGCAGTTGATTGTGATGAGCCGAGAGGCACTCGATTCCGGCAAGCCGGTGCGATTCGCCACGACCATCAGCAACGTCAACCGCACCGTCGGTACGATGCTCGGCCACGAGTTGACGAAAGCTTATGGCGGCCAGGGCCTACCGGATGGCACCATCGACATCACCTTGGAGGGCTCGGCGGGCAACAGCTTGGGCGCCTTTGTGCCCAAGGGGATCACGTTGCGCATCTACGGCGACGCGAACGACTACGTCGGCAAGGGCCTGTCCGGTGGCCGGATCGTGGTGCGCCCGTCAGACAATGTCCCGCGGGATTACGTTGCGGAGGAGAACATCATCGGCGGCAACGTAATCCTGTTCGGTGCCACCAGCGGTGAGGTATTCCTGCGCGGAGTCGTCGGCGAGCGATTCGCGGTCCGGAACTCCGGAGCCCACGCCGTGGTCGAAGGGGTGGGTGATCACGGTTGCGAATACATGACTGGGGGCAAGGTTGTTATCCTGGGCCGCACCGGCCGTAACTTCGCGGCCGGCATGTCCGGCGGCATGGCATATGTCTACGACCCCGACGGCGAACTGCCATCGAACCTCAACGCCGAGATGGTCGAACTTGAGGCGCTTGACTCCGATGATGCGGAGTATCTGCACACCATGATCCAGGCGCATGTGGACGCCACCGATTCCGCAGTCGGCCAGCGTATTCTGGCCGACTGGCCCGGGCAAAGGCGGCACTTCGCGAAGGTGATGCCGCGGGACTACAAGCGAGTCCTGCAAGCCATCGCCGAAGCGGAACGCGACGGCGTGGATGTCGACAAGGCGATCATGGCGGCCTCACATGGCTGATCCGAGCGGCTTCCTGAAATACACGCATCGGGAACTGCCGACGCGTAGACCTGTCCCACTGCGACTTCGTGATTGGAACGAGGTCTACGAGGAATTCGATCCCGAAACGTTGAGCCAACAGGCAACTCGATGCATGGACTGCGGTATCCCCTTCTGTCACAACGGGTGTCCGCTGGGCAACCTGATCCCGGAATGGAACGACCTGGTTCGTAGGGGTCGTTGGCGCGATGCGATCGAACGCCTGCACGCCACCAACAACTTCCCCGACTTTACCGGCCGGCTGTGCCCGGCGCCGTGTGAGCCGGCATGCGTGCTGGGCATCAACCAGGATCCGGTCACGATCAAGCAGATCGAGCTGGAGATCATCGACAAGGCCTTCGACGAAGGCTTCGTGCAACCGTTGCCCCCGGACAAGCTGACCGGAAAAACCGTCGCCGTGGTGGGTTCGGGCCCGGCAGGTTTGGCGGCCGCCCAGCAACTGACCCGTGCCGGCCACAGTGTCAGCGTCTTCGAACGGGCAGATCGCATCGGCGGGCTGCTGCGGTACGGGATTCCGGAGTTCAAGATGGAAAAGCGTGTCCTCGACCGGCGCCTGGACCAGATGCGGGCCGAGGGGACCGTGTTCCGGCCCAGCGTGAACGTCGGAGTCGACATCACCGCAGAGCAATTGCTCGCTGATTTCGATGCGGTCGTGTTGGCCGGCGGCGCCACCGATTGGCGCGACCTGCCAGTTCCTGGCCGCGAGTTGGACGGCATCCACCAGGCCATGGAGTTCCTGCCATGGGGTAACCGGCAGGCATTGGACGAGCTGGCCGACGACGTTCTTGACGAGGACGGGCAACCGCCAATCACCGCCAAAGGGAAGAAGGTAATCATCATCGGCGGCGGTGACACCGGGGCCGACTGCCTGGGTACCGTGCACCGGCAAGGTGCGGCCAGCGTGCACCAGTTCGAGATCATGCCGCGCCCGCCGGAAGCGCGTGCAGAATCCACGCCATGGCCCACCTACCCGCTGATGTACCGGGTGGCGTCGGCACATGAAGAAGGTGGCGAACGGGTGTTCTCGGTCAACACACAGGAGTTCGTCGGAAAAGACGGGCGTGTGACCGCACTCAGGGTGCATGAGGTGGCCATGCAGGACGGCAAGTTCGTCAAGGTGGACGGCTCCGATTTCGAGCTGGAGGCCGATCTGGTGCTGTTGGCGATGGGGTTCGTCGGTCCGGAGAAGCCGGGCCTGCTGACCGAGCTGGGAGTCGAGCTGACCGACCGCGGCAACGTCGCCCGGGGGGCGGATTTCGGCACCTCGGTCCCGGCCGTTTTCGTTGCCGGGGACATGGGTCGCGGGCAGTCTTTGATTGTCTGGGCGATAGCCGAGGGCAGGGCTGCTGCTGCGGGGGTGGACCGGTATCTGATGGGGTCAACCGCGTTGCCGGCACCCGTCAGGCCGACAGCGATGCCGCTTCAGTAGTAACAGCAGCCACACCAGAAACATTTTATTTCCGCTCGGCGTGCCGTCCATAGTTTGCCAGGGCGAGGGTGTCTAATAGGTGTCTGTGGGCTTCCTCACATTGGGCGTGCGGGAAGTCTCGGTTGAATGGACCGATCGCAGGAGTGAGCATTGTGCACACCAACCCGGTACCGCGGACGCGGATGGCGCGTATCGCCTGGTCATTGCTTCGCCATCCGGTGAAGAGTCGCGAGTTTCCCGCAAAGCATGAGCGCCTGGTAACTGCTGAGGATCTGGTGCTATTCGGGGCGTGAGCGCTCGAACGCGCCGCCAACAGTATTCAGCCTGTTTGCTCAGCCGTCCCACAGCCCCGAATCCCGGATTGCCTCAGCCAGCGGTTCCAGGACCGCGGGGTCGTGCGGCGTAGGGATGTAGACGATACCCAGATCCAGGCCCTCGGCGGCCAGTCCGGCGGCGTCCTCGACGACCTGCCTGTAGTTGCGGTCTGCCTCCAGGCGCAGGTGGGCGGACAGGGTGATCTCCTTTGGGTCGCGCCCGATGTCGGCGCAATGCGAAGCCAATACGTCTCGCTTGTGCGCGAACAAATCCGGGGGGCCGCCGACGAAGTTCCAGTGCTGGGCGTAACGCGCGGCGATCCGCAGCGTGCGTTTCTCTCCGCTGCCGCCGATGCAGATCGGTGGGTGTGGTCGCTGCGGGCCCTTGGGCTGGTTACGGGCGCCTTTGAGCTGGTAGTACTTGCCGTCGAAATCGGTGGTCGCCTCGCTGAGCAGGTTGGTCAGTACCTGACACGCTTCCTCGAATCGATCGAACCGTTCCTTGAGGGTGCCCAGCTCGATACCGTAGGCGCCGGATTCCTCTTCGTTCCAGCCGGCGCCGATGCCGAGCTCGAGCCGCCCGTTGGAGATGATGTCCAGCGCGGCGGCCATGTTGGCCAACACGGCGGGATGGCGGTAGTGAATGCCGGTGACCAGGGTGCCCAGTCGAAGCCGTTTGGTGGCCTGCGCGAGCGCGGTCAGGGTTGTCCAGCCTTCCAGGCAGGGCCCGCTGCTGTCGGAGAAGATCGGGTAGAAGTGGTCGAAGGTCCAGCCGGACTCGTAGACGTCGATGTCGTCGGCGGCCCGCCAGACGGCCAGCATGTCTGCCCAATTGGTGTTTTGGGGTGAGGTTTTGAACGCGAATCGCATGAACTCGACGTTAGTCCAGCTTTGTGAAGGACGACTGAACTCATCCGGACGATGAAACAGGCGAACCCGGCCTTTGGACTTGCGCCCCGACGTCGACTGGGGATGGCCTTGCTGATCACGGGTGAGATGGGCGGGTTTGCAATGCTGCTGGCCGGTTTCGTCGTCCAGCAGCTGAGGTGACGGGCGAGGCACACTGGAGCGATGGATCCGGTAATCGCGCTGCGGAAGATCGCCTACTACAAGGACCGGGACCGGCAAGACCCCAGGCGCGTGATGGCTTATCGCAACGCCGCCGACGTGATCGAGGGCCTCGACGACGCCGCCCGTGAGCGCCACGGCCAAGCCAACAGCTGGCAGTCGCTGCCCGGCATCGGGCCCAAAACAGCGAAGGTCATCGCCCAATCGTGGGCCGGCCACGAACCCGATGCACTGGCCGAATTACGCACTACGGCAAAGGACTTCGGCGGCGGCGCGGTGCGGGCCGCGCTGCGCGGTGATCTGCACCTGCATTCAAACTGGTCAGACGGGTCGGCGCCGATCGAGGAAATGATGGCCACCGCGGCGACGCTCGGTCATGAATACTGCGCCTTGACCGACCATTCACCGCGGCTGACCATCGCCAATGGCCTGTCTCCGCAACGGTTGCGCGAACAGCTCGAGGTTATCGACGGATTGCGCGAAAGGTTCGCTCCGATGCGCATTCTCACCGGGATCGAAGTCGACATCCTCGATGACGGCAGCCTTGACCAGGAACCCGAGCTCCTGCAACGCCTCGACGTGGTCGTCGTCAGCGTGCACTCCAAGTTGTCGATGGATTCGGCCGCAATGACCCGCCGGTTGGTGAACGCGGTGAGCAACCCCAACGCCGATGTGCTGGGCCACTGCACCGGTCGGCTGGTCTCCGGCAACCGCGGCATCCGTCCCGAATCCAAGTTCGACCCAGAGGCGGTGTTCACGGCTTGTCGTGATCACGGCACCGCGGTCGAGATCAACTCCCGCCCGGAGCGCCGTGACCCACCGACCCGCCTGCTGAATCTGGCGCTCGAGATCGGCTGCGTGTTCAGCATCGATACCGACGCGCACGCTCCAGGGCAGTTGGACTTTCTCGGTTACGGCGCCGAGCGCGCGTTGGACGCCAGCGTCCCCGTCGACCGCATCGTCAACGCTTGGCCAGCTGAGCAGCTGCTGGAGTGGGCGGGCTCAGTAGCGTAGGGGTCCAACCCGTTCCGGTGATCGCCACGCGTCCGACGTCAGGGCTGACCGGTGCCCCCATCACTCTGCAAAGCACCCAAGCCGAGCCCGCCAGAGCCGCCAACTCCGACGGCGCCCCCTTGGCCTCCGTTAGTGCTGAAAGCACCGCCATTGGCGCCGCCGCCGCCTGCTCCTCCGCCGGCACCGTCTGTGCCCACGTTGCCTGGGTAGGAGTTCGTGTTGACGACGGCGCCGCTGCCACCACCACCGCCGGTGCCAGCGCCGCCCGTCCCCTCGAGACCGAAGTCAGCGAAGTTAGTGACGTTGACCGCGGTACCGCCGGCGCCTCCGGCTCCGGCGGTACCAGAGGCGGAAAGGGCGCCTCCGCCTCCTCCGCCTCCGCCGCCCGCGGCCGTGCCTAGTTGTCCGGTACCGCCTCCGCCTCCGCCTCCGCCGGTACCGCCTGACCCACCGCCGGATGCACCGGCGCCCCCGCTACCACCGTCGCCGCCGATCCCCAAAGCCTGGACCGCTCCATTTGTTGTTGAGGCGGACCCGCCTTCACCGCCGGCGCCGCCGGTGGCGCCGGTACCGCCGCCGCCGCCGTGGCCTCCCTGGCCGACGTGGCCACCCGCGCCGCCGGCGCCGCCGCCGCCACCACCACCAGCGAAGACCTCGTTACCGCTGACTGAGTCGGTCTGCCCGTTACCGCCGCTGCCGCCGGCGCCGCCTTGACCCCCGCCGCCTCCGGTGCCGTTTATTCCACCGCCCGAGTTGCCGCCGGCTCCGCCGGCGCCACCTTGGCCGCCGAGGCCGCCTTGGCCGGCGTAACCGAAGCCAATGGTGCCGTCGGCGGCGCCTCCGGTACCGCCTTGACCCCCGCCGCCTCCGGTGCCGCCCAGGCCGCCACGGCCGGCGTGCCCGAGGAATAGTCCACCGGTACCGCCGGCTCCGCCAACACCGGCGACACCGCCACCGCCACCGCTACCGCCGTTTCCGCCAGCTGCCCCGGCGCCGGCGCCGCCTTGGCCGCCTTGGCCGCCCTGGCCGCCGTTTCCGCCCGCGCCGCCCGCGCCGCCGGACCCGCCTATCAGGGCCTGGTTCGCGCCGCCGGCCCCGCCGTGCCCGCCGGTCCCGCCGGCCCCGCCGTGCCCGCCGATACCGCCGGCCGTGGGGTTATGAAAGCCGAGTGCGCCGCCGCCGCCAACCCCACCGACCCCGCCGGCCCCGCCGGCCCCGCCAAACAAGGAAAGCAGCAGCCTATTGGCCCCCCCAGCCCCGCCGGCCCCACCTTGCCCGCCACCCCCGATCAGTCCGAACCCACCGGCCCCGCCGGCCCCGCCGGCCCCGCCGGCCCCGCCGCCGAGGAACCCATTCGCGCCGCCGGCCCCGCCGTGCCCGCCTGTGCCACCGACCGCGCCACCAGCGCCGTGCCCGCCTGCCCCGCCGTTACCGCCGTGGCCCCACAGGCCCGCCGACCCCCCGGCCCCGCCGGCCTGCCCTAACCCACCGGACCCACCATTACCGCCGTTGCCGATCAGCCACCCGCCGGCGCCGCCCGCCTGCCCCGTCCCCGCCGCCCCATTGGCCCCGTTGCCGATCAGCGGCCGCCCGGTCAGCAGCTTGAACGGGCCGGGCGGCAAGCTCTGGAGTTCACTCTGGAGTTCACCGACCAAGGTCGTCAGTGGATCCGAATTGGCCGCCTCGGCGGACGCATACGCTCCCGCGCCTGACGTCAACGACTGCACGAATTGCTCGTGAAAAAGTGCCGCTTGTGCGCTAAGCGACTGAAACTCCTGGGCGTAGCCGCCGAACAACTTAGAAATCGCAGCCGAAACCTCATCCTGCGCCGCGGCCAATACCGATGTCGTCGAGCCCGCCGCCGCCGCGTTGGCCGACCTGATCGCCGATCCGATCCCGTTCAAGTCCGACGATGCTGTGGTGACAACTTCAGGAGATATCAGGACGAAAGGCGACATCTACGGTTCCCTTTCCGCGGCGAAGTGCCCCGAGAAATCTGGGGGCAATAAAAACTTACCCGTATCCGATGGGGTTCGGGAAGAAACTTCACGTAACAAAGTTCCGCCGAACCTGCTGTCACGCTGCGGTTCATAGCCATCCCGAAGAAAGGCCTAAGTGCGGCATTTGACCGCTGAAACAAACTGGGCCGACAAACGGCGCAAACCGGCCCCGGTCCATCGCCGCCAAGCTCTTGCCCGAAACAAACGAATTAATTCGTGGCAAGCTGGCACTGCGTGACTATTGGACCCTCGCACTGCAGCGCATTCCCGACAGGCGATTCACCGTCGATACTGCAACCAAAGCATCGCCTGGGTCAGCGAGGCGCGAAGGTTCAACGACAACCGGGTAATCGAAGGACACGGAACTTATGTCTTTCCTGCACAAGGAGAGAAATGACAACCGCGCCGTAGAAACACAATTAGTCGGGTAGGCGGGGCATTTCCAGGTCCGGGTCGCGGCCAACCAACACCGCGCGGGTGAGAGCGGATTTGCCGTACCGGCGGCGGACCTGGTCCACCGCCGCGTCGACCGCCGCCAAATCTCGGCCGAACGGCAGAGTGAGCTGCTCGGCACCATTAAGGTCGATGCACGACACCGTGAATCCGACCAGGGTCAACCCGCGCTGCGCGGTCAGCGGTGCCGAGGAGGCGATCAGCTGCCTTGCGGCCGCGAGGATGGGCTGCGTCGACGACGTGGCCCACGGTAGCGTGCGCGACCGGGTGGCCCGGCTGAAATCGTCGAACCGCAGACGGAGCAGCACCGTTCGCCCCGTACGTCCGGCGGCACGCATCCGGGTGGTAATTCGGTCTATCAGGTTGACCACCACCGCGTCGATTTCGTTGGGCGACATGCGATTGCCGGCACGTCCCACTGCGCGCTGAGCACCCACAGACCGGCGACGCACACCGGTGTTCACCCGGCGGCGGTCGATGTTGTGCGACAGCGCGAACAGTCGGCGTCCCATCGCAGGACCCGCCAGGGAACCCAGCATCGACTCGCTGAGTTCGGCGACATCGGCCACAGTCTCGATGCTGTGCGCATTCAGCTTGTCGGCGGTCTTGGCGCCCACGCCCCACAACCGGCGCACCGGCAGCGGATGCAGGAACTCCAACTCGTGCCCGGCAGGTACCAGCAACAGGCCGTCGGGCTTGGCTTCCTGACTGGCGACTTTCGCGAGGAACTTCGTACAGGCGATCCCGACGGTGATCGGTAGGCCGACGTTGTCGCGCACGTCCGCTCGCAGCCGCGCCGCAATCTCGACGGGCGTGCCGGAGATCCGGCGCAGCCCGCTGACATCGAGGAACGCCTCGTCCACCGAGACCGGTTCGACAACCGGTGTGGTGTCGCGAAACACCTCGAACACGGCCGTGCTGGCACGGGTGTAGGCCGACATTCGCGGTGGAACCACCACGGCGTGCGGGCACAGGAGTCGTGCCTGCGCCCCGCCCATCGCGGTGCGTACCCCGTAGGCCTTGGCCTCGTAGCTCGCCGCCAGCACAACGCCACCGCCCACGATCACTGGCCGGCCGCGCAACGTGGGGTCGTCGCGCTGTTCTACGGATGCGTAGAACGAGTCCAGGTCCGCGTGCAGGATTGAGGCGTCTGAATGGCCCTCAGAACGGTGGTGGTTCATCGTCGGGTGAGGGTTTGTGTTGTGCGGCTTGGTAGGCCGCTTGGCGGCGTTGGCGGTTGTGGTTGCGTTCGGCGGCTACGCGTTGGGCGCGGTCATCGGCGCGGGTGCGGCGGCGCTTGGGCATCATCGCGGTTCGGTCGCCGCAATAGTACTGGGCTGGTTCGGCTTCGACGGCGGGCATGCCACCCACGGCGTAACACAGGCTGGGAAACAGCAGCGCGCTACCCGGAATGGTGACATGGGTCTGCCCGGCCGGTGAAGTCAAGATCAGCGTCCCGTCGGCCAGTTGTTGTTCTTTCCAACCCCAAAAAGTCTTCACCAAATGATGTGTGCGGCAATAACATTTAAGATTCCCGGCATGCGTGGGCCCACCCTGGGAGTGCGGAATTGTGTGGTCCACATCGCAGTCCCGGGCCGGGCGGTCACACCCCGGCCAGCGACACGTCAGGTCGCGGCAGCGCACGAAATCCGCCAACGCCTCCGAGGGCGTGTAGCGGGGTTCGGGTGGACTGTCGCCGGGATGAACCAGGGGCACCAGTTTCGCGGTGCCGGCCAACTCGGCGATCAGCTCCGGGGAGATGAGGCCGTCGGCGGCGATCTCGGATCCCGGTGCGCCGCCGGCGAGGCTGGCTTGCTCGGCGATCACATGGATCACGACCGGACCCGCCGGCGGGCGGGTGCCGGCGGCACAGTCGGGTCGGCCACACCGGCACCCCAACCGGTCCGCGCCCGCAGCTAACGCTCCCAACGCATCAGCGCGACGTTGATCCCGGGTCCGCGGGTCGTGCGGGCACACGGTGGCGGCCAACGTCGTCAGCCGTTTGTCCAGGGCCGCGGCGTCGGGGTGCAACAGACTGCCGGAAAGCTCACACAACCCGTCGAACGGCTCGCCGATATAGACCTCACGCCCGACCCGGCGCTCGGTGCGGCGGCGCACCGCGTCGCGATCGGCTTTCACCACGATCGCATCGATCTTGCCCGACAACCGACCCCGGCTCATCGCTGGCCAGCGCGTCACATTGGCGGCCAACTGCGCATCGACGGTGGCCATCAGTGCGGGGTCTTCGATCAGATCGGTGCGAAACACGATGGTCTGAAACATGCGGAAATCGATATTGCCGGCCTGGAAAACGTCACCCACCTTCGGGAGCC
Source organism: uncultured Actinomycetota bacterium (assembly GCA_963715905.1). Lineage (GTDB taxonomy): Bacteria > Actinomycetota > Actinomycetes > Mycobacteriales > Mycobacteriaceae > Mycobacterium. Next base: position 556,829 of record CAVQSX010000040.1, read on the forward strand.
GTTCCCGCATCGCCCGGGCATACCGCAACCGCGATGCCGCCAGGCCCTGGCTGATCCGCAGCGCTGCACCCACCTCTGCGGCGACCGCCTCCATCGTGTCGATCGCCCAGTCCTCATTCTCCGAACACCGCGACAACCGATACGAGAACAACTCCCCGATCGCGACCAACTGCGCGGCCGCCGCCCGATTCTCCAACCGGCTGACCGCACAGATCCGATCCACCAGCGCCGCCGACTCCTCAGTCGTCGACGGACAATTCCGCTCCGAGCTGTCAGCAATCATCGCTGAGAACGCCTCTGGATCGAACATACATTCGATTATGCCACGACCGTACGACACACGGCTTCGGACAGGTCTTGGTCATCATCGACGGCGACACGATCACCATGGCCGACCTGGACGGCGAGGTCCTCATCGAGCACACACAGCCCGCACCCGGGGTGAGATACACGTCGGCAACGGTAGACCCTGCGGCCCACGGCCCAAGAACGATGAACCGTCACCAAAGTCCTGGTACACCAACTGTCACCGATCTCCTGACACAGAACCGTCACCGATGTCCTGAGACCTCACACGTACGACGTGCGATCGCGGGAAATAACCGAGATGCGCTGCCACGTATTCTGTTGTGGACTTATCCGCGGGAAGGGCAGGCAGACAAACAGTGGCGCTCGTCGTACAGAAGTACGGTGGATCTTCGGTGGCGGACGCCGATCGGATCCGCCGCGTCGCAGAGCGCATCGTCGAGACCAAGAAGCAGGGCAACGACGTCGTCGTGGTGGTCTCGGCGATGGGTGACACCACTGACGACCTGCTGGACCTGGCTCAGCAGGTATGCCCGGTGCCGCCGGCCCGCGAGCTGGACATGCTGCTGACGGCGGGCGAGCGCATCTCCAACGCGCTGGTGGCCATGGCAATCGAATCACTCGGTGCCCAGGCCCGCTCATTTACCGGTTCACAAGCGGGTGTCATCACCACCGGCACCCACGGCAACGCGAAGATCATCGACGTCACGCCCACCCGGCTGCAAGCCGCGCTCGACGAGGGCCGCATCGTCCTGGTCGCCGGCTTTCAGGGGGTCAGCCAGGACACCCGGGATGTCACCACGCTCGGCCGCGGCGGCTCCGACACCACGGCGGTCGCCCTGGCCGCCGCACTCAATGCCGACGTCTGCGAGATATACACCGACGTGGACGGCATCTTCACCGCGGACCCGCGGATCGTGCCCAACGCCCGAAAGCTGGACACCGTCACCTTCGAGGAAATGCTCGAGATGGCGGCCTGCGGCGCCAAGGTTCTGATGCTGCGCTGCGTCGAATATGCCCGCCGATACAACCTTCCGGTCCACGTCCGGTCTTCGTATTCGGACAAACCAGGCACCGTAGTGATCGGATCAATCAAGGACATGCCCATGGAAGACGCCATTCTGACCGGAGTCGCGCACGATCGCAGCGAGGCCAAAGTGACGATCGTCGGGATACCCGACACCCCTGGCTTCGCGGCCAGGGTGTTTCGGGCTGTCGCCGACGCCGACGTGAACATCGACATGGTGCTGCAGAACGTCTCCAAGGTGGAGGACGGCAAGACGGACATCACCTTCACGTGCTCCCGCGACAGCGGACCCATCGCGGTAGCCAAGCTGGACTCGCTCCAGGACGAGATCGGTTTCACCCAGCTGCTTTACGACGACCACATCGGCAAGGTGTCGCTGATCGGGGCGGGCATGCGCAGCCACCCCGGTGTCACCGCGACCTTCTGTGAGGCGCTGGCCGAAGTGGGCGTCAACATCGAGCTGATCTCCACCTCCGAGATCCGCATTTCGGTGCTGTGCCGCGACACCGAACTAGACAAGGCCGTCGTTGCGTTGCACGAGGCGTTCGGGCTCGGCGGCAACGAGGAGGCGACGGTGTATGCGGGGACGGGGCGGTAGATGGTTGCGATTGGCGTAATTGGCGCCACGGGTCAGGTAGGCCAGGTGATGCGCACGCTGCTGGAGGAGCGCGATTTTCCGGCAACATCCGTTAGGTTCTTCGCCTCGGCCCGTTCCCAGGGCCGCAAGCTGGCCTTCCGCGGCCAGGAGATCGAGGTCGAAGACGCCGCGACGGCGGACCCGACGGGCCTGGACATCGCATTGTTCTCAGCGGGCAAGACGATGTCGCTGGTGCAGGCGCCGCGGTTCGCCGCCGCCGGAGTGACAGTGATCGACAACTCGTCGGCGTGGCGCAAAGACGCCGATGTCCCGTTGGTGGTGTCGGAGGTCAACTTCGACAGGGATGTACGCCTGGCGGGGCTTCTCAAAAAGGGCATCATCGCCAACCCGAATTGCACCACCATGTCCGCCATGCCGGTACTCAAGGTGCTGCATGACGAAGCCCAGCTGGTGCGCTTGGTGGTCTCGAGCTACCAGGCGGTATCCGGCAGTGGCCTGGCGGGGGTTGCGGAACTGGCCGAGCAGGCACGCGCGGTCATCGACGACGCCGAACAACTGGTGCACAACGGGAGCGCCGTGGAGTTCCCGCCGCCAAAGACCTACGTCGCACCGATCGCGTTCAATGTGGTGCCGCTGGCCGGATCGCTGGTCGACGACGGTTCGGGGGAGACCGACGAGGACCAGAAGCTGCGCCACGAGAGCCGCAAAATCCTCGGGATCCCCGACCTGCTGGTCAGCGGGACCTGTGTGCGGGTGCCGGTTTTCACCGGGCACTCGCTGTCGATCAACGCGGAGTTCGCGCGGCCGCTGTCGCCGGAACGGGCTCGTGAGCTGCTCGCACATGCCCCGGGCGTGAAGCTGGTAGACGTGCCGACGCCGCTTGCCGCGGCCGGAATCGACGACTCATTGGTCGGCCGGGTCCGGCACGACCCGGGGGTACCGGACGGGCGGGGCCTGGCGTTGTTCATCTCCGGGGACAACCTGCGCAAAGGGGCGGCGCTGAACACCATCCAGATCGCCGAGTTATTGGCCGCTGGAGTGTGATCCCCGGGTGAGCCCCACCCGGATCGCGCTAGCCACGTGGGTGGCGTGTTTGATGCTGCCGCAGAGCCTTTGGCCCGCGCATGCCGATCCGCCGGCGCCTATTCCCGAGCCGATCCTGCAGCCGCTGGCGCCGGGGCAGGTGTTGCGGATCGGGCCGACGGCCGGCACCGGAACTCCCACTGGCGACTACGGTATTGGCGCCACCGACCTGTGTGAGTTCGTCGAATTCCCCACTGAGCTGCTGCAGGTCTGCGGCGACAGCTTCGTCGGCCAGGGTGTCGGGTTCGGCGGCTGGTACTCGCCGGTCGCATTGCGCGTCGACACCTCGTCGGTCGATGACCCGTCCGGGGTGCGCTACACCGGCGTTACCGGCATCAGCGAGCCGCTGCTGGCCGACCCGAGGCCGCCGGGGGCATCGCAGCTGCCCGCCGGGGTGGTGGAAATCAACCGGCGGAACTACCTGATGGTCGCCACGACCAAGAACCTGATGCCGCAGACCACCCGGCTGGTGATGGCCGAACCGGAGCGCGGCGGCTGGCAGACCGTTCCCGGTTCCCGGCGCGACGGCTCCTATCAAGGCGGCTCGCAGACGCAGATCAGCGGGTACTACGACCCGATCCCCACGCCCGATTCGCAGACCGGGTGGGTGTACGTCGTGGCCAACAGCTTCACTCGCAGCCGTCCCGTGGTGCTGTACCGGGCGACCCCGCAAGCGTTCACCGACCGGTCGCGGTGGCAGGGCTGGGCGGGCGGCCCCAGCGGTGGCTGGAACAAGCCGCCCACGCCGCTGTGGCCGGACAGTGTGGGCGAGATGAGCATCAGGCAGATCGATGGCAAGGCAGTGCTGTCGTATTTCAACTCCGCCACCGGCAACATGGAAGTCCGAGTGGCGAACGACCCGACGGCACTGGGCGATGCGCCGGTGACCACTGTTGTGCAACATGACGATTGGCCCGACCCGGCGGAAAGCCTGCCGCCGCCGTACGACAACCGGCTCGCGCAGCCGTATGGCGGGTACATCTCGCCCGGATCCACGATCGATGAGCTGCGAATCTTCGTCAGCCAGTGGGATACCGGTGCGCGGGTACGTGCGCCGTACCGGGTCATCCAGTTCGCGGTCAACCCGTTCAAGCCCTAGTCAGAGGGCCGCTAGGTCGCCGATCACTGTTTCGACCTGCCCGATAACGGCGAACCCTTCGAAGGCGACTGCCAACGGGACCAGGTAGACGTCGGTTGCGATGGGTTGGACGATGGCGTCCAGCAGATTGCCCGATTGGAGCCCGGCGGCGAAGAGGGTCAGGTCGTAGGCGGGCAGGCTGGTCAGGACCGCATTGACGACGTCGGCCGTCGGCAGCAGCGTCGAGTAGGCGTCCGAGGCCGCCCCGGACAACGCGTTGACCGCGTTGTAGATACCGTCGGCGACGCTGACGGGCGAGAGCGCGGACAGCAGGTTGCCAGGGCTGGGCAGTGCAGTCGTTGATGGCACTGAATTGGGCCCCAAAGAAAGCATGGTCGACAAACTCAGGGACGGGGATCCGGTGGTGGACATTTCAGCGGAGACGTCATGCATGAAGCCGGTGATGCCGAGCTGGGTTCCGGACGTGAGCAAGCCGGGCACTTTTTCCATGTCGCTCAGGCTTGGGAACAGTCCGAACTGGGTAGGCACGTTGGCCGGACCCTGTGACCAACCGTAGTTGGGGTCGCCGTAGCCCAGGTTGACCAGCACTTTCAGGTCCGGTTGGAGCAGATCGGCCAATGGATTGCCCACCACCGGGAGCGAGCGCAGCGGATCCAGCAGCGGCAGATTCTGGGTCGGGATCATTTCGTAGGTAGTCATCGTGTTGCCCGTTGTCGGCAATTGAATCGCCGTCCCGATCTGGGTAGGAGTCAGACTTGTGTACGTGGGATGCACGTAATAGATCCCGGCCAGGGAATTGAGATCCGAAAGGAAATTGATGGGGTATTGCGGGACGTCGGCGAAGCCATCGTATTCCTGCGTCCAAATGGTGGTCGTATACAGGTCGGAGGGAGTCGCCCCGTTGAAGGTAATACCGAGAGCCGGGATGCTCAGGCCGTTCAACCGTTCGAAGAGGCCACCGTTGGGCGCATTGGGATCGCCAGTGAGGACGAAGGATACCGCTGAAGTCGGCACATGCTGGGCCGCGAGAAGGGGCATCACCATGGACGAAATCGTCGAACTCTGCGATTCGCCTTTGACGACCAGCACATTGCCCGCGGCGACGTTCTGCAAAACCGTTTGATCAAGAATCTGCACACCCTGAGCTTGCGACGCATCCAGTGTCAAACTCTTGACCCCGGTATAGAGCCCGTAATTTCCCTCGGGCGTGAATAGAGCTTGCACCGTTGTGAAACCCGGAAAGAAAGGCTCGATGAAAAGGTTGAAATTATCCTGAATGAACTCCGGGGTAGGGATCGGCTCTCCGCTGCCGCCGATAATCAACACGATGTTCTCGGCGCTGGTGGGACCGGACCCAGCCAGCAAGTCGTTGACACCGGTCGCGGCGCGGATCGCGGAAAACAGCTGCCCCAAATGCGACGCATTGGCCGCCTCGGCGCCGGCAAAGGCCCCCGCGGCCCTCGTCAGTGTCTGCATAAACTGCTGGTGATACGTCGCTGCCTCCGTACTTACCGCCTGAAAGGTCCGCGAATACTCGGAAAATGCTGATGCGACCGCCGCCGACACCTCATCCTTGGCCGCGGCCAGAACCCCCGTGGTCCGGGAAGCGGCAGACGCATTCGCGGCGTCGAGTGTCCTCGCGATACCGGCCAAATCCGTTGCCGCCGAATCCAGGATCTCCGGCGTTGTGACGAGATACGACATGTGAACCTCCGATCACCCCGGCTGAATCGGACAGTATCGCTTCTGCGAGCGCGACGTCTAGAGAGGGTTGCCTACGGTACTCGAATTGCGCAGTTAGAAAGCAGTTTTCAGCTCACAGCTGGTACTTAAGTAGCGCATAGCGGTGACTATTGTTTGGTCGTGGATCATGCGTCTCATGAGTGAAACATCTGAAACCCCAACAGTGCGGACTACAACCGCAACAGAACCGCCGCCTCCGACGCCCGCCGAGGTGGTCCACGTACACCGGACCCCCAGGGTCTTCCAATTCGCGGCATGGGTTGCCGTCGTCGCCGGGATCGTGTTCATCGTCGCGGTCATCTTCTTTGCCGGCTTCGGACTTGGTAAGCACGCCGGTCATGGTGGTGGTCACCATCACGGTCACCACATGCACCACGCGATGATGATGCATCCGCGCGGCCATGGTGGCCCGGGTGGCGGACCTTCGGCAATCCCTCAGGGTGCACCGTCGTCCGTACGTCCGAGCACCGGACCCGCTGGCCCGGGACAGATTCCGTCGTCGGTCTATCCGTCGGTGACAACGACGCCGTAGCTGGGGAGCCGCAACCAGCCAACGTGCTCACGGGGTGATAGGAGGACCCCGGCGGGCCAACCAAACCCAAACAAGTTAAGCCCGGCGCTCGTCAGGAGCGCCGGGCTAACTCCATTTGGCTCCCGACGAACGCGCTGCGCCGATTCACAGCAAGTTTGTTATCGGAATATCGCTATGACGACTGCGGCCCGGGCAATATGAAGGCATGAGTGAAACACCTGAACCTTCAACCGTGCCGCATCCCGTCGCCGCCCCCCCGCCACCGCGGGTCAAGCCGCCCGCCGTTTACCTGGCCGCGGCGTGGGTGGTCATCGTCGCCGGCATCGTCTTCATCCTTTCTGTCGTGTTCTTCGCGGGCGCCATGGTGATGGTGGGCTGCCACCATCACCACCGCGGCATGATGTTCAACCATGGGGGCCCCGGGTGGCCGGGGGACGGACCATGGAGATTCGGTGGACCCGGTGGCCCGGGCTGGCAGTTCGGCCCATCTGGTGGGCCGGCCGTCGGTCCGGGTGGGCCGGGTGGTCCCGGTGGTCCCGCGCAATCGCCGGTGAGCGGCGCTCCGAGCCCCGCTCCGAGCCTGCCACTGCCTCCGCCGCCGCGCCCCTAACGCGCCGCCTGAGCCCTTCGTCTTTTCTTGACTCATTCAAGAAAAGGCGCATACTGGTTTGCGGACCCTCAGTGCCGCGTGAACACCAACCCGGCACCCTTCCGCAGGGGTGCCGGGCTGTTCGGCGTTCAGGACCAAAGTGCTTGAAGCCGGTTTAGATTCGCGCGCTGGGGTACCCGCTTGCCAGACAGTGCCAATGAGGGAGACAGCGAAATGACGGAGCGGTTCACTACAACGGACGCCGGTATACCCGCACCCAGTGACGAGCAGTCACTGACGATCGGCCCCGATGGTCCGATCCTGCTGCAGGATCACTACCTGATCGAACAGATGGCCCAGTTCAATCGGGAACGCATCCCGGAACGCCAGCCACACGCCAAGGGCGGCGGCGCGTTCGGTCATTTCGAAGTGACCGGTGACGTCACCAAATACACCAGGGCGGCGGTCTTCCAGCCGGGAACCAAGACCGACACGTTGATCAGGTTCTCCACTGTCGCCGGCGAACGCGGCAGCCCAGACACCTGGCGGGACCCGCGTGGCTTCGCGCTGAAGTTCTACACGACCGAGGGCAACTTCGACATGGTCGGCAACAACACCCCGGTCTTCTTCATGCGCGACCCGCTGAAGTTCCAGCACTTCATCCGCTCGCAAAAACGCCTACAGGCGAGCAACGTTCGCGACCACAACATGCAGTGGGACTTCTGGAGCCTGGTCCCCGAGTCCGCACACCAGGTGACCTGGCTGATGGGTGATCGAGGGATCCCCAAGAGCTGGCGGCACATGAACGGCTACAGCAGCCACACCTACAGCTGGATCAACGCCGGCGACGAGATCTTCTGGGTGAAGTACCACTTCATTTCCGATCAGGGCATTGAGTTCCTGACCCAGGAGGACGCCGACCGGCTGGCCGGCGAGGACGGCGACTACCACCAGCGCGATCTCTACCAGGCGATCGAGCGCGGTGACCATCCGAGCTGGACGCTGAAGATGCAGATCATGCCGTTCGAGGAGGCCAAGACCTACCGGTTCAACCCGTTCGACCTCACCAAGGTGTGGCCGCACAGCGACTACCCGCTGATCGACGTCGGCAAGCTGACGCTGGACCGCAACGTGACCGATTACCACACCGAGATCGAGCAGGCTGCCTTCGAGCCGAACAACCTGGTGCCCGGCACGGGATTGAGCCCGGACAAGATGCTGCTCGCCCGTGGCTTCTCCTACGCCGACGCGCATCGCGCACGGCTGGGAACCAACTACCGGCAGATCCCGGTCAATTCGCCGAAGGTTGAGGTAAACAGCTACTCCAAAGACGGCGCGATGCGGATGAAGAACGCGTCGGATCCGGTGTATGCACCCAACTCCTACGGCGGTCCGCACGCGGACCCGGCGCGCGCCGCCGAGGTGCACTGGCACGCCGACGGGCAGATGATCCGCTCGGCCTACACGCTGCATGCCGAGGACGACGACTTCGGTCAGGCTGGCACCATGGTCCGTGAAGTCCTCGACGACGAAGCGCGGGACCGGCTGGCGCACAACATTATTGGCCATATCTCGAAGGGGGTCAAAGAGCCGGTGTTGTCGCGGGTGTTCGAATACTGGCGCAACGTCGACGCCGATCTCGGTAAGAAGGTCGAGGAGGGCGTCGCTGCCCTGGCATGATCGAGGCATGCGGATCAGCACCATGGCGGTGGGCCTCGGTGTTGGCCTCGCGACAACGGCTGGCGCCCCGTGCGCTGCCGCGCACCCCTCCGAACCGGGGGTGGTGTCCTACGCGGTTCTCGGCAAGGGGTCAGTCGGCAACATCGTCGGCGGGCCGATGGGCTGGGAGTCGGTGTTCACTCAACCGTTCCAGGGATTCTGGGTCGAACTCCCGGTGTGCAACAACTGGGCCGAGATCGGCTTGCCCGACGTCTACGACGACCCCGACCTGGCTTCGTTCAACGGAGCCACCACACAGACGTCGGCCAACGACCCGACCCACTTCGTCCGGCAGGCGGTCGGCGTCTTCGCCACCAACGACGCCGCGGGCCGGGCTTTTCATCGAGTGACAGACCGAACCGTGGGCTGCTCAGGGCAGACCACCCCCATGCATCTGGATAACGGGACGACGCAGGTGTGGTCGTTCGACGGCGGCCCGCCGAGCGCCACTGACGCCGGTTGGTCCAAACAGCAAGCGGGCACCGATCGGCGATGCTTCGTTCAAACCCGGCTGCGCGAAAACGTATTGCTGCAGGCGAAGGTCTGCCAATCTGGCAACGCCGGGCCTGCGGTCAACGTGCTGGCCGGGGCAATGCAGAACGCGCTCGGGCAGTAGTCCTGATGAAATTGGGTACTTGTCTAAGCCGTGCAGCAAAAACGACTGGGAATTTGTCGGTGGCCTCTGCTAGATGAAGAGGTGGCGGCTATCGTTCCAGTAGCTGCCAAAGAAGCGGTCCGCGACCCAGGCTCGGGCCCGGAGGGAGCGTGATATGGCTTTTACCGCCGCCGTCGCCGCCTCAGCGCGCAAAGATACCGAGATAACCAATTCCGCCGTCGCAGCCGAGTACATCGCCGACGGTTGTCTGATAGACGCCCCTCTCGGGCGCGTCGGTATTGAGATGGAAGCGCACTGCTTCGACCCGATGGACCCCTATCGCAGGCCGAGCTGGGATGAGATCACCGCGGTCCGCGAGCAGCTTCCGGCACTGCCCGGCGGGAGTGCGGTGAGCGTCGAACCCGGCGGCGCCATCGAGCTTTCCGGGCCGCCGGAGGACGGCATAGCGGCGGCAATCGGCTCGATGAACAATGACCAGGCCGTGCTGCGAAAGGCGTTCGCGGATGTCGGCCTGGGCCTGGTCTATTTGGGCGCGGACCCGTTGCGGATGCCCAAGCGGGTCAACCCGGGCGCGCGGTACGTCGCGATGGAGGACTTCTTCACTTGCAGCGACTCCGAGGCGGCGGGCGCCCGGATGATGACGTCGACGGCCTCGGTTCAGGTCAACGTGGACGCCGGGCCGCAGGCCGGATGGGCGGCGCGGGTCCGGCTGGCGCACGACCTGGGGCCCACGATGATCTCGATCGCCGCCAACTCGCCGATGCTCGGTGGCGAGTTCACCGGCTGGGTCTCCACCCGCCAGCGAGTGTGGGGTCAGATGGACTCGGCACGCTGCGGGCCCATCCTGGGGGCCAGCGGCGACGACCCCGGCACCGACTGGGCGCGCTACGCCCTGAAGGCTCCGGTGATGATGGTCAAAAACCCGGACGCCTCGAAAACGCTAGCGGTCACGCATTGGGTGCCGTTCGCGGACTGGGCGGACGGCCGGACCCTCCTGGGCGATCGCCGGCCCACCATTGCCGACCTGGAATATCACCTGACCACCCTGTTCCCGCCGGTGCGTCCGAGGCAGTGGCTGGAAATCCGCTACCTGGACAGCATGCCTGACGACTACTGGCCTGCCGTGGTGTTCACGCTGGTCACCCTGCTCGACGACCCGGTCGCGGCGGACATCGCCGCCGAGGCCGTCGAACCGGTGGCCACCGCCTGGGACATCGCGGCCCAACTCGGGCTGCGCGACCGGCGGCTGCACGAAGCGGCCTTCCGGTGTGTGATGGTTGCGGCCGACAGGGCGCCCGCAGAGCTGACCGACGGGATGGATCGGCTAGTCCGTGCCGTCGAGCAAGGCCGATGTCCCGGGGATCGTTTTTCTGAACGGGTGATCGAGCACGGCATCGCGGCGACGGTGTCCGACGCCGCGCAGATGGCCCGAGGGGGGCTGTGACTTCTCGGGAAAGGCTCGCCGACGATCTGGCGCGCGCGCGAACACGGACGCTGCGACTGGTCGATTTCGACGATGCCGAACTTCGCCGTCAGTACGACCCGTTGATGAGCCCGCTGGTGTGGGACCTCGCGCACATCGGTCAACAGGAAGAGTTCTGGCTGTTGCGCGGCGGCGACCCCGATCGCCCCGGAATGCTGCCACCTGCCGTCGAGGGCCTCTATGACGCTTTCGAACACTCCCGGGCCAGCCGCGTGGAATTGCCGCTGCTGTCGCCGGAGCGGGCGCGGTCATATTGCCAGACCGTGCGTTCCGCGGCGCTGGATGCCCTCGATGCCTTGCCCGACGATCCCGTCGGCGACCGGGCTGCCTTCGTCTACAGCATGGTGGTCAGCCACGAAAACCAGCACGACGAGACCATGCTGCAGGCCTTGAACCTGCGCACCGGAGCGCCACTGCTGCCCGATACCGCGATATTGCCGGCCGGCCGACCAAGCCTGGCCGGCACATCCGTGCTGGTGCCCGGCGGCCCATTCGTGCTGGGCGTGGACGCGGCGACCGAAGCGTACTCATTGGACAACGAACGTCCCGCCCACGTCGTCGAGATCCCGGCGTTCCGGATCGGCCGGGTCCCGGTCACCAACGAGGAGTGGCAACAGTTCATCGACGACGGTGGCTACAGCGAGGCGAGGTGGTGGTCCGGCCGCGGCTGGCAGCACCGCCAGGCCGCGGGCCTGACCGCGCCGCAATTCTGGAGTTCCGATTGCCGAACCCGCACCCGGTTCGGCCACGTCGAAGACATTCCCGCCGACGAACCGGTACAGCACATCACCTACTTCGAGGCTGAGGCCTACGCGACCTGGGCCGGCGCGCGGCTGCCCACCGAAGTGGAATGGGAGAAGGCCTGCGTGTGGGACCCGGTGACCAACACCAGGCGGCGCTACCCGTGGGGGGCTGATGCGCCGTCGAATGCCCTGGCCAACCTGGGTGGCGCAGCGCTGCGTCCGGCACCGGTGGGCGCCTATCCGGCCGGCGCATCGGCCTACGGCGCCGAACAGATGCTCGGGGACGTCTGGGAGTGGACCATGTCATCGCTGCGACCGTGGCCGGGCTTCGTGCCGATGATCTATGAGCGTTACTCGGAGCCGTTTTTCGATGGCGACTACCGAGTGTTACGCGGTGGATCGTGGGCGGTGGCGCCGGGGATTCTGCGTCCCAGTTTCCGCAACTGGGATCATCCGTTCCGCCGCCAGATCTTCTCCGGTATCCGGTTGGCGTGGGATGTCCCTGACGCCGGGAACCCGGCCTGATGTGCCGTCACCTCGGCTGGTTGGGTGCTGACGTCACCGTCTCTTCGTTGCTGCTGGATCCGCCGTCCGGTTTGCAGGTGCAGTCCTATGCCCCGCGCCGGCAAAAGCACGGGCTGATGAATGCCGACGGCTGGGGTGTCGGCTTTTTCGAGGGCGGCGCGCCCCGGCGCTGGCGCAGTGCAGCCCCGCTGTGGGGCGACGTGTCGTTCGCCTCGGTGGCGCCCGCGCTGCACGGCCACTGCGTGGTGGCCGCGGTGCGTTCGGCGACCGTCGGCATGCCGATCGAGGCCAGCGCCACGGCACCCTTCACCGACGGGCACTGGCTGCTGTCGCACAACGGTGTCGTCGACCGTTCCGTGCTGCCATTGACTTCGTCTGCCGAATCCATTTGCGACAGCGCGATGTTGGCGGCCACCATTTTCGCGCTTGGGCCGGAGGCGTTGGGTGAAACCATTGCGCAAATCGGGGCGCTCGATCCGTTGGCCCGACTTAATGTTTTGGCCGCCAACGGTTCCAGAATGTTGGCGACCGCTTGGGGCGATACCTTATTCATCTTGCGCCGCCGCGACGGTGTGGTACTGGCCAGCGAGCCTTACGATGACGACCCGGGCTGGGAAGATGTGCCGGACCGGCACCTCGTTGAAGTCACCGCCCAGTGCGTCGCGCTGACTCCCATAGCACCGCTAGATCCTTCGAAAGGACCTTGATGACGCTGACGTTGTCCAACCATCTGGCCGCCGACTCGGCGTATCACGCATTGCGCCGCGACGTGTTCGACGGCCTGCAGAAGACGCCGAAGTCGTTGCCGCCCAAATGGTTCTACGATTCGGTCGGCAGTGATCTGTTCGACCAGATCACCCGATTGCCCGAGTACTATCCGACCCGTGCCGAGGCCGAGATCCTGCGCACCCGAGCAGTCGAAATCGCGTCGGCCAGCGAGGCAGACACCCTGGTTGAACTGGGCGCCGGGACGTCGGAGAAGACCCGGCAGCTGCTGGATGCGCTGCGCGACCGCGGATCGCTGCGCGGGTTCGTACCGTTCGACGTCGACGCCAACATGCTGTCGACGACCGCGACCGCAATCCAGGGCGAGTACCCGGGCATCGAAATCAAGGCCGTTTGCGGCGATTTCGAGGAACACCTGACTGAGATTCCCGCCGGCGGGCGACGCCTGTTTGTGTTCTTGGGGTCGACGATCGGCAACCTCACACCCGGGCCGCGCGCGGAATTCCTTGCGACCTTGGCCGCCGTGATGCAGCCGGGGGACAGCCTGCTGCTGGGCACCGATCTGGTCAAGGACACCGACCGGCTGGTGCGCGCTTACGACGACGCGGCCGGGGTGACGGCCCGGTTCAACCGGAATGTTCTTGCGGTGGTCAACCGGGAACTTGACGCCGATTTCGACGTCGAGGCCTTCCGGCACGTGGCGCGCTGGAACACCGAAGAGGAGCGCATCGAAATGTGGCTGCGGTCCGATCGTCCGCATCGGGTGCGGGTCGGCGCGCTCGACCTGGACGTCGAGTTCGAGGCCGGCGAGGAGATGCTCACCGAGGTGTCGTGCAAGTTCCGCTCGGACGGGGTGCGTGCCGAGTTGGCCGGGGCGGGATTGCGTGGCTTTAAGTGGTGGACCGACAGCTCGGGTGACTTCGGGCTCTCGTTGGCCGTCAAGTGAGCGATCGCGCGTCGCTGGCTGATCAGTGGCGAGCGGCCCGGCCGCCGGTCGCCGGGCTGCACCTGGACAGTGCGGCCTGCTCGCGCCAGAGCTTCGCGGTGCTCGAGGCCGCCGCCCAGCACGCGCGGTTCGAGGCCGAAGTTGGTGGTTATGTCGCGGCCGAGGCCGCCGAACCCGCACTGCACGCTGGACGCGCCGCGTTCGCGGCGCTGACCGGCATGTCCGACGCGGAGGTGGTATTCAGCACCGGCGCGCTGAACGCGTTGGATCTGCTGCTCGGTAGCTGGCCGGCAGGGCCGCTGGACCGACGAAGAACCGTAGCCTGCCTGCCCGGCGAATACGGTCCCAACCTGGCCCTGCTGGCCGCCCAGGGTTTCGAGCGGCAGCTCCTGCCGACGCTTGAAGACGGCCGGGTGGCACTCGACGACGCAGCGTTTGCACTCGAAAACCAGCCGCCCGATCTCGTCCATCTGACCGCGGTCGCCAGCCACAGCGGTGTGGTGCAACCGCTTTCGATGATCGCCGAACTGTGCCGCCAGCTGGGGTTGCCGCTGGTCGTGGACGCCGCCCAGGCGCTGGGCCAGGTGGATTGCGCGGTGGGTGCAGACGTCACGTACTCAACGTCGCGCAAGTGGATCGCCGGGCCGCGTGGTGTGGGCTTCCTTGCGGTGCGCACCGATCTGATGGAGCGGTTGACTCCGCGGCTGGCGGCGCCGGACTGGGTGCCGTCGTCTTCGGTGGCCGATCAGCTGGAGTTCGGCGAAGCCAATATCGCTGCGCGAGTGGGATTTTCGATGGCGTTGGGTGAACATTTGGCGTACGGGCCGCGGTCTGTGCGTGCACATCTGGCCGAGCTTGGTGGCGTAAGCCGCACGATCCTGGCCGACGTGCCCGGTTGGGCGGTGGTCGAAGAGGTCGAGGAACCGAGCGCCATCACCACGCTGGCACCGATCGACGGTGCCGATCCCGAAACGGTGCGGGCATGGCTGCTAGCTGAACGGCGGATCCTCACCACCTACGCGGGAACGCAACGGGCGCCGCTGGAGTTGACCGCGCCGGTGCTGCGAATCTCGCCACACCTAGACACCACCGCCGACGACCTGGAGGGCTTCGCCGAAGCGCTGATCGCCGCCACCGCGGCGACCGGCACCTAGCTCTCTGGCCGCTTCCCGTCGCAGCACTGCGCACTAAGGAAAACCGGAACTCCTAGGATGTAGCGGCAATTCGACGAAAAGTACGAAAAGGGTGGTGCATATCGGGTGCGCGTTTGCTAAATTATGGACATAGCGCGCCGGCGCAAGGGTCGGGACCTCATGCCGCACGCCGCTCATTGATGAGCCGGTGAAAGGCATGCGAAATGCACTTCTTGTTGTTGCCCTCAGGGATCAAATCAGTTCGGATATTCGCCGGAGCCGGGTTGGCTCCGATGCTGGCTGCGGCGGCGCCCCGGGATGGGCGGGCCGGCGAATTACCTTCGGCTGCAGTCTCATTCAGCTCGGCCAGCTCGGGGGTTGCGGGCGCATCCTGGCAAGGTGCGGGATCCCAGGCGATGACCCCAGCTGCCGTCCGGCCCCTTGTTATTACCCATCAGAAAGTTACTCGTCCGTTTGCGGCGTGCGTCGAAGGGAGCTTGTGATGTCGTACGTGATCACCGAGCCGGAAGTACTGCAGGGTGCAGCCCAGGACTTGGCAGGTATTCGTACCTCGCTGGCCGAGGCCTCGGCGACCGTCTCGGGCCCCACCTCTGGGATAGTGGCCGCCGCTCAAGACGAGGTGTCGATCGCGGTCGCTTCGCTGTTCGGCAAAGTCGGCCGGCAATTTCAAGTTCTCAACGCACAAGCGCAGGCAGTCCATGCAGAGTTTGAAAGTCTGTTGGGCGCGGGGGCAACTGCATATGTCAGCGCCGAGGCTGCCAACGCAGGGCAAGTTCTGAGCGACACGGTGGCGCAGATGGCCGGTGGCGGGCAAGGGGCCGCCGCAGGCCTATCCGCCCAGACACTGGCAGCGTTCAACTTTTTCGGCATCCTCAACGTCGAGATTGGGACGGGTGGCATCCAAATCATATTCAGCACACCAGGGATCGACCTGCCGGCAGTAAACATACCGCCAGTAAATCTCTCCGCTTTCACTCTGCCCCAGATAACCATTCCGCCCATAAACATCCCGGCCGGAACCACACCCGCACATATAATGTTGAGTCCGTTTAACTTGCCGCAACTGACGATACCGTCGATCGATATTCCGGCCGGATCGACACCTGCCAACATAATTGTGGGTGCATTTAGTCTGCCGCAGATAACTACTCCCAGCATATCGGTGCCGCCGATCGTCCTACCGGAGGTGACGATACCTCCCTTCGAGACACCCCTTGTCCAAATTTCTGGCTGGAGCTTGCCTTCGGTAACCGTTCCGCAGATTAACTTTCCCCGGATACAATTCCCAGATATCAATATTCCAGGGAATGGTCAAACAATAATTTCGATAGACAGTGGGGCCATCCCTCTAACAAATATTAATCTTGGTACGTTTGATATCGCACCTTCGCTCGGCCTCTCCACACAGGGCTTCATCGGGGCATTCACCTTCCCCAGCATTACCATTAGCCAATTCAGCCTGCCGTACCTGGAAATCAGTAATCCGAGCGGCGGCTCCTATGTAATCCCGTCCATCGGCCTTTCCGGCTTCGACATCCCCTCCATCACCGTTCCGCCCATCGATGTCAGCGGGTTCACCCTGCCGCAGCTCAGCTGGCCGGGGTTCGCCACGGCGCCGTTGACCATCCCACCGATCGGAGTCGGCGATTTCACGCTGCCGCAGCTCAGCTGGCCGGGGTTCGCCACCCCGACGTTGACCATCCCGCCCATCGGACTCGGCGATTTCAGCCTGCCCGACGTCTACATACCCAACATCAGCATTGAACCCATCGTATTCGGCGAGATTGACCTCCCGCTTTAGCGAGTGGAGTCAGTCTGTCTTGTGCGCCGTCAGCAGGTAGGCGGGCAGCTTCATCCGGCCCTTGTCGTCGCGGTTGTGTGGCGGCATGGCGCGGTCCTGCGAGTCAGGTAATGCCGGCATATTCGCATGGATATAGGCCGGGCGGATTTCGTCGATCTCCCAGTATTTGCCCACCGCGGCGCGCAACTCGTCCTCGCCGACCTGATTGGGCCTCTCCGCCCATTCGGCGGGGAAGGCGCCATCGGCGAACACCAGCACGTAATAGCTGGCCCCCGGAGCCGCCGCGCGGTGCACCGAGCTCAGGTAGCCGTCACGGCCCTCTACCGGCAGCGAGTGAAACAGCGTGCTGTCCACCACCGTGTTGAATTGGCCATCGTGGCCAGTGAAGGACGTGATGTCGGCCTGCTCGAAGCTGGCGTTACTAAAACCGCGTTCGGCTGCGGCCTTGCTAGCGGCCGCCACGGCGGTAGGGGTGAGATCGATGCCGACCACGGTGTAGCCGTCGTTCGCCAGCGCCAACGACAGCTCGGCATACCCGCAGCCCGCGTCCAGCACGTCGCTCCGAAATTTGCCGGCCGCCATCAGTGCGGCCAACTCCGGCTGCGGTTCACCGATATTCCACGGCGGCGGACCCTCGAACCGCCCCTGCCCTCGATATGCGCTGTCCCAGTCGGGTAATGCAGATGACATATGTCCAACGTACTCGCGGTCAAAGCTCCCAGGTGTGCACCGGCTGATTGGTATGCATGTGCTCGCAGTACCTGCGCAGCATCTCGGCCAATGCCGCCGGTCGTGTCAGCCCGCCGTCCTGCAGGGTCCGGACCGTCGAGACCTGCCATCGCGCGCCGTTGCGGCCGTTCTTGGCGCGACTTTCTATGACGCCGAGAAACCGGTTGCGCACCTCGACGTCGACATCCCACCTCCGTAACCCTTCGTGAGCCATCGGAAGCAATGTGTCCAACACCAGTTCCTGCGCCGGTACTTTGCCCTGGCCCGGCCAGTACAGTCGGGCGTCCATGCCGATACGGGCTGCCTCGAGGAAATTGGCCCGTGCCGCAGTGAAACTCATCCTGTTCCATAGCGGGTCTTCCGCCTCGGACAGGCTGCGCAACATGCCGTAGTAGAAGGCCGAATTGGCCAGCATGTCGATGACGGTCGGTCCGGCCGGCAGCACCCGGTTCTCCAGCCGCAGATGTGGGCGCCCGACCCCCGCCATCTCCACAACGTCGTAGACCGGCCGGTTCCACCTGTACACGGTGCCGTTGTGCAGGCGCAATTCGGGCAGCGTTGGAATGCGTCCGGCGGCCAGCTCGGCGACCGGATCCTCGTCGTACAACTCGGGCAGCAGGGACGGGAAGTAGCGGATGTTCTCTTTGAACAAATCAAGGATGGAGGTGATCCACCGCTCACCGAACCACACTCGTGGTCGCACGCCCTGGGTCTTCAGTTCCTCGGGCCGGGTATCGGTGGACTGTGCGAACACTTCGATACGGGTTTCCGACCACAGTTGGTGACCGAAGAAGTAAGGCGAGTTGGCACCCAGGGCCAGCTGAGCGCCGGCAACCACCTGCGCCGCGTTCCAGTTCGCGGCGAAGTCAGCCGGAGCCACCTGTAAGTGCAATTGCATACTGGTGCAGGCGGATTCGGGCGCGATGGTCGCGGCGCGCCAATTGAGCGGCTCGGGGCCGGCGATGTTGATCGGGATGTCCTCGCCGCGCGCGCTGAAGATCGACTCGTTGAGGGCCGCATACCGCGCCGACTCGCTCATCCAGCCGTCGTCGAGGTGTTCGGGCATCAGCGTGGGCAGGATGCCGATCATCACGATGTGGGCGCCGCGAGGAATGGCCATGCGGTTGGCTTTAGCCTCGGCCTGGTTCAGGCTGTCCCGGACTTCGGCCTCCAGGTCGAGGCCTGTGCGTCCAAGCAGTGGCCGGGGCGGCACATTGAATTCGATGTTGTAGGCGCCCAACTCGGTCTGATATGCAGGGTCGGCGATGGCGTCCAGCACATCCCGATTCGACATGGCGGGCTGATAGTCGTCATCGACGAGGTTGCATTCGATCTCCATGCCGGTGAGTGGCCGGTCGGAATCAAACCGGGACTGCTCGAGCATCGTTTCTAAAACGTCCAGGCATAGCCGCACCTTGCGGCGATATTCCTGCCGATGTGCGCGGTCATAGGTGGTGCGCTTGACCTCTTCGCCCACAAGGCCGATGCAACAGGGTTACCGTCGACAACGCAAGTGTTCTGCACTAGCCGAATGCCACCCGGAGGAGAGCAGTTGGCCGCGTCGCGTGAATTCGTAGCCGCAATCGACCAGGGCACCACCAGCACGCGCTGCATGATCTTCGATCACGACGGCGCCGAGGTGGGCCGCCACCAGCTCGAGCACGAGCAGATCCTGCCGCGTGCCGGGTGGGTCGAGCACAATCCAGTTGAGATTTGGGAGCGCACCGCGTCCGCGCTGAGGTCAGTGCTGAATTCCACCAACCTTGGGCCAGGCGATATCGCCGCGCTCGGAATAACCAACCAGCGCGAGACGACGCTGGTATGGAATCGCAAGACCGGACGGCCGTATTACAACGCGATCGTCTGGCAGGACACCCGCACCGACCGGATCGCAACGGCGCTGGATCGCGACGGCCGTGGAAACGTGATCCGCCGCAAAGCGGGTCTGCCGCCGGCGACGTATTTCTCCGGCGGAAAGTTGCAATGGATCCTGGAGAACGTCGACGGGGTACGCGAGGCCGCCGAGCGCGGCGAGGCGATCTTCGGCACCGCCGACACCTGGGTGTTGTGGAACCTGACCGGCGGCCCGCAGGGCGGTGCGCACGTCACCGACGTGACCAACGCCAGCCGGACCATGCTGATGGACCTGGAAACGCTGGACTGGGACGACGAGCTGCTGTCGTTCTTCGCCATCCCCCGGGCGATGCTGCCGGCGATCGCGTCGTCGTCGCCGCGGCAGCCCTTCGGTATCACGGCGGAGAGCGGGCCGGTCGGCGGCGAGGTGGCCATCACCGGTGTCCTCGGTGACCAGCATGCAGCCATGGTCGGGCAGGTGTGCCTGGACGCCGGGGAGGCGAAAAACACTTATGGCACCGGCAATTTCCTGCTGCTGAACACCGGTGAGGCGATCGTGCGGTCCAGCAATGGCCTGCTGACCACCGTCTGCTACCAGTTCGGGGAAGCCAAACCCGTTTACGCGCTTGAGGGTTCGATAGCAGTCACCGGCTCGGCGGTGCAGTGGCTGCGCGACCAGTTAGGCATCATCAGCGGCGCCGCGCAGAGCGAATCGCTGGCCCGCCAGGTTGACGATAACGGCGGGGTATATTTCGTTCCGGCGTTCTCCGGGCTCTTCGCTCCGTATTGGCGATCCGATGCCCGTGGCGCGATCGTGGGCCTGTCGCGGTTCAACACCAACGCCCACGTGGCCCGCGCGACGCTGGAGGCGATCTGCTACCAGAGCCGTGACGTGGTGGATGCGATGGAAGCGGATTCCGGTGTGCGCCTTGAGGTATTGAAGGTCGATGGGGGTATCACCGACAACGATCTGTGCATGCAGATCCAGGCCGACGTGCTGGGCGTGGACGTGGTGCGGCCGGTGGTTCCCGAGACCACCGCGCTGGGTGCCGCCTACGCGGCGGGCCTGGCGGTCGGATTCTGGGCCGACCCGTCCGACCTGCGGGCCAACTGGCAGGAGGACAAACGCTGGACCCCGACGTGGGACGAGGACCAGCGCGCCGCCGGATATGCCGGCTGGCGTAAGGCCGTTCAGCGGACCCTGGATTGGGTCGATGTGTCCTAATCCAGGGCCCGCTGTAGGGATCAGTCCTCGCCGAGGATGCCGTAGACCTCACGGCGCGCATTGTTGAGGATCTCGACGATGCGCTGCTGTTGGTCTGCCGTGGCGGTGTGCGCGGATTGCGCAACCGCACCGAACAATTGGCCGACAGCCGCCCGCAGGTTCATGTGGCCTGGGTCGGCGCCTTCGGTGATCTCGTCCCACGGTGCGGTTTCGACCTTTTCGGCCGTGGTGCGACCTGCGTCGGTCAGCTCGAAAAGTTTCTTGCTGCCATCGCTTTCGCTCGCGGTGATCAGGCCTTCGTCGTCCAGAAGCTGAAGTGTCGGGTAGACCGAGCCGGGGCTGGGCTTCCACAGTCCGTTGCTGCGTTCGGCGATCTGCTGGATCATCTCGTAGCCGTGCATCGGCCGCTCGGCCAGCAGCGTCAGAATGGCGGCCCGCACGTCACCGCGTCGTCCGCGGCCGCCGGGGCCGCCACGACGGCCTCCGCCGCGCCGGCCACCACCGAAACCAGGGCCGAAGCCGGGGCCGAAGCCGGGGCCGAAGCCACGGCCGAAACCGGGGCCAAATCCTTGGCCGAAACCGAGGGGGCCGTCGTGTCCGCCGGCGTTCTCGCGCAGGTGCTCGATGAATTCCTGTCGGGCCTGCCGCCTGGCGCCGTGCATCGCACGTCGCTGCGCGGGACCGGCGCCGAAGCCGAAGCCTGGGCCGCCGGCGAATGGGCCGACCGGAGGAGTGAATTGGTTGTTCATGTCTGTAGTCCTTATGTCTCTCGAGGTAGCGCATCGTTCGTGCGCTTTGGTATATCACCGGAGTATCACGATATATCGTAAACTAACGTGATGCAACGGGTTATTTCGGCAAAATCGTCGGAGACGAGTTCCGGGGCGCTGAACTGCGGAAACTGTGCGCGCGGCGAGGCCCGCTTGTATCCGGGGGTCGGTGGGTAGCGCCTCTGGATGGACGGTCACACGCAAAACCTGACCGTCGACCGCCGGTCGGGCAACGCGACCGAACCGCTGCGCGGCCCGCGCAACATGCGGCAGTGGGCCAACTGGGGGCTGGCGTTGTGCACGGGGCTGGGCGCCGCGATGGTCATGCTTTTTGCGCTCGGGGTGGTGATGAGCACCCGCAGAGGTTTTGGCGTCGCGTTCTACGACCCGCCCGTGGTGGCTTTCGCCGTCGTCGCTGTTTCATTTTTCACCGCGAAGCGCCCGGGCGGGATCGTGGTGCCGCTGTGCGGATGCGCCCCATTGGTCGCTGATGTCTCAGTACTGACGGCTACGGTCGCCTCGTAATCAACCCGGGGGTGCGAATCCGTCGGCCGTCCGCTTCTGCTGCGGCCCGGGCGGCAGCGGCGCAGATTCTTGCGGCCAAGGAACGGCCTGTTGAGGGGGCACCGTTGGCCGGAGCCGTATCAGCTCGCGACGATGTCGTTCGGCAAGCACGGCGGCAAGCACCAACTGTGGTGGGGCACCTGTCGGCGGTGGTGGGGCGATGCTGGCCACCACGTCACCGGCGATCCGGTAGGCCATCTGCTGGCGTAGCCGGGGATCGAGCTGTGCTGCGCGGGAAAGAAATTGGCGGGCGACATCGGCTTGGCCGGCGCTCAGGCCGGAAAGCTGCAGCGACGCCGCCCAGCACGCCAACTGCGGCGGCATTGCCGGTGGCAGGTTCAATTTGGGGCCGCGCTCACTGACCACGACGGTGCCGGCGAAAATGTCGCCGATGCGTTTGGCCTTCGGCGACAAGATGCTGCAGATCACTGCGGGACTGCCGAACAGCATCCAGATCTCCACCAGTGCGGCCAGCGCGCGAAACAGAACTTGCCGGAAGCGTTCTGGGCCGCCGTCGTCGGACACCACTCGCAGTCCCATCACGATCTTGCCCACCGACCGACCCCTGGTCGCGGTTTCGATTACCAAGGGGTACCCGACAATCGCGAGCACCGTGAAGATGATGAGGACTGCTGTGCTCAGCGCGGTGTCGAACTGACTCAGGGTGGCCGCCCACAGGATCATCCCGAGCAGATAGCCGGCCAGTATCACCGTGACATCGATCAGCGCGCCGACCGCCCGCACCGGCAACTGGGCGACCTGCACGTCGAGCACCACCGCATCCCCGGTCACCACCTCCGCCATACTCCGAACGGTACATGGCTGTGACTGGCCGATTAGGCTGCGCAGGGTGGACGTCGACGCATTCGTGCTGACCCATCGCGGCACGTGGGACCGGCTCGATCAGTTGGTCAAGAGGCGCCGGTCACTGAGCGGCAGCGAAGTCGACGAGCTCGTGGAGCTCTACCAAAGGGTGTCCACCCAGCTGTCGACGCTGAGGTCAGCCAGCGCGATCGGGTCGGATTCGCTGCTGGTCGGCAGGCTGTCGAGCCTGATCGCGCGCGCTCGATCCGCGGTGACCGGGGCGCACGCACCGCTGAGCAGCACGTTCGTCCGTTTCTGGACGGTGTCCTTCCCAGTGGTCGCCTACCGGACGTGGCGCTGGTGGCTGGCAACGGCGGCGGTGTTCTTCGGCGCCGTCGCGGTGATCGCATGCTGGGTGGCCGGCAGTCCGGAAGTGCAGTCAGTCATCGGAACGCCAAGCGATATAGACGAATTGGTGAATCACAACGTCGAATCGTATTACAGCGAGCACCCTGCGGCGGCGTTCGCTCTGCAAGTCTGGGTGAACAACTCGTGGGTGACTGCCCAGTGCATCGCGTTCTCGGTAGTGCTGGGACTGCCGATCCCGATTGTGTTGTTCCAAAATGCCGCTAACCTGGGGCTGATTGCCGGGTTGATGTTTCAGGCGGGCAAGGGAGGCATCCTGCTGGGCCTGTTGGCTCCGCACGGACTGCTGGAGCTGACCGCGGTGTTTCTGGCCGGGGCAACAGGGATGCGGCTGGGGTGGTCGGTGATCTCGCCGGGCGACCGGCCGCGCGCGCAGGTGCTTGCCGAGCAGGGTCGTGCCGTGGTGTCGGTCGTGCTGGGGCTGGTCGTCGTCCTGCTGGCCTCCGGGTTGATTGAAGCATTGGTGACGCCCTCGTCGCTGCCGACATTCGTTCGGGTCGGCATCGGGATTTGCGCGGAAGTGGCGTTCCTGAGCTACATTGGCTACTTCGGCCGGCGCGCCGTAAAGGCCGGGGAGACCGGCGATATCGACGACGCTCCCGATCTGATTCCGACACACTGACACACTGCCGCTAAAGCCGGCCGGTCGCTTTCATCGACAGGTACCGATCGGCAAGTGCGGGAGCGAGTTCCGTCGGAGCAGCGTCGACGACATCTACCCCACTCAGGTGCAGCCGAGACGCGATCTCGCGCCGATCATTACGGGCTCGCTCGGCGGCGGCCGCGTCGTACACCGCGGCCGCATCCGAACGTCCGGCGGCCATGTCGTCCACCCGTGGGTCGGCGACCGCGGCGATCAGCACATGGTGTCTGGCCGACAACTTGGGCAGCACCGGCAGCAGGCCTTCGTCGAGCGCAGTGGCGTTGAGGTCAGTCAGCAGCACCACCAGCGATCGGCGGCGGTTGCGCCGCGCGATCGCGGCGACCATTGCACGCCAATCAGACTCGACAAGCTCCGGTTGCAGCGGAGCCATCGCGTTGACCAGCTGTGTGAGCAGTTCGGTGCGCGACGCACCAAACACGCCGGCCCGGCTCACCCGGTCGTGGGCGAGGAAGTCAACATGGTCACCGGCCCGCGATGCGAGCGCGGCCAGTAGCAGTGCGGCGTCCATCGACCAGTCCAGCCTGGGCCACCCGGCGGGATCGGTAGCGGCTGGGTCGACACCGACGCGACCCGCTGCCATGCGCCCGGTGTCCAGCACGATCAACACGCGCCGGTCGCGTTCGGGCCGCCAGGTGCGCACCATGACGTCGGCGCGCCGCGCCGTTGCGCGCCAGTCGATCGAGCGTACGTCATCGCCGTCGACATACTCACGCAACGAATCGAATTCAGTTCCCCGCCCACGTATCAACGTCGGCAACAGCCCGTCGAGTTCCCGCAGTTTGGCAAGCCGCGAAGGCAGGTGCTTCCGGGAAAGGAACGGCGGCAGCACCCGGACCCGGCCCGGCACCGCCCGCGAACTCTGCCGACCTGCCAGCCCCAGCGGCCCGATCGATCGTGCGGTGACAGCGGCCGCCTGCTGGTCGCCGCGGCGCACTGGGTGTAGCGCCGTGTGGATGTGGTGCCGCCCCCCGGCGGGGACGTTGACGGTATGGCTGCGCGGTGTGCCGCCGGCGCTGGGCGGCCAGGCATCCCGGATCTTGCCGCGAAAGCGCCGGCCGCCGGTGTTGTCGATCTGCAGCCCAACATCCACCCGCTGACCGAGCCTGGTCGAGGTGTCCGGTGAGCGGGTGTACCGCAACCCGCGGGTGCTGGCGGCCAACCCGGCGTCAACGGTAACGGCTACCCCCAGCGCCGCCAGCAGCAGCACGAAAGCCCTTGCCGGCCAGTCTGACACCGCAATCGGGAGGATGCAGATCAGTGCCACCAGGCCGGCGCGTCCGGTCAGGATCACTAGCGGGGCACCGGAACCGATGCCAGAATTCCGTCCAGCACACCGTCGGCTGTGGCGCCTTCCAACTCGGCCTCTGGGCGCAACATCACCCGGTGCCGCAGCGTCGGTCGGGCCATGGCCTTCACGTCGTCGGGAGTGACGTAGCTGCGGCCGGACAGCCACGACCAGGACCGGGCGGTGGCCAGCAAGGCCGTTGCCCCCCGGGGCGAGACGCCCAGGTGTAGCGCGGGGGAGGAGCGGGTGGCCGCGACGACGTCGACGATGTAGCCCAACACCTCGTCGGCCACCAAAACCCCTTGCACCGCCGCACGGCCGGCCGCCAGCTCGGCCGGTCCGGCCACCGGCTTGATTGAGGAGAGATCGCGGGGATCGAAGCCGTGCGCATGCCGGCTCAGAATGGCGATCTCAGCCGCGCGCTCGGGAAGCGGCACGGTCAGTTTGAGCAGGAAGCGGTCCAGTTGTGCTTCGGGCAACTGGTAGGTGCCCTCGTATTCGATCGGGTTCTGCGTCGCGGCGACGATGAACGGATCGGGCAGCAGCTTCGCCTCGCCGTCCACGCTGACCTGGCGTTCTTCCATCGCCTCCAACAGCGCGGCCTGGGTTTTAGGCGGGGTCCGGTTGATCTCGTCCGCCAGCAGAAGATTGGTGAACACCGGACCCGGCCGGAACGCAAACG
This sequence comes from uncultured Actinomycetota bacterium, assembly GCA_963715905.1. Classification (GTDB taxonomy): domain Bacteria; phylum Actinomycetota; class Actinomycetes; order Mycobacteriales; family Mycobacteriaceae; genus Mycobacterium. Next base: position 582,522 of record CAVQSX010000040.1, read on the forward strand.
CGGCGGTGCGCGCGTCGTACACCAGCGAACCCGTAATATCACCGGGCATCAGGTCGGGGGTGAACTGCACCCGCTTGAATTCCAGCTGCAACGCGGCGGCCAGCGCTCGTACCAACAGTGTCTTCGCCACTCCCGGAACACCTTCCAGCAGCACGTGGCCACGACACAGCAGGGCGATCACCAGACCGCTGATCACCCCTTCCTGTCCGACTACGGCCTTGGCGAGCTCGGTGCGTAACGCCAGCAGCGCATCACGTGCCGCTTCGACCTGTGGGGTCTGGGCGGGGGCCGGTTCAGTCACTAGTGGGTGACCTGCCTTTCGATTTCGTCGAGTACACGGGCAAGTTGTAGCAGGTCATTGTCGGTGGCCGGGGGTGGGCCGTACAGGTAGTGGGAAACAAATTGCGCATCGGCCGCGCTGCGCTCGGTCACGCTCGTCACCACGGCCGAGGCTGGTGCGCCCGCGCTGAGACCGAGCCGGGGCAGCAACCGCTGCAGTGTCGCGGTTCGGAGCGCGTCGGCGGCGCGGTCACGGGCGCGGCGGGATCGGTACAACCGGCCTCGGCCCTCGACAGTCTCCGACGCCCGCACTACGACGGGCAATTCCTCGGCCACCAGCGGACCGAGTCGGCGGCCCTTCCACAGCGCGACCAGTAGTACGACCACCGTCAGTTGCCAGGCGACCCACGTCACGTTTTCCGGAATCAAGTCGAAAACCGATGTTGGGGTGGAGGCCTCACCTTCAATCTGTTGGGGCGCATACCAAACGAGGCGGGGCCGGGCGCTCGCGAGGTTCATCGCCAGCGCTGCGTCGCCCGCCTGCAACAGGCCCCCGTTGGTCATGAAGTCGGTGCTCCCGACCACCGTGATGGATCGCGGGCCGTTGCGGTATCGGACCAGAACCCCGTCGTAGCAGCGGGTTATCGGCCGGTCAGCGTTGGCCGAGTAGGTCTCGCTCGGCCCGAATCGAACCGATCCCGCCTGATTGGCCTCCCGCAGAGCACAATTCGGGTCGCTATCGAAGTTGCTGGCGTGCGACATCCGCAGGCCCGGGATCAGCGCTGCGCGGGTTCGCGCCTTTGGCTCCACCAGCAGAAAATCACCGGGGACTTTAACCAGTCGGTCCAGCGCGGTGTCGGTCAGGTACTGACTCTGCGCCACCAGCACCAGCGCGTCGGGGCGCGCGGCTTGTTCGACATCGGCGATGTTGTCGGCCACCACCACGTCGACGCCGTTGTCACGCAGCAGCGTAGCCAGTGCATGGGCACCGTCAGGGCTGGTCGCCGCCGGATCCATCAGGCCGCCGGGCCGCGGCGCCGTCAAGTAGGCGCCGATCCCGGCGATGACGGCCAGTGCCACCAGCGGGGGCGCCACCCAGCGCCACGAACGCCACCGTGCCGCCGTCATCACCCGACCTGCGCCCATGAATCAACCGCGGCCGGCTGGCCCGGCCGGTAGTGCGCGGCCGGGGAGCGCGAGCGCAGGTAGTCATCGAGGTCGGCAATCATCCGATACGTGTCCTGGGTTCCAGGTTGCTCACCATAGGTGACATCGTTGAAGGCTGTTGCTGCTTGCGACAATTCGTCTGCCAGATGAGGTAACGCCACGCCCGCATCCCGGGCGAGTTCGTTGGCCGTTCGGCCGGGGGCCGGGTTGAGTGTGCCGGTCTCTTCGAGCTGACGCGCGACGGCGCGCAGTCGGTGCCGAATCGCTGCCGCCCAATTCTCTTCCACTGCGTATCTTTCGGCGGTCGCGCGATGCTGCGCGGCGGTGAGCTGGCCGGCTCCGAATAATTGCTGGTCGCCAGCGTTTCTGCTGCGCATCGTGCGCCGCACGATACGAACGGCCACCGCTACCGCGACCACCAGCAGAATAAGCAGCACCGTGACGGTGAACCACCCGCCCGGTACCGAGGCCGTCTTCTGCAACAGCCGGTACAACATTTCGTTGATCCAGTCGGTGAATCGTTGTCCAGCTGATTCCGTTGAGTAGATAGGTTTGCTGAGCTCGTCTTGTGCGGCCTGGTGCGCCGCGTCGCGGTCGATGTCGAGAGAGGGCACGGTCAGCGAGTCCTCACAGTGGCCGGGTCAGCCACAGGTTGTCGGTGGAGGCGGTCGCATAGGGTCCACCGGCGGCGCCGCTTTGCAGCACCAGATCGAATGCCTCGGCGCGGATTCGGCGGTCGGTGTAGAGCAGCACGATGACGCCGGCGTTGAACGGCGCCGTGATGATCTGGCCCAGCGCCGCCCCGACGGACGCGATCGCCGTCCCGGTCAAGATGACCCCGGTGGACGGGGCCCCGGCCAGCAGTACCTCGCCGACAATGGTGGACGGCACCGCGATCGCATCGGCGACAACGGTCACCACGATGTATGTCAGTGCCCGGATGCCCAGCACCCGCCAGAAGCTGTTGCGCACCAGCGCAAAGGATCTGGTTACCGCGTCGACGACCGGCAGCCTCTCCAGCACGATCAGCACGGGTGCGAACAACACCACCGTGTACAGATACACCATCACGGCGACTACAAGGAGCATCAGCGGGAAGCCGAGGAGGAGTGCCGCCACGCCGCCGCCGACTGCGGCGAGCATGGCCACCATCACCGCCACCAGTCCGAGCAGAGCAGCGACAATAGCGGCTTCCAACAGCGCCAGCCCGAACAAGGACGGCAACCGGCCGCGGATCTTGGCCCAGGTTTCGCCGATGGTGATCGGCGAGCCGAACACCGCCCGCCCGACGATGACGGTGAGCATTCCGCTGAGCAGCACGCCGCCCAGCCACCCGACGAGCAACGCGGCGCTCACCGACGCCGCCCACGAGCCGACGATTCCCCAGGTCAGTTCGTCCGCTCGAGCGGTCGTGAATTTGCCATGGACGGCCAATGGCCCGGTAAAAGCGATCAGCGTGAAGACCTGCATGACCACAACCACCGCGGCGGTCAATCCCAGAGTCGCCTTCGGATTGGTGCGGATGTAGCCCACCCCGCCGTTGAAGATCTCGCTCAGGGTCAATGGCCGTAGCGGGATGATCCCCGGTTTGTGCGGCGGGGGACCGTAGCCCGGTGGTGGGCCGCCGTAGGCGGGTGGCGGCCAGTAGGCCGGCGACGGATTAAACGGATACCCAGGCGGCTGGGTGCTCACCGTGTGCGGCGGCCGTCGTCGTTTGTCATGGCTCCATCCTGTCGACGCTCGGGGTATTTCTCAATCTGCCCGGGACCCGCGCGTAGCGTCTGGGGCATGGCGGAACTCAAATCCACGATCCGGGCGGACCTGACCCGGGCGATGAAGTCCCAGGATAAGTTGCGGACCGCGACCCTACGCATGGTGCTGGCCGCGATCCAGACCGAGGAAGTCTCGGGCAAGTCGGCGAGGGAACTCTCCGACGAAGAGGTGCTCAAGGTGCTGGCCAGGGAGTCCCGCAAGCGGGGTGAAGCGGCCGAAATCTACACCCAAAACGGCCGCGGTGAACTGGCCGCCACCGAGCACGCCGAGGCGCGGATCATCGACGAGTATTTGCCCACGCCGCTTACCGAAGCGGAGTTGGCCGACGTCGTCGATACCGCGATGGCCCAGGTCGCCGAGACGATCGGAGAGCGCCCCAGCGTCAAGCAGATGGGACAGGTGATGAAGGCCGCGGCCGCGATCGCGGCCGGAAAAGCAGACGGTGCCCGCCTGTCCGCGGCGGTTAAAGAGCGCCTGTAGGCGCCCTTGCCGGCAATCGGAAGCTGATGTCGACGGTGGTTCCGGTTGGCGTCGTGTCCATCTCCATCGAGTCGCTGATGGCCCTCATCAGCACCAGGCCCCGCCCGCTGTTGCCCGGGTTGACGGCCGGTGGCTTCCAGGAACCGGAATCCGTGATCCGTGCCCGGATCTCGTCACCGACGACTTCCACCTCGGTCAGCATCGATCCGACGTTGTGCCCGCGGTACGCATGCTCGACGCAGTTCGTGCATGCCTCGCTGACTGCCAGCACTATGTCGCCGGCCTGTGCGGCCGGGACGCCAGCCGCTCGTAGCCAGGCGGACAAACGGCGTCTCACATGTGCCAATTGATCTGCGGTGGATGAACTTTCGATGCGAAGTGGTGCGGGCAGGCGACGGAATATCACCATGGCGACATCGTCGTCGTACCCCCCCGCTGGGGCCAGATCGCGAAGCATCGTGTCGGCGATGGTATCCAGCGGAAAATCTATCGTCCGCACCAAAACATCTGCGGCACGGTTGATACCGTCATCGATCGACTCGTATTTGCGCTCAACCAAGCCGTCTGTGTACAGCATCAACGTCGAGCCGGGTGGCAGCACTTGAGAGGCCTGCGGGCGGGGTTCGTCTAGGCACACTGCGAGCGGCACCGACCGGGCATCGGTGAACACTATTGACCCGGAACCCGGCTCGGCGCCGACCAACAGCGGAGGCATGTGGCCGGCATTGCTGTATTGCAGCACACCGGATTCGGTGTCCAGGATCGCCAGGAAAACGGTTGTGCAGTAGGCATTCGGGATGAGCGACGCCGCCGAGTCGAGCTGCTCCAGAAGTCGCGCCGGTTGGGCGCCGTTGATCAGCAAAGCGCGCGCCGAGCTGCGTAGCTGACCCATCACGGCGGCGGCAGGCAGACCACGGCCTACGCAGTCGCCGACAACGATCCCGATGCGGCTGTCGCCGATTGGCAGCACGTCATACCAGTCGCCACCGATCTCCAGCGGTGGGACAGCGGGTTCGTAGCGCACGACAAATCCCGGCGGCGGCTCCACGGGCGGCAGCATCGCGCGCTGCAACGTCAGCGACGTCTCGCGCGCACTCTCGAACTGGCGGACGTGCTGAATGGCGAGACTGAGGTGGCCGGTGAGGACGGTGACCAGTAACCGATCCTCCGCGCTGACCCAGCGTGGCGTCCGAAGCTCCAGCCACAGCGCGAGGTCTCCGGCGCCGGAGAGCACCGCGACCAGCCCGCGTGCCTTGCCGGGATTGTCTGGCCGGTCGATCGTCGAGGCCGTCAGCGGCAGCTGGTGGCGGGCGTCCTGAAAGGTGGTCCGCAACCACGGATCGAGTCCGCGCCAAGTCGATTCGGAGGGCGTACCCGCAGCCTGCACGGTCGGCTCGCCGTCTCCCACCGGCCAGGTGACCGCGACCACGCGCTGCACGTCGATCGCCGTCCGACACTCCTCAAGAGTGATCGACAGCAGTTCCGTCACGCTTTTGGCAACGGCCACGGCGGTGGCCAGTCGCAGGACCGCGCTCTCCCGGGCGGCAAATGCCCGGTCCGCGGTGACGTCACGCACCGTGCCGACATACACGTCTTGGTCGGTGCCCCCTCCGCTGACCGCATTGAGGCTCACCATCACCCACAAGAGGCGGCCGTCTCGATGCCGAACCGGTGTCTCGAACTGGGCACTGCCGCGGCTGCGAAGTGGGGATTCGTTTTGACTCGTCGTCTTTTCATCCACCAGCCACGGGTGGGGCCACCGGTACGGTAAGCCCTCGTTCGGATAGCCGAGTAGTTCGATGAAAGCATTGTTCATCTCGATGATTGCGCCCTCATGATCGGCGACGAAGAAGCCCTCTTGTAATGAATTAACCAGGGCTGTGCGGAATTTGTCGCGGTCGGCAAGGTCTTCGGCGCGAGCCCGCTGTTCCGCGTACCGCTTGGTGCCGTCGAGAAATCCTCGGGTGGCGACGTCCAGCGGAGCGAGCGTCTGCAATAGGAATTCGAGTGCGACGGGAGCGTCGATGCGAGCGTCTTCGGAGATTGCGAAGATCGTCTGTGCGTGCCGCTCGATGATATCGAGCACGCTGATCTTTTCTTCCAGGGCCCGGCGGCCAAGCTCATAGCCGACGGTCAGGCTGTCTTCGTCGCGCGCGTCCAAGTACGTGTGCAGCGCAGCAATGTACTGGGCGTGAAAATCATCGACGCCGGTCATGTTGAAACCCCTCGGTGACGCGCGGCGAGCACCAACGCGTCGTCGGTCTCTTTGGCGTGTTTACCCAGCATCTCGTCGGCTATAACAGTGGCCGACCCGGCGAAATCGATGTGGTCCAGATGATCTTCGGCGATGCCGTCGGTAGCGATGACGATCAGGTCGCCGGCGCGCAGTGGAACGACCTGTGCCGGTCTGATCTCGGGTATTCGGTAGCCGACGATGCCTGCGGCAAGGCGTGCGCTGGACCTGATGTGAACACCGGTGGCGGCCTTGGCGACCAAGTGCGCGGTGACGTTGCCGACCCCGGTCCAGGTGAGCGTGCCAGCCCCGAAATCCACCCGCGCGAGGGTGATGGCGGCCCCTCTGCTGCCGGCCAGCACGCGGTGGCAGAGCTGAACCAAGACTTCTAGCCGCTCGTTACAGGCGTTCTTCAGCACGTCGACAGCGCGCATTGCGGCCGTTGCGGCATCCGGGCCGTGGCCGAGTCCGTCGATCACACCGAACAGCGCGGCGTCGTCGGCGACGCCGACCGCGATCGGTTGGTCGCCGGAGACGTGCTCACCTGGCAGGGCGCGACCCGCGGTGGCCCATTCAATCGGGCCGAGCCGGCCGTTCTCATGCATGGTCACGCACGGGCCGGTACCCATTTCCACATTTCGACACGCGTTCCCCGGCCGAGAGAGGAATCGACGATTAGTCGGTCCATCAAGCGCCGCGCACCGGGTAAGCCGAGGCCGAGCCCGCGTCCGGTCGAGTATCCGTCCTCCATGGCGCGCTCGATATCGGCGATGCCGGGGCCTTCGTCCTCGGCGCGCACCACCAGCGCCTTACGGCCCTCCCGGTCGGCTACCGCGACCCGGACCGCGCCGCGACCTGCGTAACTGGTGATATTGCGTGCGATTTCGGAGATCGCCGTGGCGATCATCGTGACGTCGGTCAGTGAGAATCCGAGATCTAGTGCGAGTTGATGTCCCGCTTTGCGAGCGTCGACGATGTCGTCGGGGTGGTCGATACTGACGACGATCTCACCCGTCACCGTCGCGCCCGATCGTCGATCTCCGCAGCCCCAGTTTGCGATTCAGCAGTGCGAGGCCCTCTTCGAGGTCCAGCGCGGTGTTCATGTCGTCGAATGCCAGGCCCAATTGGACCATCGCGAACGCCACCTCTGGCTGCAGACCGACGATCACGGTGGCGGCGCCACGCAGCCGGGTCATATGCGCGATCGTTCGGAGCGACCGAGCCGCGAACGAATCCATCACGTCAATGGCGGTGACGTCGACGATGATCCCCTGCGCGCGGAACCGGCTGACCCGCTCCATCAGGTCGAGCCGAAGGCGTTCCGTATCGGAATCGGTCAGCGCGGCCTGCACCGAAGCGATGAGAATAGAGCCCTGTTTCAGGATTGGTACTGGCATGAGGTCTTTGCCGCCGTTGTGGTGCTCACCCGGTCTGCTCGCCGGTGCGGGTAACTTCATAGCCCAGCAGACGCTCGGCTTCCTCGATGCCACCCTGCAGGTCGCCGACGGCGTTCATCTTGGATAAATCCAGCCCGATCGTCACCAGGGTCAGAGCGATCTCCGAGGACAGGCCGGTGATGATCACGCTGGCGCCCATCAAACCCGAGGCATCGACCGTCTGCACCAAGTGATTTGCCACCGTCGAGTCGATGGTGGGCACACCGGTGATGTCGATGACCACGACTTTCGCGCGGTTTGCCCGGATCGCTCTCAAGAGTTGTTCGGTGACTTGGCGGGCACGCTGACTGTCCAGCACGCCGATGATCGGCAGGATCAACAGCTGTTCGCGCACCTGCAGCACCGGGGTCGACAGCTCCCGGATCGCCTCCTGCTGCTGCCGGATGATCCGCTCACGTTCCTGGACGAAGCTCACAGCCACGGTGTTGGCGATGCGGTTGGCCGCCGGCTCGTAGACATCGAGCACCACGTTGAGCAGGTCGAAGTCGGATTGATACTTCTCGAACAGGGAACGCGCCAGCACGTCGCGCAGCAGCAGCACGATGCCGACGACCTCGTCCGTCTCAACTCCCCGCGGGATGATGCGTTCGGAGAGGTCGCGGGCGTAGGCCTGCAAAGCCTCGACGCTTCCGGTTTCAAGCACCTCGACGTAGTTGTCGTATACCGCCGTCGCTTCTGAGAAGAGCTCCTCGGGCGTCATCGCGGTTAGCAATTCGGCCTCGGTGATCCTGCGCGCCCATTCCTCGCGCAACACTGTCCGATTCTGCCGCAGATGCTGGACAAGTTGCGGCAGCAAACTCTCGCTCGAGATGCCAACCGTCTGCGCGGTCGTGGTGCTGCTGAAATCCGACGGCGAGTCTGACATGTGGCCTCCCAAGGCCTCCCGAGTAGGCGTCGCGGTCCGCTGTGCGCAGGTCCTTTTGCGAGACTAGCGTGGTTCAACGAGGGGTAGGTGTTTGAGGTGTTCTTCTACTCGCTGTTCGCAATGCAGGTTAGGCTGGCACCACACTTAAGGCCCCCCGGGACAAAGGATCACCATTGTCAGCTCCTGATTCGATTACCACGTTGGTTGCCGACCACGACGGGGTGTCCGTGGTCAGCGTGAGCGGCGAAATCGATCTGGTCACCGCTCCCGCCCTGGAACAAGCGATCAGCGCGGTGGTCGCCGAGGGTCCGACGGCGCTGGTCATCGACTTGTCCGCGGTTGACTTCCTGGGCTCGGTGGGGCTGAAGATCTTGGCGGCGACCTACGAGAAGCTGGGGAAGTCCGCTGAGTACGGGGTGGTAGCGCGCGGTCCGGCGACCAGAAGGCCGATTCACCTGACCGGCCTGGACAAGACCTTCCCGCTGTACCCCACGCTGGAAGAGGCGTTGACCGGCGTGCGGGACGACAATCTCAACCGTTAGATCGGCAACCGAGGTTAATATCTGGTTTCCGCATCGACCGGGTAGAGCCGACGACATGTTGGCTAGCGCGATCGCGTTGCGCGCCTGAGCTGGGCGATCCCTGCGTGCTACCGGTTGAGAGGAAATCCCGTGGCGTCCGCGCGCGCAGCGCAAATTGTCACCTGTGCAATTTCTTCTTCTGTATCAGTGTGGGCGCGGCCCGAACGGGGTATCGCCTGAGCCACGGACGACTACAGCGGATTGCTCCCGCCCGCCAGTCACAGGAAGGAAGGAACACTCATGACGACCGTAAGCGATTACGACACGCGCCGCGTGTCAGACGTCGATGCCGCCCAAGACAGGTCCGCACTACGCGAATTGGCGCCCTCGTTGCCCGGGTCCTCCACGGCGACCCTCGACGACGACGTCAACGACGCTGCTTTTTTCGAGCTGCCCGGTGCTGACCTGTCCGGTGAAGAACTGTCGGTGACGGTAATTCCCCAGCAGGACGACGAATTCACCTGCTCGAGTTGTTTCCTGGTGCAGCACCGCAGCAGGTTGCGCAGCGCGAGTTCTGGGCAGCCGATCTGTGCCGACTGCGCCTGACGCGGTTTAGGCCTGCGCCCATTCCCGTTCACAAACGGCGCAGTGCCGAGTGGCCGCCGCCCAATGAGGCTCGTTCTCGGCCGGTTCACGGATCCGATGCGTGGTGCTATGGCCACATCCCGGGCAGGTGCAGGCCGCCTGGAACGGCTCGATGACCTGATGTTGCATGAGCCGCAGGTTTTCTGTCCGCGAGAACGGGATTATTTCCAACAACTCTGGGCGCGGACCGATGTGTGGATTGTCGAACCACAACAGGCCGCAGACCACCGTGCCCACGGAGGTGAACACAGACAGGATGACCAGGGGGATGTCCCAGGGCCAGTTCGGCGGGATGGGCGTCATCGCGAGCACGATCATCACGGCGCTGACGACGAAGCCGATGACGGCGCCAGGTCTAGCCCACGGATAGCCGCCGACGTTCAGCGCTTCCCATGACTCGATTTTCTTCTGCCGGGCCGCGATCTCCAGCAATGTTGGATGCTCGGGGCAGTCGAGGTTGGGCTTAATCGACGCCATGCCGGCAAAGTCTAATGCGGTATCTACGCCGTCACCACGGCAAACGGCCCGTGCGGTACGCGCGCAACGGCGATGTCCGGCCGGCCACGTCCACCCGCTCGACGAGCGCATGGATGATCTCCGTGCGGTGCTCGATCCTGCCGACGTTGATCGTCCGGCTCTTTTCGGTCAGTCCGAGGGCGGTCCGATGAGCCGTCTGTTTGCGGCGACATATCCCGAGCGGGTCGAGTCACTGGTGGTGTACGGCACGATGGCGCGGTTCTCTTATGAACTGCCCGACTATGCATCGGGATTCACCGCCGAAGAGAAGGCCGTTCGTCTGGAAGACATCGAAAGCCATTGGGAGAAGGTGCATTGGCCGATGTGTTCTTCAACGAGATTGCCGACATACCAGGATTCGTGCCCACTACGGGCGGCTTCAACGGACCAGCGCATAAGCGGCTACGTCAATCCGTTATTCCCGTCCAGACCGAGCAGCAGCCCGCCGCTTCCGGCGGCGCCCCCGGTGCCGTGCGCCGGTTCAAGCCCGCCGTTGCCCCCGTTGCCGCCGTCGCCGATCACTACGGCATTGCCGCCGGTACCACCGACACCGCCGGTCGTTCCGCTGCCGCCCTCGCCGCCGGCACCGCCATCGCCCACCAGTAGGCCGGCCCCGCCGCCGGTCCCGCCCGACCCGCCAGCGTTGTAGCTGGAGCCGCCGGCCCCGCCGGCCCCGCCGTCGCCAAGCAGGAGGGCGCTGCCGCCGGTCCCGCCGGTCCCGCCGGTGCCGCCGTTGCTGAATCCTCCGGTTCCGCCGACCCCGCCGTCGGAGAACAGCAGGCCGGCTGTGCCGCCGGTCCCCCCGGCCCCGCCGGTTTGGCCGGCGTAAGTCCCGAACCCGCCGTCCCCGCCGTCCCCACCGGCGCCCAACAGCAGGCCCGCATTGCCGCCGGTCCCGCCGGCCCCGCCGGCTCCGCCTTGGCTGGGCCCGCCATCTCCGCCGGCCCCGCCGTAGCCGGCGAGCAGGCCGCCGTCCCCGCCGGCCCCGCCGGCCCCGCCGACCCCGACGACGGACAATCCTCCGTGCCCGCCCGCCCCGCCGCCGCCGGACAGCAGGCTGAGCAGCCCGGCGCGACCGCCGGCCCCCCCGGCCCCGCCGGTCCCCTGGCCGTGTCCGCCGAGACCGCCGCCCCCGCCGGCGCCAAACAGCCCGCCGGCCCCGCCGACTCCGCCGGCCCCGCCGTCAGCGAACGACGAGTCTCCGCCGGAGCCGCCGACTCCACCGTTGCCGAACAGTAGCCCGCCGGCCCCGCCGGCGCCGGCCCCGGCACCACCCGCGCCGCTGGTGTTATCGGGACCATGACCGCCTTCACCGCCAGCACCCCCGGTGCCAATCAGCCCAGCGGCCCCTCCATCGCCGCCGTGTAGGCCCATCGCACCGGAGCCGCCGGCGCCGCCGTCACCCATCAACCACCCGCCGGGCGCGCCGTTGAGCCCAGATCCCGGGGCCGCGTTGCCGCCGTTGCCGATCAGCGGACGGCCAGTAAGCACCTCGACGGGGCCATTCAGTGCGTTAAATACCGGCTGCAGGGGTGAGGTGGCGCCGTTGAGGCCGGCGGTGCCGGCAACGAGGAAATAGGGGGAAAACCCGCCGTTGCCGCCATTGCCTGCAGTGCCGATCAGCGCGGCGGTGCCGCCGTTTCCGCCGACGCCAGCGGTCAATCCGCCGCCGCCCTCACCGCCGGCACCGCCGCCGCCCATCAGCAGGCCGCCGCTGCCACCGGTCCCGCCGGCCCCGCCGACGTTGTCCCCCCACCCGCCAGCCCCGCCGGTGCCGCCGTAGCCGAACAGTAGGCCTGCGTCGCCGCCCGCTCCGCCGGCCCCGCCGGTGGTGGTGTCGCCGAATCCGCCGGCCCCGCCGGCCCCGCCGCTGGAGAAGGACAGCAGGCCGGCGTTGCCGCCGGTCCCGCCAGCACCGCCAAGGCCGTGGTTGCCGAACCCGCCGGTCCCGCCGGCGCCGCCGACGCCGAACAACAGGCCCGCGTTGCCGCCGTGCCCGCCGTGCCCGCCGACCCCGCCGGCGGCGCCGAGGCCAGCCCCGCCGGCCCCGCCGTCACCGCCGGGGCCGCCGAGCAGGCCAGCGTTGCCCCCGGTCCCACCGGCCCCGCCGATGCAGTTGGTGCCGTATCCGCCGTCACCGCCGGCCCCGCCCGCCCCGCCGCCCGCACCGAACAGCCCGCTGAGCAGCCCCCCGGCCCCGCCGGCCCCGCCGGCCCCGCCGTCACCGCCGGTGCTGAATCCGCCGGCCCCGCCGGTCCCGCCCGCCCCCAACAGCCCGCCGGCCCCGCCGGCCCCACCAGCCCTGCCGGCGGCGTTGAATCCACCCGCGCCGCCGATCCCGCCATTGCCCCACAGCAGCCCGCCGGCCCCGCCGGCCCCGCCGGTCCCGCCGCCATTCCCGCCGGCCCCCCCAGCACCCCCGGTGCCAATCAGCCCAGCGGCCCCGCCATGACCGCCGTTTAGGCCCACCGCGCCGGAGCCGCCGGCGCCGCCGTCACCCATCAACCACCCGCCGGGCGTGCCGCTTAGCCCGGAACCCGGAGCCGCGTTGGCGCCGTTGCCGATCAGCGGGCGAGCGGTCAGCGCCAGGAAGGGCGCATTGATCAGGGTGGTCAAATCCTGCCCAACCGTCTGCGCCGGATTGGCGGTGAACGCCGCAACATTGGCGGCCTCCGCGCTGACATAGGCTTCCCCACCCGAGGTCAACGCCTGCACAAACTGCCGATGGAACGCCGCCGCCTGGGCGCTTAGTGCCTGAAAGTCCTGCGCGTGAACAGAAAACAGCGACGCTATCGCCGCCGACACCTCATCCTCAGCAGCAGCCACCACCGCGGTCGTCGGGGCCACCGCCACCGAATGAGCCGCGCTGATCGTCGACTCGAGACTGGACAAATGCGAAGCCGCCGAGGCAATTACTTCCGGCGCAACAATCACAAACGACATCCCGAACCTCCCGACAGTTCAAAGGCATCTGACATGCATTGACTTTTGCTGTCAAGGGCTCGGCGGAAACGCACGCAACCCCGGGGCCAGCGCCGCCACCTGATTGGCGCACGATTCGACGACGTAGACGGTTTCGTCGCCGTCCGCCGCGACGCCCTCCGGGTACGTTATGTCTCTGCAGGGCAATAGGATATATGCCAACAATGACAGAACAATGACAGTGAATCTGGGAGAGAGAACATACTCGGTACGCTGCAGCAGACCGCTTGGCGGTACCTAGTAGTCCTCTCACCAGCTAGTACCTGGTCGGGGTGGCGGGATTTGAACCCACGGCCTCTTCGTCCCGAACGAAGCGCGCTACCAAGCTGCGCCACACCCCGCCTGAAGCCACGCCAGCCTATCGCACCCGCACATCGAAGGGCCAAACCGCAGGCCGGTCGCTCGCGGATCACACCGCCCAACGGCAATAGCGTTCGAATTCGACCAGCGCCTCGGCGGGTTTGGTCGGGTCGAGGCCCTGGGCGCTGACCCACTCGTCATTGAAATACGTGTCGGTATAGCGGTCCCCGCTGTCGCCGAGCAGTGTGACCACCGAACCGCGGCGGCCTTCGGCCACCATTTCGGCGAGCAGGCCGAAGGCGCCCCACAGGTTGGTGCCCGTCGACGGGCCCACGCGGCGCCCAAGAACGGCGCTGACGTGCCGGGCGGCCGCGATCGACGCCGCATCGGACACCGAGACCATCCTGTCGACCACGCCAGGCACGAACGACGGTTCAACCCGCGGGCGGCCAATGCCCTCGATACGAGACGACGCGGGCATCACGATGTCGTACCGGGCTTCGGCGTAGGCGGGAAAGAACGCGGAGTTCTCCGGGTCGACGACGCACAGTCGGGTCGGGTGCCGCCGGTAGCGGATGTAGCGGCCGATGGTCGCGCTGGTTCCACCAGTACCCGCGCCGACCACGATCCACTCCGGGATGGGGTACAACTCGTCGCCCATTTGCGCATAGATCGATTCAGCGATGTTGTTGTTGCCGCGCCAGTCGGTCGCCCTTTCGGCGTTGGTGAACTGGTCCAGGTAGTGGCCGCCGGTCTCCTCGGCAATGCGCTGCGCCTCGGCGTATATCTGGCTTGATTTCTGCACGAAATGGCAACGGCCGCGTTGCAATTCGATCAGCCTCACCTTGGCGGAGCTGGTCGTCGCCGGCATCACGGCGACGAACGGCAGGCCTAGCAGGGATGCGAAGTATGCCTCGGATATCGCCGTCGACCCAGATGAGGCCTCGACCACCGTGGTGCCCTCGCCGATCCACCCATTGCACAGTGCGTACAGGAACAGCGAGCGGGCCAACCGGTGCTTGAGGCTGCCGGTGATATGGGTCGTCTCATCCTTCAGATAAAGCGCGATGCCGAAGTCGGTGTGCCAGGCCGCCGGCAGCGGGTATCGCAGCAGGTGAGTGTCGGCGCTGCGGCGCGCGTCCGCCTCGATCAGCCGGACCGCGTTGTCCGTCCAGTCACGTGGCAGGCTGCGGGCCGCGACCCGGGCCCGATCGTTCAACGCACCGAGACGCTTGGCTGCGAGCTTCCCAGCTTGCTAGTGGAATCTCGGCCACCCACCGGGGCGCCGATCAACGTCAGTAGCGTTGCTTCGGGTCGGCAGCAGAACCGCACCGGCGCAAACGGAGAGGTGCCGACCCCGGCGGAGACGTGCAACTGCATGTTCGAGCCCCAGCGCGACGGTCCCTTGGCCCGCGACCGATCAAGCCCGCAGTTGGTCACCAGTGCCCCGTAGAACGGCAGACACAGCTGCCCCCCGTGGGTGTGGCCGGCCATCACCAGCCGGTAGCCGTCGGCGGCGAAGCGATCCAACACCCGCGGCTCTGGCGAGTGCGTCAGGCCCAGCCTCAGGTCCGCGACCGGGCTGGCCGGTCCCGCGATCGCATCGTAACGGTCCCGGTCGATGTGCGGGTCGTCCACGCCCGCAGCGGCAATGCGCAGCCCCGCCACCTCGAACTCACGGCGGGTGTGGGTGAGGTCGAGCCAGCCCCGCTCGGTGAATGCTGCCCGCAGATCCTGCCAGGGCAACGGCTCACCGTGAACCCGCTGATTCGGCTCGGTCACGTACTTCATCGGGTTCTTCAGCCTGGGCCCGAAGTAGTCGTTGCTGCCGAATACAAAGACACCCGGCCGTGATAGCAGGTCGCCCAAAGGCTGGATTACGGCGGGCACCGCCTTGGGGTGCGCCAGGTTATCTCCGGTGTTGACCACCAGATCGGGCTCCCAACTGGCCAGCTCGCGAAGCCAGGCCTGTTTGCGGCGCTGGTTAGGTGTCATGTGGAGATCGCTGATGTGCAGCACCCGCAATGGCGTGGAGCCGGGCGACAAGACGGGCATGGTTATCTCGCGCAGCACGAACGCATTGCGCTCGACAATGGACGCATAACCGATGCCGGCGACGGTCGAGCCGACCGCGAGGGCACCGGTGCGCAACAGAACGGGTAGGACATCGGCCATACCGCCCAGCCTACTGCTGGTCGCGGGCCTACGGAGGGGGTTGCGGGGGCGGCGGGGGCGCGAGCAGGGGAATGGTGATCGGCGGCAGGCCGGGAATATCGATGACCTGTGATCCGACCGGCGGCGGCGGCCCACCACCAGGTCCACCTTCCGGGAACATCGGTGGCGGGGGGGCGGGCGGGATGCCGTTGCTGATCTGGATTGTGACGACCGACCCCGGAATCGTCTGGCCGGCGGGGGACGTTCCGACCACCTCGCCATATTTTGCGCTGCTGTTGACCGAGTTGGTTTGATCGTTGACCTGGAAGCCCGCTTCCTTGATGCGCTGGCGGGCCGCATCGACATCCAGGCCGGTCACCGCCGGCACACGGGAAGCGGGTGAGCCGTCCACGTAGCGCGGGTCGGTCGGCGGCAATTTCACGTCACCAAAGCTGGTGGCGATCGGTTTCATCGCGGTGAACCAGGTGCGTGCCGGCTCGTTGCCGCCGTACAAGTCGCCCTCGCCGCAGTGGCGCAGCGGTGACGAGCACAAATCCGTCGGCGTCGTTGAATCGTCGTAGATGTAATTCGCCGCCGCGTAGTGGCTGGTAAAACCGACAAATCCGGAGGAGCGGTGAGCTTCGGTAGTGCCGGTTTTGCCGGACACCGGCAAGTCCCAGCCGGCCGCGCCGGCCGAACCCGCGGCAGTGCCCATGCCCACTGCGTCTTTGCTCATCGCGTTGGCCAGAGTGTTCGCCAAACCTTCGGGCACCACCTGATCGCAGGGCTCGGCGGGCACCGCGATTTCATTTCCCTTGCGGTCGAACACCTTGTCGATCGGGCTCGGCGGGCACCACACGCCGCCGGACGCCAGCGTGGCCGCGACATTCGACAGCTCGAGCGCATTCACCTCGATCGGGCCGAGCGTGAACGAGCCGAGGTTCTGCCGTTTGACGAAGTCGGCCAGGCTCTCGTTGCTGTCGGGGTTGTAGTCGCGCGCGGTCCCGGGCTCGGCGTATGACCGCAGGCCGAGTTTGACGGCCATGTCGACCGTGCGGGTCACGCCGATCTGCGAGATCAGCTTCGCGAACGCTGTGTTGGGCGAGGTGGCCAACGCGTCGGTCACACTCATCGACCCCCGGTAGTTACCGGCGTTGAGAACGCACCAGGTGTCTTTGGGGCACCCCTTGGCCCCGCCGCTACCCAAGCCCTTGGCCTGGAACCGGGCCGGCGCTTCGAGGGTGGCGCTGATGCCCATACCCATGTCGAGCGCGGCCGCCGTGGTGAAGATCTTGAAAACGGACCCCGCACCATCGCCAACCAGCGAGAACGGCTGCGGCCGCATGGTCTCGCCGGCGCTGAGGTCCAGGCCGTACTTGCGATTGCTGGCCATCGCCACCACGTGGTGGGAATCCTTGCCCGGAAAAATCACACTCATCACGCTGGAGATGCCGGCCAGGGTCGGGCTGGCGAATCTGTCAATGGCCGTCTTGACCGGGATCTGCACGTCGGGATCAAGCGTGGTCTTGATCAGATAGCCGCCCCTGGCAACCTGTTCCTTATTGATCCCCGCACGGGATAGGTATTCCTGGACGTAATCGCAGAAGAATGCGCGGTCGCCTGCTGCGATGCAGCCGCGGGGCACCTCGTTGGGCTGCGGAAGAATCCCCAGCGGTGTGGCCTTGGCGGCTCGCAGGGCGTCTTCCTCCTGGGGCAGGTTGTCGATCATGGTGTCCAGGACCAAGTTCCGCCGGGTCAACGCGCCATCGGGGTTGGTGTACGGATTGAGCGTGCTGGTCGACTGCACCATGCCCGCAAGCAGCGCCGCCTGCTGCCAGTTCAGGTCGATGGCATTGATGCCGAAGTATGTTTGCGCCGCGTCCTGCACGCCGAACGAGTTATTGCCGAACGAGACCAAGTTCAGGTACCGAGTCAGAATCTCGGGTTTGGTGAAGGTCTTGTCCAGAGTGAGCGCCATCCGGATCTCGCGCAGCTTGCGAGCCGGCGTGGTTTCGACGGCCGCGCGCTTTTCGGCGTCAGTTTGGGCGGTGACCAGCAGTTGGTAGTTCTTTATGTATTGCTGCTCGATGGTCGAACCGCCGCGGGTACCCACGTCGCCGGACGCGTAGCCGGCCAGGCCGGTCAGGGTGCCTTTCCAGTCGACGCCGTTGTGGTCGGCGAAGCGCTTGTCCTCGATCGAAACGATCGCCAGCTTCATGGTGTTGGCGATCTTGTCGGAGGGCACCTCGAACCGGCGCTGCGAATACAGCCACGCGATGACATTGCCCTTGGCATCTTGCATCGTCGATACCGCGGGTACCTCGCCCTGAAGCAGCTGCGCCGAGCCGTTGGCGACCACTTCCGAAGCACGGTTGGAGACCAGGCCCAGCCCGCCGGCCAGGGGAAACATCAGAGCCGCGGCCACCACACTCGCCAACAAACAGCACCCGGCAAGCTTCAGCAGTGTGATGATGGCGGGGGGACGTTCCGGCATGGGTACTACCCTAGCCGCCCGGCCTCCGGTCACCGGCCCGCAAGTTCACCAGAAACTTGCCCCGCCTTCAACCAGCGAACGACGCGCGAACTTAAGGTCGGGCTAAACCACAATTCACCCCTGCGTCACTGGTCAGCCGCCTAAATCCGGAGTAAATCTTAGGGTCGGACCTGCGCTTCTTAACGAGACGGCACGCGCGTCCCAAAAATAGCGTTATCAGATTGTTGCGCAATTGGCCCTTGACCACCTAACTTGAACAGACGGTGCGATTCAGGTAACACCGATTTGCACACTGTGGCGTAGATCGCAGCGCTGAGATCTGCACCTGAGGAGGGCGGTCGCGAACCAGCGGCCGGAAGGAAGGGACAGCTCGTGTCAGGAATAGAACCTGCCGCGCGGAGAGCGCACCTCTCGGCGGTTCCGATGGGGCAGCCAAGCGTCGCCGAGGTCGAGGATCGGATTGCCTGGGTATCGAAGGCACTCTGCCGCACCACCGACCCGGATGAACTGTTTGTTCGTGGGGCTGCCCAGCGCAAGGCTGCGGTGATCTGCCGGCACTGCCCGGTAATGCAGGAGTGCGGGGCCGACGCACTGGACAACAAGGTCGAGTTCGGCGTCTGGGGCGGTATGACCGAACGGCAGCGCCGGGCGTTGTTGAAGCAGCACCCCGACGTCGTGTCGTGGGGCGATTTCTTCGACAAGCGTCGAGGCCGAGGCACCGGATAGCCGCGTAGCGGCCAGCAACAACCCGAGTTGACCGGAAAACCCCTAGAAGGCCCCTCCCCTCTAGTTACGTTCTGGTTATAGCTGAGCGGTGATCTGATCGGCCAGGGTGCGCAGAGCATCCAGGTCCGAGACATCGAACGGCAGCGACGGCACCCCGATGATCGGAACGCTGTGGTTGGCCCCGGTAAATCGCGAAAGCAGCCGAATTTCCCGCTTGGACGTTTGAGCGCGGTCGGCATGAATCTTCAGCACCGCCGCGGTTAGCGTCGCGGCCTCTGAATCCGTTTCGGCCTCCAGTACGTCGCTTGCGTCGGCAGCGCGCTCTCCCGGGAGGGGGCACAACATCGGGTGGGTGCGATTCAGCAAAAGTCCCGCCAGCGGCATCCCTTCCTGCGACAACCGGTCGACGAAAAAGGACGCCTCCCGCAGTGCGTCGGGTTCGGCCGCCGACACTACGACGAATTGCGTACCGTGCCTCTTCAACAGCGCATAAGTGCGATCCGCCTTCTCGCGGAAACCGCCGAAGGTGGCGTCCAGCGATTGCACGAAATCTGCTATATCACTGAGCAGCTGTGAACCCATCACAGTCGACAACCCCTTCATCGCCAAACCCATTGCACCGGTGACCAATTTCCCGATGCCCCTGCCCGGCGTGAGCAGCAGCCGCCACAGTCGGCTGTCCATGAAGCTGCCCAGGCGTTTTGGCGCGTCCAGGAAGTCCAGTGCGTTGCGCGACGGAGGAGTATCCACCACTATCAGGTCCCAGCGGTCCTGGCCCAACAACTGCCCGAGCTTCTCCATCGCCATGTACTCTTGCGTGCCGGCAAGCGACGTGGCGACGGTCTGGTAGAACTGATTGTCCAGAACCGATTGCGCCCGATCGGGTCCCGAATATTGGACCACCATTTCGTCGAAGGTGCGCCGCATGTCGAGCATCATTGCGTGCAGCTCACCGGAAACCTCGGGCGGCAGCGGTACGCGCTGCGGAGTGTTGCCGAGCTCGCTGACGCCCAGCGCTTGAGCCAGTCGCTTGGCCGGGTCAATCGTCAAAACGCATACAGTGCGGCCATATTCGGCCGCCCGCAACGCCATCGCAGCCGCGGTGGTGGTCTTCCCTACGCCACCGGCGCCGCAGCACACCACGACCCGGTTGGCGGTGTCGGCAAGGATCGCTGCCATGTCAAGCCGTTTCGGAATAGTGCTCATCGAACTCCCTGCTGTGCAAGCGATTCGGAAAGTTCGTACAAGCTGCCGAGATCAACGCCGTCCGAGATCGCCGGTAGTTCGAGCCTCGGTACGTGTAACGCGTCGAGCTCTTGCGCGGTCTCGCCACGCGCGGTGATACGCGTCGCGTGCTCGATGGTCTCGGTCAGCAGCCCCGCGAAATCGGCGTCGCTGAGCTC
The DNA here is from genome assembly GCA_963715905.1 of uncultured Actinomycetota bacterium. Lineage (GTDB taxonomy): Bacteria > Actinomycetota > Actinomycetes > Mycobacteriales > Mycobacteriaceae > Mycobacterium. Next base: position 602,517 of record CAVQSX010000040.1, read on the forward strand.
GATTCCGGCGAGCTTCAGCCCGGCCCGCACCGAGTCCGCATCGACATCACCCTCGGCGGCCTTGGCCAGGTCGCCGGGCTCGAGGTAGGCAGGGATGTTTCGATTTACGATCACGCTTCCGATCGGCAGCTCCAACTCCGCGAGCTCCTCGATGGCCTCCATCGTCTCCTGCACGGGCAGCGCTTCCAGCAACGTGACCAGGTGGATGGCGGTCTGGTCGGAGTGCAGCAACTTCACCACGCCGTCGCTGTGCGAGTGCACCGGCCCGCCCTTGGCGAGATCGGACACCGCCTTGGTGACATCCAGAAAGCGCGCGATGCGCCCGGTGGGCGGTGCGTCGACGACAACGGCGTCATAGACCGGCAACTTGTTCTTGTCGACACGCACCACCGATTCCTTGATCTTGCCGGTGAGCAGCACATCGCGCAGACCAGGTGCGATCGTCGTCGCAAACTCGACCGCACCGATGCGACGCATCGCCCGGCCCGCGAGGCCGAGGTTGTAGAACATGTCGAGGTATTCCAGGAACGCGGCCTCGATGTCGATCGCCAATGCGTTGACCTGGCCGCCGCGCTCGGCGGTCGCGATCTTGAGTTCCTGGTAGGGCAGCGGCGGGACGTCGAAAAGCTGTGCAATCCCTTGGCGCCCCTCAACTTCCACCAAGAGGACCTTGCGGCCCCCGGTCGCGAGGGTCAGGGCCAGGGCCGCCGCGACCGTCGATTTACCAGTCCCGCCTTTGCCCGTCACAAAGTGCAAGCGGGCCTTCGACAGTCGCGCCGGCCAGCCGACGGCATTACCGCCGCTAGATGTGGTTGCCACCATCGCATGCTAGCCCGATCACTCCGGGGCCCCCGCAAACCGGGTGGGACGCCGGGCTGGCCCGAGCCGTTCACCGCCGACCGATAAGCTCGCGTCATGAGCCAACCGACCGCGTGGGAGTACGCCACGGTTCCGCTGTTGACGCACGCCACCAAACAGATCCTCGATCAGTGGGGCGCCGATGGCTGGGAGTTGGTGGCGGTGCTGCAAGGGCCCACCGGTGAGCAACACGTCGCTTACTTGAAGCGGCCAGTTTAGGGGTTGGCGTTGATGAGCGCATCGGTCCGGCTCGGAGAGCTCGGTGTGGTGCTTCCGCAGGTCGCAGCGCCACTTGCCGCATATGTTCCAGCGGTGCGTACCGGCAACCTGGTTTACACCTCCGGCCAGCTCCCGCTGCAGGCCGGAAAGCTAGCGCGCACCGGCAAAGTCGGCGGCGAGGTCAGCCCCGATGAGGCCAGGGCGATGGCGCGGATCTGCGCTCTCAACGCCCTGGCGGCGGTGGACGCCCTGGTAGGTATCGACGCGGTCAGACAGGTGGTCAAGGTCGTCGGATTCGTCGCCTCCGCCCAGGGTTTCAATGGGCAGCCGGGCGTCGTCAACGGGGCCTCCGACCTGCTGGCCGAGGTGTTCGGAGATAACGGCGTGCATGCGCGTTCGGCAGTCGGGGTGTCGGAACTGCCGCTGGACGCGCCTGTGGAAGTCGAGTTGATCGTGGAGGTCAGCCAGCTGCCGTGACCGAGTCGTTGACCCATCCCGCATACGGCCGGCTGCGGTCGGTCACCGAAACTGCGTCAGTTCTGTTGGCCGATAACCCCGGTTTACTGACGCTGGATGGCACCAACACCTGGGTGTTGCGCGGCCCGCGCAGCGACGAGCTGGTGGTCGTCGACCCAGGTCCTGACGACAACCAGCACATCCCGCGGATTGCCTCGCTGGGCCGCATCGCGTTGGTTCTGATCAGCCACCGGCACCCCGACCACGCCGACGGCATCGACAAGCTGGTCGAGCTGACCGGGGCGACGGTGCGGTCAGCGGGCAGCGGCTTTTGTCGCGGCCTCGGGGGTGAGCTGGTCGATGGCGAGGTGGTCGACGCGGCGGGCCTGAAGATCAAAGTGATGTCGACGCCCGGCCATACCGCCGACTCGCTGTCGTTCGTCTTGGAAGACGCGGTGTTGACCGCGGACACCGTGCTGGGCCGCGGCACCACGGTTATCGACAATGAGGACGGCAGCCTCGCCGACTACCTGGAGTCGCTGCGTCGGCTACGCGGCCTGGGCCGACGGACGGTCTTGCCCGGACACGGCCCGAGCTTGGCTGACCTGGCAGCCGTCGCGGAGGGATATCTGCACCACCGGCACGAACGTCTGGAGCAGGTGCGCGCTGCGTTGCGGGAGCTTGGCGGCGACGCCACGGCCCGCCAGATCGTCGAACGCGTCTACGTTGACGTCGACGAGAAGCTCTGGGATACGGCCGAGTGGTCTGTCCAGGCGCAGATCGACTATCTACGCCCCTGATACCCCCGGCCAGCAGACGCAAAAGCTCCCGGTTCCTCGGCGTGTCGGGGGCTTTTGTGTCTGCTCGCCCGCTGACTACCGCGCTCGGCGGGCCAGTCTTTCGGAGTCGGAGATCAGCACGCTCTTGCCCTCCAGGCGAATCCAGCCACGATGGGCGAAATCCGCCAGCGCTTTGTTCACGGTCTCCCGGGAGGCACCTACCAGCTGGGCGATCTCCTCCTGGGTCAGATCGTGGGTGACCCGCATCGCGCCGCCCTCTTGAGTGCCGAAACGCTGGGCGAGCTGCAATAACTGCTTGGCCACCCGACCGGGCACATCGGTGAAAATGAGGTCGGCGAGATTGTTGTTGGTTCGGCGCAGCCGTCGAGCCAGCACCCGGAGCAATTGCTCGGCGATCTCGGGACGATCGGCGATCCAAGCCCGCAACGCGTCGCGGTCCATCGACACCGCCCGCACCTCGGTGATCGTGGTCGCGCTCGACGTCCGTGGGCCCGGGTCGAAAATCGACAACTCACCGAACATGTCCGAAGGGCCCATGATGGTCAGCAAATTCTCCCGGCCATCCGGCGAGCGGCGACCGATCTTGACCTTGCCCGAGACGATGATGTATAGCCGATCGCCCGGCTCCCCTTCGGCGAAAACAGTGTGCCCACGGGGGAAGTCGACGGGTTGTAGCTGCTTGGTCAGTGCGGCGACTGCGCCGGGCTCAACCCCTTGGAAGATTCCTGCCCTTGCCAGGATCTCGTCCACGTTGCCTCTTCAGCTTTCCAACGAAGTGATATGGGCAGGCCAACCCTTTGCTCGGGTCCCGAGATTAAAGGTAGGCCAAAGTGTCCAACGTGCCAACGCTACACAGGATTGATACGTCAAGACACGTCTACTCGCCTTAAATTGTGGATTGACGCGCGAATGCGTGTGTATACCGGGTGGGCAATCCCGCCTCGTCGAGGCTGTCGAAGTCCCTGGCAAGAACTGTCTCGGGGCGATGCCTGCCGGCGGGCGGTGCCGGCGGCGGGGGATCGACGACTTGCAGGGCCTGCCGGCGATGCAGGTATTCAAGCGCCTCCGGCATGCCCTCCCGGGCCAGCGTGCGCATGTCCAGGGCTTCCGCCTGCTCGAGCAATGCGGCCACATCGGTCGTGCTGACCGACTCGTGGACGAGCTCGTTTTCGAGGCGCCCCAGGCCCAGTGCCGCGAGCATTAGCAGCCCGGGTACGCACGCGACCAGCAACCATGACACAAGGAGAGTAAACATGGTCAAGGTCTCAGCGAGATCACGAAATCAGTACTCTGTCGTAGGTGACAGTGGCAAAGTCGTCTGGGCGCTGGGCGTCGGAAACCCAAGTAGGTTTAGTACGACGGGCACGTCGGATGAATCGGACCCTTGCCCAGGCATTCCCACACGCGCATTGCGAGCTCGATTTCACCTCGCCGCTGGAATTGACGGTTGCGACCATTCTCTCAGCGCAAAGCACCGATAAACGGGTGAATTTGACGACGCCGGCCGTTTTCACTCGGTACCCGACGGCACTGGCGTACGCGCAAGCCGATCGCGCCGAACTCGAAGATCTCATCCATCCCACTGGTTTCTTCCGCAACAAGGCGGCGTCGCTGATCGGCCTGGGACAGGCCTTGATGGAGCGTTTCGGCGGCGAGGTGCCGGCGACGATGGCCGAACTGGTGACGCTGCCCGGGGTGGGCCGCAAGACCGCCAACGTGATTCTGGGAAACGCGTTCGATGTCCCCGGGATCACCGTCGACACTCATTTCGGGAGGCTGGTCCGCAGGTGGCGTTGGACGGCTGAAGAGGACCCGGTCAAGGTGGAGCATGCGGTCGGCGAGCTGATCGAACGCCGCGAGTGGACCATGCTGAGCCACCGGGTGATCTTCCACGGGCGCCGGGTCTGCCACGCCCGCAAACCGGCGTGCGGTGTCTGCCTGCTCGCCAAAGATTGCCCCTCGTTCGGCCTCGGCCCCACCGAACCGCAGCTCGCCGCGGCACTCGTGCAGGGGCCGGAAGCCGAGCACCTGCTGGCACTGGCCGGGCAGTAAAACAACGTTGACCGCGAAAACCCGTTGGACCATCGCGATCCTGGCGGTGGTCGCGGCGTTGACGGCGGCGCTGGTTGCGCAGCTGCGGGACGACTCCGCCACGACCGCGGCACCCCAGACCGCCGCCGGCCGTGAACATCGCGACGCCGATACCCCGGCCGCGCTGGCGGGGCCGAGGGAGCGTGCGAACCTAGCGGCCTGCCCCACCGCCGGCGGTGGTTTGGCCGGGCCCGGGCCGGCCGCGTTGCGCGGTGTGACGGTGGAATGCGCGGCCGACGGTTCTGCCGTCGACGTCGCGCGCGCGTTGGCCGGGCGCAGGGTGGTCCTCAACTTGTGGGCGTACTGGTGCGCGCCGTGCACAGCGGAACTGACCGCGATGGCCGAGTATCAACGTCGGGTCGGGTCCGACGTGTTGGTGGTGACTGTGCACCAGGACGAAAACGAGACGGCCGCGTTGCTGCGGTTGGCGGAAGTCGGTGTTCGGCTGCCAACACTGCAGGACGGTCGGCGCTTGATCCCGGCTGCGCTTCGGGTCGCGAACGCGGTGCCCGCGACGGTGGTGCTGCGGCCGGACGGTAGCGTTGCGGAGACACTGCTGCGCGCTTTCGCCAGTGCCGATGAGATCGCCGCTGCGGTCGGAAACGACACCGGATGAGCCGGGCAAATGTACGTGGAGGGAGGCGCGGGTGAGTGCTGCAATGCACCTGGCGCCCGACGTATGCCCGTCTTGGTTGCGCCCGCTGGTCGACAATGTCGGCCAAATACCTGACGCATACCGCCGGCGACTGCCGCCCGACGTGCTGGCGATGGTGACTCAGGCCAGGACCAAGGCATCGCAGGACCGCGACGAGCGGGAGGCTGCTGTGCTGGTGTTGTTCTCGGGCCCCGAGTCTGGGCCGGCCGACGGCAGCGTCCCCGACGACGCCGACCTGTTGCTGACCGTGCGGGCCTCCACCCTGCGTCACCACGCGGGCCAGGCCGCGTTCCCCGGGGGCGCATCCGATCCCACCGACGACGGTCCGGTCGGGACCGCCTTGCGCGAGGCCTACGAGGAGACCGGGATCGACCTCAGCAGACTTCAGCCCCTGGCCACGTTGGAGCGCGCGTTCATCGCGCCATCACAGTACAGCGTCGTCCCGGTGTTGGCATATTCGGCGGATCCCGGTCCGGTGACCGTCGTCAACGAGACCGAAACCGCGATTGTGTCGCGGGTTCCCTTGCGCGCCTTGATAAATCCGGCGAACCGGCTGATGGTCTATCGCGGCGATCTCGGCAACCGTTGGGCCGGTCCGGCGTTCCTGTTGAACCAGATGCTGGTGTGGGGTTTCACCGGCCAGGTGATTTCCGCCGTGCTCGACGTCGCCGGCTGGGCAAAGCCGTGGGACACCAACGACATCCGCGAGCTGGACGACGTGATGGTGCTGGTCGGCGATCATGGTGATGCGCGATGAACTCGATGACCCCATCGCAGTGGCTGGATGTCGCGGTCCTCGCCGTGGCCTTCATCGCGGCCATCTCGGGCTGGCGTTCGGGCGCGTTGGGCTCCCTGTTGTCGTTTGTCGGGGTGCTGCTCGGCGCGATAGCCGGCGTCCTGCTGGCGCCGCACATCGTCAGTCACATCGCCGCCCCGCGCGCCAAGCTTTTCGCGGCGCTTTTCCTGATACTCGCGCTGGTCGTTGTCGGTGAGGTCGCCGGCGTGGTGCTGGGACGGGCGGTCCGCGGAGCGATCCGCAGCCGCACGATCCGTAACATCGACTCACTCATCGGCGTGGCGGTCCAGCTTGTCGTCGTGCTGACCGCGGCCTGGTTGCTGGCGACCCCGTTGACGCAGTCGAAGGATCAGCCTGAACTTGCCTCCGCGGTCAAGGGTTCACGGGTGCTCGCTCAGGTCAACGAGGTCGCGCCGCCCTGGCTGAAGACGGTGCCAAAGCGGCTGTCAGCGCTGTTGAACACCTCAGGACTGCCCGCGGTGCTGGAGCCGTTCAGCCGCACACCGGTGATTCCGGTCGCGTCACCGGACCCCGCACTGGCCAACAATCCGGTAGTGACTTCCACTGCGCCAAGCGTCGTCAAGGTGCGCAGCGAGGCGCGAAGCTGCCAGAAAGTGTTGGAGGGCAGCGGATTCGTGATAGCTCCCGACCGGGTTATGACCAACGCGCACGTGGTGGCGGGGTCCAACAGTGTGCAGGTCTTTGCCAGCGGCAATCCCCTCGACGCCACCGTGGTCTCCTACGATCCTTCGGTCGACATCGCTATCATTGCCGTCCCGAACCTGCCGCCGCCGCCATTGGCCTTCGCTGAGACCGACGCGAAATCCGGGGCAAGCGTCATGGTGATGGGCTACCCCGGCGGCGGGAACTTCACCGCCACCCCGGCCAGGATCCGCGAGGCGATCAAGCTGAGCGGCCCCGACATCTACCGGGATCCGACGCCGGTTACCCGCGACGTGTACACCATCAGAGCCGATGTGGAGCAAGGTAATTCAGGTGGTCCGTTGATCGACCTGAGTGGCCATGTGCTTGGCGTGGTATTCGGTGCCGCCGTCGATGACGCCGATACTGGCTTTGTGTTGACGGCCGGCGAGGTGTCCAGCCAGCTCTCCAAGATCGGCAACAGCCAGCCGGTGCCCACCGGGGCCTGCGTCAGCTGACCCGGGGCCCGTGCACCTGATCGATAAATCTGGCCAGGTGCCTATTGATCTCATCCGGTGCTTCTTCGTGGCTGAAATGCCCTGCGCCGGTAATGGATACGTAGCGCCCCTGTGCAGCGTAGCGCTGCGTCCGGTCCACCGGATCGGCGAGCACGTAGGGGTCGGCGTCCCCGCGTAGGTGCAGCAGCGGCATACCGAGCTGTTGGGATATCGACCTCATGAATCGGCGGCCTTCGTCGCGCAGCTGGCTGCGCACCGCCCAGCGCTGGTATTCCAATGCGCAATGCGCAGCCGACGGAATTTGGATCGCCATCCGCAGATAACCGATGGTCGCAGAAAAATCTTCGGAGGCAACCCATTTGGCCGAGCTGCGGGTACGGACAAGGCGCTCGATCTCAGCCCCGTTGTCTCGGGTCAGCAGGCGTTCCGGCCAGATCGGCACCTGATAGCGCAGCAACGTCGGTAACAGTGCGTAGCTCTGGTCGCGTCGCGTCAGCGTGGATCGTCGTAATGCGGCCGGGTGCGGCGAGCTGATCAGCGCGATGCCGCGCACCAGGCGTGAGTGCAGCAGCGCGGTGGTCCAGCAGACCAACCCGCCGTCTGCGTGACCGATCAAGGTGGCCGACGAGTGCCCCAGCGCGCGGATGAGCCCGGCCGTGTCGCCGGCGAGCGTCCAGCCGTCGTAGCCGCGTGGCGGCTTGTCGCTGCCGCCGTAGCCCCGTAGATCGACCGCAACCACTCGCGCACCGGTCAACCCGCGCAACTGATGGCGCCAGGACCACCAGAACGACCCGAAACCGTGCAGCAGGATCACCAGAGGGCGCGCGGTGGCCGGTGCACCGACATCGGTGCCAGTTGGGTAGCCAACGGGTAGCGCCTCGACCACGTGGAAGCGGATGCCGTTGGCGTGGACATCCAAATGGCGCCATGGCCCGTCGATTCGGGTCAGCGCGGGATCTGGCGCCGGCACCTACCAACCTGAGGGATCTGTAGGTGCGGTATCGGATTTGGTTTGTGGGCTGGTGATCGCGCGCGACCCCGCCTTGTCGTGGCCCGGCGTCAGCGCCGTGCGTGTCTCCTTGACCGATTCGATCGTCTGGCGCGGTCCCCTGATGCGCCGAACTTTCAGGAACCCCAGGACCGCCAGCGCGGCCCCGACCACCAGCATGATCGCGAACACGATCAAATACGCCGCCCACTGCGGCAGCCAGTTGCCGAGCAGCTCGGCGAGGAAAAAGAAGAAAAAGAACGTGGAGTAGAACAGCACCACCAACGCAGCGATGAAGAAAACGCTGCCGGTCAGGCCCTTCTTGACGTCCCGGGTGATCTCGGAACGGGCGAGTTCGACCTCGGCGCGCACCAGCGTGGACACCTGAGTTGTCGCCTCTTTGATCAGATCACCGATCGACGGCTCACCAGCACCGGCATGCGGATCGGCCAACGGAATCGTGGTCAGCGTGCTGGGCACACCGTTCTTGCGATCGACTTTGCTCATAGACGGTCCTCTCGGTTGTCGTCGCGGTTCATGTTGCCATGCGACGCAATGTCAGGCGGACGGAGCTGGCGCGGGAATCATTTAGACTGGCGCAGCTGTGCCCTGACGTCCGACCAGCTCGACGGGAGTTTCACTTTTGCAGACGGCGCATCGGTGCTTTGCGGGGGCTTTGGTGGGTGTGCTGGTAGCCGTGCTGTTGGCTTTGGTCGGTCTGCCCGCCAAGACGGCGGGCGCCGACGACAGGGTCCCGATGGGCGGCGGTGCGGGCATCGTGATCAACGGGGACACGATGTGCACCCTGACGACCATCGGGGGAGATTCCGCCGGCGAGTTGATCGGCTTCACGTCTGCGCATTGTGGTGGACCGGGCGCACAGGTCGCCGCGGAGGCTGCCATGAACAGGGGTGTGCTCGGCGTGATGGTCGGGGGCAACGACAACCTCGACTATGCGGTGATCAAGTTCGATCAGGCCAAGGTGATACCGGTGGCTAGCTACAACGGCTTTGTGATCGCCGGCGTCGCCCCGGATCCGACGTTCGGCGCGGTCGCGTGCAAGCAAGGCCGCACCACCGGCAACTCCTGCGGCGTCACCTGGGGGCCGGGCCAGACGCCGGGCACCATTGTCATGCAGGTCTGCGGTCGACCGGGAGACTCCGGGGCGCCGGTGACCGTGAACAACCTGCTGGTCGGCATGATTCACGGTGCCTTCAGTGACGCCCTACCGGACTGCGTCGTCAAATACATCCCGCTGCATACTCCGGCGGTGGTGATGTCGTTCAGCTCGATCCTGGCCGACATCGACGCGAAGAACCGGCCGGGCGCGGGCTTCGTCCCCATCCCGGTTTGAGCCGGCTCGGCTACTTCGCGGCTTGGATCGCTTCGAACACGCCGGGATCAAGCAGGGTTGACGTGTCACCCAACTCGCGTTTCTCGGCGACGTCACGCAACAGCCTGCGCATGATTTTGCCGCTGCGGGTTTTGGGCAATTCCGGCACCACATGGACTTCGCGCGGCTTTGCGATGGGCGAGATCTCCCGGGCCACCTGGCCGCGCAGCTCGTCGACGGTCCCGTCGTGCGGATCGTAGCCAGTGCACAAGACGACGAAGGCGCAGATGGCCTGGCCGGTGGTGTCGTCGGTGACTCCGACTACCGCCGCCTCGGCGACCCCGCTGTGGCCGACGAGCGCCGACTCGACCTCAGCGGTGGAGATCCGGTGCCCGGAAACGTTCATCACGTCGTCGATGCGGCCCAGGACCCAGATCGCGCCGTCGGCATCGAAGCGGGCGCCGTCTCCGGCGAAGTAGTAGCCCTTGTCGGCGAATTTGGACCAGTAGGTGTCGCGGTACCGTTCCGGGTCACCCCAGATGCCGCGCAGCATCGACGGCCACGGCTGGTCCAGCACCAGGTAGCCCGCGACGTTCTTGGCGTTGTCGCTGTCCGGCCGCAGCGGGTCGCCGTGGTCGTCGACGATCTTGGCCGAGATACCCGGCAGTGGGGTCATTGCCGAACCAGGCTTGGCCGCAGCGATTCCGGGCAATGGCGTGATCATCGCCGAACCCGTCTCGGTCTGCCACCAGGTGTCCACGATCGGAAGCTTGCCGGCGCCGAAGACGTCGTGGTACCAGCGCCATGCCTCCGGGTTGATCGGCTCGCCGACTGAACCGAGCAGCCGCAGGCTGGACAGGTCGTGGGCGTCCGGAATATCGCGGCCCAGCTTCATGAACGTGCGGATCAGCGTCGGAGCAGTGTAATAGATTGTGACACCGTACTTTTCGATGATCTGGAAATGTCGGTGTTCATCAGGCGTGTTCGGAGTGCCCTCGTATAGGACCTCGGTGATGCCGTTGGACAGCGGACCGTACACGCCGTAAGTGTGCCCGGTGACCCAGCCGATGTCGGCGGTGCACCAGAACACCTCGCTTTCCGGCTTGACGTCGAAGATGGTGTGCACCGTGAAAGAACACTGGGTGAGATAGCCGCCGCTGGTATGCATGATGCCCTTGGGCTTGCCGGTGGTGCCCGATGTGTACAGCAGGAACAGCGGGTGCTCGGCGTCGAACGGCTCCGGGGTGTGTTCGGCGGACGCGGAGTCGACGACATCGTGCCACCACACGTCGCGATCGTCGTCCCAGGACACATCAATTCCCGTGCGCCGCACCACCAGAACGTGCTCGATCGGACTGTCTTGCTGCCCGACCGCGTCGTCGGCCGCATCCTTGAGCGGTGCCGGCTTGCCGCGGCGGAACTGCCCGTCGGCGGTGATCAGGAGTTTGGCTTGGGCGTCGGCGATTCGGGCCTGCAATGCCGTGGCCGTGAAACCGGCGAACACCACGCTGTGCATCAGGCCTAGCCGCGCGCAGGCGAGCATCGCGATCACGGCCTCGGGGATCAACGGCATGTAGATGGCCACTCGATCGCCGGCGACCAGACCCAGGCTGGTCAGCGCGTTGGCCGCTTTGCACACCTCGGCCCGCAGATCGGAGTAGGTCAGGCTGCGGCTGTCGCCGACCGGCTCGCCCTCCCAATGGATCGCGACCCGATCACCGTTACCGGCTTCGACGTGGCGGTCCACGCAGTTGTAGGCGACGTTGAGCTTGCCGCCGACGAACCACTTGGCGAAAGGCGCATCTGACCAGTCCAGCACTTCGGTGAACGGTGTCGCCCAGGACAGCCGGTTGGCCTGCTTGGCCCAGAAACCAAGGCGGTCGTTCTCGGCCTCGTGGTACAGCTCCTCGCCGGCGTTGGCCTGCTCGACAAACTGCGTCGGCGGGGGATACGAGGCTGCGTGGCTGCTCTCGGTCACTGGCTTCTCTCCTAATCGCGGTTTCAGCTCGTCAACCGTCTGCGAGCCTAGCCGCGCCGGTGTCGGGCGCGCACGCAGGCTCTAGGGTCGCTGTCATGCCTCGGATGCGGGCCTTACTGGCGCAAGCGGCCTTGCTCGCCCTCCTCGGGTGTGTGGCCGGCTTCTCAGTCGGTTGTAGCGGCGGCGCGCTGAGCCCCGATCTGGTGCTGCTCAACGGCGGCGAACCGGTGAATCCGTTGGTTCCGACCGGCACCAACGACAGCTTCGGTGGGCGGATCATCGATCGGCTTTTCGCGGGCCTGATGTCCTACGACGCCGCGGGAAAACCCTCACTCGAGGTGGCCCAGGCAATCGATACCACGGACAATGTCAACTATCGCGTCACCTTGAAACCGGGGTGGAAGTTCACCGACGGCTCGCCGGTGACCGCGCACTCATTTGTGGACGCCTGGAATTACGGCGCCCTGAGCACCAATGCTCAATTGCAGCAAGACTTTTTCGGACCGATCGAGGGTTTCGAGGACGTCGCCGGTCCCCGGCCCGGCCGGACCACGATGTCCGGGCTGCACGTTGTGAGCGATCTTGAATTCAGTGTGCGACTGAAGGCTCCGACCATCGACTTCAGCTTGCGGCTCGGCCACAGCGCGTTCTATCCGCTGCCGACAGCCGCATTTCATGACATGACGGCCTTTGGCCACAACCCGATCGGCAACGGCCCCTACCGGCTTGCCGACGGCCCAGACGGTCCCGCCTGGGAGCACAACGTCAAAATCGACCTGAGACCCAACCCGGGCTATCACGGCAACCGGATGCCGCATAACAGAGGTCTGAGGTTCGAGTTCTACGCCAATCTGGACACCGCATATGCCGACCTGCTATCGGGCAATCTCGATGTCCTGGACACGATTCCGCCGAGCGCCCTGCCGATCTACAAACGCGATCTGGGGGACAACGTCGCCAGCGGCGCCGCAGCGGTCAACCATAGCCTCGATACCCCGTTGCGGTTGCCACACTTCGGTGGCGAGGAAGGCCGGCTGCGCCGGCTCGCGCTGTCGGCCGCCATCAACCGGCCACAGATCTGCCGGCAGATCTTTGTCGGCACCCGCAGTCCGGCGCGCGATTTCACGGCGCTGTCATTGCCCGGGTTTGACCCGAACCTGCCGGGCACCGACGTGTTGAACTTCGACCCGGACCGGGCGCGGCAGCTCTGGGCGCAAGCCAACGCGATCTCGTCATGGAGCGGCCAGTACCCGATCGCGTACAACGCCGACGCGGGGCATCAGGAGTGGGTGGATGCGGTGGCCAACAGCATCAAGAACGCCCTGGGAATCGACGCCATTGGCGCACCACAGCCCACCTTCGCGGGATTCCGCACCCAGATCACCAGCCGTACCATCACGACCGCGTTCCGGGCCGCGTGGCAGGGTGACTATCCGTCAATGATCGAATTCCTCGCGCCGGTGTTTGGCACCGGGGCGGGTTCCAATGACGTCGGCTACTCCAATCCGGAGTTCGACGCCGCCCTGACGGCAGCCGAAGCTGCCCCCGATCTGCGGCAATCGGATGCGCTGGTCAACTACGCGCAGCGGATCCTGTTGCACGACCTGCCCGTTGTTCCGTTGTGGGACAACATCAGCGTGGTCGGATGGTCAGCGGCGGTCGGCCGGGTCACCGTCACCTGGAATGGTCTACCCGACTACGAGAACATCGCGAAGGTCTGAGATGGGCTGGTACATCGCGCGGCGAATCGGTGTCATGGTGCCCGTTTTCGTCGGTGCCACATTGCTTATCTACGGCATGGTCTTCCTGCTGCCCGGCGACCCGGTGGCCGCGATGGCCGGAGACCGGCCGCTTACTCCGGCGGTGGCCGCGCAACTGCGGGCCCGTTACCACCTCGACGATCCGTTCTTGCTGCAGTACCTGCGCTACCTGGGCGGCGTGCTACATGGCGACCTGGGCCGCTCCTATTCCGGCCTGCCTATCAGTGACGTTCTGGCACATGCGTTTCCGGTAACCCTGCGACTCGCACTGATCGCTTTTGCCGTGGAGGCCTTGCTTGGGATCGGATTCGGCGTGGTCGCCGGATTGCGCCAGGGTGGCATCTTCGATGCCACGGTGCTCAGCACTGGACTGGTGATCATCGCGATCCCCGTCTTCGTCCTCGGCTTCCTGGCGCAGTTCGTGTTCGGAGTGCAATTGGGAATCGCGCCCGTCACGGTGGGTGAGCGGGCGACCTTCGCACGCCTGCTGCTGCCCGGGATTGTGCTGGGCTCAGTGTCGTTCGCCTACGTGGTGCGGCTGACCCGTTCCGCGGTGGCCGCCAACGCGCACGCCGACTATGTGCGCACCGCCACGGCCAAAGGGCTGTCGCGTCCACGGGTGGTGTTGGTGCACATTCTGCGTAACTCGCTGATACCGGTGGTGACGTTCCTGGGTGCCGATCTGGGGTCGTTGATGGGCGGCGCCATTGTGACTGAAGGCATCTTCAACATCCACGGCGTTGGCGGCGTGCTGTATCAGGCCGTCACCCGGCAAGAGGCGCCGACGGTGGTGTCGATCGTGACGGTGCTGGTGCTGATCTACCTGATCAGCAACTTGGTGGTGGACCTGCTGTATGCGGCCCTTGACCCGCGGATCCGTTATGGCTGAGTTGCTGAGGCGTCCGAAGTTCGTCGTAGCCGCCGTATTGATCCTGTTGATCCTGGGCGTCGCCGCCTTTCCGGTGCTGTTCTCCAGCGTCGACCCGACCTTTGCCGACCCGGGGCAGAGCCTGCTCGGACCGTCGGCGGCGCACTGGTTCGGCACCGACCTGCAGGGCCACGACATCTACGCGCGCACCGTCTACGGCGCACGGGCATCGGTTACCGTCGGACTGGGGGCCACCCTTGTCGTGTTCGTCGCCGGCGGGGTGCTGGGCGCGCTGGCCGGCTTCTACGGTGGGTGGGTCGACGCGGTGGTCTGCCGCGTCACCGATGTTTTCTTCGGGTTGCCGCTGCTGCTGGCCGCCATCGTGCTGATGCAAGTCATGCACCACCGCACGGTGTGGACGGTGGTTGCCATCCTGGCGTTGTTCGGCTGGCCGCAGGTCGCCAGGATCGCCCGCGGCGCGGTGCTGGAGGTGCGGGGCAGCGATTATGTGCTGGCAGCTAAGGCATTGGGGTTGACTAGATTTCAGATCCTGCTTCGGCATGCGCTGCCCAATGCACTGGGCCCGGTGATCGCGGTGGCCACGATTGCTCTTGGCCTGTTCATCGTCACCGAGGCCACGATGTCCTACCTCGGTGTCGGACTGCCGCCATCGGTGGTGTCCTGGGGCGGCGATATCAACCTGGCCCAAACGCGGCTGCGATCAGGCTCACCGATATTGTTCTATCCGGCCGGTGCACTGGCGATTACGGTGCTGGCCTTCATGATGATGGGCGATGCACTGCGTGACGCCCTGGATCCGGCGGCACGGACATGGCGAGCGTGAACGCCATCGGCACCGACGCGCCGCCGCTGTTGTCGGTGCGGGGTCTGGAAGTCAGATTCGGCAACAACGCGCCGGCGGTTTGCGGTGTGGACCTGACCGTTCGACGCGGCCAGACCGTGGCTGTGGTGGGCGAATCGGGATCCGGAAAATCCACCACCGCCGCCGCGATCCTCGGGCTGCTTCCGCCCGAAGGGCGAATCACCGCCGGACGCATCGTCTTCGACGGTTCAGACATCACCCGTGCCGTCGTATCGGCCGACCGCCGCGTGCTCCGGTCGATCAGGGGCCGTCGCATCGGCTACGTTCCCCAGGACCCCATGACCAACCTCAACCCGGTTTGGAAGGTCGGTTTCCAGGTGCGGGAGGCGTTGCGGGCCAACACTGATGGAGGCGAGACACGGCGCCGGGCGGTACAGCTGCTCGCCGACGCGGGTATGCAGGATCCGGCCGAGCAAGCCGGTAAATACCCCCATCAACTGTCCGGCGGCATGTGCCAGCGCGCGCTGATCGCGATCGGGCTGGCGGGCCGGCCGCAGTTGCTGATTGCCGACGAGCCGACGTCGGCTCTCGACGTCACCGTGCAGCGGCAGGTGCTCGACCATCTGCAGCGGCTCATCGACGAACTGGGTACCGCGCTGTTGCTGATCACCCACGATCTGGCGCTGGCCGGCGAGCGGGCTGAGTCGGTGGTGGTGGTCCACCGCGGAGCGGTGGTGGAATCCGGTCCTGCGCAGTCGATTTTGCACCACCCACAACACGACTACACCAGGCGTCTGGTGGCCGCCGTGCCGTCCCTTAACGCCCGGCGTCGGGCACCGACCGGGCCTTCGCCCGCCACCGAGGCGGACGACATCCTGGTTGTCTCGGAGCTGACGAAGACATATCGGGAGGCCCGCGCCGTCGACGCGGTGTCATTTCGGCTGCGACGGGGTAGCACGCTGGCGGTCGTCGGAGAGTCGGGGTCGGGGAAATCCACCTTGGCGCTCATGGTCCTCGGTCTGTTGGAACCCACTGCGGGGACGGTGGTTTTCGACGGCACCCGGATCGATGGCGCACTGGACCGGGTTAGGGCGTTGGCTTTTCGCCGACGGGTGCAGCCGGTATTCCAAAATCCTTACGGCAGTCTGGACCCCAGGTACTCGGTGTTGCGCGCCATCGAGGAGCCGTTGCGGATTCACCGGACAGGGAACCGCAGGCAGCGCGCGCAGGTCGTCCGCGAGCTGATCGAGCGGGTGGCGCTGCCGTCGTCGGTGTTGGGCCGACTGCCCCGGGAACTGTCGGGTGGGCAGCGGCAGCGGGTCGCGATCGCTCGGGCGCTAGCGTTGCGGCCTGAGGTGCTGGTATGCGATGAGGCGGTCTCAGCGCTCGACGTTCTGGTGCAGGCGCAGATCCTGGATCTACTGGCCGAGCTGCAGGCCCAGCTCGGTCTGAGCTACCTGTTCATCAGCCACGACTTGGCGGTGATCCGGCAGGTCGCCGACGATGTCCTAGTGATGCGGGCGGGGCGGGTGGTGGAGCATGCGCCTACCGAAGAGGTGTTCAGCCGGCCCAGCCACGAGTACACCCGGCAGTTGCTCGAGGCCATCCCAAGGGTAGGCAACCTGTGACGCCTGACCCGCTCGCCCCGCTGATGGAGCTGCCCGGCGTCGCTGAAGCCAGCGACCGCGCCCGCGACGCGCTGGGCCGGGCGCATCGGCACCCGGTCAACCTGAGGGGCTGGCCGGCAACCGCCGCAGAGGCGTCGCTGCGTGCGGCGCGGGCCTCGTCGGTGCTCGATGGCGGTCCAGTGGTCAGCGATCCCGTATTCGGTGGCGCGCTGCGGGTCGCCCAGGCGCTGGAAGGCGGCGGGGGGCCGATGATCGGGATCTGGCAACGGGCGCCGTTGCAGGCGCTCGCACGGCTGCACATGCTGGCCGCGGCCGACCAGGTCGATGACGACCAGCTGGGTCGTCCGCGCGCCGACGCCGAGGTTGGGCCGCGGTTGGAGTTGTTGGCGGGTTTGGTGACCGGCCGTACCGGGGCATCCGCGCCCGTGATCGCCGCGGTGGCACATGGTGAGCTGCTGACACTACGGCCGTTTGGTAGCGCGGACGGTGTGGTCGCCCGTGCGGTGTCGCGATTGGTGACCATCGCCACTGGGCTGGATCCGCATGGACTTGGTGTGCCCGAAGTGGATTGGATGCGTCAACCCGCGAATTATCGAGATGCCGCGCGCGGCTTCGCCGAAGGAACACCGCGCGGTGTGGGGGATTGGCTGGTGCTGTGTTGCCGGGCGATGCTGGCCGGCGCCCAGGAGGCTGTGTCGATCGCAGAGTCCATGTAAACGGGCGGTGGTCCGAATAACTCGGACCACCGCCCGCTAGCACGGAACTCGGTTACCAAGCGTGCATCTGTGGGCTGCGTGGGTGGCCTCGGCGGTCTTGCGACGCGCTTAGCTGCAACCCCACCCAAGGGGCTGTCGACACATTTCGCTTTTCGCAATTACGCAGGCCCGCAACACTTCTGCCATTATCGCGGCTATGACTCCGCGTGGGTGCCGGGAACCGTGCTGGGCGCCCGGATCGGGAGATCGATCCTTCTCTTCCGGATCGAACTAGGCCTAACCGAGCTTCCGTGTCTCCTTTGTACTACTAGACCCTTAACACGGCAAGGCCCAATTCTGCGAAAGTTGCGAAGGCGCGTTGTATTGCGCAGCGCTACAAGGCGAAACGGCGCAACAACGAGTAGGTAACCGCCCCGGCCGCCAGGGCCGTGACGCCCACTGCGGCGGTAGTCGCGATCGCAGCCCCTGACGGCGCCGGAATACGGTCCCGCAGGGACACCGGCCGGGAGAACGTCAATATGGGCCAACCGCGCTCGGCGGCTTCCCTGCGCAAGCCGCGATCAGGGTTGACCACGCTGGGGTGACCGACGGCCTCGAGCATCGGCACGTCGGTGATCGAGTCTGAGTAGGCGTAGCAATATTCCAGTGGATAGCCCTCCCGGGCGGCCAGCTCTTGGATGGCCTGTACTTTGCCTTCGCCGAAGCAGTAGAACGCCACGTCGCCCGTGTACTTGCCGTCTTCGACGACCATCCGGGTCGCCATCGCGTGGGTAGCGCCCAGGGCTCGGGCGATTGGCGCCACGATCTCCTCTCCGGACGCTGAGACCACCACGACATCGCGGCCGAGCAGCTTGTGCGAGGCGATCAGGTCAGCGGCTTCAGCGAACACCAGCGGGGTGACGATGCCGTGCAGTGTTTCGTTGACGATCGAGCGGACCTGCGCAACGTCCCAACCGGCGCACATATTGGTCATATGGGTGCGCATCCGGTCCATCTGGTCATGATCGGCACCGTTGAGCAGAAATATGAATTGGGCGTAGCTGGACTTCAGTACCGCCCGCCGGGTGAGCAGTCCCTGATCGAAGAATGGTTTGCTGAACGCCAGGGTGCTGGACTTGGCGATGATGGTTTTGTCGAGGTCGAAGAAGGCGGCGGTGCGCGCGCGGGGCTCAGTGGTTTCCACCGCATGAGGTGAGGTTTGCTGTTGCGCGGCCGGGTCGAAGACGGTCACCGACCCAGCATAGGTCGACGATCCTATCGGGCCGGTGTCGTCACCGGGGTTGGTGGCGTTTTTGCGGCTCAAGCTGTGATTTGGATTTGAACCATCACTTGCGTTACTCCGCACTGTCGTGTGTATAGTAAGCATTACTCGGCCTGAGCCGAGGGTGTATCAGCCCGACCCCCCGGGGCTGATGCACGACGACCCTCGCCTCCTCCCCCCCTGGCGGGGGTCGTCCCTTTTGTGGGGCAAAAAATCTCCCGCCGGCACGGTATTTAGCCCGTCTGCCCGCGCGTTGCCGGGGATCCAATTCACCGAACTCGGTCATATCGTTCGGTCTGGCTGTTTGTTCACACTTGCGCCTCCCTCCACAAATCCGGCGTTTGGCACTGGCGTCTCGTCCGTGCGGGCCCGCACGGTAGGGGGATGACGAGCGCCACCCGTACCGAATCGACCGGATATCCAGGCGTGTTGGCGGTGCTGACCGATTCGGAGCTGCGCAACGAGCTTGACCGCGTGGCCGCGGCGGTCGGAGTTCGGATAGTTCATGCGGGCGTGGGGTCTTCGGTGAACAGGAGGACCTGGTCGGCCGCCGCCGGGGTGGTCCTCGACCAGGACGCGGCCGATCGGTACGGGCGATCGGGACTGCCGCGGCGCGGTCACGTCAGCGTGCTGACTTTCGCCGAACCCACGACGTCCACCTGGACGGGCGCCATCGCCGTCGGGGCCAGGCATGTGTTGAGGCTGCCCGCGCAGGAACGCGAATTAATCCTTGAGCTCGGTGAAGCGGCGGAGTCGGCGCGCGAAGACGGTCCGCGTGGCCAGATCGTCGCCGTGATCGGTGGTTGCGGCGGGGCCGGTGCCTCATTGCTCGCTGTCGCCCTGGCCTGCTCGGCGGTTCACTCTGCGGGTAAGGCGCTGTTGGTGGACCTGGATCCGTGGGGCGGCGGTATCGATCTGCTGGTGGGCGGCGAAACGGCGCCCGGTCTACGGTGGCCGGATCTCGGGCTGCAGGGCGGCCGGCTCAACTGGTCAGCAGTGCGCGAGGCGCTCCCGCGGCACCGGGAAATCACCGTGCTGTCGGGCACCCGGCGCGGTTACGAGTTGGCTGCCGCGCCGGTGGACGCAGTCGTCGATGCCGGCCGCCGTGGGGGAGTCACCGTTGTCTGCGACCTGCCCCGCCGGCTCACCGACGCCACCGAGGCTGCGCTGGATACCGCCGACCTGGTCGTTCTGGTCAGCCCCTGCGATGTGCGGGCATGCGCCGCCACCGGGGCGATCGCTCCTGTGCTCGCAACGATCAATCCCAACCTGGGGCTCGTGGTCCGTGGGCCGTCGCCCGGGGGGCTGCGGGCGATGGAGGTCGCCGATATCGCTGGCCTGCCGCTGCTGGCGTCGATGAAGGCCGAGCCGCAACTCGCCGAACAACTGGAACGCGGTGGGCTGCGCCTGCGACGACGATCGCCGCTCGCCACGGCGGCCCGACACGTACTTGCCGTGTTGCCAGTCCACGACGGTGGGGCGGCGGCGTGAACGGTCCGCTGATTGAACGAGTGCGCGAAAGGCTCGCGGCCGAATCCGGCCCACTGGGATCTCCTTTAAGGCCCAACGTCGTGGCGGCCGCGATCCGCGCCGAATCGGGCGGAATGCTCGGTGATACCGAAGTCCTGGCCAATCTTCGGGTATTACAGACCGAATTGACCGGTGCGGGGATTCTGGAACCGCTACTGTGCGCGGGCGGCACCACCGACGTCTTGGTTGCCGCACCCGACGCGGTGTGGGTCGACGACGGACACGGGTTGCGGCGCAGCCATATTCGATTTGCCGACGAGGCGGCGGTGCGGCGATTGGCGCAGCGGCTGGCCTTGGCCGCGGGCCGCCGCCTCGATGACGCGCAACCCTGGGTGGACGGCCAGCTGACCGGCATCGGTACCGGAGGATTCGCGGTGCGGCTGCACGCCGTGCTGCCGCCGGTGGCACCCCAGGGCACCTGCCTGTCGCTGCGTGTGTTGCGACCCGCCACACAGGATCTCGATGCGCTGATCGCCGCGGGCGCGATCGAACCCCGGGCCGCCGCGCTCGTCACCGACATCATCGCCGCCCGGCTGGCATTTCTGGTGTGCGGTGGAACCGGTGCCGGCAAAACGACATTGCTGGCCGCGATGCTCGGCGCGGTGTCGCCCCGCGAACGGATCGTGTGCGTCGAGGATGCGGCCGAGCTTGCGCCCCGCCATCCTCATCTGGTCAAACTGGTGGCGCGGGGCGCCAACGTCGAAGGCGTCGGCGAGGTCCCGCTGCACCAGCTTGTCCGGCAGGCTTTGCGAATGCGGCCCGACCGCATCGTGGTTGGCGAAGTCAGGGGCGCCGAAGTAGTCGATCTGCTGGCGGCGCTGAACACAGGCCACGATGGCGGAGCGGGCACAGTGCACGCCAACAGCCCGGCGGAAGTTCCCGCCCGAATGGAAGCATTGGGCGCGCTCGGCGGTCTGAATCGGGCGGCGCTGCATAGTCAGCTCGCCGCGGCGGTCCAGGTGCTACTACACGTCGCCCGGGACCGGGCCGGTCGTCGCAGGCTGAATGAAATCGCTGTGCTGCGCCACACCGACGAGCGCGTCCGGGCGGTCACGGTATGGCGCGCGGACGGGGGCATGACGGACGACGCGGGCGATCTGCGCCGCTTGTTACGAAGCCGGATGTCGGCTTGAGCGGCATGGTTTCCGCCGCGCTGTTGTTGTCGGCCGCCCTGGTCGTGGTTCCGGGCTCCCCGCGCCGCCGGATCGCGCCCGCCGCGCGCATCAGCCGGCACGTTGCACCACTGCGCGCGAATGGTTTTGGCTGGGTTCTCGCCTGCACCGGCGTTGCCGCAACGCTGCTGCTGCCGTTGACGGCAGTCCTGGCCGTCGGGGTGATAGGCGCGACCGCTGGCCTGCGCTATCGCCGTCGACGTGATATCCGTCGTGCTACCGATGAGGGGCTGGCCCTGGAAACCGGCCTCGACGTGCTGGTGGGCGAACTGCGTGCGGGCTCGCATCCGGTGCGGGCATTTCACGTCGCCGCCGACGAAACCGATGGCCCGGTGGCCGTGTTGTTGCGCGCTGTGGCGGCACGCGCGAGGTTGGGCGCTGACGTCGTCGGCGGCCTGCACACCGCGGCCCGATCGTCGATGCTGCCCGCGCACTGGCACCGACTCGCGGCGTGTTGGCAGTTGGCCGGCGATCACGGGTTGGCGATTGCCGCCCTGATGCGTGCGGCGCAGCGCGACATCGCTGAACGGCAACGATTCTCGGCCCGGGTGTCGGCCGGGATGGCCGGGGCCCGCGCGACCGCTGTGATATTGGCGGGTTTGCCGGTGCTCGGCATCCTCCTGGGGCAACTGATCGGGGCCAAACCCCTGAGCTTCTTGCTCGGCGGGCGCGCCGGCGGGTGGCTATTGGTGGTCGGGTCGATGCTGGCCTGCGTAGGGCTGCTGTGGGCGGACCGGATCACCGATCGGCTCGCGTTGTGAGCACCTCGGCGGTATTGCTGGCCTTGGCGTTGTGGATCGGGCCCAGGGCGGCACTGGTGCGGGCGCGGGCCGGACCGTTGCGGCACGCATATGTTCGGTCTGGATTGCCGCGCCGGGGGCCTGCTCCCGGCCCGGATCCGTTGGCACTCGCGTCCAGCCTGGACGTCCTGGCTGTCTGTCTGGGGGCGGGCATGGCGGTGTCTGCAGCGGCGGCCGCGACCGCGGCGTCCGCGCCGCCGAAGCTCGCCGCGGTGTTGCGGCGGGCCGCCGATCTGCTGGCGCTGGGCTCCGATCCGGCGTCGGCCTGGTCGACGTCGCCGGAGCCGCCGACTGATTTGGTTGACCCGCATATTGATTCGCTGCTGCGGCTGGCGCGGCGTTCGGCGTCGTCGGGCGCGGCACTGGCCGACGGTGTCGCCGAGCTGGCTGACCAGTCTCGCCACGACGCCGCACAGGCAGCTACGGCAGCCGCCGAGCGGGCCGGGGTATTGATCGCCGGACCGCTCGGACTGTGCTTCCTGCCGGCTTTTGTATGCCTGGGCATTGTCCCGGTGGTGGCCGGGCTGGCCGGCGATGTCCTGCGGTCGGGTCTGTTATGAGGCGTGCGAAAGCACAAAGGAGAGGATGTATTGGTGATCAACATGTTTCGGGTTCTCGTCGCGCGCGTGACGTTGCTGGCGACGGACGAGTCGGGGATGTCCACGGTCGAATACGCCATCGGGACCGTCGCGGCGGCGGCCTTCGGCGCGATCCTTTACACGGTCGTCACCGGCGATTCCATCGTGTCGGCGCTGACCAACATCATTGGTCGCGCGCTCAATACCAAGGTTTAGCAGGCGGTGTCAGCGACAGCGCTGGTGCGAGCTCCGTTGAAGCGGCGCTGGGGATCGCCTCGTTGGTCGTGGTGCTGGTGCTCTGTCTGGGCGGTATCACCGCGATCTCGATGCAGGTGCGCTGCGTCGACGCGGCACGCGAGGCGGCCCGCCTGGCTGCCCGCGGTGACGAACGCTCCGCGGTGGATGCCGCGCGCCGGATCGCGCCCGCTGGAGCGGTGGTCCAGGTGCATCAGGACGGCGACCTTCTTGTCGCTACGGTGGTTGTGCATTCAAAGCTGTTGCCCAAATTGGATATTGCCGCCAAAGCGGTCTCGGCGGCGGAGCCGCTGCGATGATCGTGGCTCGGCGACCGTCGTGGCGGCTGCGATGGCCGCGGTGCTGCTTTGTGTCACGGGCGCCGGCGCATATCTCGGTGCCGTGCTGGTAGCACGGCACCGGGCGCAGTCGGCAGCCGATCTGGCGGCATTGGCCGCCGCCGCCCGCCTACCGTCGGGAGTCGCCGCGGCGTGTGCCGACGCGGTCCGGGTGGCTCGCGAGATGCAGGTGAGTGACCCCCGGTGTGCGGTAGACGACCTCGACGTCGTCGTCACCGTCGAGGTGGCGGTCTTCTTCGGGGGCGCGGCGCGAGCGGCCGCGCGGGCGGGGCCTCAGATCTCGGCGAGTTCGTCATCGGTGGGCAATCGCAGCGAGACCAGCCCGGCGAACGTATCCGGTTCGACTTCCACGCGGCTGACGGTCACATGCACCGGCACCCAATCGTCCTTGAATCCCCGCAGTCGCAATACCCTGCTGGCCGTTCCGTCGACGAATTCTTTTTTCAGGGAAGCAATCACATCGTCATCGTCGGGGTGAACCCACGACCTGTCCGTGTCCTCACCGCGCCAGTCGTAGAACGGGCAGGGCTCGTCGAGCCATTCCAGCAGGCGCCAGTCGGTGAGGTCGACCAACGCTCGGTGGACCCCCGCCTGCGTCAGCCCGCTAAGGATCCGATGTGCCAGGTCGTCCGCCGATATCACCGGGCCGTCGAGGCCGGCGCGCCAGATCATCGCCCGCGCGATCAGGTGGTCTTGGCGGTCGGGTCCCAGCTCCAGCGCGGTGCGGGCAACGAAACCGATCCGAATGGCGTGACCCCGCCAGTCGGTGAGATCCCAGGTGCTACATAGCGTTCGGCCCGGCTCGACCTGTGCTGCCATTGCCAGCACTTTGCTTTCATTCGGATTGAGCTGGCGGGGCGGAAGATCTTCCGCGAACGCCCTGCCGAAGACCACTTCGACATCGGGGTTCTTTCCGCTGTTGGCCAACGACTCCCGGGTGTCGGTGGCAGCACCGGCGGTTAGATCCCACTTCAGCGGGCCCGGGATCGGTCGTTCGGGCGGATCTTCATCGGCGGGGCCGATCCAGACCTGCACCCCATGTATCCGACCGTCGGACATCACCACCGGTTCGGTGCGGATGACGCGGTCGCGCTTGGGTGTGATGCTGTTCAAGCTCTGTCCGGTCTGCACCGACTCGGCGATCGCTGTTCGGACCGCGGAGAGATGGGGGCGGCGGCGCAGGAAGGTGGATATTGGGACAAGGTCTTTGAGTTCTAGCCCCTGCGCCACCACGGCGGGTTCGTCCCCCAGCGTCTCCACGAGCAACCAATCGTGGGTCATGAAGCTGATAGTACGGCCGTTCAGGTGCAACGTATCTCGGGATTGGATCGGTGGGTGAGTTGCGCTGTCCTTTGGCGGGCGAGTAGTTTTATTGTTGCGCTCGAGTTGTCGGGTTTGCGAGCGGCTCGTGGTTGTCTGACCGTTCGCCGCGCTGCGCGATAGCACGCTGGCACTTCTTCAGCAGCGAGGAAGCGCCGTCTTGAGGCGGCTGTCGTGATGCAGATCCGTGGAGGTCGACCGTCGAGGGGTCGGTCGCCATCCGCTGGATTGCTCAGCATGACTTGTGGCCCACGTAGCGCCGGCTCCGTCGACCCGTTCAGACCCGTCTCGACCCAACAGCTCTCCGACAGCGCCGCCGGAGACAGCGCTGTTGGCGTTGGCGCCGGTACCGGCGTTACCGCCGGCCCCGCCCGACCCGCGTGTTCCAGTGGCCCCGGCGAATCCGCCGAACCCCCAGTACCTGCGGCGCCGGGCAGGAATCCCCCCGTCCCGCCGGGCCCGCCACCTCCGCTGTGGGTCCCGGTGCCCGCTGCTCCGGGCGTTCCGTTGCCGATCAGTGGGCGCCCGGTAAAGCGTCTGGATGGGCGCGTTGATCGCTCTGAGTACCTCTTGCTGCGCAATGTGCAGAGGCGAGGTGCTCATCGGAGAGTTGAATCCGTCTGGTCTGACAGCAGGCCGGCGGTGCCACCGGTGCCGCTGGCACCCGTAGTCGCGCCGGTCCCGCCGTCGCCGGCATTACCGTCGTCGCCGCAGTCAGGAGAATGCGGGGATGCACGGTTCGAAAGCCGCGCCCAGCGGCGCACCATTTGCCTAGCCGCGTTGAGTGTCGAGTCGAGAGTGGCTAAACGATTCCTGCTCTAACCTCGCAAGCACCAACCGCAGCACCAGTATTGCGCCCGCCTTGTCCAATGGATCGTTCCCGCTTCCGCACTTGGGGGACTGCACGCAGGACGGGCAACCACTCGGGCATTCGCATGACTCGATGGCCGCAGCCGTCGCTCCTAACCAGGTGCGTGCCCGGCGGAAGCCGCGTTCGGCGAATCCCGCGCCACCCGGATAGCCGTCATAGACAAAGACACTGGGCAACCCGTCGGGACCAGCCGCGGTGGACATGCCGCCGATGTCGCCGCGGTCGCAGCTGGCCACCAACGGCAATAGGCCGATAGCCGCGTGCTCGGCGGCATGCAAGGATCCGGGGATGCGCGGCATATCAATGCCATTGCGCGCCAGAATATCCGGAGTGACGGTATACATGGCCGCAGTGGTTGGCAGCATCTGCTCCGGCATATCCAGCTCGATGAAGTCGATCACCTCGCCATTCAGTCGGCGGCGCAGGTAACCGACCACCTGGTTCGTGACCCGGACCGGAACCAGTCCGAGTGTCACCGGCCCGAACGCCAACCGCTCGCCTTTATCGGTGACGGCGATGTCGGTCAGCTCTCGTGCGAACGTCGCATAACCGGGATCCTCGGCGTGCACGAACGCGATGCCCTCGTGGAAATCCAACGAGTCGACGACATAGCTCTCGCCCTGGTGCAGATAGACGGCCCCAGGGTGCACCGAAGCCGGCGCCTGGCCCACATCGGCACTACCCAGCAGCCGCCCGGTGTCCGCCTCCACGATGACGATCTGACCGCCGATCGAACCGCGGATGTCCACGGCGCCGTGCGGTGCCAGGCCGGGTACCGGAAAGTACTTGCCGTTGCGGCGGCGCAGCAGCCCGTCGTCGACCAGGCCCTGAGC
The DNA here is from genome assembly GCA_963715905.1 of uncultured Actinomycetota bacterium. Classification (GTDB taxonomy): domain Bacteria; phylum Actinomycetota; class Actinomycetes; order Mycobacteriales; family Mycobacteriaceae; genus Mycobacterium. The sequence goes on from CAVQSX010000040.1 coordinate 628,604, forward strand.
CACCGCTCCCGCGCCCAACGCCTGGACCTCGGTTTCTTCGATCGGCATTTCTGTTGCCGCACAAAGGAGTTGAGGTCCCAGGATGTAGGGGTTGACGGGATCGATCACGACCCGTTCGACGGGTTTGTCCAGCAGTGCGGCCGGGTTGTGCACCAGATATGTATCCAGCGGATCGTCGCGGGCGATCAGCACGACCAGTGCGCCCTGGCCGCGCCGCCCCGAGCGCCCGGCCTGCTGCCAGAACGAGGCGACCGTGCCGGGGAAACCGGCAAGCACCACCGCGTCCAAACCGGCGATGTCGACACCCAACTCCAGAGCGTTAGTGGTGGCCAGACCCCGCAGCCGGCCCTCGGCCAGCGCGCGCTCGAGTGCGCTGCGGTCCTCGGCGAGATAGCCGGCGCGATAGGACGCCACCTTGTCTGACAGCCCCGGGGCGATATCGTCCAGCCGCGCCTGGGCGCCCAACGCGGTCAGTTCCGCGGCACGACGCGACCGGACGAATGTCAACGTCTGCGCACCCTCGGCGATCAGGTCGGCCATCACGCGCGCGGCCTCGGCGCCGGCGGATCGGCGCACAGGCGCGCCGTTCTCCCCGGTCAGGTCGGTCCGCAGCGCGGGTTCCCACAGCCCTATCGTGCGAGCGCCCTGGGGAGAACCGTCCTCGACGACCTCCTGGACCGGTTCACCGATCAGTTCGGCGGCCGTCGAGCCCGGCGAGTCCATCGTCGCGCTGGCGAAGATCACCGTCGGTGTCTTGCCCGGTTCGGAGGAGTACCGCGCGCACAGCCGCAACAGCCGGCGCAAGACCATCGCCACATTCGAGCCGAAGACGCCGCGGTAGTAGTGGCATTCGTCGACAATCACAAACCGAAGGCCGCGCAGCAGGACCGCCCAGCGGGCGTGGTTGCGCAATATCGACAGATGGATCATGTCGGGGTTGGAAAATAGCCAACGGGAGCGCTCGCGGGCGAAGCGGCGCACCTCGGCGGGGCTGTCGCCGTCGTAGGCCGTGGCCGCGACGTCATCCAGCCGCGGGATGGCGGAAGTCAGCGCATAGGCGGCGCGCAGCTGGTCGTGACCGAGCGCTTTCGTCGGCGACAGGTACAGCACCCGGGCTAGCGGGTCGGTCACCAACGCGTTGAGAATGGGAAGTTGATACGCCAATGACTTGCCCGATGCGGTGCCCGTACTCACCACCACGTGACGGCCGGCGTGGGCCAGCTCCGCAGCCTCAAGCTGGTGCGACCAGGGGGCGCTGATGCCGCGGTCGGCGAACGCACGAACCACCTCCGGATCGGCCCACTCCGGCCAATCGCGGGGTTGGCCGCTGCGGGGTGGCAATTCGGCGACATGGCGCAGCGGATGCTCGTCAGGCGCGGTACCGGCGAGCGCGACCCCGAGCAGGTCGCGGCCGAAACTCGCCATCGGGAACCCTTCAAGAATCAGTCCGCGCCCGAAGGCTGTCGCCAACGCGACGAACGTGGTTCACTATTTGCGGTCGCAGCTTCTGTGTTCGTGTCAAACTTTCGCAGGATCGACGTTGCGGCCGCGGTTCCTGCGAGGCTATCGGTCGGGTGAAGTTCCGGCGACTCTGCGAGGTATGGCGGTCGTGGCGGGCCCGGGGCACCGAACCGCGATGCTCCGCACCCAGAAGAGAAGGAAAGATCGAGAAATGCCACAGGGAACTGTGAAGTGGTTCAACGCGGAGAAGGGCTTCGGATTCATTGCCCCCGAGGACGGCTCCGCGGATGTTTTTGTCCACTACACGGAGATCCAGGGTTCGGGCTTCCGCACCCTCGAAGAAAATCAGAAGGTCGAGTTCGAGATCGGCCACAGCCCTAAGGGCCCCCAGGCCACAGGAGTTCGCTCCGTCTGACCGAGCAGACTCTGGCGAAGCCCCCCGTGCATTCCCGCCCAGCGGGTCCACCGGGGGGTTTTCGTTTCCGGCGTGCCGGATGCCGGAAGCCGCGAATCGACCTACTGTCGGTGAAGTGAGCCAGCTTTCCTTCTTCACCGCGGAGTCCGTGCCGCCGGCGGTGAGTGATCTTTCCGGGGTGCTCGCAGCCTCCGGCCAGATCGTGCTGGTGGGCGCTGGCGCGCGGCTTTCGGTGGTGGTGGATAAGCTCTGGCGTGCTTCGGGGCTGGCCGAAATGATCCTCGATGCCGGCTTGGTGCCCGAGATCGCTCGCACCGACGAAGAAACGCCCCTGGTCCGGACCGCGGTGAACGCGCTGCTGACCGAAATAGCGGCCGAATGGACGCGCGGCGCGGTCAAGACGGTGCCGACTCGATGGCTACCCGGGCCGCGCGAGCTGCGGGCGTGGACTCTGGCCGCTGGCAGCCTCGAGGGCGACCATTATCTGCTGGGTCTGGATCCGCACGCCCCGGACACGCATTCGCCGCTGGCGTCGGCGCTGATGCGGGTTGGGATTGCGCCCACTCTGATTGGTACCCGAGGGGGCCGCCCTGCGCTTCGAATAAGTGGCCGCCGCAGGCTATCGCGCCTGGTAGAGAACGTGGGGGAACCCCCAGCCGACGCCGAAGCGTTGGCGCTGTGGCCCAGGGTTTAACGGCCCGATAAGGTGCCGCCGCTGGAGTGCCGGTTTGCGCAGGCCCGCCTAAGGGTGCGAAATTGTCAGGTGCCCTCAGCGGGCGGGGATAAGAGATGGAGCGTAAGCGCAGTTGGCTGACCCGAAGGCAGACGGCCGCGATGGCGGCGGAAATGGCAGCCTCAGGCGACTTGTCATCGTCGAGTCGCCCACAAAGGCGCGCAAACTGGCCGGCTATCTGGGCTCCAGGTACATCGTCGAGTCGTCCCGCGGGCACATCCGCGACCTACCTCGAGCCGCTGCCGACGTGCCCGCGAAGTTCAAGTCGGAGCCGTGGGCCAGGCTCGGAGTCAACGTCGACGCTGACTTCGAACCGCTCTACATCATCAGCCCCGAGAAAAAGAGCACCGTCACCGAGCTGAGGGGTTTGCTCAAAGACGTCGACGAGCTCTATCTGGCTACTGACGGTGACCGTGAGGGCGAAGCCATCGCCTGGCATCTGCTGGAGACCCTGAAACCGCGCATTCCGGTCAAGCGGATGGTCTTCCACGAAATCACCGAGCCGGCGATTCTGGAGGCCGCGGCAAACACCCGCGACCTGGACATCGACCTGGTCGACGCGCAGGAGACCCGACGCATCCTGGACAGGCTGTACGGCTACGAGGTCAGCCCGGTGTTGTGGAAGAAGGTCGCTCCCAAGCTTTCGGCGGGCCGGGTGCAGTCGGTGGCCACCCGCATCATCGTGCAGCGTGAACGCGACCGGATGGCCTTCCGCAGCGCGTCTTACTGGGACGTCATCGCCAGGCTGGACGCCAGCGTGTCCGACCCGAACGCCCAGCCACCCACCTTCACGGCCCGGCTGACGTCGGTGGACGGATTGCGGGTCGCGGCCGGCCGCGATTTCGACTCGCTGGGCCAGCTGCGCAAAGCAACTGAAGTCACCGTGCTCGATGAAGCGGGCGCGACAGCGCTGGCCACCGGGTTGGCAGGCGCCCAGCTGAACGTGGCCTCGGTGGAAGAGAAGCCGTACACCCGGCGGCCGTACCCACCCTTTATGACGTCCACGCTGCAGCAGGAGGCCGGCCGAAAATTGCGGTTCTCGTCGGAGCGCACGATGAGCATCGCGCAGCGCCTGTATGAGAACGGCTACATCACTTATATGCGAACCGACTCGACGACGCTGTCGGAGTCGGCGATCAACGCCGCGCGCACTCAGGCCCGTCAGCTTTACGGCGCGGAGTACGTATACCCATCGCCGCGGCAGTACACCCGCAAGGTGAAGAACGCCCAGGAGGCGCACGAGGCCATTCGGCCCGCCGGCGAGACGTTCGCTACCCCGGACGCGGTGCGTCGCGAACTCGACGGCGACGAATTCCGGCTCTACGAGCTGATCTGGCAGCGCACGGTGGCCTCGCAGATGGCCGACGCCCGCGGCACCACGCTGAGCTTGCGGATCGCCGGAGCGGCGACCTCCCAAGAGGGAGATCGGCAGGTGGTGTTCTCTGCTAGCGGTCGCACCCTGACCTTCCCCGGATTTCTCAAGGCCTACGTGGAAACCGTTGACGATCAGGCCGGCGGCGAGGCAGACGACGCGGAGAGCCGGTTGCCCAACCTCACCGAGGGGCAGCGCCTGAACGCGACGGAGCTCACCCCCGACGGCCATGCCACCAACCCGCCGGCCCGCTACACCGAGGCGTCGCTGATCAAGGCCCTCGAGGAGCTGGGTATCGGCCGCCCGTCGACCTACTCGTCGATCATCAAGACCATCCAGGACCGCGGCTACGTGCACAAGAAGGGCAGCGCACTGGTGCCGTCCTGGGTGGCGTTCGCCGTAACAGGGTTGCTGGAGCAGCATTTCGGCCGGCTCGTCGACTACGATTTCACCGCGGCGATGGAAGACGAGCTCGACGCCATCGCCTCCGGTCAGGAGCAACGCACCAACTGGCTCAACAATTTCTACTTCGGCGGCGACCACGGTGTGGCCGACTCGGTGGCGCGCGCCGGTGGTCTCAAGAAGCTTGTCGGCGTCAACCTCGAAGGCATTGACGCTCGAGAAGTCAACTCTATCAAGTTGTTTGATGACTCCGAAGGCCGCACCGTCTACGTTCGGGTCGGCAAGAACGGGCCCTACCTGGAACGCACGGTAACCGGCGACGACGGGGAGCCGACGCCGCAGCGGGCCAACCTCAGCGACTCGCTGACCCCGGACGAGCTGACCCTCGAGGTGGCCGAAGAGCTCTTCGCCACGCCCCAAGAAGGTCGTGTCTTGGGAGTGGATCCGCAAACCGGCCACGATATCGTCGCCAAAGATGGCCGGTACGGACCCTATGTGACCGAAGTCCTGCCTAAGCCCGACGATGACGGCGAGGCTGAGCAGGGCGCCAAGAAGGGCAAGAAGCCCACCGGTCCCAAGCCCCGGACCGGTTCGCTATTGCGCAGCATGGACTTACAGACTGTCACTCTCGACGACGCGCTGAAGCTGCTGTCGTTGCCTCGGGTTGTCGGTGTGGATCCCGCCTCGAGCGAGGAGATCACCGCGCAGAACGGTCGATATGGCCCGTACCTCAAGCGTGGCACCGATTCTCGATCGCTGGGAACCGAAGACCAGATGTTCACCATCACGCTCGACGAAGCCCTGAAGATCTACGCCGAGCCCAAACGCGGTGGACGGCAAAGTGCCTCGGCGCCGCCGCTGCGCGAACTGGGCACCGATACCGCGTCCGGAAAGCCAATGGTCATCAAAGACGGTCGATTTGGGCCGTACGTCACTGACGGCGAGACAAATGCCAGCCTGCGCAAGGGCGATGACGTGATGTCGATCACCGATGACCGCGCTTCCGAGTTGCTTGCCGACCGCCGGGCCCGGGGTCCGGTGAAGCGGACCGCCAAGAAGTCGACGGCCCGCAAGGCGCCGGCCAGAAAAACCGCGGCGAAAAAGGCCGCCAAGCGTAGTTAGTAGCCCGGCCCGATCGACTCGCCGGAGACTTCTTTGGCGGCGGCGCGAGCGACCTGCCGGCCCGCGTTGGCAGCGCGATTCACCGGGCGAGCGAGTTGAGTGGGTGCGGTGCGCCCGCGCAGGTTGACGATCTCGCCGACATCCCAGCGCAAGGCTTCGGCGTCCAGCGCATCGCTGACCGCGATGGCCGACGCCAGTACGTGGCCACTCTCCAGCTTGGCCAGCTCGGTGAGCCGGGCGGCCTCGTTGACCGGGTCGCCGATCACCGTGTACTCGAAGCGGGCCTGTGCGCCGATGTGACCGGCGATGGCCCTGCCGGCCGACACGCCGATGCCGAATTCCGCGGAGCCGATCACGGGCAGCAACGCGTCGTGCAGCTCCCGCGCGGCCGACAGCGCGCCACCGGACGGATCGGGGTGCTCGATCGGTGCGCCGAAAATCGCCAGCGCGGCATCGCCCTGGAACTTATTGACGAAACCGCCGTGCTTGCCGACGGTATCCACCACCACGCGGAAGAACTCGTTGAGCAGATGCACCACCTCAGCTGGCGGCCGCGTCGCCGCCAGCTGGGTCGAGCCGACCAGGTCCACGAACAGCACCGCGACATCGCGCTCCTGCCCGCCCAACTCGGTTCCGCGCTCGAGGGCCCGCCTGGCCACATCTTCGCCGACGTAGCGACCGAATAGGTCGCGCAGCCGTTGCCGCTCCGATAAGTCACGCACCATGTCGTTGAAGCCGGCCTGCAACAGGCCCAGTTCGCTGGCGTCGTAGATCTGCATATGCGCGTTGAAGTTGCCGCGCTGTATCTCGGACAGTGCCCAGCGCAACTGCCGCAGCGGGTCGGCGATCGACATGGCCACCAGCAGGGTGCCGACGAACCCAATACCCAATGCCGCCAACGCCAACAACAGGATTGGCGTGAACAGCTTCTCCGGTGTGGCGTGCAGCAGCGAGGTCTTATCGGCCACTACCGCGAGCACGATCGCCAGCACCGGCACGGCGGTCGACAGCATCCAGGTCAGCAACAGTCGCAAGATGACGCCGGGCGCCTTGACGTTCTCCGGCACCCCGCTGCGCAGCGCGGCGACAGCCACCGGGCGCAGCACCCGCTCAGACTGCAGGTAGCCGATGATCGCCGTCGCGGCCGCACCCAGCGCGGTGGCGACCGTTACGACGGGCGCCGCATTCCTGGCGACCGACCAACTGGCGACGATGAACACCGCGCCGCCGATGCACCAGGACACCATGCTGGACAGAGTCCGGTAGAACGGCATTCGCAGCGCGCGGCTTCGCGCCAGTTCGGTGGCGGCCGGATCGGCCTCGGCGAGCAGATTGTCGCGGCGCTGCCATCGGAATACCGGCAGCAACAGCCGCAGGTTCACCACCGCCCCGACCGTGAACACCACGACCAGCGTCCCGGCCCAGATCACCAAGTTGAGGGTGGGCAGGTCCTGCAGTTGAATGCGGTCCTGGGGTGGCAGGCCGTAGCGCAGGAAGCCAAGCACGAAGAGGGCGCCGATGATGTCGGCCTGCAGCATGCTCAGCGTGAACAATGGCCATGGAGTGCGCACCACCCACCGGGCGAACTCGTTGATTCGCCCGGGCAGTGTTGCCGCAGTTGTCACCAACCCACCGTATCGGTCGGCGGCGACGTCTCGGAATCCTTCATGCACCGGATAACGGAAGTGTCGCGATATGGTGGCCAGCAGGTATCCGACCGAGGCTTGTCCGAGGATGTCACTACTGTTGCCGATGATGTCTGGGGTGTTTACGCGGCTGGTAGGCCAGCAGGCGGTGAAAGCCGAGCTGCTCGGGGCGGCCAACGCCGCTCGCGGTGATTCCGCTCACAATGCTCCGAACCGCGGTCCAAACGACGGGACTATGACGCATGCGTGGCTCATCACCGGCCCGCCGGGTTCGGGCCGTTCGGTCGCCGCGCTGTCCTTCGCGGCGGCCCTGCAATGCACTGCAGACTCCGCTGACGGCGGCCCCGGCTGTGGGAGCTGCCGCGCGTGCACGACGACCATGGCGGGCACCCACGCGGACGTCCGGCGGGTAATTCCAGAAGGCCTGTCCATTGGCGTGGACGAGATGCGCGCCATCGTGCAGACCGCGTCGCGCCGTCCGACTACCGGGCATCGGCAGATTGTGCTGATCGAGGACGCCGATCGGTTGACCGAAGGTGCCGCGAACGCTCTGCTCAAGGTCGTCGAGGAACCGCCGCCGTCGACGGTGTTCCTGTTGTGCGCGCCGTCGGTGGATCCCGAGGACATCGCGGTCACGCTGCGATCCCGGTGTCGCCATGTCGCGCTGGTGACGCCGTCGACCGAGGCGATCGCACAGGTGTTGGTGGACAGCGACGGCCTGGCTGCCGACACGGCGAACTGGGCGGCGTCAATCAGCGGTGGCCATGTCGGGCGGGCGCGCCGGCTGGCCACCGACCCGGAGGCGCGGCAGCGACGCGAGCAGGCCCTTGGCTTGGTGCGCGACGCCGCCGCTCCGTCGCGGGCTTATGCCGCCGCCGAGGAGTTGGTGGCCGCGGCCGAAACCGAGGCCGTTGGGTTGACCGCGGATCGTGCCGAGGCAGAGACCGAGGAACTGCGGACCGCGCTCGGGGCCGGTGGCACCGGCAAGGGCACGGCGGGGGCGATGCGCGGTGCCGCCGGGGCGATCAAGGATCTTGAGCGACGGCAGAAGTCTCGGCAGACCCGGGCCTCGCGCGATGCGCTGGACCGGGCACTGATCGATGTCGCGACCTATTTCCGGGATGCGCTGGTGCATTCGGCGCGGCCAGGGGGAGTGCGGGCCAACCATCCGGATAAGGCCGACGGGGTGGCGTCGCTGGCGGCCCACGCCGCGCCGGAGCGGCTGCTGCGCTGCATCGAGGCGGTGCTGGAGTGCCGCGAAGCGCTGGCGATGAACGTCAAACCCAAATTCGCCGTCGACGCCATGGTCGCCACGATCGGCCAGCAACTTGGGTGAGCCCGTCCGCCTGCCGTAGACTCGTGCCGCCCGGCGCGATGGCGTCAGAGCACAGCCGCCTTAGCTCAGTCGGTAGAGCAATTCACTCGTAATGAATAGGTCAGGAGTTCGACTCTCCTAGGCGGCTCCGTTTACCAGCGAATATGTACCTAATCAGCATCGTTGGCCCTGCTTGAGTCAGCTCCACTTGATACTTTCCTGATACTTTCGTCCGCCAGCGCCCCGGCGGCGAACCTATCCAGCGTGTTCCGCACGTCTGGGCCGTGGGTGTGACGCTGCAGGTAGTGCGCCTCAGTCGTGGACAGCTTGGAGTGACTGACCTGCTGCTGGGCCAGGGCCGGCCCGAGGTGATCGCGAACCACTGTCGCCACGGTGCGGTGAAACGAGTGCGGGGTTATCCACCTGAGATTGTCGGGAAGCGCCGCTCGGAGGGCTCGCCGCAGATTGGACAGTGACATTCCCGCCCTCTCTGCTGATCAACACAGGGCCATCGGGAGCCGTCTCGCCGAGCAGTGCGGTGAATGCTTCTACGCCGAAGCGGGGGAGCACAACGGTGTGTGCCGGGGCGTCCCCTTTGCGCGCCTCCTGGCGGTGCAGTGGCTTGCCCGCGATCCCCTGATGGTCGACCAGGGTGCCCGAGATTGTGACCGTCGGAGGGTCCGCGAGAAGATCAACGTCGGACCACCTGAGAGCCAGCACCTCGCTCGGGCGGGGGACGACAGCGCGGATCCGCTCGTCCAGCAGCGCGTCCCAGTGCGCCATGCTCGGTGGGGCGACCCGTAATCACCTAATCCTGGAGCGCGGCTAATTGACCCATCAGCCAATTTTGGCAATCAATTGACGCGTCAGACAATTTTATGTCCGCTCGATAGTTGAAATACCTTAAGTTAAAAAAAAGTATTTGAATCGTGCAAAAAAGCTGTAATACTGCCAAGTTACGGGCTATCGGTCGCTCGTGGTCGAGGTGGCGTTCGGGCGCCACACCGAGTGGAGGCTCGCAATGTCGTACGTGATGGCAGCAACGGACGTATTGGCGGCGGTGAGCGAAAACTTGCAGGACATCGGATCTGCGCTGCGTAGCGCGAATGCGGCGGCAGCAGGTTGTGGCGCTGACAGCTCCAGGCGGCCATGAGCACAGCAGGGGCAACCGGCTCCGAACTGCCCACGTCGCTAAGGGTAAGCGTGAAAGACCTCGCGTTTGCGGGCGCGTGCGTCGCCTACTTAGTTGGCCCACTCGAGAAGTTGGATGACCCTCACAGACTTCGATTCCGGCTGAACGCGATAGCGCAGGGTGGACCTCGTAATCGCATCGGCCTGATCCCAGATCCGAGCCACCGACGCTGGCGGTTTGACTCGACATGTAGTTCTGCTGTGGTCTGTGAGGGACCAGATTTTGACTGCGATAATCCCGCGCAGGCTCTTGAAAGTCTGATGGCTGCGGGACCGCAAGTGCCCGATATCTCACTACGCGTCCATGTTGCCGATCCTTGGCTTTTCATCATGTTCGATCATGGTCTTGGTGGCGGCCGCCTCTTCACGAAGGTCATAGCGGCGGTGGGCGCATCCGAACCAGGGTTCGCGGATCCGGCACCGCGGGTCGATTGCCGCAATCCGGGATTGCGGGCCGCGATTAACGTTGCCCGAACGGCGCCTTGGCAGCTGTCGAAGACATTCAACGAACCCGTACGCATGTTTCGGCGATCGCGCGGAAACATGAGGCCATTCGCGGGCAAGGTGTCGGTCGCGTACGCACGCAGTGACGCGGACTACTTGACGCGGGCGCGAGAGATTCGCGATCGGTACTGGCCCGGGGTCTCAATCTTTTCCCTAATCACTTCCTGGTTCCTTCGCTCCCTTCAATGCCAAGGCATTACGCCGGAAGAAGAGGTGACCGTGATAGTGGATCTCAACCGGTACTTACCATCCGATGCCGGCACATTGTCGAATTTCCTTGGTATTGTGCCGGTTATAACGGGGCCTCCATACAGTCCTGACGAGATCGCGGCATCGGTGCGCGAATACACCACCGGTTTCCGGACCCTTACCCGCTACGGCATGAGTTACGCTGCCCGCCTGGTCTCGCGCCCAAGCCCCAATACCGTGCGGGACTCGAGCAGCTCACTCGCCGTGGACTCGAACAGCTCACTCGCCCGTGTAGCGGTCAGCGATCATTCGAACATGCTGGGAGCCGGACGGATTGCATGGTCGACGTCGACGAGCCCCCACGTTTTCGTCAGACTGATGCCGCTCGACTCAGCGAATCGGATATCGCTGGCGATAAACCGAGTGCAATCGGAGTTGCATCTAACCGCGTCATACTCTGGCTCGGTGTTCGATCGCGCGAAACTACAGGCGTCGCTGGACTCGATTGTCGCCGCCGAGTACCCACTGCTGCTGAACAAATGATGTCGCCGCCCCGCTACCGAGACACAGATGGTGCCAACCACGGCGTAACCACATCAACTCGCTCTCAAGGCGGTAGCGGGCGAGATCGTCTGCGGTGCAGCGGAACGAGTCAACGATCACGAGACAAATCGTAGAGGGCAAACGCTCCCAACCGTAGGCGGTCAGTCGTTCACCGCGATGTCGCGCATGCCTGGGGAGCGTAGGTCGGTGCGGCGCTGACAGCCGATCAAACCCCACTCGCCGCGCGGCGGCCCCCGGGGCGTCCGATTTTTTTCACCCCGATGTTTGGTAGCCGGTGAAGTCTTCGCCGGTCTTGATGTGGGGGAAGCGTTTCGCGCTTTCTTGCAGGGCCACAACTGGCCGCAGCGCCGCACCGATGGCCCACCCATCGCTCATGGTTGTCTCCATGATGTCGAATTTCTCCTGCGGATCGGCCACCGGGTCATAGATCGCCGGGATCTGCGGCCGGACGTATGGCCCGAACAGCGAATCGCCCTCAAGGACCGTTCGGAAATGCACCTTCGTCGTCTTCCACTTGACGGTGAGCAGTTCGCCGTCAGTGCCATAGAGGATGAAGTTGTCGCGTCCGGACTCCTCAGAGTGGCCGAACAGGTGGGCCGAGATGTCAACGCCATCGATGGGGCGATCGGTGGGAACTTGTTCGCTGCCATTGGTCATCGCCGCCAGCGTGGGAAACCAGTCGGTGGCGGCGACGATCTCCTGGCTGACTAGGCCCGGTGGGATTTTGCCGGGCCAGCGCACCATGGCTGGTGCCCGCACCGACCCCTCCCAGGTCTGCCCGAATGATCCACGCCACGGGCCACTCGATCCGCACGCCAGGCCGACGACGTCACCCGCCGCGTTGTCGCTGCTCCACACCACGATGGTGTTGTCCGCCACCCCGGCCGCGTCGAGGGCATCGAGGATCTGCCCGGCGCGGTGATCAAGCTCCACCAGACTGTTCGGGATCACCCCCGGTGATCCGGAACTGCTTTCGAAGTCGGGATGCACCGTCAGCGGCGGATGGATCGTGGTGAAGCTGGCGTACGGGAAAAACAGGGTGCCCGCCGCGGCGTTTCGCGCGATGAAGTCCGTGCCAGTCGGCTTTGACGGCGCCGGCAGGGAACGGGACGCGGGGGAACGGGTCGGTGGTTGGCGTGGTATTCATGTTGCAGAATTATAGCTCGCTATAACCGAAGCGCAAGGACTGCACCAGAGATTGTTTCTAGCGGGCTATAATTTGCCCGTGGATCAACTCGCGCTCATCAGGCGCGCGGCCAAGCTGCGCGATCGCCGCCGATGCGCGCTCGATGACGCCGACGCCGAGCTGCGCCGCCTGATCCGAGAAGGCTTCGATAGTGGTATTCCCGGTGAGCAACTCGCCCAGGCCGCCGGGCTGTCGGTACCGCGCGTCTATCAGATCAGGGACGGGCGGCGGTGATCTATGTTTTGCTCAGGGCTTTGCCCAAAGTCTCCACTTTCCTGATACAAACGCCCCGAAAATCCGGCCAAGTTTCTATAAACCCCAGTGAACGCCAATACCTGTATCACACTGCGCCGTAATACTTTAACGGACTCGCATAAACGCAGTTGGGTAGGCCGACACCGTGAATAGGTCAGGAGTTCGACTCTCCTAGGCGGCTCCGAGGAAACCCACCGGCCCCGACGCGATGCACAACGACAGCGCCGCGGTGTCGGCCCGCACCGTGATCGCGTCGCCGGCGCCCGGCAGGCGGGCGAACACCCGGTTCAGTCCCGGATGCACCGGAACCTTGACCTTGGGTCCTTGCGTCAGCGACAGCGCCATCGAGCCGTCGCTGTTGGCCAGGTAGTTGAGTTCCACGGTCCAGTCGGCGGGCAGCAGCGGGCCGTCCAGAATCAAGTGCGCCGGCTTGTCGGGCTGGGCGAAGTAACCACATTGCGGCGTGGGCCCCGGCAGGATGGTCCGGACCCAGGTGACCCTCGCATCGACCAGCCGGCCCGAGCTGTCCAGTATGCGCAATTGCGTTGTCGCCGAAGCAAATTCCGGTCTATCGCGCAGCAGGCCGAACATGTGACTGGCCAGGTTCTCCGGCGCGGCAACCCGCTGCAGCACCAGCGGATCGACCTCCTGATCCAGCAGCGGCGCGTTCGACGCCGAGTGCGCGGCCGCCAACCCGGCGCGGGCATTCTGCAAATAGGGCTTGGCGGGATTGTCCCGCCAGCTGGTCAGAAACGTCGCCGTCGAGTACAGGCTGCTGGCCAGGAACAACACCGCCGCACCGGTCGCCAGCATCGTGCGTTTCACCGAGGCGTCCAGCCAATGCGCGCCGGCTCGGTTGGGTGCGCTCAATGCGACGGCGCCCAACAGCGCCAACACGACAACGAGATCCGGCAGATACCGCAGGGTTTGGGCGAGCACCAGGGCGGTCAGCTTCGAGGACCGCATCAGATAGATCGGCACCTGGCAGGCGACCGTGTATGCGACGGCCGTCAGCCACACCGGGCCGATGCGTTGCTTGCGGATCAGCGATAACACCAGCGCCCCGACCAGCACCAGCCAGCCCAGCACCATCACCATCGGTCCCGGCGCCGCCCACGGCGAGGCAGGCGCCCAGCGATCCCAGTGCCACGGACCGCCGGCCAGGCCCGGCACGATGCCGTGCGTGATCGACCTAGACAGCAGGTCCCACGTCATCGACAGGTCGGAACTCCACCGTTGCTGATCGACAACCGCCAGATACAGCGCTATCCAGCCAGCGGTCAGGGTCAGCGCCGCGATCCACAGTCTCATCCCCGCCCGCCACACCGTCCGTAGAGCGGCCCGGTCCCCCTGCACATGGCAGACCAATGCGGCCACCGCGAAAGCGACGAACGGAATCACCGCGGCCTTCTCGAAGAACAGCAGCCCGGCGAAGTAGGCGAGCAGGCCGGTCGCCGCGTAGCGCTGGTTACCGGTGCGGACCAGCAGGATCGCGTCGGCGCACACCCAGGCCAGCGCCGCCAGCATCGGCAGCGAGTTCAGCGCCGCTGCCCACCACGCGAACGCCGGCACAGCCAGCGGAGTGAACAGCGCGAAGGTCAACGGAATCAGCAGTGCCCGGCGCCAGCCCAGGATGACGTACAGCGCGCGCAACAGGGCCAGCGAGGCCAGCAGCTGCAGTACCACCAGGCTGATCGCGGGCCCGGTCCAGTCCAGCGGTGCCAGCCGGATGATCACCCCGGCCACCAGGAAGGCGGCCGGCATCACGTGGCCGTCGTGGTCGTCAAACAAGTAAGACGGCGACAGCAGGCCGTGGGTGCCGGCTTTCCCGATGAGAATCAGGTCGTCCCAGTAGAAGTAGCCGCCGAACGCCAGCACCGCGCGGACCGCCAACTGCGCCGCGATCAACAGCGCTGCCATGAAAACGACCCCCCGGTATGGTGGGCCGGTGCGCACACTGGTCACCGGGGCTGCCGGATTCATCGGGTCGACGCTAGTCGACCGTCTGATGGCCGACGGCCACACCGTCGTGGGACTGGACAACTTCGCCACCGGCCGGGCGACCAACCTCGAGCATCTGGCCGACAACCCCGCACACGTCTTTGTCGAGGCCGACATCGTGACCGCGGATCTGAACGCCATCCTTGACGAGCACCGCCCCGAGGTGGTGTTTCACCTGGCCGCGCAGATCGACGTCCGGCGTTCGGTGGCCGACGCGGAATTCGACGCCTCGGTGAACGTGATCGGCACAATCCGGCTGGCCGAGGCCGCGCGCAGTACCGGGGTCCGCAAGATCGTGCACACCTCGTCGGGGGGATCCATCTACGGCATCCCGCCGGTGTACCCAACCCCCGAGACAACGCCCACCGACCCCGCGTCGCCATACGCCGCCGGCAAGGTGGCGGGCGAGGTCTACCTGAATATGTTCCGGCATCTGTACGGGCTGGACTGCTCCCACGTCGCACCGGCGAACGTCTACGGCCCTCGCCAGGATCCGCATGGTGAGGCCGGCGTAGTGGCGATCTTCGCCCAGGCGCTGCTGGTGGGTAAGCCCACCAAGGTGTTCGCCGACGGCGGCAAAACCCGCGACTACGTATTCGTCGACGACGTGGTGGACGCGTTCGTCAGGGCGTCCGGGGACGCGGGAGGCGGGCAGCGTTTCAACGTCGGCACGGGGATAGAAACCTCGGACCGGCAACTGCATTCAGCGGTGGCGGCGGCCGTCGGGGGGCCCGACGACCCCGAGTACCACCCGGAACGGCTGGGTGATCTGAAGCGGTCTTGCCTCGATATCGGTTTAGCCGAAAAGGTTTTGGGCTGGCGTCCGCAGGTTCAGCTGGATGACGGGATCCGCCGGACCGTGGACTATTTCCGGCACGCGCCCACGGGTTAGCGCTACTCGGGCGCCTGCGCACCCTCGAGCGCGACGGCACGGGCAAGGCGCGCGTAGCGCAACTCCAGGTCCTTGAACCGCATATACGTGCTCAGCGTGGTGAAACTGAACGCGATGATCAGCGCGTAGAGCATCAGGTCGGTGCCGCGGCCGATGCCGAACCAGTGCGCCACCACCGTCGTGTCGTCGGGCCGCAGCACGGCGTAGACACCCCCCAACACGAACAGGATGTACCCGACCTTGACCCAGGCCCGGGATCGCGCACTTCGGCGGGAACGCAGCAGATAGACCAGCAGCGCGACGATCGACCCGATCAGCAGCACCTGGATCCAGTTCACCGTGAATACCTCCCGCGCAGGAACCCGTCGAAAATGATGTTGACGCCGTTGAGTAGGGGTTGCCCCTTAGACCTGGAGTATTCGGTGTAGAGCACCTCGACCGGTTCTTCCACTACCCGCCAATGGTTTTCGGCGATCAATAGGACGAACTCGTTGGCATGGCTCATACCGCTCATAGTGATGTTCAGGCCGTCGGCCACCGTCTTGTTGAACACCCGTAGGCCGTTGTTGGTGTCGGTGAGGCCGAGCCGGCGACCGCGCCGGCTCAGCCGCGCCGCGGTTTGCAGCACGATCCGTTTCAGAAGCGGCGGCCTGCTGCCCTCGTTCTCGGCGGCGAATCGCGTTCCGATCACAACGTCGACGTCACCCACGCGGAGCCGGTCCACCATCGCGGCTACGTCTTCCACGCGGTGCTGGCCGTCGGCGTCGAAAGTGGCGAAAATCTGCGCCCCGGGCTGCCGGCGGGCGTACTCGACACCGGTCTGGATTGCGGCACCCTGGCCCAGGTTCACCGGATGGCGCACCAAGTGAGCACCGGCCCGCAGCGCCACGTCCCCGGTGCCGTCGGTGCTGCCGTCGTCCACGCACACCACGTGGTCGAAGACCGACCGCAGGCCGGCGATGACCTCGCCGATGACGGCGGCTTCGTTGTAGGCGGGAATGACGATCCAGGCGTCGGAAGAGTGGGCCATTTGGGCTCAGGCTAAGCGTCCGGCGCGCGCCAGCGCCACCAGATGGACGCCGATTCCCACCAGCGGCCCGCACAACAGGGCGACCACGGTGCGGGTCTGTAGTGGCAGCGGCGCCAGCAGCAACAGCCCCGAGGCCACCGTGGCGGCGACCCAGCCGAGCGAATACGCCCTATGCAGGGCGGCCGCCACCGCGGCGGCACCGGTCAGTGTCAGCATGGCGATCGCCAACGCGGCAGCGGTCAGCCAGGCAAGCAGCGCACTGCTGGCGTCGTACTGCGACCCGAACCCGACCCGCAGCAACCACGGGCCCACCAAGGCAGCCGCCAGCACGCCGACGGTTCCGATCCCGGCGATGATGGCGGCCGGCGTGATCAGAGCCCGCAGCCGGGCGCTGCGTTCGTCAACGAAATGCGCGATCAGGTTGCCCTGCATGGCGGTCAGCGGCACCAGCAGCGGGGCGCGGGTCAAGGTCACCGCGAGGATCACGACGCCGCCTTGCGCCCCCAGCTCACTGCTGGTCAGCTTCAGCAGCACCGGAAAGCCCATCACCAGAATCGCGCTGGCACCGGCCGCGGTGATCGAATGGGCGGCGCCGCGCAGGAACGTCGCGGTGCTGCCGGGCGTCAGCAGGCGCCCGGTTGCGCGTGCGGTGGGTGAGGCGATCAGCATGATCAGCCAGGCCGTCGAGCCGGCCACGGTTGCCCATAGGAACCCGGTCAGGCCCCATCCGACCGCGAACGCCGCGACCGCGATCGTCACCCGGGAGATCGCATCGGTCACCATCAGCGCCCCGTACCGGGTCCACTGGTCGGTGCCGGCCAGCATACCCAGCAGGGTGGCGTGCAGGCAGAACCCGGCCACGCCGACGCTGAGCAGTACCACCGACAACCAACGTGCCTCGACGAAGAGCCGCCCGCTCCACAACGGCGAGCTACCGGCGATCACGATGGCTGCGACCAAGCCGACCGTGGCGGCGATTCGCAGCGGATGTGTGCGATTCCCGGACGACACGTCCACGTGCCGCGTCGCGCGGACTTCCCGGGTCGTCTCCTGCAATAGGCCGTTGGCGGCCCCGGTGAACAGGCCGAATGCCCCCCAGAACACCCCGAACACTGAGAAGCCGCCGGGAGCCAGATCGCGAGCGGCCAGATAGATCACCACGTACCCGCAGGCGGCGCTGAGCGCGGTCGCAGTGCCGACCCGCGCCACGCTGCCCCGCGCGATCGGCCCCCGCGTCAGTGGCCGCCAGCCTTGAACCGCTCCACCGAACGCAGCACTTCCGCCTCGGCTTCGGCGCGGCCCACCCAATCGGCGGCCTCGACGTACTTGCCCGGCTCGAGGTCCTTGTAATGCACGAAGAAATGCTTGATCGCCTCGAGTTCGAAGGCCGGGACGTCGGCAATGTCTTGGATGTGGTCCCAGCGGTTGTCGCCGGCCGGGACACACAACACCTTGGCGTCGCCGCCGGCCTCGTCGACCATGTTGAACATCCCGACCGGGCGCACCTCCACCAGCACGCCGGGGAACAGCGGCTCGGGCAGTAGCACGAGCGCGTCCAGCGGGTCCCCGTCTTCGCCGAGGGTGTCATCGATGAAGCCGTAGTCGGTCGGGTACGCCATCGGGGTGTACAGGTAGCGATCCAGACGAACTCTGCCAGTCTCGTGGTCCACCTCGTACTTGTTCCGTTGGCCCTTCGGGATTTCGATGGTCACGTCGAATTGCACGTGTCGGCTCCTCGAGTCTTAGTTCTGGGTAGATGCGTTGCGTCGCGGATCCACCCTAGTCCAGCGGCGTCAGGTCGATTCGGCAGAATGGAAGGCAGACAGTCAGGAGAGGGATGGGTCCAACTCGCTGGCGGAAATCCACGCATGCGTTCGTCGGGTTGGCCGTGCTGGCGTTCGTTGCCGCCGTCGTGGCGGCGGCGTCGTTTTTCACGACAGCTGGTCACAGCACCGCCGGTGGCCGGGATCGGGTGCCGCCGCCGAACGCGCAGACTGTCAAACCGGGCATGGTTGCGGTCACCGACACTGCCGCGACGCCCAGCGCCGCCGGCCTGGCAGCAGCGTTGGGGCCGGTGGCGGTCGACCCCAACCTCGGCAGGCTCGGGGGTCGCGTCACCGACGCCAGCACCGGAAAAGAGCTCTGGCAGATGGCCGCCGATGTGCCGTTGGAGCCCGCTTCAACGAACAAGATGCTGACCGCGTCCGCTGCGCTGCTGGCACTGGATCGTCAGGCCCGGATCAGCACCCGTGTGCTGGCCGGCGGAGACAACTCGCGGGGACCTGTCGTACTGGTCGGTGCCGGGGACCCGACGCTGTCGGCGGCGCCACTAAGTCAGGAAACGTGGTACCGGGGAGCGCCGCGAATCACCGACCTTGTCGAACAGGTCCGACGCAGCGGAGTGACGCCGACGGCGGTGCAGGTGGATACCTCCGCGTTCAGCGGCCCGACGATGGCGCCGGGCTGGGATCCGCTCGACATCGACGGCGGCGACATCGCGCCGATCGAGTCGGCGATGATCGACGCCGGACGCATCCAGCCGACGGCGGTCACATCACGTCGGTCCAGGACGCCCGCGATTGATGCCGGGCGCGAACTGGCCAAGGGCCTGGGTCTCGATCCCGCGGCCGTGACGATCGCCACGGCACCGTCGGGGGCGCGGCAGCTGGCCGTGGTTCAGTCGGCGCCGTTGATCCAGCGGTTGTCGCAGATGATGAACGCATCCGACAACGTGATGGCCGAATGCATCGCGCGGGAAGTGGCGGCCGCCACCAATCAGCCGCAGAGCTTCGCCGGAGCTGTCGGCGCGGTGACCAACCGGTTGAATAGCGCGCACATCGACACCACCGGAGCGAAGCTGGTGGATTCCAGTGGGCTTTCCGTCGATGACCGGTTGACGGCCAAGACGCTCAACGGTGCGGTGCAAGCGGCGGCGGGGCCCGACCAGCCGGCGATGCGGCCGCTACTGGACCTGCTGCCGATCGCCGGTGGCAGCGGCACCCTGGCCGACCGTTTTCTCGACACGGCCAGCAACCAGGGCCCGGCCGGCTGGTTGCGAGCCAAGACCGGCTCGCTGACCGCAATCAACGCGTTGGCCGGGATAGTCACCGACCGCAGCGGGCGTGTACTAACGTTCGCGTTCATCTCAAATGCCGCCGGACCTAATGGTCGCAACGCGATGGACGCCCTGGCCACCCGACTGTGGACCTGTGGGTGCGCATGACCGCAACCTCTGACCTGACCCTTGGCACGGCGGTGGACTGGCGCTTCGCCGCGACCGTCGGCCAGCGGCTGGCCCGGCCCGGTCCGCTGTCCACCGACTACACGCGCCGCCAGGTGATCGACGAATTGGCCGATGCGGCGTTGAAGGCCGAACCGCCGGTGCGCGACGTCACCGGCCTCGTCACCAATGGCGCGGTGCCGCCCGCGCGCGTCATCGACCGGCAAGCGTGGATCGGGGCGGCGGCCGAGTCGATGCGGGTAATGACCAACGGAAGCGACCAACCACACGGGTTTCTGACGGGCCGGATCACTGGCGCGCAAACGGGTGCGGTGCTGGCGTTCGTGTCCTCGGGGATCCTCGGACAGTACGACCCGTTTGCAACCGCGGAAGACGGCTGCCTGCTGCTGGTCTATCCCAACGTCCTCGCCGTCGAGCGGCAACTGCAGATCGAACCCTCCGATTTCCGGCTGTGGGTGTGCCTGCATGAGGTGACCCACCGGGTGCAGTTCACCGCCAACCGATGGTTGTCGGGTTACATGTCGCAGGCACTCGGGGTGATGACCCAAGACGCCGGTGAAGACATCGGGCAGATGGTGAGTCGGCTGGCGGAATTCGTCCGCAGCCGTGATGCCGGCCCGCCGGGGATCGTCGGCTTGATGCGCGCCGTACAGTCCGAGCCGCAGCGCAAGGCCCTAGACCAGCTCCTGGTGCTGGGCACGCTGTTGGAGGGCCACGCGGACCACGTGATGGATGCGGTAGGGCCGCTGGTGGTCCCGTCGGTGGCCACCATCCGCCGTCGCTTCGACGAGCGCCGGAACCGCAAGCAACCGCCGTTGCAGCGCCTGCTGCGTGCGCTGCTGGGGCTCGATGCCAAGCTCAGCCAGTACACCCGCGGCAAGGCGTTCGTCGATCACGTGGTGGGCCAGGTCGGAATGGAACGGTTCAACACGGTCTGGTCGGGCCCCGAGACGCTGCCATTGCCTGAAGAGATCGAAGAGCCACAGCGATGGATCGACAGGGTGCTGTAGGGCAGCTGCGCGCGGCTGTCCAGGCGTTCGCCGGTGCCTATCTGGGGAACGACGACCCGTGGTGTGTTGCGCTCTCCGGCGGCCCGGATTCGTTGGCACTCACCGCTGTCGCTGCGGGGCTGCGACCCACCGTTGCACTGATCGTGGATCATGGGCTGCAGCCGGATTCGGCCGCCGTCGCCGAGACCGCGCGGGTCCAGGCCGCGGCGCTGGGATGCGTTGATGCTCAAGTGCTTTGCGTTCAGGTCGGTGAACCCAGCGGTCGTGGAGGCGGTCCCGAGGCCGCGGCCCGCACCGCTCGGTATGCGGCGCTGGCCGCACACCGCGACGGACCCGTGTTGTTAGCGCACACGCTCGACGATCAAGCGGAGACGGTGTTGCTAGGCCTGGGCCGCGGTTCTGGGCCGCGCTCGATCGCCGGGATGCAGCCGCACGATCCGCCATGGTGCCGGCCACTGCTGGGGCTGCGGCGCGCCGTGACGCGTGCCGCATGCCGGGAGCTGGGCCTTGCCGCGTGGCAGGACCCGCACAACACCGACTCTCGTTTCACCCGAGCCCGGCTGCGCCACGAGGTGCTGCCACTGCTGGAAGACGTGCTGGGCGGTGGGGTGGCCGAGGCGCTTGCTCGCACCGCGACGGCGTTGCGCGAGGACACCGGGCTGATCGACACGCTCGCCGCGCAGGCGCTGCCCGACGTTGTGGCCGAATCCGGTCTGCTGGCCAAGAGCCTGGCCGCGCTGCCCGACCCGATCAGACGCCGGGTGATCCGCGGCTGGCTGCTTGCCGGTGGCGCGACCGGGCTGACCGACAAGCAGATCCGCGGCGTGGACAGGCTGGTCACGGGTTGGCGCGGGCAGGGTGGCGTGGCGGTCGGGTCCGCGTTGCGCGACCAGCGATTGATAGCGGGCCGGCGTGACGGCGTGCTGATCATGTGGCGCGAGCCTGTGTAACCGTGGCACGCTGGGGTCCGTGACCCACAGCTCCGCGGCGAGCACCCCACAGCAGACAAGGGAGCTGTATCCGGGGGACATCAAGTCGGTGCTGCTCAGCCCGGAGCAGATTCAGGCCCGCATTGGCGAGCTCGGCGAACGAATCGGCAACGATTACCGCGAACTCGCCGGAGAGGACAGCCAGGATCTGCTGTTGATCACCGTGCTGAAGGGCGCGGTTATGTTCGTCACCGACTTGGCGCGCGCGATTCCGCTGCCCACCCAGTTCGAGTTCATGGCGGTCAGCTCTTACGGTTCCTCGACATCCTCGTCAGGAGTGGTGCGGATCCTCAAGGACCTAGACCGCGATATCCACGAACGCGATGTGCTGATCGTCGAGGACGTCGTCGACTCCGGCCTGACCTTGTCGTGGCTGCTACGCAACCTGACCGCCCGGCATCCACGTTCGCTGCGGGTGTGCACATTGCTGCGCAAACCCGACGCGGTGGGGGCCAACGTCGGGATCGCGTATGTGGGCTTCGACATTCCCAACGAGTTTGTCGTGGGCTACGGCCTGGACTACGACGAGCGCTATCGCGACCTGTCGTACATCGGGACCCTCGATCCCAGGGTCTATCAGCAGTAGCTAGTCGAGCTCCCAGACCGCGGTCACCGAGAAACTCACCGTCTGCTGGCCCGCTTCCAGCGGCACTGCCGTCGGCATGGCCCGTGTTGTTCCGAACGGTACCTTCGCCGCGGGCGTGCCGCCCGTCTCCTCCGAGATGGACAGCACCCTGCCCAGCTTCAGTCCGGATAGTTGTGCGTACTGGGCGGCGCGGTCCTTGGCGTCGTTGAAAGCTCGCGCACGCGCGTCCTTTACCAGCTGTGAGTCGTCGGCGATCGAGTAGCTGACCGAGCTGATCCGGGTGGCGTCGCCGCCGGTGCCGACAATGAGTGCGAGCATCCGTGACGCGGTGTCAGCTGGGTGGATCTTGACCTCGATCGCGTTGCTGGCGCGGTAGCCGGTGATGGTGGCGGTGCCGTTGGGTCCGGGGTTGCTGTACTGCGGCGCCAGCGTGACCTGAGTGGTGCTGATCTTCTGACGATCGAGGCCCGCGCCGACCAGTGCGTCGATGACGGCCTGCTGCCGGTCATTCGTCTGATTCATCGCGGCGGTGACGTCGGGCGCGGAGAATTCGATGCCGACGTTCGCGGTCAAGGTGTCCGGGACGCCCTGCACTTGCCCCGAACCCACCACGGTGACCTGACGCGGGTTGGCCCCGGAGCCCGTAGGGCTGTTGGAATCACATCCCGTCAGGGCGGCGACAGCCGCTCCGACAGCAGCCAAAGGAATCGATCTGCGGAAAAACTTGCTTGGTCTCCCCATGCCTCGCAACACTAGCGCGGCTTTGGCCTCAGAAGGGCGGATCGTCGGGGAGAGGGGCCATTGCCGGTTCGTCGGGGACCCAGTCTTCGGGCAGTTCTTCCGGCTCTCGGGGATCGTTCACCCAGGTGCAGTACGGACTGGTGTTGGGCGAGCCCTTGAACACGGCCAACTTGTCGCGCATCTGGTTCCGGAATTTGCGGTCGTCAATCTCCCGCTTTCGGGCTGCTTGCAATGCGCGCCGGGCTTCGTTGACAGGACGCAGCTCGCGGTTATGTTTGCGCGCCTGCGCGATTCGGGCGCTCCGTTGCTTCGATCGGCCGCGTTTGTTGGGAGTCGGTGCCGCGCAAGCCGGTCCGCGCGGCTGCGCGAACAGGTCTGCGCCCGCCGGGGAGGTTCGATAGGTCTGACCGGTGGGTGACGTCCACACCACGGTACCGTCGGCAAGCTGACGATCTCCCCAGCCGCCGAAGGTTTTCAGCCGATGATGTTGGCGACAAAGGCATTTCAGGTTCGCGAACACTGTCAGTCCACCGCATGCCGGATCCGCGTGATTGAACGGAACAGTATGATCCAAATCGCACGCAACGGCCGGTCGGCTACATCCGGGGAACCGGCAGGTGAGATCGCGGCAACGCACCGCGCGCTCGAGTGCCGCGGAAGGTTGGTAGCGGAGCGCCTGCACCGGACTCGTCAGCGGATCGGCAGTGAGCGCGGCCGCGGCCGCGGCCAATGCGCGAACCTGGTCGGCATCGATGACGCCGTAGCCCTCCAGATAACCGGGCGCAGCGCCGCCACCGTGCACGGTCTGGTCGCTGGCCACCACGTTGATGACCACTTTCGCGCCGCCCGGCTCGCGGTCGGCGTCGCCCTCGCGGGATCTGGTTGGACACTCGGGGCGCCCACACGTGCACGCAAGTCGGTGGCCTTGAGTCAGTGCGGCGAACGCGTCGGCACGGCGCTGGTCCAGCGTCCGCGGGTCCTCCGCGCACACCCGCTTGGCGAGCTGGGACAGTCGCCGGTCGAAAGCCGTCGCGGCCGGCGCGCCGACGATGCCGTAGAGCTCGGCCATGCCGTTGTCCTGCGCAGTGATTCCCACATGCCGCTTGTCCTCGGCCTCGAGGCGGCGCTCGCGGGCGGCATCGGGATCGGTGGTCCGCACCGCGGCGTCGACGGCGTTGACGATCCGCCGCCTCGACCAGCCCTGCCAATTGCCGATGCGCGCGGCCAACGACTGGTCGACCTTCGCAATCAGGTTGTCGTCAGAGATCAAGTCGGTGCGGCTGATGATCAATCGAACGGTGCGCCAATCGGTCCGGCTTTCGGCCAGCAGCGCGGCTACTCGGGGCAATCGGGTGTCCAACGCCGCTGCGTCGGTTACCACAAAACCAGCTGCCATCGGCGACAGGTTCATCGCGGCGGCCACTTCAGCCGTGGTCTGCTCGAACCCGCCGACCAACCCGAATCCTCGCGAGACGGAACGTCCTAGCGAGGCGTCCCGGTGCCGAAGCAACGCCGCCACTGCGGCCATCCGCCGGGCCATCAGAGCCGACTCCTGCCGGTACGTGGACTCAACCTCGGCCACCAGGGCGGCCGGATCGAGCTCCCTCATCTGTTCGAACATAATTTCGATTGTACTGGGCGGGTCCGACACTGATTCCGCCGCACAATCACTACGGAGTTACGAGGATCTTGCAGTGCCGTTCGGGATCGGCGAGGTCGTCGAATGCCGCGCCCACTTGGTCCAGGCCGACCTCACCGGTGATCATCGGGGTGGCATCGATCTCGCCCTCGGCCAGCGCGCGCAGCGAGCCGGCGAACTCCTCCGGGTTGTAGGCAAGGACGAATTGCACGTTGATCTCTTTGGCGATGGCGAAGAACGGGTGCACGGTGTCGGGCTGCATGCACACCCCGGCCACGACCAGCCGGGTGCCCGGCCGCGCCCGCAACAAGATGTCGTCAATGATTCCGGGCACCCCGACCGCCTCGAACACCACCGCCGCCTTGACGGAGTCAAACGGCGACCCATTTGCCGGATCCAGCACCTGATGCGCCCCCATTGCGGTTGCCAACTCTCGCCGTCTCGGGGAAAAGTCTGCTGCCATGACATTTTCCACCCCGCGCGCCCGAAGCGAAGCGACGATCGCGATTCCGATGGGGCCGCAACCGATCACCAACGCAGCCTCACCGGGCGTGATGTTCGACCTATTGACGGCGTGCAATCCCACCGCCATCGGCTCGGTCAGGGCGGCATGTTTGAGGTCAAGGCCGTTTGGGATGGGCAGCAACAACGGAGCCGCAAGCAGCATACGTTCGGCGTAACCGCCCATCGTGCTGTTGCTGTAGACAATCGGCTCGACGCCCTTGGTAGACAACAACACCGGGATTGAGGTGACCAGCGTCCCCGGCGCGTGCGTCTCGGTTTCGGGTCCGGCTTCAAGTATCTCGGCGCTGAATTCATGACCCATGAAGACGTCGTGATTGAGGTCGACATTCATGCTCATCGCATCGCCGGCGACCCGCCCACTCATTTCCAGCACGTTTGCGCCGTGGGCGGCGAAATGCAGGTCGGAGCCGCAGATTCCACATGCTCGCACGGCAACCAGCACCTGGCCGGGTCCGGGCACGGGTTCGGGTACGTCGTCCCGGTAGACCATCCGGCTGTCTCGCAAAACGGAGGCGCGCATCAGTTCCCCTCGCCTTTCAGCTCATCGACATGTTCGGTGATGGCTTTGACCACGGCCTGACCGGCGCGGCCGATCAGCTGTTCGCGATTGTCTCTGGCCCAGTCGTGCGATGACCGGGGGGCTTCCAGTTGTCCCTTGAAGTAGGGAATCACTCTGCGCGCGAACAGGTCATAGCAGTGATAGGTGGCTTCGGGTGACGCCCAGTCGTGGCCGAGCATCAGCAACGTACCGAAACCGCCCGAACGTTCCTGGAGATCTTCGATGTAAGCGATCGCGTCGTCAGGTGTGCCGATACAGCAATTTCCTTGCGCGGCATACTCGGCGACGAACTCACGGGGCGACTGGGTGTCGCCGACCGAGTTGGACAGCGGGACGAACCCGGCCGCGCCGAAGTAGTTCGCGAAATCCTGCAGCCCGTAGACGCAGTCGTCGATCGCCTGGTCCCGGGTCTCCGCAATGTGCATGATGCTCAACACGCGCCAATCGGCCCGGTCCGGCTCATCCCGGCCGGCCTTGGCGGCCTGCTCACGCACGATCTCCCAGGTGTTCTCCACCGCGGCGTACCCGCCAGGCACCGACATCGACAGCGAAAGCAGCGATGTGCCCAGCGCCCCTGCCAGCCGCGGCCCGGACGGTGAAATCATTGCCGCCGTAGAGATTTCCGGATGCGGCCAGGTGTATGGGCGGATGTGCAACTGCGCGTCCTGCAAAGTGAACCAGTCGTAATGGCGGTTGATCCGCTCCGTGGGCGCCGCGCGAAACAGTGCCAGGATCGCCTCCAGGGACTCGTGCATCATCCGGCGCTGCTCGATCGGGTCAATGCCCATCATGTAAGCGTCCGACGGCAGCGCGCCCGGACCGGTACCGAACATCACCCGGCCGCGGGTCAGGTGATCCAGTAGCACCCAGCGGTCGGCCACCATGAGCGGATGGTGGTAGGGCAGCGAAACCACTCCGGTGCCGAGCCGGATATGCTTGGTTCGCTCCGCCGCCGCGGCGATGAACACCTCCGGGCAGGCGATCAGCTCATAGCCGCCGGAATGGTGTTCGCCGAACCAAGCTTCTTCAAAGCCCAGGCGGTCCAGGGCGACGACACGTTCCATGTCGTATTCCAATGCCAGCGTGGGGGATTGGCCGACCGGGTGAAATGGGGTGATAAAGACGCCGAAGCGCAGTGGGGCGGTCATCGCAATTCCAGTCCGTTGAGGAAGTCCAACAGCGTCGCGTTGACCTCGTCGGGTCGCTCCTGCTGTAACCAGTGCCCGGCGCCGTCGATCAGCACCTCACGGTACGGGCCGGAGATCACCTCCGACGCGCGGTCGGCACGGGTAAAGGCCAACACCGGATCGGCTGTTCCAGCGATGAATAACGATGGCACCGAGATTCTCGCGTCGCTCAGTTCGGCAGTGTTTTCCCAGTTCCGGTCCAAATTGCGATACCAGTTCAGGCCCCCGGTGAACCCGGTCCGGGAAAACTCGTCGATGTAATGGTCGAGTTCGTCCTGGCTGATCCAGTCCGGCAGCGCGTCCGGCTCGGGAAGCCGATCGATGAAGCCTTCCGGGCCCGGGGCCACCATCCGTAGCGCCGCTGCGTTGTCATCTGTCCGTAGGCCCCCGATCATCCGGCGCATCGTGCGGGCGGGGTCCCCGTTGAGTTCGGCGTCCGCAACACCCGGCTCCTGGAAATACAGCATGTAAAAGAAGTTCTCCCCGAATGTGCGGCGGAAGGCCTGCGTCGGGGGCACCTGCGCACGGGGCAGCGCCGGAACGCTCAGCCCGGCAACCGCTGCGACCCGGCCCGGATGCAGCAGTGGTGCATTCCACGCCACGGGCGCGCCCCAGTCGTGACCGATCCAAACGGCGCGCTCCGCGCCGACATCGTCGAGCAGGCCGACCACGTCGGCAGTCAATTCGTGGATGCTGTAGGCGTCGATTGCGTCCGGACAAGACGAGCCGCCATAGCCGCGCTGATCGGGTGCCAGGACGTGATAGCCGGCCTCGGCGAGAACCGGAATCTGGTGGCGCCACGAGTAGGCGAGTTCGGGAAAGCCGTGGAGCAAGACCACGACAGGTGCGCCGCGATCGCCGGCCTCAATCACCCGTAGCTGCACACCATTGGTATTGACCAACCGTTCGGCCGATAGCGGCTTCGATAAGGGCATCCCTCACCAAATCACAAAGGCACCTGGCTGGGAACTGCCGGTCGTTGTGCAGGTGAGCAAAGGTGGCGGCGTCGAGCAAAGGTGGCGGCGACCCGCTGCGCCCCGGCTCCGCCGGAGCTGGCGATCGCCGCTGGCAGGATGGCGGCGACCCGCTGCGCCCCGGCTCCGCCGGAGCTGGCGATCGCCGCGAGCGGTAGCCTGGACTTTTCAGCTGCGTATATAGGCGTGTATAGGGAAGGACCTGGCCGGAACGGCCGATGTTTGATGAACCGGAAAAACGTGATTCGCACCGTCGCGGCGATCGCAGTAGTGGTCCTGCTGGGTTGGTCGTTCTTCTATTTCAGCGATGACACTCGCGCTTACAAACCCGTCGACACGTCGGTCGCGATGACCCAGATCAACACCGGCAACGTCAAGAGCGCGCAGATCGACGATCGCGAGCAGCAACTGAGATTGACCCTCAACAAGGGCAACAACGACACCGAAAATTCCGACAAGGTCATCACCAAATATCCCAATGGATATGCAGTCGACCTGTTCAATGCCCTCACCGCTAAGAACGCAAAGGTCAGCACTGTCGTCAACGAGGGCAGCATCCTGGGCGAGCTGCTGGTCTACTTGCTGCCGCTGCTGTTGTTGGTGGGCCTGTTCGCGATGTTCTCCCGCATGCAGGGCGGCGCCCGGATGGGCTTCGGTTTCGGCAAATCGCGCGCCAAACAGCTCTCCAAGGACATGCCCAAGACCACCTTTGAAGATGTGGCGGGGGTGGACGAGGCGGTCGAGGAGCTCTACGAGATCAAGGACTTCCTGCAGAACCCGGCGCGCTATCAGGCGCTGGGCGCCAAGATTCCCAAGGGCGTGTTGCTGTACGGGCCACCGGGAACCGGCAAGACGCTGCTGGCCCGCGCGGTCGCAGGCGAGGCCGGGGTGCCGTTCTTCACCATCTCCGGTTCGGACTTCGTCGAGATGTTCGTCGGCGTCGGCGCCTCGCGGGTGCGCGATCTTTTCGAGCAGGCCAAGCAGGCCAGCCCGTGCATCATCTTCGTCGACGAGATCGACGCGGTCGGTCGCCAGCGCGGCGCCGGCCTGGGTGGCGGCCATGACGAGCGTGAGCAGACGCTCAATCAGTTGCTGGTCGAGATGGACGGCTTCGGTGAGCGTGCCGGCGTCATCCTGATCGCCGCGACCAACCGGCCGGACATCCTGGACCCGGCGCTGCTCCGGCCCGGACGCTTCGACCGGCAGATCCCGGTGTCCAACCCCGACCTGGCAGGCCGCCGTGCGGTGCTACGAGTGCATTCCAAGGGCAAACCGATCGCTCCCGACGCCGACTTGGACGGGCTGGCCAAGCGCACCGTCGGGATGACCGGTGCGGATCTGGCCAACGTGATCAACGAGGCGGCGCTGCTGACCGCCAGGGAGAACGGCACCGTCATCGCCGGCCCCGCACTGGAAGAGGCGGTGGACCGAGTGATCGGCGGCCCACGTCGTAAAGGCCGGCTGATCAGCGAGCAAGAGAAGAAGATCACTGCGTACCACGAGGGCGGACACACCCTGGCGGCTTGGGCCATGCCCGACATCGACCCTGTGTACAAAGTGACGATCTTGGCCCGCGGACGTACTGGCGGGCACGCGGTGGCCGTACCCGAGGAAGACAAAGGACTACGGACCCGGTCAGAAATGATCGCGCAGCTGGTGTTCGCTATGGGTGGGCGCGCCGCCGAGGAACTGGTGTTTCGTGAGCCGACCACCGGAGCGGTGTCCGACATCGAGCAGGCCACCAAGATTGCCCGCGCCATGGTTACCGAATTCGGTATGAGTTCCAAGCTCGGCGCCGTCAAATACGGCACCGAACACGGTGACCCATTCCTGGGCCGCACCATGGGGAATCAGGCCGACTACTCACACGAAGTCGCCCGCGACATCGACGACGAGGTCCGCAAGCTCATCGAGGCTGCGCACACCGAAGCGTGGGAGATCCTCACCGAATACCGCGACGTGCTCGACACTTTGGCTGGCGAATTGCTCGAAAAAGAAACCCTGCACCGGCCCGAACTGATCGCAATATTCTCCGACGTCGAGAAGCGTCCCCGACTGACCATGTTCGATGATTTCGGTGGTCGCATCCCGTCGGACAAGCCGCCGATCAAGACGCCCGGTGAGTTGGCGATCGAGCGCGGCGAGCCCTGGCCCCCGCCGGTTGTTGAGCCGGCGTTCAAGGCTGCTATCGCTCGGGCCAGCGAGGCCGCCGAGGCTGCGCGATCCGAGAGCGATAGAAACACGCACGGCGGCAACGGTTCTCACGGCGCCCAGCCCGACTATGGCGCTCCGGCCGGCTGGCGTGCGCCCGGATGGCCGCCGCAGCAGGGTCACGCGCATCCTTCATACCCGCCTGACCACTCCGACGAGGACGTCAGCAGGTCCAACCCGCCGGCCCACGGCTGACCGAACGGAGCATTCGATGGCGTTGCCGGATTCCCGCACCGTGCCCGGGGGTATAGCCGTGTTTGACCAGCTACGTGCCGAGGCCGCGATACGCGAATTGCTGTGTGCGATTGGAGAAGACCCGGATCGAGATGGCTTGCGGGACACCCCGGCTCGGGTCGCTCGGGCCTACCACGAGATGTTCTCCGGGCTGTACATCGATCCCGATTCGGTACTGAACACCATGTTCGACGAAGAGCACAACGAGCTGGTGATCGTCAAGGAAATTCCGATGTACTCAACGTGTGAGCACCATCTGGTCTCTTTTCACGGTGTGGCCCATGTCGGTTACATCCCCGGCAAGCACGGCAGGGTGACCGGTCTGTCGAAGATCGCCCGCCTGGTCGACCTTTACGCCAAGCGCCCCCAGGTGCAAGAGCGGCTGACGAGCCAGATCGCCGACGCCATGGTGCACCGGCTCGATCCGTGCGGGGTGATTGTCGTCGTCGAGGCCGAGCACCTGTGCATGGCGATGCGCGGGGTGCGCAAGCCCGGCGCCGTCACAACGACGTCGGCGGTGCGCGGTCAGTTCAAGACCGATGCCGCCTCCCGCGCCGAAGCGCTCGACCTGATCCTGCGTAAGTGAGTCGGCGCTACCTGTGCGGGTTATGGGGGTTCTGAACGTCACTGACGACTCGTTCTCAGATGGCGGGCGTTACCTCGATGCGGACGGCGCCGTGGCGCACGGGATGGCTTTGGCCGCCGACGGCGCGGCGATAATCGACGTGGGCGGCGAATCGACCCGGCCCGGTGCCGTCCGAGTCGATCCCCGGGTCGAGCTGTCTCGCGTGGTTCCCGTCGTCAAAGAGCTGGCGGCACAGGGTATTACCATCAGTATCGACACGATGCACGCGGATGTTGCGCGGGCGGCGCTGCAGAGCGGCGCGCAGATCGTCAACGATGTCTCTGGCGGACGAGCCGATCCCGCGATGGCGTCCCTGGTGGCCGAAGCCGGTGTGCCGTGGGTGCTGATGCACTGGCGGTCGGTGTCGGCGCGGCGTCCCCATGAGGCGCCGCAGTACCGTGACGTGGTGGCCGAGGTGCGCGCCGAGTTGCTGGCCAGCGTTGATGACGCGGTGGATTCGGGTGTCGACCCGGCGAAGCTGGTGATCGACCCCGGGCTTGGTTTCGCCAAGACGGGACAACACAATTGGGCACTGCTGCGAGCATTGCCCGAGTTTGTGGCGACCGGGATCCCGGTACTGCTGGGGGCCTCGCGCAAGCGGTTTCTCGGCACGTTGTTAGCCGGGCCCGATGGGTCGCCGCGAGCGCCCGACAGCCGGGAGACGGCGACCGCGGTGATTTCCGCACTGGCCGCCCTGCATGGGGCCTGGGGCGTTCGGGTGCATGACGTGCGGGCCTCGGTCGACGCCGTCAAGGTTGTGGAGGCCTGGGCCGGTGGCTGATCGAATCGAGCTGCGCGGCTTGAAAGTTCATGGCCGACACGGGGTGTTCGAGCACGAGCGCACAAACGGGCAGGACTTCCTCGTCGACGTCACCGTGTGGATAGACCTGGACCGCGCCGCCGCAAGCGACGAGCTGTCGGACACCTACGATTACTCCGTCTTGGCCCGGCTGGCTGCCGATATCGTCGCCGGACTGCCGCGCAACCTGATCGAAAGTGTTGGCGGTGAGATTGCGGAACGGGTGATGGATGACCAACGCGTGCATGCCGTCGAGGTGGTAGTCCACAAACCGCAGGCTCCCATCCCGCAGCAATTCGGTGATGTTGCGGTGGTGGTCCGGCGGTCGCGGCGCGGTGGCCGCGGCACGGTGATCCCCGCAGGAACGCCGTTATGACGCGGGTCGTCCTGTCGATTGGCTCCAACATGGGCGACCGGATAGCGCGGCTGCAATCGGTCGTCGACGGACTCGGCAAGACTGTGCTGGGGGTCTCGCCGGTCTATGAGACGGACCCGTGGGGTGGCGTCGAGCAGACGCCGTTCCTCAACGCGGTGTTGGTCGCGGACGACCCGACCTGCGACGGCCAGGCTTGGTTACGCCGGGCCCAGGAATTCGAGCGGGACGCGGGCCGGATCCGCGGTGAGCGCTGGGGACCGCGCACCCTCGACGTCGACCTGATCGCCTGCCACCAGTCCGGGCAGGGCCGGGGAGCCCCGGAAAAGGAGGTAATCGCTCGGGACAGCAATCTGACGCTGCCGCATCCGATGGCCCATCTGCGAGCGTTCGTCATGGTCCCATGGTTGGATCTCGACCCGGAGGCTGAGCTGACGCTTACGGATGGGACGCGGCCCATCGCGGCGTTGTTGGCTGAGCTCGACCCTGCCGACCGCGAGGGCGTGCGACTGTACGAGCGAACGCTGGAAAGCTGATGGGACCGACCCGGAAGCGCGACCTGACGGCCGCGGTGGTCGGCACCGCGGTGATCGGCTATCTGCTGGTGGTTGTCTTGTACCGTTGGTTTCCGCCGATCACCGTGTGGACTGGTCTGTCGCTGCTCGGGGTCGCTATCGCCGAGGCCCTGTGGGCGCGCTACGTGCGAGCCAAGATCAACGACGGCGAGATCGGCGCCGGGGCCGGACGGCTACACCCCCTAACCGTGGCGCGCAGCCTGATCGTGGCCAAGGCATCGGCCTGGGTGGGTGCGCTCGTGCTGGGCTGGTGGGTCGGGGTGCTGGTGTACTTCCTCACGCTGCGGCCGCGGCCACAGGCCGTCGAGCAAGACACCGCCGGAACACTGGTGGCCGCCGGCAGTGCGCTGGCATTGGTGATTGCCGCGATGTGGCTGCAGCATTGCTGCAAGTCTCCACCGGATCCGACCGAGCATGGCGAGGGTGCGGAAAGCTAGCTGCGCCGAGATAAACCCAGGTGAGAATCGCCGGACGAGTGCGACACGCGGATTGAATATGCCCAGGTACAGTCAGGCCATGACCGTTCTGTCCCGCGGCGGCCGGGTCCGGCGCGGCGGCCGCAGGCCGGGTTGGGTGCTCTTGACGGCGTTGTTGGTCCTCGCGCTAGGGGCCAGTTCCGCGCTGGTTTTCACCGATCGCGTGGAACTTCTCAAGCTCGCTGTGATCCTGGCGCTGTGGGCCGCAGTCGCCGGCGCATTCGTGTCGGTGCTCTATCGCCGGCAAAGCGATGCCGACCAGGCCCGGGTGCGTGATCTGAAACTGGTCTATGACCTGCAGCTGGACCGGGAAATCTCGGCCCGCCGGGAGTATGAGCTGGCCGTGGAGTCGCAGCTGCGCCGCGAACTGGCCTCCGAGCTGCGCGCCCAGGCCGCCGACGATGTGGCGGTGCTGCGCGCAGAGCTGGCCGCGCTGCGAACCAGCCTGGAGATCTTGTTCGACACAGACCTCGAGCAACGCCCCGCCTTGGAAACTGTGGAACCAGAACCCACCCCCGGGCGACCGGTCGATTGGGTGGCCAGCGATCGGCCCACTTCGGTCCGCCAGGACACCTCCGCCGCCCGCGCTGATGAGGCCGCGATCATCGACGTCCCCGAGGAGCCGCTGTTGCCGCCCCGGCAGCCGCCGCCCGTCCGGGAGCCGATCCGATACGACACCCGATATGAGGCGGGCCCCCTTGTCGGTCCGCCACCCCCAGTGACCGAGCCGCGATTCGAGCCTCGGCACCGGCCGCCGCCCCCACCTCCGCAACCACAGTGGGTGCCTCCCGGTCCACCACAGCCCGCGACATCGGGCCGCCGCCGACGCGATCGGCACAGCAGCCCCGATGAACCAGTAAGCGGTGAGCCACCGACCGAAACGCCATACGGCGAGTCCGGGCGCAGGGCGCGGTCGCGCCATTCGGCGGAGTATCGCGATTACGGCGTCGGCAACTTCGCGTCTGTGAGCGAGTCTCCGGCCGGACCGCCGCCGACCGAGCAAGCGCCGCCGACCGAACAAGCGCCGCCACCAAGGCTGGCTCCGGCGCCACCTCCCGAGCCCGCCCCCCGGCACCGGGGCGAGGAAGAGCCTGATGGGTCGCATGCGCGTGCGGCAGATACCGGTGGTCAGTCGGTCGCCGACCTGATGGCGCGGTTGCAGATCGAGCCGAGCGGAGGCGGCCGGCGTCGTCGGCGTGACGGTTGACACTGTGGCGTGGGTCGGAAAATCGACTACGATCTGTGTGACCGTCCGGTACCCGTCCAACGGGACTGGAACGAACGAATACATGTGAGGTCGTCTGCGATGGTGCAGCTCGACGGTTTACGCCCGGCCAGGCTCAAAGTGGGGATCATCTCCGCCGGCCGGGTGGGTACCGCGCTCGGTGTCGCGCTGGAGCGCGCCGACCACGTCGTGGTTGCTTGCAGCGCCGTCTCCCACGCTTCCCGGCAGCGGGCGGAGCGTCGGCTGCCCGACACCCCGGTGCTGCCGCCGCCCGACGTCGCCGCCTCGGCTGAGCTGCTGCTATTGGCGGTCCCTGACAGCGAGCTGGCCGGCCTGGTATCCGGCTTGGCGGCCACTTCGGCGGTACGGCCGCAGACGATCGTGGCGCACACCTCCGGTGCAAACGGCATCGGCATCTTGGCGCCACTGACCGAGGACGGCTGCATCCCGCTGGCGATTCACCCGGCGATGACGTTCACAGGCGCTGACGAGGACATCAGCCGGCTGCCAGACGCTTGTTTCGGGATCACCGCGGCCGACGATGTCGGATATGCAATCGCGCAATCGCTGGTGCTGGAAATGGCTGGGGAGCCGTTCTGTGTCCGCGAGGACGCTCGCGTCCTCTACCACGCCGCTCTATCCCATGCCGGCAACCACATCGTCACGGTGGTCGCCGACGCGCTCGAGGCGCTCCGGGCCGCGCTGCGCGACAGCGAGCTGCTTGGCCAGCAATGTGTCGATGACCAGCCGGGTGGCATCGCAGAACGCATTGTCGGGCCGTTGGCCCGGGCGGCGCTGGAGAACACCCTGCAACGTGGGCAGGCTGCGCTCACCGGCCCGGTCGCCCGCGGCGACGCGGCCGCGGTCGCCGAACATCTGGCTGCGCTGGCCCGGGTTAACCCGGACCTGGCACAGGCCTACCGAGTCAACGCCTTGCGGACCGCTCAGCGCGCGCATGCCCCGCAGGCCGTCGTTGAGGTGCTGGCGCAGTGACAGGAGACAAGCCGACCGCCTTCAAGGCGGGCGAACTCAACGTGTACTCGACACCGCGCGATATCACCGAGGTCAGCCGCGCGTTGCGGCACACCGGGCGGCGGGTGATGTTGGTGCCCACCATGGGCGCGCTGCACGACGGGCACCTAGCCCTGGTGCGCGCCGCCAAACGGGTGCCCGGCTCGGTGGTCGTGGTGTCGATCTTCGTCAATCCGCTGCAATTCGGTGCCGGCGAAGACCTCGACGCCTACCCGCGGACCCTTGACAACGACCTGGCGATGCTGCGCGGCGAAGGCGTCGAGATCGTCTTCGCGCCAACGCCCGCGATGATGTATCCGAACGGTCTGCGTACCACCGTGCAGCCGGGTCCGCTGGCCGCCGAACTCGAGGGGGGCTCCCGGCCCACCCATTTCGCCGGCGTGCTGACGGTTGTACTCAAGCTGCTCCAGATCGTGTGTCCCGACCGGGTGTTCTTCGGCGAGAAGGACTACCAGCAGCTGGTGCTGATCCGGCAAATGGTCGCAGACTTAAACCTCGGCGTTGCGGTTGCCGGAGTGCCGACCGTACGGGAAAAGGACGGGTTGGCGATGTCGTCGCGCAACCGGTATCTCGACCCGACGCAGCGCGAATTGGCGGCCACCCTTTCCGCGGCGCTCACCGCCGCGGCGCATGCCGCGCTGGCCGGCGGAACGCCTGCGCTGGCCGCGGCGCGCGCCGTGCTCGAGGCAGTGCCGGGCCTGACCGTCGACTACCTGGAGTTGCGCGACGCCGAGCTTGGCCCGGCGCGGGATGGCGAACCCGGTCGGGTGTTGGTCGCTGCCAGGGTGGGGAACACCAGACTGCTGGATAACATCGCAATCGAAATCGGAACTTCGCCGGCACCAGCTGGGCCGGACGAATACACCCAATCAGGTAGGAGGAACTGATGTTACGGACAATGCTGAAGTCGAAAATCCACCGCGCTACGGTCACCCAGGCCGACCTGCACTACGTCGGTTCGGTGACCATCGATGCGGACTTGATGGACGCCGCGGATCTGCTCGAGGGCGAACAGGTGACCATTGTCGATATCGACAACGGCGCTCGGCTGGTGACCTACGCGATCACCGGCGAGCGCGGCACCGGGGTGATCGGAATCAATGGCGCTGCAGCGCATCTCGTTCACCCGGGTGATCTGGTGATCTTGATTGCGTACGGAACCATGGAGGACGCCGAGGCTCGCGCGTACCAACCGCGGATCGTATTCGTCGACGCGCAGAACACGCCGATCGATCTTGGGCACGATCCAGGCTCCGCGCCCTTCGAAATATCCGTCGCGGGGGAATTGCTCGACCCCCGGATCGGTGTGCGATAGCCGTGCTGCTGGCGATCGATGTCCGCAACACCCATACCGTCGTCGGGCTGCTGTCCGGATCCAAAGAGCACGCAAAAGTCGTGCAGCATTGGCGGATTCGCACCGAGTCCGAGATCACGGCCGACGAACTGGCGTTGACCATCGACGGGCTGATCGGCGACGATTCCGAGCGGCTCACCGGTGCCGCCGCCCTGTCGACGGTCCCGTCGGTGCTGCACGAGGTTCGAGTCATGCTCGATCAGTACTGGCCGTCGGTGCCGCACGTGTTGATCGAGCCGGGGGTGCGCACCGGCATCCCGCTGCTGGTTGACAACCCGAAAGAAGTGGGTGCCGACCGGATCGTCAATTGTCTGGCGGCTTTCCACAAATACGGTAAAGCCGCCATCGTCGTCGACTTCGGATCGTCGATCTGTGTGGACGTGGTGTCGGCCAAGGGGGAATTCCTCGGCGGCGCCATCGCACCCGGGATTCAGGTGTCTTCGGACGCCGCGGCGGCACGGTCTGCGGCGCTGCGTCGGGTCGAGTTGTCCCGGCCCCGGTCGGTGATCGGCAAAAACACCGTCGAATGCATGCAGGCCGGTGCGGTGTTCGGCTTTGCCGGGCTGGTCGACGGTTTGGTGGCGCGCATCCGCGAGGACGTGGACGGCTTTTCCAACGACCTGGGGGATGAAGTTGCGATCGTGGCCACGGGACACACCGCCCCGTTGCTGCTGGCCGAACTACGCACCGTCAACCACTACGACCAGCACTTGACCCTGGATGGCCTAGGGCTGGTCTTCGAACGCAACCGAGACACCCAGCGCGGTCGGCTGAAGACCGCACGCTGACGGGCCGGGTCAGCGATCATTAAGCTGGCACGTCGTGACCTCTGAACCACCCGACGCAGATATTCCTGAGCAGTTCCGGATCCGCCGGGACAAGCGCGCTCGGCTGTTGGCGGAGGGGCACGACCCCTATCCGGTTGCCGTCGAACGCACCCACACCCTGGCGCAGGTCCGGGCCGCCCATCCTGACCTGGCGACCGACTCGGCGACCGATGATGTCGTGGGTGTGGCTGGGCGGGTGATATTCGCGCGTAATTCCGGAAAGCTCTGCTTTGCCACACTCCAAGACGGCGACGGCACTAATCTGCAGGTGATGATCAGCCTGGACAAGGCCGGTCAGGAATCGCTTGACGCGTGGAAGGCTGATGTCGATCTGGGCGACATCGTCTATGTGCACGGCAACGTGATCAGTTCACGACGGGGCGAATTGTCCGTTCTGGCCGACTCTTGGCAGATGGCGGCCAAGTCGTTGCGGCCGCTGCCCGTCGCGCATAAGGAAATGAGCGAAGAGTCGCGGGTTCGGCAGCGCTACGTCGATCTGATTGTCCGTCCGGAAGCGCGTACGGTGGCCCGCCAGCGAATCGCCGTTGTCCGTGCGATACGGAACGCACTGGAGCGCCGCGGGTTTCTGGAAGTCGAGACGCCTATCTTGCAGACACTGGCCGGCGGGGCGGCGGCCCGGCCTTTCGTCACACATTCCAACGCTCTGGACATCGATCTCTACCTGCGCATCGCGCCGGAACTGTTCCTCAAGCGCTGTGTCGTGGGTGGTTTCGACAAGGTCTTCGAACTAAATCGGGTGTTCAGAAACGAAGGATCTGATTCCACACATTCACCGGAATTTTCGATGTTGGAGACCTACCAGACCTACGGAACCTATGATGATTCGGCAGTCGTCACCCGTGAGCTTATTCAAGAGGTAGCCGACGAGGCGATCGGGACCAGACAACTGCGGCTGCCCGACGGCAGTGTGTACGACATAGACGGTGAATGGCCGTCGATTCAAATGTACCCGTCCCTATCGGCGGCGCTGGGTGAAGAGATCACGCCGCAGACTTCGGTCGATCGGCTGCGCACAATCGCGGATCGGTTGGGCTCCGAGGGCGGCCTGGAGATTCCCGATGATCGCGGCTACGGGCACGGAAAACTGGTCGAGGAACTGTGGGAGCACACGGTGGGCAATACCCTGATCGCGCCCACGTTTGTCAAGGATTTTCCAGTGGAGACAACGCCTTTGACTCGCCAGCACCGCAGTATCCCGGGTGTGACCGAGAAGTGGGATCTCTACTTGCGTGGTTTTGAACTGGCAACTGGGTACTCCGAATTAAACGATCCGGTCGTACAACGGGAGAGATTCGCGCAACAAGCGCGCGCCGCAGCCGCGGGTGACGACGAGGCGATGGCGCTCGATGAGGATTTTCTCGCGGCGCTGGAGTATGCGATGCCGCCGTGCACCGGAACCGGAATGGGTATCGATCGGTTGTTGATGTGTTTGACCGGGCTGTTAATTAGGGACACAGTTTTGTTCCCGATTGTTCGGCCCCAGTAAAACTGAACCTTACGTCACTTCTTGTCGCCGGATTGAGTATTCTGGTTAGTTATGGCAGATTGGATAGCGGGGAGCGGATCTGATCTGCCCGGCAAGTGCCCAGGAAGAACGCGGAGGGAAAGCTAATGGCGAAGAAAGTTACCGTCACTCTGGTCGATGATTTCGATGGTGCCGGCTCCGCCGACGAAACGGTCGAATTCGGTCTTGACGGGGTGACCTATGAGATTGACCTTTCGACCAAGAATGCCGCGAAACTGCGCGGCGATCTGAAGCAATGGGTGGCAGCGGGCCGTCGGGTCGGCGGTCGGCGCCGTGGGCGTTCCGGCACGGGGCGAGGCCGCGGGGCCATCGACCGTGAGCAAAGCGCCGCAATCCGCGATTGGGCCCGCCGCAACGGGCACAATGTGTCGACGCGTGGCCGCATCCCGGCGGACGTCATCGACGCATTCCACGCGGCGACCTGACGTACGGATTGCCCGCGATTTCGCTGGCGGCGAACCGATTGGCTGCGCCCAGCTGAAACCATTCGTGGTTTTTCCTCGTTTGACCAGTTACGGCTCTGTTGTGACAGGGAGACAGACCGAGCTGGATCCGGAACGCAAGCAACCGCAATGGCAGGCCGACCATTAGAGTGGACGGCAGGTACGCGATTCCGGCCCGAGGGGGCCGGCTAGGCGGCTCCAAAAGGCCGCTCAGAGGCTTGTACCGATGGTTGAGGGAGAGCAGGTAACCGCGGATGTTCGAACGATTTACCGACCGTGCCCGCAGGGTGGTCGTTCTGGCGCAAGAAGAGGCCAGGATGCTCAACCACAACTACATCGGCACCGAGCACATTCTGTTGGGTCTGATCCACGAAGGCGAAGGCGTTGCCGCGAAGTCGCTCGAGTCGTTGGGGATTTCACTGGAGGGCGTCCGTAGCCAGGTCGAGGAGATCATCGGCCAGGGGCAGCAGGCGCCGTCGGGGCACATCCCCTTCACTCCGCGCGCCAAGAAGGTTCTCGAGCTGAGCTTGCGCGAGGCGCTGCAGCTCGGCCACAACTACATCGGCACCGAGCACATTCTGCTGGGCCTGATCCGTGAGGGTGAAGGCGTCGCCGCCCAGGTGCTGGTCAAACTGGGCGCCGAGCTGACCCGGGTGCGCCAGCAGGTCATCCAGCTGCTGTCGGGCTACCAGGGCAAGGAGGCCGCCGAAGCGGGCACGGGTGGCCGCGGAGGGGAGTCTGGCTCCCCTTCCACGTCATTGGTTCTCGACCAGTTCGGTCGCAATCTGACGGCCGCCGCGATGGAGGGCAAACTGGATCCCGTCATCGGCCGCGAGAAGGAAATCGAGCGGGTGATGCAGGTGTTGTCCCGGCGCACCAAGAACAACCCGGTGCTGATCGGCGAGCCCGGAGTCGGCAAGACCGCCGTCGTCGAGGGCTTGGCGCAGGCCATCGTGCACGGCGAGGTCCCCGAGACACTGAAGGACAAGCAGCTCTACACCCTCGACCTCGGATCGTTGGTGGCGGGCAGCCGCTACCGCGGCGACTTCGAGGAACGCCTGAAGAAGGTACTCAAGGAGATAAACACCCGCGGCGACATCATCCTGTTCATCGATGAGCTGCACACGCTGGTCGGCGCGGGTGCGGCGGAGGGCGCGATCGACGCGGCGTCGATCCTCAAGCCGAAACTTGCGCGCGGTGAGCTGCAGACAATCGGGGCCACCACGCTCGATGAATACCGCAAGTACATCGAAAAGGACGCCGCGCTGGAGCGCCGCTTCCAGCCGGTGCAGGTGGGGGAGCCGACGGTGGAGCACACCATCGCGATCCTCAAGGGTTTGCGGGACCGCTACGAGGCCCACCACCGGGTGTCCATCACCGATGGCGCTATTGCGGCCGCGGCGACCCTGGCCGACCGCTACATCAACGACCGGTTCCTGCCGGACAAGGCGATCGACCTGATCGACGAGGCGGGCGCACGGATGCGGATCCGCCGGATGACCGCGCCGCCAGACCTGCGTGAGTTCGACGAGAAGATCGCCGAGGCTCGCCGGGAGAAGGAATCGGCCATCGACGCCCAGGACTTCGAGAAGGCAGCCAGCCTTCGCGACCGTGAGAAGCAGCTGGTGGCCCAGCGGGCCGAACGCGAAAAGCAATGGCGTTCGGGCGATCTGGATGTGGTGGCCGAGGTGGACGACAACGAGATCGCCGAGGTACTGGGCAACTGGACCGGTATCCCGGTGTTCAAGCTCACCGAGGCTGAGACCACCCGGCTGTTGCGGATGGAAGATGAGCTGCACAAACGGATCATCGGCCAGGTGGATGCCGTCAAGGCTGTCTCAAAGGCCATCCGGCGCACCCGGGCCGGGCTGAAGGACCCGAAGCGCCCTTCCGGCTCGTTCATCTTCGCCGGCCCCTCCGGTGTCGGTAAGACCGAACTGTCCAAGGCGCTGGCCAACTTCTTGTTCGGCGACGACGACGCGCTCATCCAGATCGACATGGGCGAGTTCCACGACCGATTCACGGCGTCGCGGCTATTCGGTGCCCCACCGGGATATGTCGGCTACGAGGAGGGCGGCCAGCTCACCGAGAAGGTGCGGCGCAAGCCGTTCTCGGTGGTGTTGTTCGACGAGATCGAGAAAGCGCACCAGGAGATCTACAACAGCCTGTTGCAGGTGCTCGAGGACGGCCGGCTCACCGACGGTCAGGGCCGCACGGTGGACTTCAAGAACACCGTGCTGATCTTCACGTCAAACTTGGGGACATCCGACATTTCTAAGCCTGTCGGCCTCGGGTTCACCCAGGGCGGTGGCGCCAATGACTACGAGCGAATGAAGCAGAAGGTCAACGACGAGCTCAAAAAGCACTTCCGGCCGGAGTTCCTCAACCGCATCGACGACATCATCGTCTTCCACCAGTTGACTCGCGACGAGATCATCCAGATGGTCGATCTGATGATCGCCCGGGTCGGGAACCAGCTGAGAAGCAAGGACATGTCGATGGAGCTGACCGACAAGGCCAAGGCGCTGCTGGCCAAGCGGGGCTTCGACCCGGTACTGGGTGCTCGTCCGCTGCGACGCACCATCCAGCGCGAGATCGAGGATCAGCTCTCCGAGAAGATCCTCTTCGACGAGATCGGGCCCGGGCAGGTCGTCACCGTCGACGTGGACAACTGGGACGGCGGCGACGGTCCGGCCGAGGACGCGGTCTTTACATTCGCCGGTTCCCGCAAGCCACCGACCGAGCCGGATCTCGCGACGGCCGGGGCAGGGTCGACCTCGGAATAGGAGTTGTCTGTGTCCGGCGCGACCGGTAGCCGTAAACAGCGCGGTACGGACGGTCGCGGTGACACAACCGGCGGTGGTTTGGGCGGCGATCTTCCTCGCCCTTGATGTTCCACCGAAGTCGTTCTGGCGCATTGACATCGCACCGGTCAGCCAGACCGTGCTGCATTTCCGTGGAGGTCGTTGGACGTTGCGGTTGTAAGCGAGTTACTGCGGTGCCACCAGCGCGAAGACCTGCTTGGCGATCCGCAGCACCCAACTGGTGGCGGTGGGTCCGTGATCGCGTGGCCAGTTCAACTGAAAGCTCACCACCCACGGCTGCTGTGTCTTGTCGACGGCGTACCAGCTGAATGTCAGATTGCCTGGAAGGCCACCGGCTTTCGCTCCGATGTACGGCCAAACGCTCCGATCCAGCTGGATGCCCGGCACGGCGGAAAGGATTGTTCTGACGGGTGCGGCCACGCCAACCGCATCGGCTTGCAGCGCGGTATGCACTCGGCAGATGTCTTGGGCGCTGCCATACCACTCCGCGCCGTAACTGGAGGCCGGCATGTGGGCGCGCTCTGGATCAGGTTGGTATGGAGCCGAATTCACTTGTTGCAACAACTGAGCACGGACTTGCGGCGACGCGTGCTGCCACTGGCTGCGCAGATCCGGTTCACCCCAGCCGATGGAGAACAGTTCGTACATGGTAGGGAAGGGCGTCATGCTGGCCGGATCGTGGTGGCCGGCGGTAACCAGCGCTTGCTCGATCGCGTGGGTGCCCATCCTTTCGATCAACATGTCGGTGGCCATGTTGTCACTGGTGGCGATCATCTTCTCGGCGGCCTTGCGAACCGAAACGCGCGCACCGGGCGCCAGCTCCAAGCCCGAAGATCCGACAGCTTTGCCCTTTTCGGTGACGGTCAGCTGATCGTCCCAGGACACCGATCCGTCTCTGACCGCACCGGCCAGGGCGTGCAGTACGTATAGCTTGAAAATCGAAGCCAGGGGCAGAGATTCAGCGGTGTTGGTGCCTGCGACCGGGTCGCAGTGGCCTGGCACGGTCTGGTCGACCTTGGCGACCTGATAGGAGTAGCGGGCGCCGGTCTTGCTCAATACGGCGTCGAGGTCGTGCCACGAGGCGATCGTCGGTGTCTGGGTTTCCAGGTCGAACCGATCAACCCGGCCGTCGTCGTCGGTATGAATCCGGATGTCTTGATGCGCGCCGTAGGAGGAGATGAGGTGCAGGGTCGCGGCGCTGGCACCGATGTCCACACCTTCGAGGGTGAAGGGGCGATCCCACCACAATGCCTCCATCGTGGTCTCGACCGAATCGACCTCGTCGGGAGCGGCGAGGGTGCGAACACCTACCGGGCCGATCGGCCAATCCGAGTTGAGCATGTCCATGGTTTGTTTAGCGCGCAGGCCGGGCGGAGTCCGGGGGTCGATCACCCCGGCCGGGTTCGCGGCGTTCGCTTGCGGGGAAGGGGACGGCGCGCAACCCG
The DNA here is from genome assembly GCA_963715905.1 of uncultured Actinomycetota bacterium. Taxonomy (GTDB): domain Bacteria; phylum Actinomycetota; class Actinomycetes; order Mycobacteriales; family Mycobacteriaceae; genus Mycobacterium. The sequence continues at coordinate 672,323 of CAVQSX010000040.1, forward strand.
GCGTCAGGGTCAACGTCACGGCTGCGCTCAACGCCACCGCGCGGTGTCGTATCGAGCGCCCGCTACCCAGTCTGGTGGCTCCCGGCGACGTCGCTCCCCGCAACATCGAGGACGACCTCGAACTCCAGCAGCGACGCGCCCGTTGCCACCGGATTGGCGCGCTGACCAGCATGGGCTTCGATGGCGGGTCCGTTCGCCCAGGCCTGGAATGCTTCATCGGACTCCCAGTGTGTCACGACGAAGTAGCGGTCTTCACCCTTAACCGGACGTAGCAGCTGAAAGCCGAGAAAGCCCGGACTGTTCTCGACCGCGTGCGCGCGGTGGGCGAACCGTTTCTCCAATTCCGGGCCGGCATCCGCGGGTATTTCGATTGCGTTTATCTTCACCACAGCCATGGCGCTAGGCTACCGTGCCCGCCATGCCCATCGATCTGCTGACCCGTCGTGGTGGCCAGGGTGAACCGATGGTCCTGGTGCACGGCTTGATGGGCCGAGGTTCCACCTGGTCGCGTCAAATACCGTGGTTGACGCGGCTGGGCACCGTGTACACCTATGACGCGTTGTGGCACCGGGGTCGTGACGTCGACGATGCACACCCGATCAGCACCGAACGCTTCGTTGCCGATCTGGCTGATGCGGTGGGTGCGTTGGGCGTGCCGGTCCGACTGGTCGGACATTCGATGGGCGCGCTGCACTCGTGGTGTTTGGCCGCCGAGCGTCCCGATTTGGTTTCGGCGCTGGTGATAGAGGATATGGCGCCGGACTTCCGTGGCCGTACCACCGGTCCGTGGGAGCCGTGGCTGCACGCCCTTCCGGTCGAATTCGGCTCGGCGGAACAAGTATTCAGCGAATTCGGGCCCGTAGCTGGGCAGTACTTCCTGGAAGCGTTCGACCGGACCAGCACGGGATGGCGATTGCATGGCCACACCTCGCGATGGATCGAGATCGCCGCGGAATGGGGAACCCGTGACTACTGGACGCACTGGCTGTCCGTGCGGGCGCCCGCGCTACTCATCGAAGCGGGCAATTCGGTGGCGCCACCCGGCCAGATGTACGCGATGACCCAAACCGACTCTCCAACAGAATATCTACGGGTGCCCGAGGCGGGTCACCTGATTCACGATGACGCGCCGCAGGTGTACCGGCAAGCGGTCGAATCTTTCTTGGCGCCGATCCGAGGTGGTGGCCGATGAGCGTCACCGCCTGCCGGTGAGCCCGCGCGCGGTTCCCTTTGCACCGGTCGAAGTGTGACGCTAGCCGGGCTGGCCGTTCTCGCCCGCTTTTCCGGGTTCTCCAGTGTTTCCAGCTTGGCCGCCGGGGTCGCCGACCCCGGCGGTCCCGCCGTTGCCGCCCCCACCGGCGGTCCCGCCTGTGCCGTAGGTGCCGGGGGTGGGGCCGCTGCCGCCGTTGCCACCGTCACCGCCGTCGCCGCCGTCGGCGCCGTCGCCACCGTCACCGGCGGGCCCCTGCGCGGAATTCCCGCCGGCCCCACCTGCCGCGCCGTCACCGCCGTGTCCGCCGGTCCCGCCAGCGCCGCCGGCCTCTGCGCCGCTCCCGCCGTTGCCGCCGAGCCCGCCGGTGGCGGCCGTCCCGCCGGCCCCGCCGTAACCGCCGTAACTGTTTAAACCGGGGCTGGCCGCGCCGCCGTCGCCGCCCTGACCGCTGACACCAGCGTCTCCGCCGGCCCCGCCGGTGCCGCCGACACCTCCGGAAACGGTGGCCTGGCCGCCCTGACCGCCGGTGCCGCCGGTGCCGGCATTTCCGCCGGCCCCGCCGGCCCCGCCGTTACCGCCATCACCGTTCACACCGGTGGTGGTCGCGCCGCCGGCACCCCCGGTACCGCCGGCCCCGCTGGCCCCGCCGGTTCCGCCGTTGCCGCCGGTGCCGTCGCTGCCGGTGGCCTCGCCGCCGCTTCCGCCGGTTCCGCCGGCGGCGGCATTACCGCCGTTGCCGCCGGTGCCGCCGGTGCTGAGAGACATTTGGGCCGCGCCCCCGGCACCTCCATTGCCGCCGGCTCCGCTGACCCCGCCGGCCCCGCCGTTACCGCCGACACCATCGGTCCCGGTGGACTGGGCGCCGGCGCCCGCGTCGCCGCCGGTGCCGGCCGTCCCGCCGGCCCCGCCGGTGCCGCCGGTGCTGAAAAGCCCTTCAGTTGCGCCGCCGGCGCCGCCGGTTCCGCCGTCGCCGCCACCCCCGCCATCGCCGCCGGCGCCGCCGGCCGTTACGCCGATCCCGCCGTTGCCGCCATCACCGCCGCTGCCGGCCGTCCCACCGGCCCCCCCGAGACCACCGGTCGCGCTGTGACCGGTGGCCGCGCCACCGGCCCCACCGGCCCCGCCGGCGCCGCCCATACCACCGGCCCCGCCGGCCACACCTGCACCGGTGGCGTCACCGCCAACCCCGCCGCCACCGCCGGCGCCGCCGGTTCCGCCGTTGCCGCCGGCCCCGGCGACGATGCCGTTACCGGCCTGCGCTCCGGCGTCGCCGCCGTTGCCGCCCGTCCCGCCGTCGCCGCCGGCGTCGCCGTCGGTCGGGGTACTGGCCGAGGCGCCGTTAGCGCCGTCAGCGCCGGAGGCGCCATTGCCGCCGTTGCCGCCGTTGCCGACCAGCCCGCCGTTGCCGCCGGCCCCGCCGTTGCCGCCGGCGTCGCCTGGGATGGTGGCGTTGGCGCCGTCCCCGCCGTTGCCGCCGTTGCCGCCGCTGGAGGGCGTGCTGCCGGGTTCTCCGATCTGCCCGGTGACACCGCCAGTGCCGGTGTCACCGGGCGCGCCGCCGGTGCCGCCGGCCCCGCCGTTACCTGGGTCACCCCCGGCCCCGCCGGCGCCGCCGTAACCGTTGCCGAGACCACTAAACGTGCCGGCCGCGCCGTTGCCGCCGTCGCCGGGAGCGCCGCCCGCGCCGCCGGTGCCGCCGGCCCCGCCGTCGCCATTGGTGCCGACGCTTCCGAAACCCAGGGCCGCGCCACCGTAGCCGCCGGTCCCGCCGATACCGCCGACGCCCCCGGTGCCGCCGTTGCCGGCGTTGCCGCCGGCCGCACCGCCGGTCAGGGCTGCCGCGCCGTCGCCGCCGGCCCCACCGGCACCGCCGGTGCCGCCGATACCGCCGACACCGCCGGTTCCGCCATTGCCGAGCAGCAGGCTGCTGTTACCCCCTCTACCGCCGGCGCCGCCGACAGCGCCGGTCCCACCGTCGGTGCCGTTGGTGCCCGGGAAGCCCGAACCACCGTCCGCGCCGGGGATGCCGGGCCCGCCGGCACCGCCCGTCCCGCCGACCCCGCCATTGCCGAACAGCCAGCCCACGGCGTCGCCGCCGGGCCCGCCGGCGCCGCCATTTTGTCCTACACCGCCGGCGCCGCCGGCGCCGCCCGTGCCGCCGATGCCCATAAGCAATCCGCCATTGCCGCCGTCGCCGCCCGGCCCGCCGTTGGCCCCGGCGCCCCCGGTGCCGCCATTGCCGATCAGCCCGGCAGCTCCGCCGAGGCCGCCCTGACCGCTCGCAGCGATGCCACCGGCTCCGCCGTTGCCGAACAACAACCCGCCAGGACTACCGGCGGCCTGCAGAACCGTTCCGCCATTCACGCCTGGGTCGCCATTGCCGAGCAGATTCTGCCCGAGAAGCGCCCGGCCGATCGGGTTGATCAGAGTGTTGTCGACGAATTCGCCGACTCCGCTAGTGACCCAGGCCTGCCCGATGGTGTAGGTCGGCTGGTAGATCACCGTGTCGAACAAACCAACAAACAACCCGGCAAGGGATTGATCGGCGGACGAACCCAACGCCGAAACGCCGGCGGCCTCGGCGCTGGCATAGGAGGCCGCAGCGGCGTTGAGGGCCTGCACGAATTTGGCGTGAAAGGCCGCCATGTCTTGGCTGAGCTGTTGAAACTCGCCGGCGCATTCGGAGAACACGGCCGCGATCTGCGTTGACACCTCGTCTTGGGCCGCGGGCAGGATCCCGGTGGTGGGGGCCGCCGCCGCGTTGGCCGCGGCCAGCGTCGATGAGATGCTGGCCAAATCCGTTGCAGCCGCCCTGATGATGCCCGGTGTTGTGAGCAGAGACGCCATGAGCCACCAACCGCGTCAGATTTGCCGCTGGCCGGTCAGCCCGCGCGCGATCCAAAGCGCCACTGCCATGATCGTCAGGGTGGGGTTGGAGCCGCTGGAGGTGGCGAACACGCTGCCGTCGGCGACGTAGACGTTGTCCATCTGGTGCATTCGGCCATTCGCGTCGACGACGCTGGTCGCCGGGTTCGCGCCCATCTGCATCCCGCCCATCGTGTGCTCGCCGGTTGGTGGTGCGACGCCCCCCAGCGAAGTCGCCAAAGCCTGGGGTACGGCGGCGAACAGCTGTGCGCCGGACGCCCCGCACATCGCGGCGAGTAGCGGCACGAAAAAGTCTTGCGAGATCCTCTCGAACTTTCCGATCTGGTAGGTGATTCGGGGGGCCGGCTGGCCGTTGATGTCCTTGACCGTCGGATCGAGGGTGACGTTGTTGGTCAGGTACGGCATGTCGGTGGCAAAACAATCGACGCCGGCGAGCCGGTCGCGCAGGAGCGAGGCACGCATCAGCTCCTTGAACGTCCGGCCGAAAAACTGCACCCCCGGCAGCAGCCCCAGGATCTCCTGGTAGTAGTTCGCCTCCGCGATCGGAAACTGGCTCCCGCCAAGCTCGCACAGGCCGGCACGTATGTAGGGCAGTCCGGCCAGTCGTGCGACGGCTCGAGCACCGGGGAAGTCGGGATCGTTGAAGTCGAACACGACCTGGGTGCACGCGCGGCCTTTGTAAGCGTGCACCCGCTGATTGAGGAAGACGGCGAAGCCGTCGTAGAAGTTCTGAAACATGATCCGTTTGCCGATGCGGGCGTAGGGGTCGGGAAACCCGGAAAGCAGCGCCAGATGCGGGGACAAGATCGCCGAGCAGGCCAACACAACCACGTCGGCGGTGTCCCCGCCCCGCCGGCCGGACGCGTCGATATACGAAACACCGGTGGCCCGCCGGCCGGTGAAGTTGACCTGCAGCACTTGAGTGAGCGGTCGCAGGTTCACCCGCCCGGTCTGCAGCGCCCGCCGCAGCGCGAGGAGGTTGGCCGGCTTGGCGGAAACCGGGCACCCGTACCCGGAGCAGAACCCACAGTTGTTGCATGCCGGGCTGCCGTTGAATTCGACCGAGTTGGCCGCCATCGGGAAGAAAAAGGGATGCAGCCCAACGCGTTTCGCTCCCGCGGCAAGGAGCATGGACGAGCGCTGCTGCGCCCCGGGCGGCATCGGGTAGGGCTTTTCCTGCGGCTGGTGCTTCTGCACGCCGGCGGGTATCGACCCGACGTCGCCCTGGACACCGAGGAAGTCCTGCAGCTCGTCGTAGTACGGCGCGATGTCGCTGTATTCGAACGGCCAGTCCGCCATGTCGGCGCCGGGCACCGGGCCGAGCAGCGACAATCCCTTGAAGTCGATGTCCCACAACCGGGTGCACTTGGTGTCCGAGTGTGGGAATGTGCCGCCGACCTGATTGGAAAGGTCGTTGACGTCCCCGACGTAGGTGTTGGCCGCGTTCTGGCCGGAGTTTTGGCGGAATGTGCGTGGGAAGGCGATCGGGTCCGGCTGCTCGAAGTAGCGGTATACCGCCTTGAGCTCGTCGTTGGAGTGCAACGTCGGAAACGGCCCGTTCCCGGCGAGGTTGTTGTAGTAATTCGGTCCCTTCTCGAATATCTCGACGTTCCAGCCGGCATCCGCGAGCACCATCGCCACTATCGAACCGCCGGCGCCCGAGCCGACGATGATCGCCTTACCCGGCATTTACGCCGCCAGTTCCGCCCATCTTGGTGATGGCCTGTTGCCAGCCCCCGTGTACCAGCACGTCGATGATTCCGCTAATGCCGACCACATCCCACTCGGGCGCCTCGACCTCGGTGTTGGTATAGCCCCGCGGCTCGTTGTCCCCCGGCCACTTGATGTCCTGCCAACCAACCAGGTTTGCGTTGCCCCCGTACTCCGGGACGGAGTACATGGCCTCGACGGTGTGACCGAACAGCAGTTTGGTGAAGGACACCGCCTTTCCCTGGCCCAGGATCAGGTCTTGACGCAGCTTCGGCACTGACGTGAAGTCGCCGCCGGCCAATTGGTCAAGCAACGCGATGCCGTTGGTGTACTGCCGGCGATATCCGACGATCCGCTGCTGCCACCCGTAGGTCTGGGCCCGGTCGAGCGGTACGAACTCGGCCATGAAGTCCTGGGTGCCGCCGGCGCGGTCACTCCACGGCCCGCCCGCGTGCACCTGGGGTGGCGAGAACGAGAACGCCGACAGCATGGTGTCCAGGAAGCCGACCACGTTTGCTTCGTGCGCCCCCGGACTGCCGAGCTCGAGCGGGTGGTCATCGGGGCCGGGGATCAGGCAGCGGGTGGCGGCATCGAGCACCGCGGCCTGGTGCGCGGTGAGGAAGCGGTACCCCGTGTCGGCGGAAGCGGGCGGGAAGACGCCCGGCATTGCGGCGGCCAGCGGCAGCAGGCTCAGACCGCCGAGCACCGCACGCCGGGACACCGGCGCCGAGAAGCCGGAACCGCGTGCGGCCGCCTCGCTGGGCACACCGGCAGGGTATGCCGCAGATATGGGGCTTACGGGGGAATGCCTACGTAACGGCGTGTCGGGACTGGTCAATGCGGTTTGGTGGTCGCGCCGCTGAAACAAATGATAAATTCTTCAACTAGACGAATCTAGTAAATATGAAGTCTTCGGGAGATTTACTGTGTCGGAGCCGCTGTACAAGGTCAAGGGCGAGTTTTTCAAGACGTTGGGGCATCCGGCGCGGATCAGGGTTCTTGAGCTTCTCGTGGCAGGCGACAAGTCCGTCGCTGAGCTGTTGCCCGAGGTCGGTCTGGAATCGTCGAATCTGTCGCAGCAGCTCGGCGTTCTGCGCAGGGCCGGTGTGGTTGATGCGCATAGAGACGGCAACGCGATGATCTATTCGCTCGCGTCGCCGGACATCGCGGAGTTACTAGTGGTGGCACGCAAGGTTCTCACCGGGGTGCTCAGCGACCGCGTGGCAGTGTTGGAGGACTTACGCGCCGGCGGCGCACAGTGACGTCCAAGGGGTGGATCGGCAAAGCCTTCAGGATTGGTCGGATCGTCGAGCGCGCGGCACCTGCACCGCAACCATTGATGAAACCTCCTGCAGGAGTCCGTGGTTCGCTTCAGATCCGGCACATCGACGCGGGCTCGTGCAATGGCTGCGAGGTGGAGATCTCGGGCGCGTTCGGACCGGTGTACGACGCCGAACGGTTCGGCGCGCGGCTGGTCGCCTCGCCGCGCCACGCGGACGCGCTGCTGGTGACCGGTGTCGTGACGCACAACATGGTCGGCCCGTTGCGCAACACGATCGACGCCACCCCGCAGCCGCGCGCGGTGATCGCCTGCGGGGACTGTGCCTTGAACCGGGGGGTCTTCGGCGATGCCTATGGCGTGGTGGGCGCAGTCGCCGAAGTGGTGCCCGTCGATGTGGAAATCGCGGGGTGTCCGCCGACGCCGAGCCAGATCATCACGGCCCTTCGATCGGTGACCGGCAAGTGACCGCGGGCCTGGTGGACAGCGCGTTGGGCGTCAGGTCTGCGTTGGCAGGTGCGGTGACATCGCTACTCGGTGCGGTCGGGGTGTGGGGCGGCGTGCTGGGGATGTTCGGTTCGGTTCGCCCGGTTCGCATCGGGTGGTTACTTCCGCTGTCGGGGGTGCAACTCGACCTCGATCCGCTGGGCGGTTTCTTCATGGCCCTCACCGGGACGGTCGCGGTCGCCGTTGGGTTGTACGTGATCGGGTATGCCCGGCGCGAGCATCTGGGGCGGGTCTCGCTCTCAGTTTTGCCGGTGTTTGTGGCGGCGATGCTGTTGGTGACCGCCGCGGGGTCGGTGACCACCTTTTTGTTGGCATGGGAGTTGATGGCGGTCGCGTCATTGGTGTTGGTGTTGGCCGAGCACACCCGGGTGCAGGTTCGCTCCGCCGCATTGGTGTACGCGGTGATGACCCAGTTGGGGTTCGCGACGATTCTGGTCGGGCTGGTGGTGCTATCAGCGGCAGGCGGTGCGGACCGGTTCGCCGATCTGCACCGGATACCGCAGGGAGTGGCCGCCGCGGTCTTCGTCCTGACGGTGACGGGGTTCGGCTCCAAGGCCGGGTTGGTGCCAGTCCATGCCTGGCTGCCGCGGGCCCACCCGGAGGCGCCCAGCCCGGTTTCGGCGCTGATGAGCGCGGCGATGGTCAACCTGGGGATCTATGGCATTTGCCGGTTTGATCTGCAGCTACTCGGGCCGGGTCCGCGCTGGTGGGGCCTCACCTTGATGCTCGTCGGCACGGTATCGGCGCTCTATGGCGTGGTGCAGGCTTCGGTGGCCACGGACCTTAAACGGTTACTTGCCTATTCGACAACCGAGAACCTTGGCTTGGTTTCACTGGCATTGGGAGCTGCGACGCTATTCGCGGCCTCGGGTGCGCGCGGGCCGGCGACTATCGCTGCCGCCGCGGCAATGCTGCATCTGATCGCGCACGCAGCGTTCAAAAGCCTTGGGTTCATGGCTGCAGGGTCGGTGCTGGCCGCGACGGGGGTACGGGACCTCGACCGGCTGGGCGGCCTGGCCCCCCGGATGCCGGCCACCACCACCCTGTTCGGGGTCGCCGCTCTCGGGGCGTGTGGACTTCCCCTGGGCGCTGGCTTCGTCAGTGAGTGGCTGTTGGTCCAGTCGCTGATCCACACGGCTCCCGGGCACGGCACTCTGCTGGCCCTGACCACCCCGTTGGCGGTCGGCGCGGTAGCGCTCACCACCGGCTTGGGGGTGGCCGCGATGGTCAAGGCATTCGGGATCGGATTCCTCGCGCGGCCGCGCAGCCCGGAGGCCGCCGGGGCCCGCGAGGCTCCGGGCACCATGCTGGCTGGCATGGGGATCGCTGCAGCCGCCTGTCTGGTGCTGGCGGTAGCGCCCTCGGTTGTCGCGCCGGCGCTGCGTCGGGTGATCGCCGCGTTACCCGCGGCCCGCTCGGTGGAGTTCACCGATCTCGGCGCCGTGGTGCGACTGCCCGGCCTGCAGGGGTCGATCGCACCTGGGGTGATCGCTGCCGGTGTGGTGGTGGCCGCACTCATCGCGGCCGGGCTGGGACGTTGGCGTCAGTGGCGGCGTCCGGCACCCGCGACATTGCCGCTATGGGCCTGTGGCGCGGATGATCTCACCGCACGCATGCAGTACACAGCGACGTCGTTCGCCGAACCGCTGCAACGGGTCTTCGCCGACGTACTGCGACCCGATACCGATATCGAGGTCACTCAGACCCCCAAGTCGCACTACCTGGCCGACAAGATCACCTACCGGGCCAGAATCGCCGACGCGATCGAGGAACGTTTCTACACGCCGGTGATCCAGGTGGTCGCAGCCGCCGCAGAAATGATGCGGCGCGCTCATACCGGAAGCGTGCACCTGTACCTGGCCTATGGTGCGCTCGGTGTGTTGACCGTGCTGGTGGTCGCCCGGTGAACGTACTGTCCTACGTCGCGGGCGCGGTTCAGATCGGCACCGTGGTGGCCGGGGCGCCACTGGTGGTCGGCATCACCCGGCAGGTGCGTGCGCGTTGGGAGGGCCGCGCCGGCGCAGGTGTCCTGCAGCCATGGCGTGACATACTCAAACAGCTCGGAAAGCAACAGATCACTCCGCTCGGCACGACGGTGGTCTTCGCAGCCGCGCCGGCCATCGTCGCCGGATCGACGTTGCTGATCGCCGCGATCGCACCGCTGGTCGCCACCGGCTCACCACTGGATGGCGGCGCCGACCTGTTCGCCGTCGTGGGCCTGCTGTTCGTGGGCACCGTTGCGTTGACGCTGGCCGGCATCGACACCGGCACGTCGTTCGGCGGCATGGGCGCCAGCCGCGAGATCACCATCGCCGCGTTGGTTGAACCCACCATTTTGCTTGCGGTGTTCGCGCTGTCCATTCCAGCGGGATCGGCCAATTTCGGTGCACTGGTGGCGCATACCATCACCCACCCCGGACAGGTGGTCTCCCTGGCCGCGGTGCTGGCATTTGCCGCGCTGGTGATCGTGATCGTCGCCGAGACCGGGCGACTGCCGGTCGACAACCCGGCCACCCATCTCGAGCTGACCATGGTGCACGAGGCGATGATTCTCGAATACGCCGGTCCGCGCCTGGCGCTCGTCGAATGGGCGTCCGGTATGCGACTCACGGTGCTGCTCGCACTGCTGGCAAACCTGTTCGCGCCGTGGGGAATCGCCGGCAGCCGGCCCAGCGTGGTGGGCATCGTCGTTGGCGTCGCAGCGGTAGCGGCCAAGGTTGCCGTGCTGGCCGGACTGCTCGCAACTGTCGAGGTATTCGTCGCCAAGCTGCGGCTGTTCCGAGTTCCCGAACTGCTCGCCGGGTCATTTCTACTGGCCCTGCTCGCGGTCACCGCCGCCAACTTCTTCACGGTGCAGTCATGACATACAACAGTTTCGCGGTACTGGTCGACCTGGCCGCCGGCGGGCTGATCCTGTCGGCCGTCCTGATCGTCTGGCGCCGTGACCTGAGCGCCATCACCCGACTGCTGGCGTGGCAGGGTGTTGCGCTGGCGGCCATCCCGATCCTGCGCGGGGTGTACGACGGAGACGCCGCGCTCATCGGTGTCGGACTGGCCGTGCTGGTGTTGCGTGCCGTGGTGCTGCCGCAGTCGCTGGCCCGCGCAGTCGGCACTGAGTCGCGATCACAGCGCGAGGCCACCCCGTTGGTGAACACCGCCACATCACTGCTGATCACCGCCGGACTGACGCTGGCCGCCTTCGCCGCCACCCGGAATTTGGTGAAGTTGCAGCCTGCTGCCACGACCACCGCGGTCCCGGCTGCCACCGCGGTGGTACTCATCGCATTGTTCGTGATGGTCACGCGGCGTCACGCGGTGTCTCAGGCGGCGGGATTCCTCATGCTGGACAACGGAATCGCTGCGACCGCGTTCCTGCTAACCGCGGGGGTGCCGCTGATTGTCGAACTCGGGGCCTCCCTGGACGTGCTGTTCGCCGTCATTGTGATCGGCGTTCTGACCGGCCGGCTTTCGCGCACTTTCGGCGGTGCCGACTTGGATGCGCTGCAAGAGTTGCACGACTGATGACCGGATTACTGCTGGCCGCGATCCTCGCTCCGATCAGTGCGTCAATCGCCACACTGATCGGGGGGTGGCGCCGCGTGACCGCCGTGCTGATCGTTGTCTCAGCGCTGACGGTGCTCGGGTGTGGGGCGGCCCTGGGGTTGTATGTCGGATCGGGGGCCCGGTTCGCGTTGGGCGGACTACTCCGAGTCGATGCGCTCACCGTCACCATGTTGATCGTCATCGGAATCGTCGCCACGCTCGCCTCGTGGGCCAGCATCGGCTACCTCGATGCCGAACTAGCCGACAGTCACACCGACGCGCGCGGCGCTCGGGTGTACGGGTCACTGACGGCAGCGTTCCTGGCGGCGATGGTTGTTGCGGTGTGTGCCAACAACATCGGAGTGATCTGGGTCGCGATCGAAGCGACGACCGTGATCACCGCTTTTCTGGTGGGGCACCGCCGCACCCGCACGGCACTGGAAGCGACCTGGAAATACGTCGTGATCTGCTCGGTCGGAATCGTGATCGCATTTCTGGGCACCGTGCTGCTGTACTACGCCGTCGAGCATGCCGGCGCCCCGGCTACCGCAGCACTGAACCTCGACGTGCTCACGGCGTACGCAGGCAGGCTGGATCCGGGCATCACGCGGTTGGCAGGTGGACTGCTGCTGATCGGCTACGGCGCCAAGGCCGGCTTGTTTCCATTCCACACCTGGTTGGCGGACGCGCATAGCCAGGCCCCGGCACCCGTGTCGGCGTTGATGAGCGGGGTGCTGCTTTCAGTGGCATTTTCGGTATTGATCCGCATCAAACCGATTATCGACACCGCCACCGGGCCCGCCTATATGCGGGAGGGGCTGCTGGTTGTCGGGCTGGCGACGCTGCTGATCGCCGCGCTGATGCTCACCGTCACTCCTGACATCAAACGCATGCTTGCCTACTCCTCGATGGAGAACATGGGCCTGATCGCTATCGCCGCGGCCGCGGGAACCACCTTGGCGATCGCCGCGCTGCTACTGCACGTGCTCGCGCACGGGATCGGCAAGACGGTGCTGTTCTTGGCAAGCGGTCAGCTGCAGGCTGCGCACAACTCCACCGCGATCGCCGACATCACCGCCGTGCTGCGCCGTTCCCGCCTGATCGGTGGATCGCTCGCCGTCGGCGTGATTGTGCTGCTCGGGCTGCCACCATTTGCGATGTTCGCCAGCGAACTGGCCATCGCCCGTTCGCTCGCGGACGCCCAGCTCAGCTGGGCACTCGGTGTGGGCATGCTGCTGATCGTGATCGCCTTTGCTGCGCTGGCGCGCAACTCGGGCCGCATCCTGCTGGGCGAATCCGCCGGCGCACCCGTGATCGCCGTGCCGCGAACGGTGGCGGCGGCCCTGATCCTCGGTATCGCAGCATCGATGGCCCTCGGTGTCACCGCCGGCCCGCTCACCGACCTGTTCACCACCGCAGCCAGCGACATCGGGTCACGCCATGGGCCGTAATACAGTGCGGCAACGGCTATCGCAGGACGAGCTGGCCAAAGAAGCAGAAGATCTGCTGAGAAATGGGTTTCGGCTGGGTCTGGTGGCTGCGCATGAAGACGACGATAGCTTCCGCGTCGTCTACTTGTTCCTGGCCGGCTGGCCCGACCGCCGCGTCGAACTTGAGTATGTTGTTTCCAAGGATGATCCGGCAGTGCGCTCGCTGGCATATGTGTCGTTCGTGGCCGGCCGATTCGAGCGCGAAATGGCAGACTTGTACGGTATCCGGCCCGTCGGGCATCCCAAACTGCGGGCACTGGCGCGCCACGAACACTGGCCCGAGGACTGGTATCCGATGCGCAGAAATGCCGCGCCCGCACCCGAATTCGCGGGCGTCGGCAGTTTCCCTTTCGTCCCGGTCGAGGGTCCCGGTGTATATGAGATCCCGGTCGGCCCGGTGCATGCCGGACTGATCGAACCCGGGCATTTCCGTTTCTCCGTCGCCGGCGAAACCGTGTTGCGACTCAAGGCCCGACTGTGGTTCGTCCACCGCGGCCTGGAAAAGCTGTTCCACGATCGGCCGGCCGACGGCGCAGTCGAATTGGCCGAACGGATCAGCGGCGACACCTCCGTTGCACACGCGCTCGCCCACAGCCTCGCCATCGAAGACGCGCTCGGGATCGAACTCCCCGACGAGGTACACCGACTGCGGGCCCTGCTCGTTGAGCTCGAACGGCTCTATAACCACGTCGCCGACCTGGGCGCGTTGGCCAACGATGTGGGCTTCGCACTCGCCAACGCGCACGCTCAACGCATCCGCGAACAACTGTTGCGGCTCAACGCCACCGTAACCGGGCACCGGTTGCTGCGCGGCGCAATTCGTCCCGGCGCGGTCAGACTGCAGGCGTTACCCGACGTCGCTCAGCTGAGATCCATCGCTGCCGACGTAGCCGAGGTCGCCCAGCTGACGCTGCAAAACGGTGTGGTGTATGACCGGTTCGCCGGGACGGCCGTCCTGCACCCCCAAGACGCGCATGGCCTCGGCTGCCTCGGTTATGTTGCGCGCGCCAGCGGCATGCGCACCGACGCCCGGCTCGAACATCCGACCACGGCGCTGCCGGTCACCGAGATCGGCTCGGCTACCGGTGACGTGCTCGCCCGGTACACGGTGCGGCGAGAGGAATTTGCCGCCGCCGTTGTGTTGGCCTGTCATCTGATCGAATCACAGTCCGGTCCAAACGAATACGCCGAACAGCTACCCGCCCCGGACGGAGCACGCACCGGCATCGGCATCGTCGAAGGGTGGCGCGGCACCATAGTCCACCGAGTCGAAGTCGACGCCGCAAATCGCATCACCCGGGCCAAGATCGTCGACCCATCCTGGTTCAACTGGCCGGCGCTGCCCGTCGCGATGGCCGACACCATCGTTCCCGACTTCCCACTTGCCAACAAAAGCTTCAACCAGTCCTACGCCGGAAACGACCTCTGACCGGCGCACGCTCACCCCTCGCCGGGCAATGCGAACAGGCCGTCCGCGGTCCTGGTCACCAAGCCGTCGGCGAGAAGGGAGTCCAGCGCCCGGTCGCGCTGCTGGGTATCGGCCAGCCACGCCACGTCCAGCTGTGCACGGTCAACTGGAGAGTTGTTGGCGCGCAACACATCTAGCAGCCGCCCGCGGACCTGACGGTCGGTTCCGGCATAGGTTTGGACGCGCCGCGCCCGCGCCTGCGCCGGCGGATAGCCGGCGTGCCGCCATGCGCAATCGGCAAGCGGACACAAACCGCATCGAGGTGTGCGCGCGGTGCAGACGATCGCCCCCAACTCCATCAATGCCACCGAAAATTGCTGTGCTGATCCGCCATTCGGCAACAGCGCCGCGACGTCAGCGTGGTCGCGTACGGCCGACGGCGAACCGGCGTCGGCCCGGCCGTGCACGGCGCGGGTCACTACCCGACGCACGTTGGTGTCTACCACCGGCACGCGTTGACCGTAGGCGAAGCACGCGACGGCTCGTGCCGTGTAACTGCCGATGCCCGGCAAGCCCAGCAGGGTGTCGACGTCATCGGGAACCACGTCCCCGTAGTCGCGCGCAATGATGGTTGCGCACTCGTGCAACCATTTAGCGCGTCGCGGATAACCCAGCTTGCCCCAGGCGCGCAGGACATCAGCGGCGCTGGCCGCGGCGGTGGCCGATGCGGTGGGCCAGCGTCGCACCCAATCCGGCCAGATCGACAAGACCCGCGCCGCTGGCGTCTGTTGCAGCATGAACTCGCTGACCAGGATCTGCCATGCGTCGACCCCGGGTTCTCGCCACGGCAGGTCACGGCGGGATCGTTGGTACCACGCCAGAAGTTCACCCGCCGGGACGTGCGTTCGGCTAGCCATTGGCGGCTGCGGCACAGCAGAATATGTGCCATGCCCAACACCAGTCCGGTAACCGCGTGGAAAGCACTCAAAGAGGGTAACGAGCGATTCGTCACCGGCAAGCCGCAGCATCCCAGTCAGAGCATCTCTCATCGGGCCGGACTGGCCGCGGGTCAGAAACCCACGGCGGTTTTGTTCGGCTGTGCGGACAGCCGGGTGGCGGCCGAGCTCATCTTCGATCAGGGCCTGGGTGACATGTTCGTGGTTCGCACCGCCGGGCAGTCCATCGATTCAGCGGTGCTGGGCTCCATCGAGTTCGCGGTAACGGTGCTCGACGTGCCGCTCATCGTCGTGCTGGGCCACGACAGCTGCGGCGCCGTCAAGGCGGCTCTTAGCGCAATCGATGAGGGCGTCATACCGGGTGGTTTCGTGCGGGATGTGGTGGAGCGGGTCACGCCGTCGATCCTGATGGGCCGCCGCGACGGTTTGACCCGCGTGGACGAGTTCGAGGAACGGCACGTGCGCGAGACGGTGGCACAGCTCATGGCGCGCTCGACGGCCATCGCCGAACGGGTGGCTGCGGGCACCCTGGCGGTGGCGGGCCTTACCTACCACCTCGCCGACGGGCGGGCGGCGTTGGTCGACAACATCGGTGACATTGGTGAGTAACAAGGCGAGTAGCCGGGCGGCACTAACACGGCGGTTGGCCCGCTAACCCGGCGACACGCCGAGGCGGGTCGGACAAATCCGCGTGACCTGGACCTACGGTGTGAATGTGCTGGATTTGGAACCGCAAGGTCCGCTACCGACAGAGATCTACTGGCGGCGCAGGGGCTTAGCCCTGGGCATCGCGGTCGTCGTCATCGGGATCGCCATCGCCACCGTTATCGCCTTCGTGAGCAGCAGCGCGGGCGCCAAACCCGCGAACGCCGACAAATCTGCCCCCGCCCAAGGTCATCCGGGCGCGCAACCGCCGCAAGCGCCGCCATCACCCGGGCAGGAGGGTAACAACCCGTTGGCGCCGCCGCCGGAGGGGCAAAACCCAGAGTCCCCGACCGCCACCGCTGCGGTGCAGCCACCACCGGTGCTCAACCCGGGCGATGACTGCCCCGATTCGACGTTGGCCGTCAAGGGCCTGACCAACGCACCTCAGTACTTCATTGGAGACCAGCCGAAATTCACCATGGTCGTCACCAACATCGGGCTGGTGGCCTGCAAGCGCGATGTCGGCGCTGCGGTGCTCGCCGCCTACGTGTACTCGCTGGACAACAAACGGCTGTGGTCCAACCTGGACTGCGCGCCGTCGAACGAGACCCTCATCAAAAGCTTCACGCCGGGCGAGCAGGTGACGACGGCGGTGACCTGGACCGGGATGGGATCGGCGCCGCACTGCCCGCTGCCGCGGCCGGCGATCGGGCCCGGCACCTACAACCTCGTAGTACAGCTGGGCAATCTGCGCTCGCTCTCGGTCCCGTTCGTGCTGAACCAACCGCCACCGGCTCCTGGGCCGGGTCAGCCGGGCCTGGCGCCGCCACCGGAAGCGCCGCCGGCCGCAGCCGGTAATTAGTTGAGGGGGTCGGCGATCGTCGACTCCGCCAGCTGCGACAGCCCCTCCCGGACGTGGCGGGCCCACATCGAACCGATGCCTTCCACCGATTGCAAGTCGTTTGAACTGGCCGCCAGCAGGCCCTGCAGCGTTCCGAATGCCCGGACCAGTAGGTCGACGTGGGCGAATTGCAGCCGGGGGATACCGGCCATGGCGCTGTAGCCACGCGGGCTCAGCGCCGAGTCCTGGGCCTCTGCCGTGGTGGGATATCCGAAGACCTTGGCCAGCGCGGTGAGTTCGAGCAATTCGGTGTCGGAGAGCGTGTCCAGCTCGGCCAGGGTGCTGGCGACCTGCTCTTTGGACGGCGGCTCGGGGTTGGCGTGGTAGTCGCGCACGATGAGGTCTCGGGCGGTGTCGTTTCCGCCCAGCAGCTCCTCCAGCTGCAGGCGCAGCTGACGCCCGTCAGTGCCCAGTTCGACAGCGTCGTAGTCGATCACCAGACCGATGCGGCGGGCCAACTCGAGCCGTTGAACCACCGTCATCACGTCGCGCAGCGTCACATAGTCCTCGATCTCCGCCCTGGACAGTTGCCTGGTGACTTCGTCGAGCCTGGCCTTGTAACGCTCCAAGGTGGCGATGGCCTGGTTGGCTCGCGACAGGATGGTCGCGGAATCGGTGAGCACGTGGCGCTCGCCGCCGACGTAGACGGTGACGATGTTCATCGAGTGGCTGACCGAGATCACCGGGTGGCCGGTTTGGATCGCGGCCCGTTCCGCTGAGCGGTGCCGGGTGCCCGATTCATCGGTGGGTATGGACGGATCGGGAACCAACTGCACGTTGGCCCGCACAATGCGGCTCGCGTCGGTGGACAGCACCACGGCGCCGTCCATCTTGGCCAGCTCCCGCAGCCGCGTCGGCGCGTACCGGACATCGAGCGAGAAGCCGCCGTCGCAGATGGCTTCGACGCTGTCGTCGTGGCCGAGCACGATCAGTGCACCGGTGCGGCCGCGCAGAATGCGCTCGAGGCCGTCCCGGAGCCCGGTGCCGGGCGCCAGACGGCCGACGGTCTCGCGGAGGGTCGGACGGGTCACAACGTGTCATTCTGCTATGAACAGGCCGGTAGGCCTACTGCTGCGGTGATCGGCGATGTCGATCATGTGTTCCAACGCCGCGACGATGGTCGGTGCGCTGAGTGCGCGCATGCCCGGCGGTACCGCGGTGCAACCCGGCGGGATCAGCGCGAGGGTGAACCCTTGCCGTGCGGCTTCGGCCAGGCGCCGTTCCATGCCGCTGACGCGCCGGAGGTCACCTGCCAGGCCGACCTCGCCGATCATCACCGCGGTGGTGGGCAGCGGGAGATCCGCGTATGCCGAGGCCAGCGCGATCGCGACCGCGAGGTCCGACGATGGATCGGTCAATCGCATCCCGCCCACCGTTGACAGGTAGACGTCGGTGGCGGCGATGGGCAGCCTGGCGTGCTTCTCCAGTACAGCGGTGATCATCGCGGCCCGGGAGTGGTCTATCCCGCTGACCGCGCGACGCGGCGAGCCGCCGGTCGAGGTCGCCAGCAACGCCTGAATCTCGCCGATCAGCGGTCTCTTTCCATCCAGCGTCACCGTGATCGCGGTGCCGGGGACCGGTGTCGGTCGCTGATCCAAGAACAGGTTCGATGGGTCCGCCACACCTTCAATCCCGTTGTCGTGCAGCATGAAACATCCGACTTCGTCGGATGCGCCGAAGCGGTTTTTGATCCCGCGGACCATCCGCACTGTCCCGTTGCGGTCGCCTTCGAAGTGCAGCACCACGTCGACGAGGTGTTCCAGCGAGCGCGGTCCGGCGATGGCCCCGTCCTTGGTGACGTGGCCAACCAGGATCAGCGCGACGCCGTTGGCCTTGGCGGCCGCGGTGAGTGCCGCGGTGACCGCGCGGACCTGGGTGACTCCACCGGCGACGCCGTCGGCCTCGCCGGTGGACATGGTTTGCACCGAGTCGACGATGACCAGCTCAGGCCGGACGGTCGCGATGTGATCGAGCACGGTGTGTAGGTCGGATTCGGCGGCCAAGTAGACCCCGTCGCCCCCACAATCGATACGGTCGGCTCGCAGTCGGATCTGGCCGGCGGACTCCTCGCCCGAGATATACAGCGCGCGCCGGCCCGCCCGTGCCCACTGGTGGGCGACCTTGAGCAGCAGCGTCGACTTGCCGACGCCCGGATCGCCCGCCAACAGCGTCACCGAACCGGGCACTACACCGCCGCCGAGCACCCGGTCCAGCTCGTCGATCCCCGTTGGGCGGTGCTTGCTGAGATTCGGCTCGATGGAACTGATCGGAACGGCTTTCGATGCCGGACCCAGATTCGCGGAACGCCGGCCCCCACCGACCGCGCTGAGCACGGCCACTTCGTCGACGGTGCCCCACGTGCCGCATTCCATGCAGCGTCCCACCCACTTGGCGGTGAGGTGGCGGCATTCCGAGCACCTGTACTGCGAGCGTGCGTTTGCCACGCGTTGACCGTATCGGCCTGGTGCGACAACCCCGGCGTGACAGGCCGTCGGGTGTGCGGTCAGGACCGCTGCGGAGCCTCCGAGGCCGCAATCGGCACCATCACGGTCGCCTGCCCGGCCTTCTCGAAGTTGAAGGTGAAGTTGTAGGTGAGGCCATTGGTAATGCGCTGGGCCAACGTCACGGTCGCCTTGGCCGCGTTGTTGGCGTCCATCGGCCCCGGGGCGACCTTCTTGCCATCGGGAGTACCGATGAACAGCATCCCGCCTGCGGGCAACCGGCCATCGCCACCGGCGAGCGTCACAGGGCCGATGTCACTCGTGATGCCTACCAGCCGGTCCGTGATATCCGGTGATTGATTGATCGCCACCAGCACCAGGTCCACGGTTTTGCCCGGCTCGATGAAGTCGCCGGATTGGCTGGCCCGGATGTGTACGTCGCGCAGCGCCACGTTGTTGAACGTCGCCCTGTTGCCGTTTACGGCGGGCTCCTGGGTGGCCATCTGCGAGATCTGACCGGCACCGCATCCGGTGAGCGTCGCGGCGAGAACACCGGTCGAGGCCAGGACGGCCAGCGCGGGCAGGCGGATCTTGAAGCGGTTCACTCAATTCCTCCTGCTGGGCCAGCGGTTGGGCTTGTAGCTATGCACGTTGCAACTATGCACAGTAGTAGGAAGGTGCCGCCCGCGGTAGCGCGGGACCGCAGGCCAAGCCCGAAGACCAGCAGACCAGGGCGTCGCGCGGGGTACCCGGCGGGTCCCGATCGGGACGTTGCTAGTGTGCTTGATGGCACGTCTTGCTTCTCCTGTCAACCCCTAATCTGCGCGTTGTGCCCCTGACCTGCAACGTTGATCCGCACGCTTTGGGCCGCCGTGTTAGAATGAGGTAACGAAAGGGGCTCGAATCAGATGATCTTCAAGGTCGGTGACACCGTTGTCTATCCGCACCACGGTGCTGCGTTAGTCGAGGCGATTGAAACCCGGACCATTAAAGGGGAACAAAAAGAGTATCTCGTCTTGAAAGTGGCGCAGGGAGACCTGACCGTTCGAGTCCCGGCCGATAACGCCGAGTATGTCGGTGTCCGCGATGTCGTCGGACAAGAAGGCCTGGACAAGGTGTTCCAGGTTCTGCGGGCCCCGCACACCGAAGAGCCGACCAACTGGTCACGCCGCTATAAGGCCAACCTTGAGAAACTCGCCTCGGGCGACGTGAACAAGGTGGCCGAGGTAGTGCGCGATCTATGGCGTCGCGATCAGGAGCGTGGGTTGTCCGCCGGCGAGAAGCGCATGCTGGCCAAGGCGCGGCAGATCCTGGTGGGTGAACTGGCCTTGGCCGAGAGCACCGACGACGCCAAAGCGGAGACCATCCTCGACGAGGTTCTTGCCGCCGCTTCTTGAAAGGCCTGAGACGCTGGTAGTCGCAGTCGTTCCTGCCGCCGGTTCGGGGCAGCGACTCGGCGCCGATATCCCGAAGGCGTTCCATCAGCTCGAGGGACGGACCCTTGTCGAGCGAGCCGTGGACGGCTTGCTCGACTCCGGGGTGGTCGACGCCGTCGTAGTGGCGGTGCCCGCGGAACTCACTGACGAGGCGAAGCTGATCCTCGGCAAGAAGGCTGTCGTGGTAGCAGGCGGCTGCGACCGTACCGAGTCCGTGCGTCTGGCGCTTTCGTCCTTGTCCGAGGCTCCAGGATCGGAAGCACCGGACTTTGTGCTGGTGCACGACGCCGCGCGGCCGCTGACGCCGCCGGCGCTGATCGTCCGGGTTGTCGAATCATTGCGGGCCGGTCACGCCGCCGTGGTGCCCGCGCTGCCGCTGTCTGACACCATCAAGGCCGTGGATGCCAACGGCGTTGTCCTGGGCACGCCGGAGCGGGCCGGCCTGCGGGCGGTGCAGACCCCGCAGGGGTTCGCGACCGGCCTGCTGTTGCGCGCATATCGCGCGGCTCTTGGGTCCAATGTCACCGACGACGCGTCCCTCGTCGAGCAGGTGGGCGGCCAGATCCAGGTGGTCGACGGCGACCCGCTGGCGTTCAAGATCACCAACCAGCTAGATCTGCTACTGGCCCAGGCGATCGTCCGGCGATGAGCGAGCTGCCGAATCTGCCCGACCTGCCAAGGGTCGGTTTGGGCACGGATGTGCACCCGATCGAACCCGGTAGGCCCTGCTGGCTGGTTGGGCTGCTGTTTGCGGGTGCCGACGGCTGCGCCGGACATTCCGACGGCGACGTGGCTGCGCACGCGCTGTGTGACGCCGTGCTGTCGGCGGCAGGTCAGGGTGATATCGGCGGCGTGTTCGGAGTCGACGATCCGCGCTGGAAGGGTGTCAGCGGCGCCGACATGCTGCGGCACGTGATCGACCTGATATCGCGGCACGGCTACCGGGTCGGCAACGCCGCCGTCCAGGTGATCGGCAACCACCCCAAGATCGGTCCGCGGCGTGCCGAGGCGCAGCGGGTCCTGTCGGACCTACTGCGGGCGCCCGTCTCGGTATCGGGAACCACCACCGACGGGCTGGGACTGACCGGGCGCGGCGAGGGCCTGGCCGCGATCGCGACGGCTCTGATCATCCGAACCAGCAGGTAAGCTGGCACGTCGTGACCGATCCCGCCCGCTTGCGACTGCACGATACGGCGGTGGGTGCCGTGCGTGACTTCGTTCCGCTGCGTGCCGGGCACGTCTCCATCTATCTGTGCGGTGCCACCGTTCAGGGCCAGCCGCATATCGGGCATGTCCGTAGCGGCGTGGCCTTTGACATCCTGCGCCGCTGGTTGACGGCGCGAGGCTACGACGTCGCGTTCATCCGCAACGTGACCGATATCGATGACAAGATCCTGAACAAGGCCGCTGCGGCGTGCCGGCCGTGGTGGGAGTGGGCGGCCACCTACGAGCGCGCGTTCGTCGCCGCCTACGACGCCTTGGACGTGTTGCCACCGTCGGCCGAGCCGCGCGCTACCGGGCATATCACGCAGATGGTCGAATTAATGGAACGCCTGATCGAAACTAATCACGCGTACGCATCCGGGGGCGACGTCTACTTCGATGTGCTCAGCTACCCGGAGTACGGCCAACTGTCCGGCCACAAGGTCGGCGACGTGCATCAGGGCGAGGGGGTGGCAACCGGCAAGCGAGATCAGCGCGACTTCACCTTGTGGAAGGGGGCCAAGCCCGGCGAGCCGTCCTGGCCCACGCCCTGGGGTCGCGGACGTCCCGGCTGGCACCTGGAATGCTCCGCGATGGCGCGCACCTATCTCGGGCCGGAATTCGACATTCACTGCGGTGGAATGGATTTGATATTCCCGCACCACGAGAACGAGATCGCGCAGAGCCGTGCCGCCGGAGACGGGTTCGCCCGCTACTGGCTGCACAACGGCTGGGTGACGATGGGCGGCGAAAAGATGAGCAAATCGCTGGGCAACGTGCTGTCCATACCGTCGATGTTGCAGCGTGTCCGGCCCGCCGAACTGCGCTATTACCTTGGCAGTGCGCACTATCGGTCGATGCTGGAATTCTCCGAGACCGCCCTGCAGGACGCCGTCAAGGCCTATGTCGGGGTTGAGGAATTCCTGCACCGCGTTCGCAGTCGAGTCGGTGCCGTCTTTCCCGGCCAGTGGACCGCACGCTTCGCCGAGGCGCTCGACGACGACCTAGCCGTTCCGATCGCGGTCGCCGAGGTGCACCAGGCGCGCGCGGAAGGTAACCGGGCTCTGGATGCGGGCGACCATGAAGGTGCCCTGCATAGCGCCGAAGCGATCCGCGCGATGATGGGCATCCTGGGCTGCGACCCGCTCGACGAGCGCTGGGAATCTCGCGACGAGACGTCGGCCGCTCTGGCCGCCGTCGACGTGCTGGTGCAAGTCGAACTCGAAAACCGGCAAACGGCCCGCGAGCAACGCAACTGGGCGCTCGCCGACGAGATTCGTAACCGGTTGAAGGACGCCGGCATTGAGGTCACCGATACGGCCGACGGACCCCAGTGGGAGCTGCTGGCCGGGGACGGGAAGTAGATGGCCGGCAACTCACGGCGTCAGGGCGCGATACGCAAATCGGGTTCGAAAAAGGGCCCCACCGTCGGCTCGGGCGGCCAGCGTCGCAGTGCGCTCGAGGGGCGCGGTCCCACCCCACCGGCGCATCTACGTCCCAACCATCCCGCCGCCAAGCGCGCCAAGTCTGCACAGCCGCGCCGTCGACCGGACAAGCGGACCGATGAAACCGAAACCGTACTCGGGCGCAACCCGGTGGTGGAATGCCTGCGCTCCGGCGTCCCGGCAACCGCGCTCTACGTCGCGCTTGGCACCGACGCCGACGAGCGGCTAACCGAATCTGTCTCCCGCGCGGCCGATCTGGGTATCGCGATCCTCGAAGTTCCGCGCACCGACCTGGACCGAATGGCCGCCAACCATCTGCACCAGGGCATCGCACTGCAGGTACCGCCATACAACTACGCCCACCCAGATGACCTGCTGGCCGCCGCCAATGGATCGCCGCCGGCGTTGTTGGTTGCGCTGGACAACATCTCCGATCCACGCAACCTCGGCGCGATCATTCGTTCGGTCGCGGCGTTCGGCGGCCACGGCGTGCTGATCCCACAGCGACGCTCGGCTTCGGTCACGGCGGTAGCGTGGCGCACCAGCGCCGGTGCGGCGGTCCGCGTTCCGGTGGCGCGGGCACCCAATCTCACCAGGGCGCTTAAGGGTTGGGCCGATCACGGAGTGCGGGTGGTCGGACTGGATGCCGATGGCGACACGGTGCTCGACGACCTGGACGGTACCGATCCGATAGTGGTGGTCGTCGGGTCGGAAGGCAAGGGGTTGTCACGGCTGGTGCGGCAGACCTGCGACCAGGTGGTGTCGATCCCGATGGCCGGTGATACGGAATCACTGAACGCCTCGGTGGCCGCCGGGGTGGTGCTCGCCGAAATCGCACGGCAGCGCAGAAGTTAAATGCCCGGCTGGCGCGCCCGCATCGGTGCCGCGCTGACGGCTGGGGTTCTCGCGCCGCCTAAGCCGCCTTCCAGGGCTGCTCCCTCGGGCTTTGATTTGCAGGCCCATCGCGGTGGGCGTGGCGAAACCACCGAGGAATCGCTGCGGGCATTCGCCAAATCGCTTGAATTGGGCGTCAGCACCCTCGAACTCGACATCGCGATCACCAAGGACGGGCATCCTGTGGTGTGGCACGACCCGACGATCGACGCGCAAAAGTGCGTCGACACCGCTCCGGTGGTCGCCGGTGACCCGCAGTATCCCTATTGGGCGCTGCAACGAAACGCGGATAGCTCGACGCGTCCGTTGCTGGCTGACCGGGCTATAGTCGGCGAGTGATCAGCGGCGAGCTGCTGACCGGGCGTGACAGCGAATTAGGCATCATTCGCCGCGCCCTGAGCAGGACGGGCAACCATTCCGGCGTGGTTATCGCCGGAGGCGCTGGTGTGGGCAAGACTTGGCTGGCCCGTGAAGTGCTGCGGCGTGCCTCGGCGGCCGGCGAGTGCACCAATTGGATCGTTGGTACCGAATCGGCGCATGCGCTGCCGCTCGGGGCATTCATCGGTTCGCTGGGCGATGCGATGTCGGACCCGCTGACAAGCGTGCGGCGGGTGATCAATTCTTTTGTCACGCAACAGCGCCAGGGTCGGGTGGTGGTCGGCGTCGATGACGCGCACCTACTGGACGGGTTGTCGGCCTTTGTCGTTCACCGGCTGGCCCAGTCGGGTGGGGCCCGGCTGGTGGTCACAGTACGCACGGGCAGCGAGGAACCCGACGCGGTGACCGCCCTGTGGAAAGACGGGTTGTTGGCCCGTCTTGATCTCGAGCCGCTGTCGGCTGCGGCAACACGCGAGATCATCGAGACCACCCTGGGCGGTCCGGTCGATGCGCGTAGCGCGGCCCGGTTCTGGCAACTGACCGGCGGAAATACGTTGTTTCTGCGGCAGCTGGTTGCCGATCAGGTGGCGGCCGGCCGGATGCGGGAACTGGCCGGGGTGTGGATGTGGGACGGCGACGTCGCGGTCTCGGCCAGCCTGTCCGACACGGTGGGGCGCCGGCTGAGGCGCTTGACCCCGCAGTTGGCGCTGGTGGTCGATACGTTGTCGCAGTGTGAGCCGCTGGCCGTCGATGTGTTGTGCGATCTGGTGCGTCGCCGCGACCTGGCGGAGGCCGAGAGGCTTGGCCTGGTGAGCGTGGAACGCACCGGGGGCACGCTGATGGCAAGGTTGGCGCACCCGCTGTTCGGTGAGCTTCGCCGCGCGAGCGTAGGCGAGATCTATCTGTCCGGCATCCGGGGCCAGCTGGCGACGCGGCTGGCGGAAAACGGCGACGCCGACATGCAGGCCACCGTGCGCCGGGCGCTGCTGAGCCTCGACTCGGATCTTGACCCCGACCCTGAGCTGTATCTGGAATCAGCGCGGCATGCCATGACGCTGCTGGATCTCGAGCTGGCCGACCGGTTCGCCACTGCCGCCGCGCAAGGCGGGGCAGCAGGGGCGGCCGGCGTCCGGGCGATGAATCTGGTGCTGCTTGGGCGCAGCGAGGAGGCCGAAACGGCGCTGCGCGACATGGCCGGTGCGGACGCGCCCGACAGTCACCATTGGGCGACCCTGCGGGCGGCAAACCTGGTCTGGTTCCTGGGTAAGCCCACAGAGGCGGCGATGATCCTTGAAGGCCTTGCTTCCCTCGATTCCAAGATGGTCGAGACCCCGGCCCAGGTGGCGGAGCGGTTGGCCGTCCAGGCCTGCATCGACGCCGTGTTGGCGCGCTGCGAACCCGCGGCCGAAAAGGCCCGGGCCGCTTTGGATTCAGCCACTCTGTCGGATTTTCATGCGATGATGGCCTCGCTCGCGTTGATCATGGCTATGGGGGTGCTCGGGGAGGTCGACGATCTCACGGCCGTGGCCGAGCAGGCGCTGCGTCGCGCGACGACGTCGTTTCAGGCGTCGCATATGCGATTCTGGTTCGGTGCGGTGTACGGGCGCGCTTGCCGTTTGACCGGGCGGATAGACGAATTCGTAAGCACGGCAAAGCAACTGGCCGATGCATCACGTGACGTTCCCGGTCTGGCCTATGCGAACCTGGCCTTGCTGTCCGGGAATGCCGAACTGGTCCGCGGCGCTGCCGCCGAGGCGGCACGGTTGGTGCATGAGGCGCTTGCCGGCGTGCAAAGGCACTCTATAAGAACGGGCTTGCGGCCGGCGAGCTACTTCGCGCTGGCCGAAGCACACGCCAAACTGGGGCAGCCTGCCGAAGCGAATGACGCTGTCGCGGAGGCGCGGTCGTCCGTGCCGGCGGATTACCTTTTCATGCATACCGGCCTGTCGCTGGCCAGCGGGTGGGCGATGGCGGCAAGCGGCCGGTTGAGCGAGGCGGTGGCGAGCGTGCTGGAGGCAGCGCGGGTGGCTCGCGGCCGCGGCCAGCCCACCCACGAGTTGGCCTGCATACAGGCCGCGGCCCAATGGGGCGATGCCTCGGGAGCGGAACGGGCGCAGGAGCTGGCCGAAGCGTTGTCGCTGCCGCTGGCCGATGCCGTCGCACTGCATGCCGGGGCTTTGCTGGCCGGGGACGGAGAGGTTTTGTTGGCGGCAGCGGCCGAATACCGGGCGATCGGTGATCGGGCCGCGGCCGCCGACACGGCGGCGCAGGCCTCCGCCGCGTTCGCTTCGAGCCAGCAGCGCCGGCGTGAGCTGTTCGCCGCGGCGCTGGCCAAGGAGTTGGCCGATGAATGCGGCGGCTTGTGCACGCCGGCGCTGCGCACTCCGGCAGGTCTTAAGTTGTCGGGTCGTCAGCGCGATGTCATCGAACTCGTCGTGGCAGGTCTGTCCAACCGCCAGATCGCGGACCAGCTGGTGATGTCGGTGCGCACAGTGGAGGGCCACATCTACCGGGCCTGTCAGCGGGTGGGGGCCCAGTCGCGCGAGGAGCTGGCGTCGATCATCCGATCCGGGCCCAGTGACGCTTAGTTCGGCCGGGTTGATGGGGTAGTCGACTACGCATGCGTAGTGGCAAAGGTCGGAAATACCGTGTCGTGTTGAACGATCATCCACGTTCAGCAAGGGAGTTGGCATGGTCCACGCGCTGCAAAAATCCGACGTAGGTGCGCTCCCGCTGGTGCCGAAGAATCCGCTGCCGTTTCGGCAGCAACTCAAGCGATTGCGGTCCTACATCGACGGCCATCAGGACCTCCTGAACGCCGGGGGCCCAGTCACCCGCTTGGTGCTCGGACCGAAGTGGCTGTTACCGAACGTTGTGATGATCGCCAGCCCGCAGGGTGCTCGTGATCTGCTAGGGCGCAACGATCAGGTCGCAGACCGCGGTCGGGCCACCACGATGGTCGAGATGCGCGCTCTAATGGGCGGCAACCTGCTGAACCTTCCGCACGAGCGATGGCTGCCGCGGCGCCGGGCGCTCCAACCGATGTTCACCAAGCAGCAGGTGCCCCGCTATGCCGGACACATGGCTACGGCCGCGCAAGACCTCGTCGCCGATTGGCGAGACGGCACTTTCGTGGACCTGGACAGCGAGTGCCGCAAGCTGACAATGCGGGCACTCGGGCGATCAGTGCTCGGGGTGGACCTCGACGACCGCGCCGAGGAGGTGGGCGCCGCACTGACTGCTTCATTGGCATGGGTGGCGGACCGCGGAACGCGGCCGGTGAACCCGCCCCGGTGGTTGCCCACCCGCGGCCAGCGCGCCGCCCGCCGGGCCAACGAGACGCTGCACCACCTGGCCGCCGAAATCCTGCACGCGGTTCGCGCAAACCCGGACCGCGAAGCCCCGCTGGTGCGTGCCCTGATCGAGGCGATCGATCCGGAGACCGGTCGGCCGCTGCCAGATGATGAGATCTGCCACGAGCTGGTGCTGTTCATGCTCGCCGGCCACGACACCACCTCGACCACGCTGACCTACGCGTTGTGGTCGTTGGGGCATGACCGCGGCATTCAGGAGCGGGTGCGCGCGGAGGTAGCCGCGCTCGGCGAGCGGCCGCTGACTCCAGGCGATGTGACCGACCTCGACTTAACAGTGCGGGTTTTGCACGAGGCGCTCCGGCTGTGCCCGCCCGCGGCGGGAACATTGCGCTCGCCCACCCGCGACATCGTGGTGGATGGCCACCGGGTTGAGGCGAAAACTCTTGCCGTGGTGAACTTTTATGCGATGCACCGTGATCCCGCGTTGTGGGCGGATCCCCTGAGTTTCGATCCGGACCGGTTTCTGCCAGAGCGGTCGAAGGTTCGCAGCCGTTGGCAGTACCTCCCGTTCGGCGGCGGCCCGCGCTCATGCATCGGTGATCACTTCGCGATGTTGGAGGCAACGCTCGCGCTGGCCACGATCATTCGCGCGGTCGAGATCGAGTCGCTTAACTTGGACTTCCCGCTGGCAACACCGTTCACGGTGATCGCCGCTGCACCTATCCGCGCCCGCATCCAAGAGCGGACCTCATACCGCGGCCGGCAGTGCGCCGGTAGCTTCAACACCCGGATGTTGAGCGCGTAGCGAACGTGGAATCGGCTTTGCACGCTAGCTGCCGAACAGCCGCACGCTTACCCACAGCGCGAGCACCGCGACCACCAGGGTCGCGGGCACGGTGCACAGCCCGAGGCGGGTGTACTCGCCCACGCCGGCCTCGACGTCGTGCCGGCGCAGCACTCGCCGCCACAGTAGGTTGGACAGCGAACCGACGTAGGTCAGGTTGGGGCCGATGTTAACCCCGATCAGCACCGCCAGGATGGCCGCCGGTCCGCCGGGGGCGACGAGCGGCAGCAGCACCAGCGTCGCGGGCAGATTGTTGACGACGTTGGCCAACACGGCGGCCACCGCGGCAATCGCGAGCAATGCGGGCAGCCCTGAGCCCGACGGCAGCACCGCAGACATCGCTCTGTCCATTCCACTGACCATGACCGCCTGCACAACCACGCCCAGCGCCAGCACGAATACCAGAAATGAGACGTTGACCGAGCGCACGATCTCGGCCACGGAGGTGTGCCGGTGCCACAAGCTGCGCACTGCCAGCACCGACGCTCCGGCCAACGCCACCCAGGCCGGCGCGACACCAGCGGATTGAGCGACCGCGAACCCGGCCAGCGTCAGCCCGACGACCGCCAAGACGAATACGGGCGGGCGCGGTGGCGGCCCGAGTTGCTCCGGGTCCGGCTGGGTGCGCAGGTCCGAGGCGAAGAACCAGCGGAAGGCGAGATAGAGAGTGATTACCGTGGCCAGCCAGGGCAACGCCATCAGCAGGGTGAATCTGCTGAACGAGATGTTGGCGAGGTGAAAGGCCAGCAGGTTGGTCAGATTCGACACCGGAAGCAGCAGTGAGGCGCCGTTAGCCAGATGAGCGGTGGCATAGGCGTAGGGCCGCACCGGGGCGCGCAGCCGGCGGACGGCAACGAGCACCACCGGGGTCAGCAACACGACGGCGGCGTCCAGGCTGAGCACAGCGGTAATGGTGGCCGCGACGACGAACACCCGGCCCAGCAGCATCCCCGACCCGACGTGCCCGCGCGCGATCGCCGCACCCGCCGCCTCGAACAGACCCTCGTCGTCGCACAGCTTGGCCAGCACCAAAACCGCACCCAGGAAAGCGACCACCCCCGATAGCCCGGCGACCTGCACCACCGCCTGATGAACCGAGATCGCTCCTACCGCAATCAGGATGGCGGCCGCAGGAACCGCAGCCAGCGCCTCCGGCCAGCCCCGCGGCCGGGTGACGGCAAAGAAGAGGACAACAGCAAGCAGTAACAGCGAAATGGGCAGGGACATCTTTGGATTTCGGGTCTATGCCCAGGGATCCTCGCGGCGCCACACGGTCGGCAGCTGCAGTGTTACACCGTCTTGCGCGGCCAGTTGGTCCAGGATGCGAACAGACACATCTAGGTCGTCGCCCGCATATGGCAAGGCCCGCATGGGTTTTGACAGCGGCCGGAAGAAGTCGTCCCAGTGGATGAGTACCACCCGGCGGGCGCCCACCGCACGCACCGTCTCCGTCCAGTAATCGACCAGGTACGACCGCGGCTGCAGGCCCAGCTGACCGACGCTGAGGTAGACCGCGTCGGCGCGGTGGCCGCTCAACGCACCCCGCACAAAGCCCGCGCTGCCCTGGATCAACAGCCGCCGACCCGACGGCCGGTGGTGCACCAGCGCCGACCAAGCCTCACCACACCGGTAGGCCGACGCTTTCGCCGGCTTGGTCAGTGGGGCGTTGATCTTCCCCGGAAACCGGTCCGGCGGGCAGTGGTGCGACGCCACCAGAGTTACGTCGTAGCTGCCCAACCGAATTGGTTCGCCGGAGACCGCGACGACAAGGCGACTCTCGGGTAACCCGTAGCCGCGACCGACGTTGGCCGCCGATTCGCCGCCGACCAGCAGGGCGCTGGTTCGGTCGGCGACCAAAGCGGAATCCAGTACGTGGTCGAAGTGGGTGTGCACCGGGACGACGGCCTCCAGCCGGGACACCTTGGCCCGGGCAAGGCACCCGTCGACGCGTGCCGGCGACGGCGAGACGTTGCCGGCCGCCACCCGCAGCAGGCCGGGGCGTGAGAAGTAGCCGTCGGTCATCAGCGCCGAGGACCCATCGTCGAGTAGCAGCGTCGCCACGCCCAGCCACGTCGCCCAAAGCGGCGCGTCAGGTTCGGCGGCAGGCACGTCGAACCGGTTCGAATACCGTGCGATGTCGGGACGACCGGGCCTGAGTCTCATCAGCAGAACGCCTTGATGTCGATGCCTGCCGCCTCGAGTTGGTCAAACACCGAGGTTGCGATCTGCACCGCACCCGGCGAATCGCCATGCACACAAACCGATTCCACGCTGACTGCGATCTGTGTACCGTCGATGGCGGTGACCCGACCGGAGGTCACCATGGTCAGCACCCGCTGCGCAACCTCGGCCGGATCGCGCAACACCGCGCCCGGTTCGCGCCGGGAAACCAGCTGACCGTCCTGTCGGTACGCGCGATCCGCGAATGCCTCTGCCACGGTGTGTAAGCCCTGGCGGCCGGCTTCGTCGAAGAAAGCCGAACCCGCCATGCCGAGTACCGGCAGCGTCGCGTCCACCAAGTGCACGGCGCTCGCGACGGCCGCGGCCTGTTCGCGGTTCGTCACGATCGTATTGTAAAGCGCACCATGGGGTTTGACGTAAGACACCGTCGAGCCAGCGGCAGCCGCGATGCCCTGCAGCGCACCGATCTGATACACGATGTCGGCAATGAGATCTTCGGGGGCGACATCGATGAATCGCCGGCCGAACCCGGCCAGGTCTCGATAACTCACCTGCGCGCCGATCCGCACGCCCCGTTCGGCGGCCATCCGGCACACCCGCAACAGGCCGGCGGGATCCCCCGCGTGGAACCCGCACGCCACGTTGGCGCTGGTGACGACCCGCAGCATCGCATCGTCATCACCGAGGCGCCAGACGCCAAAGCCCTCACCCAGGTCGGCATTGAGGTCGATACAGGCCACCCCACCGGCTTGGGTGCTCACTGGTTAACCACCTTGGCGGCGATCTGTGAAGCGATGTCGATCGCCGGAGTGCCGGTTTGGCTGTAGGAGCACGTCACGACATCGACGGCGACGTTGTTACGCACCGTCAGGGCGCGCTGGCAGGCCCAACCGTCGCCGCCCTCCTGTATCTGCGAGGTGCTGAGCATGCCGTTCGCGTTGGTGACCGCACCGACCGTCCACACGACGTCGGGCTGACCCTGAGTGACGTCGCTGAACCGGCGGTTTGAACACGACGGCCAGCCTTGTACCGAAGCCTTGTAAAACGCGGACGCGTCGTGCGCTGACGGGTAGGCGACCACCGCCTGAATGGCGTAATGGTCACGCTTTTTGGAGTCATCGACGCTGTCGTCAACGCGCTGGCCGCGAAGGGCGGTCCATCCGGTGTCGGCATAGACCCTGTCCTGTGCCGGCCCGTCGATAGCTAGGCAGTTCTTGTCGGTGATGTTTGAGCCCCAGTCCCACATCGCCTTGGCGCTGAACCACACTTTCATCGACGTCGCGCTCAGCGCGCTGTTGATCTGACCTGGATCCAGCAACAGTCCGTCCAGTGCCGAGACTGCTAAGGGGGTCGAAGTGATGGGTCCAGACTTATCGGCGGGAACGGCCTTTCCGTTCGCGGTGTTGGTGCAGCCGACGGCGAGCGTGCAGGCCCCGGCCAGCACAAGGACGGCGATCTGCTGGCGCATCTTTTCCCCCCCTTGCTCCGATACGACCAGCTTAAGCGGGGGCCTCCCGGCGTCGCCCGAGTAGCCAACAGAACAGGTAAATCAGAAAAGAGATGGTTGCGACGAATACTGACACCGGCACGCCGGGCGCCAGCGACAGCACGATGCCGCCGACAGCGGCGACCTCGGCGAAGACCACCGAGGCAATGATCGCGGCGACCGGCGATCCGACCACCCGCGCGGCAGCCGCGGCAGGGGTGATCAGCAACGACATCACCAGCAGGGCTCCGACGATCTGGACGGCCTGGGCGGCCACCACACCGACCAGCGCGGCGAACACGACGCCCAACGCGCGCACCGGCACACCGCGGGCAGCCGCGACCTCCGGATCGACGGTCGCGAACAACAGCGGTCGGTAGCAGGTGGCCAGCACGGCGATGACCAGCAAGCAAACGAGCGACAGCATGGCCAGCCCGGAGTAGCCCACTCCAACGATCTGGCCGGTCAGCAATGCGAAATTGGTTCCCGTCCGTCCCGGGTAGAGGTGAATGAACAGCACCGCAAGGCCCAGACCGAAGGCCAGCACCACCCCGATAACCGAATCCCGTTCCCGCGCGCGCTGGCCAAGAATGCCGAACAGGGCCGCCGCCAGCGCGCTGCCGATCAGCGCTCCCAGGCCTACCTGAAAGCCGATCAGCAGTGCGAACGCCGCACCCGTCAGCGACAGTTCGCTGGATCCGTGCACGGCGAACGACATCTGGCGCATCACGATGAACGGCCCGATCAGCCCGGCCACCAACCCAAGCAGCGCTGCCGCCAGCAGCGCCTGCTGGACAAAGTCGTGGCTCAGCAACCGCGCGGTGATGTCGAATGAGAGCATGTTGTCCAGCATCTCGGCGAGCCGGTGGTTCACCCGTTGCACCCGTCATATTCGCCGACCACCACGTAGCGGTCGTTGACCTTTACCACCTGGATGTCGGCCTGGTAGAGCGTCGACAGGGTCGTCGTGTTCATCACCTGCTCGACGGTGCCGATCCGGAATCGGCCGTCGACCAGGTAAAGCACCCGGTCCACATACGGCAGGATCGGGTTGACCTCATGGGTGACGAAGATGACCGTGGTCCCGGCTTCCTGGCGCCGGCGGTCGATCAGAGCCGCGACCAGCCTGGCGTTCGCCGGGTCGAGGGTCAGCAACGGCTCGTCGCAGAGCAGTAGCGTCGGATCGCTGGCGAGTGCCTGAGCAATGCGCACCCGCTGCAACTCTCCGCCCGACATCACCCCGACCGCAACGTCGGCCAGCCGTTCGCCGCGGACCCGTTGCAGCGCCCGCTGCACGGCCTCGCGCCGCCGGGCCCGATCGGTAGAGCGCAGCGGCAAGACCCCCCAGCGGCGCCCGTCGATGCCCAGCTGGACCAGGTCGCGACCGCGCAGCAACACCTCCCGGTCGATCGGCCGGTGTTGCGGTATGTAGCCGATATGCCCGCCGCCCGGCACAAACACCTCGCCCGCGGTGAGCGCCAACTGGCCGAGCAGCACCTTGAGTAGCGACGTCTTGCCGGTGCCGTTGGGACCCAGCACCGCGATGAACTCACCGGGCGACACCGAAAGGTCCAGGTGGTCCCACAGCACGCGATCGCCGAAGGCCAGCCGGGCACCGCGCAGCGAGACCGCCCCCGCGGGTTGGTCGATTACCAGCATCTCTATCGGCTCGACCGCAACGCGGCCAGCAGCTGGTTGACGGTGTCGCGCTGCCAGCTCAGGTAGTCGGCGCCGCTGGGCAGCGTCTCGCTCACCAGGTTCACCGGCACACTCGCCCGTCGGGCCGCGTCCTGAAGTCCGTCGATTGCGGGGGTGGACGTCTGCGGGTTGACCAGAAGCGCCGAGACTTCGCGATGATTTATCAGGTCGAGGACGGCTGCCATGTCCGATGGAGCTGGATCGGTCTCGTTCTCGTTGGCGGCGGTAAAGGTGGGCGGAGCGTGATTGACCACGCCGGACGCCGCGAGCAAGTAGTAGGCGACGGGTTCGGTCGCGATGACGCCGGCACCCGGATATGCGGTGGCGATGGCGTGTTCGGCGATCGCCACCGTGTCGGCGCCGCGGCAGAATTCCGCGGCGTTGGCCCGGTATTCCGCGGCGTTGCCCGGGTCGATGCTCGCCAGCCGGTCGGCGATCGTGGCGGCCACCGCTTTGGCCACGTTCAGGTTGTAGAAGACATGCTCGTTGGCCGGGTCCCCGGTTTTTGCTCCGGTCGCGGTCCCGAGCAGCGAGTAGGCGTCGACCGCTTTGTCCGCCGGATGGCGGGCCAGCACCTGTTCGACCCATGGGTCGTAGCCGCCGCCGTTATAAACCACCAACGGGGCGTCGGCAATCGCGGCCGCGTCGGCAGGGCTTACCGCGTAGGAATGGGGATCGACATCGGGTCCGGTCAAGATGGACCGGACGGTGAGATGGCCGCCGGCAACCGCACGCGCGACGCTGCCCCAGACGTCGGTGGACGCCACCACGCTGGCCGCTGCGGAGTGTGCAGAGTTGCCGATCCCGCAGGCCGGTAACGAGGTAGAGGCGATCACGCAACAGGCGGTGAATGACAGCCACCGCGTCACCTTGACTAGTGCGATTCGCACCTTCGCTTCCCTACCTTCTGACTCACCGGCCGAAGCATAATACTAATGAAAATCGTTTCCATTAGAAAGTGGCGGCTCCAGAACTCGCTGAGCGGACCCAGGAAGCGCTGTAACCTCACCAAACGTGAGTCCCACACCACGCAGGCGTGCGACTCTGGCGTCATTGGCGGACGAACTCAAGGTGTCGCGCACCACCGTCTCGAATGCCTTCAACCGACCGGATCAGCTCTCCGCCGACCTTCGCGAACGGGTGCTCACGACGGCCAAGCGGCTGGGTTACTTGGGACCCGACCCGGTGGCCCGATCGTTGCGAACGCGCAAAGCCGGCGCGGTCGGCTTGGTGATCGCCGAACCGCTGACTTATTTCTTCAGTGACCCCGCGGCGCGGGACTTCGTGGCCGGAGTGGCGCAATCGTGTGAAGAGATGGGGCAGGGACTGCTGTTGGTAGCGGTCGGACCCAGTCGCAGTCTCGAGGATGGAACGGCTGCTGTGCTCGGCGCTGGGGTGGACGGGTTCGTGGTGTACTCGGTACGAGAAGACGATCCCAACCTGCGGGTGGTGCTGCAGCGGCGGGTTCCCGTCGTCGTGGTCGACCAGCCCAAAGGTCTCTCCGGAGTTTCCCGGGTGGGTATTGACGATCGGGCGGCGATGCGTCAGATCGCCGATCACGTGCTCGGGTTGGGTCACCGCGAGATCGGTCTGCTGACGATGCGACTGGGCCCGGACCGCCGCCAAGATCTGGTGGACGCCGACCAGCTGAAGTCGCTGACGTTCGACGTGCAGCGCGAACGCATCTTCGGTGTCTGGGAGGCGATGACGGCGGCCGGCATCGACACGGATTCACTAACCGTGGTGGAAAGCTACGAGCATCTGCCGACTTCGGGCGGCACCGCCGCCAAGGTGGCGCTGGAGGCCAATCCGCGCATCACCGCTTTGATGTGCACCGCGGATATCCTGGCACTGTCAGCCATGGATTACCTTCGGGCACAAGGGATTTACGTTCCCGGACAGATGAGTGTCAGCGGGTTCGACGGGATCCCCGAGGCGATCAGCCGCGGACTGACCACGGTGGCGCAGCCGAGCCTGCAGAAGGGCCGCCGGGCGGCCGAACTGCTGCTCAAGCCGCCGAGATCAGGCCTGCCGGTCGTCGAGCTGCTGGAGACCGAACTGATCCGGGGGCGCACCGCAGGTCCGCCCGCCTGACCTGTTCAATTTTCGGCGTCGCCGATCAACAATCGCACCGCGAGATCCAGTCGTTTGCTGACGTCGGTCGCCGACGCTCGCCGGGTGAGCCAGGCGAGCAGGTTCGACAACCACACGTCCGAGATCACCCGGGCGATGTGGTACTGGTCTTCGGTTGGCTCGCCGTCGCTCATCGCTCGCGCGAACATGCCGTCGATGAGCTTTTCGACGTGATCGACTTCACTGGCCGCCGACGCGTCGGCAAAGACATAGGCCCGCGTCATCGCCTCGGTGAGCAACGGATTGCGCTGCATCGCGCGGTTGAGCTTTCCGACCATGAAGTTGAGCCGCTGAAACGGGGTGCCGCCGGCCACCGCGGAACGGTCGGTTTTGGCGTCGATGCGGGTGAACTCCCGGCCCAGCGCCGACACCAGCAGATGCACCTTCGACGGGAAATAGCGGTACAGCGTCCCGACCGCCACGTCGGCGCGATCCGCCACCGCGCGCATCTGCACTGCCTCGTAGCCGCCCTTCGACGCGATGGCCATGGTGGCGTCCAGGATGCGCTTACGGCGTTCCCGTTGGGCCTCGGAGCCGAGTTCGGATTCGGCCAGTACCGCCACGTTCAGGACCTCGCGCGGCTGCGAGTCAGTGACTCGACTCGGGTTCGTGTTCGCTGTCGACATCTGCCGGGGCGCTCCTCTTCCGGACGGTTCGATCGCAGACGATACGCAAGCCGGGTGTGAATTTCCCACCTCCGTAGCGTCGGGGACAGCGACTTGTCCTGGACCTTTCTCGCCGAATGGCGTTCGACTTGTCGGTCGATCGCTGGCACTATTAGAACACGTTCTAGTGGCCTACATCGAGAATGCGGAGGGCTCGCACGTGGTAGCGACCGTCACAGACGAACAGTTTGCGGCGCGTGAGTTGGTGCGCGATTGGGCCCGAAACCCGGGCTCGGGGCTGGACGGAACCACGGCGATCCGATTGACCGAACAAGGTGAGGCCGATGCCTGGCGACCCGTGTTCGCGGGCCTGGCCGAGCTCGGACTGTTCGGGGTAGCCGTCGCGGAGGACCGCGGCGGCGCGGGTGGCAGCATCGAGGACTTGTGCGCGATGGTCGAGGAGGCCGCCAAGGCGCTGATTCCGGGGCCGGTGGCGACCACCGCGCTGGCCAGCTTGGTTGTCGACGATCCCGTACTGCTCGCCGCGCTGGCCGACGGTGAGCGCTTTGCCGGCTTGGCGCTCGAAGGCAGTGTCGATTTCGATGTCGCGACTTCGCGCGCGTCAGGCTCGGTCAGTTGGGTGCTCGGCGCCGCCGATGGCGGCGTCCTGCTGCTGCCCGCCGATGGGAACTGGCTGTTGGTGGACACGGCAAGCGAGGGCGTGCAGGTCGAGCCGCTGCGGGCAACGGACTTCTCCCGGCCGTTGGCTCGGGTGGTGCTGAAGTCTGCGCCGGTCACACCGCTCGGCAAGTCGGGCCAGCGGGTGCGGGACCTGGCCGCGACCGTGCTGGCGGCCGAGGCGGCCGGCGTGACCCGGTGGTCGCTGGACACCGCCGTCGCGTATGCCAAGGTGCGGGAGCAGTTCGGCAAGCCGATTGGCAGCTTCCAGGCCATCAAGCACCTGTGCGCGGAAATGCTGTGCCGCGCCGAGCAGGCCGAGGTGGCCGCTTCGGATGCGGCGCGCGCCGCCCAAGCCGCCGGCGATGCGTGGGATGCCGAGGACGACCGGCAGTTCTCGATCGCCGCAGCGCTGGCCGCGAGTGTCGGCATCGCAGCCGCGAAGGCCAATGTCAGAGACTGCATCCAGGTGCTCGGCGGGATCGGCTGCACCTGGGAGCACGACGCGCATCTCTACCTACGCCGCGCGCACAGCATCGGCCGCTTTCTCGGTGGGCCGGAGCACTGGTTGCGCCGGATAACCGCGCTGACCCAGGATGGCGTGCGGCGCCGTCTGGGCTTAGACCTCTCTGCCCTAAAAGAGGTGCAAGACCAGCGGCCGGAGATCGCGGCGGCCGTCGCCGAAATCGCCGCGCTGCCGCTGGAGAAGCGGCAGGCGGCCCTGGGCGAGGCTGGCCTGCAGGCGCCGCACTGGCCGGTGCCGTACGGCCGCGGCGCGTCCCCGGCCGAGCAGTTGCTGATCGATCAGGAGCTGGCGGTGGCCGGCGTCGCGCGACCCGACTTGGTGATCGGTTGGTGGGCGGCGCCGACAATCCTCGAGCACGGCACGCCCGAACAGATCCAGCGCTTCGTGCCGGCGACCACGCGTGGCGAATTCCTTTGGTGCCAGCTGTTTTCCGAGCCGGGAGCGGGCTCCGACCTGGCGTCGCTGCGCACAAAGGCGGTGCGGGGTGACGGTGGCTGGCTACTGACCGGGCAAAAGGTGTGGACGTCCGCGGCGCACAAGGCGCGGTGGGGGGTGTGCCTGGCGCGCACGGATCCCGACGTTCCGAAACATAAAGGCATCACCTACTTTTTGGTCGACATGACCTCGCCGGGTATCGAGATCCGGCCACTACGCGAGATCACCGGCGACTCGTTGTTCAACGAAGTGTTCTTGGACAACGTGTTTGTGCCCGACGGGATGGTGGTCGGCGCAGTGAACGACGGCTGGCGGCTGGCTCGCACCACACTGGCCAACGAACGCATCGCGATGGCCAACGGGACCGCGCTGGGCAACCCGATGGAAGAGTTGCTCAAGGTGCTGGCAGAGATCGATCTCGACGTTGCCCAGCAAGACCGGCTGGGGCGGTTGATTGTCTTGGCCCAGACCGGCGCGCTGCTCGACCAGCGCATCGCCCAACTGGCGGTGGGCGGGCGGGACCCTGGGGCGCAATCCAGCGTGCGCAAACTCATCGGTGTCCGCTACCGGCAGGCGCTGGCGGAATTCATGATGGACGTGTCCGAGGGCGGCGGCCTGGTCCATAGTCGTGCGGTGTTCGACTTCCTGAATACCCGGTGCCTGACCATCGCCGGCGGGACCGAGCAGATCCTGCTCACCGTGGCCGCCGAGCGATTGCTTGGCCTGCCGCGCTAAGAAAATGAGGTCTGGGCGCAGGTGCTGGGCGAGGTGATGTTGACCCCGGTGTAGACCACCTGCATGTGGGCGCAGACGATGACATTGACGTCGGTCTTGGGGCCGCCCGTCGACCAATCGGTCGAGTCGATCCGACCGGTTGTCTGGTACTTGTCCGGCGGTCCGTCACCGAAGTAGACGGTGGTGATCACGTCGGACCCGCCCTCTTTCTGGACCCGCTCGAATTGGCTGGTGGCGTGGGCGTCCAGGTAGGCCAACCGATTCGTCGACCGGATCTCGGTGGTTTGGCGGGCCCAGAGACTGGGCGGGAAACCGGACACGCCGTCGGGTGTGCGCATGTCGGCCCCGGCTACGAAATCACAGTGCCCATCGGATTTGAAGCAATCGACGACGGTGTGCGTCTCGAGCTGGTTGGGGCCGTCCAACGGGAACAGGGTGACGGCGGTGTTGCTGGCCGCCGCCGCGGTCGGGGTGATGGGAACGGGCAAGAACGTCAGCAGCGATCCGCCGACTGTAAATCCCGCTATCAGCCGCTTCATCCCGACCCCGTTCTGGCTTACTGCATTTACCCCGCGACTACTCGTCGTAGGTGACTTCTACCGAATCAGATTCCGGGTGAGATTGACAGGCCAAAATGAGCCCTTCGTCGAGATCCACCTGCTCCAGGACGTCGTTGACCTCCATGTTGACTTTGCCGCTGCGCAGGGTGCAGGCACACGCCCCGCAGTGACCCTCGCGGCAGGAGAACGGCGCGTCAAGGCCTTTGGCCAGCAGCACGTCGAGCAGCTTTGCGTTGCGAGGCCACGACACCGTGTGGGTTTCGCCGTCCAGCACAACGATCGCGGTGGCCGGCGCCTCGTCCTCGTCGGCGGTGTCATCGATTGTGACAGCCGCGAACGGATCGGACTCCAGTGACTTGAACACCTCGATATGTATTTGCGCGGCAGGCACTTTCAGCGCTTCCAGGGCTCGGCGGGCGGCATCCATGAATGGGCCGGGCCCGCAGATGAACGCGGGCCGGTCGGTGAACGGCGCGGCCAGCGTGGCCAGCGCACCCGCACTGGGCAGCCCTTGCACCGATTCCAGCCAGTGCAACACGGTGAGCCGCTCTGGATACTTGGCGGACAGTTCGCGTAGCGCCCCGGCAAAGATCACCGACCCTTCGTCCCGGTTGGCATAGAGCAGCGTGACCTGTCCGCTCCCTTCGGACAGCGCCGACTTGCAGATTGACAAAATCGGGGTGATCCCGCTGCCGGCTGCCAGCAGCAGGAAGTCACTGTCAAGCGTCTTGGGCACGAAGGTGCCAGACGGTGCCAGCACATGGACCCGCATGCCTACGCGGGCGTGGTCGCATAGCCAGTTGGACGCGTAGCCGTCCGCGGTTCGCTTGACCGTGACGGTGAGCGCGTCGTCGGTGAACGGTGAACTGCACAATGAATAGCAGCGCGCCACCGAACCGGTGCGTTCGCTGGGCACGCGCAACGTCAGGAACTGACCGGGTGCGTAGCGCAACCGCCGCGGAGGGATGTCCGGGTCGCCCCGTTCGTCCGGGACTGCGAACACCAGCGACCGCGCATCGTCGGTCTCGGCGACGACCTCGGCGATCTGAAGTTCAAGGACATGGTCGCCGAGTGGCTCATCGGGGGCTTGGTTCTGGTCCGCCTCGGTCACACCCCGTCCTCTCGTTCGTTACAACTAGAACATGTTATAGAAAAGCCGATCTATATCCCTACCAGCCGCAGGAATACCCTGCTCGACACAAATCGGAACGTGTTCTAGTCTTCAGGGTAAGTCCGCACTCCTGGGAGGCAAACGTAAGTGACATCCATTCAACAGCGTGATGCGCAGTCGGTGCTGGCTGGGATAGACGACCTGCTTCCACAGCTTCGGGACCGCGCGCAGGCTACCGAGGACCTGCGCCGACTGCCCGACGAGACCGTTGCGGCGCTCGACGACATCGGGTTCTTTACCCTGTTGCAGCCCGAGCAATGGGGCGGCCTGCAGTGCGATCCCACGTTCTTCTACGAGGCGGCGCGGCGACTGGCGAGTGCGTGCGGTTCCACCGGCTGGGTGAGCTCGATCATCGGCGTGCACAACTGGCACCTTGCGTTGTTCGACCAGCAGGCGCAGGAAGACGTCTGGGGTGACGACCCGAAGACCCGGATCTCCTCGTCTTATGCCCCGATGGGTGCCGGCGTCGTGGTCGACGGCGGCTACCTGGTCAGCGGCTCGTGGAACTGGTCGTCCGGCTGCGACCATGCCACCTGGGCCTTTCTCGGCGGTCCGGTGATCAAGGACGGCCGCCCGGTCGACTTCGGCAGCTTCCTGATCCCGCATAGCGATTACCGCATCGACGACGTGTGGCACGTGGTCGGCCTGCGCGGCACCGGCAGTAACACCGTCGTCGTCAAGGATGTTTTCGTGCCGCGGCACCGGTTCCTTTCTTACAAGGAAATGAATGACGGCACCGCCGGCGGATTCAAGACCAACACAGCGCCGGTATACAAGATGCCCTGGGGCACTGTGCATCCCACCACTATCGCGGCGCCCATCGTGGGCATGGCTTATGGCGCCTACCAGTCACACGTGGAGCACCAGGGCAAGCGGGTGCGGGCAGCCTATGCCGGTGAAAAGGCCAAGGATGACCCGTTCGCGAAGGTCCGCATCGCCGAGGCGGCCAGCGATATCGATGCCGCGTGGCGCCAGCTGATCGGAAACGTCGGCGACGAGTACGCATTGTTGACCGCCGGCAAGGAGATTCCCTTCGACCTGCGCACCCGCGCGCGTCGGGACCAGGTACGCGCAACCGGCCGGTCGATCGCCTCGATCGACCGGCTATTCGAGGCTTCCGGGGCCACCGCGCTGGCCAATGACGCTCCAATTCAGCGATTTTGGCGCGACGCGCACGCTGGCCGGGTGCACGCTGCCAACGACCCCGAGCGGGCGTACGTGATCTTCGGGAACAACGAGTTCGGGTTGCCGCCCGGCGATACGATGGTCTAGCGATGACGGCCAGCTCTGCCAAGATCGACGAATTGACGTTCGAGTCCACCTCGCGCTTCGCGGAAGTCGACGTGGATGGGCCGCTGAAGCTGCACTATCACGAAGCGGGAATTGGCAACGACCAGACGATTGTGCTGCTGCACGGCGGTGGTCCGGGGGCATCGAGCTGGACCAACTTCTCGCGAAACATCGCGGTGCTGGCCGAGCGGTTCCACGTGCTGGCCGTCGATCAGCCCGGTTACGGCCACTCCGACAAACGCGCGGAGCACGGCCAGTTCAATCACTATGCCGCGAGGGCACTTAAAGGCCTGTTCGACCAGCTGGGCGTGGGACGAGTTCCGCTGGTCGGCAATTCGCTGGGCGGTGGTACCGCGGTCCGATTCGCGCTCGACTACCCCGATCGCGCCGGACGCCTGGTGCTGATGGGTCCAGGCGGCTTGAGCGTCAACCTGTTTGCGCCCGACCCGACCGA
Source organism: uncultured Actinomycetota bacterium (assembly GCA_963715905.1). Lineage (GTDB taxonomy): Bacteria > Actinomycetota > Actinomycetes > Mycobacteriales > Mycobacteriaceae > Mycobacterium. The sequence goes on from CAVQSX010000040.1 coordinate 714,768, forward strand.
GGGCGTCAAGCGGCTGGGGAAGTTCTCCGTCGAGCCCACCCGGGAGAATCTTGAGGCGTTCCTGCGGGTCATGGTCTATGACCAGAAGCTGATCACGCCGGAGTTGGTGGACCAGCGTTTCGCACTGGCCAGCACGTCGGAATCGCTGACCGCCACCCGGGCCATGGGGATGTCGTTCTCCGGGGCCGATTTCGAGCTCGGCATGATGTGGCGCGAGGTGTACAAGCTGCGCCAGCCGGTATTGCTGATCTGGGGCCGCGAGGACCGGGTCAATCCGCTGGACGGCGCACTGGTGGCGTTAAAGACCATTCCACGTGCACAACTGCACGTCTTCGGGCAGTGCGGGCACTGGGCGCAGGTGGAGAAGTTCGACGAGTTCAACAAGCTCACCCTAGATTTCCTGGGAGGCGCGTGATGAGCAGCGTTACGGGTATTCGGTCGCTTGGCTACCTGCGAATTGAGGCCACCGATATGGCGGCCTGGCGTGACTACGGCCTTAAGGTCCTTGGCATGGTCGAAGGTAAGGGCAGCACCGAGGGTGCGCTATACCTGCGGATGGACGATTTCCCGGCCCGGCTGGTGATCGTGCCCGGTGAACAGGACCGGCTCATCGAAGCCGGCTGGGAGTGCGCGAACGCCGCAGGCCTGCAGGAGATCCGGAATCGTCTTGACCTGGAGGGCACGCCGTACAAGGAGGCCACCGCCGCCGAGCTGGCGGACCGTCGGGTGGACGAGATGATCCGGTTCTCCGACCCGTCGGGCAACTGCCTGGAGGTCTTCCACGGCGCCGCCCTAGAGCACCGCCGGGTGGTCAGCCCGTACGGGCACAAGTTCGTCACCGGTGAACAGGGTCTTGGACACGTGGTGCTGACCACGCGCGACGACCAAGAGTCGCTGCACTTCTACCGGGATGTGCTGGGGTTCATGCTCCGTGACTCGATGCGCCTGCCGCCGCAGGTGGTGGGTCGGCCCGCGGACGGGGCGCCAGCCTGGTTGCGTTTCTTCGGCTGCAACCCGCGCCACCACAGTCTCGCGTTCATGCCGGGGCAGACCGCCAGCGGCATCGTGCACCTGATGGTCGAGGTCGGCGAGGCCGATGATGTGGGTTTGTGCCTCGATCGGGCGTTGCGCCGCAAGGTGCCCATGTCGGCCACGCTGGGCCGCCACGTCAACGACCTGATGTTGTCCTTCTACATGAAGACACCCAGCGGCTTCGACGTCGAATTCGGCTGTGAGGGAAGAAAAGTTGCCGATGTGGACTGGGTCGCCCGGGAAAGCACCGCGATCAGTCTGTGGGGCCACGACTTCAGTGTCGGCTTCAGCAACTGACCTCTAGGAAAACAATGTCGGCGCCGATCGATCCGCGAGCCTTCCGACAGGTACTGGGACAGTTCTGCACCGGGATCACTATCATCACCACCGTGCACGACGAGGTCCCGATTGGGTTCGCATGCCAGTCGTTCGCGGCGCTGTCATTGGAGCCGCCGCTGGTGCTGTTCTGCCCGACCAAGGTGTCGCGATCTTGGACGGCCATCGAAGCCAGTGGCCGGTTCTGCGTCAATGTGCTGACCGAGAAGCAGAAGCACGTTTCTGCGCGGTTCGGCTCCAAGGAGCCGGATAAGTTCGCCGGAATCGATTGGCACCCATCACAACTCGGTTCGCCGGTGATCGATGGGTCGCTGGCCTACATCGACTGCACGGTGGCGTCCGTGCACGACGGCGGCGACCACTTCGTGGTCTTCGGCGCGGTCGAATTGTTGTCGGAGGCTCCCAAGATTAAGCCACGGCCGCTGCTGTTCTATCGCGGTGACTACACCGGCATCGAGCCGGACAAGACCACGCCGGCCCAATGGCGCGATGACCTTGATGCGTTCCTCACCACCACCACCGAGGACACCTGGCTTTAGCGGCACGCCGCGAAACGGCGTGAGCGTAACGCTACTGCGAAATCTCGAGGGGGAGATTCCGCAGTAGCGTTACGGTGCACAGTGATAGCTATCGGGCGTCCCGGTAGCTGGCTTCCACAGGGGCGTCTTGCCTGTCGTACTCCGTGGCGGTCGCCGCGTCTTCTTCGGACCTAACAGCCTCGCGCTTTTGTTTGGCGGTCTTCGGGTCGATGCCGTCAGCGCGATCCCACTGCTCTCGGAGCTGCTCGCGCGATGTTGCGGCATGGCTCTGATGCGTGGCGGCTTGCTCCTGCAACCTGGCGGCTTCGGCGGCCTTGACCTCCGCTTCGGCCTGAGCGGCACGGGCCTTGGCGGCCGTTTCTTGCGCAAGTGCCTCACGCCGCTCGACCCGGCCCGTCTCGATTTTCGCCTGCTCGCGAATCTCTTCCGCCTGCCTGTGCCTGCGCCGATTGCCTGCTTTGCTGACCACGGCGACCAGGGCAATTAACGCAAGAACGGCTACTACCGCGACAATCCAAATAGTGGTGGTGCTCATGGTGGGCTCCATTGATAGATCGGTGTGTAGTGGTGCTGGCCACTCCGAACTACTGGTTCCCCGTATTCGACACAAATCAAACAGCCAGGCGTAGACCCTTCAGTGCGCGTACGTGGTTTCGGTGTTGGCGTCCTGGAACATCTCGGAGACGATCAGCCACGACCCGTCGTTCTGACGTTGCAAGGCGCGCAACGAGAAGTTGTCTCGATCCAATGTCGCGCCGCCGACGAGTCCTTGGCCTTTGACCTGGAGATGCGCGGAGACCAGCACCGCCTCGGGTGTCAGCACCCGGAAACTGGTTTCCGGTGGACCGGCAAGTTCGCCGCGGTTGAATAAGTCGTCTCTGAATAGGCCCCTGAGGTAGTCGACGATTTCGTCGCGTCCCCGCTTGACCGTGCCGAAGGCGTTGACCCAGTCAGCGTCTTCTGAGTACACGTGCCGCAGTGGCTCCGCGTCGCGCTCGTCGAATGCCTTCAACAGCGTCAGCAGCGTCTTGCCGATTGCTTCCTGATCCGCAGGTGGCAAGTCCGAGAAATTTGGCATAACCAAGATGTTAGGACCCGGCGTCAGAATGGCCGTATGACGATTGAGCTGAACGGATATTTCGATCGCATCGACTATCGCGGTCCCGCCGACCCGACGCTGGAAGTACTGCAGGACCTGATGACCGCGCACACCCGAACGATTCCGTTCGAGAACCTGGATCCGGTCCTTGGCGTGCCGGTCGACGACCTGAGCGCAGCGGCCTTGACCGACAAACTGGTTCGTCGGGGCCGCGGCGGCTACTGCTACGAGCACAACGGGCTGATGGGCTACGTGCTGACACAAATCGGCTTTCAGGTGCGGCGACTAGCGGGCCGGGTGATCTGGATGCAGGGCCCGGACGCGCCGCTACCGGCACAGACCCACACCGTGTTGGCAGTGCGGTTCCCCAGCGCCCAGGCGACCTATCTGGTCGATGTCGGCTTCGGCGGACAAACCCCGACCTCGCCCATCCGCTTTGAAATCGGTGGCGTCCAACAGACGACACGCGGACCATATCGACTTGAGGACCGCGGCGACGGACTGGTCCTGCAGGCCGAGGTTCGTGGCGATTGGCAGGACCTCTACGAATTCACCACGCGGACCCAGCCGAACATCGATTTGACGGTGGGTAGCTGGTATGTCTCAACCCACCCGAAGTCGCAATTTGTAACGGGTTTGCTGGTTGCGGTGGTGCGGGATGACGCCCGGTACAACCTGTCCGGCCGGATTCTGGCCATCCACCGGGACAGGGGGACCGAAAAAGTCCTTTTGGACGGCGCGGCTGCGGTCGTCGATACCCTCAGGGACCTGTTCGGGATCAACATCGAAGATGTGGGCGATCGCGCTGCCTTGGAGGCGCGAATCGACGACATTCACGAGCCCTCGAAAACTCGAATTTAGACGCTTGAACGTCGAAAGCTATTGCCACGTAGTATATTCCAAGCTCGCGGTTGCAGAGACGTGATTTGGTCTCAAAAGATATTCTGGCAAAGGGTTTTTGGAACCGCCCAATGCTGGTATCCGAGCGAATCAGGTCGATGAAACTGGCCGGAACCCAGGGTTTCGGATTGTCCACCGACCGGGCGCGCCCTTCGACAACGCCATGGTCGGTCTGGCATGCTGTATTGGTCCGCAATCCGGTCCGCGCGTGACCGTGCGGCGCCTCCAAGGAAACCATTAATGTCAAATGGGTCGACGTCAGACCCGATCGTGACCAGCGCTATACAGGGCCAGAGGCGCAAATGCCCCACACGCCTACTAACCTGTCCTAACGTGAGTCGGGATCAACGTTGAACAACATTGCTACCGCGTCGAGCGGGGTAGACCCTTCCGCCTTCCGCGGCCGTATGGTCGTGGTGCCGGACGGTGTGACGTTGACCTCGAATTTAGCCCAAAACCGAGACTACCTCGGTGACAGTCTGGCGTACCGCTTCATCGACTACTCGCAGGATCAGGACGGACGGGCCGTCGAGCTCACCTGGAACGAGCTGTGGCTGCGGGTCTGTGCGATCGGTGCCCGCCTGCAGCAGGTCACCAAGCCCGGCGATCGGGTGGCCGTCCTGGCGCCACAGGGGCTTGACTATGTGGCGGCTTTCTTCGGTGCCGCCCACGCGGGGAATATCCCGGTACCGCTGTTTGCGCCGACTTTGTCGGGCCACGCCGAGCGGTTGGCGGCGGTGCTGACCGACGCCCAGCCCGCTGTGATCTTGACGACGACCGCGGCAGCCGAGTCCGCTCGAACGTTCATTCGAACGCTTGCGCCCAGCGAGCGGCCGCGGTTGATCGCGGTGGACGCGGTGCCCGACTCGCTCGGTTCGATGTTCGTCGACGCGGCGATAGCCACCGACGATGTCGCGTACCTGCAGTACACCTCTGGCTCAACGCGCACGCCGGCCGGAGTGGAGATCACGCATCGCGCCGTCTACACCAACGCGATGCAGATGATCATCACGGGCGGTCTGGACTTTGATGTCCGTAGCGTGAGCTGGCTGCCGCTGTATCACGACATGGGCCTGATGATGATCATGTTCCCGGCCTTGTGTGGACCACACCTCACGTTGATGGATCCCATGGCGTTCCTTCGTAGGCCCTACCGATGGATCAAACAGCTGGGCATTGAGTCGGGGAAGGGTCGGACCTTTGCGGCCGCGCCGAACTTCGCCTTCGAACTGACGGCCGCGCGCGGACTGCCGGCAGCGGGCGATGACCTCGATCTCAGCAACGTGGTCTGCCTGCTCAACGGGTCCGAGCCGGTGAGCATATCGGCCGTCGAGAAATTCACCAAGGCTTTCGCGCCGTACGGTCTTCCTGCGACAGCCATCAAGCCGTCCTACGGGATGGCGGAAGCGACCTTGTCGGTCGCCAGCATCGACCAGAACGCCGCGGCCAGCGCCATCTACCTGGACCGGGAACAGCTCGGTTTGGGCCGTGCTGTGACCGTCGCGCCCGATGCACCGGGTGCGGTGGCGCACGTATCGTGCGGCCAGCCGATCCCCGATCAGTGGGTGGTTATTGCCAACCCCGAGGGTGCCGAGGTGGCCGACGGAACGGTGGGTGAAATCTGGTTGTACGGCAACAACATTGCCCGTGGATACTTCCGTCGCGAAGAGGAAACGCGACGGGTTTTCGGCAATCGGCTGCAGTCCCGGCTGTCCGACGCCAGCCATGCCGATGGTGCTCCGGAGAACAGTTACTGGCTGGCTACCGGTGATCTCGGCGTGTACGTCGACGGTGAGCTGTACCTGACCGGACGGATCAAGGACCTCATCATCATAGACGGTAGCAACCACTACCCGCACGACATCGAAACCACTGTCAGCGAGGCTTCTACCGCGATCCGCACCGGCTACGTCGCCGCGTTTTCCGTTCCGACCGATGCGTCCGACTCGTCGGGCGCTCAGGCCGGCGAGCAGGTGGTCGTCGTGGCTGAGCGCGGCGCCGGCGCGGGCCGTGCCGACCCGGAGGAAATCGCCGAAACCGTGCGCGCCGCGGTCTCGCGGCAACACCACATCCGGCTCGCAGATCTAAAGCTGGTGGCGGCTGGCGCCATTCCACGCACGACCAGCGGAAAGTTGGCCCGCAACGCCTGCCGAGCCGCTTACATCGCCGGACGGTTCAACCGCTGACCGGCGGTCCTTGACCCTGCCGGCGCGATAGCCAGGGGCCGATTCGCCGCACGGCCTCTTCGATGTCGCCGGTTGGTCCGGCGAACGACAACCGGACGGACCTCTTGCCCCGCGTGGTGTCGAAGTCGATGCCCGGCGCAATGGCAACACCGGTGTCGGCCAATAGCTCTGAGCAGAACACCATCGAATCGTCGGTGAAATTTGACACGTCGGCGTAGACGTAGAACGCACCATCGGTGGGGGCCAGCCGATCGATGCCTATTCGGCGCAGGCCGTCGAGCAGCAGCGCCCGGTTGGCGGTGTAGTGCGCAAGGTTGCCGTTAGCTTCGGCTATCGCATCGGGTGTGAACGCCGCCACCGCGGCAATCTGTGAAAGCACCGGCGGGCAGATGGTGAAGTTGCCGGTCAGACAATCCACCGCGCGGCGCAGCTCGCTCGGCACCAGCAGCCAGCCCAGCCGCCAGCCCGTCATGGCGTTGTACTTGGAAAAGCTGTTGACCACAACCGCATTTCGTGATGTCTCCCATGCGCAGCTGGTCTGCGGTGCGCCCGGGTAGACCAGACCGTGGTAGACCTCGTCGCTAATCAGCCGCACTCCGGAGTCCGCACACCAGGACGCGATCGCCGCCAACTCGGACGGTGGTATGACCGTACCGGTGGGATTGGCCGGGCTGGCGACGATGACGCCCCGCACCGGCGGGTCAAGTTCGACCAGCATCCGGGCAGTGGGCTGAAACCGCGTTTCCGGTCCGCATTCGATCTCAACCACCTCGCATCCCAACGCCGACAGGATGTTCCGGTAGCACGGGTAGCCAGGGCTGGCCAACGCCACCCTGTCGCCCACGTCGAAGCAGGCCAGGAAAGCCAGCAAGAACCCGCCCGACGAGCCGGTGGTGACTACCACCGCATCGGGATCCACCGAGATCCCGTGCCGACGTTGGTAATCCGATGCGATCGCGGCCCGCAGCTCGGGGATGCCCAACGCCACGGTGTAGCCCAGAGCGTTGGCTTGCAGGGCTGCTGCCGCGGCCGCCCGCACCGGTTCAGGAGCACCCACGCTGGGTTGGCCTGCCGATAGGTTCACCAAATCACCGTGGCTGCGCTGGCGCTCCGCAGCCGCCAGCCAGACGTCCATCACATGGAACGGCGGGATGCCGGCGCGTAGTGCGACAGAATCGTTCACGGCGTGTCGATTACCTCGGATTCGAGTTGGTTCAGCAGCTCTCGCGGCGATCGCAGCAGATTTGAGCTGCCGTGTGCCCGTTTGAAATACAAATGCATGTCGTGTTCCCAGGTGATCGCGATACCACCGTGCAGCTGAATGCCTTCGCTCGCCGCACCACAGAGCGCTTCGCTGGCGAGGAGGAGTGCAGTCGCCGCGTTGGTGGGCGTGGGGTCATCGCACGCGTCGGACACCACGGCCCGCGCCGCGGCGATCGCAACATACTGATCAGCCATTCGATGCTTAAGCGCCTGAAAGCTACCGATCGGGCGGCCGAATTGGACTCGGCTCTTGGCGTATTCGACTGTCAGTTCCAGACAGCGTTCGGCGGCGCCGATTTGCTCGGCTGCCAGCAGAATGGCCGCGCTGTCAGCGATTCCCGGGTCGGGACCCAGGGCGACGGTCTCTTCGGGCTGCACCCCGGCCAGCCGACGGGTGGGATCCATCGTGCCGACGGGACGGGCACTGAATTTGGTCCACCTGTTCAACCGGCCATCGGTGGCAGCGACCACGACATCCGCGATGTCTCCGTTGACCACATAGTCGGGGTCAAGGACCAACGCCCCGATCGATATTCCCTCGGCTAGCGATGCCAACGTCTCGACGTCCGGCTCGGTCGCGGACAGGAGCGCCAGCTCGGTCAGCGTGGTACCCAGCAGCGGAGAGGGCACCAAGGCACGGCCCAGCTCCTGTAAAACGGTTGCAGCGTCGCCTAGTTCGCCCCCGGCACCCCCCAGCTCCTCAGGTACCACTAGCGCGGCGGCGCCGACTTGCTCACACAGCAACTGCCACAGCGTCTCGTCGTAGCCGCGGTCCGATTCCATCGCCGCACGTACCGATGCCGGGCTTGCGTGCTTTGCCACCAGGGCAGCGACGGTATCGGCCAGCATCTGCCGTTCTTCAGTCATTCCGCTCATAGCGCCTCCAGCACCCTGCGCCGATGTGCCTCGGGAGTACCCCAGGCCGACCGCAACGCCTGCACCCGCAGCAGCAACAGGGACAGGTCGTGCTCCTGGGTGAAGCCGATGGCGCCATGGGTCTGCAGCGATGATCGCGCTGCCAGCAGAGCCGCCTCGGATGCCGCCACTTTTGCCGCGCTAACGTCGCGCGACTCCAGCGATAGCGCGGCGCCATACACCAGCGGGCGGGCCAACTCGATCGCGATGTGTACGTCGGCGAGTTTGTGCTTGATCGCCTGATACGAACCGATCGCGCGGCCGAACTGGGTCCGCTGCTTTGCGTAGTCGACGGCGGCGCTCAACAGCGCCTCGGCGGCTCCGACCAGCTGAGCGGACGTAGCCAGAACCCCGAAATCGAAGGCGCGCCGCATATCTGCCTGCCAGGGCACGCCAGTGGCCGTGATGTCGAAAAGGCGGCGGCTGGGGTCGACGGACTCGTGCCGTTCGGTTATTGCACCCTCGGTGACGCCGCTCTCGGCCGCCAGTAGCACCAGTCCGGCCGTGTCCGCGTCGACTGCTCGCGGGACGTGCGGGGGCAGCGCCACGGTCGCAAAAAACTCACCGGCGGCAAGGCCCGCGCAGCGTTCGTCTTCGGCGAGCAATACCGGTGCGACCGCGATGGATTCGGTAACGGGCCCGGGCACGCACCATCGTCCGAGACGTTCCAGCGCGACCACCAGGTCAACCGGATCGGCGTCCAGGCCGTCGAACTTTTCCGGCACGACGAGGGCGGTGACGCCGAGGTGGGCCAACTGCTCCCACACCTTGCGGCCGGGCGCGGCATCACCTGCGGCCCAGGCGCGAACGGCGCACGGTACGTCGGCGGCTCCCAGCGCCGCGTCGATGCTGGACGCGAAGTCGAGCTGCTGTTGGTCGAGTGCAAACTCCACGGTCACTTCTTCTCTCGGGGCAAACCCAGCAGACGTTCTGCGATGATATTTCGCTGGATTTCGTTGGTGCCGGCATAGATCGGCCCGCCCAGGGCAAACAGCAGGCTTTCTGTCCAGGGACCGGCCAGCTCGCCGTCGGCGCCACGGATCTCCAGCGCGGTCTGATGTATCGCCACGTCAAGATCGGACCAAAACACCTTGGTCACTGACGATTCCGCACCCAGTTCGCCGCCGGCGGCCAGCCTGGTCACCGTTCCGAAAGTCTCCAGCCGGTACGCCTGAGCCCTGATCCAGCCGTCGGCGACCCGTTCGGCGAATTCGGCCGCTGACCCGTTTTCCCTCCAGAGCTGCACCAGCCGCTCGGCCGCCGCGACGAACCGGGCCGGGCTGCGGAGTGACATGCCGCGCTCATTGTTCGACGTACTCATCGCGGCACGCCAGCCCTCGTTTGGGGTTCCGATGACGTCGTCGTCCGGCACGAACACGTCGTCGAGGAAGATCTCACCGAACCCGGTATCACCCCCCAGTTGAACGATGGGCCGCACCGTGATGCCCTTTGCCTTCAGGTCGAACATGAAGTACGTCAGCCCATTATGCCGTTCGGCCGCGGGGTCGGACCGGAACAGTCCGAATCCCATCTCGGCAAACGGTGCCCGCGAGCTCCAGATCTTCTGTCCGTTGAGCAACCAGCCGCCGTCCGTCTTGGCCGCAGCCGACCGCAATGACGCCAGGTCGCTCCCGGACTCTGGCTCCGACCACGCCTGTGCCCAGATCTGCTCCCCGCTGGCCATTTTCGGCAGTATCCGGTCGCGTTGATCTTCGGTGCCGTGCGCAAACAACGTCGGGGCCAGCATCGAGGTGCCATTGGCGCTGGCCCGGCCGGGCGCGCCGGCGCCGAAGTACTCCTCCTCGTAAACCACCCAATGCAGCAGCGGCGCGTCACGTCCGCCGTATTCCTTCGGCCAGGTGATCACCGACAGGCCCGCGTCGAACAGCACTCGGTCCCAAATACGATGCTGCGCCATGCCTTCTGCGGTGTCGTAGGACTTCGTCGGGATCGACTTCTGGTTGGCCGCCAGGAATTCACGCACCTCGGCCCGGAAGGCGAGTGTCTCGTCGTCGAAATTCAGATCCATTTAGGCCATCTCTCGCAACTGTGGTTTGAGCACCTTGCCACCGGCGTTGCGCGGTAACGCCTCGACGAAGCGCACCGAGCGTGGCGCCTTGAAGTTCGCTAAATGTTCACGGGTATAGGCTATTACGGCCGCCTCGTCGAGCGTGGAATCGGGCCGGGTTACCACGAACGCCCGGCCCACTTCGCCGAGCCGCTCGTCGGGAACCCCGACCACCGCGGCGTCGGCCACGCCTTGCATCCGGGCCAGTACCTGCTCGATCTCGGCTGGATAGACGTTGAATCCGCCGCAGATGTACATGTCCTTGAGCCGGTCGGTGATCCGCAGGTTGCCGGCCTCGTCGACCACGCCGATGTCGCCGGTGTGCAGCCATCCGTCGGCGTCGATGGCGGCCGCGGTCGCTTCCGGGTCGGCCAGGTAGCCGAGCATGACATTGGGTGCGCGCAAGAGGACTTCGCCTGATTCCTGAACGGAGTCGTCGCCGGTCTGGGCGATGCGCAATTCAAAGCCGGCAAACGGGCGCCCGCAGGTGGTGGCGACGGTTACCGCGTCGTCGTCCGTGCGGCACATGGTTCCCATGCCGTTGGCCTCGGTCAGTCCGTAGGCGGTGAGCACGATGTCGATGTCGAGTTCGGTCTGCATCCGCTCCACCAACACGATCGGGACGGTTGCCGCCCCGGTCACCGCGCACCGCAGCGAGCTGAGGTCGTAGTCGTGGCGCGCCGGGTGATCGAGCAGGGTCTGATAGATGGTGGGAGGCCCGGGCAACACCGTGATGCGGTGCTGCTCGATCGCCTGCAGCGCACGCAGAGGATCGAACGTCAGGTGCGGGATCAGCGTCGCACCCGTCTGTATGCAGGCCAGGATCCCGGCCTTATAGCCGAAGTTGTGAAAGAACGGGTTGATGCACAAATAGCGGTCATCGCTGGTGATCTTGCCGTTGGCGGCCCACGACGCCGAGGCCGACAGGGATTGTCGGTGCGCGCACAGCACACCCTTGCTGCGGCCGGTGGTTCCGGAGGTGAACAGAATGTCGCTGACGTCGTCGGGCCGGACGGCGGAAGCGCGGGCCGGCACCGCATCGGTGGCCCACGATTCACGACCGCGGGCGATGAAATCGTCCCACGTTCCGTCATCGGCGTCGATCGGTATTCGCACGATGTGCCGAAGCGCTGGCAGCGCGGTGCGGTCCAGGTCGGCTACTCGATCGTTGCCGAGGAATCTGCCCATGCCGAACAACAGGGGCGCGTCGGTGCGGGCCAGGATGTCGCTGGCCTCGGCCGCGGTGTAGCGGGTATTCAGCGGCACCATGGCAGCGCCCGCGTGGTGGATCGCCAGGCAGGCCACTACCCAATGCCAGGTGTTCGGCGACCAAATGGCTACCCGGTCTCCGGGCTGCACGCCGAGCGCGATCAGCGCGGCAGCCGCCCGGTGCACCTCAGCACGCAGGCCGGTGGCCGTGAACGAGCGATCTTCGGTGATCAGAGCGTCGTGGTGGGGGAATTGGAGCGCGAAACGATCCAGCGCCGCGGGCACGGTGCGGGGATCGCTCGTCATCGATGCTCCTCTAACAAGGCCTTGTAAGAAGGCCCTGACAAAGCCCCTAACAAAGCAAGTGCTTGGTAGGTTAGCCTACAGGGCATGCAGGACGTCGAGGAGTTCCGGGCGGAGGTCCGCGGTTGGCTCGCCGACAATCTGGTCGGCGAATTCGCCGCCCTCCGGGGGCTGGGCGGGCCCGGGCGGGAGCACGAGGCGTTCGAGGAGCGCCGGGCGTGGAATCAACATCTCGCGGCCGCCGGGCTGACGTGCCTGGGCTGGCCGGTCGAGCATGGCGGTCGCGGACTTTCGACCGCGCATCGGGTGGCGTTCTACGAGGAGTACGCCCGCGCCGACGCGCCGGACAAGGTCAACCACTTTGGCGAAGAGTTGCTGGGGCCGACGCTGATCGCGTTCGGAACCCCCGAGCACCAGCGGCGATTTCTGCCCCGCATCCTCGACGTCACCGAGCTATGGTGCCAGGGGTATTCGGAACCCGGCGCCGGCAGTGACCTGGCCAACGTGGCCACCACCGCGGAGCTCGACGGTGACCAGTGGGTGATCAACGGGCAGAAGGTCTGGACGTCGCTGGCGCACCTGTCGCAGTGGTGCTTCGTGATCGCGCGTACCGAGAAAGGCTCCAAACGGCACGCCGGGTTGTCGTATCTGTTGGTACCGCTCGACCAGCCGGGCGTTCAGGTCCGCCCCATCGTGCAGATCACCGGCACCGCGGAATTCAACGAGGTGTTCTTCGACGACGCCCGCACCGACGCCTCGATGGTGGTCGGCCAACCCGGCGACGGCTGGCGGGTCGCGATGGGGACGCTGACGTTCGAGCGTGGCGTCTCGACGCTGGGCCAGCAGATCGTCTATGCCCGTGAGCTTTCCAATCTGGCGGAGCTGGCCAAGCGCAATGGTGCGGCCGACGACCCGTTCATCCGGGAACGGTTGACCCGAGCATGGACGGGGTTGCGGGCGATGCGCAGCTACGCCCTGGCCACCATGGACGTCGAACAGCCCGGCCAGGACAACGTGTCGAAGTTGTTGTGGGCCAACTGGCATCGCGATCTGGGCGAGCTGGCGATGGACGTTATCGGCAAGCCCGGAATGACTCTGCCCGACGGCGAATTCGACGAGTGGCAGCGGCTTTTCCTATTCACCCGCGCCGACACCATCTACGGCGGATCCAACGAGATCCAGCGCAACATCATCGCCGAGCGGGTGCTCGGCCTGCCGAGAGAGGCTAAAGCATGAGTTTGGCAGAAGCGCCGAAGGAAGTTGCCGGACACGGACTTCTGGACGGCAAGGTCGTGGTTGTGACCGCGGCAGCGGGTACCGGCATCGGATTTGCTACCGCACGGCGGGCGCTGGCCGAGGGCGCCGACGTTGTGGTATCCGATCACCATGAACGACGGCTGGGGGAGGCCGTGGCCGAGCTGGCCGGGCTGGGACTCGGCCGGGTCGAGAGCGTGGTGTGTGACGTGACATCCACCGCACAAGTCGACACCCTGATCGATTCGTCCACGGCCCGGATGGGCCGGATTGACGTGCTGGTCAACAACGCCGGGCTCGGTGGGCAGACACCGGTGGCCGACATGACCGACGACGAATGGGATCGCGTCCTCAACGTGACCCTGACGTCGGTGTTTCGGGCCACCCGTGCGGCACTCCGGTACTTCCGCGGGGCGACACACGGCGGGGTGATCGTCAACAACGCCAGCGTGCTGGGCTGGCGCGCCCAGCACTCGCAGGCGCACTACGCGGCCGCCAAAGCCGGGGTGATGGCGTTAACCCGTTGCAGCGCAATAGAAGCCGCCGAGTATGGGGTGCGAATCAACGCGGTGTCGCCCAGCATCGCCCGGCACAAGTTCCTGGACAAGACGACCTCGACCGAACTCCTCGACCGGTTGTCTGCCGGCGAGGCGTTCGGCCGCGCCGCCGAGCCGTGGGAAGTGGCGGCCACCATTGCGTTTTTGGCGAGCGACTACTCCAGTTACCTGACCGGCGAAGTGATCTCCGTATCAAGCCAGCACCCGTGAGCCGACCAGTTACCCCAACAACTTATCGATGTTAAATAAGCCCGAAAAACCGGTGTTGCTGTTCAAGAAGCCCGAGCCAACGCCGCTAAAGTAGCCGGACGGGATGCCGTCAAAGGGGCCCGTGACGCCGGTGTTGAAGTAGCCCGAGATCTCGCCGTTCACGATAAGCGCCGCCGGACGGCATGGTTGAAGAAGCCCGAGATATCGCCACCGGGCCGCCCAGGATGCCGACCGCTGGCCGAGTTATTGAAGCCCGACACATCCGAACCCGTGTTGTTGAAGCCCGAGTTAGTGGCGCCGGAGTCGGTGGCGATCCCGAAGCCCGTGTTCACGTTGCCCGAATTCCAGAAGCCCGTGTTTGTGCCAGCCCGAATTCCCACTGCCAGTGTTGAACTGCCCGAGTCCATGTTGCCCGTGTTCACCAGTCGCCAGCGTTCCCGAAGCCCGTGTTCATTCAGCCCGAGTTCCCAAAGCCGGTGTCCCAGCTGCGCCCGAGTTCCCGAAGCCGAAGTGTCCCACCGCCCGAGTTGTTGAAGCCTATGTTGCCGATGCCCGATTCGCCGATGCCAAAGTTATTCATGCCGCTGGGTAGCGGTATTGATGCCGGCGTCGAACATGCCGATGTTGCCGCTGCCGGAGTTGAAGAAGCCGATGTTGTTGGTACCCGAGTTCCCAATGCCGAAGTTGCCGTTGCCGCCAAAGTTGAACAGCCCGCCGAGGTTGACGCCCATCTGGTTGTTGCCGGTGAGCCCGATCCCGATGTCGTTGTTGCCGGTGTTACCGATCCCGATGTTGCTGTTGCCGGTGTTTCCGTACCCGCTGTTTTGGCTGCCAGTGTTTCCGGCGCCGATGTTGCTGCTGCCGGCGTTACCGAAGCCCATGTTAGAGCCGCTCGCCCCCGTGGTGGGACTGGAGCCGTTTCCGAAGCCGATGTTGCCGTTGCCGGTGTTTCCGTTGCCGATGTTCCCGTTGCCGGTGTTACCCATGCCCACGTTAGAGCCGCCCGGATTCGAGCTACTGGTGGGGATGCCGGTGTTTCCGACGCCGATGTTGTGGTCGCCGGTGTTTCCGCCACCCACGTTGGAGTTGCCGGTGTTTCCGCTGCCGACGTTTCCGCTGCCGGTGTTTCCGTTGCCCAGGTTCGAGCCGCCCTTGTTACCGATACCCAAGTTGGTGCCCGGGGTGGTGTTGGGCGCCGCAGGTGTCGCCGATCTCATTGCCTGGGCGGGTGCATTCACCGCGTTCAGCAAATTCTGCTGGACGTTGGCGGCCTCGGCGCTGACATACTGACCCACCCCGGCGTCTAAGGCACTCACGAACTGCGTATGAAACGCTTGTGCTTGAGCACTGACAGCCTGGAACTCCTGGCCGAAGTCGCCGAACGCCCCCGCGATCGCGGCCGATACCTCGTCCGCAGCCGCAGCCGCTATCCCAGTCGTGCGGGCCGCCGCCCCCGTGGTGGCCGCGCTCAACGCGGAGCCAATGCCCCCCAAATTCCCGGCCGCCGCCGCCACACTGTCCGGTACCACACTGAGAAACGACATATCTCCTCCACGCTGAGACCGATTCGTCGATTGCCGGGCTGGCCGACCCTAACGTCTAGTGACACTACGACTGCGCGGCCTGTTACACGAGACTTTTCACAGAAAAGCTGTGACGAACCGCACAACATGGCCTTTGTTGGCCGGGCAAGCGCCTGGTTGATCGCCCCCGTGGGTCAACAATTGACCGGTCAGGCTGTGTGGACGACAACTGGAGATTGAAGATAGTCAGCCCGATACAACGCTGTAAGTGTTGCCGAAGCTCGGGTTGTCTGCGCTGCTTTCGGTGGTGACCTCGAAGTCTGGGTTACCGTCTTCCCGCGTCCCCGGCGCCGCTGCGATGCCGTCGGGCGACATGCCGGGGTTTATTGGCAAACCCACCTGGCCGAGCAAGCGCTTGGTTGATAGGCTGACCAGGTGGAGCGAGTGGCTGGTCAGGCGAACAGCCGACGAGACGAGCTGCTAGAGCTCGCCGCGGCCATGTTCGCCGAGCGCGGGTTGCGCGCCACCACCGTGCGCGATATCGCCGACGGCGCCGGCATCCTGTCCGGCAGTCTCTATCACCACTTCTCCTCCAAGGAGGAGATGGTCGACGAACTGCTGCGCGGCTTCCTGGAATGGCTGTTCACCCGCTACAACGAAATCATGGACACCGAGGCCAACCCGCTGGAGCGGCTCAAGGGACTCTTCATGACGTCGTTCGAAGCGATCGAGCAGCGGCACGCCCAGGTCGTCATCTACCAGGACGAGGCCCAACGGTTGTCATCGCAACCGCGGTTCTCCTACATCGAGGACATGAACCGCCAACAACGCAAGATGTGGGTCGAGTTACTCAATCAGGGCACCAAAGAGGGTTACTTCCTGCCCGACCTCGACGTCGACCTGGTCTACCGCTTCATCCGTGACACCACCTGGGTGTCGGTGCGCTGGTATCAACCCGGCGGCCCGCTCACCGCAAAGCAGGTGGGTCAGCAATACCTCGCCATCGTCCTCGGCGGAATTACCACGGCATAAAAGAGATTGAAGAAATAGAAAGACCGACGAAGGAGTCTGAAAATGCCCGAGGCGTACGTCATCGATGCTGTACGTACCGCGGTTGGCAAGCGCAATGGCGCTCTGGCCGGGATACATCCCGTCGACCTGGGTGCCCTGGGGTGGCGTGGGTTGCTGGACCGAGTCGACGTCGACCCGGCTGCTGTTGAAGACGTGATCGCCGGTTGCGTCGACGCCATCGGGGGGCAAGCCGGCAACATCGCCCGACTGTCATGGCTGGCCGCCGGGTATCCCGAAGAGGTTCCCGGTGTCACTGTGGACCGGCAGTGCGGCTCCAGTCAGCAGGCGATTTCCTTTGGTGCGCAGGCGATCATGGCGGGTACGGCGGACCTCATCGTGGCCGGTGGCATGCAGAACATGAGCCAGATCCCGATCTCTTCGGCGATGACGGTTGGCGAGCAGTTCGGGTTCACCTCGCCGACCAACGAATCCAAACAGTGGCTGCACCGCTACGGCGACCAAGAGATTTCGCAGTTTCGCGGCTCGGAGATGATCGCCGAGAAGTGGAACCTGTCCCGTGAAGAGATGGAGCAGTTCGCGCTGACCAGCCACGAGCGGGCGTTCGCGGCGATCCGCGGTGGCCACTTCGACAACGAAATCATCACCGTCGAAACGGGATCCGGGCCGTTCCGGGTCGACGAGGGCCCGCGCGAGTCATCGCCGGAGAAACTGGCCGGCTTGAAGACGCTGGTCGAAGGTGGTCGATTGACCGCGGCGATGGCCAGTCAGATTTCCGACGGAGCAAGCGCGGTGCTGCTGGCCTCCGAGCAAGCCGTCAAAGACCACAAGCTGACGCCCCGTGCCCGCATCCACCACATCAGTGCGCGCGCCGCTGACCCGGTGTTCATGCTCACCGGGCCCATTCCGGCCACCCGCTACGCGCTGGAAAAGACCGGGTTGTCCATCGACGACATCGACACCGTCGAGATCAACGAGGCGTTCGCGCCGGTCGTGTTGGCGTGGCTCAAGGAAGTCAAGGCCGACCCGGAGAAGGTCAACCCCAATGGGGGCGCGATCGCCCTCGGTCACCCGCTGGGGGCCACCGGGGCCAAGTTATTCACCACCATGCTCAACGAGCTCGAGCGCATCGGTGGCCGCTACGGCCTGCAGACGATGTGCGAGGGCGGCGGCACCGCCAACGTCACCATCATCGAGCGGCTCTAAATCAAAGGCGATCATGGCGACACCCGCTGAGACCCCGGGTGCGATCCGCAGTCTCATTCCGGCCCGCATTGACCGGCTGCCGTGGTCGCCGTTTCATACGCGGATGGTGGTCGCGCTTGGTGTGGCCTGGATCCTCGATGGTTTAGAGATCACCGTCGCCAGCGCGGTCGCCGACACGCTCACCGAGCCGCAGACCCTGGGTCTATCTTCGGCGGCGGTCGGGTTCGTCGCCACCGTGTACCTGGCCGGCGAGGTGGTCGGCGCGCTGTTCTTCGGGCGCCTGTCGGACAGGCTCGGCCGACGTAACCTCTTCATGATCACCTTGGGTGTCTACCTGGTGGGGAGCGGCCTCACCGCGTTGACCCTGGGCAATAGCGTTGGCTGGATCTTCTTTCTTTACCTCACCCGGTTCATCGCCGGCATGGGTATCGGCGGGGAATACGCCGCCATCAATTCGGCGATCGACGAACTGATCCCGGCTCGCTATCGGGGCAGGGTCGACATCGCGGTCAACGGCACGTATTGGGCCGGCGCGATCCTCGGCACAGTGGGTACCTACGTCTTGCTCAGGGAGATCGACCTGAGCCTGGGCTGGCGGCTCGCCTTCCTGATCGGCCCGATACTTGCGCTGGTGATCCTGCTGGTGCGGCGGAACTTGCCGGAGAGTCCGCGCTGGCAAATCATGAACGGCCGGGTGGACGCCGCCGAGCGCTCGATTTCCCATATCGAGCACGAGGTGGAGTCCACCGGCATAACGCTGCCCGCGGTCGACGAGACCAAGGCCATCGAGCTGAGACCGACCGCAAAGATCGGTTATCTGGCGCTGACGCGCGTGCTTTTCCGCGACTACCCGAGCCGGTCCATCCTGGGTGCCGCGCTCATGATCAGCCAGTCTTTTTTGTACAACGCGATCTTCTTTACCTACACCCTGGTGCTCGGCAAGTTCTACGGGGTGCCGTCGGGGTCGGCGCCGCTGTACCTGATCGCATTCGCGGTCGGGAACCTCTCGGGGCCGTTGACCCTTGGGCACCTCTTCGACACCGTCGGCCGCCGGAAGATGATCGCGGGGACATACCTGCTTGCCGGTCTCCTGCTGGCTGCGAGCGCGGTCTTGTTCAACGCTGGGTTGCTCAACGCGATTACCCAGACCGTTGTCTGGTGCGTCATCTTCTATTTCGCGTCGGCCGGGGCCAGCGCCGCCTACCTCACCGTCAGCGAGATCTTTCCGCTGGAGGTCAGGGCGAAGGCGATTGCGGTGTTCTTCGCCATCGCCCAATGCTTCGGCGCCCTCGGTCCGGTCATCTACGGTGCACTGATCGGCGATGGTTCCCAACGTTTCCCGCTGTTCGGAGGCTACCTGCTGGGCGCGGGAGTGATGATGGGTGGCGGACTGGTCGCCTGGTTCCTCGCGGTCGATGCCGAAGGCAAGTCCTTGGAAGACATCGCGACGCCACTGGCAGCCGCCGGCGCCAGCCGACGGACGGGTTAGTCCGAACGGACAACGAACGCTGACGCCGCCGCTAGCTGCTCGATCGCTTCACTCACAATCGACTCGATCAACTCGGCGCACGACGGCAGGTCGTCCAGGATGCCGGCCACTTGTCCAGAGGCCAGCACCCCGGCCTCGGTGTTTCCCTCGACCAGTCCGGCTTTCAGCAGCATCGGAGTGTTGGCGGCCATCACGACTTGCGACCAGGTCAGCTCCTTGCCATGGCGCATTGCCAGACCGTCGGTGATCATTGATCGCCAGGTCATCTGCGACATCTGCTTGAACTTGCCGGCATTGCGCACAGCCGCTGTGAAACCCCTTGCTCGCGAGCCGCTTTCCAGCTTCTCGACCAGCCCGGT
Organism: uncultured Actinomycetota bacterium; assembly: GCA_963715905.1. Classification (GTDB taxonomy): domain Bacteria; phylum Actinomycetota; class Actinomycetes; order Mycobacteriales; family Mycobacteriaceae; genus Mycobacterium. Next base: position 734,245 of record CAVQSX010000040.1, read on the forward strand.
GCGCAGCACGCGGTGTGGCATGCCGTCGACGCGGGTGGTCACCACCGTGCCGTCCAGCGCCGCATCCAGATAGCGCCGTTTGACGGCCTCGGGCACGGTGGAGTCCGAGGTCAACAAAAACCGCGTCCCCATCGCGACGCCGGCCGCACCATAGGACAACGCCGCCGCAAGCCCGCGCCCGTCGAAGAATCCGCCCGCGGCGATGACCGGGATCCCGGTGCCTTTGACGGCGTCCAGCACGGACGGCAGCAGCAGCGTGGTGGCGACCGGTCCGGTGTGGCCGCCGCCTTCGCCGCCCTGCACGATCATTGCGTCGGCGCCCCAGTTCGCTACCTTGCGCGCATGCTTGGCCGCACCGATCGACGGAATCACCACCACCCCGGCTTCTTTGAGCCGAGAAATCAGTTCCGGCTTCGGCGCCAGCGCAAACGACGCGACCTTGACTCCCCCACGGATCAGCAACTCGACCCGGTCGCCCGCGTCGGCGGCGTCTGCGCGCATGTTGACGCCGAACGGCTTATCGGTAGCGGCCTTGACCTTGCCGATGGCCGTCGCCAACTCGTCCAGGGTCATGGTGGCGGAAGCCAAGATGCCGAGTCCGCCGGCGTTGGCCGTCGCCGACACCAGTCGGGCCCCGGCCACCCAGCCCATCCCGGTTTGCACGACCGGGTGCTCGACGCCGACCAGCTCGGTCAGCGGCGTGCGTAACTTCATGAACGTATCTCTTTATCCCGCAATGCCTTCGGGTCGATGTCCTCGCGAATCAAACGCAATTCCGTCTCGGTGGGCAGCCTAGTCTCTTCGGCCTCGTCCAGCCCATGCACCTCGAAAGAGGTGGCTTCGCGGACTTCGGAAGGCGACACCCCGGGGTGCAGGCTGAGCGCCCGCATCGTGCCGCGCGGGCCACCGAAATCGAACACCCCGAGGTTGGACACCACTCGGTAGACGTTGGCGAACCGAAACGCCGGGTTGTCGACGTCGATCTTGTCGGTGCCGATACCACACACCACGTCGACGGCCTCGCAGAACACCCGCTTGGAATGACTGCCAACCCAGTAGCTGGTCGCGTGGTTGATCGCGTTTCCCGGCGCACCGCGCAGGCCGAACATCTGCCGGGTGGGATGTTGTAGCGGCCCGAACGCCGAGAGGTTCTGGTTGCCGTAGCGGTCAACCTGATTGGCACCCATCACGACGTGCCTGCGTCCCCAGGCCAGCGTCTCGAACACCCGGCTGAAGGGCATCCAGCCTTCGACGGGTCCGGCCTTACCCAGTGCGGGTGTGTCCGCGAGCAGTTGCGCCTCGCCGTCGGTCAGTGCGATATCGGGGGAGAAGGTCAAGCGCGCGAGCCGCGCTCCGACCGACGCCATATTGGTCATCGGGCTGACCATGATTTCGCCCGCATCCCGGAACAATTCGGCGCAGGCTACCGCGCATACTTCGGCTCGGGTGCTCATGATCGGGACTCCTCCGCGAAAGCGTGCACGGCCTTCTGGTATTCGGCCTCGCCGCCGGACAGGTAGGTCTGCACGAACTGCTGCCAGCCGTCTTCTGTCCCGGCCGCCTCGGCATAGTGCCGCTGGAACTTCTCGTCGCGACCGTAATCGGGCGCGGCGGTGGTGAAGTGGGCACCATTGGGTGCCTCTACCACCGCGTCGACCATCATCCGGTTTACCAATAGCGCCTGCGGTGGAACCGCTTTGACCAACTCTTGAGTCGAAACCACGCGCTCGACCGATAGATAGCGCCTGTCGGCGGCCATCAGGAAAAGGTCGTCGAAATACGGATCGATACCGGTATAGGCCGCATTGCCTCGGCTGTCGCCAAGGTTTAGATGCACGAAGGCGGCGTCCAGTCGGAGCGCCGGCATGGCGATCAATGTCTCGTGACCACCTGCGGGCGCCGCGTATGGGCTGGTTACCGTCTGCAGTTCACCTTCCCAGAAGTCCGGGACCGAACTGCCGAGTCCGGCGCGGATGGGCAGGAATGGCAGCCGCTGGGCCGCAGCCTGTAATCCGCAGCGCAACATGCCCTCGTCCATTTCGCGGGCTTCGATGGACCCGGTGGTGCGCGCCTTGGCGAACCACGGGTCGTAGAACGGCGGCGAGTCGAGCGAGACGAACCCGTAGTAGGCGCGCTTCACCTTGCCCGCGGAGCAGAGCAGCCCCAGGTCTGGTCCGCCGTAAGTGACGACGGTCAGATCGTCGACGTCGGTGCGCAAGATGGCACGGACGAAGGCCATCGGCTTGCGGCGTGATCCCCAGCCGCCGATCCCGATGGTCATGCCGGAGCGCAATTGGGCGACGGCTGAATCGAGGGTGGTTCTCTTATCGGTCATGGTTTCTTCACAAACGCATCGCGGTGCTCGTCGGACACCCCGGCAAGGTTGAGCTCGAACGTAAAGCCCTGTTCCATGCGGTAACTCGAGTTGACCCGTTGCACGTCGATCAAATTGAGGGCCTCTTTCGCCGCGCGGATGACCCGAGTGTCTTTGGCAGCGATGTCGCGGGCCACCCGTAGCGCGGCCTCGTCGAGCTCGGCACGGGGCACCACCTCATGCACCGAACCGAAATGATGCAAGGTGGCGGCGTCGACGGTGGCGGCGGTGAAGAAAAGCCGCCGCATCATGTGTTGGGGCACCAGTCGCGACAGGTGGGTGGCCGCGCCGAGTGCGCCACGCTCCACTTCCGGTAGTCCGAAGGTGGCGTCGTCGGAGGCGACGATGACGTCAGCGTTGCCGACCAGCCCGATGCCGCCGCCGACGCAGAATCCGTTGACCGCGGCGACCACCGGAACTGCGCATTCATAAACCGCGCGGAAAGCGGCGAAGCAGCCGCGATTGGCGTCGATGAGCGCGCCGAACCCTTCGGTGCGCTGCATCTCTTTGATGTCCACCCCGGCGTTGAAGCCGCGGCCTTCGGCGCGCAGGATCACCACGTGGGTATCGGGGCTATTGCCGGCGGCAGTAATCGCGTCGGCGAGTTCGAACCAACCCTGCGAGGGAATGGCGTTGACGGGCGGATAGTCAACGGTCACCGCGACTATGCCCGGTTCTGTGGTGGTGGATTTGATCGTCAAATTGCACTTCCTCCGGAAAACAAGGGGTAGCTACCTAAGCAAGCACTTGCTTGGTACGCTAGCATAGTGACTCGATCCGAAGGAGCAGACGCCATCAATCTGGGATTGGCGGATCGGGTGGTTTTGGTCACCGGCGGCGTTCGCGGGGTGGGTGCCGGTATCAGTTCGGTTTTCGCCGAGCAGGGGGCGACCGTGGTGACGTGCGCCAGGCGCGCGGTCGAGGACTGGCCCTTCGAATTCCACTCCTGCGATGTTCGCGACGAAGAAGCCGTCGAGGCGTTGATTAACGCGATCGTCGACCGGCACGGCCGGCTTGACGTCGTCGTCAACAACGCCGGAGGGTCGCCGTACGTGCTGACCGCGGATTCCAGCGCGAAGTTCAATCGCAAGATCATCGAGCTGAATCTCATTGGTGGGTTGTTGGTTTCGCAATTCGCAAACGCCAAGATGCAGAACCAGCCCCGCGGTGGGTCGATCATTAATATCTGCAGCCTCAGTGGCCGCCGACCGTCCCCGGGCACCGGTGCATACGGGGCGGCCAAGGCCGGTCTGGAGAGCCTGACCCAGACACTGGCCGTGGAGTGGGGTCCCAAGGTCCGAGTGAACGCGTGCGTGGTTGGCATGGTCGAGACCGAGCAGGCCCATCTGTTTTACGGAGACGCCGCGTCGATCGCCGCGATCTCCGAGAATGTGCCGCTGGGCCGCCTGGCCAAGCCTGAGGACGTCGGTTGGGCCGCAGCATTTTTGGCATCGGACATCGCGTCCTACATCAGCGGCGCCAGTTTAGAGGTGCACGGCGGAGGCGAGCCGCCGCAGTATCTGGCTACCACGACCGCGAGCGCGATCAAGTAAAGGAGACGAGGAAGATGGGTAGAAAATGGGGCTAGTTGACGGCCGCGTGGTCATCGTCACCGGAGCGGGCGGCGGTATTGGGCGCGCGCACGCGTTGGCCTTCGCCGCTGAAGGTGCGCGGGTGGTGGTCAACGACATCGGGGTTGGGTTGGACGGTTCGCCGGCCGGCGGCGGTAGCGCGGCGCAGGGGGTGGTCGATGAGATCACCGCAGCCGGAGGAGAAGCCGTGGCCAACGGCTCCAACGTTGCGGACTGGGATCAAGCGGCCAGCCTCGTCAAGGCCGCCGTCGACACGTTCGGCGGTTTGGACGTCCTGGTCAACAATGCCGGGATCGTGCGCGACAGAATGATGGCCAACACGAGCGAAGACGAATTCGACGCCGTCATCGCCGTACACCTCAAGGGTCATTTCGCGACGATGCGGCACGCCGCTTCGTACTGGCGGGGGCTGTCCAAAGAGGGCAAAACCGTTGATGCGCGGATCATTAACACCAGTTCGGGCGCAGGCCTGCAGGGCAGCGTCGGGCAGGGGAACTACAGTGCCGCCAAGGCCGGTATAGCGGCGATGACGCTGGTTGCCGCCGCTGAGATGGGTCGTTACGGCGTCACCGTCAACGCGATCGCGCCGTCGGCCCGCACCCGCATGACCGAGACCGTCTTTGCGGAGATGATGGCGACGCAGGGCGACGATTTCGACGCGATGGCGCCGGAAAACGTGTCGCCACTGGTGGTCTGGCTGGGCAGCGTCGAATCGCGGGACGTCACCGGGCAGGTGTTCGAGGTCGAGGGCGGCAAGATCCGGGTCGCCGAGGGCTGGGCACACGGCCCGCAGATCGACAAGGGCGCGCGCTGGGATCCGGCCGAGCTGGGGTCCGTCGTCAGCGATCTGCTGGGCAAGTCGCGGCCACCGGTTCCGGTCTACGGAGCTTAGAGCGCCTAGAGCGCCATGGTAATGAAATCAAGGCGCCAGAGGGATTGAAATAATCCGATCGCGAACTTTTCGGTGGCATCCACGCTGGGTGTCGGCGATCGCCGGCTCTGCATTACACACTCGGCAATCTCGCGAATCGTGCGACGTCCATCTATAAATTCCACAAATGGAAGCTGGGCCGCGCTGAGATTCAGGCGCCAATCCGATTTAAAGATGTCGGTGCCTGAAACGCCGCAGCGATATCGCATCAATGGCACATAGTCGAGGGATTCACGTGCCGAAAAATCGACATTATAGCTTTCTATCGGCCGGCCGGGTCCGGCCGCGACGAAAAGATGACAAGCATTGAGCGTTTTGGTGCGCTCCATCATGGACCACATCTTGATCTCGGGCAATCCGTTCATGACGTCATAAAACTCGCCTCGCGGCGCGTGTAGGGCCCGAAGATAGTGCGGATAATATGGCGTTCTGTTGAACCACGACTGGAATTTAAGTCCGGCGGAGGTGACAAGATCGATGCAGTCTTCGACGGTGTAACTACGGTCGCGGCCGTGTAGAAACGTATCAACGAGACCGGCATCGAACGCCAAATCCGGAGCAATTCTTCGATAGCTTTGAATAGGATGGTCTTCATTTAAGTTCGCTAGCGTCTCTTTTACCATCTGAACCGATTCTTCGTCTTGGCGCAGTCCTAAGTCACGGAAGACCGATTGCATCAATTCGACCCCGATCCGGCCGTACCGTGCGTAAAGCATCAGCGCGACGGCGCCGTCTGGACGCAGGCAAGAGGCGAGCGCTTGCATGCCGATCTTTGGCTCCGCGAGATGATGCAGAACTCCGGTTGAGATAATGAGATCGAAATCGAGCCCCAGCGTTGTCGCCTCTTCGATGGGAAGTAGGTGTAACTCCAGATTCGATAGCCCGTGCTTGTCTTTGAGGTATTGCTCATGGTCCAGTGACGGCTGGCTGATATCGATGGCCGTAATTTTGGCGTCGCGGTTCATGTATGCGAAAACTGCCGCCTGGTTGGTTCCACAGCCGGCGATCAAAATATCAAGGTCGGGTTTGTAGTCTCGATCGGGCCACAGGATGCGGTGCGCGTGACTGGGGTCGAACCACTGCCAATCGCGCTGGCACCAGGAGTCCAGATCCTGGATGGGCTCGGGATAGGTCCATTTCTCGTATTGCCCTGAGACAACATCGCTCCGCGGGTCGTGCTCCATCGGGTGTCTCCTCGCTTGGCGTCGGTGCTGGGAGGATCCTATTAGGCAAGGCGAATGGGAGGCAGTGCACACCCTAGGGATCGCAGATCACGATCGGGATCACCCGATCCGTCCACGACTGGTAGTCGTCCAACGTTGGGTACATGGCCGTCAGTTTCGGCCAATACTCACCACGCTCGTCGGCGTTGGCATCGCGCGCCTGCAGCTGCAGCACCTCGCCCTTGATCTGAACGGATACTTTGGGATTGGCCTTGAGGTTGAGGTACCACATCGGGTTGCCGTCACGGCCGCCCTGCGAGGCCACGAGTATGACGCGGCCGCCTTCGCGCAGGTAAAGCAAAGGGCTCACCCGCGGCTCGCCGCTCTTGCGGCCTGTCGTGGTCAGCAGTGCAACAGGACTGCTTTGGAATGTGCCGCCGAGCTTTCCGTCGCTCAGCCGATAGACCCACGCGGTGCCGCGGCCCATCCACTTCATCAAGAGGGTGACCCAAGGCGCGTTCAATGCGCGCGGCGGCGATTTCGGCATGGTATTTCCCCGTTTTTAACGTTGGATGAACGGCTGAAAGCGAACCTTGATGTGCTGGATTTCGGCCTTGCCGCTTGGACTTTCGGCCGGGATCGCGAACGTTTCGTCAACCCGCGCGGCTACTCGCCGGCCGCCGAACGCCGCCTTGGTGAGCACGTCGTAGGCCGCATGTACGTCGTCACCGGCAATGCGGTAGTCCGGAGATGTCACTTGGGCGACGACCCAGTACTGGAGCCCGCGATTGAGGCTGCGGCGCAGGTGATTACCGGAAAACCCGTTCTTGACGCCCTGCTCGACGCGGGTGCATCCGGCTGCAAACGGGACCGAATCGCCGTCATGACTGACGAGTGCGTCGATGTAGGCCTGTGCCGCGGCAATGCGGCTCTCCTCGGACACGAGCACCTTGGGTTAGCTCCGCGCTAAATCCGTTCGATGATCGTGCCGGTGGACAAGGCACCGCCGGCACACATGGTGATCAGCGCGGTGGTTTGGTCGGAACGCTCCAACTCGTGCAATGCGGTGGTGATCAGTCGGCTGCCGGTGCAGCCTACTGGGTGGCCCAACGCGATCGCGCCGCCGTTGACGTTCACCCTGGCCATGTCAGGCTCGTGCACCCGCGCCCACGACAGCACGACGGAGGCGAACGCCTCGTTGATCTCGACGATGTCGATATCGCCCATCTTCATTCCGGCCTTCTCGAGCACCTTCGCGGTCGACTGCACCGGACCATCGAGGTGGTAGTAAGTCTCCGCGCCGACCAGCGCTTGACTGACGATCCGGGCCCGCGGCCGGAGGCCCAGTGCCTTGGCCTTGTCTTCATCCATCCACAACACGGCCGCCGCGCCGTCCGAGATCTGCGACGACGTGCCGGCGGTGTGGATCGCGCCCTCCATCACCGGCTTTAGCTGGCTCAACCCTTCCAAGGTCGTGTCGCGCAGGCCCTGGTCGCGGGAGACCATGTGCCGGTCGCTCGTGGGCTGCTTGTGCTCGTCGAGCACCGGAGCCTCGATCGGCGAGATTTCCCGGTCGAACCGGCCCTCGTCCCACGCCCGCTTGGCGTTCATCTGCGACGTGAGTCCGAACGCGTCGATGTCTTCGCGGGTAATTCCGCGCCGCTCGGCGATCCGCTCGGCAGCGGTGAACTGGTCGGGCAGGTCGATGTCCCACGACTCGGCGCGCCAATTGCGATCCGGGCCCGCATTGGCGCCCAGCCCGACCCGGCTCATTGCCTCGACGCCGCATGCAATGCCGACGTCGATCGCACCGATCGCGATCAGGCCGGCGATCAGATGGTTGGCCTGCTGCCCGCTGCCACATTGGCAATCCACGGTGGTGGCACCGGTCTGCTCGGGCAGGCCTGCGGTCAGCCATGAGGTCCGGGTGATGTTGTTGGACTGCTCGGCGTATTGCGTCACACAACCGCCGATCAGCTGCTCGACGTCGCCGGCCTGGAAACCGGATGAGATGCCGGCCTTCTCCACGAGCGCCTTCTGCACGCCGCCCAGCAGATCGGTGGCGTGCAGTCCGGACAGCCATCCGGCGCGCTTGCCGATCGGGCTGCGGGTGGCTTCAACGATTACCGGGTTACCCATGAAGCCAGGCTAGAACACGTTTCATTACTATGACAAGCGAGGACGTCACACCGCCTTTTGTCTGCGGTGAAGGCATGTTTTACTGAGACTAGAACACGTTGCAATTCAGGAGAGGCGCTATGGCACCCCCCAATATCTCGGCTGACTTCGATTTCCTCGATCCCGACGTCAACCTGGCCGGCCTTCCCGTGGCCGAGCTTGCCCAGCTCCGCGAGTCCGAACCGATCCACTGGGTCGACGTGCCCGACGGCTGCGGCGGCTTCGAAGATAACGGCTACTGGCTCCTCACCAAGCACGCCGATGTCAAAGAAGTGTCGCGCCGCAGCGACATCTTCTCCAATTGGCTGAACGGCGCCATCCCGGCATGGCCGAAGGAGATGACGCGCGAGAACGTGGAAATGCAGCGCAGCGTCATGCTCAACATGGACGCCCCGCACCACACCCGGCTCCGCAAGATCATCTCCCGCGGCTTTACGCCCCGTGCGATCGGTCGGCTGGAGGATGAGCTGGCACAGCGCGCCCAGAACATCGCCAAAGCGGCGGCGTCCGAGGGGTCGGGAGACTTCGTCGAGCAGGTGTCGTGCGAGCTGCCGCTGCAGGCCATCGCGGGCTTGCTGGGCGTGCCGCAGGAGGACCGCGACAAACTCTTCCGCTGGTCCAACGAGATGACCGGGGGGGAGGATCCCGATTACGCCGACGTCGATCCCGCGCAATCGTCGATGGAACTGATCATGTACGCGATGGCGATGGCAGACGAACGGGGCAAGAATCCGACCGACGACATCGTCACTGCGTTGATCCAGGCCGACATCGACGGGGAGAAGCTCTCCGACGACGAGTTCGGCTTCTTCGTCATCATGCTCGCGGTGGCGGGCAATGAGACCACCCGCAACTCGATCACGCACGGGATGATCGCGTTCGCGAACAACCCGGATCAGTGGGAGCTGTACAAGAGGGAACGCCCGTCGACGGCCGTTGACGAGATCGTCCGGTGGGCGACGCCGGTGTCGGCGTTCCAGCGCACCGCCACCGAGGACACCGAGCTGGGCGGTGTCCGGATCAAGAAGGGCCAGCGGCTGGTGATGTCGTACCGCTCGGCCAACTTCGACGAAGAGGTCTTCGACGACCCGTACTCGTTCAACATCCTGCGCGACCCGAATCCCCACGTCGGATTCGGCGGCACCGGTGCGCATTATTGCGTCGGCGCCAACCTGGCCAGGATGACGATCAACCTGATATTCAACGCCGTGGCCGACCACATGCCGGACCTCAAGCCCGTGTCGGAGCCCGAGCGGTTGCGGTCGGGCTGGCTCAACGGCATCAAGCACTGGCAGGTCGACTACACCGGCAAGTCCCCGGCGGCATCCTGATGGACTTCGATCTCACCCCAACCCAGTTGGCCGTTGCCGATGTGGTCACATCGGTGCTGGATCGAGACAATTCGTGGAATGCCTTAGTTGCGGGCGGTGTGCCGGCCTTGCCGGTGCCCGAACGTCTCGGCGGCGACGGTGTGGGTCTGCCCGAGGTCGCGACGGTGCTGACCGAGGTGGGCCGCCACGGCGCCATCACGCCGGCGCTGGCAACGCTTGGTTATGGCGTGGTGCCGCTGCTGGACCTCGCCTCCGACGAGCAACAGGACCGCTTTTTGGCCGGCGTCGCCACGGGTGGGGTGCTCACCGGGGCCCTGAACGAACCCGGTGCGGCGCTGCCCGACCGGCCCGCCACCATTTTCAGCAACGGACGCTTATCGGGCACCAAAGTTGGAGTCGAATATGCCGACCAAGCCGATTGGCTGATCGTGACGGCCGACAGCGCGGTGGTGGTGGTGTCATCGAAGGCGGACGGCGTGCGGCTGGTCAAGACGCCGACGTCGAACGGGTCCGACGAATACACAGCGACTTTCGATGACGTGGCGGTGCCTGACTCCGACGTTCTGGCCGGCGCCAGTGCGCGTCGGGTGAATCAGCTGGTACTGGCGATGATCGGCGTATACGCCGACGGCCTGGTGGCTGGGGCCCTGCGCCTCACCGCTGACTACGTGGGAGAGCGGAAGCAGTTCGGCAAACCGCTGTCCACCTTCCAGACCGTGGCCGCGCAGCTTGCCGAGGTTTATATCGCCTCGCGCACAATTGGGTTGGTGGCGACATCGGTGATCTGGCGGCTATCCGAGGGCAGGGATGCCGACGACGACCTGGATGTACTCGGGTACTGGATTACCTCGCAGGCGCCGCGGGTGATGCAGATCTGCCATCACCTGCACGGCGGCATGGGCATGGACATCACCTACCCGATGCACCGCTATTACTCCACGATCAAAGACCTATCCCGACTTCTGGGTGGGCCGTCGCATCGCCTCGACCTGGTGGGAGCGCAATGTTCATCGATCTGACTCCGGAGCAACGACAGCTGCAAGCCGAGCTGCGGCAATACTTTTCGAATCTCATCTCGTCCGACGAGATGAAGGCGATGGAGAAGGACCGCCACAATGAGGCCTACCGCGCCGTGATCCGGCGGATGGGCAAGGATGGCAAGCTCGGCGTCGGGTGGCCGAAGGAGTTCGGTGGCCACGGCTTCGGGCCCATCGAACAGTCGATCTTCGTCAACGAGGCCCATCGGGCCGACGTGCCCCTGCCCGCGGTGACGCTACAAACGGTCGGCCCCACCCTGCAGCGGTTCGGCAGCGAGCTGCAGAAGAAGAAGTTCCTGCCCGCGATCCTGGCCGGCGAGGTGCACTTCGCGATCGGTTACACCGAGCCGGAGGCGGGCACCGACCTGGCGGCGTTGCGGACCACTGCCGTGCGTCAGGGTGACGAGTACATCGTCAACGGCCAGAAGGTCTTCACCACCGGTGGACACGACGCCGACTACGTCTGGCTGGCCTGCCGCACCGACCCGGATGCCGTTAAGCACAAAGGCATTTCAATCCTGATCGTCGACACCAAAGATCCCGGCTACTCGTGGACGCCGATCATCCTGTCCGACGGTGCCCACCACACCAACGCGACGTACTATAACGACGTGCGGGTACCGGCGGACATGCTGGTCGGCGAGGAGAACGCCGGATGGCGGCTGATCACCACCCAGCTCAACAACGAGCGGGTGATGCTCGGTCCGGCCGGCCGCACCGCGAGTATCTACGACCGGGTGCATGACTGGGCCTCGAAGCCTGGTGGCGACGGAGTCACCCCGATCGATCGCGACGACGTCAAGCGGGCGCTGGGCGAGATCTATTCGATGTGGCGGGTCAACGAATTGTTGAACTGGCAGGTCGCGGCTGCCGGCGAGGACATCAACGTGGCCGATGCCGCGTCGACGAAAGTCTTTGGTACCGAGAGTATCCAGTACATCGGGCGCCTGGCCGAGGAGATCGTCGGCAAGTACGGCAACCCCGCCGAGCCGGACACCGCTGAGCTGCAGGACTGGCTGGACTCGCAGACCAAGCGCAACCTGGTCATCACCTTCGGCGGAGGCGTCAACGAAGTCATGCGTGAGATGATCGCGGCCTCGGGTCTCAACGTGCCGCGGGTTCCTAGATGAGCGGAATCCACGAGTCCATCGCAGAAATCACGTCGACCGTCGTCGCCAAGCAGCGCGACGCCAGGGATCCGGTCAACGTGCCGACGATCAAGACGTGGGTGGAAGCCCTTGGGGACCGCAACCCGATCTACACCGACGAGGCCGCCGCCCGCGCGGCCGGACATCCGGGACTTGTCGCCCCGCCAGCAATGATTCAGGTATGGACCATGTTCGGCCTGAGCGGCGAGCGTCCAACTGACGATCCCATGGGTCCGCTGATGGAGCTGTTCGACGGCGCGGGGTACGTCGGAGTGGTGGCCACCAACTGCGAGCAGACCTATCACCGGTACCTACGGCCTGGCGAGCAGGTCAGCATCGCCTCCGAGATGCGCGACGTGGTCGGCCCGAAGCAGACTGCGCTCGGTGAGGGCTGGTTCATCAACCAGCACATCACGTGGCGTGTCGGTGACGAAGATGTCGCCGAGATGGCTTGGCGCATATTGAAATTCAAGCCACGCGAGTCTGAACCGATTCCGTCGGCTGTGCCCGAGGATCTGGATCCCGACGCCATGATGCGCCCCGCGTTGTCGCGGGACACCGCCTTCTTTTGGGAGGGCGTCGCCGCGCACGAACTGCGTATCCAACGGCGCCCCGACGGCAGTTTACAACATCCGCCGGTACCCGCGATCTGGCAGAACAAACAGCAGCCGATCGATTATTTGGTGGCCGCCGGCAAGGGCACGGTGTACAGCTTCGTGGTGCACCACGCGCCGAAAGTGCCTGGGCGCACACTGCCTTTCGTGATCGCTCTGGTAGAGCTTGACGAGGGCGTCCGGATGCTGGGTGAACTACGCAACGTCGACCACGCCGAGGTGAAGATCGGAATGCCGGTTCACGCAACCTATATCGACTTCCCGGCGGGTGAGTCCGGACCGGAGTGGACACTTTACGCTTGGGAGCCAGAAGCATGAGTGCACCCACCATTGAAGTCGGCACCACGCTGCCCGAACTCACCATCCACGGCGACCCCACCTTCATCATCTCGACGGCCATTGCGACCCGGGACTATCAGGATGTGCACCACGACCGGGACAAGGCGCAGGCCAAGGGATCCAAGGACATCTTCGTCAACATCCTCACCGACACCGGGCTGGTACAGCGCTTCCTGACGGACTGGGCCGGGCCGTCGGCGTTGATCAAGTCGATCGGGCTGCGGCTGGGGGTGCCGTGGTACGCCTACGACACGATCACCTTTTCCGGTGAGGTGACTGCGGTGCAGGACGGGCTGATCACGGTGAAGGTGTTTGGCCGCAATAGCCTTGGCGACCATGTCATCGCGACCGCCACGCTCACGATCGGGGATGCATAGTGCTGTCGCGCAAGGCGGCCATCGTCGGCATCGGTGCCACCGACTTCTCGAAGGACTCGGGTCGAAGCGAGTTAAGGCTGGCGGCCGAGGCGGTGCGTGACGCGCTCGACGACGCCGGTCTGAGCCCGTCAGACGTCGACGGCCTCACCACATTCACGATGGACACCAACAACGAGACCGCGGTAGCGCGTGCGGCCGGCATCGGTGACCTGAAGTTCTTCGCCCAGACAGGCTACGGCGGGGGTGCCGCGTGCGGAACCGTGTTGCACGCGGCGATGGCGGTCGCCACCGGCGTGGCCGACGTCGTGGTGGCGTACCGGGCGTTCAACGAGCGGTCCGGTATGCGATTCGGCCAGGTTCAGACCCGGTTGGCGGGAAATGTGGGCGTACAGGCTGATTCGACGGCCGCCGACAATTCCTTTTCGTATCCCCACGGGCTGTCCACGCCTGCCGCGCAGGTAGCCATGATCGCCCAGCGGTACATGCACTGGTCCGGCGCCACCAGCCGCGACTTCGGCGCCATCTCGGTAGCCGACCGCAGGCACGCCGCGAAAAACCCGAAAGCTTACTTCTACGAGAAGCCGATAACCATTGAAGACCATCAGAATTCACGGTGGATCGCCGAGCCGCTGCGGTTGCTGGACTGCTGCCAGGAGACCGACGGCGCGGTGGCGATCGTGGTGACGTCCCGCGAACGCGCGCGTGACCTCAAGCACCGTCCGGCGCTCATCGAGGGGGCGGCACAGGGCTCCAGCCCGGACCAGTACACGATGGTCAGCTATTACCGCCCGGAATTGGGCCTGCCCGAGATGGGCTTGGTGGGTAAGCAGCTTTGGCAGCAGTCCGGTCTGAAGCCGGCCGATATCCAGACCGCGATTATTTACGACCACTTCACCCCGTTCACCCTGATTCAGTTGGAGGAGTTGGGATTCTGTGAGCGGGGCGATGCCAAAAACTTCATCGCGGACGGCGCAGTCGAGGTGGGTGGCCGGCTCCCGATCAATACGCACGGGGGTCAACTGGGTGAGGCCTACATCCACGGGATGAACGGCATCGCCGAAGGCGTCCGGCAGTTGCGCGGGACCTCGGTGAACCCGGTGCCTGACGTCGAGCACGTACTGGTCACCGCGGGTACCGGTGTGCCGACGTCCGGCCTGATCCTCGGCTAAGTTTCCTCCCGCCTCGGGCCCGAACGTGAAGTTAGCTTCACGTTCGTGACCGACTGTGAAACTATCTTCACGGTCGTTGAGTGAAGTGACGGTCGCTGTGCAGCATGCGACGCTGCGGCGATGGGTGAACCGTTTGTCGGCAGCGAGGCCATCGCTGGTGGGCTGCTGACCAGGAGCCAACTAGTTACTCGCTACACCAGGATCTTCCGGGATGTGTACGTCAATCCGAACGTACAGGTGACCGCAGCAGTGCGTGCGGAGGCCGGGTGGCTGTGGGCCAAGCGGCGAGGCGTTGTCGCGGGGCTCTCCGCGGCCGCGTTGCATGGCAGCAGGTGGGTCGACGACACGACTGCGGTGGAGTTGTTCCACGACAATCGGCACAGGCTGCCAGGCCTTCGGATACGCGGAGATCGACTAGAGGAAGACGAGATCGCCATTGTCGATGGCGTTCCAGTAACTTCTCCGGCCCGGACAGCACTTGACCTCGGTTGCTGGTATCCAACCGTGGATGCGGTTGGCGCCATTGACGCACTGGCCCGCGCGACGGAAATCAAAGTCGCCGATGTTGAGCTGCTAGCGCAGCGATACCCGGGACGTAGAGGTATCAATCGAGCGCGCCATGCACTGACGTTGTTCGACCCAGGAGCCCAGTCTCCGAAGGAGACGTGGTTGCGACTTGTTCTTGTGCGAGCTGGATTGCCGCGGCCTCAGACGCAGATTCCGGTGTGTGACGAATTTGGCAATGCCTTCGCGTATCTCGATATGGGTTGGGAGCACGTCAGAGTTGCCGTCGAGTACGACGGCGAGCAGCATCGCAGTGATCGCTCGCAGTACAACTGGGACATCAGCCGGCTGGAGAGATTGCAGAACCAGGGCTGGACAGTGATCCGGGTGGTGGCGGGCGACCGGCCCGCTGACATTATTCGACGGGTCAAGACGGCGCTGGCTATCCGAGTGTGAAGTTAGTTTCACACCCGGCCGCGAATGTGAAACTAACTTCACACTCGCCGGGGTCTAGGCGGGGACGAGTTCTACGCCGCTGAGGACGACGGCTTTCTCGCGCGCAGGCGCGACAACGCTCGCCAGGAATCGGCCGTCTTCCTTCCAGATTCCGACCTTGAGAGTCTCGCCGGGGAAGGCGACGCCGGCGAAACGCGCACCGTAGGCAGCGACGGCCGTGGCGTCGCCGTCCAGCATGGCATCGGTGATGGCTTTGCAGACCATGCCGTAGGTGCACAGCCCATGCAGGATCGGCTGGCGAAATCCTGCGGCAGCGGCGAACTCGGGATCCGAGTGCAGCGGATTGCGGTCGCCGCAGAGCCGGTACAGCAGCGCCTGCTGCGGCAGGATCGGCACGTCGACCTCCAGGTCCGGCGCCCGGTCGGGCGCGCTGTCCGATGATGACGGCCCGCGTTCGCCGCCGAATCCGCCTTCACCGCGGGCGAAGATCGACCGCTTCTGCGTCCACAGCAGTGTGCCGTCCGGCGCGCTCACCTTCGTCTCGCTCCAGATCACCGCGGCCTTGCCCTTGTCCCAGATCTCGGTGAACTTGGTGACGGCCTTGCCGGAGCCCGACGGTGGCAGCGGCGCGGGCACCTCGACCCGCTCACTGGCGTGTAGCACTTTGCTCAGCTCAATGTCGATGCCCGGAAACTGCACGGTAGGCGGTTTGGTGACGTGGAAGGTGGCCGCGACGTTACCGAACGTCGGCAGCACCTGCGGCGTGTCGTCTACCAGGTAGCGGAGCTCGCGTTCGTCCATCGGATCCGCCCCGGCGCCCAAGCCGAGGTGGTAGAGCTGGATATCGCTACTGACCCAGGAGAATTCAACGGGCTCCAGCTCGGCCGCCAGCGCGGCTGCTACGTCGATCGGCATTTCAGGCGTCTCCTGCTTCGGATCCAGCTAAGTGCAGCGCTGCCAGGTAGCCGAACGTCATCGCAGGGCCAATGGTGCCGCCCGGGCCGGGGTAGGTGTGTCCCATCACCGGCGCACTGACATTTCCTGCGGCATAAAGGCCGTCGATGATGCTGCCATCGTCGCGCAGAGCGCGCCCGTGCACATCGGTGCGGATGCCGCCCTTGGTGCCCAGATCCCCGGGCACCATCTTGGCGGCGTAGTACGGCGCATGAGTTAATTCGCCGAGGTTGGGATTGGGCTTGTTGGTCGGGTCGCCGTAGTACCTGTCGTACGCGCTTTCACCGCGGTGAAAGTCTTCATCGACACCCGAGCGGGCAAATCCGTTGAATCGCGCCACCGTCTTAGTGAACTCGGCTACCGGTAGGCCGGCTTTGTCAGCGAGTTCCTCGAGCGTATCGGCCTGGATAATGACACCGGATTCCAGCCACTTTCGCGGAATACGTTGTCCGGGCTGCAGTCCCGCGAAGATGTAACGGTCCCGGTACTGCTGGTCGAAGACCAGCCACGCGGGAATGTTGTCGCCCGGCCCGGGGCCCATGCCGTATTGGCCGCCGTACATGTGGTGGCAGGCCTCGACATATGGCATCGATTCGTTCATGAAGCGCTTGGCTGACATGTTGACGATGATCGAGCCCGGGGAGTTGCGCTCGGACAACGCGAACCACGGGGCTCCCACCAGCGGAACCGTTGGGCCCCACCAGGCGTCTTCCATCAGATCGAGTGCAGCACCAAGCTTTTCGCCAGCGACGATGCCGTCGCCGGTGTTGGCCTTGGCTCCCACCGTCCATTCCGTGGTGATAGGCGCACGCTGATATTTCACCCGCATCTGTTCGTTATGTTCGAAGCCGCCGGAGGCGAGGATCACACCGAGTCGTGCCCGGATCAACTGCGGCTCAGCCGATGCTTGGTCTGGTTGCGACGCATCGCTGTGCTGCACATAGACTCCGCGCACCACGCCGTCCTCGACGTAGAGGTCGGTGAGCGCGGTGTTGAGTTCGACCGGAACACCGGCCCGCTGCAACCCGATCCGCAGCGGCCCGATCAGGGCTCGGCCCATGCCGACGAGGTTCTTGCCCGTCGCTTTCGCCCAGATCGTGCGAGCACCGACCTTCAGGCTGCGAACCACACCGCGCGGGTGTCGCTTGAGCTGGTTCAATCGCACGTAGTCTTGCTGCATCACAACCACATTGAGCGGCACCTTGCCGTAGGCCGGCTCCAGCCCCGACTCGTCGGCACCCAGCTTTTTGGCGTCGAACGGCTTGGGCTCAATCGAACGGCCGCCGGCGCGGCCGCCCGGGGCCTCGGGGTAGTAGTCCGAGTAGCGCGGCACCCAGCACATTTTCAACGGCGAGTTCTTCAAGACGAACGACAACATCTCCGGCCCGCGTTCGAGGTAGGTATCGATGCGCTCCGGTTCAACGACATCTCCGATGATGCCGTGCAGGTAGGTGCGGGCGGCCTCGCGGGTGTCCTGCACGCCGTCGCGCTTGAGCACCTCGTTGTTAGGGATCCAGACGCCACCGCCGGAGCGCGCGGTAGAGCCGCCGAAATGTGGGGCCTTCTCGATGACTACTGTCGAGAGGCCGCGGTTTGCGGCGGTGAGGGCAGCCACCATGCCGGCTGCGCCGCTGCCGACGACGACGACGTCGAACTCCTGCGCTGTCATGTAGAACACGTTATAGAATTGCCCGGGCCGGGCGCTACCGGCCCGGTCAAACGAACGAGGGGACTTCGGCGAATGCTCCGTGTTGCGATCCGCGACGAGCTGGCCGCCGACTTGGCACAAGCCGAGCGAAGCCGCAAGCCGATCGCTCCGCTGACGTCTGCCTACCCCGGTATCGACGTCGTCGACGCCTACGAGATCCAACTGATCAATATCCGTCAGCGCGTCGCCGAAGGGGCCCAGATAGTAGGGCACAAGGTCGGGCTGTCGTCGTTGGCGATGCAGCAGATGATGGGGGTCGACGAGCCGGACTACGGACATCTGCTCGACGAGATGCAGGTGTTCGAGGACACCCCCATCGCGGCGGGGAGATACCTCTATCCCCGGGTCGAGGTCGAAGTGGGTTTCATCCTGGCCGCTGACCTGCCCGGTGCCGGCTGCACCGAGGATGACGTGCTGGCCGCCACGGCGGCCCTGGTGCCGTCGATCGAGTTGATCGACACCAGGATCACCGACTGGAAGATCGCGCTCTGCGACACCATCGCTGACAACGCGTCGTCGGCCGGCTTTGCACTGGGCGAAGCGCGGGTGTCGCCGGCCGATATCGACGTCAAGAGCATCGACGCGGTACTGACCCGCAATGGCGAGGTGATCGCCGAGGGGCGCAGCGACGCCGTGCTGGGCAACCCGGTCACCGCGGTGGCCTGGCTGGCTCGCAAGGTCGAGAGTTTCGGAGTGCGCCTGCGGGCCGGTGACGTAGTCCTTCCCGGATCGTGTACGCGAGCCATCGATGCGCGCCCTGGTGACCACTTCGTCGCCGACTTCACGGGGCTGGGTTCAGTCCGTTTGTCGTTCGAATAGGCTCGGACTACTTTTGACTTAGTCTAATTTCGGGAGCTGTGAAAAGGGGCATCATGCCGTCGAAGGCAAGCGTGGCCATTGTCGGGTCGGGAAATATCAGTACTGACCTGCTCTACAAGCTATTGCGGTCGGACTGGCTGGAACCACGCTGGATGGTCGGTATCGACCCCGAAAGCGAAGGCCTGGCGCGGGCCCGCAAGCTTGGGCTGGAGACCACCCACGAAGGAGTCGACTGGCTGTTGGCGCAGCCCGAAAAACCCGACCTGGTCTTCGAGGCGACCAGTGCCTACGTGCATCGCGACGCGGCGCCGAAGTATGCGGCCGCGGGCATTCGGGCCATCGACCTGACGCCGGCCGCGGTTGGGCCGGCGGTGATTCCGCCGGCGAACCTGCGTCAGCACCTGGATGCGCCGAACGTCAACATGATCACCTGCGGGGGGCAGGCGACGATTCCGATCGTGTACGCGGTAAATCGTGCGTTGTTAGAAAAAGGCGGAGTTCCCTACGCCGAGATTGTCGCCTCGGTCTCCTCGAGTTCGGCGGGGCCGGGCACACGGGCCAACATCGACGAGTTCACCAAGACCACGTCGCGAGGTGTGGAAACCATCGGTGGGGCCGCGCGTGGCAAGGCGATCATCATCTTGAACCCGGCCGACCCGCCGATGATCATGCGCGACACCATCTTCTGCGCGATCCCGGAGGACGCCGACCGTGCCGCGATCGCTGCCTCCATCCGCGAGGTAGTGGCCGAGGTGCAGACCTACGTGCCCGGATATCGGCTGCTCAACGACCCGCAGTTCGACGAGCCGTCGATGCACTCCGGCGGCCGGGCGGTTGTCACCACGTTCGTCGAGGTGGAAGGCGCTGGAGATTACCTGCCGCCGTACGCGGGCAACCTCGACATCATGACGGCCGCGGCAACCAAGGTCGGCGAGGAGATCGCCAAAGAGACTCTTGCAGTCACAGGAGGTACGCGATGAGCGGCGCAATGACTGACAGCATTTGGGACGTCCGAATCACGGACACCTCGCTACGCGACGGGTCACATCACAAACGCCACCAATTCGTCAAGGAAGAGGTCGCCGCGATCGTTGCGGCGCTGGACGCCGCCGGGGTGCCGGTGATCGAGGTGACCCACGGCGACGGTTTGGGCGGGTCGTCCTTCAACTACGGCTTTTCCAAGACCCCCGAGCAGGAATTGATCAAGCTCGCCGCCGAGACCGCAACTGACGCGAAAATCGCGTTCCTGATGCTGCCCGGGGTCGGCACGAAAGAAGACATCAAAGAGGCGCAGGACAACGGCGGCTCGATCTGCCGGATCGCCACGCATTGCACCGAGGCCGACGTTTCGATCCAGCATTTCGGGCTGGCGCGCGAGTTGGGCTTGGAAACCGTCGGGTTCTTGATGATGGCGCACACCATTTCGCCGGAGAAGCTGGCCGGCCAGGCCCGGATCATGGCTGACGCCGGTTGTCAGTGCGTCTATGTCGTCGACTCCGCCGGTGCACTGGTGCTCGATGGCGTGGCCGATCGGGTGTCTGCGCTGGTCGCCGAGCTGGGCGAGGATGCCCAAGTCGGGTTCCATGGGCACGAGAATCTCGGGCTGGGGGTGGCTAACTCGGTGGAGGCGGTGCGCGCCGGGGCCAAGCAGATCGACGGCAGTGTGCGCCGGTTCGGGGCTGGCGCGGGTAACGCCCCCGTCGAAGCCCTCATCGGGGTGTTCGACAAGATCGGCGTCAAGACCGGCATCGACTTCTTCGACATCGCCGACGCCGCCGAGGATGTGGTGCGGCCCGCCATGCCCGCCGAGTGTTTGCTCGACCGAAACGCGCTGGTCATGGGGTATTCCGGCGTCTACTCCAGCTTCCTCAAGCACGCCGTTCGCCAGTCCGAGCGCTACGGCGTGCCCGCTCACCAGCTCTTACATCGGGCCGGCCAGCGCAAGCTCATCGGCGGCCAGGAGGACCAACTCATCGACATCGCTCTGGAAATCAAGCGTGAGCAGGAAAAAGACGCCGCCGTATCGCAGTAATCTGCTTTCAGTGTGCTCGGCCTGAGTTCACCGAAAAGCGAGATTCTCCGTGCGTCTTGGCCTAGCGTTGCGGTTGTCCTCTGCTGCCGCTTTGAGGAAGATAGAGCGGAGTGGATACGCGCAGTGCGGCGCAGGCGGGTGTCGCCGTTTAGTCGCCGTCGCAGGCTAGGAGGGTTTCGATGAGTTTCTTCTCGTTGCCGCCGGAGATCAATTCGCTGCTGATGTACTCGGGCGCTGGTTCGGCTCCGATGCTGGAAGCCGCCGCGGCGTGGAACGGGTTGGCGTCGGAACTGGGCACAGCGGCCGAGTCGTTCGCGTCGGTGACTTCCGGGTTGGCGGGTCAGGCGTGGCAGGGTGCGGCGTCGAAGGCGATGACGCAGGCGGCTGCTCCCTATGCGGGGTGGCTGCATGCGGCCGCGACTCAGGCGCAAGGGGCGGCATCCCAAGCACAGGCGGTGGCCAGTGCTTTTGAGGCCGCTCTGGTGGCGACGGTGCACCCGTTGTCGGTGCAGGCGAACCGCAACACATTCGTCCAGTTGATTCGGTCGAACTTTTTTGGCTTCAACGCGCCGGCGATCATGGCAACCGAGGCCTACTACGAAGAGATGTGGGCCCAGGACGTGTCCGCGATGGTGGGCTATCACGGTGGGGCGGCGGCGGCGGCCGGTCAATTGATGTCAGGTCTGCCCAGCTTGTCGGGCATGCCCAGCTTGGGCGGGGGCGCCATGAGTGGACTGGCCGGCCTCGCGGGAGCCGGCAGCGCCGGCACCGGCAGCACGGGCGGTGCCAGCCAGGGTGGGGCCACTCAGGCCAACCCCAACGTGGGCGGCGGCAGTACGGGCGATAGCAACGTCGCCAGCGGAGGCGGCGGAACCTCCAACGTCGGCGGTGCGAGCGGCAATATCGGTTTCCCGACCAGCAGCGGATATATCGACAGCGGAAATCTGAGCGCCGGTGCCATCGCCGGCGGTGATCCGGGCGCTGGTTTGGCGACCGCCGGCGGCACTGACCTCGGAACCGCGAACCTGAGTGGCGCGAGTATGGCAGGCGGAACCGCAGGCCTCGGGGGTATCGGGATGTCCGCGGCGATGATCGCGTCAGCAACGATGGGTGCCACATCGTCGGGATCGTCGGGCGGATCAACTGCGGCGCCGACGCCGGCGCCGGCCGTAACGGCAGCTGTCCCCGAAGCCGTGGAGACGACGGAAACGGAAATCGTTGCGGAAACCAGGCCGGCGGGGGCAACGCCGCTAGGTGGGACTTCAGCGGCGGCAGGACCGGCAGCCACAATTACGGCAACGGAGGAGGCCGCGAAGACTCAGGCTCCGGCGGCCGACGAGGAAGAGCATCGGGTTCGCCAACGCGCGTAGCCTCGAGCGCATGACCGTGACTTGCCGGGGTGTCAGCCCTCTTCGCCGCGGGCTTTACGGCCTGCTTACCGCGGGCCTACTGAGCGCCACCGCCTCCGTGGTTATTGCGTTGCCCGCAGCAACGGCGGAACCGTGTAATAAGACTTTCGGTGAATCCGCGTCTCAAACCGTCCAGTCGTATCTGGACCGGCACCCCGACGTTAAGGCTCAGCTGACGTCCAAGTCCCAGGCGGAGGGGGGAAACGGCTCGGTGCTCGATTACCTCGAGCGGCACCCGGACGTCCGGCAGGCACTGATCACTCTGGCCAACGAGTGCACATCGTAAGCTATCGGGCTTCGTATCGAGGCGGCACTCAAACGCGCTCGACGACACGCAGGAATGTTCGCCATTGACGAAAAAGTAGAACACGTTCTAGCGTCTAGGCGTGCTCACTAATCCCGTCCCTGGTCCCTTCTCTAGTCCCCTCACCGACTCGATCGCCGAAGCCGAGAAACTCATCGCGAACGCACCACACATCGAGACCGAAGCCGACCTGCTGGAAGGGCTGCAATACCTCGCCGGTTGCATCGCGGCCTGTACCCACCTCGCCTTTGACTACGACCGGGACCATCCATTCCTGCAGTCGGGCACCGGGCCGTTCACCAAGATGGGCCTGGACAACCCGGACACCCTCTACTTCGGCACCCGCGTTCACGCCGACCGCGACTACGTCGTCACCGGCAGGCGCGGTACCACCACCGACCTGAGTTTCCAGCTACTCGGCGGCGAATACACCGACGACAACGTGCCCGTCAGCCAAGCCGCCTTCGACGACCGAGAGCTTGAGATCGCCCCGGACGGAGGCTTCCAGTGGCGGCTACGGCCGACCAGCCCCGGCCAGCTGGTGATGCGCGAAGTGTACGGTGATTGGTCGGCGCAACGCGGCACGCTGGCCATCTCCAGACTGGATACCGCAGGCACGGCCCCGCCGCCGCTGACGCGTGCGACAATCGAAAAGCGTTATGCCACAGCGGGAAAACAGCTGGTGAGCCGGGTGAAGACGTGGCTGCAGTTTCCGCAATGGTTCTACCTCGACATCCCGGTCAACACCATGGTTGCTCCTCGGCTCACCCCGGGGGGTCTATCGACGCAGTACTCGTCGGTCGGGCACTTCGAGCTGCGTCCCGATCAGGCACTCGTAATCACGGTGCCGGTCAGTGATGCCCCCTACCTCGGCTTCCAGCTTGGCAGCCTGTGGTACATCTCGCTGGACTACATCAACCACCAGACCTCGCTCAATAACACGCAGGCCCAAGCGGACCCGGACGGCAAGGTGCGCATCGTCGTCGCCGACCAGAACCCGGGAGTCACCAACTGGGTTGAAACACTTGGCCACCGGCGGGGTTTCCTACAGTTCCGCTGGCAACGGGTATCGCGGCAGCTGGCCGAGGCGGACGGGCCGACCGTCGAACTCGTTGACCTCGACGCGGTATCGGCCGCGCTGCCGTATTTTTCGCATAACAAGATTTCCGATGAACAGTGGCGCGCGCGAATTGCGTTACGTCAACAGCAGATTGCAGCCAGGATGTTGGGGTAAGAGATGGCAGGCATGCTCGATCGTAAAGTAGTGGTTATCAGTGGCGTCGGGCCCGGGCTCGGTACCACGCTGGCGCATCGATGCGCGCAAGAGGGTGCCGACCTGGTGCTGGCGGCTCGCACCATCGAGCGCCTCGATGACCTGGCCAGACAACTCAAGGGCGCCGGCCATGAGGCAGTGGCGGTGCGCACCGACATCACCGATGACGCAGAGGTGAATCGCCTCGTCGAGGCCGCTCTGGCGACCTACGGCAAGGTCGACGTGCTGGTCAACAATGCGTTCCGGGTGCCATCGATGAAACCGCTGGCCGGCACCACCTTTCAGCACATCCGTGACGCAATCGAACTCAGTGCGCTCGGGGCGTTGCGGCTCATCCAGGCTTTCACTCCGGCGCTGGAATCCTCGGCCGGATCGATCGTCAATGTCAACTCCATGGTAATCCGGCATTCGCAGGCAAAATATGGCGCCTACAAGATGGCCAAGTCCGCTCTGTTATCGATGTCCCAGTCGCTGGCCACCGAACTTGGCGAGAAGGGTATTCGCGTTAATTCCGTTGCACCCGGCTATATCTGGGGTGAGACGCTGCAGGCCTACTTCGAACATCAGGCCGGCAAGTACGGCAGCACGGCGGAACAGATCTACCAGGGCACCGCCGCGAACTCCGACCTCAAGCGGCTGCCCACCGAAGACGAGGTCGCCTCGGCGATCCTCTTCATGGCCAGCGACATGTCCAGCGGCATCACCGGCCAGACCCTGGACGTCAACTGCGGGGAGTATCACACCTGATGCGCGCCGGTGACGATGCAGAGCGGAGCGATGAGGTGGGGGCACGCCCCCTCGCCGCTGCGCGGCTGGGGGGTACCCCCACCCGCTTGCGGGGGAGGGCGGCGCAATAATGGCTGATCGCACCAACGTCGGTACCGTCGACGAGCTGCATGCCTCGGCCGCCAAGCTGGTCGGGCTCGACGATTTCGGCGCTGACGACGACAA
Source organism: uncultured Actinomycetota bacterium (assembly GCA_963715905.1). Classification (GTDB taxonomy): domain Bacteria; phylum Actinomycetota; class Actinomycetes; order Mycobacteriales; family Mycobacteriaceae; genus Mycobacterium. The sequence goes on from CAVQSX010000040.1 coordinate 758,908, forward strand.
CTACCGGGAAGCGCTTCAGGTACTGCTGGATTCGTATCAGCGGGATGCCGGCCTCACGGTGTTGGGCAGCAAGATGAATCGGTTCTTCCTCCGCGGCGCGCTGGTGGCCAGGTTGTTGTCCGAAGCCGCGTGGAAGCAATACCCGCAGCATGCCGACGTCACCATCGAACGCCCGATCTTCGTCACCGGGTTGGTGCGTACCGGCACCACGGCACTGCACCGGTTACTCGGCGCGGACCCGGCGCATCAGGGCCTGCATCTATGGCTGGCCGAGTTCCCGCAACCGCGGCCGCCGCGCGACACCTGGGAATCAAACCCGCTGTATCGCCAACTCGACGCGCAATTCACCCAGCATCACCAAGAGAACCCCGACTACACCGGTCTGCATTTCATGGCCGCATACGAGTTGGAGGAGTGCTGGCAATTGCTGCGCCAGTCGCTACATTCGGTGTCCTACGAGACCCTGTCGCACCTGCCCAGCTACTCGGAATGGCTGTCGCAGCAGGATTGGACGCCGTCCTATCGGCGGCACCGCAGGAACCTTCAGCTGATCGGACTGAACGACGTCGGCAAGCGCTGGGTGCTGAAGAACCCCAGCCACCTTTTTGCGCTGGACGCGTTGATGGCGACCTATCCCGACGCGTTGGTGATCCAGACCCACCGGCCAGTCGAAACGATCATGGCCTCGATGTGCTCATTGGCGCAGCAGACCGCCGACGGGTGGTCGACGACGTTCTTCGGCGCCCAGATCGGTGCTGACGCGATGGAAACCTGGTCACGCGGTCTGGAGCGGTTCGATACCGCACGGGCCAAATATGATTCGGCTCAGTTCTATGACGTTGACTACCATGACCTGATCGCCGATCCGTTGGGTACCGTGGCCGAGGTCTACCGGCACTTCGGACTGGCGCTGACCGACGGTGCTCGCCAGGCCATGGCGGACATCCACGCCGAGAGCCAGACCGGGGCACGAGCGCCGAAGCACACCTACTCGCTGGCCGACTACGGCCTTACCATCGAGTCTGTCAAGGAGCGGTTCGCCGGACTGTGAGGGTTGTCGTCAGCCGTCCGGCCGGCCGTCCAGATACCCCTCGGCGACCGCATGCTCGATGCTGTCACCGAGGCGCGGGCACGACTTGGTGCGCGCGCTGTCTCCACCGGACTCCCGCACTTGGGCGAAGTGCGCACAGCGTTGCGCGGCCTGGGTATTCCATTGCACCGCAGTGTGCCCCGGTCCCACCCGCTTGACGGTGACAGTGACGTGGCAGAACCGGCAATCGACCGGTTGCAGACCCGACGTGAGGTAGCGTTCGCGGTCGGCGCGGGAGGCTTCGGCAACGGCCGCGGCGCGCCGCGGATCATTGGTGAAATCCCTTGACTTCGACCAGTACTCAGATCCTTGGGTTCCGCTGGACCGCTCATCATGATCGTGCTGATCACCGTGCAGCAGTAGCATCGACCGAGCCAGCCGGTCGACGTCGGGAACCGCGGGCTGATCTTCGGTCCGGGCCATGTCTGTCAGTGTTGCTCTGCCGGTACGTCATCGGAAACGTCTTGTGCCTTCAGGTTTTCTTCGACCTCGACGTTCCAGTATTCGTTGGCGCGGGTGGTGTCCACTTCGATCTCGAAGCGCTCCACCATCTCCGGGGTTACGTCAGCCACATCTACATAAAACTGCTGATACCAGCGGCGCAGCTGATACACGGCGCCGTCCTCTTCGACCAGCAGTGGATTGTCGATCCTGGTTTTGTGCTTCCAGATCTCGACGTCCTGCAGGAAGCCCTTGCTGACGCCTTCGGTGAATACCCTGGACAGCTTGTCGGTCATCTTTTCGTCCATGCCTTTGGGCTTTTCGACGATGACGCCCCATTGCAAGACAAACGAGTTCTGGGTGACCGGGTAGTGGCAGTTGATCAGAATCGACTCGGCCTTGTAACCGCCGTAGCTGTTGTGTAGCCAGTTGATCATGAACGACGGTCCGAAGTAAGACGCCTCAGAATCCAGTTGCGCCTCGCCGTACGACGTCCCGAGATCGCTGACGTCGGGCCTGCCCACGTTGTGCAGATATTGCGAGGCAATGTGCCCTTCGAAGACGTTCTTGAAGTACGTCGGCAAACCGAAATGGATGTAGAAGAAGTGCGCCATGTCGGTGACGTTGTCGATGATGTCGCGGCAGTTGGAACCTTCGATGAGGATGCTGTTCCACCGCCACTCGGTCCATTCGTCGCTTGCTGCTTCGGCAAGATCGGGGATCCGGACAGCGGGGTCTGGCGGGTTGCCTTCGTGGTCATGCCAGACATACAGCAGGCCGCTGCGCACGTCCGTCGTCCATGATCGGGTGCGTGCAGTTTTGGGCGTGCGCTTGGCGTACGGCACCAACTTGCAGCGGCCGTCGCCGCCCCAGCGCCAGTCGTGGAACGGGCAGGCGACCTCGTCGCCCTTAATGGTGCCCTCGGAGAGGTCGCCGCCCATGTGCCGGCAGTAGCCGTCCAGGACTTTCACATCCCCGTGCGAGTCGGCGAATACCACGAGCTTGGTGCCGAACGCCTGGATCGAGTGCGGCCTCCCATCCAGGTAGTCCTTTGCAACGCCCAGGCAGTGCCAGCCCCGCGCGTATCTGGTCGGCAAGGCGCCGGGATCGATTTCCCGGATGCCGACCGCGTTGGTGTCGGTACTCACCAGTCGCCTCCTCGCTAGCCCCTAACTAGAACACGTTACAGTTTTTGGGTCGACATGCGCAATGACCGCCCTTCTGGCTGGGCTTTTACGTGCGATATTCATGCCGGCGGGCAGCACATTGCCGGCTTGGCGTCATTTAGACGCTGCACGGTCGGTGGGGCGGTCAACCGATCTTCTTGACGCTCCGCGCGGCTTGGTCGATCTCCCAGTAGGCGCGCAGCGCGACCATCCGGCCGTCCGCGTTGGCCTTGTAGGTGAACACGCCTTCCGCGGTGACCTGATAGCCGCCCGTGGTGATGAGGATGTGCCCGACATTGGCCTCTTCGTTGCCGCACTGATAGGTATCGCGGAAGACGAACTCGATTTTGTCGGTCGGGGCTATGGCCTTGTCCCAGAACGCCGAAATCTCAGCGCGGCCCCGGTGTCCGATGCCTTCCGGGTCGAAGTGCGACGGTCCGATGGGATCCTCGACGATGCCGTCGTCGTCGAACACCGCCAGCCAGGCTTCTTTGTCTCTGGCGATGACGGCCTCCCGGGAGCGCCGGCCGGCCTCGTGCGCGGGGTGCTCATCGCTCATGCGTTTGCCTTCGCAGGCTTGTCGGCGCCGACCACCCACATGGAGAAATACTGCGCGCCGCCGCCGTAGGCGTGTCCCAATGCTTTTCGCGCACCCGGAACCTGGTGGTCTCCGCCCTTGCCCATCACCTGAATTGCCGACTCGGCGAAACGGATCAGGCCCGAGGCGCCGATCGGGTTCGACGACAACACTCCGCCGGAGGGGTTAACCGGGAGCCGTCCGCCGATCGCGGTCTCGCCGGCCTCGGTGAGCTTCCACCCTTCGCCCTCGGGCGCAAACCCCAAGCTTTCCAACCACATCGGCTCGAACCAGGAGAATGGCACGTAGATCTCCGCGACGTCGATCTCGTCGATGGGATTGGTGATGCCGGCGCCCTTCCACAGCGCGGCGGCCGCGTCGCGGCTGGCCTGCGGGTTGACCTGGTCGCGACCGGAGAACTGTAGCGGCTCGGTGCGCAGCGCGGTCGCGTGGATCCAGGCCACCGGATGTCCTTGCGCCAGGCGGGCTTCGGCGCTCTCCTCATTGCCGATCACCACGGCGGCGGCACCGTCCGACGACGGGCAGGTTTCGTCGTAACGGATCGGGTCCCACAACATCGGGGATTCCATTACCTTCTCGACGGTGATGTCGGGCTGGTGCAGGTGCGCTAAAGGGTTACGGGCCCCGTTGAGCCGGTCCTTGGTCGCTACGATGGCGCCGATGTTCAGCGGGGCACCGGAGCGGCGGATGTAGGACCGAACGTGCGGGGCGAAATACCCGCCCGCGCCCGCGCCCACCGGCTTGATGAACGGGATCGGAATCGACAACGCCCACATGGCATTCGACTCCGACTGCTTCTCCCAGGCCATCGCCAGCACGCGGCGGTATTTGCCCGACTGCACCAGGCTGGCGGCAACGATCGCGGTGGATCCGCCCACGGAACCCGCGGTGTGCACCCGGATCAGCGGCTTGCCGGTTGCGCCCATGGCGTCGGACATGAATAGCTCCGGCATCATGACGCCCTCAAAGAAGTCGGGCGCCTTGCCGACCACTACCGCGTCGATGTCGTCGAAGGTGGACCCGGAATCTTCCAGTGCGCGGTCGATGGCCTCGCGCACCAGGCCGTTCATTGAAACGTCTTTGCGCTTGGCCACGTACTTGGTCTGCCCGGTACCCAGTACTGCGGCCAGGTTTGCCCCTGCACCGGCCATCAGTTGTTTCCTTCCAGGACCGCGACCAGATTCTGTTGGAGTGCCGGCCCGCTGGTGGCGTGTGCCAGCACTCGCCCCGCCGATCCGTTCCAGATATGTTGGGCCGCATAGCCGATGCGCTCGAGCCCGGCGACGAACATCGGGTTGGCCGACAGCGCGCCGCCCGACGGGTTGACTTTGGTGTTCTCCGGTATCCCGATGGCTTCGGCCAGGATCAGGTGCTGGTGGGAGAAGGGCGCATGAATCTCAGCGACATCGAGTGAGCCGGTGTTGCCTCCGGTGGCCGTCTTGGCCGAGGCTGCCGTCGACGGCGACTTGGTGAGGTCGCGCGCACCCAGCACGGGGGTTTCGATGCGATGCTCGATTCCCGTTATCCACGCGGGGTTATCGCGCAACTCGCGGGCGCGGTCGCCGGCCGCGAGCACGATCGCTGCCGCGCCATCGGTGATGGGTGCGATGTCGTGGCGGCGCAGCGGGTCGTTGAAGAACGGCCGGGCCAGCAGCTCATCGATGTTCTTTGCCGGCTTTTCGGAGTCGTTGCGCTCGGACTGTGCGAATGATTCGAGGGCGACTTGGGCCATCTGTTCGTGAGTCCACTTGCCCGAGTCCAATCCTATGCGGGCCTGCAGCCCTGCCAACGAGACCGAGTCCGGCCACAGCGGCGCCACGGTGTACGGGTCGGTCTGCCGGGACAGGATCTGACGCAGGATCCCAGCCGAGGACTTCCCGAAGCCGTACACCAGCGCGGTGTCGACCTCGCCGGTGAGGATCTTGATGTAGGCCTCGTAAAGGGCCCAGGCGGCATCCATTTCGACGTGCGACTCGTTGATCGGCGGAATGGCGCCGATCGAGTCGATCGCCGAGATAAATGAAAATGCCCGTCCGGCAAGATAATCCGAAGATCCGGAGCACCAGAAGCCAATGTCGGTCTGCTTGATGCCCAGCTCTTCGTAGAGCTGGGCGAAGCACGGAATCAGCATCTCGACGCCGTTGGTGGTGCCGTCGGTGCGGCGGACATGCGGGGCGTGGGCAAAGCCGACCACCGCAACGTTGCGATCACTCATATGTGGGTAGGCCCTTTACAGGTGGTGCTTGTAGGTGTCGTACTCGGCGTCGGGTTCTCCGGTGGGCCGGAAGTACTCGATGTTGTCGATGCCAAAACCCCACTCCTCGCGAGGCCTCCACACCGCCTCGACGCGCATGCCCATTCGCACTTCGTGCGCGTCGATTTCGGCGACCAGATGCAGGAACGCGATGTCGGCGCCGTCAAGCAGCACATAGGCCGCCACATACGGCGGTTTGATGCGCTGGCCCTGGAACGGGATGTTGATGATCGCGAACGTCGTCACCGTGCCCTTGTCCGGCAGCTCGACGAAGTCGGTCGTCGGCTGGCCGGTGGCCGGGTCCGCACCGTGCGGCGGGAAGTAGACCTTGCCGTTTTCGCCCGTTTTGGCGCCGAGCAGCCTGCCTTCCGCGATGGCGCGCAGGTAGGCACTCTCCTCGTGGGAGGCGGTGTGCTGAATTGTCAGCGACACCGGCGTGACGATCATGGTGACCGGGTCCTTTTCGTCGCCGCTCGGTTCGGGAACGGATTCGGCTTGATTTTCTGGGTCACCCAGCTTGAAGTAGGCGATGTCCGTGATGGCGCCCACCGGTTCGTCGGCCCAATGCACGTGCACCCTGTTGCCGGTGCGGATCTTGTCCGGCTCGCCGGCGTCCACCGCGTGTATCAGCGGGGTGTCTGCGCCGTCGAGTTTGATCAGCGCCCAGGCGAACGGACGGTCCAGCGGTTGGCCCTCCAGCGGCTCCGGCTGCCAGGTCCAAGACGCCACGGTGCCGGCACTGGACACCGGTACCATCTCGCCAAGCGGTTCGTAGGTAACCGGGTCGTATTCTGCCGGCGGCACATGTACCCGACCATCCGACCCGCGGACACCCAAAACACGCCGCTCGCGCAGTGCGGTGAAGAACTTGCCGAGGGTGGCGCCGACTGAACGGGTGTAGTCAAACGACAACGTTAGCGGCGCGGAGAGTGGTGGCTCAGGGTGATCGATCAGGATCGGGCTGCTTGAACTGGCTGTCACGCCATCGAGTAGAACAGGTTCTAAGAATGGTTTCAAGGAGGCAGGGATGAAGCTCGGACTGCAACTCGGATATTGGGGTGCCCAACCGCCAGAGAACCACGGGGAACTGGTGGCCGCCGCCGAGGCCGCCGGCTTCGACGCCGTGTTCACTGCGGAGGCGTGGGGATCCGACGCCTACACCCCATTGGCCTGGTGGGGCTCGTCGACGCGGCGGATCCGGCTTGGCACCTCGGTGATACAGCTGTCCGCCCGGACCCCGACCGCGTGCGCCATGGCCGCGCTGACGCTGGACCACCTCAGCGGTGGTCGGCACATGCTCGGGCTTGGGGTGTCCGGACCACAGGTGGTGGAGGGCTGGTACGGCCAGCCGTTCTCCAAGCCGCTGGCCCGCACCCGTGAATACATCGACATCATTCGACAGGTATGGGCCCGGAAGGCGCCGGTGACAAGCGGCGGCCCGCACTACCCGCTGCCCCTGACCGGGGACCATGCCACCGGCCTCGGCAAGCCGCTCAAGCCGATCACCCACCCGCTGCGCGCCGACATCCCGATCCTGCTGGGCGCTGAGGGGCCGAAGAATGTCGCGTTGGCGGGCGAGATCTGCGACGGCTGGCTGCCGATCTTCTACACCCCGCGGATGGCCGACACCTACAACGAATGGCTCGATGAGGGGTTCGCCCGGCCCGGCGCGCGCCGCAGCCGCCAGGATTTCGAGATCTGCGCCACCGCCAACGTCGTCATCACCGACGACCGCGCTGCCGCGTTCGCGGCCATGAAGCCCTACTTGGCCCTGTACATGGGCGGCATGGGCGCCGAAGACACCAACTTCCACGCTGACGTGTACCGCCGGATGGGCTACGGCGAGGTGGTCGACGACGTGACCAAGCTTTTCCGCCAGAATCAGAAGGACAAGGCCGCGGAAATCATTCCCGACGAGGTCGTCGACGACGCCGCGATCGTGGGCGACGTGGACTACGTGCGTAAGCAGATCAAGGCCTGGGAGGCCGCCGGCGTCACGATGATGGTCGTCAGCGGCCGCAATACCGCGCAGATCAACGAACTCGCCGGGCTGGTGTGAGCCGAGCTTGCCAGCGGTTTAGAACACGTTCTAGATTGGCCCGATGACTACCTCGCAGCACACCATCGCGGGCACGGTGATCACCATGCCAGTGCAGATCCGCAAGGCGAGTCAGCACATGGCGATGTTCTCGGTTGACGCTGACGCCGCGCAACAGCTGATCGATTACAGCGGCCTGCAGGTTTGTCGTTACCTACCCGGGCGCGCGATGGTGGTCCTGATGTTGATGCATTACATCGACGGGGACCTCGGCCAGTACCACGAATTCGGCACGAGTGTGATGGTCAACCCACCCGGGTCTAACGCAAGCGGGCCGCGCGCGCTCGGGGCGGCCGGCGCCTTCATCCACCACCTGCCCGTCGACCAGGCGTTCACGCTGGAAGCCGGGACCAAGATTTGGGGTTACCCGAAAGTCATGGCGGACTTCACCATTCGAGAGGGCCGTCAGTTCGGCTTCGACTGCACCGTCGACGGGCAACTGGTGATCGGCATGGAATTTCGCCGCGGCCTGCCGATTCGGTTGACCCCACGCCAGCAAGCGCAGCGCAGCTACTCGCACCGTGACGGGGTAACCCGCGAAACCTCCTTCGAACACACGCTTGATGGCGTGCACACTCGATTTGGTGGGGTGCGCGTCCGGCTGGGCGATCACCCGTACGCGAAAGAGCTGGCTTCGCTGGGCCTTCCGAAGCGGGCGATGCTTTCCAGCTCTGTTGACCACGTACAAATGACCTTCGGCGATGCTCAGGAGATCTCATGACCCCTTCCAAAGTGGAGACCAGACCAGACGTTGACCTGACCGACGGCACCTTTTACGCGGGCGACTCCCGCACCGTCTACCGCTGGATGCGGGAGAACGAGCCGGTGTTCCGGGACCGCAAGGGGCTGGCTGCCGCGGCGACGTATCAGGCCGTCATCGAAGCCGAACGCAACCCCGAGTTGTTCTCGAATGCCGGCGGCATCCGACCCGACCAGCCGGGCGTCGAGATGATGATCGAGATGGACGATCCGCAACATCTGTTGCGCCGCAAGCTCGTCAACTACGGGTTCACCCGCAAGCGGGTCAAGAATCTGGAGGCCAAGATCAACTCGTTATGCGACACGCTGATCGACGCGGTATGCGAGCGCGGCGAGTGTGACTTTGTCTGGGATCTCGCCGCACCCTTGCCGATGGCCGTCATCGGCGACATGCTCGGTGTGCGTCCGGAAGAACGCGAAATGTTCCTCAAGTGGTCCGACGATCTGGTGAGTTCGTTGAGCAGCACTGCCGCCGAGGCGGACATCCAGGTCACCATGGAGGCCTTCGCCGCCTACAGCGGATACATGATGGGGATGATCGAGGCCCGCAAGGCCGAACCGACCGACGATCTGGTCAGCGTGCTGGTGCACGCCGAGGTCGAAGGATCACGGCTGGAGGACCACCAGATCGTCACCGAGGTCCTGCTGCTCCTGATCGGCGGTGACGAGACCACCCGGCACACGCTGTCCGGCGGGACACGGCAGCTACTGCAGCACCCCGATCAGCACCGCCGGCTGGCCAACGACCTGGAATTGCTGCCCAACGCGATCGAGGAGATGCTGCGCTGGACCGCGCCGGTGAAGAACATGGCACGGACGATGACCGCCGACACCGAATTCCACGGGACCCAACTGCATAAGGACGAGAAGATAATCCTGCTGTTCGAGTCGGCCAACTTCGACGAGAAGGTATTCGAGAATCCGGAGAGCTTCGATATCACGCGCTACCCGAACAACCACCTGGCGTTCGGCTTTGGGACACACTTCTGCCTCGGCAACCAGCTCGCCCGGCAGGAGCTGTCGATCATGCAGACGCGCCTGCTGCAGCGCCTTCCGGACATGCGACTGGCGTCGGATGCCGCGCTGCCGCTGAGGCCGGCGAACTTTGTGTCCGGCCTGGAGAAAATGCCGGTGACGTTCACCCCGACCGCTCCGCTGTGAATCTTTTGCCGAGCGTGCTCGCAGGGTGGGATTTAGGCGGTTTTTTCACCCTCAGAACACGTTCGGCGCGACCAAGCCGCCGCAACGCGTCTCAAGACGCCGCCCTGGGTGTCCTCGGCCGTAACCCGAAGAATGATCCACCCGAGGTCGGTTAACGCTTCAAGACGCGCAATGTCCCTGTTGAATTGCCGACGATCGGTTCGGTGGTGGTCACCCTCGTACTCCAACGCGATTTCGACGTCCTCCCACCCCATGTCGAGGACGCCGACGAGCTGTCCGTACTCGCCGCGGACGGGGATCTGGGTTTGGGGCCGCGGATAGCCGGCGTCGATAAGTATCAGCCGCAGCCAGGTCTCGCGAGGCGACTCCGCGCCGGCGTCGACCAACGTCAGGGCGCGTCTCGCGCGTCTGATGTGCCGGTGGCCGTTGTAGCGTGCGGCGATTGCGTCAACGTCGGCAAGATTGAGTTTGGTTGCCCTGGCGAGCGCATCGATAGCAGCGACTGCGTCGAAGACGGTGGGATATCGGCACGCGAGATCGAAGGCGGTGCGGGCCGGAGTGGTTACGGCGATGTCGGCAACCACTTGGATTTCGTCTTTAGCTACGCGATCCAACCAGATGCGAATGCCGGCGGGCGGACGACGGTGCTGGTACAGCAACTGCGCTGGCGCCCGAGCGTCGACCCACTTGGCGCCGTGGAGTGCTGACGCGGACTTCCCCGCGACAACTCCGCGGCGCCGCGACCACAGCCAGGCCGCGTAAGCGCGCTGTACCGCGGTGAGGTTTGCATCGGGTGGTGTGTACACGTCGGGATAAAGCGCGACAAATCGAGTTCGCAGCAGATGCCGGCTGAGCGCACCCGACGCGATCGCTTCGCTACCGATGAATGGTTCTCTCACGCGGCAAGTGTGCCTCCGAAGTCCGACAGCCACGCCGAACGTGTTGTCAGGGTGGAAGAATCGCCTTTCGGCCGCCCTGAGGGCACGCTCGGCGAAAGAGGGGACAGGGAACGGCTAGCGGTTTTGGAAGTTGGGCTTGCGTTTCTCGGCGAATGCCCGGGGGCCTTCTTTGGCGTCCTCGGACAGGAAAACCTTGATGCCGATCTGAGTGTCGATCTTGAACGCGTCGTTTTCGTGCATGCCCTCGGTCTCACGGATCGCCCGCAGGATCGCTTGCACGGCCAGCGGGCCGTTGTTCTCGATGAGCCCTGCGATCTCGAGCGCCTTGGTCAGCGCTTGACCGTCGGGAACGAGGTGGCCGATCAAACCGATCTCTTTCGCCTCGGCGGCGGTGATGTGCCGGCCGGTGAGCAGCAGGTCGCAAGCCACCGTGTAGGGGATCTGCCGCACCAACCGCACGGCCGAGCCGCCCATCGGGTACAGGCTCCACTTGGCCTCCGAGATGCCGAACTTGGCACTCTCGCCGGCGATCCGGATGTCGGTGCCCTGCAGGATCTCGGTGCCCCCGGCGATCGCGGGGCCTTCGACTGCCGCAATCAGCGGTTTGGTCAGCCGGCGGCCCTTCAGCAGGGCGTCGATGCGCGACGGGTCGTAGCTGCCGTCTTTGAACGAGTCGCCCGGCGGCTTTTTGGTTGCTGCTTTGAGGTCCATGCCGGCGCAGAAGTAGCCGCCGGCCCCGGTCAGGATGCAGCACCTGATGTCGTCATCGTTGTCGACGCGGTCCCACGCCTCGACCATGATCTGCATCATTTCGGTGCTGAGCGCGTTGCGGGCATGCGGCCGGTTCAGCGTGACGATGAGGGTGTGACCGCGCTTTTCGACCAACGCGTCCGGTCCTGTTTCGTTTGCTGGAGCCTCCGCCACGGTTACCGCCTCTCGCTCGACATTGGGCATTCGCTTGTCAAGAAATGTAACACGTTCTAGTTTGGTGGCCGTGGCCCTGAATATCGCCGATCTTGCTGAGCACGCTATTGACGCCGTGCCCGACCGTGTAGCCCTCATCTGCGGAGACGAGCAGCTGACCTACGCCCAACTAGAAGACAAAGCCAACCGCCTTGCGCACTACCTGATCGATCAGGGCGTGCAGAAGGACGACAAGGTCGGGCTGTACTGCCGCAACCGCATCGAGATCGTCATCGCGATGCTGGGCATCGTCAAGGCCGGCGCCATCCTGGTAAACGTCAACTACCGCTACGTCGAGGGTGAACTTCGCTACCTCTTCGAAAACTCCGACATGGTCGCGCTGGTCCACGAGCGCCAGTACGCCGATCGCGTCGCCAACGTGCTACCCGATACCCCCAACGTCAAGACGGTTCTCGTCGTGGAGGACGGTAGCGACACCGATTATCAGCGCTATGGCGGCGTCGAGTTCTACGCCGCGATCGCGCAGGGTTCGCCCGAACGCGACTTCGGCCCACGCAGCGCCGACGACATCTATCTGCTCTACACCGGCGGCACCACCGGTTTCCCGAAGGGCGTGATGTGGCGCCACGAGGACATCTACCGCGTACTGTTCGGCGGAACCGACTTCGCGACAGGCGAATTCATCAAGGACGAGCATGACCTGGCCAAGGCCGCCGCCGAGAGTCCGCCGATGATCCGTCACCCGATTCCGCCGATGATCCACGGCGCCACCCAGTCGGCCACTTGGATGTCGATCTTTTCGGGTCAAACCACCGTTCTTGCACCGGAATTCAATGCCGACGAAGTCTGGCGCACGATCCACAAGCACAAAGTCAACCTGCTGTTCTTCACCGGCGACGCGATGGCGCGGCCCTTGCTCGATGCCCTGCTGGCACACCAGGAGCAAGGAAACGAGTACGACCTGTCGTCGCTGTTCCTGCTCGCCTCCACCGCTGCGCTGTTCTCGCCGAGCATCAAGGAGAAGTTCCTCGAGTTGCTACCGAACCGGGTCATCACCGACTCGATCGGTTCGTCCGAGACCGGTTTCGGCGGCACCAGCGTCGTCGCCAAAGACGCGCCGCACAGCGGTGGGCCGCGCGTGAGCATCGACCACAAGACCGTCGTCCTGGACGACGACGGTAACGAGGTCAAGCCGGGCTCGGGGGTGCGCGGCTTCATCGCCAAGAAGGGCAACATTCCGGTCGGGTACTACAAGGACGAGAAGAAGACCGCCGAGACGTTCCAGACCATCAACGGCGTTCGCTACGCGATCCCCGGAGACTGGGCGTTGGTCGAGGAGGACGGCACGGTCACCATGCTGGGCCGCGGCTCGGTGTCCATCAACAGCGGCGGCGAGAAGATCTACCCCGAAGAGGTCGAGGCCGCCTTGAAGGGGCATCCCGACGTCTTCGACGCGCTGGTGGTCGGCGTGCCCGATCCCCGCTTTGGCCAACACGTGGCCGCCGTGGTGCAGGCCCGGCCAGGGTCCCGGCCGTCGCTGTCGGCACTCGACAGCTTTGTGCGTTCCGAGATCGCGGGATACAAAGTGCCGCGGAGCCTCTGGCTGGTCGATGAGGTGAAGCGCTCTCCTGCAGGCAAACCTGACTACCGGTGGGCCAAAGAACAGACAGAGTCACGCCCGGCCGACGATGTGCATGCCGCTCATGCGACTGCCTAATTGACCGATTTCGTCAAGCGGAACCCAAGCGCGCCGCCCGGCTACTTCGCTTTCGAGGCCGCAGGCCTGCGCTGGCTTTCCAGTGTCGACGGCGGCGTGCCCTGCGCGCACGTCGTTTCCGTTGACGCGACGAGCCTGACTCTGCGGCGGCTTGACTCGGTGACTCCGAGTCCCGGCGCGGCGCACGAATTCGGACGACAACTGGCTGTCACGCACGACGCGGGTGCCGCGGCGTTCGGGGCAGGGCCCGACGGATGGGACCGACCCGGGTTCTTCGGGCCGCTGTCGCAGCTATTGCCGATGTCGCTGCGCGGGCACCCACGCTGGGGTGATTTCTACGCCGAGGAGCGCCTGGTCCCGATGGCCGACCTCGCGGCGCCGCGTCTCGACCCTTCGACGCGCAGCACGATCGATTCCGTTGTGGCGCGTTGCCGAGCGGGCGACTTCGACGACGACGACCCGCCGGCCCGGCTGCACGGCGATTTGTGGGGCGGCAACGTGATGTGGACGCCCGACGGGGTAGTGCTGATCGACCCGGCAGCGCACGCCGGTCACCGCGAGAGTGACCTCGCAATGCTCGCACTGTTCGGCTGCCCGCACTACGACGCCATCGTGGCGGGTTATCAGCGGGTGCGATCGCTGCGGCCCGGCTGGCGCAACCGCATCGGGCTGCACCAGCTCTTTCCGCTACTGGCGCATGTCGTGCTCTTTGGTGGTGGGCACGCACGGCGGACGAATGCCTGCGCCCGCGCAGCACTGGCCATCTAGCTGCGCGCATCATCGGCGGTCTAGTGTCGAAGCGCGATGACGATCGACGTGTGGATGCAGCATCCGACGCAGCGGTTCCTGCGCAGCGACATGTTCGCGTCGCTGCGGCGTTGGACCGGTGGGTCCATGTCCGAGACTGACATTCCGATCGAGACGACCATCGCGTCGATGGATGCCGCCAACGTGGACGTCGGCCTACTCAGCGCGTGGCTCGGCCCCAACGGCCAGGACCTCATCTCGAATGACGAGGTCGCGGAATGGATCCGGTTTCATTCGAACAGGTTTGCCGGTCTGGCGACCGTAGACCTCGACCGTCCCATGGCAGCGGTGCGCGAGTTGCGGCGCCGAGTCGGTGAAGGCTTCGTCGGGCTGCGCGTGGTGCCCTGGCTGTGGAACGCGCCGCCCACCGATCGCCACTACTACCCGTTGTTCGCCGAATGTGTAGAGGCCGGCATCCCGTTCTGCACGCAGGTCGGTCACACCGGCCCGTTGCGGCCTTCGGAGACCGGCCGCCCGATTCCCTACATCGACCAGGTAGCGCTGGACTTTCCCGAGTTGGTGATCGTGTGCGGCCACGTTGGCTATCCATGGACCGAGGAGATGGTCGCAGTGGCGCGCAAGCACGAGAACGTCTACATCGACACGTCGGCCTACACCATCAAACGGTTGCCGCACGAGCTCGTCCGATTCATGAAAACCCGCACCGGACAACGCAAGGTCTTGTTCGGCACCAACTACCCGATGATCGGCCACGGGCATGCGTTGGCCGGAATCGACGAACTCGGCCTCGACGAAGCGGCCTGCCATGACTTTCTGCACAGCAACGCGGAACGCGTGTTCGAGCTCGAACGGAAGGTTCCTACGTGAACGGCGCTCAGGCTCTGATCAATACCTTGGTCGACGGCGGCGTCGACGTGTGCTTCGCGAACCCCGGGACGTCGGAGATGCACTTCGTGGCAGCGCTGGACGACGTGCCCCGAATGCGCGGCGTGCTAACCCTTTTCGAGGGTGTGGCCACCGGCGCGGCCGACGGCTATGCGCGTCTTGCCGGCCGTCCGGCGGCGGTATTGTTGCATCTGGGCCCCGGTTTGGGCAATGGCCTGGCCAACCTGCACAACGCGCGGCGCGCCCATGTCCCGATGGTGGTTGTAGTCGGCGACCACGCCACATACCACAAGAAGTACGACGCCCCGCTGGAATCGGACATAGACGCACTCGCCGGTACCGTGTCGGGGTGGGTGCGGCGGACGATGGAGACTGCAGACGTCTCGACGGACGCCGCCGAGGCCGTTACGGTGAGCCGGTCCGGCTCGCAGATCGCCACGCTGATCCTGCCCGCGGACGTGTCCTGGTCCGATGGTGGCTCGCCTGCGTTGGTCGCGACCGCCGAGCAGGCGGGCGCGGACCTACTGCCGGCGCCCAAGCTGCTGGAGGTGCTGCGCTCGGGAGAACCCACGGTGCTGATGGTCGGCGGGGACGCCACCGCCGCGCCGGGGCTGGCTGCGGCGGCGCGGATCGCGGAGGCGACCGGAGTCCGATTGCTGTGTGAGACATTCCCGACCCGCCTCGAGCGCGGGGCCGGCGTTCCCGCGATCGAGCGGCTCGGCTATTTCGCCGAGGCCGCCGCGGCCCAACTGGAGGGCTCCAAGCATCTGGTGCTGGCCGGGGCCAAGTCGCCGGTCTCGTTCTTCGCATATCCCGGCATGCCGAGCGACCTGGTGCCGACCGGGTGTGAGGTGCACGTGCTCGCCGGATACAGCGGTGCCGCAGGCGCCTTGGTCGCGTTGGCCGATGAGCTGGCGCCCGGGACAACGGCGCCAGTGACGGCCGCGTCACGCCCCCGACTGCCCTCGGGTGTACTGACTTCGGCGTCGATGGCCGACGTGATCGGCGCGCTACTGCCCGGGCGGGCGATCGTCGTCGACGAATCGAATACGTCCGGGCTACCGCTGCCGCAGGCCACCGCCGGGGCGCCGGCCCACGACTGGTTGACGCTGACCGGTGGGGCGATCGGCTATGGCATTCCGACCGCGGTGGGCGCCGCGGTCGCCGCCCCCGACCGCCCGGTGCTGTGCCTGGAATCCGACGGGTCCGCGATGTATACGATTTCGGGACTATGGACTCAGGCGCGGGAGAACCTGAACGTAACCACCGTTGTCTACAACAACAGCGCCTACGACATCCTGCGGATTGAGCTGCAACGCGTAGGCGCCGGGTCCGCCCCTGGGCCGAAGGCTCTGGATCTGCTCGATTTATCCCGTCCCACAATGGACTTCGTCAAGATCGCTGAGGGCATGGGAGTCCCGGCGCGGCGCGTCACTACATGCGAGGAGTTCGCCGACGCGTTGGGTGCGGCTTTCGCGGAACCCGGACCGCACGTGATCGAGGCTGTGGTGCCGTCGCTGATGGGGTAGCGACTGCTCCCGTCGGCACCTGGTGGAGCTGGACGTGCCATCAATAGCGGGCTAGCGACGGAAGGCGGCTCATGAGCCAGTCTGAGAGCGAGTTGACCACCTCGACCCCCGTCTCGAACCTGCCATCGTGGGCTTCGGCCGCGAGCGCCACGCCCCACTGCCCCGATTGCGTCGGCACGATCCCGAATTGTCGGACCAGGTAGTCACCATTGACTCCCGGACCCCAACCTGCCTTGGCGGCAATACCTTGCGCGGATAGCCCCCACTGGTGACCAATGGTGAGGTGGCGCATGAGGTCGATTACCGTTGTTGCACAGGGGATCAACGACAACTGAGCCGCAAAATGGGCTTGTCGCTCCAGCGTCCACTGCGTTTGGCCGAATGCGGTGAACCCCCGTCGAAGTCGACGTAGTTCGACCACGGTGGCGGCGTCTCCGCATTCCTCGATGACAAGCTGTACCTTCCGCGCGGCGTCCGCCGGGTTGCCAAGCTGGGACCATAACTGTTCCGATGACGGGTTATCGGATTCGGTGATGGCTTTGACGACCAGGTCGTGGGCGCGTGCGCTGTCGGCGCGCAAAGCCGCGATCGCCAACGGCACCTTGATCGTCGACCAGGCAACGCCGGACGTCCACCGGCCCAACGAAAAGGTTCGGTCCTGGCGGGCGATCGCTATACCGACATTTGCCGGCGCAGCGGCAGACAGCTGTTCAAAACTTGCTTCCAGCGCAAGCTGAAGAGGTCGGGATGTCATGTGCTACTAGCGTATGGGCCACACCGGGTCGCCGCATTCGATTCCCTCGGCCGACAACTGGCGCTTCAGCACTTTGAAGGTCACTGTCCGCGGGAGCTCGGCGCTGATCCGGACGTAGGACGGCCACTGTTTGGGGCCCAAGTCGGGCTGCTCGGCAAGGAAGGCCCGGAACTTGTCGGCATCGAACTCGGTGCCGGTCGCCAGCACCAAGGCCGCCATCACCTGGTCGCCGACGACGGGATCGGGTACCGGGTACACCGCCACTTCGAATGCGTCCGGGTAGCGCAGCAGCACGCGCTCGATCGGAGCCGAACCAAGATTCTCTCCGTCGACTCGCATCCAATCGCCAAGCCGCCCAGCGAAATACGCGTAGCCGTCCTCGTCGCGATAGGCCAGATCGCCGCTGTGATAAACCCCGCCCGCCATCCGCACGGCCTCGGCTGGCTCGTCGTTGTAATAGCCCTCGAAACGGCCTGGGCCGGCGGTGTTCACCACCTCGCCGACCACGCCCGCCGGGCATGGCTTACCGGTTTCGGGGTCGACGATGTCGATTCCGTCGGTCAGCGGGCCTAAAGCGCCCGCCGGAGTATCGGGAGTGCGGGCGATCGCCACCCCGCCTTCGGTCGAACCGAACCCGTCCTGGACGACACACCCAAACCGGCGGCCGAAACGTTCAACGTCGCCGGGTACACCCTCGTTGCCGTACACGGCACGCAGCGGGTTGTCCGCATCGTCGGGTTGCTCGGGCGTGCCAAGCACATACGACAACGGCTTGCCCACATAATTGGCGTAGGTGGCGCCGTAGCGGCGCACATCCACCATGAAGTTCGACGCAGAGAACTTGCGCCGCAGCGCCATTGACCCTTGGCATGCCGCCGCCACCGACCAGCCGACCAGCACCGCGTTGGAATGGAACAACGGCATGGACACGTAACAGACGTCGTCGCGACCAAGTCCGAAGCGCTGCGTCATCGTCACGCCGGCGACGGCAACCTTGCCGTGGCTGCACTTCACCGCCTTGGGTTCGCCGCTGGTTCCCGACGTGAAGATCAACATGAATAGATCGGTGGGCGAAGCGGACTGGAAGCGCACCTCGGCGTCTCGATGTGCGGCAACCTCGTCGGCCCACTCGGCTGAATCGACGTTGAGATGCTCGATATCGCCCAGTGTCGCAGCCGATTGCGCATCGGCCAGCACGAGCTGGCAGTCGGCCCGGCTGATGTCGCGGGCGAGCGCTTCGCCGCGGCGCACCGGGTTGAGACCCACCGGCACGATTCCCGACATCCCCGCCGTCACCAGCATTGCCGAGAAGAACGGCGTGTTCTCCAACAACACGCCGACGTGCGGCGGCCGGGCGGGGTCAAGGCGCTCGCGCAGCGTCGCCGTGATCGAGGCACTGTACTGGAGGTGATTACGCCAGCCGGTGAACGAGTCCTCGAAATAGATTCCCCTGTCGTCGATATCGGCCAGGGGAACCAGCAGGTCGGTGACCGTGAGGTCGGTCGGGCTAAGTATCAATTCCATCCGCTCGCGAATGTGAAGGTTGTTTCACGTTCGGGCTCGAGGGTGAAGCTTGTTTCACGTTCGGCGTTGTCAGGTGCGGCATCCGGCTAGGCAGGGGTTTCCGCCAGCTCACGGCCGATCCGGCGCAGTTGCCCGGTGGCACCGCCGAGCGCGAACTCGGTTTCTTTGGCGGCCAGGAAGTAACGATGCGCCGGGTGATCAGTGTCGACGCCCACGCCACCATGCACGTGCACGATGGTGTGCGCCACTCGGTGCCCGGCATCGGCGGCCAAAAACGCCGTGCTGGCGACGTCGATCTCGGCCGGGATATCTTCGGAGACCCGCCACGCCGCCTGAGTGAGGCTCAGGCGCAAGCCCTTAACGTCGATGTAGCCGTCGGCTAGTCGCTGCCCCACCGCCTGGAAGCTGCCGATCGGGCGGTCGAATTGCTCGCGGGTGCGGGCGTACTCGGCCGTCATCTGCAATCCGCGCTCTAAAACCCCGAGCTGATATGCGGAGCGGCCCAGGGTCCCCAGCGTGCCGAGCCACGGGACGACCTCGTCGCCACCGACCTGGCGCGAACCGCCCACTGTCACGCCGTCCAGCGCCAGGTGCCCGACGCTGCCCAGTCCGGTGGTCCGCAGCGCGGTCACCGTCACGCCGGGGTCGTCGGCTGTGACCAGGAAAACCGCTGCGCCCGAGTCCGTCGTCTCGGCCGGGACCAGGAAGGCGTCCGCCACAGAGGCGTAGCCGACCAAGGTGCGTGTGCCGGTCAGCCGGTAGCCGTCACCGGAACGGGTGGCCTGCACCGGCCCCTCTCCCATCTCGCCGTCCAGGGCGACGGTAAGGATCTTCTCGCCCTTGACCGTCGGAACGCCCCAGGCCTGCTGCAGCTCCTCCGAGCCGAATCGTGCCAGGGCGCCGGAAGCCAGCATCACCGATTCCAGGTAGGGCACGGCGGCCATCTGGTGGCCGAGCGCGACCAGGATCGCCACCTGCTCGAGCACCCCGAAGCCGTCGCCGCCAAGTGTGGACGCCGACGCGCTGGACAGGATGTCGGACTCGACCAGCTTGCGCCACAGCTCGCGGTCGAAACGCTGTTCGAGCCCGTCCAGCTCACGTTGGTGCTGCGGTGTGCACACCGCGTCCACGATCGTGTCGACCAGACCGCCGAGGTCGTTTGCCGCTTCGGTTGTCGTGAAATCCATAACTGTTTCGGTCCTTAAGTAGGAATTCGTTCTCAAAACGGGATCAGCGGTTGGCGCGCGGCAGCCCCAGCGCGACCATCCCGATGATGTCGCGCTGCACTTCGTTGGTGCCGCCGCCGAAGGTCAGGATCAGGCACGCCCGGTGCATCCGCTCGACCCGGCCGCGCAGCAACGCGCCCGGCGAATCCTGGCGAAGCGTCGCCGCAGTACCCAACACCTCCATCAGCAGCCGGTAGGCCTCGGTGGCGAACTCGGTGCCGAACACTTTGGCCGCCGACGCATCCGCCGGCGATAGGGCTTCACTCGTTGCCGATGCCAGCTCCCAGTTAATCAGCTTGAGAACCTCGGCCTTGGCGTGCACCCGGGCCAGGTTCAGCTGCACCCACTCCGAGTCGATGAGCCGGGCCCCACTGGAATCCTTGGTGTTCTGTGCCCACTCGCGAACCTCGCGCAGAGCCAGGAAGATCGGTTGTGGCGACACCAGAGCGACCCGCTCGTGGTTGAGCTGATTGGTCACCAGCTTCCAGCCGCCGTTCTCCTCGCCGATCAGGTTGGTCACCGGCACCCGCACGTCGGAGTAATACGTGGCGCTGGTGTCCACACCGGCCATGGTGTGCACCGGCGTCCAGGAGAACCCTTCGGCGGTCGTCGGGACTGCCAGCATCGAAATCCCGCGGTGCTTCTTCGCCTCGGGGTTGGTGCGTACCGCCAGCCACACCCAGTCCGCGTAGGCGATCAGGCTGGTCCACATCTTCTGACCGTTGATCACGTAGTCGTCGCCGTCGCGGACCGCGGTCGTGCGCAGGTTCGCCAAATCGGTGCCGGCGCCGGGCTCTGAGTAGCCGATGGAAAAGTGCAGTTCGCCCGCCGCGATCTTGGGCAGGAAGAATTTCTTCTGTTCCTCTGTGCCGAAGGCCATGATGGTCGGCGCCACGCTGTTGATCGTCAGGAACGGCACCGGCACGCCGGCGATCGCGGCCTCGTCGGTGAAAATCAGCGAGTCCATCGGGGAGCGATCCTGGCCGCCGTACTCCTTGGGCCAGTTCAGGGTGAGCCACCCGTCCTTGCCCATCTGCGCGACGGTGTCGCGATACGCGTTGCCGGTACCGACCTCGCCCTGTGCCGAGCTCAGCGCCTCGCGGCGGTCGGGCGTCATGAGCGCGGTGAAGTACGACCGCAGCTCGCGACGCAACTCCTCCTGTTCAGGGGTGTAACTGATGCGCATTCCAGCCGTCCTTTGATTAACCGTGGCAAGCATGTGATGAACCCTGGCCAGACGTCGTAGCCCGACCAACGACTACCCCATCCGTCTTCCCGGTTGTAACACGTTCTAGTCTGGGAATCCAGCGACCGTTTCGTCAGACGCACCTGGGCCTTATTGTGGTGCTACTGAACATAGAGGTGCTAATGGGGCTGTCTGGCCAGGTTCGAGGAGGGTGCCGTGCGGGTAATAGTGGATCGTGACCGGTGTGAAGGTAATGCGGTGTGCATGGGAATCGCGCCGGAAATGTTCGATCTGGACGACGAGGACTACGCCGTCGTGAAAACCGATCCGATTCCGCCCGGCCAAGAGGATCTGGCCGAACAGGCGATCGCCGAATGTCCGCGCGCGGCCCTATTGCGCCAGGACTAACAGTGCGTGACCCGAGACTAGAGGTATTCACAAATTGACTAGCAGCACGAACGCGACCGATCTATCCGGAAAGGTCGCGGTGGTCACCGGTGCGGCCGCCGGCTTGGGACGGGCCGAAGCGCTCGGCCTTGCGCGCCTGGGCGCCACCGTCGTCGTCAATGACATCGCCGGGGCGCTGGATGCTTCCGACGTCATTGACGAGATCGGAGCTGCCGGCGCCAAGGCCGTGGCGGTCAGTGGCGATATCAGCGAACGTGCCACTGCAGACGAGCTGGTTTCCTGCGCCGATGGGCTGGGTGGACTGGACATCGTGGTGAACAACGCCGGGATCACCCGCGACCGGATGCTATTCAATATGTCCGACGAGGAGTGGGACCTCGTCATCGCCGTGCATCTGCGCGGACATTTCCTGCTCACCCGTAACGCGGCCACCTATTGGCGCGCCAAAGCCAAAGACGCGGGAGGTACCGTCCACGGGAGGCTGGTCAACACCTCCTCTGAGGCTGGCCTGACCGGGCCGGTCGGGCAGGCCAACTACGGCGCCGCCAAAGCGGGCATCATCCAGCTGACCTTGACAGCAGCGCGAGCGCTGGGCCGCTATGGCGTGTGCGCGAACGCGATCTGTCCGCGCGCCCGCACTGCGATGACTGCTGACGTATTCGGCGCAGCACCGGACGCAGAATCAGGCGATATCGACCCGCTGTCGCCTGAGCACGTGGTGAACCTGGTCCAGTTCCTGTCGTCCCCTGCGGCTGCGGAAGTCAACGGCCAGGTGTTCATTGTTTACGGTCCTCAGGTGACCTTGGTCGCGGCCCCGACGGCGGAGCACCGGTTCATCGCGGACGGCCCGGCATGGGAGCCGGGCAAACTTAGCAGTACGTTGCAAGGCTACTTTGCTGGCCGCGATCCAGAACAGAACTTTTCCGCGGTTGGCCTGATGGAACAATAACGCTGTGAAGTTACTTTTCGGGGCGTATTCAACACGTGCAGAATATGTTTTATTGACTCCGCTATAACCCTACTGAGCTGCCTAAATTAATGCACCCGACGGAAACTTACCTTTTATTGGATCAGTGAAGTTGTTCTGAGTTAATATGATCCGGCTCACACCGAGTTCGGGGACTACAGAAGGTAGCGCAAAGGCGACACACAGACTTCGCCGCGATCAGCAGAGGGGGATCGAAGTTGCTCCAACAACTCGCGATTCCGGCTCGCGCCGTCGGCGGGTTCTTCGAGATGTCGATCGACACGGCTCGGGCCACATTCCGGCGGCCGTTTCAACTGCGCGAGTTTCTTGATCAGACCTGGATGATCGCCCGGGTATCCCTGGTGCCGACGTTGCTGGTCTCCATCCCGTTCACGGTACTAGTGGCGTTCACCCTCAACATCCTGCTGCGCGAAATCGGGGCCGCCGATTTGTCCGGTGCCGGAACGGCATTCGGCACCATCACCCAGCTGGGCCCGGTAGTGACCGTGCTGGTCGTCGCCGGTGCCGGTGCCACCGCGATCTGCGCCGACCTGGGCGCTCGCACGATTCGCGAGGAAATAGACGCGATGCGGGTGCTGGGGATCGACCCGATTCAACGGCTGGTCGTGCCACGGGTTTTAGCGTCCACGCTGGTCGCGCTACTGCTTAACGGGTTGGTGTGTGCCATCGGGCTGTCCGGCGGTTACGTATTCTCCGTCTTCCTCCAGGGCGTCAACCCGGGTGCCTTCATCAATGGGTTGACGGTGCTGACCGGGCTGCGCGAATTGATCCTCGCCGAATTCAAAGCGTTACTGTTCGGCTTGATGGCCGGACTGGTCGGGTGTTACCGCGGCCTGACCGTTAAGGGCGGCCCTAAAGGCGTCGGAAATGCTGTCAACGAAACCGTCGTCTACGCGTTCATTTGTCTATTCGTCATCAACGTGGTCGCGACGGCCATCGGTGTGCGACTGTCAGCGAAGTGAGCCACCGTGAGCTATGACGTCAGTTACCGGTTGCACCACGTCCTTTCGCGGTTGCAGGGCCCGATTGACGATTTCGGCGAGCAGGCGCTGTTCTATGGCCAAACCCTGCGTCACATCCCCAATGCGCTCACCCGATACCGAAAAGAGACGATTCGGCTGGTTGCCGAGATGACGCTGGGCGCAGGCGCGCTCGTGATGATCGGCGGCACCGTCGGCGTAGCAGCGTTTCTGACGTTGGCGTCGGGTGGAGTCATCGCCGTGCAGGGCTATTCGTCGCTGGGCAACATCGGCATCGAGGCGCTCACGGGGTTCTTATCGGCGTTCCTGAACGTGCGTGTGGTCGCACCGGTGATCGCGGGCATCGCGTTAGCGGCCACCATCGGTGCCGGCACCACGGCCCAATTGGGCGCCATGCGCGTTTCCGAAGAGATCGACGCCGTCGAATGCATGGCGGTTCACTCGGTGTCCTACCTGGTCTCGACCCGGCTCATTGCCGGCCTGATCGCGATCATTCCGCTGTATTCATTGTCGGTGCTTGCCGCCTTCTTCGCCGCCCGCTTCACCACGGTTTTCATCAACGGACAATCCGCGGGCCTCTACGACCACTACTTCAACACGTTCCTCATGCCGACCGACCTACTGTGGTCGTTCCTGCAGGCCATCGTGATGTCGGTTGCGGTGATGTTGATTCATACCTACTACGGCTACAACGCCAGTGGCGGGTCAGTCGGCGTCGGTATCGCCGTCGGGCAGGCGGTGCGGACCTCGCTGATCGTCGTCGTCGTCATCACCTTGTTCATCTCACTCGCGGTTTACGGCTCGTCCGGTAACTTCAACCTCTCGGGCTAAGGGGAACCCAAAAAGACCATGTCAGAACGTGTATCGCGACGGTCAACCGTCCGGCTGGCAGCAGCACTGCTGGCTGGATTGATCGTCGCGTTCGCTGTCCTGACTTACCTGTCGTACAACGCGGCTTTCGCCTCGACCGACACCGTGACCGTGTCCGCGCCGCGGGCCGGGCTGGTGATGGAGAACGGCGCCAAGGTCAAGTTCCGCGGAATCCAGGTCGGCAAGGTCAGGGACATCAGCTACAGCAACGAGCTGGCGCGCCTCACGCTGGCCATCAGCAGCGACCAGATGCACTTCATCCCAGCCAACGCAACGGTGCATATCGCAGGTAACACCATCTTCGGCGCCAAATCGGTGGAATTCATGCCACCCCAGACGCCTTCGCCGACATCGCTGCGTCCGGACGCACATGTGCAGGCCTCAGCCGTGCAGCTGGAAGTCAACACCTTGTTCCAGTCGCTCATCGACCTGCTGCACAAGGTCGACCCGGTTGAGTTGAATGGGACGCTGAGCGCACTGTCCGACGGCCTGCGTGGTCACGGCGACGACCTGGGCGGGCTGTTGTCAGGACTGAATACGCTGACTCGGCAAGCCAACCCGAAGTTGCCTGCCCTGCAGGAGGATTTTCGGAAAGCCGGGATCGTGACCAACACCTACGCTGACGCGGCGCCCGATCTGAACACCGTGATCGACAACCTGCCGACAATCAGCAAGACCGTGGTAGATCAGCAGAACAATCTCAACGACACGCTGCTGGCCACGATCGGGTTGAGTAACAACGCCTATGAAACGTTGGAGCCGGCCGAGCAGAACTTCGTTGACGCGATCAACAGATTACGAGCCCCACTCAAGGTGACCTCCGATTACTCGCCGGAATTCGGGTGCCTGTTCGCGGGTATCGAACGAGGTATCAAGGAATTCGCCCCCTTGCTCGGCGTCCGCAAAGCGGGCCTGTTCACATCGTCGAGTTTCGTGCCCGGGTCGCCGTCATACACCTATCCGGAGTCCCTGCCGATAGTGAACGCTTCGGGAGGGCCGAACTGCCGCGGTTTGCCGGATATCCCGACCAAGCAGAATGGCGGGTCGTTCTTCAAATCGCCTTTCCTGGTTACTGATAACGCAAACATCCCCTACGAACCGTTCACTGAATTGCAGTTTGACGCGCCCTCGACGCTGCAATTCCTATTCCACGGCAGTTTCGCCGAACGGGACGACTTCTGATGGCGGAATCGAGAATGCCGTCGCACCGGTCGGTCGTGATCAAGGTCAGCATTTTCGCGGTCGCCATGCTGTTAGTCGCCGCGGGCCTTGTGGTGGTTTTCGGCAGTTTCCGGTTCGGTCCCGAATCCAGCTACCACGCAACCTTTACCGATGCGTCGCGGTTGAAGGCCGGCCAGAAGGTTCGCATCTCGGGAGTGCCCGTCGGCGAGGTGTCCGGTGTGAAACTCAACGCGGACAACACCATCGATGTGGAGTTCGGAGTCGACAAGCGCTACACGCTGTATTCGTCCACGCGCGCACTGATTCGATATGAAAACCTGGTCGGCGACCGGTTCCTGGAAATCGCTTCGGGCCCCGGCGAATTGCGTAAGCTGTCGCCGGGCGGGACCATCAACTCTCAACACACCAGTCCGGCCTTGGATCTCGACGCGCTGCTGGGCGGACTAAGGCCGGTGCTCAAGGGGCTGGACGCCGACAAGGTCAACACCATCAGCAGCGCCGTCATCGAATTACTACAGGGTCAAGGCGGCGCATTGTCGAACGTGCTGGCCGACACCAGCGCGTTCTCGACGGCGCTGGGTCACCGCGATCAGCTCATCGGTGACACGATCACCAACCTCAACACGGTGCTGGGGACGATAGATCAAAAGAGCGCGCAATTTTCGGCCAGCGTCGACCAACTACAGCAATTGATCACCGCCCTGGCCAAAAACAAGGATTCGATCGCGGGCGCAATCCCGCCGCTGGCGTCGACAACG
This sequence comes from uncultured Actinomycetota bacterium, assembly GCA_963715905.1. Taxonomy (GTDB): domain Bacteria; phylum Actinomycetota; class Actinomycetes; order Mycobacteriales; family Mycobacteriaceae; genus Mycobacterium. Next base: position 785,073 of record CAVQSX010000040.1, read on the forward strand.
ACGGATCTGACCGAGTTGCTGAAAAATTCGCGCCGGCCACTGCAGGGCGTCCTGGAGAACACTCGGCCACTGGCCACCGAGCTGGACAACCGCAAAGCCGAGGTCAACAACGACATCGAGCAACTGGGCGAGGATTACCTGCGCCTGTCCGCTCTCGGCGCCTACGGTTCGTTCTTCAACATCTACTTTTGTTCGGTGACAATCAAGATCAACGGACCGGCAGGCGGCGACATTCTGCTGCCAATCGGCGGCCAGGTGGATTCGAGCAAGGGCAGGTGTGCTTTTGCCAAATAAACGCGGGGAGCCAAATAAACGCGGGGAGCCAAATAAACGCGGGGAGCCAAATAAACGCGGGGAGCCAAATAAGCAAGGAGCGCCAAAGCGTGAGCGTGATCCGTTGCGCACCGGCGTGTTCGGCCTGGTGTTGGTCGTCTGCGTCGTGTTGCTGGCATTCGGCTACTCTGGGCTGCCGTTCTGGCCGCAGGGAAAAACGTACGACGCATACTTCACCGACGCGGGCGGCATCTTGCCCGGCAACGCCGTTTACGTGTCGGGCTTCAAGGTCGGCCAAGTGCAGTCCGTCGGTCTGGCCGGCGACAGCGCCAAGGTGACCTTCAGCGTGGATCGCCACGTCGCGGTCGGTGACCAGTCGCTGGTCGCGATCCGCACCGACACCATCCTCGGCGAGCGTTCGATCGCGGTAAGCCCGGCCGGAAGCGGCAAGGGGACCACCATTCCGCTGAGCCGGACCACTACGCCCTACACGCTGGCGGGTGCGCTGGAGGATCTGGGTCAAAACGCCAACAACCTGAACAAGCCGCAGTTCGAGCAGGCGCTGAACGTTCTCACTGACACGCTTCACGATGCCACCCCCGACTTGCGCGGCGCGCTGGACGGGGTGACATCGCTGTCCCGGACCTTGAACCGCCGAGACGAGGCGCTGCAGGGTCTGCTGGCGCACGCGAAGTCGGTGACAACGGTGTTGTCGCAGCGCGCCGACCAGGTCAACAAACTGGTCGACGACGGTAACGAGTTGTTCGCAGCGCTCGACGAGCGCCGTGCTGCGCTAAGCCAGTTGATTGCGGGGATCAGCGATGTCGCTGCACAGATTTCCGGCTTCGTCGCCGATAACCGCAAGGAGTTCGGCCCCGCATTGAGCAAGCTCAACCTGGTGCTGGACGACCTCAACGAGCGGCGCGATTACATCACCGAGGCGCTCAAACGGCTGCCCACCTACGCGACCGAGTTGGGCGAGGTGGTCGGTGCCGGACCTGGGTTCAACGTTAATGTTTACGGCGTGATACCGGCGCCATTGCTGGCGACGATGTTCGACTTCGTCTACCAGCCAGGCAAGATGCCGGCCAGCCTCGCCGACTATCTGCGCGGGCTGATCCAGGAACGCTGGACCATCAGGCCGAAGTCCCCATGATCGAGCGGACTTTCGGCAGCCACAGGCTGCGTAGCGTCACCATCGTCGCGCTGGTCGTGGCGCTGATAGGGGGCGCCTATGTGCTGTTCTCTTCCGCGGGCAGCGGGCGAAAAGTTGTCGGGTATTTCGCCTCTGCCGTGGGCATCTATCCCGGAGATCAGGTCCGCATCCTCGGAGTTCCGGTGGGTTCGATCGACTCGATTGAACCGGGGCCTTCCGATGTGAAGATCACCATGTCGGTCTCTGGGGACGTGAAGATACCTAAGGACGCGAAGGCCGTAATGATGTCGCCGAACCTGGTGTCGGCTCGATTCATCCAACTCACCCCGGCATACACCGGCGGTGCGGTATTGCCACCAGGTGGAAGCATCGATCTGGCCCGCACCGCGGTCCCGGTGGAATGGGACGAGGTGAAGCAGGCGCTGACCCAGCTGGCCGCGCAGCTCGGTCCGACGTCCGGCTCGATGCAGGGGCCGTTGGGCGCCGCGATCAACCAAGCCGCGAACACTCTCGACGGCAAGGGCGAGTCGTTCCACAATGCGTTGCAGGAGCTCTCGCAAGTCGCTGGGCGGCTGGGGGATTCACGCAGCGACATCTTCGGCACAGTCAAGAACCTGCAGGTTCTGGTCAACGCGCTGTCGGCCAGTAACGACCAGATCGTGCAGTTCGCGGGGAACGTGGCGTCGGTCTCACAGGTGCTCGCGGACAGTTCGCACCACCTCGACAACACGCTGGGCACGCTCAACAAAGCGCTGTCGGATGTCCGAGGGTTCTTGCATGAAAACAATTCGACGCTGGTCGATACGGTCAGTAAGCTCAACGACTTCGCCCAGACATTGAGCGACCAGAGTGACAATATTGAGCAGGTACTGCACGTCGCCGGCCCCGGAATCGCCAACTTCTACAACATCTATGACCCGGCACAGGGCACGTTGAACGGCCTGTTGTCCATACCCGAATTCGCCAACCCCGTGCAATTCATCTGCGGCGGGTCCTTCGAAACCGCCGCCGGGCCAAGCGCGCCGGACTACTTCAAGCGTGCCGAACTCTGCCGCGAGCGGCTGGGGCCGGTGCTGCGCAGGCTGTCGGCCAACTACCCGCCGGTCATGTTCCACCCCCTCAACACGATCACCGCGTACAAGGGCCAGGTCATCTACGACACTCCGGCCACCGAAGCCAAGGCGGCGACTCCGGTTCCGCAGCTGACCTGGATCCCGGCAAAAGGCGCCCCGTCGGCTCCGGACGCCCAGAATCCGGCGGATCTGCAGGCCCTGCTTGTCCCGACGGCACCGCAAACCGGCCCACTGCCGGGCCCGCCACCACCGGGCAGCGGTCCGGCGCCGGGTTCCGCGTTCGGCCCCGCACCGGGGCCACCGCCGCCGCCAGCCTCGCAGGGGGGTGGCGGATGAAGCCAATCTGGTTGCGCAGTGCCGTGTTAGCGGCAGGCGGAATGTTGCTGGCCGGTTGTCAGTTCAGCGGGCTGAACTCGTTGCCGTTGCCTGGAACCGCCGGGCATGGCGGTGGCTCGTACCAGGTCACCGTCGAAATGGCCGATGTTGCGACGCTGCCGCAGAACTCACCGGTTATGGTCGACGACGTCACCGTCGGCAGCGTCTCGGGAATTCAAGCCGAGCAGCGTCCTGACGGATCCTTTTATGCCGCAGTGAAGTTAGCGCTGGACCGCAATGTCGTGCTGCCGGCCAACGCGACGGCAACCGTTGCCCAGACGTCGCTACTGGGTTCGTTGCATGTCGATCTGGCCGGCCCGAAAGACAAGCCGGCGAGCGGCAGGCTAATGAACGGGTCGAGGATCGCGGAGTCCAGTACGGACCGGCTCCCCACTACCGAAGAGGTGTTCTCCGCGCTTGGTGTGGTGGTCAACAAAGGCAATGTCGGTGCGCTGGAAGAGATCACCGACGAGACGTACCAGGCCGTCGCGGGCCGGCAAGGCCAGTTCGTCGACCTGGTGCCCAGGCTGGGGGAGTTGACCGCGGGCCTAAACCGGCAGGTCAACGACATCATCACCGCGGTCGACGGGCTAAACCGGTTCGCCGGGATCCTGGCGAACGATAAGGACAACCTGGGCCGCGCACTGGACACGCTGCCGGAAGCGATTCGCGTGCTCAACAAGAATCGAGACCACATCGTCGACGCCTTCGCCGCGCTCAAGAAGTTGGCCACGGTGACCTCGCGCGTGCTGTCAAAGACCAAGGTGGACTTCGCCGAAGATCTCAAAGGCCTGTATTCGGTCGTAAAGGCGCTCAACGACAACCGAAAGAATTTCGTCACCTCCCTGCAATTCTTGCCGACGTTCCCGTTCCCCAACTTCGGCATCAAGCAGGCCGTGCGCGGCGACTACCTCAACGTGTTCACCACCTTCGACCTCACCTTGCGCCGGTTTGGTGAGACGCTCTTCACCACGGGCTATTTCGACCCGAACATGGCTCATATGTCCGAGATCCTCAACCCGCCCGATTTCTTGGTCGGCGAAATGGCCAACCTGTCCGGACAGGCGGCCGATCCGTTCAAGATTCCTCCCGGCACCGCTTCGGGTTCAGAGGGGCACTGAGGGAGCCGCGCAGATGATAGACAGACTGACCAAAATCCAGCTCGGTATCTTCGCGTTGATCACCGTCATCACCCTGACCGTGATGGGGATCTACTATCTGCGGCTACCCGCCGCCCTCGGTATCGGGACCTACGGCGTGAGTGCGGACTTCGTCGCGGGCGGCGGGCTGTACAAGAACGCTAACGTCACCTACCGCGGTGTCGCGGTCGGCCGGGTGCAGTCAGTGGGGCTGAACCCCAATGGGGTCACCGCCGAAATGCGACTCAACAGCGGCACCCCCATCCCGTCGAATGTGACCGCCACCGTAAAGAGTGTGTCGGCCATCGGCGAGCAATACGTCGATCTGGTCCCGCCGGCCAATCCGTCGCCGGCCAAGTTGCGCAACGGATTCCGGATCGAGCGGCAGAACACCCGGATCGGCGAAGACGTCGCCGAGCTGTTGAGACGGGCCGAGACGCTGGTCAACAGCCTAGGTGACACCCGGTTGCGGGAGTTACTCCATGAGACGTTCATCGCGGCCAACGGGTCCGGCCCAGAATTGGCCCGGTTGATCGAGTCCGCTCGGCTGTTGGTCGACGAGGCTAACGCCAACTATCCCCAAGTCTCGCAGTTGATCGATCAGGCCGGCCCTTTACTGCAAGCCCAGATTCGAGCTGGGGCCGACATCAAGTCGCTGTCTGATGGGCTGGCGCGGTTCACTTCTGAGGTCCGGCAGGCCGACCCGCAGCTGCGCTCAACGCTGGCTAGCGCCCCGGGTGCGGCCGATGAAGCCAACACAGCGTTTTCTGGTATCCGCCCCTCATTTCCAGCGCTCGCGGCCAGCCTGGCCAACCTGGGCCGGGTGGGCGTCATCTACCACAAGTCGATCGAACAGCTGCTGGTGGTCTTACCAGCGTTGTTTGCCGCGATCGTAACGGCCGCGGGCGGCACGCCACAGGACGAAGGCGCCAAGCTGGACTTCAAGCTCGACCTGAACGATCCGCCGCCGTGCGCTGTCGGCTTCGTACCTCCGCCGTTGATCCGCACCCCGGCCGACGAGACGGTGCGCGAGCTGCCGAAGGACCTGTACTGCAAGACCGCGCAGAACGATCCGGCCACGGTGCGCGGCGCCCGCAACTACCCGTGCCAGGAGTTCCCGGGTAAACGAGCGCCTACGATTCAGCTGTGTCGTGACCCGAATGGCTATGTGCCGGTGGGCCGCAGCCCTTGGCGCGGCCCACCGGTTCCGTACGGTACGCCGGTAACAAATGGGCTTAACGTGCTGCCGCCCAATAAGTTTCCCTATATCCCGCCGGGCGTCGATCCCGATCCAGGCGTTGCGATAGCTGGGCCGCCGCCTCCGGGTGTGGTGCCGGGGCCCGGGCCGGTGCCGCGCCAGCCGGCCTTCGATCCGCCGCCGCCCAACGACAACGGGCCACCGCCGCCGTTCACGTCGTGGCAGCCGCCGGGGGTCCCACCGGTGCCACCGCAGGTTCCGTACCCGAAATACCTCCCGCCGCCGCCACCGCCCGGAAGGGACCGGGCCGGTGCCCGGACCAGCGCCGGAGGCCGCCCCAGCCCCCGGTCCTCAGCCGCAGGCGAGTGGACCGGCCTACACGACCTATGACCAGAACACGGGCGCATTCGCGGACCCGGCCGGCGGTACAGGTGTTTTCGCGCCGGGCGCAGGCGTCTCCAGCGCCGAAAACTGGGTTGACCTGATGCTCGATCCAAGGCCGATGTAGTGGTCGACGAGCAACCGACGACTCGACGCATTCGGCGCCGGGCATCACGTGCGGCGGGTCCGGCGTCGGGCGAGTCGACCGAGGCCGGCACGGTTCGGGTCGAGGTTTCGGCCCAGCCGAAGCAGCCGGCGAAACCTGCTAAGACCCTGAAGCCGGTCAAGCCGCCGCCGCGGCGGCGGCCTCACCGGGTCCTGGTCGGGTGGGTCTCGGTCGCCGCCGCGTTGTTGGCGATCGGCGGATTGGTAACCTGCCTGACCTTTCTGGTCCTCCAGCAGCGGCACGCGGAGGCCGCACAAGCGCGCGACCAACGCTTTGTCGACACCGCCACGCAGATGGTGGTCAACATGTTCAGCTACAAGCAGGACAGCATCGACCAAAGCGTGGACCGGTTCTACAACGGCACCAGCGGCCCGCTGCGCGGCATGCTCAGCGCCAACAATGCCGTCGAGAACCTCAAAAGCCTGTTCCGCACCACCAACGCGACATCGGAAGCCGTCATCAACGGCGCTGCCTTGGAAGGCATCGACGCGGTCACCGACAACGCGTCTGTGCTGGTGTCGGTACGCGTTACCGTGGCCGACATTGATGGAACCAACAAACCCTCGCAGCCGTACCGGCTGCGGGTGATCGTGCACGAGGACGAGCAGGGGCGGATGACCGGCTACGACCTGAAATATCCCGACGGGGGGAACTGATGCGTTGGCGATGGTGGCTGATCGCCGTCGCGGGTTGCCTGTCGGTCGCGGGCATTGTCGGGTTGTCCGCGGCGAGCGGTTGGTTCTACTGGGAACGGGTGCAGACCCGCGGCGAGCAGGCGGCGCGGGCGGTGTTGCCTGCGCTGGCGGCCAAAGAAATACCCGAAGTCTTCGGCTATGACTACCAGACCGTCGAACGCAGCCTGGCCGACGTGTATCCATTTTTGACGCCCGACTACCGCCAGGAGTTCCAGAAGAGCGCCAACGCGCAGATCATCCCGGAGGCGAAGAAGCGCGAGGTCGTCGTCCAGGCCAACGTCGTGGGGGTGGGAGTCATGTCCGCCAAACGGAATTCGGCGTCGGTGATGGTCTACTTGAACCGGACCGTGACCGACAAGTCGCGACAGCCCCTCTACGACGGCAGCCGGTTACGGGTGGACTTCAAGAAGATCGACGACGCATGGTTGATCAGCTACATCACGCCGCTCTAAACGCGACTGTGGCATCCCGGGACGCAGGGCTCAGTAACAAATTGCAACGTTGTTGCACTGCAACGGGTAACGCTGGATCGGCGTGGGCGGGGGACCGGCCGGCTGTAGTGAGAACGGCTGCTTGCTCATAGCCGGCTCCAAGCCGCATTCGGCGCCGTGCAAGCTGGTGTGTGTGCCGGTGAGCGTTCCATCGTCGAATGCATAGGTTTCGGTCGCTGGCGCGGTGCCCCCACCTGGGCACGCGACGCCGTTGGCCACGGTCGATTGGAACGTCCACAGACCACTGACCAGCCGGGCTCTGCCGCTGAAGTTTTGCAGCTTGTCCGAACGGCTGATTTGTTCGTCTGTCGAGCTGACTATGTTCAGAGCGCAAAAATCTGCCTGAATATCCGGATTGGAATAGTCCTTGTAATACCGGCTGCCATTTACTTGATCACACAGCGCAGTGATCGTCCAGGTGGCACCGGACACGCCTGCCTGAATGAATGTGTAGTTGCCGTCCGGCGGCGGCCCGACCGCATTCGCCGGGTCACCCGAATTCAGCACAATTCCGATTGCAACGGCCGAGACGATGCCGGCGCCGGCGGCCAGCCCACGACGGAGATTCACCTCGCGCACCTCCTTCGCTTCTTACGCTACTTAGCGTGGCTTGGATGCGCATCGGCGAGTGCGTCGAGGAACGACCGCGCCCACCGATCCACGTCATGGGCCAGGACCTGTCGGCGCAGAGCCCGCATCCGGCGCCGCCCCTCCTCAGGTTCCTGGTTCAGGGCCGCCTCGATGGTGTCCTTGACGCCCTCAAGGTCGTGTGGGTTGACCAGATAGGCCTGCTTGAGTTCGGCGGCCGCCCCGGTGAATTCGCTGAGCACGAGCGCGCCGCCGAGATCACTGCGGCAGGCCACGTACTCCTTGGCCACCAGGTTCATTCCGTCCCGCAGCGGCGTGACCAGCATGACGTCGCTGGCCACGAAGAACGCGATGAGTTCGTCGCGGGGAACGGGACGGTGCAAGTAATGCACCACCGGATGGCCAACCTCGGCGTATTCGCCGTTGATATGGCCGACTTCGCGTTCGATGTCGTTGCGCAGGGTCTGATAGCTCTCGACGCGTTCGCGACTCGGCGTCGCGAGCTGGATCAGCACGGTGTCGTCGCGTTTCGCACGTCCCTCGGCGAGCAGTTCGGAAAACGCGTGCAGCCGCACATCGATGCCCTTGGTGTAGTCGAGCCGGTCGACGCCGAGCAGGATCTTGCGGGGGTCACCCAACTCGGCCCGGATCTCCCGGGCGCGACGCCTGATCTTGCGGCCGCGGGCAGTTTGGTCGAGCTCCCCGGAGTCGATCGAGATGGGGAAGGCACCGACCCGAACGTTGCGTTCCTCGAGCTCGACGTGACCGAACCGCGAGCGAACGCCGACCGATCCCCGCGAGGTGTTGGCGCCGAGCAGCCGTCTGGACAGGATCAGGAAATTCTGTGCGCCACCGGCGAGGTGGAAGCCCACCAGGTCGGCACCGAGCAGGCCTTCGATGATCTCGGTGCGCCAGGGGATCTGCATGAACAGCTCCACCGGTGGGAACGGGATGTGCAAAAAGAAACCGATAGTGACGTCGGGTCGCAATGTGCGCAGCATCTTCGGTACCAATTGCAGTTGATAGTCCTGCACCCAGACGGTCCCGCCGCGCGCGACGGTGCGTGACGTGGCTTCGGCGAAGCGGCGATTGACTTCGACGTAGCGCTCCCACCAATCGCGGTGGTAGATCGGCTTGACGATGACGTCGTGGTAGAGCGGCCACAACGTGGCGTTGGAGAAACCCTCGTAATACTGGGCGACATCGTCGGCACTCAACCGCACCGGGATCAGTCGCAGGTCTTCCTGGACGATGGGCTCATCGTCGACGCCGACGTCATCGTCGACTACGCCCGGCCAGCCGACCCAGGCCCCGCGTCGGCGGCGCAGCAGCGGCTCTAAGGCCGTGACCAGCCCGCCGGGGCTGCGTTTAAAGGAGGTAGTGCCGTCGGGAAGCCGCTCCAGGTCCACCGGCAGCCGGTTGGCGACCACCACGAAGTCGGAATCCCCGAAGCGCCTGGAATCTGACGTCTTCGGGTCTTGGGCTCCCCTGGGGGCCATCTATGTGTCGAGTTTCGCGGGTCCAATACCGAGCATGGACAGGAACACGCGGCACTCGTCGGCGTCGTTCGCATAGGCGGCGACTACCCGCCTGGCCTGGCTCGCGGTGCTGTCGGCCAGTGGCTCCACATCGCCGATTTCGCCAGGGTCAGTTTTCGTAGACATGACATAACTCTATGCGACGCGGGTATTTGCCCGCAGCCATACCGCTTGGCCGGCCTCGACAGTGGATCAACCCAGCGGCGAGTGTGCTCGGTGCTGGCCGTATTCTGCAATGCAGCCGGGCCCGATGCGCAGCGAGCCCGCCCGATACGCAAAAAGCCCAATAGCAGCGAGGTGTGCGGAATGACCGTTTCCGACCAAGCCGGCGCCGCGGCGGCCACCGCCGATGCGACCGAGTTTGTGGCATATGAAACTCTCGACGAGGGTCGCATCGCCCGGATTTGGCTCAACCGGCCCGATGCCCACAACGCGCAGAATCGCGGCCTGCTGGTTCAGCTCGACGAGGCATTCGGCCGTGCCGAGGCCGACGACGAAGTCCGCGTGGTGATTCTGGCCGCGCGTGGCAAGAACTTCTCCGCCGGCCACGACCTGGGCTCGGAGCAGGCATTGGCGGAGCGGGAACCCGGACCGGGGCAGCATCCGAGCTTTCGCTCGCGCGGCGCTACTCTCGAGCCGATCATGGAGAAGCTGTACCACCAGGAGTGGCACTACTTCTTCGAAAACACTTGCCGCTGGCGCGATCTGCGCAAGATCACCATCGCTCAAGTCCAGGGGAATGCGATCTCGGCGGGGCTGATGCTGATCTGGGCATGCGATCTGATCGTCGCGGCCGACAATGCGAAGTTCAGCGACGTGGTCGCTGTCCGGTTGGGGATGCCAGGCGTTGAATACTACGCTCACCCCTGGGAATTCGGTCCGCGTAAGGCCAAAGAGCTGCTGTTGACCGGCGACGCGGTGGACGCCGACGAGGCTTACCGACTGGGCATGGTTTCCAAGGTTTTCCCGGTCGACGAATTGGAGGCCAAGACCTTGGAATTCGCTCGGCGCGTCGCCGAGCGGCCCACGATGGCGTCGTTGCTGATTAAAGATTCGGTCAACGCCGCCTCCGACGCGATGGGGTACACCGAGGCGTTGCGGCACGCGTTCCACATTCACCTGTTGGGGCATGCACACTGGGCGGCGTTCAACGAGAACAGGTGGCCGGTCGGCCAGGCGCCCCACGTCGAGGATTGGCGCAACGCGAAGCCCACCAAGCTGGCCCGCCGCGATACGCCCTGACGCGGTTCTCCGGTCCCTCTTGGGGCAGACGTAACGGCTTGCTGGTCGCGTGGTTCTATAACTAGAACCTGTTTCAGTTCAGCGTGAGGGGCTCGCGTGCGGCTTTCATTCCAGGAACGGACCTATCTGGTCACCGGCGGCGGCAGCGGAATCGGCAAAGGTGTGGCCGCCGGGCTGGTGGCTGCCGGGGCCTCGGTGATGATCGTTGGCCGAAATGTCGACCGGCTGGCGGCGGCCGCCGAAGAGATCGGGGCGCTCGAGTCCGACGGGGGCGCGATTCGTTACGAGCCAGCCGACGTCACCAACGAGGACGAGGTCACCCGTGCGGTAGATGCCGCGACGGCGTGGCATGGCCGACTGAACGGTGCGGTGCATTGCGCGGGCGGCTCGGAGACCATCGGCCCGATCACCCAGATTGACTCGGAGGCATGGCGGCGCACGGTCGACCTCAACGTCAACGGCACCATGTATGTGCTCAAGCACGTCGCGCGGGAGTTGGTGCGTGGCGGGGGCGGATCGTTCGTCGGGATCTCATCCATCGCGGCCAGCAACACCCACCGCTGGTTCGGCGCCTACGGGGTCAGCAAGTCGGCGATCGATCACATGATGCAGCTGGCCGCTGACGAACTCGGCCCGTCGTGGGTGCGGGTCAATTGCATTCGCCCCGGCTTGATTCGCACGGATCTGGTTGCGCCCGTCCTGGATTCGCCGGAGCTCAGCGAGGACTACCGCCTCTGCACTCCGCTGCCGCGGGTGGGCGAAACCGAGGACATTGCCAACATGGCAATGTTTTTGCTCAGCGATGCTGCCAGCTATGTCACCGGGCAGGTGATTAACGTCGACGGCGGGATCTTGGTGCGGCGTGGCCCGGATTACTCCGCGATGCTGGAGCCCCTGTTCGGCGCCGACGGTTTACGAGGGGTCGTCTGAGATGAATCGACTTGATGGGCAGCGGATCCTGGTGACCGGCGCGGCGTCGGGGATCGGTCAGGCCACCGCGCTGCGGCTGTTGGCCGAAGGTGCCAGCGTGGTAGGCGCCGACGTCGCGGCCGACGGTTTGGCCAAGACTGTGGCTCTGGCAGGCGAGGCCGCGACCGGGGACCGGCTCACCACTCTGGAGATGAATGTCGGCGATGAGGGTTCGGTGGTCGACGGCGTGCGCTCGGCCATCGAAACGCTTGGCGGCCTCGACTCGTTGGTCAACGCGGCGGGCATCCTTCGCGCCGCGCACACTCATCAGACCAGCATCGAACTGTGGAACCAGATCATCGCCGTCAACCTGACCGGCACCTTCCTGGTGGTGCGCGAAGCGCTGCCGGCGCTGCTGACCAATCGGCGCAGCACAGTCGTGAACTTCAGCTCCACGTCGGCCTCGTTCGCCCATCCGTACATGGCGGCTTACGCCGCGAGCAAGGGTGGGATCCAGGCCTTCACCCATTCTTTGGCCCTCGAATATGCGAAGGGTGGTCTGCGCGCGGTGTCCGTCGCGCCGGGCAGCATCAAGTCCGCGCTCACCGATGCCACGGGGGGATACATTCCCCAGGACGCTGACTGGTCGCTGTTTACCCGGCTGATGCCGATCCTGGCCACCACGGTGGAATCCAGCGGTGCCGGGATGGCCGAACCCAGTGTGATCGCCGGCGTCATCGCGATGCTGGTGTCCGAAGACGGCGCTTTCATCACCGGTACCGAGATCCGCATCGACGGTGGCACCCACGCCTGATCGCTACCGCCACCATCAAGGTCAGTTGACGCAGGGCACTCCGCCACCGTCGATCGGCTTCCCTTGATCCGGTGTGGGGTACGTGCTGGTGGTGTCGTAGCCGTAATTCGGATAAGTGCTGGTCTTTGTGGACGTGGTGGTTGTGGTGGTTTCGTCGGTGGTGCTGGTTTCGTCCGCGGCAGGTACCGAGAAGTTGGTATCCACCGTTATCCGGATGTGTCCGGGCAGAAGGCTGGGATCGGGCTGTTTGGGGGCGTCGAGCCCGAGCACGGTAGCGACGTTACGTGCGTCGGTCTCGGCGCCGGCGCCGTACTGGAGTGTGGTGCCATTCGGCTCGCCGGACTCGCGGTCGCGGACCTGGCCCGCCGTATAGCCATGCTTTTTCAGCGCCTGGGCTACCGAGGTGGCAAGGCCGCTGGTGCTCCCGGAGTTGATCACGTCGACGACGGTGGACGGATTCGGTTTGGCGGCGGTGGTGGCGGACGTGGTCGTCGGCGAGGCGGCGCCGATCGCCGTGGCCACCTCGGCCTTGATGGCAGCGGAGTCGATGATGTTGACGTCCTGGCCGTCGATGTTGTCGTAACGCACCACGGGCAGCGTCCGGAATTCGACGTTACCGCCGGCCAGCGCCCCCAATCGTTGGATTAGGTCCTCGTCCCAACCAGAGGACAGCACGACGTCCTTGCGTGCCACCGCCATCAGGCTCTGCAGCTTGTTCAGGTCGGTGAACGTCCCCGTTTCTTGGAGTTCCCGCATGACCGACGATATGAATGCCTGCTGCCGGTGGGTACGGTCCAGATCCCCGTTCTCCAGACCGTGGCGCTGCCGGACGAAAGCCAGTGCCTCTGAAGCCTTCAACCTTTGCTGCCCGGCAGGAAAGTCGGCGCCCGAATACGAGTCGTAGACAGCGTGATTCAGGCACACATCCACCCCGCCCAAGGTCTGTGCCAGGTCGTAGAAACCCGCCAGGTTGATCTCGGCGAAGTAGTCGATCGGAATGCCGGTCAAGCTGCGCACCGCCCGCAAGGTTGCCGCACGGGCGGCTTCGCGGCCCTTGGTTTCGAGTTCTTTCTGGCTGTAGCTTGTGCCTTGGTCGATCAGCTTTTGCGCAACGTATTGCTTGGTGAGTCCGTAGGCCTCTTTGATCTTGATGTGGTTGTATCCCGGGACGCCATTGAAAGGCACCCAGTCGTCGCGTGGGATCGAAAATGCGACCACTTTGTTGTCGGTACCAACATGCACGAGAATCAGGGTGTTGGTGTTGTAGCCGCCGTCGTCGGAATCGCCCGCGTGCAGTTGCTTGAGAATCGACCAGGGCAGGTCGTTGCCGTCCTGGTCTTTTCGGGAGTCCAGTCCAATGAGCAAGATATTGACGCCGCTGCCGTTGGATCGCGGATCTTCCGCGCTCAACGCCTGTGAGACGGTGATGCCGCCCAGCGCACCGTGGGCCACGTAATAGCCCGCTCCGGTCAGTAGCACCGCGGCCAGTGACGTGAGCGTCATGAAGCCACGGGTCAGTCCCTTGCGGAGACGTGACGGCTGGTGGACGGCTCTATGGCGGTGATGAGCACCCGCAGACGGTGCCATTACAACCCCCGACCGCCCGTCAGCGCACCACCGAGTACCGCACCAGCGGTTTGCGGCGATAACGCTCTTAGCATGGCGTTAAGTATGCGTTAGCTTGCTGAGAAGCCCCCACTCGAAAGGGCACGAACGGTTCCCGAAAAGGCCTCCAAGATGCCGAATGTGGGGAGGCTCACTCCAGCGAAATTGGTGCCGTCAGCGGCAGAAATATTGCTCCTACCTGCATATTCTAACTAATGGCGGCGAGCATGCAGGTACCAGAGGGGTCTCGGGGAGACCGTGGGGAGGATCTCAGGCAAGCTGTCAGCAATACAGGTAGTCGATGTGCCACCGACCGTTCACCCAGTCGGCGCGAAACGGGCCGCCCAGTTGTGGATTGGCGTCGTTGACGTTCCCCGAGCCACCGACGCTCGGTGTGAAGCCGGGGGGATCCCACGTCACGGACTGGGGGTTGGGGGGCGTGTCCGGCGTGCAACCGCGCTGCTTCGCGGTGTAGCCCTCGATGACCCGCTGTTCGGCGGTGGGTTGATCGCCGAGATCGGGAGGAGCCGGCGGCACCGGATCGTCGGGGCACGGCATATTTGCGCCGCATACGCTCTCGCGAGCATTGGGCACGAGAGCAGCGCTGCCGCGCGGCGCGACGGTTCCCCACGCGAGCAGGGTGGTGAGAACGAGAGTCGCTGCGACGGTTGCGCCGGCACCGCCGCTGATGCGTGTGCGCATGTTTGCCTCCCGGCGCTCGCTGTCCCGACCGTTACGGGGTCGCCGCCCGCCTCGTAACAGACTAGGCGCCGCACCGGGCCGCCCCGGCGCAGTAGTGTTTCTCAGCTATGGCCACCGTAAACGCGGACGACACCGCGTTGCCGCAGACTCGGGCCCAGGTGCTGGGCAACATCGGTCCGAACTGGTTCGCCTCGGTGATGGGAACGGGGATCGTCGCCGTCGCCGGTGCCACGCTGCCCATCCACGTGCCGGGGCTGCACGGGTTCGCCGAGATGGTCTGGGTGATTGCCGCGGTCCTGCTGGCGGTGTTGGTGGTCGCTGTCGGAGGTCACTGGCTGCGGCACCCGACGGTGGCGCGCGCACACGCCCGCAACCCGCAGATGGCGCATTTCTACGGAGCCGCACCCATGGCGCTGATGACCGTCGGCGCCGGCGCAGTACTGGTTGGCAAGGATCTGATCGGCGAGCGCGTCGCCGTAGACCTGGACTGGGTGTTGTGGACCGGAGGCACGCTGGGCGGCCTGTTCACCGCCGTCAGTATTCCGTTCCTGATGTTCACCCAGCACGATGTCGCGCCGGACGCGGCGTTCGGTGGATGGCTGATGCCGGTAGTCCCGCCCATGGTCTCGGCCGCGACAGGCACGCTGCTGCTCTCACACATGCCGGCGGGCAGCTCACGCGAGACCATGCTGTACGGCTGCTACGCAATGTTCGGATTGGCGTTGCTGGCCTCGTTCAACATCATCGCGATGATTTGGAGCCGTCTGACTCTGCACGGCACCTCCGGCACCGCACGGGTTCCGACGCTGTGGATCGTGCTGGGTCCCCTCGGACAATCCATTACTGCCGCAGGCCTGCTCGGAGCCGCTGCCACGACCGGAATCATCGACCACGAACTGGCCGAGGACATGCACGCATTCGCGATCCTCTATGGCGTGCCGGTGTGGGGCTTCGCGGTGTTTTGGATTGCGCTTGCCGCGTCGCTGACCGTGCGCACGCTTCGGCGCGGCATGCCGTTCGCTTTGACGTGGTGGAGTCTCACGTTCCCGGTCGGCACCTTCGTCACCGGCACCTCGCAGCTTGCCGTGCACACCCATCTGCCCGCGTTCAGGGTCGCCGCGTCTATCGCCTACGCGGGCCTGCTTTTCACCTGGATCCTGGTGGCCGTTCGCACCGCGCGGGGCAGCTTGCGGGGCAACCTGTTGAAGCTGCCACCGAGCAGCGTGCCGATCAGGGCCAGCAAGGATTCGGTTGGGGAATTGGCGAGAGCCGAGAAACGGGCGTGAGCGTACGATCTGTGCTGTCTGCGCCGTCGGTCAGGGCCGGTTAGGGAGAGTCGACAGATGCGAATTGTCGTAGATCTGAATCGGTGCCAGGGATACGCGCAATGCGTCCCGCTCGCCCCGGACGTCCTCAAACTGCACGGCGAGGAGGCACTCGCCTACGATCCGAATCCCGATGACTCCCAACGCCAACGGGTTTTGCGAGCGGTGGCATCTTGCCCGGTGCAGGCCATCGAGGTGGAACTCGACCCACCGGCTGACCGAGTGGCGAAGTGACCACTGCATCGCTTGTCGCCGACATCGTTAGCAGCTTTAAGACCGACGGGCGGATCGTTATCGTCGGCGCGTCACTGGCCGGGCTCCGCGCCGCTGAGGCGCTGCGGGACCAGGGGTTCAACGGCTCACTAACACTGATCGGGGATGAGCCACACGAGCCCTACGATCGTCCGCCGTTGTCGAAGCAGGTGCTAAAGGGATGGGTGCCCGCGGATCACACCAAGCTGCCTCGTATGCGCACCGTGGACGCCGACTGGCGCCTAGGGGTGGCGGCCACCGGCCTGGACCGCGCGAACCGAGAAGTGTTGTTGGCCGACGGGGACAAGGTTCCCTACGACCGGCTGCTGGTCGCGACCGGCACCCGCGCACGCCCTTGGTTCAATGCGGACGAGGCGAAGCTGGATGGCGTGTTCACGCTGCGCACCAGCGATGACGCCGCGGCTCTGCAGGCAGCCCTGCATGCAAACCCGCGCCGCGTCCTGATTGTCGGATCGGGCTTCATCGGCTCCGAAATGGCCTCCGTCTGTTGTGAACTCGGGCTGGCAGTTACCGTCGCTGAGCGCGGCGACGCCCCATTGGTGGGCGCGCTGGGCGGAGTGATCGGCGAGATCGCCGGCAAAATGCATCGCGACGCCGGGGTCGACTTGCGCACCGGTGTCTCGGTCGCGGCGCTCGAAGGAGACGCCGGTGGGCACGTACGGCGAGCGCGGTTCTCCGACGGCACCGCGCTCGACGTCGATGTCGTGGTGGCGTCGCTGGGGTCGATCCGAAACGTCGAATGGCTCGAGGGTGCGCAGCTCGCCACTGGATTCTGGGGGCTTGCCTGCGATGCCGGCTGCCGGGCGTTCGACATAAACGGAGTGGTAACCGACAACATCTTCGTGGCCGGCGACGTCGCGCGGGCTCCGCATGTGCTCTACGAGTACGAATTCCTGTCGCTCGAGCACTGGGACAACGCGGTTTCGGGCGCGCAAGTTGCGGCGAACAATATGCTCAACTTGGAGATGGGTCGCCGTCCGCACCTGCCGCTGCCCTCCTTCTGGTCCGCCCAGTTCGGTGTCAACATCAAAGGTGTTGGGGTGTGTTCCTTCGGCGATGAGATCGTATTCACGCAGGGCTCGATTGAAGAACGCCGGTTCGCCGCCGCATACGGGTACCGCGGTCGCATCGTGGGTGCGGTCACCTTCGACCACGGCAAGTGGCTGCCGTACTACGGGGCGCTGATCGAGCGGTCCGCGCCCTTCCCGCCCCCGCCGCCGGGCTTCGATCGGCCCACCGACATCGAGCCCATCCCGGCGCGGTTCCCGGACCCACGGGTGCCGACAGCATTTCCCGACGTCGTTCTCACCGGCCACGATCCGACTTCACGGGGTGCCGAGTTCCGCCGCAACGCGTAGCCGCGCCCGACCGAAAAGCACCAGAGGGGAACGACATGACGGCCAGCGAGACTGCTGCTGAAACCGCGTGGGCACAGGCGATGCGGTACGAGAACCGCCACGATCCATACCCGTTCTTCGACCGGCTACGCGAGACACCGGTGGCCCGGGTGGCCGAAAAGGTCTACGTCGTCACGGGGTACCGCGAGCTTCTCGCCCTGATCCATGACCCACGGATCAGTTCCGATCTCAGCCGCAGTCCGCTTGCGGCTCAACCGGCAGCAGATGAAGCCGACGGACACCATGCGAGCATCATTGTTTCGGACCCCCCGGACCACGACAGGGCCCGCCGTCAAGTGATGCGGCACTTCGGTCCGCCACACTCCCCGGACGTTATTCCCAGCATGGAAGCGGATATTCAACGGCACTGCAACCGATTGCTCGACCAGATTAAAGCAAAGGGCGAGCACAGATTCGACGTTGCTGACGACTACGCGTACCCGGTTCCCGTGGCCGTCATCTGCAAGATTCTGGGTGTTCCGCTGAAAGACGAAGCCAGCTTTCATGGTTGGATCCACGACTTCATGGCGGGAACGGATTTGGGCCCGGATGCTCAAACCGAGGAAGGACAGGGGCGCGTCCGCAGGGGCCGCGATAGCACCGCCGCGCTCACCCAGTACATGTCGGGCCTGATCGACGGTTACCTCGAAAAGCCCGGGGAGGGCCTGCTTTCCAAACTGGTCAACGATAACGACGGTCCGGACGGAGCGATGGCGCCCAAAGAGGCCACCGCCAACGCGCTGCTGTTACTGGTGGCCGGCCACGACTCCACGGTCAACACGATCTCCAACTGCGTGATGACGTTACTTCGCAACCCGGGATCCATCGAACTCCTGCGCGCTGAGCCGGAGCTGATCCCGCGCGCCATCGAAGAGGTCCAGCGCCTGCAGTCGGCGGTTCAGTTCTTCCCCAGTTACAGCGCCACGGCGGATATCGAGATCGCCGGAACCGTCATCCCGAGCGGATGTGCGGTGCATCTGATGTACAGCGCCGCAAACCGTGACCCGGCCAGGTTCGCCAACCCGAACCAGTTCGACCCGCGACGGCCCGATAACGAGCACTTCGGTTGGGGGGGCGGCATACACACCTGCATGGGCGGTCCGCTCGCTCGCCTGGAGGTCAACATTGCGCTCGAGACCTTCCTGCGCCGAGTCGAAAACCCGCGGCTGGTTGTCGACCCACCGCCATACCGACAGAGCCAAATCTTCCGCGGCCCAGCCCACCTTTGGATCGACTTCGACAGCATCCTTGACTGAGCAGCAGCAGCGGCTGCAGCAGTCACCGCATACGGGCGAGGTTGTGCCAAAAGTTCTTCAGGCTGTCGGTGCCCCCGAAGAGGGTGGTGAAGTTGGTGGAGTCGACGAGAACGATGTCACCGGAGCGTTGGCCGCTCGGGGGCATCCAGATCAGGGCGTTGAATTCGGTGTTGCCCGCTGTGGTGAACGGGTGCGGCCTGTCGGCATCGACTCGTTGGCGGCCCAGAACTCGAACCGAATCGCTTTCCGGCGCAGTGAGTTCATAGTGTGGCAGGTGGGGGTGGAAGTTGAATGTGGTGACGTTGTCGAGCAACCTCGTCGCGTCCAGATGCCTAGCCGCGGTCAGCGGGGCAATCTCCTTGGTGCCCTCGATCACGGCGGGACGCAGGCCCCATGTGTTGTGCACTGGAACATCGAGGGCTTTCATCAAGGAGCGAGTGTATTGACCGAACCGCTGCTGGCGCGGCACCAGCGGGTCACCATGATGGTGGTTTTCGACCTGGCGCTGAGCGAAATCGTCAGTGAAGCCAACGTCGTGATGCGGTGCCAATAACAAGCAGGTGCCTTCGCGGTGCAGCCATTGGCGGATGGCGCTGATCTCCTCCGGCGTGGCTTCTTGTTCCGACAGGATGTGATCCAGCCCGAACACCATCAGGGTGTCGGTGTCGGCCAGGATTCGTTCGTCGATTGGAAGCCGGTAGCCGGCTTGGTCGATGCGTTGAAACACGGCGACCGGGTGGCCGGTCGCTTCGCCCACCAATTCCTGGAACGACAGCGTTGATCGGTGGAAAAGCTCAAGCGTCCCGGCGATGCCTTGGAGGAAGTGCGCCTTGTCGTACTCGGGTGTCTCATAGCTCGGCCACGCCGCGTTTCGGACCTCGGTCATGGTGGAGAAGCGGTTGTACATCTCCGTCGGTTCACGTTGGGCTTCCCACGGGTAGCTCCAGGTCCAGTAGATGCTGATGCGCCGCCCGCCGGTGTGGGTCCGCGGGAGGTGGCTTTGGTTGTAGGTCCGCGGAGCGGGGAGTGTGCCCATGGTTGAGTCCTCGTTACGATCAGTCGAGCGACGCGAGGTAGCGCATTGCGTTGATACCCGGCAGGAAGAAGTAAGCCCCACCTGTGAGGGTGGTAAACGCCGGCAAGCCCTTATAGACTTTGCGGATCGGCCGCTTGGGGATCGTGAAATCCATTGTTCCGTCTTGGGTTCCGCATATCGGATCGTGCTCGTTACCCAGCTCGTGGAAGGCGCGGTCGTTGATCCAGACATTCTGCGCGAACTCGAATTGCCGGACCAGGCTGGCGCAAATGATGAATGCCGCGATACCGCGCTCGATGCCGTCGTCGGGTGCGCCGTCGGGAAGGGCAGGTCCGTAGGTGGCGCCGCGGCGAATCATCCTGCGCCGGTTCACATTGTGCGCGGTGTCGCGCGGGTTGAGGCGTCGCGCGTGCGATCCGAGCGGGCAGGCATAGCCGAGAGGATCCATCTGCTTATAGTTGAAGTCGTTGTTGCGCATGGGGTCCGCACCTAGATCGGGGTCGTCTTTGTCCGGCGCCAGCACAAGTGGGGCCCCGCTGCGCCAACGCCCCATGAACTTCGCCGCCAGTAGCTCCTCGGCATCCGGCGTATCTGCCCGCTCTCGGATAAAGTCGCGAAACAGTGCGACGTGCTCCTCTAACCGCCGGTAGGCCATGTAGCTTCCATTGCGGGCCAGAACTTCTGGCTGTGGCAGATCCCCAACTGGCCCGAGTTCGTCCGGATAACCCAGAATGAACTCGCCGGGCTTCAATGCGGCGCCCGACCCCGGTGTGGGCTCTTCACCCGATCCCTCGATCACCGGCTGTGAGAGCCTGTCCCGAAACCCGAAGTGGTCGTGTGCGTAATTGAACGGTGGGGACGCGTTCAAATCCAAAAACGATAGCCGCCGCACTCCGTCACACCGGGCCACCAACTCGTCGTGCACCCCGGTGGCCCGCTCATGTTCAGCGTCGTCGCGGGCGAACAGGATCGCGATCGCGTGCACGTCGGTGCCTGCCAGTCCGCCCACCCAGTTCTTTGGGTCGGCGGGCCCGGTGTCTCCCAAGATGTCGGCCCGGGCAGCCATGCCCTGGCGAAACTCCGCCGGGAAGGTTGCCAGGGACTCCTCGGGAACTCCGAGCGCCCGCAAGCCCCTCCAGGTGAAGGCCAGGGTGACCCACCGCTTGGTGCTATCCATCGAGGCCTGCGCTGTGGCGGCGGATTCGACCACCGGGATCAGCTCGGACAGCCACGCCCGGCCGCCCGCCGGGTTGTCGAAAGTCAGGAACTCGTAGCGTCCTGTCAGCGCCGGGGTACGGGTCAGCAGAATGTGCTGGATATCGGCGAACTCAAGCATCAGTACACCGCCTGGTGCGGATCACTGCATCTGGTCGAGCATGTCGGAAAACGCCGCTTTGAGTCGCAATGCTTTCTTGATCTCATCGGCCGTCACGTACGGGTATTCGCCGTACTCCAGGAAACTGGGGCACTGGTGTTCGCGCACGAAATTCACAAACGCCGCGGGGTTCTCCTTCCAGTCTTCTGGGAAGCCCTCCAGGTTGGTGAAGACGGTCGTGATGCCGGTGGCGCTGAACAGCTGCACAGCGTCTTCGGTGTACTTGTCGAAATCGGTGTCAAAAATGCCCTGGTATTGAAAATGCAGCCCCGAGCCGACATCGAACAGCACCCAGCGCAGGTAATGCAGTCGCAGCGGAGCAAGCACATCTGGGCTGGCCGCGATGGCCTCCTGGATCTGCTTGCCGTAGGCCCGGACCGCTTCCTCACGACCCTCTTTGACCTTGGCGATGATCGAAAAGCCATAGCAAGCGGGTGTCCGTGGATAGACCGGTCCGTAACGGCCCCGCTCGAGTTCGAAGTAGCCCTCCGCCGGGATCGCCACCGCGGCGGGTTTGTTCCAATCATGATCGCTGGCTGGCATCTTCGTTATCTCCTCAGCGCGCCCCCATGGGCCGAACACTACGCCGCGACGGCCGAGCAGCAAACAAACTTCTTGGGGCGACTCGGTGATGGAACCATTCATCCAATACCGGCGCGTTGCCCTGTCCTAAGATCGCTCGATGGCCCCTACGGCATCTGATGGCTCCTCATGATTAAGGCACCTGAACAGTTCTCGACCCCTGGGTCGGGCGGCGTACGCATCGTCGCTGATCGCCAAGGCGATCCGCAGGCGCGTGCCGTGGTGTTCTTGCACGGCGGCGGACAGACCCGCCGGTCGTGGAGTCGGGCGGCTGCCGCCGTCGCTAAGCGCGGTTGGCAGGCCGTCACCGTCGACCTGCGCGGCCACGGAGAATCCGACTGGTCCAGCGAGGGCGACTACCGCGTCGTCAGTTTCGCCGGCGATGTCCAGGAAGTGCTGGGCAGCCTGCCTCCGAAACCGGTGTTGGTCGGTGCCTCGCTGGGTGGCTTCACCTCGATGCTGCTCGCGGGTGAGCTCTCGCCGGGCATTGCCAGCGCCGTCGTTTTGGTCGACATTGTGCCGAATATGGAGCAATCCGGAGCGGACCGGATACACAACTTCATGGTCGACCGGGTGGAGTCCGGGTTCGGCTCGCTCGAAGAGGTCGCTGACGCGATCGCCGAGTACAACCCACATCGGCCCCGGCCGACCGATCTGAATGGCCTGACCACCAACCTGCGCCGCCGCGGTGATCGCTGGTACTGGCACTGGGATCCACAGTTCATCAGCGGCACCGCGGCGTTTCCTCCGTTTGAAGTCACCGACGCCGACCGCATGCACTCAGCCGTTGACGTGATCCTGCGTAGCGGCGTCCCGATGCTGCTGATTCGGGGCCAGGTGAGCGACCTGGTCAGCAAGGAGCGCGCCGACGAGTTTCTCGCGCGTTTCCCGGAGGTCGAGTTCGCCGACGTGCGCGGGGCAGGACACATGGTCGCCGGGGATCGCAACGACATCTTCGCGGGGGCAGTCCTGGACTTCCTGGCCCGGCATGTCGACCCGGGATGATGTGGGCCTAATATTTGTTCCAGGAACAGGCCGGTTGATCGATGAGGTCGTCGGCATGGCAGATGGGACGACCGATGACGGATGTTGAGCTTGGCGAACGGGTGGCTCGCCTGGAGGCCCGGGCCGAGATTTTCGACTGCATACAACGCTATGCCCGCGGGATGGACCGCCGCGATCGCTCACTTTTGCGGTCGGCATATCACGACGACGCGGTCGACGACCACATCGGATTTGTCGGCCCGGTAGAGGATTTCATCGACTGGGCGTTCGCGTACCACTCGATGCAGACGCGTTATCAGCACTATCTGCTGAACCACACGGCTGACGTGAACGGCGACGAGGCACATGCCGAGACTTACTACCTGTTCGTTGGGACCGACCGCGAGCCGGCCAACCACATGACGCTGTCCGGCGGGCGCTACGTAGACCGCCTCGAGCGACGAGATGGCCGCTGGGCCATCGTCGACCGCGTCTGTGTGGCCGAGTGGATGACGGACTCAACGTCGCAGATCACCGACGAGGTCCTGGCCATGCTGACCGATATCAAGGGCGCCGCCCACGACCACAACGATCCTTCCTATACCCGCCCGCTGAGGGCGACGCGGGCCGGCGCCGGCTAGCCCCGGCGCGCTCCTCTTGCCAAGCGGCGGGCAGGCCCGCGCTGTTATATTCAGCGCGACTTACACAGAGGAGAAGTGCGTGACCAAAGCTTGGTGGCGATGGCCAGTGTTGGTGGGCGCCATGGCAATGGTCGCGACGGCGTCCGCGAACACGGCCTGGGCGGAGCCGGATTCCGCGTCTGTTCCGACGCCAGGCACGCAGATTAATGATCAAGGTGGCAGGTGCACAGCCAATTTCGCGGCTCAGGGGAATGACGGCAACTACTATCTGCTCACCAGTGGACACTGCGACGCGCACGACGGATCGGTATGGACTTATGGGCAAGACGTTCCGCTGGGCAAGATAACCGCCAGCGAGAAACTCGGTGACTGGAAGGACGCCGCGATCATCCGCCTGGACCGCACCATTGGTGCGCCCATAGGTGATGTGGGCGGCAGGTATCCGGTCCGGGATGTGTTGAGCCGCTCCCAGATTCAGGTGGGCATGCCGTTCTGCAAGATCGGCGCGGCCACCGGTGAGACCTGTGGCGCCATCACAAACGTCAACGGCGGTGTGGTCGAGGCAAGCGTATACAGCCTGGATGGCGACAGCGGTAGCCCTGGCTTCGTGACGAACACCGACGGGACCGTCAGCGCGGTCGGCATTCTGATGTCTTCACCCGATGGTGACGACAACACGACGTACTTCACGCTGGTGGATCCAGTGCTCAGTAAATGGGGTTTGCGAATTCTGCCGTGAAATGACGGTTTGCGATCGTCGGGATCGGGTATCCGAAGCCGGGCCTCTGGGCTTGGGCCCGCAAGGGCGGTAAGGTCCGCTTGTGTTGACGGGGCCACGACGAAGACGTGGCGATCAACGACTCGAAGGAGACCAGTGGTGAAGCGTGGGATCGTGGTCGGCGTAGCCGGAGTGGCCATGGTGGTCGCGGTTGGCGCCGGCTGTTCGAGCAACAAGTCCAGTACGGGCGCGTCGAGCACGGCCTCGGCGCCTGCCGGCCCGCAGCTCATCGTCGATGGTCAGAATCAGAACATTACTGGTCAGGTGACGTGCACGGTGGCTGGCGCTAACACCAACATCGGTATCGGTGATGCAACAAGCGGCCTCGGCGCGGTGGTGAGCAACGACAATCCGCCGATCGTTCATTCGGTCGGGCTCGGCACCGTCAACGGCGTCACGCTCGGCTTCTCCGACGCCGCCCCGAATGCAGGCGGCAACGCCGGAGCCGCGGTAAGCGGCAAGTCCTATGCGATCAAGGGCAGCGCAACGGGCGCCGACATGACTAACCCGCAGTCGCCGCAGCAGGTGACAAAGACATTTGAGATCGACGTGACCTGCCCGTAGCGCGGGCCAACCAGACATCATCGGGGCGCAACCCCCAGATTGGACGCAGCTATGTCTATGAAACGTGTCGTCGGTGCTGTGGCGGTAGCCGCCGGCCTGGGCTTCTCCGCGCTGACGGTGACCCCGGGTATCGCCTACTCGGACCCAACGCCGCCGCCCGGCCCGACCAACCACGGCGGTCCCGGGGGCGCCGGTGGTGAGCCGCAAAGCCCGCCGCAACCCCATGAGCCGCCCAGCACCCAAGCGACCCAGCCGCCGGCCACCCACAGCACTCAGCCGCCGGCCCCCCAAAGCACGGAGGCGCCGGCGCCGTACAGCACCGAGCCGCCAGCGTCGCACAGCACTCAGCCGCCGGCTCCGCAAAGCACCGAGGCGCCTTCGCCGCACAGCACCGAGCCGCCAAGGAACGAACCCTCGGGCTCGCCGAGCCCAGAGCCCAGCGCGCCGCCGAGCGGACACGAGGCCACCACGCCGGGTGGACACCCGACGGGTCCGCCGAGCACTGAGGCCCGGCCGGTCCTCAATCCGCCGAGTACCCAGCCTCCGCATCCGCCGTACATTCCTCCGCGCGGAGACATTGCGCGGGGTACTGCGGAAATAGGCGGCCCGATTGACATCACCGTTGGCTTCAGTATTCCGGGCCGCGGCGCGCCGCCACCGCCGCCGCAGCGCGGCCACGGCTGGAACGACGGCCCGGCCCCCGGCCACCCGCCACCCAACTGGGAGGGCCCCCCGCCTCAGGGTGGGTGGGATGGGCCGCCGCCTCCCGGTGGCTGGAACCGCCCCTGGGACGGGCCGCCGCGTGATGTCGGCTATGCGCAGCGCGATTTCGGTCCGTTCGCCTACAACACCTTTACCGTCATCCCGGTCTTCAACTGGATGTACGGCGGTTGGGGTTACTGGTTCTTCGGGCTCTGGATCCCGCTCTACTGACGGCAGCGAGCACGTCGGTCGGCCGGCGCGCAGTCTGCTCCCGGCCTACCGCCGGGCGCGCCACCAGCTTCGTAGGTCTTGCCGTGGCCTGTGAGCCGACGTACTCAGAAGTTCATGCATTCATGTGACTCATCGCCGCTATCAAGTGTGCTGTCAGGGCTTTGGGTGTGAGCTGAAGGCGGCGGTTAGTCGATTCTTCCGCCCGGTAGGCACACTCGACGCCGCCCCGTCACCATAACGGGACAGGGGCTTGACCAAGCGGGTAGTAGCCGGGCAGCTTCTCGCCGGCCAGGCTGCGCTCGATCCGGTCCTGCATGCCCTTGGACAACTTCCCGTTGGTCATCAGGTCGAGGTAGAGCTTCTGGACGTGACCGAAGTCGAAGAAGTCGCGCTGCCACTCGATCTTCGGATCGCCCCCCGATTCGGCGAGCCGGAACCAGCTTCCGCCGATGCCGTAGATCTCGCGCTCGGCCTCGTCCGGTTTGTCTGGGTCGGTGACGACCTGCTTCCAGAACCCGACGATCTCACCCTGCTTGTCGTCGATGATCACCTTCTGATACGGGTACTTCCACCCTTCGAGGCCGTCCATCTCGAGTCCCAGCGCGATGTCCCGGATTTCGCCGATGCCGACGCACATCACGTCTTCCTTGGGGCCGATGTTCCACCCGTAGGTCGCGTCGTCGGAGTAGAAGTCCGCCAACGGCTTCCAGTCGCCCGCCTTCTCGGCGTCGCGGTTGACCTGCAGCCACCGCTGCACCCAGTCTTCGAGTTGTTGCCGGGGGAACGACGCCATTGTCAGTCTTCTTTCTCTTTGATGAATAGCGCATGGGTAGGACAGATGTCGACGGCCCGCTCGATCTCGTCACGCGCGTCGTCGGGCGGCTCTGAGTCGAGGATCTCGACCTTGCCGCGCCTGGGCACCTTGAAGTAATCGGGCGCCTCAAGTTCACACATCGCATGGCCCTGGCACAGGTCCAGGTCCACCTCGATTCGATATCCCATCGTGAGATTCCTCAGCTCTGGGCCTGGCGCTTGCGGTAGCGAACCTTGGCCGGCCGGGCCAACTGCACCACCATCTTGCTGTGGTCGTTGTGATAGCTGTCCGCGGGTTGTGCCATCTCGAACTCGTACTCGCGCAACAACACCGAGAAGATCGCCTTGATCTGCATGGTGGCGAAAGCGGCACCGACGCAACGGTGCCGGCCCGCACCGAACGGAATCCACGTCCATCGATTCACGACGTCGGCCTGCTCGGGCTTGTTGTAGCGATCCGGATTGAACGCGTCGGGGTCGGGGAAGTCCTCGGCGATCCGATTGCTGATTGCGGGGGAGGCGGCCACAAAGTCACCGTCGTGGATCGGGAAGCCCTCAACCTCGAACTCGCCCTTGGCGACGCGCATCAGGATGATCAGCGGAGGATGCAGCCGCAGGGTTTCCTTGACCACGTTGTCCAGCAACGGGATCTGGCGCAGCGCATGGAAACTCACCTCCTGGCCGTCGGCATACAGCTCCTCGAGCTCGGCGACGATGTCGGCGTAGATCTCGGGGTGACGGATGAGTTCGATCAGTGTCCACGACGAGGTCCCCGCACTGGTGTGGTGGCCGGCGAACATCAGCGAGATGAACATCCCGGTGATCTCGTCGGCCGAGAACCGGGCGTTGCCCTCCTCGTCCTTGATCGACACCAGTACGTCGAGCATGTCGCGGTCGCTCTTGTCCTTTGGCGGATTGGCGAGGCGGCCATCCATGATCTCCTGAACCAGCGCAACGAGATTCACGCGAGCCGCGTCGCGTCGCCGGAAGCTCTCGATCGGCAGGTATGGGTCGACGTAACACAGCGGGTCGGTGCCGCGCTCCAACTCGTGGTAGGAATTCGCGAACCGGGAGTCGAGTTGCTCGCGGAACTTCAGCCCGATCAGGCAGGCCGTCGAGGTGTAGATGGTCAACTGGGCGAAGAAGTCGAGCAGCTCGATCTCGCCTTCATCGCCCCAGTCGGCGATCATCTTCTTGACTTCGCCCTCGATGGTGGCCGCGTGGCCCTTCATCTGCTCGCCGCGCAGCGCCGAGTTGTGCAGCATCTCCTTGCGCCGTTCGGGGCTGGCGTCGAAGACCACGCCCTTGCCGAAGATCGGCGTCATGAACGGGTAGGCCTCGGCCTGGTCTAGCTCCTCGTCGGCGGAACGGAAGAAGAACTCGTTGGCCTCGGCGCCGGAGAGGAAGACGACGTGCTTGTCGACCAGCTGGAACCAGCCCACGTCGCCGCACTCCTCGCGGATGCGCTTCATCAATCCGATGGGGTCGGTGCGGAACTCCTCGAGGTGGCCGTGCTCCTCCTCGCCACCGGAAACCCGTGGTATTTCTTTAGTGATCGTCATGCCGGTGGCATCCCTTCTTCGCCAAGCTTGAGTTGCTGGCGTTCCTTCGTGGTAGCCAAAGGGGCCTCTGGCTGCAGTTCCATGCTCGCGATGAATCCGCCGCGTGGAGTCTCTGCGACGAAGGTGATGGCGCGCGCCAAGTCCGCTGCACGCAGAAAATAGTCGTGGCGCGCCTGGCCCCACTTGGCCCAGTCTTCGAGTGCCGGTCCGATGGATTCGGCAGGCAGGCTCCAGCCCATCGCGGTCTTCGTGGGTCCAGGATGCACGATCGACGCGCGAACCCCGGTTCCTTCGAGTTCCATCTGGTAATTGGTCACCATGGCCATCACCGCGGCCTTGGCGGCGCCGTAGGCTCCCATGTGCGGGCGCTGGCGCAGTGCGACGTCGGAACCGACGAAGATCAGGTCGCCGCGTTGGCGCTCGATCATGCCGGGTAGGACGGCGGTGGCCACTCGGTTCGCGCCGATGAGGTGAATCTGGATCTGGGATTCGAAACTGTCGGTGCTGATCTCGTGCAGGCGGCCGAAGTAGGTATCGCCGGCGCCGGCCACCAGAACTTCGATCTCGCCGAGCGCGTCGACGGTCCGCTCGACGCAGGTCTTCACCGAATCGGGGTCGGTGACGTCGAGGTGGACGGCGATAGCCTCACCGCCGTCGGCCTTGATCTGTGCGACGATCTCCTCGCACTTCTCCACCCGGCGTGCTCCGAGCGCGACCGGAAAGCCATGGGCTGCAAGGTCAATCGCCGCAGCGGCGCCGATTCCGGATGAGGCGCCGGCGACGAGCGCGGGCCTACGCTTGGGAAGTGGTTCGAAACGGGGCATCTATCGGGCCTTCACTGAGATCGGTAGGTGGGCGAAACCGCGGACATTGCTGGAGTGGACGCGCACGGAGTTGGCTTCGTCGACCTCGTAGCCGCGGATGCGCTTGAAGAACTCGGTCAGAGCCACCTGGGCTTCCATGCGTGCCAGGTGCGCACCGAGGCAGAAGTGTGCACCACTGCCGAAACTCACCAACTTCGAACCGATCTCGCGGCCGATGCGGTAGTCGTCGGGCGCTTCGAAGACCCTATCGTCGCGGTTGGCCGACCCGGGGAGCAGCAGCAGCACGTCGCCCGCCGGAATCGTGGTGTCGTACATCGCGATGTCGTCAGTCACGGCACGGGCCAGGATCTGGCTCGACGTGTCGTAGCGCAACGTCTCCTCGACCCATGGCTTGACCAATGAATGATCGTTGAACACCGGGGCGAGCTCGTCGGGGTTTTTGAACCCCCAATAAGCGGCATTGGCAAGCAGTTTGGTGGTGGTCTCGTTGCCCGCGATCACCATCAGGAACATGAATCCCAGCACCTCTTCGTCGGTGAGGCGATCACCGTCGATCTCGGCCTCCAACAAAGCCGAAGTCAGATCGTCGGTGAGTTTCTTGCGGCGTTGGGCGACCATGTCCTGGTAGTAGACGATCAGGTTGATGGACGCCTCGATGGCCTCGGCCGGCACGTCGTTGACGCCGTCTTCGCGGTGCATCACGCCGTCAGCGAGCGCCCGGATGCGATCCCGGTCGGACTCGGGCACGCCCATGAGTTCGGAGATGACGTCCATCGGCAGCTTGCCTGCGAACTCGGCGACGTAATCGACTGTGCCGTCGGCCGCCTGCTCCAGCATGGCGTCGAGGTGCTGCACCGCCAGTTCGGTTACCCGGGGCTCCAACTCGCGGATTCGACGCGGCGTGAAACCCCTGGACACCAAGGTCCGCAACCTGAGATGGTCGGGGTCGTCCATGGCCAAGAACGACATGGTCTTCGACGCGTGCGGTCCCCGCGAGATGGGGTCGAGCGACACGCCATCCCGGTTGGACAGCGTGGTGGTGTTGCGGAAGCCCTGCAGTACGTCGCTGTGCCGGGACACGGCCCAGAAGCCGAGCTCTGCGTTGTGATAAAGCGGAGCCTCGTCGCGGAGTCGCTTGTAGTACGGGTACGGATCTTCGTGGAAGTCATAATCGTACGGGTCCAAGAGCGCTGCGGCCGGGGGGTGGCCGGTTTCGATTGTCATCGGTTTTCTCCAAGGATGAGACCGACGACGTAAGTCAGCCGGTCGGCGATCTGGTGGTAAGTGAATACGCCGCTGCCAGCGTTGACCAGCGCGCCGAAGAAGGTCATCTCCAGTGCGGCAACCACCCGGGGGTCGCAATCGGGGCCGGCCGCCGACTTGATCCGGCGATGAATCTCCGCGCCGATCCGGTCGCGCACCCGGCGCACCGTGGGATCGATGCCCGTCAGGAGCGCCGTCGTGCACGCTGCCGCCACCTCGGGCTCGTCGGCGACGGTGAGCGCCATG
This sequence comes from uncultured Actinomycetota bacterium, assembly GCA_963715905.1. Taxonomy (GTDB): domain Bacteria; phylum Actinomycetota; class Actinomycetes; order Mycobacteriales; family Mycobacteriaceae; genus Mycobacterium. Next base: position 815,270 of record CAVQSX010000040.1, read on the forward strand.
GTGCGCAGTGTCTGCTCGACGCGAGCCGGCATCGACTCATTGACATCGGTGAAATACGGCACCTGCTTCATCAGGTCCAGGTAGACCTCCGCGAGCAGATGGTTCTTGGAGGAGAAATACGTGTAAGCCGTGGCGGGCGCGACCTTGGCCCGAGCGGCGACGGCGCGCACCGTGAGGTCGGCATACGACGATTCGCGCAGCATCTCGACGCCGGCCGCGAGTATTTTTCGGAAGGTCTCCTCCTGCCGGCGGTTCCGCGGCGTCTCACCAGGGTCGGTGGGAGCCGCCCCGGTAATGTCGACGACTGCATCGCTGGACACATGTCCAAGTTATCTGACAGCTGCGGTTCTAGGCAAGCATGGCTCCGAAAAAGCCTGTAAGAACTTCGGAAATGACCATCATCTGGCTATGCCACGCTGCCGACTCTTGCCACGCCTGCGCTGTTGAGGTTATGGTTCGATTGAACACTGCCGGACAGTTGTCCAGAATGTGAATGGGAGTTCGAGATGGCGTTACTGGGCGATCGCGAAAGTCGTCTGTTCATCGACGGCAAGCTCGTCGGGGGCAGCGGGGGCACGTTTCCGAACGCCAACCCGGCTACCGAGGAAGTGCTCGGTGTCGCGGCCGATGCGGACGCGGCCGACATGGGCTCCGCGATCGGAGCGGCGCGCAGGGCGTTCGACGAGACCGACTGGTCGACCAACGTCGAGCTCCGTATCCGGTGCATCCGGCAGTTGCAGCAGGCGATGCGCGATCACATCGAGGAATTGCGCAATATCACCGTCACCGAGGTGGGTGCGCCAGTGATGTTGACGGCAGGTGCTCAGCTCGAAGGACCCGTCGAGGACCTGAGCTTCGCCGCCGACACGGCCGAGTCCTACACGTGGAACGTCGATCTCGGTCATGCGAAGCCGCAGGGCATCCCCACCAATCGTACGATGGCGCGGGAGGCCGTCGGTGTGGTCGGCGCGATCACGCCGTGGAATTTTCCACACCAGATCAACCTGGCCAAGGTCGGTCCGGCCCTGGCGGCGGGAAACACCTTGGTGCTCAAGCCCGCTCCGGATACCCCGTGGTCGGCCGCCGTGCTCGGCGAACTGATCGCCGGGCACACCGACTTCCCGGCGGGCGTCATCAACATCGTGACGTCCAGCGACCACGGCGTCGGAGCGCTGCTGTCGAAAGACCCGCGCGTCGACATGGTGTCGTTCACCGGATCGACGAACACGGGCCGGAGCGTCATGATCGATGCCGCCGCGACAATCAAGAAGGTATTCCTGGAACTGGGCGGCAAATCTGCGTTCCTGGTGCTCGACGACGCGGATCTCGCCGGTGCGTGCGCGATGTCGGCGTTCACCGCCGCCATGCATGCCGGGCAGGGCTGCGCGATCACCACGCGCCTGGTGGTGCCGCGGGCTCGCTACGAGGAGGCCGTCGAGGCCGCCGCCGCCACCATGGGTTCGATCAAGCCCGGCGATCCGACCAACAAGCGGACCGTGTGCGGTCCTGTCATCTCGGCGCGCCAGCGCGACCGCATCCAGGGTTATCTGGATCTGGCGCTCGAGGAGGGCGGCAAGTTCGCCTGCGGCGGGGGCAGCCCCGCCGACCGTGACACCGGGTACTTCATCGAGCCGACGGTGATCTCCGGTCTGACCAACGACGCCAGGGTAGCGCGGGAGGAGATCTTCGGACCGGTCCTCACCGTGATCGCTCACGACGGCGACGACGACGCGGTGCGCATCGCCAACGACTCGCCCTACGGCTTGTCGGGAACCGTGTTCAGCGCCGATAACGATCGCGCGCAGGCTGTGGCGGCGCGCATGCGGGTCGGCACCGTCAACGTCAACGGCGGTGTGTGGTACTCCGCCGATGCGGCGTTCGGTGGCTACAAGCAGTCCGGCATCGGCCGCGAGATGGGTCTGCCCGGCTTCGAGGAGTACCTCGAGACCAAACTCATTGCGACAGCGGCGAACTAAGCAGCGAACTAAAGGGAAACGGTGGGTCCGATGGGATTTTACGGCGATCAGTTCAAGGAAAAGGTGGCCATCGTCACCGGTTCCGGTGGTGGCATCGGCCAGGCCTACGCGGAGGCTCTGGCCCGCGAAGGTGCGGCTGTTGTGGTGGCTGACATCAATACCGACGGCGCCCAGAAGGTCGCCGACGGAATCAAGGGCGAAGGTGGCACAGCCCTTGCCCTGCGGGTGGACGTCAGTGATCCCGAGTCTGCGAAAGAGATGGCCGCCGCGACCCTGGCAGAGTTCGGCGGTATCGACTACCTGGTCAACAACGCGGCGATCTTCGGCGGGATGAAGCTCGACTTCCTGATCACCGTCGACTGGGAGTACTACAAGAAGTTCATGAGCGTGAACCTCGATGGCGCGCTGGCGTGCACGCGCGCGGTGTACCGGAAGATGGCCAAGCGCGGCGGCGGGGCGATCGTCAATCAATCGTCGACCGCGGCGTGGCTGTACTCCAACTTCTATGGCCTTGCCAAGGTTGGCATCAACGGTTTGACTCAACAGTTGGCGACCGAACTCGGAGGTCAGAACATCCGGATCAACGCAATCGCGCCCGGTCCCATCGACACCGAGGCCAACCGGAGCACGACGCCGCAGGAGATGGTCGCCGACATCGTCAAGCGCATTCCGTTGTCTCGCATGGGTGAGCCAGAGGATCTGGTGGGCATGTGTCTGTTCCTGCTGTCAGATCAGGCCAAATGGATCACCGGCCAGATCTTCAACGTCGACGGCGGCCAGATCATCCGCTGAGAGAGTGGCAAATTCATGAGTGAAAGCAACGACGCAAAGCTCGGTTATATCGGCCTCGGAAACATGGGTGCGCCCATGGCCAAGCGGCTGGTGGAATGGCCGGGCGGTGTCACGGTATTCGACGTGCGTACCGAGGCCATGACACCGCTGGCCGAACTCGGGGCGTCGCTAGCTGACAGCGTCGCGGACGTGGCGGCCGCGGACATCATCAGCATCACCGTGCTGAACGACAAGCAGGTGCGGGAGGTCGTCGCCGAGCTCGCCGCACATGCGAAGCCGGGGACTGTCATCGCCATCCACTCCACGATCAGCCCCGAGACTGCCGTCGAGCTCGCGGCTGATTTGAAGCCCAAGGGCATTCATGTGATCGATGCGCCGGTCAGCGGCGGTGGCGGGGCGGCCGACAGGGGTGAGCTGGCCGTGATGGTGGGCGCCGACCGCGAGGTGTACGAGCGGATCAAGCCTGCCTTCAGGCAGTTCGCCTCGATGGTCATCCACGCCGGCGAGCCGGGTGCGGGGACGCGAATGAAGCTGGCGCGCAACATGTTGACGTTCACCGGCTATGCCGCCGCGTGTGAGGCGATGAAGCTCGCCGAGGCCGCCGGCATCGACCTGGCGCAACTGGGCCGGGTGGTCCGCCACACCGATGCCCTCACCGGCGGACCCGGCGCGATCATGGTGCGCGAGGACATGTCGATACTTGCCCCGGATCACTGGCTGCACGACGCGTTCACGCATACCCGCGGCCTGGGTGAGAAGGACCTGAGTCTCGCGTTGGCTCTCGGTGAGGTGACCGGTACCGAACTGCCGCTCGCCGAACTGGCGTTTCAGCGCCTCGCCGAGGGCCTCGGCGTTCCGCACAAAACCTCGACTGCGACGGAGTGAGCGTGGACGAATTGCGCAAGAAGGGCCTCGAGAAGATGAACGAGGTCTACTCGTGGGAGATGCCTAACATCGAGGGCGATCCGTACTTCGACCTCACCGTCGATCACCTCTTCGGCAGCATCTGGACCCGCCCGGGCCTCTCGATGCGTGACAAGCGGCTGATGACGTTGACTGTGGTGACCGCTCTCGGGCTGCAAGATCTGGCGGAAGTCCAGGTGAATGCCGCGCTGGCTAATGGCGAGCTCACCGAGGACGAGCTCAAGGAGATGTCGATCTTCCTCACCCACTACGTCGGCTTCCCCTTGGCCTCCGGGCTTAACGGGACTGTGGGACGCGTGGTGGGCAAGCGCAAGAAGGCTGCCAAAGCCGGCGCGGGCGAGGATAAGAAGGCGAACGTGAACGCTGCCGTGAAGATGAATACCGGAAAGACCCTCGATGACGAGTAGATATGCCGCGCTCTCGCGCGACGAGTTGGCGACCCTGGTTCCCGAGCTGCTGCTCATCGGGCAGATGATCGACCGGTCAGGGATGGCCTGGTGTATCAGTGCGTGGGGACGCCCAGAGATGCTGCAGATCGCGATTGAGGAATGGGCCGGCGCCAGCCCGATCTACACCAGGCGGATGCAGACGGCCCTGAAATACGAAGGCGTGGACATCTTCACGATCTTCAAGGGCCTCCAACTCGACATCGGTGCGCCACCGCAGTTCATGGACTTTCGCTACACCGTGCACGACCGCTGGCATGGTGAGTTCCACCTCGACCACTGCGGCGCACTGCTCGACGTCGAGCCGATGGGCCCCGAGTATGTCCAGGGCATGTGCCACGACATCGAGGATCCGACTTTTGACGCAACGGCGGTCGCGACCAACCCGCGTGCCCAGGTGCGGCCGATTCACCGTCCGCCGCGGGTGCCGGCCGGCCGGACACCGCACTGTGCCTGGACCGTCATCATCGACGAGAGTTACCCGCCCGTCTCCGGTATTCCCGCGCTGGAGATCGTGGCCCAAACGCGTGCCGCCACTCTGGAACTCGACCCGATCGATCCCTCGCAGGAAGGCATGGCCGACTATTCCGGTGCGCTACTGTCCGACGTCGACTTCGCGGCTTTCTCGCATTCGGCGCTGGTCCGCATCGCCGACGAGGTCTGCCTGCAGATGCACCTGCTGAACCTGTCCTTCGGGATCGCGGTGCGCGCGCGTGCCGGGGCCGACGCCGAGCAGGCCCGGTCGATCTGCACCAAGCAGCTCATCGGCGTGGCCGGCGTGGCCGCCGACCGGATCCGGCGCGCGCTGTCACTGTCCGAAGACGCCGCGGGCGCCCTGCGCGTCCTTGAGTTACATCCGCTGCTCAACCCAGCCAACTACGTCGACGCTGACCTGACGGAAGGAAAGCTGCACATACGTCCGTCGCCCGCCCACGAAGACGGATCCTGGATCTCGTTGTGCACGCCCGACGCCTACGTACCGTTGCAGGCCATCGTCACCGCCGTGAACCCCAAGCTGGATGTCCAGGTCGAGGGCGCCGACACCACGTGGACCGCCAGCGTGATCGAGCGCAGCTCTCCGGCGAAAGAACTGCCAGAAGTCGCGGTGACGAAATTCAGCGGCGGAGCCACCTTCCAGTTCGAGCCGCGCCGGTCGCTGCCACTGACGGTCCTGAGCTGACCTGACGCTATCGGCGGTCCGCGGTCGCGGACGCTGGGTGGGTTAGCTCGCGCCCGCCGCGATCACCTGGTCCACCTCGAGAGCCCGGTCGGCCATCTCCGAGTGGGCCTTGTCCAGCGCTTCGGCCTGATCCTCATCGGCCGTCATCAGTGCCTCGATGTCGAGGCCGGCCATGTCGAGGACACCCATGTCCGAGAAGGCCTTCTGCACCTTGTCGCCCCACAACCCGATGTCCTTGACGATCGGCACGATGCGGCTGAACAGGTGCGAGCGGAACTGGATCATCAGCGGCGACGTGTCGACCCAGTCGGCACACGCTTGGACGTCGAGGCCGAGGGTCTCGAAAACCTCCTCGCCGCGGAAGCGGTCGCGCATTAGGTAGCAGGCATCCACGACGAAGTCTTCACGCTCGTCCCGCTCGCTTTCGGTCAGCGCGGAGTAGTAGTCCTTCAGCGAGATTCGGCCGAAGGCGACGTGCCGGGCCTCGTCCTGCATGACGTAGGCCAGCAACTGCTTGGCCAGCGAGTCCGGCGCCGCCAAGTCACGCAGTGTCCCGAAGGCGGCGAGTGCGAGCCCTTCGATGAGGACCTGCATGCCGAGGTAGGGCATGTCCCAGCGCGAGTCGCGCAGAGTGTCCTCCAGCAATGCGGTCAGGTGCTTGTTGATCGGGTAGACCAGGCCGACCTTCTCCTGCAGGAACCGCGAGAACGCCTCAACGTGGCGAGCCTCGTCCATGGTCTGGGTGGCCGCGTAGAACTTCGCGTCCATGTCCGGGACGACCTCGACGATCTTGGCCGCGCACACCATCGCCCCCTGCTCGCCGTGCAGGAACTGCGAGAACTGCCAGGCCTGAGAGTGCTGGCGCATCTCGGCGCGACGCGATTCGTCTGCGGCGTCCCACATCGGGCTGCCGAACAGCGGATGGAACTCGTCGGGCAACCCGACAGGGTTGTTCGGGTCGACGTCTTGCGCCCAGTCGATGCGCGACTGGGCATCCCACTGCTTGTCCTTTCCCTTTTGGTACAGGGAAAGGAGCCGGGCGCGGCCGCCGTCGTACTCCCACGTGAAGCGCGCGTCGCCGGCGCTGGGGACCTCCCACGAATACGGCGCGGGCACCTCCGTGTACTTGTCCCTCGTGGTCATGAGCTGCCGCCTCTCTGCCCGGGTGGCCAGATGGCCATATGACGAGTATCACACTGCGCCGGGTCCAGCTGCGCCGTCAACCCCGACGGGCGGGCTAAGTGATCAGGCGGTTGCCCTGTTCGCGAGCGATCGGTCCGCCACGCCATCGCGGGGCCAGCACCGCCGAAGCTGCCGCCACCCGCAGTAGAGCCCCCTATCGGGTTTGAACCGATGACCGCTCGCTTACAAGGCGAGTGCTCTACCACTGAGCTAAGGAGGCCGGGTTAACCGGGCTCAAGCCTAATGGGTCAGTCGTCGCCCTCGACGATGCGTGGCGAGCGCATTGGTCGAGCCGAAGTGCGGCGTGGGGACCGGAAGCCGGGCAGCGGGATCCGGTCGGCGATATTGCTCAGCGGGTTGACCACCATGGTGAGCGCCATGACGGCATCCTGCAGGGTGCTGATGGCGGGTTCGAGCGCCTCCATGCCGGGCGCCAGCCGGCTGAGGGTGTTGGCGACGTCGGCCAGCTGTTCGAGCGGTCCGTCCTTCGATGTCAGCTTGTCGATCAGCCCGCCTTCGGACAGCAACCGGTCGGCCAGCCCATCTTCGGACAGCACCCGTTCGATCAACCCATCCGCCGCGAGCAGCTGATCGGCCAGCCCGCCCGGCTGCAGAGCGCGCTGCAGTCCGCCGCCTTCTGCGGTCAGGCGGTCGAGCAATCCGTCGGGCGCCGTCAGCAGGTCGACCACTCCCCCCGGTCGCAACAGTCGGTCCAACGGGCCGTCGGGGGCAATGGCCCGCCCCAGCGGCGCATCGTCGTCCAATAGCCTGGCCAGCCGGTTGGCGCGCGCCAGCGCTTCATCGATGCCGAGCATGTTGGCCATCGCGTTCGACCCCGTCGGGCCGGCCGAATCGCCCAGCGATCGCTTCGCCACATCGACGGCCACGCCCGCCAGGTTCAAGCTCGCTTCGGCGGCGGCAAGTCCGACCCGCGCGGGAGCGGTCGCAACAGCCGCCATGCTCTTGGCGAGGTTCATCCTTGGAGTCTATGCACGACGCGCACCCCGTCGAACCCGTATCGGTCCGAGCTGATGCAATGATTCCTGGCAGACTCCTAGCAGACTATTGGCAACGAGCTCTCAGGGACTACACAATGATTGCGAAGGCGACGCACATAAAAGCGGGACGGAAGTGACCTCATGACAATGGCGACCCCCAGGGCAAACCCCAGCGAAAAAATACCCGAGGCCCGCGTCCTCGTTGTCGACGACGAAGCCAACATCGTCGAACTGCTCTCCGTGAGTCTTAAGTTCCAGGGGTTTGAGGTCGCCACCGCCAGCAATGGGGCCCAAGCGCTGGACCGTGCCCGCGAAGCCCGACCGGACGCGGTGATACTCGACGTGATGATGCCCGGCATGGACGGTTTCGGGGTGCTGCGCCGGCTCCGCGCTGACGGCATCGACGCCCCCGCATTGTTCCTCACGGCTCGCGACTCCCTGCAGGACAAGATTGCGGGCCTGACCCTCGGTGGGGACGACTATGTGACGAAGCCGTTCAGCCTGGAGGAGGTTGTCGCCCGGCTGAGAGTGATCCTGCGCCGCGCCGGCAAGGGTAGCGGTGCGGAACCTCGCAACGCCCGCCTGACATTCGCCGACATCGAGCTCGACGAGGAAACCCACGAGGTGTGGAAGGCCGGCGAACCGGTGTCGCTGTCACCGACGGAATTCACGTTGCTCCGTTACTTTGTGATCAATGCGGGCACGGTGTTGAGTAAACCGAAAATCCTCGACCACGTCTGGCGCTATGACTTCGGAGGTGACGTCAATGTCGTCGAGTCCTATGTGTCCTATCTACGCCGCAAGATCGACACGGGCGAGAAGAGGCTGCTGCACACGCTGCGCGGAGTTGGCTACGTGCTGCGAGAGCCACGCTGAGTCTGCCCGCGTTTACCGGGCGAGATAGCGGGTGAAGGATACCGGCATGGCCAATCAGACTCGACGGGGATTACCGCTACGGGTGGGTCTCGTCGCCGCGACCCTGGTGCTGGTGGCCTGCGGTCTGGCGGCCTCGGGGATCGCGGTCACCTCGATCCTGCGGCACAGCTTGGTCAGCCGGATCGACCAGACGTTGCTCGATGCATCCCGCAGCTGGGCGCAGGCCCCGCGGCGGCAATCCGCTCCCGCCTACGAGGGCCCGGACCCCGGCCGGCCGCCGTCGAAGTTCTATGTCCGGGGAGTCGGCACCGACGGTGCCCTGTTTACGGCCATCAACGACCGCAACGCCGAACCGGCAATACCGCCGGACAACAACGTGGGCCCAAACCCGACGACACTGCATTCGGTGAATGGCTCCGATATTCAGTGGCGAGCGGTGTCAGTTCGGGGGCCACACGGCCTGACCACCGTCGCGATCGACCTTTCCGACGTCCAGCACACGGTCCGGTCCCTGGTCTATCTGCAGTTCGGTATCGGGGTGGCGGTGCTGGTTGTCGTAGGGCTCGCGGGCTATGCGGTGGTGCACCGCAGCCTGAAGCCCCTGGCTGAAGTCGAGCAAACCGCCGCGACGATCGCTGCGGGCCAGCTGGACCGCCGGGTTCCGCAACGCGACCCCCGGACGGAGGTGGGCCGACTTTCGTTGGCGCTCAACGGAATGCTCACCCAGATTCAGCAGGCGGTGGCGTCTTCGGAGTCGTCGGCTGAAAAGGCCCGCGGCTCGGAGGAACGGATGCGCCGGTTCATTACCGACGCCAGCCATGAACTGCGCACCCCGCTGACTACCATTCGCGGCTTCGCGGAACTGTATCGCCAGGGCGCCGCCCGTGACGTGGCGATGCTGCTATCGCGGATCGAAAGCGAAGCCAGCCGGATGGGTCTGCTGGTGGACGATCTGCTGCTGCTGGCCCGGCTGGATGTGCAACGGCCGCTCGAACATCACCGAGTGGACTTGTTGGCGCTGGCCAGCGACGCCGTGCACGACGGGCAGGCGATTGACCCCAAACGCACGATCACCCTGGAAGTCGTTGACGGTCCCGGGACCCCGGAGGTACTCGGTGACGAGCCCCGGATACGTCAGGTGCTGAGCAACCTCGTTGCGAATGCCTTACAGCACACCCCGGCCAGCGCCGACGTCGTCATCCGGGTCGGCACTCAAGGCGACGACGCGGTACTCGAAGTGGCGGACCGGGGGCCCGGCATGAGCCAGGAGGATGCGTCGCGGGTGTTCGAGCGGTTCTATCGCACCGACTCATCGCGCGCGCGGGCCAGTGGCGGCACTGGACTGGGGCTATCGATTGTCGACTCGCTGGTGCAGGCTCACGGCGGTGTGGTCACCGTGACCACCGCGGTCGGACAGGGGTGCTGCTTTCGCGTCACGTTGCCGCGAGTCAGCGATGTGCCCGCGCCCGAGCCGGTTCACGCCAGATGAGCCAGGGCCGCTTTGATCTTGTCCTGCGCCTTGTCGAGTGCTTCCGGTGACGGGTTGCGATCGACGTTGGCGAAGCCGAAGTCGCTCAGGCTGCGGGTCGGGAACACGTGGACGTGCAGATGGGGAACTTCCAGGCCGGCGATGATCATCCCGGCACGCTCGGCGTTGAACGCCTTGCAGACGGCTTTGCCGATCAGCTGGCTCACCGCCATCACTCGGGCGAATGCCGCGCCATCGACGTCCTGCCATTGGTCGATCTCGGCGCGCGGCACCACCAGGGTGTGGCCCGGTGTCATCGGTTCGATCGTCAGGAACGCGACAACGTCGTCGTCCTCGTAGACGAATCGGCCGGGCAGTTCGCGGTTGATGATCTTGGTGAAGATCGAGGGCATGCGCCAAGCATATGGTCGGGGCGCATCCCAAGCTCACTCCGCCTTGCCGAACTCCATGACGTCGAGGTTCCAGTAGCCGCGCATGTTGGCGATGAGGCCGGCGTCATTGACACGATAGGTGAACACACCACGAACCGCGCTGGTGAGTCCGCCCTCAAACTTGCTGCGCAGCACCAGGATATGTGCGATCTCGTCCGGCGAACTGGACGGGAACGTCTCCTCGCAGGTGATGGTCAGCTGATTGGCTGCGATGTTGTTGTCGAAGAAGGCGCCGACGGCCTCCTTGCCGCGGACACCGGTGCCGTCCGGGTTGGTGACGGACTTGCCGATCGGGTCCTCGATGACCACATCGTCGGTCATCAGCGCCAGCCAACCCTCCCGGTCGCGGGCCTGCGCGCAGCGCCACGAGGATTGCGACGCCGTCAGGGCTGGGGATTGAACGGTTTGGGTCATGATCTTCTCCGCTTATCGATCTGCGTCCGTGTAGCGGATGACGCCGCGAATGTTCTTGCCGTCCAGCATGTCCCGGTAGCCGTCGTTGATCTGCTCGAGCCGGTACTGACGGGTGACCATGTCATCGAGGTTGAGCTTGCCGGCCTTGTACATCGACAGCAGTTGTGGGATGTCGTACTGCGGGTTGCCGCCGCCGAAGATGGTGCCCTGCAGGTTCTTCTGCATCAGAGTCAGCATCGCCAGGTTCAGGGTCACGTTCGTGTCCATCAGGCTGCCGATCGCGGTCAGCACGCAGGTACCGCCCTTTTGGGTGATATTCAGGTAGTTGTCGATGTCAGCGCCGAGCAGCTCACCGACAGTGACCACCACCTTGTGGGCCATCAGGCCGTAGGTGACCTCGGCCATGCCCGCCATCGCGGCGAAGATGTCCGGGTAGACGTGGGTGGCGCCGAACTTCAGCGCCTGGTCACGCTTCCATTCCACCGGGTCGATCGCGAAGATGTAGCGCGCGCCCGCGTTGACGGCACCCTGCAGGGCTGCCATGCCGACCCCGCCGACCCCGACGATCGCGACGTCGTTGCCCGGCCGGATGTCGGCGGTGCGGACCGCCGAACCGTAGCCGGTCGTCACGCCGCAGCCGACCAGGGCGGCCACCTCGAAGGGCACCGACGGGTCAATCTTCACGACCGAGGCGCGGTGCACCACCATGTATGGCGAGAAGGTTCCCAGCAGCGTCATCGGGAAGACGTTTTGGCCGCGGGCCTGGACTCGGTAGGTGCCGTCGGATACCGCCGCACCGCCCAGCAACCCGGCCCCCAAATCACACAGGTTGCGCATGCCCGACTGACAGGTCGGACAGGTTCCGCAGGACGGGATGAACGACAACACCACGTGGTCGCCGGGGGCGATGTCTTCCACCCCGGGACCAACTTCGGTCACGATGCCGGCACCTTCGTGTCCGCCGAGAACAGGAAAGCCGGCCATCGGGATTCCGCCGGTGACCAGATGGTGGTCGGAGTGGCACATGCCCGCCGCTTCCATCTGGATCTTGACCTCATCTTTGTGGGGATCGCCGATCTCGATCTCCTCGATGGACCACGGCTGGTTGAACTCCCAGATCAGTGCGCCTTTTGTCTTCATAGAGGACCTCCACTAGCGTGCCCTGACCGAGTGCTCGGCGAAAGGGCCGGACAGTAATTAGAACGTGTTCTCGTTATAGAAACCATTATGACCTGCGTCACCGCGCCGTATACATCGGGGGAGCGATAACCATTGCCGGGGAATCGCCCAATGGGCCGCGCTGGCGATCAAGCCGTCAGCGGGGTGCCCTGGGGGCACGTAACCTGGGCCGCGCCGACGATGTCTCTGCCGCACCCGGCCCGCTAAAGTGACGTTTCGTGCGCGTCCTGGTGATCGGCTCCGGTGCCCGTGAACATGCCCTGTTGTTGGCGCTGAGTCGAGATCCACAGGTAACGGGACTTTTCATCGCTCCTGGCAATGCCGGAACCGCTCGACTGGCCGAGCAACATGACGTCGACATCGCCTCTGGTGAGAGCGTCGTCGCCTTGGCCCGCGAGGTGGCCGCCGACCTGGTCGTGATCGGCCCCGAGGTGCCGCTGGTGCTCGGCGTGGCCGACGCCGTACGCGCGGCCGGGATCGTCTGTTTCGGGCCGAGTAAGGACGCGGCCCGAATCGAGGGCTCGAAGGCATTCGCCAAGGAGGTCATGGCGGCGGCGGGAGTGCGCACCGCTGCCAGTGAGATTGTTGACAGCCCGGCGCTTTTGGATGCGGCCCTGGACAGGTTCGGGCCACCCGCGGGCGACCCGGCCTGGGTGGTCAAAGACGACCGTTTGGCGGCTGGCAAAGGCGTGGTGGTGACGCCCGATCGCGATGCCGCGCGCGCCCATGCCGCCGGACTGCTCGATGACGGGCATCCGGTACTCCTGGAGACCTATCTGGATGGCCCCGAGGTATCGCTGTTCTGCGTCGTCGACGGCGCAACGGTGGTGCCGCTGTTGCCCGCTCAGGACTTCAAGCGGGTGGGCGAGGGTGATACCGGACCGAACACCGGGGGCATGGGCGCCTATGCGCCGTTACCCTGGCTGCCCGACGACGTCTACCGGGGGATCGTCAGCGGGATCGTTGAACCCGTTGCGGCCGAAATGGTTCGACGTGGAAGCGCATTCTGTGGATTGCTGTATGTCGGACTCGCGATGACCGCGAAAGGGCCGGCGGTAGTCGAATTCAACTGCCGCTTCGGTGATCCGGAGACCCAGGCGGTGCTGGCCCTGCTGGATTCACCGCTTGGGCAACTGCTGCGCGCGGCCGGTACGGGTGCCCTTGCCGACTTTGGTGAGTTGAGCTGGCACGAGGGTGCCGCGGTGACAGTTGTGCTGGCGGCCCAAAACTATCCCGGACGCCCCCGGGTCGGGGACGTCATCACCGGCTCCGAAGCTGATGGGGTATTGCATGCCGGAACGTCGCGGCGCGACGATGGTGCCATCGTCTCCTCCGGTGGGCGGGTGCTGTCGGTGGTGGGTTCCGGTGCTGACCTGGTGGCGGCCCGCGCGCACGCCTACGAGATTCTGCGTTCAGTTCGATTGCCCGGCGGTCATTTCCGAAGCGACATCGGTCAGTGCGCGGCCGAAGGCAAGATCCGGATCTAGAAGGCCGCGGCCTGGCCGTCGCGGCGCGGGTCACTCGCCGCGAGATACCCGTCATCGAGGCGCCAAATCGCCTGGCAGCTACCGAAGCTGTTGTAGTCATCGACCGCGAGCAGGTCGTGCCCGCGACGCCGGAGTTCGTCGAGCGTCGACGGCGGGAAGCCTGCCTCGCAGCTCACCTGCATGCCCTGCACCCAACGGAACCGGGGACCGTCGCAGGCCGTCTGCGGGTTTTGTCCGTGGTCGGCGATGCGCACCAGCACCTGCAGGTGGCCCTGGGGTTGCATCGGGCCGCCCATCACCCCGAAGCTCATCACCGGTGCGCCGCCTTTGGTCACAAAACCCGGGATGATTGTGTGATAGGGCCGCTTGTTTGGCCCGACTTGGTTCGGATGTCCTTGCGCCGCAGAGAAGTCCGCGCCGCGGTTTTGCAGCGAGATGCCGGTGCCCGGCACCACGACGCCGGAGCCGAAGCCCATGTAATTCGATTGGATCATCGACACCATCATCCCTGAAGCATCGGCGGCGGTGAGGTACACGGTTCCCCCCTTCGGGGTTCCGGCGGTCGCCGGCTTGGCGCGATTCCGATCGATCAGTGCGGCCCGGTGCTGCAGGTATCCCGTGTCCAGAAGTTGTTCCGGCGAAACCGGCATGTGGTCGGTGTCGGCGACATAGGCCTGCGCGTCGGCGAAAGCAAGTTTGACGGCTTCGATCTGTAGATGCACGCCGTCGGCGGAATCCGCTGGCAATGAGGACATGTCGAAGTGCTCCAGGATGCCGAGGGCGATCAGGGCCACGATGCCCTGGCCGTTGGGCGGTATCTCGTGGACGGTGTAATCCCGATAGTCGGTGCTGATCGTGCCGACCCAGTCGGCGCGATGGGCGGCGAGGTCACCGGCGCGCATGGCGCCACCGTTGGTCATCGAGTGTGCCTCGAGTTTTGCCGCCAGCTCTCCGCGATAGAACGCCTCCCCTTTCGTTGCCGCGATCTTCTCCAGCGTGGCCGCCTGGTCGGGAAAGGTGAACAGCTCACCGGGTTTCGGTGCCCGCCCGCCCGGCAGGAAGGCTTCGGCGAAACCGGGTTGGGCCTTGAATAGTGGAGCCTGTGCGGCCCACTGCCCGGCCACCGTCGGCGAGACCAGAAATCCTGCGCGGCCGTAGGCGATCGCAGGCTCGAAGAGCCTCTCGAAGGGCAGTTTTCCGAATCTGGTGTGCAGTTCCATCCATGCCGAAACCGCTCCGGGCACGGTCACCGAATTCCAGCCGCGTGCGGGAACGGGGTTGCCGCCGAAGTACTCCGGCTTCCACGCCGCGGGTGAGCGTCCTGACGCATTCAGCCCGTGCAGTCGCTGACCATCCCAGACGATGGCGAACGCGTCCGAGCCGATGCCATTGGAGACCGGTTCCACCACAGTGAGCGTGATCGCGGTGGCGATGGCCGCGTCCGCCGCGCTGCCGCCTTCGGCAAGCATCCGCAGACCCGCCTGAGCGGCAAGCGGCTGTGATGTGCATACAACGTTCGACGCCAGGACGGGCGTCCGGGGCCAGGCGTAGGGGAAGCTCCAATCGAAGGGCGTGCTCACGTCCGCGAGCGTATCTCCACGGCGAATTTCGGCCGGATTTTTCGCCATGCAGATACGCTCGCGGCGCAACGATGTCTCAGGCCGTCAGCAATGGAGCCATCCAGGTCAGCTCCGCCGGCAGCTGCGAACTCCAGAACGCTCCGTCGTGCCCGCCGGGCGAGAAACCGCCCGACGGCCGGTTGGGCAGCTGGGCGATGAACTGTTTGGTCGCGTCGTAGAACGGATCGCTGTCGCCGCAATCCACCCGGATCGGGATGGAAGCCAGCGCGGGCATTCCGAACACCGAGTTCGCCGCGAAGTCGTCGGGTCCGTCGAACGCACCGGGCGCCGCCGCCCCGGAAGACATCCACAACGCCGGGCTGACCGCGCAGATCGCCGCGGTGCGCGCGGGTCCCAGCCGTCCGCCGAGCAGCAATGCGCCGTAGGCGCCCATCGACCAGCCCAGGAAAGCCACCCGCGAGGTGTCCAGGCTCAGGGTGCCCAGCATGGGAATGAGCTCGTTCAGCACCATGGCGCCGGAGTCCTCACCCGAAGCTCTCTTGTGCCAGTAGCTTCCCCCGCCGTCAACGGCGACCACCGCGAACGGCGGCAGTCCGGCGGCGACCGCCTCGGCCAGACCCTGTTCGACGCCGCCCGCCATCACGGTCGCCGCGTCGCTGCCCTTGCCGTGCAGCGCGATCACCGGTCGCAGCGCCTTGGTCTGGCCGGGCGGGCGCGCGACCGCCCAGTTGGTGGGTATCCCACCGCGTGCGGCCGACACGAATGAGCCGGTCACCATGGTCGGCGCGGCCTGGGTCACCGGCGCCGGATCGAGCGGTTCGGGTGGCGCCATCGGCGTAGGAGTGGCCTGCGCTAATCCGGGCTGAAAGAGCACGTCAAGGGCATATGTGCCGACAGCGCCGAAGGCCACGCCGGCGCCGAGACCGAGCACTCTGCGGCGGCTCAAGTCAGGCATGCGGGCCATCATCCCACGTTCGTTTGGCCGAAATGGCAATGCAGTACCACTTTGACTGGCACGATGGCTTTTCGTGACTGCAGCAGTTACTCCAAAAGGAGAACGCCGGCGGTATGCGCTGGTGAGCGCGGCCGCCGAGCTCCTTGGTGAGGGCGGGTTCGAAGCTGTGCGTCATCGGGCGGTCGCCCGGCGTGCTGGTCTGCCGTTGGCGTCTACCACCTACTACTTTTCGTCCCTCGACGATCTGATCGCACGCGCGGTCGAGCACGTCGGCATGATCGAGGTGGCGCAGCTGCGAGCGCGGGTCAGTTCGCTGTCGCGGCGGCGCCGGGGCCCGGAGGCCACCGCCGAAGTGTTAGTGGAGTTGCTGGTTGGGGACGTCTCGGGGCCTGGGCTTGCCGAGCAGCTGATCTCGCGATACGAGCGCCACATCGCATGTACCCGGCTGCCCGCCCTCCGCGACTCGATGCGTCGAAGCCTGCGGCAGCGTGCCGAAGCGGTGGCCGAAGCAATCGAGCGATCGGGCCGGTCGGTGCATATCGAGCTGATCTGCACGCTGATCTGTGCGGTTGATGGTTCGGTGGTCTCAGCCCTGGTTGAAGGACGAGACCCGCGGGCGGCTGCGCTGGCGACGTTGGTCGATCTCGTTGATGTGCTCGCGCCCATCGACCAGCGGCCTGTGCGGATCTGAATTCACCGGTTGCGCAAGCCCGCTGGGCAATGACGGCGTGACGATGTACCCGGTGGCGAAGTCTCCGTAGATGGTGATGTCGGCCGGACGGCGCTCGGCGTATAGCGCCACGTAGGCGCAGATAACGGCGTCGATCGGATCCTCCGCTCGCCGCAGCTCGCTTTTGCGCTGCGCGGCCGCCACTTGCCGGCGCAGCTCGACCCACTCGGTACCGTCGACCGAGAGCGGCGGCGCGGCCTCCGCCAGCATTTCCAGGCCGTCCATCAGCAGCAGCAACTCCGACTTGAGCTGCTCAAGGTCGCGACCGGGCTTCGCCTTGTACTTCAGCGTGCGGGGCAGCCGCCACAGTGCGACCGTCGCCGCGTGTGGGTAGACCTCGATGGCTCGCCTTTTGGCCGACGACCTGGGGTTGATGTCGAGGTCAAGCGCTTTGGCCAATCGCGCCGCCCGCGGTCCGTTGGCGAACTCGGGCTTACCGGTGTTGCATGGGTGGGTGCCGGCCTCGAATTTGCGGAAGTCGCGGTTGAGCGCCGTCTCGGCCGGCCGCTGACCGGTCGGGTTGATCACCACCAGCGGGGCGTCGAAACCGACCAGGCAATCACCCTGGGTGTAAGGCTCTAACGCGGCCAGCACGTCGGCGTCGTCGCGGGTGGCGCCGATGCGCACCAGCCGGCCGTCGGGGTCCAGCACCGCGACCCCGGTCGGATTGCGCCCGGCCCAGGCCAGGTCGACGCCGACGAAGAACACCAGCCACATTGTCCGCGAGACGGTAGTTGCGGCGCTACTCGGGAAACGCGCCACTCGGGAAATGCGTTGCTACCTGCCGTCTCGCGGTGGATATGCTCACCGAGTGAGCATTCCGAATGTGCTGGCAGCCCGGTACGCCAGTGCCGAGATGGTTGCGATCTGGTCGCCGGAGGCCAAAGTGGTCGCGGAGCGGCGGCTGTGGCTGGCCGTGCTGCGGGGACAGGAGGAACTCGGCATCCCGGTTCCTGGCGAAGCCGTCGCCGACTACGAGCGGGTGCTCGAAGAGGTGGACCTGGCTTCGATCGCGGCCCGCGAACGGTCGCTGCGCCACGATGTGAAAGCCCGCATCGAGGAATTCAACGCGCTGGCCGGTCACGAACAGGTGCACAAAGGCATGACCAGCCGCGACCTGACCGAGAACGTGGAGCAGCTGCAGGTCCGCCGATCGCTGGAATTGATTTTCTCCCATGGGGTGGCCGTGGCGGCGCGGCTTGCTGAGCGAGCAGTCGCGTATCGCGATCTGGTGATGGCCGGGCGCAGCCATAACGTCGCCGCGCAGGCGACCACCTTGGGCAAGCGGTTCGCCTCCGCGGCCCAGGAGACGCTGATCGCGTTGACCAGGTTGCGGGCGCTGATCGACCGCTACCCGCTGCGCGGCATCAAGGGTCCGATGGGTACGGCACAGGACATGCTCGACCTGCTTGCCGGCGACGCGGTCAAGCTGACCCAATTGGAACGCCGCATCGCCGAATTTCTAGGCTTTTCAACCATTCTGACCAGCGTCGGGCAGGTTTATCCGCGTTCGCTGGACCACGATGTGGTTTCCGCGTTGGTGCAACTCGGTGCCGGGCCGTCGTCGATGGCGCACACCATTCGGCTGATGGCCGGGCACGAACTCGTCACCGAGGGTTTCGCGCCGGGACAGGTCGGCTCGTCGGCGATGCCACACAAGATGAACACCCGCAGTTGCGAGCGGGTCAACGGGCTGCAAGTGGTGCTGCGTGGCTATGCCTCGATGGCGGCCGAGCTGGCCGGCGCGCAGTGGAACGAGGGCGACGTTTTTTGCTCGGTGGTGCGTCGGGTTGCATTGCCGGACAGTTTCTTTGCCATCGACGGGCAGATCGAGACGTTCTTGACCGTGCTCGACGAGTTCGGTGCCTACCCGGCGGTGATCCAGCGTGAGCTGGACCGCTACTTGCCGTTCCTGGCTACCACCAAGGTTTTGATGGCAGCGGTGCGTGCCGGCATGGGCCGTGAGTCGGCGCACCACGTCATCCGGGAACATGCGGTGGCCACAGCGCTGGCCATGCGCGAGCAGGGCGCCGAGCCCGACCTGCTGGACCGGTTGGCCGCGGATCCGCGGCTACCGCTGGACCGGGCCGCGCTGGACGCCGCCCTGGCGGACAAGGCTGCGTTCGTCGGCGCCGCCGCCGACCAGGTCGACGCGGTGGCCGCCGAGGTAGATGCACTGGTAGGCCGCTACCCGGACGCGGCCAAATACACTCCTGGCGCGATCCTGTGACTCTGGCCGGCGCGCTGTCGGGCATCGATTTCACCGATCTGGACAACTTCGCCAACGG
Source organism: uncultured Actinomycetota bacterium (assembly GCA_963715905.1). Taxonomy (GTDB): domain Bacteria; phylum Actinomycetota; class Actinomycetes; order Mycobacteriales; family Mycobacteriaceae; genus Mycobacterium. Next base: position 834,197 of record CAVQSX010000040.1, read on the forward strand.
CTTCCCGCACGAGTTGTTCGCGGTGCATCGGCGAGAGGCGCCGGTGTACTGGCACGAACCGACCGACAACACCCCCGATGGCGAGGGCTTCTGGTCGGTGGCCACGCATGCCGAAACCCTTGAAGTGCTGCGCGATCCGACCAACTATTCATCGGTTACCGGAGGCTCGCGACCGTTCGGTGGAACGCTGTTGCAGGACCTGGCCATCTCGGGCCAGGTGCTCAACATGATGGACGACCCGCGCCATTCGCAAATTCGGCGGCTCGTCAGCTCTGGGCTGACGCCGCGAATGATCGGTCTTGTCGAGGACGATCTGCGGGCCCGCGCGCGCCGGCTGCTGGATGTGGTGGTTCCTGGTGAACCCTTCGACTTCGTGGTTGGTATCGCCGCTGAACTGCCAATGCAGATGATCTGCATCCTGCTGGGAGTTCCTGAGTCCGAACGGCATTGGCTCTTCGAGGCCATCGAGCCGCAATTCGACTTCGGCGCCTCGCGCAAGGCATCCCTTTCGCAAATTTCGGTCGAAGAGGCTGGGTCGCGGATGTACGACTACGGCCAGGAGTTGATCGCGTCGAAGCGCGCGCAGCCCACCGACGACATGTTGTCGGTCGTCGTCAACGCCGACATCGACGACGTGGACGCGCCCGCCATGTCTGATGTGGAGCTGTACCTGTTCTTCAGTCTGCTGTTCAGCGCGGGTGCGGAGACGACGCGCAACGCGGTCGCGGGCGGGATGCTGGCACTGGCCGAGCATCCCGAGCAATTCCAGGCGCTGCGTCAGGATCTCGATCTGCTGCCCACGGCGATCGAGGAGGTAGTTCGGTGGACGTCACCGTCGCCGTCTAAGCGGCGCACCGCCACCCGCGAGTTGACCCTCGGCGGACAGTCGATCGAGGCGGGGCAGAAGGTGCAGGTCTGGGAAGGCTCGGCCAACCGGGATGCCAGCGTCTTCGACCGCGCCGACGAGTTCGACATCGCCCGAAAACGCAATCCGCATCTCGGTTTTGGCCAAGGTGTGCACTACTGTCTGGGCGCCAATCTGGCCCGGCTGGAATTGCGGGTGTTGTACGAGGAGTTGCTGTCGCGATTTGCCGCGGCACGCGTCGTCGAACCCGTCGAATGGACGCGCAGCAACCGGCATACCGGCATCCGGCATCTGGTCGTGGAACTGCAGGGCGCCTAGCGTGGATTTGGCGACGTCAGTGCGTCCGCCCGGTAGCGGCTGGCAGTCCACGGTGGGGAATCTGGGGTAGGCGTGAGTGTGACGACGATGAGGTCCCTACCGGCGGTGAGGGACGCAGCAACGAGGTAAGTGTCATCGAGCCAACGGTGTGACGTATTGCTGCGTGGCTGCAACCAGGTCCCGGCAGGCACGCCGTCAATGGCGACGTCCGCTGATTGGTAGCCGTTTGCTTGATCCGATGTGCGGCGCAGCAGGATGCCTTGGTTATCCGGGGGGACCGCGATGCGGAATGTGATCGCGGCCGCAGTCGCGCGGACCAAGCCGGCCACGGCATGGGTGTCGTCGTTACCCTCGTACTCGCTTATCAGAATTTGATCGGTGGCGGCGGCGTCGGTGTAGGCGTGCTGGAGTCGGCTCAACGGGTCGGCGGGGCTCACGTCGTCGCCGAAGGTAGTGGTGTCGTCCGGTTGCGTGTACAGAAATGCCGTTGAGTCGTAGTCGGCTTGCATCATGTTGCGTTTGCCGTGTTCGATACCGAACCGGATTGCGGAGTGGTAGCCGACGGCGTCGGCGAGCATCAGGCGGTAGACGGCGACGCAATAGTCCGCACATCCGCCGGTGGACGTTCGTTGATCGGGTTGGCCGGTGAGCGGGGCGCTGTAACGGGTGCCGTTTTTGAAGTACCAGCCACCCTCGTAAAAGTCCTCGGTTCCGGTGCCGTACCACTGGGGTGAGGGGGAGCCGTCTGTGTACCCGCGTTCTGCGCCTTCGAGGAAAAACGGGGCGTCGTCGTTGGACGAATTTTTGACCCGGGAACCGCGGATGGTGTGGCTGACGCCGACGAATTTGCCATGGCCGGCCTCCTCGGCGAACAACCAATCCTGGCCCGGCGTCGTAGGTCCCGCATGAGAGCGGGCAGTGAAGTATCCGGCGCGGCCACTGGCCAGCGCGGGCGCCCACTGCGGATCGGATGTTGTCACGGCATCGCTGTCGATCCCCGACACAGGATTGTCGGTTGTGTTGACCAGGGTTATGTGGGCCGTGCGGGCGAACGGCATCGGCCACCACTCTGACAACAGCAACGCCCCTCCGGGTTGTGGGGTCGCGGCGAACATCAGCGATTGCACGGAGTTGCTGCCCAATTCCGCGCCGAAGAACTCCCCAAGTGGCGAGTCGACCATGGTTCGGCCGTCGAATTCGATCTGGAGCCGTAACCCCGTCAACAGTTGGTCTGTTGGATTCGGCAGGCGCAGCCGCAGCGCCGAGATGGCGCCCGACCCGGTCGGTTCAGCGATCGTCAGCGCACCACCGGCGGGGATATCGATGGTTCGATTATCGTGCACAGCAGTAGGTTCTGCCGGCTTCGGATCGATGGTGCCCGCGGCGCGTAACGTCGCGAGCACGTCGAGTGCGGAATCGGAAGGCGAGAAGCTCGTGACTCCGTCGCCGGTCGCGAACTTGCGGTAGTCGACGTGGTAGTACTCCAAATTCGTTGCGACGCTGATGCGCATTGACTGCCGATACGGCATTGGCACCTTGATGTAAACGCCGCCTGACGACTGGGTGGCGTTGGCGACCAGCGGCCAGACGAACGGCGCACCCAACCCTCCATTGACGACCGATTGCAACGGTGCATCGATAACCGTATGTCCGTCCAGTTCGACCCGAATCGTCCCGAGAGCAGTCACGTTGCCGCCGTCGCGGGTGAACCAGATCGAATCAACCTCGCCGGCACCGAGATCCTCCGCGACGACGCACCCGGCTCCACCGGGCGCCAGACAACCACCGGTGCCGTTCCGGTTACCGGTGGAGATGTCGAAATCGCCGCCGCTTCGATCGAAGCTCGACACCTGCACGGTTCGGGTGTCGGCGCTCAGGTACGGCAACAGATCCAGTCGGCGGTAGGTGTCCCAGCCCACCGTCTTTACGCGCTGCCCGGTGATGACCGGCTCGGCAGGCGCGGCGGTTGCCGCGGCGACACCAGCGATCCCGAGCAGCAGCGAGACGAACACCGCAGACACCGCGTGCAGGCCTGCCACCTTGTTGCGGTTCCCCACTAGGGCACACCGATCCCGGCAGACCGCAGTTCGAGGGCGACCAGAGCTTGGATGGTGGCGGGATCTCGGCTGCGCCATCCACCAACCGGATCCTCGCTCAGGGTCACCAGTTTGCGTGGGGATCGGTTGGTCAGCGCCCGCAGTGCGAGCAGATCTCGGCCAGGCGGGGTGGCGGCCAGGCCGGCCGCTACCCATTTGCGCCGGAAGAACCGGAGCCGCAGGAACAGCCATGGCAAGACGGCGACCAGGATGGGGAGGGCGACAACCGCCACCGCGAGCAATACCGCGAGCCAGCTCGCCGTGGTGTCCAGGTCGTGCACGGCGTTCGCGATATCGAGGGCAGCATGGCTGGCCGCTGTGAGGGGCTGGCTGACCTCTTCGCCGACCAGCGGAATCTGCTGTGCGCCGTGGCCCGCAGACGCAAGATTGCCGGCGATGCCGTTCGTGCCGGTCTCGATTTGGCGGCCCGCCTCGGCGAGTGTCGCGATAGCGTCGTAAACCGCCAGACCGACGAGCACCCAGAACGTCGTCCACACAAAGACGGCGAAATCGCTGAACAGCTGGGCCAACAGCCGGCCCGGTCTGGTGGAGTAAGGCAAATACCGCGATGTCATAGCACAGATACCAGCACAACTACCGGCCCGATGCGGGCTTCGACGCCGGCTTTGTGGGTGGCCGATAGGCTGACCCGATGCGTCCTGCACTGACCGAGTATCAGCATCTGGCCAGCGGCAAGGTCCGTGAGCTGTACCGCGTCGACGATGAACATCTGCTGCTGGTCGCGTCAGACCGGATCTCGGCCTACGACTACATCCTGGATAGCGTGATCCCCGACAAGGGCCGCATCTTGACCGCCATGAGCGTGTTCTTCTTCGGGCTTGTCGAGGCACCCAACCACCTCGCCGGGCCGCCGGACGACCCGCGCATCCCCGACGAGGTGCTTGGCCGTGCGTTGGTGGTGCGACGCCTTGAGATGTTTGCGGTGGAATGTGTGGCTCGCGGCTACCTGACCGGCTCGGGCTTACTGGACTACCAGGCGACCGGGAAGGTGTGCGGTATCGCGTTGCCGCCGGGGCTGGTTGAAGCAAGCCGGTTCGACACCCCCCTGTTCACCCCTGCCACGAAGGCGGCTCTGGGAGACCACGATGAGAACGTTCCGTTCGCCCGGGTGATCGAGATGGTCGGCGCGGTGCGCGCCAACCAGCTGCGCGATCGAACGTTGCAGATATATGTGCAGGCCGCCGACCACGCCCTGAGGAAGGGAATCATCATCGCCGACACCAAATTCGAATTCGGTACCGACCGTGCAGGCAATCTGATCCTGGCCGACGAAATCTTCACACCGGACTCGTCGCGATACTGGCCAGCTGACGAGTACCAGGCCGGCGTGGTCCAGGCCAGCTTCGATAAGCAGTTCGTCCGTAACTGGCTTACCAGTTCCGAATCCGGATGGGACCGGCACGGGTCGCAGCCCCCACCACCACTCCCTGATGACATCGTCGATGCCACGCGTGCCCGTTACATCAATGCCTACGAACGGATTTCCGGTCTGAGATTCGATGACTGGATCGGCCCGAGCGCGTGACCGACGCGCAAACACCGCCCGTTGCTAAGCGGGTGGAGACGCGACGGGAGCACCACGAGGACGTCTTCGTCGATCCTTATGAGTGGTTGCGAAACAAGGAAAGCCCCGAAGTCATCGCCTACCTCGAAGCTGAAAACGAGTTCGTCGATCGAAAGACTGCTCACCTCGAGCCGTTGCGACAACGGATTTTCGATGAGATCAAGGCGCGCACCAAGGAAACCGACCTGTCGGTGCCGACCCGGCGAGGCGAGTGGTGGTACTACGCGCGTACTTTCGAAGGAAAGCAATACCGAGTCCAGTGTCGTTGCCCGGTAAACAATCCCGATGACTGGGACCCGCCGACCTTGGACGAGAACACCGAAGTGCCCGGTGAGCAGGTTTTGCTCGACTCCAATGTCGAAGCTGAGGGACACGACTTCTTCGCGCTGGGTGCAGCCCTGGTCAGCCTCGATGCCAACCTGCTCGCATACTCCGTCGATACCGTCGGCGACGAACGTTACACGCTGCGGTTCAGGGACTTACGCACTGGCGAGCAGTACCCGGACGAGATCGGCGACATCGCGGCCGGCGTGACTTGGGCCGCCGACAACCGCACGGTGTACTACCTGACCCTGGATGAGGCCCACCGTCCCGACACGGTGTGGCGCTATCGAATCGGCTCCGGCGAGCCGTCGGAACTGGTATATCACGAAGCCGACGAACGTTTCTGGCTTGGTGTGGGGCTCACCCGAAGCGAAGCCTATGTCGTTATCGCCGCAGGTTCATCGATTACATCGGAGTTCCGCTACGCGGACTCCGCCGACTCGCACGCACAGTTCACCGTCGTGCTGCCGCGGCGCGAAGGCGTCGAGTACTCGGTGGAGCACGCGGTGGTCGGGGGCCAGGACCGTTTCTTGATCCTGCATAACGATGGGGCGGTGAACTTCACCCTCGCCGAGGCTCCGGTCACCGATCCAACGCAGCAGCGCACCCTGATCCCGCACCGCGACGACGTCCGACTCGAAGGTATGGATGCGTTCGCCGGTCATCTGGTGGTCAGCTACCGGCGTGCGGCGCTGCCCCGGATCCAGCTATGGCCGCTGGACTCCGACGGCGGCTATGGTGAGCCCGAAGAGATCTCGTTCGATTCCGAGCTGATGTCGTCGGGCCTGGGCGGAAATCCGAACTGGGATTCACCCAAGCTGCGGATCAGCGCAGGATCGTTGGTCACTCCGTTGCGGGTATACGACATCGACCTGGAAAGCGGGGAGCGCACGTTGCTGCGCGAGCAACCCGTGCTCGGTGACTACCGGCAGGAAGATTACGTCGAGCGGCGCGAGTGGGCACAAGCCGACGACGGCACTCGGATTCCGGTATCGATCGTGCATCGCGCGGGCGTCGAATTCCCGGCAGCGGCGCTGGTATACGGCTATGGAGCTTACGAAATCTGCACCGATCCAAGCTTTTCCGTGGCGCGGTTGTCGTTACTGGACCGCGGCATGGTTTTCGTCATTGCCCACGTTCGCGGTGGCGGTGAGATGGGCCGGCTGTGGTACGAGCACGGCAAACTCTTGGAGAAGAGGAACACCTTCACCGACTTCATCGCGGTGGCAAGGCATCTGGTGGAATCGGGGCTGACCCGACCGCAAGAGCTGGTGGCGTTGGGTGGTAGTGCAGGCGGTCTGTTGATGGGCGCGGTGGCCAATTTGGCGCCGGAGCTGTTTGCCGGAATCCTCGCGCAGGTCCCGTTCGTCGACCCGCTGACCACCATCCTTGACCCATCGTTGCCGCTGACGGTCACCGAGTGGGACGAGTGGGGAAATCCGTTGAGCGACAGCGATGTTTACACCTACATGAAGTCGTATTCGCCCTATGAGAATGTCGAGACCAAAATCTACCCGGCGATCCTGGCGATGACGTCGCTCAACGACACCAGGGTGTACTACGTGGAGCCGGCCAAGTGGGTTGCGGCGTTGCGGCACGCCAACCCTAACGGCAGTCCGGTGTTGCTGAAGACTCAGATGGCGGCGGGTCACGGCGGTGTCAGTGGTCGCTACCGGGGGTGGGAGGAAACTGCGTTCCAATACGCCTGGCTGCTAGCCGCCGCCAACTGCGACAACGATGGCGGATCCGGGACACCGTCAAGCGGATAGCGACGATGCTGTTCGACGGGTGACCGCGCTAGTCGTCTGCGGCGGTTAGGATCGCCGGCTTTTTCGGCAGGAACGACGCCGGGATGAAGGTAAACACCACCAACACGCAGGCAATGACGAATACCAGTGTGTAGGCATGCGAAAGGTCATGCAGCACGTTGCCCGAGAAGTTGGGAGTAAGTGTCTGCCGCGGTATTGCGGACTGGTCAATGGGCGCTCCGCTGGTGGCGGCCTGCTGCCGCAGCGACGCGAGTTTATTTGCCGCGGTGATGTTCTCGCTGCGATTGAACTGGTTAGTCAGGATCACCGACATCAGCGCGGTTCCCATCGAGCCGCCAACCTGGTTACTGACGCTCATCAGCGTTGTGCCTCGGGCGATCTGGTGCGGGGCCAATGCCTGCACCGATGCGACGGAAAGCGGCATCATCGTGCAACCCATGCCGAGCCCCATGATCGCCAGCGCGACCAGTAGGGTGGGTTGGTACTTGGCGTGCGTGGCCACACCGTAGGCGAAGGCACCCAGGCCGATAGTGATCAGCGCGATGCCGACCAGCAGGATCTTGCCCGGCCCGCGCCTATCGACGAACGGCCCACTCAGCCGCATGGTCAGCATGGCACCTAGGCCCTGGGGAATCGCGTGCACGCCGGCTTGCATCGGTGTCTGGTGCAACACCTGCTGGAAGTAGCTCGGAATCAGCAGACAGGCTCCGAAAAAGGCGACGGCGAAAAGCAGCATCGTCACATTTGCCTGGGTGAGCACACGGTTCTCAAACAGCCGTAGGTCGATGAGCGGGTGATCAGCGCGGTGCCAGGCGTGGAAGACGAACGCAACGATCAACGCCAGTCCCGCGATCGCCGGTATCAACACGTGGCGGTCAGCCACCGTGCCGCGGGACGGGATCGATGACAGCGAGAACAGAAATGCCGCCAGGCCGGGCGACAGCAGCAGCGCGCCGACAACGTCGAAGGTTTCTGAGCGCGCCGGGTGATCTGGACGGAACACGACCCCGGCAAGAACCAACGTGAGGAGCCCGATCGGCAGGTTGATCAGGAAGATCCACCTCCAGCTGGAGGTGTCGATGAGCCAGCCGCCCAGGATCGGCCCACCGATCGGGGCGAGCAGCATGGGGATGCTGAGAATCGACATCAGGCGGCCCAGCCGCCCCGGTCCCGCCTCGCGAGTCATGATCATGAATCCTAGGGGCCACAGCATGCCGCCGCCGATGCCCTGCACTACCCGAAAGATGATGAGCTGCAAGATGCTTGAAGCCAATGCGCACAGCACCGAGCCAAGCACGAATGCCACCACAGAAACCATGAAGAGCCGTTTGGTGCCGAACCGGTCGGCCGCCCAGCCGGTCAACGGAATTACGGTCGCCAACGCCAGTGTGTAGCCGGTCATCGTCCAGGCGACGACGGCCTGCGTGGTGCCGAATTGGTCGATGAAGGTGCGTTGCGCGACGCTGACGATGGTCACATCCAGGATCGCCATCACCGTGGCCAGGAGGCACACGCCGGAGATCCGTAACAGCCCGGCGTCCAGCTTGTCTGGGTAGACATGCTCACCGGCGCCAGATTGCCCGGTGGGAGTGGTAGGCAGCGGGTTGCCGGTCGCTGCAGAAGGGGCGATCTCCATAGGGTTACTTAGCATATCGAACCGATCACCCGCGTCGATAATGGTGGGTGTTTGCTGGCTTGGGTTGGTCGGGCTGCCGGGCCCGACCGCCCGGCGCGCGCGTGGGGCGAGTCCTCCGGGCGGCGGGTCGGCAGCGATCAACGCCCTTGCGCGGCCACGCGATCGAGTCGTCACACGACCTCCCGGAGGTGGCGATATACGCTTGGTGTCTGCGTGTACTTCACCGTCTCGACACTTGGAATCGGCAAACTGCTGGTGTGTCTGGAAAATTGATCGTCTCGGTCTCGGGGATCAGCGAGCGAACCCTGGCCGATGTCGAGGCGTTCTGCGCACAGATGGATGTGCGCAAAGTGCCGATTTCGTTGCTGGTGGCGCCCCGGCTCAGCAACGACTACCGACTCGACCGGGATCCGCGCACCGTCGAATGGCTGACTGACCGGCGCAGCGCAGGCGACGCCATCGTGCTACACGGCTACGACGACGCGGCCACCAAGAAGCGGCGTGGTGAGTTCGCAATGCTGCGTGCACATGAGGCCAACCTGCGCCTGACGGCCGCCGACCGGGTGCTCGAGCACCTCGGGCTCCGCACTCGGTTGTTTGCGGCACCAGGCTGGGTGGTTTCGCCCGGCGTCGTAAAAGCATTGCCGGATAACGGCTTTAGGCTGCTTGCTGATCTGCATGGGGTCACCGACTTGGTCCGGCACACTACCGTCCGCACCCGCGTGCTGGGCATCGGGGAGGGCTTCCTCACCGAGCCGTGGTGGTGCCGCATGGTGGTGCTGTCCGCCGAGCGGATCGCCCGCCGCGGCGGCATCGTGCGGATCGCGGTCGCGGCCCGCCAGCTGCGCAAACCCGGCCCGCTGCAGACCATGCTGGACGCCGTCGACTTGGCTTCGATGCACGGTTGCACGCCGACGGTGTACCAATGGCGCACCGATAAGGCGTCCGATAAAGCGTCCGTCGACGCCGCGTAGTCCGGATCTAGCCCGAGTCATCCGGTTAAACTGCCGGGCCGGGGGCCATTACCCTGGTCCAACATGAGCGATTCTTCAGCCACAGGGTTCGCCGCGGATGCGATCATCGTCGGCGCGGGCCTGGCGGGACTGGTGGCGGCCTGCGAATTGGTGGAGCGCGGCTTGCGGGTGCTGATGCTCGATCAGGAGAGCAGCGCCAATCTGGGCGGCCAAGCGTTCTGGTCGTTCGGCGGTTTGTTCTTCGTCGACAGCCCTGAGCAGCGTCGCCTGGGTATCCGCGACAGCCATGAACTCGCATTGCAGGATTGGCTGGGTACAGCGGCTTTCGATCGGCAAGAGGACTACTGGCCACGGCAGTGGGCACATGCCTACGTTGATTTCGCGGCCGGGGAGAAGCGTAGTTGGCTGCGGGCCCGCGGGCTGAAGATATTCCCGTTGGTGGGCTGGGCCGAGCGGGGCGGCTATGGCGCGCAGGGTCACGGCAACTCGGTGCCCCGTTTCCACATCACCTGGGGCACCGGGCCGGCTCTGGTTGAGATCTTCGCCCGCCGGTTGCGGGACCGCTCGACGGTGCGCTTCGCGCACCGCCACCAGGTCGACGAGTTGATCGTCGAGGGTGACGCGGTGACCGGCGTTCGAGGCACCGTGCTGGAGCCATCGGCCGAGCCGCGCGGTAAGTCATCTTCGCGAAAGGCGTTGGGAAAGTTCGAATTCCGTGCCTCAGCGGTGATCGTCACCAGCGGTGGCATCGGAGGTAACCACGACCTGGTACGCAAGAACTGGCCCAAAAGGATGGGCCGCGTTCCCGAGCAGTTGCTCGCCGGGGTACCGGCCCATGTCGATGGCAGGATGATCGGCATCTCCCAGAAAGCCGGGGCGCGGGTGATCAACCCCGACCGGATGTGGCACTACACCGAGGGCATCACCAACTACGACCCGATCTGGCCGTTGCACGGCATCCGGATCATTCCCGGCCCGTCGCCGCTGTGGCTGGATGGGGCGGGCAAGCGGCTCCCGGTTCCGTTGTATCCCGGGTTCGATACCCTGGGCACCTTGGAGTACATCAGCAAATCCGGCTACGACTACACCTGGTTCATCTTGAACGCCAAGATCATTGAGAAGGAATTCGCGCTTTCCGGCCAGGAACAGAACCCCGACCTGACCGGGCAGAGCGTGCGTCAGCTGATCCGCTCCCGCGCGAGCTCCGGCCCGCCCGGCCCGGTGCAGGCATTCGTCGACCGGGGTGTGGACTTCGTCAGCGCCAATTCGTTGCGCGAGTTGGTAACCGCAATGAACCAACTGCCCGATGTGACGGCGCTGGACTTTGCGACGGTGGAGGCTGAGGTTACCGCCCGCGATCGGGAAGTCGCCAACAAGTTCAGCAAAGATGGTCAGATCACCGCGATCCGGGCCGCCCGCGGCTATCTCGGCGACCGGCTTGGCCGGGTGGTGGCGCCGCACCGGCTCGCCGATCCGAAGGCCGGCCCGATGATCGCCGTGAAGCTGCACATCCTGACTCGGAAGACGCTGGGCGGCATCGAGACCGACTTGGACGCTCGGGTACTCAAGGCCGACGGCACGCCACTCACCGGTTTGTACGCGGCCGGCGAGGTGGCCGGCTTCGGCGGTGGTGGTGTGCACGGCTACCGGGCGCTGGAGGGCACTTTCCTGGGTGGCTGCATTTTCTCCGGTCGGGCCGCGGGCCGCGGCGCCGCCTTGGACATCACCTAGCCGGCGGGGCCGAGCAGACGCAAAAGCCCCCTTTTCCGCCCGGAAAAAGGGCCTTTTGCGTCTGCTCGCGCGGGGAGGTGACCCGCGCGGGGAGGTGACCCCACGCTAGAAGGTGACCGCGCTTTCCTCGGGGAGCACCTGGAAATCGGCACTGGTCATCTCGGTGAACCGGCTGTAGTACAGGCCGCGGGCCTCGGGAGCGACAACCCCTTGGTGGATGGGCACGGCGCGCGCCGGGGCCACCGCACGCAGATATTCGATGGCCTCGGAGATCTTCATCCACGGGGCCGCGGCCGGCGCGGCCAGCACGTCGACAGGCTCGTCGGGAACGAACAATGCGTCACCGGGATGCATCAACGCGGCGCGGTGGTCGCCGTCGTCAACCAGATACGAGATGTTGTCTATCACTGGAATTTCCGGGTGGATTACCGCGTGCCGCCCGCCGAGGGCACGAATGGTCAGCGTGCCCACCGTCAGCTCGTCACCGACCCGCACCGGATGGCACCGCGCACCGAGCTGCTCGGCGGTCTGGGCGTCGGCGTACAACGTGGCATCCGGGTTGGCTTCGAGCAGGGCCGGCAAACGCGCCACGTCGACGTGGTCGGGGTGTTGATGGGTGATCACGATCGCGGACAGGCCGGTGATGCCCTCGAAACCGTGGGCGAAAGTACCGGGGTCGAAGAGCAAGCTGGTTTGCCCGAACTGCGCCAGTAGGCAGGAATGGCCGAAATGCGTCAGGTCCATGGTGTTGATTCTGCCCCGCACTGGGCGGGGACGGGTATCGCGCAGGTCGACTTGCATGGACCACTTCGTGACTAAATTGTGACCACCGCCACACGCAGCAAAGCGCAGGATATTCTAAGTAACTCTCTTATTCTTTGTTGATGGGACGGTGCACCCTGCCTGACAGCGCTGTTGAGCCGGCCGTGGCCGACATCAACGACTACGTCCTTGCCGACGGCACGATTGTCTTGCCGGACGGCTTGACACTGACTTCGTTTCTCGACCAAAACCGGGCAGCATTCGGTGATCGTCCGTCGTACCGGTTCGTCGACTACGCGAAAGACCCGGACGGGCGCGTCGTCGAGCTGAGCTGGAATGAGATGTGGTCACAGGTCCGTGCGATCGGCGCCCGCCTCCAGCAGGTCACCAAGTCAGGGGACCGAGTGGCGATCGTGGCGCCACAGGGTGTCGAGTATGTGGCGGCCTTCTTCGGCGCGGTCCACGCTGGCAACATTGCGGTCCCGTTGTTTGCGCCAACGCTGTCCGGGCACGCGGAACGGTTGACGGCCGTGCTCGCAGATGCCCGGCCCACGGCGGTGTTGACCACCACGGCGGCGGCCGGGCTGGTCCGGGAATTCCTGCGGACACATCCGGTGGCCGGGCGACCAAGGCTGATTGCGGTCGACGCAATCCCGGCGACGCTCGCCTCGATGTTCACCGACGCGACGGTCGACACCGACGATGTCGCCTATCTGCAGTACACGTCTGGCTCAACCCGCAGCCCGGCCGGGGTGGAGGTCACCCACCGCGCCGTCTGCACCAACGTGCTGCAGATGATCCTGGGTGCAGGGCTGGACCGGAACATCCGCAGCGTGAGCTGGCTGCCGCTGTATCACGACATGGGATTGCTGATGATCATGTTCCCGGCCCTGTGCGGTGGATACCTCACGTTGCTGGACCCCATGGCGTTCCTTCGCAGGCCTTACCGGTGGATCAAAGAGCTCAGTGCGGAAGCAAAGAATGGTCGGACGTTTGCGGCCGCGCCGAATTTCGCCTTCGAACTGGCGGCCGAGCGCGGGCTCCCCCCGCAGGGCGACACCCTCGATCTGAGCAACGTTGCCGGATTGCTCAACGGATCTGAGCCGGTGACGATGTCGGCAATCGAAAAGTTCACCAACGCGTTCGCTCCATATGGTCTGCCCGCGACGGCGATCAAGCCGTCCTATGGGATGGCGGAGGCCACGTTGGGGGTGGCCACCACCGCCCCCGACGCGCCGGCCGGCGCCGTATTCCTTGACCGGGTCCAGCTTGCCGCCGGACGCGCAGTGGTCGTCGCGCCGGAAACCCCGGGAGCCGTTGCCTATGCTTCGTGCGGCCGGCCGTTCCCTAACGTGTGGGCCGTGATCACCAGTCCAGACGGCGCCGAGGTGCCTGACGGTACGGTTGGAGAAATCTGGCTGCACGGCAACAACATCGGGCGCGGATATTTCGGGCGCGAAGAAGAATCACAACGCACGTTCGGCAACAAGCTGCAATCTCGGCTGGAGTGCAGCCGGGCCGACGGTGCCGCGGACAACTGCTATTGGCTGGCGACCGGCGACCTTGGCGTGTACCTCGACGACGAGCTCTACCTCACGGGGCGGATCAAAGACCTCATCATCATCGACGGCCGCAATCACTACCCGCATGACATCGAGACCACGGTCAGTGCCGCGTCGCTCGCCGTCCGCACCGGCTACGTGGCCGCGTTTTCCGTTCCCCCCGGCACCCTGAACTCGCCGGGCGCCGACTCTGCGGAGCAGCTCGTTGTGGTGGCCGAACGCGCAGCGGGAGTCGGTCGCGCAGATCTCGAGCCGGTCGTTGCGGCCGTGCGCGCAGCAATCTCACGCGAACATCGCGTCAGGGTCGGCGACATCCGACTCGTCGCCGCCGGCACTATCCCCCGCACCACCAGCGGCAAACTGGCCCGCAGCGCCTGCCGGGCCGACTACCTCGCCGGGCGATTCAACCGATAGAGCGACCTAGTTCGGTGCGTGCCCGTGAGCCGGTGCGGCACGTGCCGCCGGTAGAGTTGGCGCCGACCTAGATCTGAGGAGGAGCGCCGATGGCCCGGGTGGTCGTGCATGTGATGCCCAAAGCGGAGATTCTTGACCCGCAGGGACAGGCGATTGTCGGCGCGCTGGGCCGACTGGGCCATCCGGGGATCTCAGATGTCCGCCAGGGCAAGAGGTTTGAACTTGAAGTGGACGATACCGTCGATGACGCGGTGCTTGCCGACATCGCGGAATCGCTGCTGGCGAACACGGTGATCGAGGAATGGGCGATAACCCGGGAAACGCAGTGACTGCGCGGATCGGCGTGATCACCTTTCCTGGCACGCTTGACGACGTGGACGCCGCGCGCGCGGCGCGGCGTGTCGGTGCCGAGGCGGTAAACCTCTGGCATGCCGATGCCGACCTCAAGGATGTCGATGCTGTTGTGGTGCCCGGCGGGTTCTCCTACGGTGATTACCTGCGTACTGGCGCCATCGCCAGATTCGCCCCGGTGATGACCGAGGTGATCGCGGCCGCGGGTCGCGGAATGCCGATATTGGGCATCTGTAACGGTTTTCAGATTCTTTGCGAGGCCGGACTGCTGCCCGGCGTCCTGACTCGCAATGCCGGCCTGCACTTCATCTGCCGCGACGTATGGCTGCGGGTGGCGTCGACGTCGACGGCGTGGACATCGCGTTTCGAGACCGACGCCGATCTGCTGGTGCCGTTGAAGTCCGGTGAAGGCCGCTACGTGGCCCCGGAGAAGGTGCTCGACGAGCTGGAGGCCGAGGGCCGGGTGGTGTTCCGCTACCACGACAACATCAACGGCTCGATGCGCGACATCGCCGGCGTCAGCTCGGCCAACGGCCGCGTTGTCGGGCTGATGCCGCACCCGGAGCATGCCATCGAAGCGTTGACGGGCCCCTCCGACGACGGCCTGGGTCTGTTCTATTCCGCGCTGGACGCCGTCTTGGCCGCGTGAGGCAAGAATCGGTGCCTAGCCCAGGATGGGGAATCGGCGTTCGCTCGCCAATCGGTTGAGCGCAACCTCCATGACCGAACGCACGTGTGCATCGACTTCGTCGACATCGGGGTCCTCGCCGAAACGGGCGGTGACGTCGATCGGCCCGAGTACCTCGGTGACGATCTTGGCCGGCAGCGGCAGGTTCGGCGGGAAGATCACACTGAGGCCGAACGGGAACCCGAAGCTCAGCGGCAGGATGTCCATTCGGGCCTTGGTGAGGCCAAGTCGGCGGGCCAGCCAGTTCCCCCTGCTCAGGAACAGCTGAGTCTCCTGGGCCCCGATGGACACGGTGGGCACGATCGGCACCCCGGCCTCGATGGCTGTCCTGACGTAGCCGGTGCGGCCGTTGAAGTCGACGGTGTTCGCGCTCAGCGTCGGCCGGTAGGAGTCGTAGTCACCGCCGGGGAATACGAGTACGACTGCATCGGAGTGCAGTGCAGCGGCAGCATTTTCGCGGCTTGCCTGGATAACTCCGAGTCGGCGAAACCAGCCGTCCAGCGGTCCGATGAAGAGCCCGTAGTGCGCCAGTGTGTAAAGCGGGCGATGGTAACCGAACGTGTCGTAGAACGCCGACCCGAAGATCATCACGTCGGGCGTGAACATGCCTCCGGAGTGGTTGGACACCACCAACGCGCCGCCGGCTCGCGGCACATTCTGCACGTTTCGCACCTCGGCGCGAAACCATCGCTTGACCAGTGGTCTCAAAGTGCCGATGAGCTGTTCGGTGAATCCCGGATCCCATTTGGCGGTCTCGTGATTTTCGGCCGCCGGGCCTCGGATGCTTCTCATTGTTCGCCCCCGTTAATAACTGCGTCGGTGATTTGTGCACGGGATTCTCGCCCCAGGAGAATGGCATACCCAGTTTTGCCGAAAAACTACACATCGGGGAGATGACGCCTGACAAGGCGGGGGCGACCGGGCTGGCGTGCGGGCGGCGGCTCAACCGGCGTCTTGTAGCAACGGCTGCGCTGTCGACCTCAAATCGGCAACCGGCGCCAACTGACTGAAGAACTCGATCGCGTCCGCTATGGCACCGTCCACAAAGCAACCGAACTCCTCGAAGGTGATGCGATCGCGGATCCGCCGCGAGCCGCGGGCAAACACACCGATGCGCTGAGGATCAGAGGAACCATGCACGATTACGGTCACTCCGCGGTTCTGCTGATTCCAGGCATCGGCGAGTTCCACCAAGCGAGCACTGTCGGCGGCAGGGAAGAAGAACGCGGGCGCGAACCGGATGGTGAACACGTCGCTGTGCCAACGGGAGATTCCGAGGTGGACATGAAGCCGACGACCATCGGCATCGGCAACAAAGAAGTATTCGCCATCATGGTGGCCGCGGAAATACCGTATCCCGCGGCTCCGCAGGTAGCGTTCGGTCAACTCGGTAGATAGCGGCACACCCAATGACTCACTCATGCGACTAATGGTGAGGCCAACGCCTTGGCGAATCCTTGGGCCGAGCAACGCCGAACCGAAGAATCTGTTGAGAATTTACTGAGTGAGGACGGGAAACCAACGTCCCGCGTAGACGGTGCCGAGCACCGGAATCCGATTGAGTTCTTCCGGGGTGACGGCGTAGGGGTCCTCGCCCAGAATCGTGAAGTTAGCCAGCTTGCCCGCCGCGATGCTGCCCAGCTCGTGCTCCATGCGCCACGAGTAGGCCGCTTCAATGGTGATGGCGCGCAAGGCATCATGCACCGAGATGCGCTGCTCAGGGCAGGCAGTCCGGCCGCTGGGTGTGCGACGATTTACTGCGCACCACGCCAACGTGAGTGGGTCGGCTGGGCCCATCGGCAGGTCCGAGTGAAACGACAACGGGACGCCCCGGCGCAGCACCGACGCCGACCGCACCATGGTGTCGGCACGATCGGGGCCAAGCCCGTGCTGCGAGTACTTGTCCGCGAAGCCGACCGGGTAATACGGATTGGCCGACACGATCGCCCCGGCGCGCGCGATCCTGTCGATCTGCTCTTCCGTCGAATTGGCGAAGTGGACGATGACGGTCCGGTGGTCGGTGCGCGGATGCGTCGCCATGCATCGCTCGATGGTGTCGAGCACCAGTTCAAGCCCCGCGTCGCCGTTCACGTGAATGTGCAGTTGCCAGCCGGCGTCCCAGTAAACTTTGGCGAACGCGCGGAAAGCGTCGGGGTGCATCATCCATTCGCCGTGATGGTGCGGGTCGGGTCGGCCGGCGTCGTCGAGGTACGGCTCCTTCATCTGCATCAGCTGACTGATGATGGCGCCGTCGGCGAAGAGCTTCACCTGCTTGGGCAGCAGCCGTACTTTGCCGTCGCGTGCGCGGGCGACTTGCGCCTCGGCATCGGCCACCGCGTCGGTAGGCTCCATGCCGGCGTCGGCCTGGCTGCGGGCGTCGACGAGAAATGTCGACAGGAACGGTGTGCTTTCGGCACCGAGGATGTGCTGATACAACTGCCACGGTTCGACGTCCCACATGATGCCCGGTTCGTTGATCGCGGTGACACCGGTGCTGTGCAGGTAAGCGACCAGTTGCCGAAGACCTGCCGCCAGCCGCTCGGCGCTCATGAATACCGGCGCCAGCTTGGCCAGCAGGAGGTTCATTCCGGTCTCCCACCAGTGCCCCCGGTCAACGTCGACCATGGTGCTGGCCCGGCCGTGGCCTGCCATCGTTTCGGTGGTGATATCCAAAGCCGTGATTGCCGCGGAGTTCACGAACCATTCATGGCATGAGCGATGCCATACCGCGATGGGGCGGGCGCGGTTGATCTCGTCGAGCGCGAAGCGGTCGAGAGGGCCATGCCACAGAGGGTGATAGCCCCAGGAGAACAACCAACTTTCGCGACAGTCCCGGTCGGCGTTACGCAAAGCCTGCCGGTACGCCTCCTCGGACGTCGCGGCGGGGAAGGTTCGGCCGGGGAGGACCCAATCTTCGGGGGCGACCACCTCGGTGACCAATGTGGTGGCGGCCAGTACGGGATGCAGGTGCTGTTCGATGAATCCGGCACAGATCACCGCGTCGGCGAAGGTCTCGTCGATGACGGCACCACCGTACTCACGGAGTTCCTCGAACGACCCGACCGCGACGATCCGGTCACCCGATACCGCAACGGCGGTGGCGTCCGGCGTGGTCGGCTCCATCGTGATCACCCGGCGCGCGGGGAACACCGTCGTTGCGGCGGCTGTCATCGCCCGATTGTCGCGCGCATGCCGCGAAACTGTGAATACCGACGCCGCTGCTCGGGAAATGTGTTGCCAGATCCAGTTTCGCGGTGTGTATGTTGATCACAATCGCCGGGAGGGCTGAACATGGGGTTCGTGGTGGAGCGATTCGATCATATCGTGTTGAACTGCAACGACGTTGAGGCCACCGCGTCGTGGTACGAGCGAGTCCTGGGCATGACACGAGAGACATTTGGACCGTCCAGCAGGACCGCCCTCAGCTTCGGGAATCAGAAAATCAACCTGCGACCGGTCGGGGCGCAAGCCGACGATCCCGACTGGGTGACCGGGTCCGTCGAAGCAGCGGGCTCCGAAGACTTGTGCTTCGTCACGCGTTCCGCTCCGGAGGAGGTGCGCGCCCACCTCGCCGGATGTGGAGTGGAGATCACCTCGGGCCCGGTAACCAAGGTCGGCGCGTTGGGCGCAATGACCTCGCACTACTGCCGTGACATCGACGGGAATCTGATCGAGATCGCGGTCTACTGAGCGCTGTCCCGTTCCTTAAAGCGGATACAAGCCCGGCAGGTTGACCACGATGGCCTCCTGCGTGCTGCGGGCGATCACGACTTCGGCGGGTGTATTCGGGTCCGGGTTTTCTTCCCGGTGCGGTAAATACGGCGGGACGAAGATGTAATCGCCGGGCTGAGTTGAAATACGCACCTCTTTGACGCCGTCGTGGTACACGAACTCTGGATTGCCGCTGCGTACATAGATCGCCGTTTCCGATTCGCCGTGATGGTGATTGGACGAGGCGGTCTCGGGTGACACGTGTGTCTCTCCCATCCACAGCTTGTCCGCACCGACCGATCGACCGCTCAACGCGGCAAAGCGCCGCATCCCCGCCGACTGCGCGGTGTCGGAGGTGATCTCCGCGGCCTTGACGTGGTGGACCCGGTTGCGCGCCACTTGCTGGTTCGTCTCATCGAAATCTGGGTGAAATCCGTCCGAGGTCGCCACGCCCGCTCCTTTCGCTGCCATAGCCTTCAGGAGTGTCTTGTTGACGCTGAAGGTGTCGACGGCGACGAACCGCTGATCTAGTGTTCATCGCAGCTTAGTTCTTCAGGAGACACAGTTGCGCAGACTGGTTTCGGTAAATGTGGGTATGCCCAAGAACGTCGAATGGCGGGACAAGACCGTCTACACAGGGATATGGAAGACCCCGGTCGAAGGACCGGTCATGGTCCGCCGCCTCAACGTCGACGGTGACGGTCAGGGCGATCTCGCGGGCCATGGTGGCGAACATCGCGCTGTCATGGTGTACCAGATGGAGTCGTACGACTTCTGGAAGAACTACCTGGACCGCGATGACCTTGAACCGGGTCATTTCGGGGAAAACTTCACCGTCGACGGGCTCAGCGATGACCACGTCTGCATCGGTGATCGCTACCGCATCGGAGACGCTGAGTTTGAAGTCACCCAGCCAAGGGTCACCTGTTTCCGGGTCGGCCTGCGGCTGAACCAACCCGACATGCCTAATCTGCTTGTCGCCCAACATCGTCCGGGCTTCTACCTCCGGGTCATCACCGAGGGCGAGGTTTGTGCCGGCGACGAGATCGTGCTGACCGGTCGCGGCCGGCACGAACTCAGTGTCGCTGACGTCGATGCGCTGCTGTACCTGCCGAACCGCAACATCGACCAACTCCGCAAGGTCGTCGACGTTCCCGCGCTGAGCCCGGGGTGGCAGCAGTCGTTCAACGACCTGCTGTCAGCACACGAGCACTCCACAGCCCCCAGCGCGCCGCCAATTGGTATCGAACCGGGGTGGAGCGGATTTCGCGACCTGCGAGTCAGCGCAGTTCGCCGGGAAAGCGCGACCGTGCTGTCGGTTTTGCTCGAGTCCGACGGCCAAACCTCGCTGCCTCGGCCGCTTCCGGGCCAATACCTGACGGTGCGACTTTCGGGAGCGGGCAGCCCTGCTCCACTGCGCAGCTACTCGCTGTCGGGTGACCCCGGCGCTGGGCACTACCGCATCAGCGTCAAGCGCGAAGACCATGGGCTGGTCAGCGCTTGGCTGCACGCTCACATCGAGCCGGGATCGTTCGTTGAAGCTGCAGCCCCGCGTGGTGACTTCTACCTCGGCGACGGCACCAACCCGGTCGTCTTGATCTCGGCGGGAATCGGCATCACTCCCGTCCTCGCGATGCTGCATTCCCTTTCCGTGGCCCGTAGCAGCCGCGACATTTGGTGGCTGCACACCACCCGCGATCGTGAGACTCAAGCTTTTGCAGACGAAGTCACGGCTCTGATCGAGTCGTTGCCGAATGCCCGGCAGCGGGTGTTTTACACACGGGAACATGCCCGTCTGGACCGGCCGACGATCGCGGCACTCGATCTTCCGGCCGACGCTTCGGCATATTTATGCGGCCCAACTCAATTCATGACCGACATGCGCGACGCACTCACCGCGGCGAGTCTCGACCCCGGCAGCATCCACAGCGAATTGTTCGGCGCCTTACCTGCAATCAACCCCGGTATCACGGACGGGGGGCAGCGCAAGCCGCCGCACCCGCCTGCCGGGTCGGCAGGCGTTGGACCCGCGGTCACCTTCGCCCGCAGCGCGCTCACGGTCAATTGGTCTGCGGATTACGGAAGCATTCTCGACCTGGCCGAGGCCTGTGACGTCCCGACCCGGTTTGCGTGTCGCAGCGGAGTTTGTCACGTGTGCGTCACCGGCGTTGTGGCGGGAACAACAACCTATGTGCACCCGCCGCTGGAGCCGCCGGAGTCCGGAAGCGTGCTGATCTGCTCGGCAGCTCCAAAAAGTGACCTCGTGCTGGACCTTTAGCGAAAGACGATGTTCCTAAGGGCCGAGCGCGACCGAAGCCTCGGCGGTGTAGTTCAGAAATGTCAGCGTCTCTTGCAGGTAGAGCTGCACGGTGTCGGCGTCGTGGCTGGTGTAGCCGATGGACACATCGGTGCCCAGTTGCAGGTCGAAATCGCCGCCGCGGGTGGTCAGCACGAAAGCTCCGTCGATGGCCGGGGCCCAGATGATGTCCCCGCTGACCAGCCGGTTGATGTGTTCGAGGATCGGATAGCCATGTTCGGTGGTCTCGCTGACTTTGGTGTAGACATCCGCGGACAGCAGCACCGAGTAGGGACCGTCGACGCCGGCCAGCCGTAATGCGGACAACGCCTGGGTGATGACGTCGGGAATTGCTTGCGGGTCTTTGGGCAACTTCAGCTTGGGGTTCGAGGTGGCTTTGCGGATTCCGTCGATGGATGCGGCGGCATAGCCCTCGAAGATGGCGCGGTCTTCGGCGAACGCCAGCTTCTTGGCGGCGGCTTTGACCGGATCCCAGTCGGAGTCCTGCGCACCACGCTCGACGTCGTCGATCTCATCGCGGGACAACGTGAACGGAACCCGCAGCCGAACAAGGGGTTTGCTTGCCCGCAAATGGGCCACCACACCGTCGCTGGGCGGCTTCACGTCGAGCAGGCGTCCTGTGCTGACCGCCGCGGTCACCGGCCCGCCGGGTTCGCTGACGTCAACCACCCGGCGGCCGGCGATATGGCGCTTGAACGTCCGAGTCGCCTCCAATTCGATTTCGGTCCAGGCGACGTCGGTGATCGGCGCTAGGTCGCGGTAGAGGTTGTTCTTCATCGGGTGGTTCCTTTCAGGCTGCCGATGGAAAGTGAGTCGTCTTCAGGGGTGGGTGCGACGGGTAGCTCGCTAACAAGGGGCGCGGGCAGGTCCGGTGGGTCATCGAGAAAATCGACGGTCGGCGAAAAGAACAGACCGCCGGTGACCGCGGTGGAAAAGTCCAGGACGCGGTCGGTGTTGCCCGGCGGATCGCCGAGAAACATGTTGCGCAGCATCTGCTCGGTGACATCAGGGCTACGCGAGTAGCCAATGAAGTAGGTGCCGTACTCGCCCTTGCCGAGCTCCCCGAACGGCATGTTGGCACGCACGATCTTCAGTTCATTACCCTCTTCGTCTTCGATCACATTGAGAGCGATGTGTGAGTTGGACGGCTTGACGTCGTCACCCATCTCGATGTCGTCGAGCTTAGTCCGGCCGATCACGTCCTCCTGCTCGCCGACTGACAACGACTCCCAGGACCGCATGTCGTGCAGGTACTTCTGTACATGGACGTAGCACGAGCCGGCGAAGTCGGGATCCTCGTCACCGATCGCGGTGGCGTTCGCGGCAATTGGGCCGTCGGGGTTTTCGGTGCCGTCGACAAATCCCAGCAGATCGCGGTTGTCGAAGAACTTGAACCCGTGCACCTCGTCGACGACGGTGACGCCACCCGCCATCGATTTCAGGATGCGGCCGGCCAACTCGAAGCACACATCTAGCGATTCGGCCCGGATGTGGAACAACAGGTCGCCGGCGGTGGCCGGCGCCTGGTGCCGCGGGCCCTTCAGTTCGATGAAGGGATGCAGCTCGGCCGGGCGTGGGCCGCCGAACAACCGGTCCCAGGCGTCGGAGCCGATCGAGGCGACCACTGACAGGTGTTTGGCCGGGTCGCGGAAGCCGATGGCGCGCACCAGGCCGGACAGGTCCGGCAGCGCGTCGTGCACGATCGCTTCGCCGCCGTCGTCCACCGTGAGCACCAGGAATATCGCGGCGGGTGTCAACGGCGCGAGTACGGGTTGCGGCTGAACCGGAGGCACTCTGCTGACCCTAGCGTCAACCCCGCGGTTCCGAACAGCCATGATGTTGAACATGTCGGCCAGCGCCGCAGGCCTCTGCGACTTCATCGACGCCTCGCCATCGCCGTTTCATGCCTGCGCCACGGTGGCCGCGCGGCTTACTGGCGCCGGATACACCGAACTCAGCGAAGCCGACCGCTGGCCGGAACAGCCCGGCCGCTACTTCACCGTGCGCGCCGGATCCCTGGTCGCCTGGAATTCCGACGGTCCTGGCGGTCCGTTCCGGATTATCGGAGCGCACACCGACAGCCCCAACCTGCGGGTCAAACAGCACCCGGACCGGTCGGTGGCCGGCTGGCAGGTGGTGGCGCTGGAACCATATGGGGGAGCGTGGCTCAACTCCTGGCTGGACCGCGACCTGGGCATTAGCGGGCGGCTATCGGTGCGAGAAGGCTCCGGGCTCGGTCACCGGCTGGTCCGGGTCGACGATCCGATCCTGCGGGTACCGCAGCTGGCCATCCATCTGGCCGAGGATCGGGCGTCACTCAAGTTGGATCCGCAGCGACACGTCAACGCAGTGTGGGGGATCGGCGACAAACCCGGCTCCTTCCTGCAATACGTGGCCGAGCGTGCCGGGGTGGCTGCGGCCGACGTGCTGGCCGCGGACCTGATGACTCACGACCTGACCCCGTCGACCGTGATCGGCGCTGACGCCAACCTGCTGAGTGCGCCACGGCTGGACAACTTGGCCAGCTGCTACGCCGGGGTGGAGGCGTTACTGGATTCGGCGCCGAGCGGGTTTCTGCCGGTGCTGGCGCTGTTCGACCATGAGGAGGTCGGATCCACCTCCGACCACGGCGCGCAGTCGAACCTGCTGGGCACCGTTCTGGAACGGATCGTGCTGGCGGCCGGTGGCAGCCGGGAAGACTTCCTGCGGCGGCTGCCGGTTTCGCTGCTGGCCTCGGCGGACATGGCGCATGCCACCCACCCCAATTACCCCGAGCGACACGAGCCCGGCCATCTGATCGAGGTGAACGGCGGACCCGTGCTCAAGGTGCACCCGAATCTAAGGTATGCCACCGATGGACGCACGGCGGCGGCGTTCGAGCTGGCCTGCCGGCAGGCCGGAGTTACGTTGCAGCGCTACGAGCACCGCGCGGACCTACCGTGCGGGTCGACGATCGGGCCCATGGCGTCCGCGCGGACGGGCATTCCGACGGTTGACGTCGGCGCCGCCCAGCTGGCCATGCACTCGGCGCGGGAGTTGATGGGTGCGCACGACGTGGCCGCGTATTCGGCTGCGCTGCAGGCGTTTTTGTCGCCGCAGCACTAGGCGTCGAGTTCTATACGACCTGAACGTCGGACGGCGACCAGAAGGCCCGCATCGACGTGATCTTCGCGTCCTCGTCGAACGTCATCAGCGAGATCGGTGAGATTCGGGTACGGCTGTCGCCGGTCTCGAGGGTGAGGTGCCACAGAAACGTCGCCTCGCCGCCGGCCGCCCGCAATTCCGCGAGTTCGGTCGTCTTCGGCACATCTTGGAATGCCGCGTAGAACTCGCGGATCGCGTCGTGGCCGCGCTTGAGGTCCGATCCGACCGGATCCTCAATGGTGCCGTCGGCAGCGTAGAGCGCCACGATGTCGTCGGTGTTGCCCTTGGCGACGAATTCGAGATAGCGATTGACGGTCTGTGCGACCGCGTCCTGGGATGCCATGATCCGGACGCTACACGTGCGGTCGGCCCCGGACCCTAGACTGTGTACGTGACGTCTGGGCTGACCCGTGTGATTGACACCGTTGAACATGCCGCCGCCACCCCCGATCAGCCGCAACCATTCAGTGAGCTGGGCCTCAAAGACGACGAGTACCAGCGGATCCGCGAGATCCTGGGCCGCAGGCCCACCGACGCCGAGCTGGCGATGTACTCGGTGATGTGGAGCGAGCACTGCTCGTATAAATCCTCCAAGGTGCACCTGCGCTATTTCGGTGAGACCACCACCGACGAAATGCGCGCCGGGATGCTCGCCGGGATCGGTGAGAATGCCGGTGTCGTCGACATCGGCGACGGGTGGGCCGTCACCTTCAAGGTCGAGTCGCACAACCATCCGTCTTACGTCGAGCCGTACCAGGGCGCCGCCACCGGCGTCGGCGGCATCGTCCGCGACATCATGGCCATGGGCGCGCGCCCGGTCGCCGTGATGGACCAGCTTCGGTTCGGCGCCGCTGACGCGCCCGACACCCGCCGCGTGCTGGATGGTGTGGTGCGCGGTATCGGCGGCTACGGCAACTCGCTGGGCCTGCCCAACATCGGTGGCGAGACCGTGTTCGACGCGTCGTACGCCGGCAACCCGCTAATCAATGCATTGTGTGTCGGGGTGCTGCGCAAGGAGGATCTGCACCTGGCGTTCGCGTCGGGTGCCGGCAACAAGATCATCCTGTTCGGTGCGCGCACCGGCCTCGACGGCATCGGTGGCGTGTCGGTGTTGGCTTCGGAGACGTTCGGCGGCGACGAGCAAGGAACCCGGGCTGGATCGAAACTCGATCCCGCAAGCGGATCTCGGAAGAAGCTGCCGTCGGTCCAGGTCGGTGACCCGTTCACCGAGAAGGTGCTCATTGAATGCTGCCTCGAGCTTTATGCCGCGGGGCTGGTGATCGGCATCCAGGATCTCGGTGGCGCCGGATTATCCTGTGCAACATCGGAACTTGCGTCGGCCGGCGACGGTGGAATGAGCGTCGAACTCGACACCGTCCCGTTGCGCGCGGCCAACATGACGCCCGCGGAGATTCTCTCCAGCGAGTCCCAGGAGCGGATGTGCGCCGTCGTCGCGCCGGAGAATGTGGATGCTTTCCTGGCGGTGTGCCGTAAGTGGGAGGTGCTGGCCACCGTGATCGGCGAAGTCACCGACGGCGATCGGTTGCGCATCACCTGGCACGGCGAGACCGTCGTCGACGTGCCACCTCGGACCGTCGCCCACGAAGGTCCCGTGTACCAGCGACCGGTAGCCCGCCCCGAGTCCCAAGACGCTCTGAATGCGGACGGTTCGAGCAAGCTGCCACGGCCCAGCACCGGCGACGAATTGCGCGCGACTTTGCTTGCGCTGCTGGGCAGCCCGCATCTATGCAGTCGCGCATTCATCACCGAGCAGTACGACCGGTATGTGCGCGGAAACACCGTGCTGGCCGAGCACGCCGACGGCGGTGTCCTGCGCATCGATGAGTCCACCGGCCGCGGCATCGCATTGTCGACCGACGCGTCGGGACGGTATACCCAGCTGGATCCATACACCGGCGCTCAACTCGCGCTGGCCGAGGCGTATCGCAATGTCGCCGTCACCGGTGCCACTCCGGTCGCGGTGACCAACTGCCTGAACTTCGGCTCACCCGAAGACCCCGGGGTGATGTGGCAGTTCTCACAGGCGGTGCGCGGGCTGGCCGATGGCTGTGCCGCCCTGGGGATTCCGGTCACCGGTGGCAACGTCAGCTTCTACAACCAAACCGGAACGTCGGCGATCCTGCCCACGCCGGTAGTCGGGGTGCTCGGCGTCATCGACGATGTGAGCCGGCGCATCCCCACCGCCCTGGGCAACGATCCGGGGGAGGCGTTGCTGCTGCTGGGTGATACACGTGATGAGTTCGACGGCTCGATCTGGGCGCAAGTGACTGCCGACCATCTGGGTGGCTGCCCGCCCGTGGTCGACCTGGCGCGCGAGAAGCTCCTGGCAGACGTGCTGAGCTCCGGTTCGCGGGACGGGCTGGTGTCCGCCGCACACGATCTGTCCGAAGGTGGCCTGGCCCAAGCCATCGTCGAAGCGGCGATGGCGGGCGAAACCGGTTGCCGCATAGTGCTACCCGAGGATTCCGATCCTTTTGTACTACTTTTCTCCGAGTCGGCGGGCCGGGTGCTGGTGGCGGTGCCGCGCACCGAGGAGAGCCGCTTCAGCTCGATGTGCGAGGCGCGTGGACTGCCGGTCCTACGCATCGGCGTCGTCGATCAGGGCTCGGACGCGGTGGAGGTTCAGGGGCTTTTCACGGTGCCCCTGGCTGAACTGCGCGCGACGTCCGAGGCTGTGCTGCCGCGATTCTTCGGATGACAGTTAGGCGTGTACCCGGTCTTGCTGGTCGGGGACCGCGCTGCCCTCGGGTCCCGGTAGCGGCCCCTGGTCGCCATTCGGTTCGTCGAATCCCTGTGTAGCACAAGGGTACTGCGGGCTTATCGGCAACGGATTGATGAACATCGGGTTGACCAGCCAACGGCCGTCTGGGTCAGCATAGGCCCGGCACATCAGCTCGATCTGGTTCCGATTGATCACCAGGCGCAGTGCGGTGGCGTCCGCGACGAACGTCGCGTCCCCGTCGGAGTCCCCGGCCGCGAATGCCTGACGGCGCGGCTCGGGCAACCGGTCGAACGCGGCGGCGCCCGTGACGCCGTACACTTGTTCGTTGACTCGGCACCGCTTGCCCTCGTTGTAGGGGATGGACGGCTCGCCACCGCACGGCGTCAGCCGTGACGTCAGAACGTCACCCTCGTGCTCGGTGCGCGTCCCCATCACCCGGTCCCCGGAGATCCCCACGTCGGCAGCCCAGACCCGCACTACCGGCTCCGGCGAAGCGGAAATGATCCGGACGTCGAATCCGTCGGCCTGCAGCGTCCCGACGAGGTCGCGCATCTGTGCGTAGTAGCGCACCCACCCGGTCTGGCGGGTGGTGCCCACCGACTGCTCGTCCCCCTCGGGCGCGTCCAGGCTCTGCTTGCGGGCTTCCTGAGCGAAGCCGGTTACGTCCGCCTCGGTCCAGCCGGCTAGCAGTTGCGCCGCCCAGGCCGCGGCAGGTGCGATGCGGCGATGGTTGTAGTTGGCGAACGCCGCTGCACCCGTGCGAGTTTGGCGATTGAGATAGACCGACGTCAGCTCGTCGGCGCAGTTGCCGTTGGGGCCGGTGGGCAGTGGCTGGCCGGGAGCCGCGAGTCCGCCGCACGCTGCCGCCAACGCCGCGGCGGCCGGCGGCGTTAGATACTGGCTCGTGGTGGCCCAGTCCCCGTTCGCCGGTAGCCGCACCTTGGAGTTGCGCACCATCCAGAAAAACGTCGCATTGCCGATGTCGTTTTTCACCATGGTGTTGTCCCAGTCGAGCAATGCCAGCGGTGCACCATCCGCGACCGATCCGGTTTTGCCGCAGGCGCCCTTCTTGCTGATCATGTCGTTGATCCGGTCACGGTTGTCGCCATACCATCCTGGATCGGCTGCCAGGACGCGACATTGAGTGTCTGACGGGTCGCCCTCCGACTCGTCGACTGAGTCCCCGCAGCCGGACAGCGGCAGCGTTGCCGCGGTCAGTGCCAGCACCGCCAGCCCACGCACGACTAGCCCGCCACGGGTGGCGGGGCCCCGCGCAGAAGACTCCATAATTCTGCGACCCTAGGGTATGGCGGGCAGAGATAGCGATCCGGAAAAGACCCGGCAAGTCGTGCTGGCCATTTCGGACTGGTTGCGCGACGAAACCCATCAGGCACCCGACCGGGCCGTGCTGGCAACCGCGGTTCGGCTCACCGCGCGAACGCTTGCCGCTTTGGCCCCCGGCGCCAGCGTCGAGGTCCGGATTCCGCCGTTGGTCGCGGTGCAGTGCATTTCCGGACCCAGACACACCCGTGGTACTCCGCCCAATGTCGTGGAGACCGATCCCCGGACGTGGCTGTTGCTCGCCACCGGGCTGCTGCGGCTGACGGAGGCAAAGAACGCGGGTACGCTGCGCCTTTCCGGGTCTCGAGCAAGTGAGATCGACCACTGGCTGCCCCTTTTCGATGTCAGCTGAACATAACGCTGAACTGCACGTTTAGGGTGGGGCTGCGGTCGTTTCGGCCCTCGACACGCCCAACGGATTCGGCGCGGCGACCGTCCTGGCCGTAGACTTCTGTTCGTCACTAACCGTTCCCCGGGGAGCCGCCAAATCGTGACCGACGCGACCGTTCTAGAACCCGAGCAAGACCTGAATTCGCCCCGTGAAGAGTGTGGTGTGTTCGGGGTCTGGGCCCCCGGCGAAGAGGTCGCCAAACTCACCTACTACGGGCTGTACGCGCTACAGCATCGTGGCCAGGAAGCCGCCGGGATCGCCGTCGCCGATGGATCCCAGGTTCTGGTCTTCAAGGACCTTGGTCTGGTCAGTCAGGTGTTCGACGAGCAGACGCTGGCCGCAATGCACGGCCACGTCGCCATCGGGCACTGCCGTTACTCCACCACCGGCGACACCACCTGGGAGAACGCCCAGCCCGTGTTCCGCAACACCGCGGCCGGGACCGGGGTTGCCTTGGGGCACAATGGGAATCTCGTCAACACAGCTGAACTTGCCGGACGCGCCCGCGACGCCGGGTTGATGACGAAGCGCTACCCGGCCCCGGCGACAACCGACTCGGACATACTGGGCGCGCTGCTGGCTCATGGCGCGGCCGATTCCACTCTCGAGCAGGCGGCGCTGGAACTCCTGCCGACCGTGCGCGGAGCGTTCTGCCTGACGTTCATGGACGAGAACACGCTGTACGCGTGTCGCGACCCGCACGGAGTCCGGCCGCTGTCGCTCGGGCGGCTGGACCGCGGCTGGGTGGTGGCCTCAGAAACGGCCGCACTGGATATCGTCGGCGCCTCCTTCGTCCGCGACATCGAGCCGGGCGAATTACTTGCCATCGACGCCGACGGGGTGCGCTCCACCCGGTTCGCCAACCCCACGCCCAAGGGCTGCATCTTTGAATACGTCTACCTGGCACGGCCGGACAGCACGATCGCCGGCCGGTCCGTGCACGGCGCCCGAGTGGATATCGGGCGCCGGCTGGCCCGTGAATCACCCGTCGACGCCGACCTGGTGATCGGCGTGCCGGAGTCAGGTACCCCCGCTGCGGTTGGATACGCGCAGGAGTCCGGAATCCCGTATGGGCAGGGCCTGATGAAGAACGCCTACGTCGGGCGAACGTTCATCCAACCGTCGCAGACCATCCGCCAGCTCGGCATCCGGCTGAAGCTGAACCCGCTCAAAGAGGTGATCCGCGGAAAGCGTCTGATCGTCGTCGACGACTCGATCGTTCGGGGGAACACCCAGCGCGCACTCTTGCGAATGCTGCGTGAGGCCGGTGCGCTGGAGGTGCACGTTCGCATTGCTTCACCACCGGTGAAGTGGCCGTGCTTCTACGGCATCGACTTCCCGTCGCCGGCCGAATTGATCGCCAACGCCGTCCAGGACGAAGAAGAGATGCTGGAAGCGGTGCGGCATGCCATCGGCGCTGACACGCTCGGCTACATCTCGCTGCGGGGTTTGATCGCGGCCACCGAGCAGCCGGCTTCTCGGCTGTGTGCTGCCTGCTTCGACGGCAGGTATCCGATCGAGCTGCCCAGCGAGACTGTGCTGGGCAAGAACGTCGTCGAGCACATGCTCGCCAATGCCGCGCGCGGCGCCGGGCTGGGGGATCTCGCCGCCGATGAAATTCCAATTAATCACTGACGAACTCTCGACGCGGCAAGATATTGGATACCGGCGCCGAGCGCCGACCGGTACCCTTTAGCGCGATGACGGATCCCGGAAAAAGCCCCGGCCACGACCCGGGCAGCGAGGGCATCACCTACGCGTCGGCCGGGGTTGACATTGAAGCCGGCGATCGCGCCGTCGACTTGTTCAAGCCGCTGGCCGCAAAAGCCACCAGACCCGAGGTGCGTGGCGGGCTCGGCGGATTCGCCGGATTATTCGCTCTCCGAGGCGACTACCGTGAACCGGTGCTTGCGGCCTCCACCGACGGGGTGGGTACCAAGCTGGCGATCGCTCAGGCGATGGACAAGCACGACACCGTTGGCCTCGACCTGGTCGCAATGGTCGTCGACGACCTTGTCGTCTGTGGCGCCGAGCCGCTGTTCCTGCAGGACTACATCGCGGTCGGCCGCACAGTTCCGGAGCGAGTGAGCGCGATCGTCGCTGGTATCGCCGAGGGATGTGTGCGCGCGGGCTGCGCGCTGCTGGGCGGCGAAACCGCCGAACACCCCGGCCTGATGGAGTCAGACCATTACGACATCTCGGCCACCGGCGTCGGCGTCGTCGAAGCCGACAATGTGCTGGGGCCCGACCGCGTCAAACCCGGTGACGTCATCATCGGGCTCGGATCTTCCGGCCTGCATTCCAACGGATACTCACTCGCCCGCACGGTTCTTCTCGAGATCGACCGGATGGACCTGGCCGGTTATGTGGAGGAGTTCGGCCGCACCCTGGGCGAGGAACTACTCGAGCCCACCTTGATTTACGCCAAAGACTGCCTCGCGCTGGCTGCCGAAACCCAGGTGCGCACGTTCTGCCACGTCACCGGCGGCGGCCTGGCCGGCAACCTGCAACGGGTCATCCCGCAAGGTCTGGTCGCCGAGGTTGACCGCGGCACCTGGACACCCGCGCCCGTGTTCGCCATGATCGCGCAGCGTGGCCGAGTGGCGCGCGAAGAGATGGAGAAGACGTTCAACATGGGCGTTGGCATGATCGCCGTCGTCGCACCGGAAGACACCGACCGTGCCCGGGCCATCTTGACCGCACGACATCTGAACTCGTGGGTGTTGGGAACCGTCGGCAAAAGCGGCAGGGCAGGGCCCCGAGCCAAACTCGTCGGACAGCACCCGAGATTCTAAGGGAGCGGAGACCGCGGTCGTACCCAACCGATGCGAAACGCCCCGAGTATCGGGGCGTCAGGCAATCGGAAAGTCTCTAGCGCCGCCAGTCGTCTCCGTCGTCCAACGATTCGTCGGCGTCGCCGTCGAGATGATTGGAGTCGGCGGCATCCGTTCCTGCCAGCTCTTGCTGAAGTCGCTGGAAGTCGGTCTGCGGAGAGCTGTATTTAAGTTCTCGAGCAACCTTGGTCTGCTTTGCCTTCGCCCGGCCGCGGCCCATGGGGGGACCCCCTCGCGCAATAACGGAGCGGCCTAACAAGTAGGCGGCTCCGATCTCCTGGTGTGGTTTATTGTCCTGCCGACAGTTTACCGCGCCTCGCGGCTGGGTGTCGGCCACCCCGCCCGCTGTGGCGGACGACATCGGTTTCGGGTCACCGCCCCCGTAATCGCTCGACGGCTCGCCGTCCCGCGCCGACCTCATCGTCGGATGGCAATGAATCCGCGTCGACTGCCGCGGCGACGCCGCCATCGGGTCCGGTCGCCAATTCGATGTCGGCCGGCAGCCCGCGCTTGAGCAGGGCCAGCGCCACCGGTCCCAGGTCCACATGCTCGACCACCGTCCCGAGGCGGCCGACGGCCCGGCCGCCCGCCAGCACCGGCTCACCGGTTGACGGCATTTCCCCTGCGCTGTCGAGATGCAGCAACACCAGCATCCGGGGTGGCTTACCCAAGTTGTGCACCCGCGCGACGGTTTCTTGCCCGCGGTAACACCCTTTGTCCAGATGGACGGCGCCCTCGCCGGGCCCACCGATCCAGCCGACCTCGTGGGGGATGGTGCGCTCGTCGGTGTCGACGCCGAGGCGCGGGCGCAGCGCCGCCACCCGCAGCGCCTCATACGCCCACACGCCGGCCGGCCGGACACCCGCCTGCGTCAACCTGTCCTGCCAAGCGGCCGACTCGGCGCGCGGCACCAGCAGGTCCAATTCGATTTGCCCAGCGGGGCCGCCAGGCATCCGGCGCACGAAGCCGCCGGCCCCACCGCCCTCCACGGGGAGCGCGGTCAGTTCGCCGGGTAGCGCGTCCAGGCCAAGCACATTGAGCACCGCCCGATCCGCGAGGCGAGGTCCGATCAGCGAAAGCACCGCGATGTCGGCAGCCCCCGGGACGACATCAGCCCAGAAGATCATCTTGTTCAGGTAGCTCAGTAGCGGCTCACCCCGCCACGGTTCGGTATCGAGGTAGGTGGTGCCAGCCAGCTCGGTCTGGATCCAGTGGTCCTCGACCCGGCCCTGGCCGTCGAGGCTGAGATTTTGGGTGCTGGCGCCGTCCGGGAGTTCGCTGACGTGCTGGGTCGAGATGCTGTGCAGCCAGCTCCGCCGGTCGTTGCCGGTCAGGGTGAGCACCGCACGGTGGGAGCGCTCGACCAGTGCGGCATCGGTTTCGGCCGCCCGCTGCTCGCCCAGCGGGTCGCCGTAATGCCAGACCGCACCGGCGTCGGGTCCGGATTCGGGTGCAGGGACTGGATTCATCTGCGCCGCTCCTCTTCATCACTTCGCTCTGCATCGTCGCCGGCGCGGTTCACACGTCAACTCTACTGACCTGGCGTGCGGCCGGTTATCTCGACGGCGAGCGTGAAACCAGTTTCACGTTCACCGACGGGAGTGAAACCAGTTTCACGCTCGCGGGGGGTTAGGATTTCGCTCCATGGCTGGTGTCGTTGTCACACTGGACGGCGAGATACATCCACCGGGAACGGCATTGCTACACGCCGATGACCTCGCTGCGATTCGCGGCGATGGGGCCTTCGAGACGTTGTTGGTCCGTGACGGTGGTGCCTGCCTGGTCGACTTGCATCTGCGCCGGCTGAAGCAGTCGGCCAAATCGATGGATCTACCCGAGCCCGACCTTCCGAGTTGGCAGCATGCGATCGAGGTGGCCACGCGGCACTGGGCCAACGACACCGGTGACGAGGCGGCATTACGACTGATCTATAGCCGTGGTCGGGAGAGCGGGTCGGCGCCAACCGGGTATGTGATGGTCACTCCTGTCCCGGATCGAGTGGTCGCGGTGCGGCGCGACGGCGTCTCAGCGGCCACGCTCAACCACGGGTTGGCGGCGACCGGCATCGACGCGATGCCATGGCTGCTGGCAGGCGCGAAAACACTTTCGTACGCGGTCAACATGGCCGCCTTGCGCCATGCGGCCCGGCAGGGTGCGGATGACGTCATTTTCGTCAGCACGGACGGCTACATTCTGGAAGGTCCGCGCTCGACGGTGGTGATCGCCACCGAATCCGAAGGGGGCGAGGGTAATCCGTGCCTCTTGACGCCGCCGCCCTGGTATCCGATCCTACGTGGCACCACGCAGCAGGCGCTGTTCGAGACGGCCCGCGCCAAGGGGTACGACTGCGACTATCGCGCCCTGCGGGTCGCGGACCTGCATGCCGCCCAGGGGGTCTGGCTGATTTCCAGCATGACCCTGGCCGCCCGCGTACACACGCTCGATGGCCGGTGGCTGCCCCGATCCCCGAAGGCCCGTGCTCTGGCCGCCGAATTCGCCGAACTCGTCGACGCGGCCATCATCAGCGACCGCTGAGGCAGCCAAATCTGTTGTCGGCTCGCGAACTGGCGGGTACCGTCGGGCGTACACAAGGAAGGAGGTGGTCTGCGAAATTGATAGCTTCATGGACATGTGAGGTGGCTGCGCGCTAGCTGCATTTGGCTCGGAAGAGCTAGCGATTCATACGCGCGCTGGCGAATTCCCCGTAGCCACCCGGCCCCCGAGCTCCCGGTTCGTCCAACCAGGAACTTTGCTCGGGGGCCGCTCCATGTCCAGCCTCGGCCGGGTAACCATTACCCCGCGAATCGGGACAACCGCGCCGACAGATTCGGCACCAGGCCACCGTCGGCGTCCACTCGTTCTTCGACGTAGGCCAAGTCGCCGCCTTCGACGATGCCGTAGAGCCGTTTGGCGCCCCCCACCAACACGCCGGTCCGACTGCGGGCCAGCGCATCGGTCACCAACTCCCACGACGACTGGGTGAGCGGCCGCCCGTAGAACAATTCGACGTAACCGGCCGAATTGGCCAACAACAATTCGATCGCCTGGGACTCGCTTGGATCGTCGTCGGGATCGCTGAAAAATCGCCAAAAGCCCGTCTCGCGCAGGCCCGGTTCCTGGTAACCGCCCGTCGCGTCGAGGCGCCAGGAGCGGGCTTCCCAGTTCAGATAATCGCCGCCGTCGTGCGAGACCACGATCTGTTGGCCGAACCGGTAGTCACCGTCGGGTCCGCGGCCCTCGCCTTCCCCACGCCACACGCCTACCAGCGGCAGCAGTGCCAGCAGCGCGTCATTGAGATTGGCGCCTTTGCGCAGGTTCGCCGTGTCGGCGGGAACCGGCAAATCGTCGAAGGTTGGGATGTTGCGGGCCGCGGTCGCCTTGGCGCGCTCGGCGGCGGCGGCCACAGCGTTGTCGCCCAGGTCGTCGGGACCGGCCGGTCCGGGGTCCTCTGCGGAACTCACGACTCGTCAGTGATGAGCCGGTAGAGGGTGTACAGCGCGAACCATGCGATGAGGACCGTCACCCCAACCAGGATGATCTCGAAGAAGAGCACCACGGGACCGAGTCTATTCGTCTTGAGTCGTCGCCGCGGCTTGCGGGGACCCCACCCGCGGGCCTGTCTCGGCCCGTCAGGCGATCTTGACGTCGACCTCGTGGATGCCCGCACCCGACGGCGCCACCACGGCGTCGCCGTTACCGGCCTTCGACAGGGCGCGCAGCGTCCAGGACCCCGGCGCCGCGAAGAACCGGAAGTCACCGGTGGCCGATGCGACCACCTCCGCGGTGAACTCGTCGGAGGAGTCCAGCAGACGGACGAACGCGCCACCCACGGATTGACCATCGCGGTCCACCACGCGCCCGGTGATCACCGTTTCTTTCTCCAGATCGACGCTGGAGGGCAACGTCAATCCTTGCTTCGGTCCAGAGCACATATCAGCTTCCCAACTCGATCGGGGCACCCACGAGGGAGCCGTATTCCGTCCAACTGCCGTCGTAGTTCTTTACATTCCGATGCCCGAGTAATTCCTGCAGAACGAACCAGGTGTGCGACGAGCGTTCCCCGATTCGGCAGTAGGCAATCGTTTCCTTCGTGCCGTCCAAGCCGGCGGCGGCGTACAACTTGGCCAACTCCTCGTCGGATTTGAACGTGCCGTCCTCATTGGCGGCCTTGCTCCACGGCACGTTGATCGCACCAGGGACGTGTCCAGGCCGCTGGCTTTGTTCCTGTGGCAGGTGCGCGGGCGCAAGGATTTTGCCGGAGAACTCGTCGGGCGAGCGGACGTCGACGAGGTTCTTGACGTTGATGGCGGCGATGACCTCGTCCCGGAACGCCCGGATGGTGTTGTCCGCCGGGGCCGCGGTGTAAGAGGTGGCGGCCCTGCTGACGGAATCGCTGGACAGCGGGCGGTCGTCGAGCTCCCATTTCTTGCGGCCGCCGTCAAGCAGCTTGACCTTGTCGTGGCCGTAAAGCTTGAAATACCAATACGCGTAGGCGGCGAACCAGTTGTTGTTGCCGCCGTAGAGGATCACGGTGTCGTCGTTCGCGATGCCGCGGTCGCTGAGCAGTTTGGAGAACTGCTGAGCGTCAACGAAGTCGCGCTTGACCGCGTCCTGCAGGTCGGTGCGCCAGTCCAGCTTGATCGCGCCGGGGATGTGACCACCTTCGTAAGCACTGGTGTCTTCGTCTACCTCGACGAATACGACGTTGGCCGCGTCGAGATTGCTCTCGGCCCAGTCAGCAGAGACCAGGACGTCAGAGCGTGCCATGGTGGGGATCCTTTCGATTGCTTTCTGGTGAACGGGTGCTCATCAACCGCTAAGCCGGATGCGGGGCGCGCCGCAGGCGCGCGACAAGCGGGTAGAGCTGGCAGCCGAGGCAGATCCCGAAGGCCGCATTCAAAAAAGCCGCGATGATCGCGAAAGCGGTGGCGACGAGGCCCACCCACAGGCCCACCCTGGACCCGCCGGTGGCGAATCCAGCGGCGCCGGTGACCGCGAAGATGAGCCCGACCAGTTGGGCGAATTTCAGCGGCGGCACCGGTTCGCGCTCGGTGACTGGCCCCAGCCGGGGTGCCACCAATTTGGCGAACACCCTGCCGTAGGGGTGGCGGCGCGGGCCGCCGACTGCGCCGATCGCGAATACCAGGGCTTGGAGGCCCAGCACAATCGCGGCGGCCGCCGGACTTACCGCCGAGACGATCAGCGCGAGCACCAGGACGGCGGTGGTAACCCAGGCTGCGAACCTCGGTCCACGAACGTCGACGCGGTCCGGCTGGGTGTTGGTGTTAATGCTGGACATAGTGCTAACTCCTAGATATTTCGGCTGCACGGAAACGACGGGCGACTAGCCACGGTGGGGCTCCGGGGCTGCTCCGAGCGTGCGCGGGGGACGCGACGACTCAGCAGCTACAGCAACAGCAACAGCCTGCGATGCGGCACAGATCAACTGCGCGACGCTGCGTGAGCATGGGCTCCAGGCGGGCTGACACGACGGCAATGCTACCCAATGACATGCCGATCAGGCCAATAGCGGTTGCAGGGCGGACCGCAGGTCAGCGGCGTTGGGAACTCCGGAAGCCCGATACCGTTGCCGTCCGTCGGCGTCAAAGATCAATGTGGTGGGCAGCGAGAGTACCGAAAACCGCCGCGCGGCTACCGGATTGGCGTCCAGGTCGATCTCTACATGGGCCACGTCGCCCAGAGCATCGCAGACCTGATCGACCACCCGACGCACCCGATCGCAGGGTCCGCACCACGGCGCGCTGAAGTGCACGACGGTCGGACCGGTGCGGGACAGGCCCAGATCGGCGGTGTCTGGGGCGCCCGCCTGGGCGCCTTCAGCCGATTCCGGATGAATTACCCGGACATTGCCTGAGCGCTGGGTCAGCAACCAGCCGATCAGGGTCGCCAAAGCCAATGCCGCGACAATCGCGACGAATACGGGAGTCACTCTCGTTTAAACCCATCCAGGGTCACCGTTACTCCCTGGGTGATGCCTTCGATGATGACGTCGGAGCCACGTGCGCCCACGGTGGTCGGCGCGACGCCGAAGGGAAGCCGTTGATTAGGCAGCCTGGTGCCGAACGCGTGCAACACGGCATCCCGCATGTCATCGGGAACGATTTGATTGGCCGTGTCGGCTCCGGTGAGGATGCTGGTGGGAGTAAACACCACCGTCGCCGGGTCGTCGGCGGCAATGGAGAGGTCCATTGAGACGCTGACCCGGTGGTCGAAGTTCGCCGACTTCGGCGTGCCGCTGAACACCAGTCCGTGGCTGCCGGAAATTCCGGATTCGGTGGTGCCCCCGGTGGCGGTGTTGGTTTCGTGCGGCGGCGCCTCAACCATCAGGTCGGCAACACCCAGATAGCGGCCCAAGTGCGTCGAGTCGATGATGATGCGGCTCTCCAGCTTTCCTACCGGCAGCTTCGCATCGGGCCTGATCAGCCATGACGCGTAAGTCAGATCGATGGAGTGCATGGTGGCTTCGAGGGTGGCCTTTCCTGTCTCCGCGTGTTCGACAGCGTTGGCTTTGATCTCCAATTGGTTGTAGCGATCCCGCATCACCTGCGGGATAAACGGGAAGGGCAAGATGGCGACGAACGGGTCGGACCCCAGATCGGCCGCTTTGCGCATGGTGGAGGACAGCCGGTATTCGGCGTAGATGCTGGTTCCGAAGTCGACGCCAGCGGCGCCGAGGACGATCACAACCACGGCGACAAACGCTGCGATCACACCGATCAGCACCTTACGCATAGGCACATTGTGGCCTAGAGATCGTCAAGCCATCTCGGGCCCATCTGCCAGGCCCATGCCCGGCGTTTCGTTCCGGCACGCCCCGTGGCGGGGCTCACAGTCCTTTGGGGGCCACACACGACGACCTGGCGGCACGTTATCGTTATGTGTCCTGGTAACTAACGCCATGTGGCGTCGGTAAATTTGGGAGATGCCTTTCATACGGCTGGAGGGGCTTGTTGGAGCTACTACTGCTGACATCGGAGCTGCACCCCGACCCGGTATTGCCGTCGTTGTCGCTGCTCCCGCACACCGTCCGGACGGCACCGGCGGAGCCGTCCTCGTTGCTGGAGGCCGGAACCGCGGACGCTGTGCTGGTGGACGCGCGTCAGGACCTATCGTCCGCGCGCGGACTCTGCCGTCTGCTGAGCACGGCGGGTCGTTCGGTCCCGGTCTTGGCGGTGGTGAGCGAAGGCGGCTTGGTCGCGGTCAGCGCTGACTGGGGGCTTGACGAGATTCTGCTGCCCGGCACGGGGCCCGCCGAGATAGACGCCAGGCTGCGACTTGTTGTCGGACGCCGCGGTGGGCTGGCCGACCAGGAGAGCGCTGGCAAGGTCAGCCTCGGCGAGCTGGTGATCGACGAAGGCACCTACAC
Organism: uncultured Actinomycetota bacterium; assembly: GCA_963715905.1. GTDB lineage: Bacteria > Actinomycetota > Actinomycetes > Mycobacteriales > Mycobacteriaceae > Mycobacterium. The sequence continues at coordinate 873,140 of CAVQSX010000040.1, forward strand.
TGCGCGGCTGCGTGGCCGTCCTCTTGACCTCACCTACAAAGAGTTCGAGCTGTTGAAGTACCTGGCCCAGCATGCCGGCCGGGTGTTCACTCGAGCGCAGTTGCTGCACGAGGTGTGGGGGTATGACTTCTTCGGCGGTACCCGAACCGTCGATGTGCACGTGCGCCGACTGCGCGCCAAACTCGGCCCTGAGCATGAAGCGCTGATCGGCACCGTTCGCAATGTGGGTTACAAAGCCGTGCGGCCGGCCCGCGGCCGAGCGCCGGTCGCGGAGCCCGATTACGAAGAGGCTGAGTCTGAGCCTGACGAACTGCAAGATCCCCTGGTCGATCCGCTCCGCAGTCAGTGACCACGCCTGACTGGCTTTCTGCTCTGACCGCACAGCAACAGCGGAACGTGCGCGAACTCGTTTCGGCGGCAACGGAATTCGATGGGGTAGCGCCCGTTGGCGACCAGGTACTGCGGGAACTCGGGCACGACCGTACCGAGCATCTGCTGGTGACCGATGGACAACCCGGGGGCACCGCCGATACCGTCGTCGGCTACCTCAATCTCAGCAACCCGAGCCCGCTGGGCGACGGCGCTGCCGGGATGGCGGAGCTGGTCGTCCACCCGCAGGCCCGTGGGCGCGGTCTCGGCGTGGCAATGGGACGTGCGGCGCTGGCCCGATCCAACGGACACAACCAATTCTGGGCGCACGGCACACTCGAGCCGGCTCGGGCAACCGCATCCGCGCTGGACCTGGTGGTGGTTCGCGAGTTGGTTCAGATGCGACGCTCGCTGCGCGATATCCCCGAGCCGGTCGGCGCTGTGCCCGGCGTGCGGATCCGTACCTACGCCGGCCCTGCCGACGACGCCGAGTTGTTGCGGGTCAACAACGCTGCCTTCGCCACGCATCCCGAACAGGGCGGCTGGACGGCGGCCGATCTAGCGGAGCGGCGAAGCGAACCATGGTTCGATCCGGCGGGCTTGTTCCTGGCATACGGCGACTCCGAAAGCGATCACCCCGACAGGCTGTTGGGCTTTCACTGGACCAAAGTGCATGACGATGAGCCTGGCTTGGGCGAGGTCTACGTAGTGGGTGTCGACCCGTCGGCACAGGGGCGTGGCCTGGGGCGGACGTTGACAGCAATCGGCATCGCGTGGCTGGCGCGGCGGCTGGCAGGCCCGGCAGATACAACCATGGGGCCCACGGTGCTGCTCTACGTCGAGTCGGACAACGTTGCCGCGCTCCGGACCTACCAGAGCTTGGGCTTCACTACCTACAGCGTCGACACCGCCTATGCGCCGGCGCCCATTCGGGGTTGACCGACGACGCAGGCAGTAATCGTCCGCATCCTTTATTGTTCGCCCGTATACGTCCGGAATGCGTCCAGGAAGCGGGATCGCGTGAGGCTAGGCAGGGTGAGTAGAGCGTTGGGGGTTGCGGCGTTGGCGGCGACGACAACGGCGGGTGTGCTGACTGCCTGCGGCAGCGACGACAACCGCCCTAGCGCCTCGGCGCCGGCTCTGCCGGGACCGGCCGGCACGCTGAGCTGCGGTGGGAAAAATGTCTTGACGGCCGAGGGATCGACCGCCGAACAGAACGCGATCGCGATGTTCAACCAAATATGGGGTCAATATTGCCCCGGGAAAAGCGTGGCTTACAACCCGACGGGGTCGGGTGCCGGCCGTGAGCAGTTCATCGCCGGTCACGTCGACTTCGCCGGGACAGACTCACCGTTGGTCTCGGGTCAGATCCGCCCGGCGGCCAAGCGCTGCAACGGAAACCCGGCCTGGGATCTACCGCTGGTGTTCGGGCCAGTCGCGCTGGTCTACAACCTGCGAGGCGTCCACACGCTGATCGTCAGTGCCGATGCGCTGGCCAAGATCTTCAGCGGGGCGATCACCAAATGGAATGACCCGACACTGGCCGCACTCAACGGTGGTGGTGGGGCTCTGCCCGCCACCAAGATCACGCCGATTTACCGGTCGGACTCGTCCGGGACCACTGACAGCCTGCAGAGATACTTGGTGGCCGCCACGCCGCGGAGCTGGACTAGAGGTGTTGGCACCGAGTTTCAGGGGGGCACCGGCGATGGCGTCCTGAAGTCGGCCGGCGTCATCCAGGCGGTACGTGCCACCCCGGGAGCGATCGGGTATGTCGAGAAGGGCTTCGCTGATCAGGCCGGGGTGCCGTTCGCCCAGATCGACACAGGCGACGGGCCGGTTGCGCTGACCAGCGACACGGCACACACCGCTATGGACGCTGTCGAGTTCGCCGCCGATGGCAATGACCTGGTGCTGGATATGAACCCGATTTACGCCACCCGGCGGCCGGGTGCCTATCCGCTGGTGCTGACCACCTACCAGGTCGTGTGCTCCAAGGGCTACACGCCGGAAACCTTCAGGGCGATCAAGTCGTTCCTCAGCGTGGCCGTAAACAATGGCCAGAACGACCTTTCCTCTGCTGGTTATGTTCCATTGCCCGATAAGGTCAAGGAGCGGGTGGTCATCGCGATCAACGCAATGCAATAGTTTTTGCGAAAGCCAGTTGACCCGTGCGTTTTAGGAGCGACGGCAGACCGACAGTGACGGGAGAACAGTGACCACGCCAAACCCGGCCGAAGCGGGCTCGGGTGCGGTTGTCGCCGCGTCCTTTCCGGAGTCGCCGGTCGTACCCATCAGTCCGTGGGGGAACACCCGCCCGATCTTCGGGGACCGGATCTTTCGCAGGCTGTCGGAGGGTTCCGCGGTCCTGATTATCGTGTTGATCGTCGCGATCGGCGGATTCCTGCTATTGCGTGCTATCCCGGCATTACGGCGCAATCGGGAGAACTTTTTCAGCTACGGCGGCAACTGGATCACCACCGACACATCGGCAATGCACTTCGGCATATTCGATCTGCTCCAGGTGACGGTGTTCGTCTCGTTGTTCGCTTTGATCCTGGCCATGCCGATCGCCTTGGGCGTCGCCATCTTCCTCACGCAGTACGCGCCGCGGCGGCTGGCCGGAGCGTTGTCCTACACCGTCGATCTACTGGCAGCCGTTCCGTCGGTCATTTACGGCGTCTGGGGTCTGCTCGTGCTGGCACCGCAGCTGCGACCGGTCGCGTTATGGCTCAACCACACCATGGGCTGGTGCGTCTTCTTCGCGACTGGTAACTCGTCGGTGGCCGGCGGCGGCACCATCTTCACGGGCGGCATTGTTTTGGCGGTGATGATCTTGCCCATCATCGCCGCAGTCACGCGGGAAGTGTTCGTTCAGACTCCGCACGAACAGATCGAGGCCGCACTGGCTTTGGGCGCCACCCGCTGGGAAGTCGTTAGGACAACTGTATTGCCGTTCGGGCGATCCGGATACGTCAGCGGCACGATGCTGGGTCTGGGCCGCGCCCTGGGGGAGACGGTCGCGCTGCTGATCATCTTGCGCGGCACCCAATCAGCTTTCGGTTGGTCCGTATTCGACGGCGGCTCCACCTTCGCCACCAAAATCGCCGGCACCGCATCGGAATTCAATGACCAGTACAAGGCCGGCGCGTATATTGCCGCGGGTCTGGTGCTGTTCCTGCTCACCTTCGTCATCGATGCACTGGCACGACAGGCCGTTGCCGGCATCGGATCGAGAAGAGGCGGCAGGTGACCACGATCTGGGACCGCCCCCTCAAGGCGCGGACGATTTCCGTTCTGCACCAACGCCGTCGAGTCTCGGACATTGTCGCGACCACGCTGGTGACGTCGTCGATGCTGATCGCGCTGGTGCCCCTGGTGTGGGTGCTGTGCTCGGTAATCGCCAAGGGTTTCAAGACCCTCACGACGAGCGTGTGGTGGACGCATTCACAATCCGGTACAACGGAATTCGTTGCCGGCGGCGGCGCGTACCACGCGATTGCCGGCACCGCGCTGCAGGGGGTGGTGTGTACCGCGATATCCGTCCCGATCGGTGTGATGGTTGCGATTTATCTGGTCGAATATGGTGGCGGGACCGTACTGGGCAGGTTGGCTTCATTCATGGTGGACATCCTCAGCGGGGTTCCGTCCATTGTGGCGGCCTTGTTCATCTACGCGCTATTGGTAGCCACGCTGGGTCTGCCCCGTTCCGAATTCGCGGTGTCGTTGGCGCTGGTGTTGTTGATGGTCCCGGTGATTGTGCGGGCGACCGAGGAAATGCTGCGGATCGTTCCGGTCGATCTTCGCGAGGCCAGTTACGCGTTGGGGATCCCTAAATGGAAGACCATTGCCAGGGTCGTGATTCCGACGGGGCTGGCAGGGATTATCACCGGGATCATGCTGGCGGTGGCCAGGGTGTTGGGCGAGACCGCACCGTTGCTGATCCTGGTCGGTTACTCGCAGGCGATAAGTTTCAATATTTTCAGCGGGTTCATGGGATCGCTGCCCGGCATGATGTACTACCAGACCTCGGCCGGCGCGGGCAGCAACCCAGTTCCCACCGATCGACTGTGGGGCGCCGCGCTCACGCTGATCCTGATGATTGCGCTCATCAATATCGGGGCCCGCGCGATGGCGAGAATCTTCGCCCCCAAGAATTCGTAGGCAGGAGCATCAGGTGGCCAAGCGGTTGGACCTCGAGGACGTCAACCTCTACTACGGGCCTTTTCATGCCGTTGCGGATGTGTCGCTGGCGATCCTGCCGCGCAGCGTGACCTCGTTTATCGGCGCATCGGGCTGCGGCAAGACGACCGTGCTCCGCACGCTGAACCGGATGCACGAAGTCGTCCCCGGTGCCCGGGTCGAAGGCACGGTGCTCCTCGACGATGAAAACATTTATGCCCCCGGTATCGATCCGGTGGGTGTGCGCCGGGCGGTTGGGATGGTGTTTCAGCGGCCAAACCCATTTCCTGCCATGTCGATTCGTAACAATGTGGTGGCCGGGCTGAGGCTGCAGGGCGTGCGCAATCGCAAGCTGCTCGACGACACGGCTGAATACTCCTTGCGCGGCGCAAACCTGTGGGACGAGGTCAAGGATCGGTTGGACAGGCCCGGCGGCGGATTGTCGGGCGGCCAGCAACAGAGATTGTGCATCGCACGGGCCATTGCGGTCCAACCCGATGTCTTGCTGATGGACGAGCCGTGCTCCTCGCTGGATCCCATTTCGACGATGGCCATCGAGGACCTGATCAGTGAGTTGAAGCAGGAGTACACGATCGTCATCGTCACCCACAACATGCAGCAGGCTGCCCGGGTGAGCGACCAGACGGCGTTTTTCAACCTGGAAGCGGTGGGAAAGCCGGGCCGCCTGGTGGAGATTGACGACACCGAGAAGATCTTTTCCAATCCGGCCCAGAAGGCAACCGAGGACTACATCTCGGGGCGTTTCGGCTAGGCCGGGCTAACGGGACGCTAACGAGACGGGGCCGCCGTGTCTTCCTCGGGAAATCTGCCGGTTGCCTGGAAGATGACGCGGCGAGCAACCTCGACGGCATGGTCGGCGAAGCGTTCGTAAAACCGGCCAAGCAACGTGACGTCGACGGCGGCCGCCACGCCGTGCCGCCATTCACGGTCCATCAGTACGGAGAATAAGTGCCGATGCAGATCGTCCATCGCATCGTCTTCTTCGCGGATCCGGGCGGCTTTCTCCGGGTCGCGGGACAGCACCACCTCTTGCGCGTTGTTGCCCAATTCGACCGCGACTCGGCCCATTTCGGCGAAATAGCCGTTGACCTCTTCGGGTAACACGTGCTGGGGATGGCGTCGGCGGGCGATCTTGGCGACGTGCAGGGCCAGCGCTCCCATCCGGTCGATGTCGGCCACCATCTGGATGGCGCTCACGATCGACCTCAGGTCACCGGCGACCGGCGCCTGCAATGCCAGCAGAACGAAGGCGCTCTCTTCGGCTCGGGCACTCAGAGTCGCGATTTTCTCGTGGTCGGAGATCACCTGCTCGGCCAGTACCAGATCGGCCTGCAGCAGGGCTTGGGTTGCCCGCTCCATCGCGATGCCCGCCAGCCCGCACATCTCACCGAGCCGCTCGGACAAATCCGAGAGCTGCTCTTGGTAAGCCGTTCGCATGTCGCCAAGCCTACGTTCTCGGCGCCGGATAGGTCAGCTGAGCGTCGCGAGTAATGGTTACTCGCAGGTGGTGTCGGCCGCGTTGGTAACCGTCAGGTCCTCGGGCAGCGTGGCTGGTGAGTTACTGGAGCCCCGGTCTATCTGAACGGTGACCGACGAGCCGCTGGGCGCGGGAGCTGTCACCGCAGTGAAGTCCGGGCCGAGGACCACCTGGACAACTTGCCCGTAACCGGAAACCCGCTGGACCTTGGCATTGGCGAAAGCAGAGGCCACAGTGGCGGCGGCCTGCTCATTGCCGGGGGAAAACAACACGGTCGTCGTGTTCACCGAACTCGGATAGTCGTCCGGGGTCATCACGTTGAACCCGTTTCGCTTGAGCTGGCTGGTGGCGGTAGTGGCCAGGCCGGACTGGTTGGTCGCGTTGGAGACCCGAACGGTGACATCTTGCGGCGAGGTCGTCACCACTTGCTCGCGCTGGGCCTGTGGGGTCGCGGCAGGGGCCGGCGCGTTCTTGGTGGTGGGCGCTGCTGGTGAGGTCGTAGACCCCGAGGTTGGGCCCGAAGAAGGGGACGTCCCCAAACTCTTGGCGTTGTGGTCGTTTTCCTGGGGCAGCGGATCGTCGTTGATGATGGCGTCGAACAGCGATCGCACATCGTCCATGCGCGGAGGCTCGTCGCCGTTCTCGTCCGTGATGCCCGTCGGCACGGTGACGAACGTGATGTGTCCGGCCGCCATGCCCTGCAAAGACTGGCCGAGCTGGACGAGGTCTTTGGTCTTGACGTTGTCGACGTAGGTATCGCCGATGAACATGTTGACGACGTTGTTCAGCTTGTTGAGGTCTAACAGCGTGTCCTCGGAGATCAGCGACCGCAGCAGCGATGACAGGAACAATTGCTGGCGTTTGATGCGGCCATAGTCACCGTTGGTCTCTGTGGTGACCTGGCGGGCCCGCACATAGTTCAGCGCCGTCGGCCCGTCGATGACCTGGCGTCCCGCGTGTTCGAGAACCGTGCCGAGTTCGTAATCGTGCAGCGGGGTGCTGGCGCATACCTGGACGCCGCCAAGGGCGTCAACCATTTTGGCGAATCCCGCGAAGTCGACGGCGATGAAGCGGTTGATGCTCAAACCGGACAGCTTCTGGATTTCCTTGACAAGACATTTCGGGCCGCCGAAGGAGAACGTGGAGTTCAGTTTGGTCTCGGTCTCGACGATCCGGGGACTCCAGGTTCCCTTCTTCTTGTTGTAGACGGGTCCGTACTGGCCGTTTTCGGGATTCCACGCCTCGCACTGCATTGGGGTGATCGCCAGATCTCGGGGGAACGACACCGCGACCACGCGTTTTCGGTTGGCCGGGATGTTCACCAGCATTATCGTGTCCGAGCGTGCGCCGTCGGCGTCATCCGCATCGCCGGCGCCCATGTTGGCGTTTTCGCCCAGGCGCGAATCGATACCGACGATCAGGAAGTCTTCGTCGCCGTACTGACCGTTGGGGTCACGGATGTCGCCGGAATGCGGGTCGAGCGCGCTGACGGTGTTGAGGCGGGCGTTCTTTGACGTGCTCCACTGCCACGCGCCGCCCGTCAGGACCAGTGCCAGTACGGCAAAAAGCGCCGCCAGCGAGCGCCCAGCCAACAGCATCGGCCGGCGACCGGATTTACGGTCCGACCTTGCCGTCTTGGGGCTCTCACCGCCGCCGGCGGTGTATTCGGTGGCCCCGAGGTCGGGAAGTTCCGACGCGGCCTGGAACGAGTAGGCCGGGATCTCGATGGTCGTCGGGTCCTGCTGGTCGGTGGCGTGTTCGTCTGCCATCTCCGGCGACGTGTCGGAAGGTTCGGCGTCCGGCGCCATGTGACGGTGACTGGGCCGGTCAAGGGTCGGGGCTCCCACTTTGGCGATCAGGTCGGCGACGCTGAGTCCGCCGCGGGCGTGGGAGCCGACCTTCTCGGAAGGGTCGTCGGGCGAGCCGTTCTCGTGCGAAGGTGCAGGGAACCGTTCCCAGGGCGCGGCGCCCCGTGCCGCCTGCGGGCCGGCCGGGGTGGATTGACCGGCGGTAATGGATGCGCGCCCACGGTCAAGAGTGGCGTCGTGCTCGCCGTCACCCACGTCCTACCGGCCTCCAAAGTTCAGCTGCACTCTGCTGTGGACGAGAGTGGTGTCCCGAACGCACGCATCTACCCGCGCTGGCATTTTCAGTGCCGCGCCACCCGCGGGGTCGCCCCGCACCTTTGGTTCTCGCGCAGCGGCCAAACCGATCCGCTACCAACGTGCAATGGCACAAGGCCCACATCGTACTTAGTTATGGTCCAAGACGCGATTTTGCGCCCCGGGACTCAGCCGCCTGAATGCATGACGTCGGCTCCAGCCGGCACCGTGCAGTCGTCCGGATCGGTCAACCAACCTTCGGGCAGCGCCACCCGGGCCGGTGAACCCTGCCGGCCCCGGGGGCCGGTCGCCGCATCCGGGAACGGGACGGCACCATCCAAGCGCTCCAACAAGCAATCAAGTTCGGCAAGGGTCCTGACCAGCGCCAGCGCCCGCCGCAGATCGGATCCCGCCGGAAACCCGTGCAGGTACCAGCCGATGTGCTTGCGGATATCGCGCATGCCCTTGTCTTCGCCGAAATGGGCAGCCAGTAACCGACCGTGCCGGCGGATGATGTCGGCGACCTCGCCAAGGGTGGGCGGTGTGGGTGCGGGTCTGCCGGTGAATGCGGCCGAAAGTTCGGCGAACAGCCACGGTCGGCCCAGGCAACCACGGCCGATGACAACGCCGTCGCACCCGGTGCTGGCCATCATGGCCAGCGCATCGCTCGCATCGTAGATGTCCCCGTTGCCGAGCACCGGGATCGTCCGCACTTGCTGCTTGAGCTGGGCAATCTGCTCCCAATCGGCGCTCCCGGAGTAGCGCTGCGCCGCCGTACGGGCATGCAGTGCGACCGCGGCGGCGCCTTCGGCCTCGGCGATGCGCCCGGCATCCAGGTGTGTGTGATGGTCCTCGTCGATCCCGACGCGGAACTTGACGGTCACCGGCACGTCGGTACCTTCGGTGGCGCGCACGGCTGCGGCGACGATCTGGCCGAACAGGCGGCGCTTGAACGGTAGCGCCGCCCCGCCGCCACGCCTGGTCACCTTGGGCACGGGGCAGCCGAAGTTCATGTCGATGTGATCGGCCAAGCCCTCGACAGCGACCATCCGGGCGGCCGTGTAGGTGGTGGCGGGATCCACCGTGTAGAGCTGCAGCGAGCGCGGCGACTCGTCCGGGGAGAACGTCGTCATGTGCATGGTGGAGGGATGCCGCTCCACGAGGGCGCGCGCCGTTACCATCTCGCAGACGTAGAGTCCGCTGACCGTTCCGACGCGGGCTTGCTCAAGCTCGCGGCACAGCGTCCGGAAGGCGACGTTCGTCACACCAGCCATCGGGGCCAACACCACCGGGCTGGCCAGCGCGATGGGGCCGATGCGCAACGCCGGCTACCTCTGGCTCAAGGCGAGCTTGCCTTCGGTTTTGTGCAGCTCCTGGGCCGTGATGGTGCGGCCCGTGCGGGCTTCCCGATCGAGTTGACGTTGCTTGGAGATCTCAAATTTGTCGCAGGCCGCCTCGAGCTCTTCGATCAGCACGGCGACATCGTCGCGCAACCTGGCGGCCTCGCCGGTGAAGTCCTCGCGGTCGAAGATGCGCCACTTCTTCAGCACCGGCATCACGACCTCGTCGAGGTGGATGCGCGGGTCGTACACGCCTCCGACGGCAATCATCACAGCCTTGCGGCGAAACTCTGGCACCGTGAACCCGGGCATCCTGAAGTTTCGCAGCACCCGGTGTAACGAGTGCATCGCTTGGTTCGGCGCGATCTCCAGGCCGGCTTCGGTGACGTCGCGGTAGAAGATCATGTGCAAGTTCTCGTCGGCCGATATTTTCGCCAGCAGCTGGTTGGCGATTTCCTCGTCGCACGCTTTCCCGGTGTTGCGGTGCGAGATCCGGGTGGCCAGTTCCTGGAACGTGACGTAGACAATCGAGTCGAACAGGTTCTCGGCGAAAAGGTCGCCCTGGCGGTTCTGGCCCGGGCTGAAGCCCCGGTTCACCACCTCGAGGCGCAGTTTTTCGAGTTCGACCGGATCGACCGCGCGCGTGACCACCAGATAGTCGCGCAGCGCTATCCCGTGCCGGTTTTCCTCGGCCGTCCAGCGGTTTACCCACTGACCCCACGCGCCGTCCATGCCCAAACTCATCGCGATCTCGCGGTGATACGACGGCAGGTTGTCCTCGGTCATCAGGTTCTGCACCATCGCCACTTGGGCGACATCGGTAAGCCGACTCTGCTCGGGGCTCCAGTCCTGGCCGCCGAGCGCGTAGAAGTTCCTGCCGTCCGACCACGGAATGTAGTCGTGCGGGTTCCAGTTCTTGTGCACGCTGAGGTGGCGGTTCATGTACTGCTCGACGACCGGTTCAAGCTCGTGTAACAGCTGTAGGTCGGTCAGCTTGGCTGCCATGGGGCCTCCAGTTACCTGTGTCTAGTGGTTGCAGTCAATATATCTGTGTACCCCGGTAGCATCAAGTTTCCGTCCGGCATGGCACGGTCACAGTTCCATACGTCGTTTGCCGGTCGGGGGAGTCGCCGGCGGCTCAGTGAAATAGCGGCCAGACAAGTACCACCTTAGACCGTATGCGACCGAATGTTAATCAGGTTTCCCCAGTTCACTAACGGGAACGTACAGGCCCGCGGTGTTGAGCAGCAGCTGGACGCAGAAGTCGATGAACTGGTTGCGGGTGGCCCCCAGCTGTCCGTTGAGGTATGTGGTGAACAGGCTGGACAGCCCGCCGACGAGGCTGGTAGCGATCATGTTCTGCAGTACCGGATCGCCGACCTGCGATAGCTTGTGCTGGAGCAGATCGATGAAGTTGGGCATCCATTCCGCTCCCGACCGGGTCAGCACCGGTTCTACCGTCGGTGCCAGCAGCAGCACGCGCCCGCGCACGGGGTCGTCGACCATCAGCTCGACGAATTGCTCGACGGCTTCCCGAGGGGTTTTCGCCGAGGTGAGGGCCGCCATTGCTCGTGTGCAGACATCGTCATAGACCGCACGCACGAATTCGTCGCGGTCGGAGAAGCTTTCATAGAAGTAGCGCTCGGTCAGCGCGGCCTTGCGGCAGACGGCACGTACGGTCAGCGCCGGCCCGCTATCGCTCCCGAGCAGCTGTACACCAGCGGTGATGAGGTTGTCCCGACGTACGGCGAAACGACTCGCCAGTGGGACACCGGTCCAGCGGCCCCGTCGTTGACCGGACTGCACATCGCTCCTAAGCTGCAACTGACAACATATGTAGTCAGAATTGCTCTTGACTATAGGTCGCAACAACCATGTACAGGAAGCTCCACACGTGCCTCAAAATTCCTTCGCGGCATGCCCGGCTGATAACACCGGTCCCAGCGGATGTCCGGTGTCGCCGCTGGGCTATGAGGCGCTGCCGCTCGGCCCGGATTCCCTGACGTGGCGGTATTTCGGAGACTGGCGCGGCATGCTGCAGGGTCCGTGGGCCGGATCCATGCAGAACATGCACCCCCAGCTGGGTGCGGCAGTGATAGATCACTCGACGTTCTTCCGGGAACGCTGGCCGCGGCTGCTGCGGTCGTTGTACCCGATTGGCGGCGTCGTGTTCGACGGCGACCGCGCCCCGGTCACCGGCGCTGAGGTTCGGGACTATCACGCCGACATCAAGGGCGTCGACGGCCAGGGCCGCCGCTACCACGCGTTGAACCCCGATGTCTTCTACTGGGCACATGCCACGTTCTTCGTCGGCACTATCCATGCGGCCGAGCGGTTCTGCGGCGGTCTCACCGAAGCGCAAAAGCGCCAGCTGTTCAACGAGCACATCGAGTGGTACCGGATGTATGGCATGAGCATGCGGCCGGTGCCCACGTCCTGGGAAGAATTCCAAGCATACTGGGATCACATGTGCCGCAACGTATTGGAGAACAACTACGCGGCGCGTGCCGTCCTCGATCTGACCGAACTGCCCAAACCTCCATTCGCCCAATGGGTCCCGGACTGGTTGTGGAATGCACAGCGCAAATTGCTGGGACCGTTCTTCGTCTGGCTGACCGTCGGTCTCTACGATCCGCCGGTGCGCGAACTGATGGGCTACGGGTGGTCGCGGCGCGACGAATGGCTGCACCGCCGCTTCGGTGACCTGGTCGGCCTCGTTTTCACCTGCGTGCCAAGCCGGTTTCGCAAGCACCCGCGGGCCCGCGCCGGCTTGGACCGTGCCGCCGGCCGAATCCCGGCCGATGCGCCGTTGGTGCAGACGCCGGCGCGCAACTTGCCGCCGCTGGACGAGCGCGACAACCCAATGCACTACTGCCCCAACGTCTCTTAGTCGATCGGCTAAGCACCGCAGTGCCTGACGCGTTAAGCGTGGGCGTGGCGATGGGCGTCTTCCAGACCGGCCTGGTGCATGTGCGGATGCGAGTGCTCGGTCCCATCGTCGTGGGAGTGGGAGTGCTCATGTGTGACGTGGTCGTGCTCATGCGTGGTGTGAGCGTGGGTGTGCGCCCCTTCGCCGTGCTGGTGTTCGTGCGCGTGTGGCGTTTCATGGGTGTGCTGCTCGGACATAGTCGTTGTCTCCTTGCGTGAAATTTCCTGTTTTTAAAGGCTGTTCACCCTGAGTCGTCGGCAGTTAAAGCATTCGGCGGCTCTGATTCGGAGACTGCCTTCAGCCCATCGTGGGCGCGGTGGTGACGTGGCACCCCGGGACCGGCGTGCTCGGCGTTGAAGACGGCGTCCATGACCAGCTGGCGGACATGATCGTTCTCCAGGCTGTAGAAGATCGTGGTTCCGTCTCGGCGTGTTCGCACCAGACGCGCCATCCGCAGCTTCGCAAGGTGCTGGGAGACCGACGGTGCCGGCTTGCCCACGTGCTCGGCCAGCTCATTGACCGACATCTCCCGATCTGTCAGCGACCAGAGCACTTGCACGCGGGTAGCGTCGGCCAGCATTCGGAAAACCTCGACGATCAGGCCGGCTTGATCGTCGGGTAAACGCCCTTCGCCATTACCTGCATGCATACGCAGATAATAGCGGTGATTCTGAAGCGGTGCAGACAGTCGGTCAGCCTGGCGGCACGATCGCCGAATTGCGCTCGTCCTGGTGACGATTCGGCGAGCCAATTCGATAGTGCGCTGGGCAAAGTCCGTCAGACATCCTCCAGGGCTTGACGGGCTGGGCTGTGGTAATAACTAGATTGTCTATGTTTGTCGGGATTTCGAGGCAGGGCTAGGGAGCACGATGGCGCGCGCCGAAAGCGATCGTTGGAATCTCGCGACGAGCGTCGGGGCGACGGCGACCATGGTCGCTGCCCAGCGGGCGCTGGCTTCCGACGAGAAGCTGATCGATGACCCGTACGCCGCGCCGTTAGTGCGAGCGGTTGGAATGGATGTCTATGTACGGGTGGTGAACGGGCAGATTCCCGTTGGGGGAGAATCCAATTTCGATCCGCGCCGGATGGCAGAGGGGATGGCCTGCCGCACTAGGTTCTATGATCAATTCTTCGTCGACGCGACGCAGAGCGGGATCGGCCAGGCGGTGATACTTGCGTCCGGCCTCGATGCGCGTGCGTACCGGCTGCCGTGGCCGACGGGCACCGTCGTCTACGAGGTAGACATGCCAGAGGTGATCGAGTTCAAAACCCTGATACTGGGCGATCTTGGCGCCAAACCGACCGCCGAGCGGCGCACTGTTGCCGTCGACTTACGCGACGACTGGGCCACCGCGCTGCAGGCGGCGGGGTTCGACCCGGAGGCTCCCTCGGCGTGGAGTGCCGAAGGGTTACTGATCTACTTGCCCGACGAAGCCCAGGACGCGTTATTCGACAACATCACCGATTTGAGCGCCACCGGCAGCCGACTGGCCTTCGAATTCGTCCCCGACACAGCCGTTTTCGCAGACGAGCGCTGGCGGGCACACCATGACCGGATGACGGACCTCGGGTTCGAAGTCGACCTCAACGAACTCGTCTACCACGGGCAGCGCAGCCACATCGTCGACTATCTGGCCCAGCGGGACTGGCAGACCTCGCGCCACACTGTCAAAGAACTGCATGCGATTAACGGCTTTGTTTATCCCGACGACGCGGTTGCTGCCACGTTCGCTGACGTGACCTATACCAGCTCGGTGAAGGCCTAGCGGCGAAGCAGGTCATCTTTCAGGCGGCTGGTGAGCATCTCCTGGAACACGGTCTGCGATGGTTCGTACAGATCCTGGAAAGTCGTGACGAGCAGGTCCCTGTTGTATTCGGGAATCGCGCCACCGACCGGAGTCCAGAAGCTATCGATATCCATGAGGAAATACGGTCCCTGCTGGGGCGGCGTGATCCGGCGCAGGTGGTAGTTCACATCAAGCGCCTGACCGATCCCCGGGCCGTAGCGGATGATGAGCGACTTGCCCGGCTGTGGTTCGCGGTAAACCGCGGCGCCTTGCCACTCGGTCAGGGCCAATCCGCTGGGAGCGATGCGCTGCGGCCCGATGAGCGGTTCGGAGATCCAGTTGCTCCAATCGATGCGGCCATCGACGCCCACTGGGACGCGGACCTCCAGGACATAGCGCAGGCCGATACGTTCCACCCCAACGATCGATGAGACTTGCGCCCGTGCGTCGACGACCCGCATCACCACCTCGCAGAAGGACTCGAAGTTGGTGTACGAGGTGGTCTCAACGGTGATCGCTTCGTTCTTCAACGAAGCTGCAATCGTGTTATCGCGGTTGACGTAACGCACGAAGCGGTCAGCGGTTGGCGTCGGACTTCCGCCGGGCCCCATCCCCCACGCCATATCCTGCGCTTGGCGTTCGATGGGCAGGTGCTCGGAGAGTAGGCGTTTGAGTTCCCGGCTCGAGGATTCGGTCAGAGAATCCATCGTGGGGTGACGAACTTCCATCGTCACCAGGGCTACGGGCGCGTTGGGGTGCATCTCGGCGTCGCTCATTTACGAAAGCATATCCAAGCCGTTGGACGGCCAAACGTCGTGGTGGCCGTGTGGCGACGGTGATCGGCCATGGACGAGGCCTCCGGCACCCTCCGACACCGTCGCCGTGGAATCCGCCGGTCGATGGCGTCCAAAAACGCATTGGCGGTCCGCGACTCCGGCGGCGTCAGCCCAGCTAGTGGCGCGTTTGGTGCCCCCAGCAGGGCTCGAACCTGCGACCTGCGGATTAAAAGTCCGTAGCTCTACCAACTGAGCTATAGGGGCGACGGAAATTCAGGATACTGGGTCGGCAACCGATGCTCGTTTGAGGATTGGGCCCGCGGTGACCTAAGCTTGCGTGGCTCCCAACGCTAACTGCGTTGCGAGTGCCCCGGAGTGATTCGGTTCTGGCCCCCATCGTCTAGTGGCCTAGGACGCCGCCCTTTCACGGCGGTAGCACGGGTTCGAATCCCGTTGGGGGTACGCGCAACGCGGCAACGTCGGAGCGAGCAGTACAGCAAGGCCCTGTGGCGCAGTTGGTTAGCGCGCCGCCCTGTCACGGCGGAGGTCGCGGGTTCGAGTCCCGTCAGGGTCGCCAACGCGGCGAGGCACACGTTGCCTTCCGGCCAGGTAGCTCAGTCGGTACGAGCGTCCGCCTGAAAAGCGGAAGGTCGCCGGTTCGATCCCGGCCCTGGCCACCATTCTCTACCTGCGTGGACGCGGTGACAGCACTCTATGGATGGTTGGTCGTGTCCGGTTCCTGTCCGTTCGCCTGGTCTTCGGCGACGTCGTTGAGCCGGTCGAGATTCGTAGCTACGTGGTCGAGTTCGTCCGAGTAGAGGTCGCTGTAGATATTTGCCGTGACGGTCGGCGTCGAGTGCCCCATGGTCTTCTGGACGTAGCGGAGGTCGGCCCCGGATTTGCGGGCGAGGCTGGCGTACGTGTGGCGGAGGTCGTGGATCGTCAGCGGTGCCAGGCCGGTTTTCTTGAGGGCTTTGTTCCAGTGGGTGTGTCTGCGCCAGTTGTTTGATCTCAGGAAGCCGCCGTTTGGTGATGCGATCGCTTGTTCTTTAGGTGAGCGCTTTTCGATTCGTGGCTTGAGCACGTCGATGACGATTTGGGGGAGTGGGACGGTTCGCACGGCGGCGCGAGTTTTCGGCGGCCCGACGATGATCCGGCCCTCCACTTCCGGTGCGGCCTGGCGTACGTAGAGGCGGCGCGCGATGAGGTCGATGTCGCCGACGCGCAGGCCGACGAGTTCGGACCAGCGCAGACCGGTAAAGGCCAGGATTGTGACGATGTCGCCTTGGTCGCCGCAGGCGGTTGCCAGGGCGGCGACTTCCGTGGCCGAGAGGTAGCGGTGACGTTCCCGCGCCGGAATCCGACCGGATGACACGCCCTGGGCCGGGTTGATGTGAATTCGACCGTCCTCGCGAGCCATGTCGAGAATCGAGCGCAGCAGCCGGAGCGTGGCGAGTTTGGCCCACGGGCCCACGGTGAGGCCGCCGATGAACTGCTGCACGTCCTTCCGGCTGATCTCGTCAACCGGGACATGGCCGAAGCGCGGGCTGATACGCAGCTCCCAATGCTGCGCGTAGCCGCTCCACGTCTTGGGGAAACGGCCGGGCTGTTTCAATGCGCTGTATTGCGTCCAGATAGCGGAGAGGCTGGCGCGGCCAAGTCTGGGGTCGAATCGTCGGGCGCCAATCGCCGCCTCGCCGTCGCGATCGGCTTTGAACGCGCGCGCTTCCCGCATGGTGGCAAACGTCGATGACGTCTCGACCCATCCTGACGGGGAGTTTGGATCGCGCACCAGGTAGCGCACTTGGTAGCGCGCCTGGCCGGCTGAATTGGTCCGCTTTCGGATGCCCCGCGGTACTGATCCGGCCACTTAGCGGCGCACCTGGCGGAGCCACGCGCGGACTTCCGCTGCGTCCCAACGTCTTACGCGGTCAGATAGCGTGTAGCAGGGTGGTCCCACGTCTTCGCCGTGTTCGCGCAATGCGCCCCATCGGCTCACGGTCGCGGCGGACACGCCAAGCAGCTCGGCCACCTGCTCCGCTGTCAGAAGCTCTGGAAAGGTCGCGATCACGGTGACGGTACTGTTGATGCCGAGAGTCGCCATGCCGATGTCCTCAGCTCTCTGCGGGACCAGCGGGTCTAGGATGGGTGAACCCGTATTCGTCTGCGACGGAACGGATTAACGAGTCAGGCCAGTAGTCGGCGCGTACTCGCATCGTTGATCCGTCTTCGGCGATGACGTATCCGTTCCCAGGTTCATTTGGGTTGATTCGGTGCGCCGGAGCGGCATCGGCGAGGCCATCACCCAGAACCATCGCGACCTCGTCACGTGAACGCAGCCGCAGCGCAATGGTCTGGGTGAACAACCCGCGCATGGGCAGGATCTCTTTGCGTGGGTCCTGCATGAAGGCAGCGACCACGATGCCTATGGCTCTGCCCTTTGTCAGGATGCGCGAGAGCGAGGCCGCGACTTGCTTCTTGAGGGCGGCGTCTGTCATGTATGCGGTCAGGCCCGCCAATTCATCGATGAGCAGCACGACGAGTGGTTCCGCGGTGCTCGGCGTGTGCGAACGCGCTCGGCCGGCCATGCTGCGGCCACGGCTGTCCAGCAGCTCC